>NZ_JAAKGO010000001.1 GCF_011043525.1 Sphingobacterium sp. SGG-5
GGCTCATACTTGCTGTAATCTACCTCTTCCTGTGCAAAACCTTCCATATTGTCGGATAGGTTGATACTTAATTTATTCATTTTACTTGACTTTTTATGTCAAGGCATTTCAGTATAAGACAAAACTCCAAACCTAATTAGGGATAACAGTTTCCCAACCGGAGATACAGTTTCTCCAACAAGGAAAACTCCAAACCTAATTAGGGATAACAGTTTCCTAACAAGGAAAAACTCCAGACCGACATTGTATCGGGGTATCCTGTGAGGTGTGTAAGTCGATCACAAAAAAGAGCCGAATCGGAATAAATCACCAAAAAGCACTACTTTAGTGAATGCAAGAATAACAAAAACCTCTTGCAACGTTACCAGACTTTCATTAATTTAGGTCAATTTTTTACCAATCCGAAATAAAAGACATTTTGGTAATCTAATTATGGACCTACTGGAAACACAGTTGCATGGTATATCCAAAAGATTAAGGACAGGAAGTCTCAGCATTCCCGATATCGGTGATATTTTGCCTGCCTCACTGATGTTACATGACCTAGATGGATTGCAGCCTATAGGTTGCAACTATATGAACAATTGGGGCTGTGAACATCTGGGCACCTCAGTAGATGAAGTCAATGAGCTGGGCAAAGCCTACTACGAACGATACTTTGTCCCTGAAGAATCCCTTGCTATATTCGAAGGAATGAACAATTACCTCGTTATAGGTGACTTCGATAAACAATACAATTTCTTTCAGCGGGTCAAACTACATAACGATATAGATTATACATGGTTTTATACCGTCTGTAAGGTAGTCCAAGTCAAAGCCGCCGTCGGTACAGAAAACAAGATTATACTGCTTTCTTCACCAGTTCTTGGTCTTGACAACCTAATTGCCCGCGTAACCAAGACCTTAGACCAAGACTGCTATATCCGTGCCAACTACCGTCGGTTCGCCGAACTGACGAAGCGGGAAAAAGAAATTATTACCCTATTGGCCAACGGCAAGTCAACACGGGAAATTGCCGAACAACTGTTCATATCCGACCATACGGTGTCCACCCACCGGAAAAATATCATCCGCAAAATAGACTGCAAATCCTTTGCAGCATTATTGAAGTTTGCACTAGCATTTGATTTGATTTAGATTTCGCGTCTAGGCACGAAGTTTTTTGCCCTTCCGGACGGGGTTGTTCTCTTGCCGGACAGGCAGGCACTTGGTATCGGCCAAGTGCCCAAGCCTCGTCGCTGTGCCCAGATGCTACTAAGCTAATGCTTCCTCTTACAAACCGCATCTGACCAAAGGCGACATTTTTAGCCCTTGTACGGGTTCTGCTTGTCTCTCGCTGTATTTCTTTCTTTTCTAATTTTCTTATCTCATATCTCAATACTCAAATCTAATGTCTAACATCTCAAATTCCTTAACTTCATAACCTCGCGACTTTATAACCTTGTAAAAGCTATGTAACCTCGTAACCCTGTAAACCTACAAAAAACCAAAATACAAATTCCTCAATATTATTTAGAATAATTACCAATAACATAAGTAAACTATATTTTTTTTGATTTTTTTACAAATTTTATGATGAATAATTTCTATATTAGCAAACTGTTTTGATAAGAATAAAAGATTTAATAAAATGCAGCAAGAAGGACTTTATAACCCGGAATTTGAACATGATGCGTGTGGAGTAGGGTTTGTCGCCCACATCAAAGGGCAAAAATCACATACGCAGGTGAAGGATGCATTGACGATGTTGGAAAACATGGAACACCGTGGTGCATGTGGATGTGATCCCGAAAGTGGGGATGGTGCAGGAATAATGATACAGTTACCTCATGAGTTTTTGTGGGAAGAATGTATCCACTTGGGCATACAGCTGCAGGAGCCAGGCTATTACGGTGTGGGCATGGTTTTCCTACCCAAAGAGCCAGAACTTAACGCGATATGCAGAACGGTTATCCAAGATGCCGCCGCCGATCGAAAGATGGATTTCCTTGGCTTCCGAGCCGTACCTGTCAACCGTGAAGGTATAGGTCCTACCGCCTTGAGTGCCGAACCGGAAATTGTCCAGTTCTTCGTTGCACGGCCCGACGGGATAACAGACACCGAGGATTTTGAACGAAGGTTGTTCGTCTTACGAAGACTCATCATCCAGAAAATCAAATCCCACCAAGAATATCCCCTCCCACTTTATATCGCTTCTCTTTCCTGCAAAACAATCATATACAAAGGCCAGCTGACTACCTATCAGGTCGGAACATACTTCAAAGATTTACGGGATCCACGCGTTGTATCGGCATTCGGTTTAGTACACTCCCGTTTTTCGACTAATACCTTTCCGTCCTGGTCGTTGGCGCAGCCTTTCCGCATGATGGCACACAACGGAGAAATAAACACCCTCACAGGAAACCTCAACTGGTTTTATGCGGGCGTACGTTCGCTCTCTTCGCCTTATTTTACGGACGAAGAAATGGAAATTCTCCTTCCTGTGGTCGACAAAGGGCAGTCGGATTCAGCCTGTTTGGACAATGTGGTCGAGCTGTTGCTGCATAGCGGCCGTAGCTTACCGCATGTTATGCTTATGCTCGTCCCCGAAGCATGGGATGGCAACACGCAGATGGATCCCTTGAAAAAAGCTTTTTACGAATATCACGCCACATTGATGGAACCGTGGGATGGGCCGGCGGCTTTATGTTTTACCGATGGAAAAATCATTGGAGCCACTTTGGATCGCAATGGTCTGCGCCCCTTACGCTTTGCCGTTACTTCCGACGATCGTGTCGTAGTTGCTTCCGAAGCGGGAGCATTGCCGATCGATGAAGCGACCATCATCCGAAAAGGACGCCAACAACCGGGAAAAATATTTGTCGTCGACATGGAAGCCGGCCATATCCGCACCGATGAGGAAGTCAAAGGTGAGCTTATTCGTCAGCAACCTTATGGCGATTGGATCAACACGTATAAAATCAAACTGGAGGAATTGGCGCAACCGCGTGTCACGTACACCTATCTGTCCAAGGAATCCGTTTTTAAATACCAACAGTCATTCGGCTACTCGCGGGAGGATCTCGAAACCATCCTGACACCGATGGCACTGACCGGATACGAGCCCATCGGGTCGATGGGTACAGATGTGCCTTTAGCCGTATTATCGGATCAACCGCAACATCTATCCAGCTATTTCAAACAGTTTTTTGCGCAGGTCACCAACCCGCCTATCGATCCGATACGCGAGCGGTTGGTCATGAGTCTGGCTACTTTTATAGGTAATGCGGGAAATATCCTTATCGAGGATAAAAAATCCTGTCACTGTGTTACGTTGGAACACCCTATTCTGACTTCAAGTGAGTTGGAGAAACTGCGGTCTATCGACACGGGGGTATTCCAAGCGAAAACATTGCAATCGTATTTCCGTGCCGACGGGAAACCGGGCGCCTTAGAGACGGGCATCGCACGCCTGTGTCGCTATGCTGACGACGCTGTCCGCGATGGCTTCGAAGTCATTATTCTCTCCGATCGGGCTATCGACTCCCAACACGCAGCCATACCCTCCATCCTGGCTGTGTCTGCTGTTCATCACCATTTGATCAAGACAGGTAACCGCGGTGCAGTAGGTCTGGTAGTTGAAGCGGGAGATGCCTGGGAAGTCCATCATTTTGCTTGTCTACTGGCATTTGGTGCAACAGCGATCAATCCTTATATGGCATTGGCCAGCATCCGTACTTTGAAAGAGCAAGGGCAATTGGATACCGAACTGACTTGGGAAGATCTGAAGAAAAATTATGTGAAGGCGGTATGTAGTGGCCTCCTGAAGATTTTTTCGAAAATGGGTATTTCCACGCTACAGTCGTATCATGGTGCCCAAATTTTTGAAGTACTGGGTATCGATAAGGCGGTCGTAGATACATATTTCTGTGGAGCGGTATCCCGTATCGGCGGACTGGATCTGGACGATATCGCACGTGAAGCGTTGGCAAAACACCATAGAGGTTTTGAAAACAGCCGTACCATACGCAATCTACTTCCTGAAGGCGGTATTTATCAATGGAAAAGACGTGGCGAAGGTCACCTCTGGAATCCGCAAACGGTACACCTGCTCCAACAGGCCTGTCGGACGGATGACTTTGACAGCTTTAAGAAATATTCGGCACTGATCAATAACCAAAAGGAACATATGTTCACTTTACGGGGATTATTGGAGTTTGCCAAACACCGCACACCAATTTCCATCGACGAAGTGGAGCCGGCAAGTGAAATCATGAAACGCTTTGCCACCGGCGCCATGTCCTTTGGTTCGATTTCGCACGAAGCACATAGTACCTTGGCGATCGCCATGAACCGTATCGGCGGTAAATCCAATACCGGGGAAGGTGGAGAAGATGAAATCCGCTATCAAAAACTGGAAAACGGTGACTCTATGCGCTCAGCTATCAAACAGGTGGCATCCGGGCGTTTTGGTGTGACCTCCAATTATCTGACACAAGCGGATGAATTGCAGATCAAAATGGCACAGGGCGCTAAGCCGGGAGAAGGCGGTCAGCTCCCGGGACATAAAGTAGACGACTGGATCGCACGGGTCCGCCATTCTACACCGGGTGTGGGTTTGATTTCCCCGCCTCCACATCACGATATTTATTCCATCGAAGATTTGGCTCAGCTGATATTCGATCTGAAAAATGCCAATAGAGCAGCACGCATCAACGTCAAACTCGTATCTAAAGCCGGTGTCGGTACCATCGCCGCCGGGGTAGCAAAAGCGCATGCGGATGTTATCCTGATAGCGGGTTATGACGGTGGTACAGGTGCTTCGCCTATCAGTTCGATCAAACATGCCGGGCTACCTTGGGAGCTCGGTCTCGCAGAAGCCCATCAGACTTTAGTGCAGAACAAACTGCGCAGCCGCGTCGTCCTTCAAGCGGATGGACAGATGAAAACAGGACGTGACTTGGTCATCGCTACACTCCTCGGTGCGGAGGAATGGGGCGTCGCAACGGCCGCTCTGGTAGCGGGAGGTTGTATCATGATGCGTAAATGTCACCTGAATACCTGCCCCGTAGGTGTGGCCACGCAAGATCCTGAATTACGTAAACTGTTCTCCGGAAAACCGGAAGACATCGTCAACTTATTCCGCTTCCTGGCGGAAGAGATGCGGGAGATTATGGCCGAACTGGGTTTCCGTACCATTAATGAGATGGTCGGAAGGGCGCAGTTCTTGAAAAAAAGTGAACATGTCGGCCATTGGAAGTCGAAAAAAGTAGATTTTACGGGCATATTGCATGTCGCTACCGATCGAGAAGCGTCGCTGTACAATACGGAAGAACAAGACCATGGTATGGCGATGATCTTGGACTGGGGTTTATTGAAACAAGCTAAAACAGCACTGGAAAGCAGAACACCGGTATTCGGCACGTTCCAGGTAAAAAACACCGACCGTACGATCGGAACATTACTTTCCAACGAAATATCCAAACTCTACGGTGCAGAGGGTTTACCGGATAATACGATCAACTTCAAGTTTGAAGGTTCAGCAGGTCAGTCTTTCGGTGCTTTCAATACGAAGGGTATTTCGTTTGAACTGGAAGGCGAAGCGAACGATTATGTCGGCAAAGGGCTATCCGGCGCGCAACTGGCCATTTACCCGGCCAAGGAAAGTACACTGGTGCCACATGAAAATATCATTATCGGCAATGTGGCGCTGTATGGTGCCACCTCGGGCCATCTCTTTATCAACGGCATGGCTGGCGAGCGATTTGCAGTGCGGAACTCTGGTGCAACAGCCGTTGTGGAAGGTATAGGTGATCATGGTTGTGAATATATGACGGGTGGACGAGCACTGATCCTCGGTGAGACGGGCCGTAATTTTGCGGCAGGGATGAGTGGCGGTATAGCCTGGGTTTACGATATACAGGGCACATTCCGTGACAACTGTAACCAAGAGATGGTAGACCTCGATCCGCTGGACACGGAAGATGAAACCATCATCATACAATTGCTGAAACGGCATAGCCATCTGACGAACAGTGAAAGGGCAGCTTATATACTAAACAACTGGGCATCAGAAAAACACAAATTCATCAAAGTATTCCCACGGGAATACAAAAATGTATTAAAAAAGAAATTAGTTGTAGCTTAAATAAGAGGAGAATAATCATGGGAAAAGCAACAGGATTTTTAGAATTTGATAGATTACTTCCTCAGAAAGATTCTGTGGAAAACAGAAAACAGAACTATCAGGAGTTTGTACATTTCTTTACCGAAGACCAGCTCAACGGTCAGGCTGCCCGGTGTATGAATTGTGGGATACCATTTTGTCACTCCGGCTGCCCGCTGGGCAATGTGATACCGGAATTCAACGACGCGGTATACGATGGCAAGTGGGAAGAAGCCTATAATATTTTGGTATCGACCAACAACTTTCCCGAGTTCACCGGACGTATCTGTCCGGCACCTTGTGAATCGGCCTGTGTATTGGGTATCAACAAAAACCCAGTCGCTATCGAAGAAATCGAGAAACATATCATCGAAATTGCTTATAAGAAGGGGTACGTAAAACCGAACAAGAGTTATATCAAAACCGGCAAAAAGGTTGCCGTTGTCGGCTCCGGTCCTGCAGGACTTGCTGCGGCTGCACAATTGAATAAAGCCGGACACGATGTAGTGGTGTACGAACGCGACGATAAAGTCGGCGGACTGCTTCGCTATGGTATTCCCGATTTCAAGCTGGACAAGTCGGTCATTGACCGTCGCGTAGAGATCATGCAGCAGTCGGGGGTAGAATTCCGCACGAATGCCGAGGTAGGAAAGAATGTACCAGCTTCCGAACTGGGCCAGTACGACGCTGTCGTTTTATCGGGTGGTTCAACAATACCCCGCAACTTGAATATCCCGGGGCGGGAACTGAAAGGCGTGCATTTCGCGATGGACTTTCTGAAGCAACAGAACAAACGAGTAGGCAACTCACCTATTGAAGTCGAAGAAATTCATGCCGGAGGAAAGAACGTCCTGGTAATCGGTGGTGGAGACACCGGTTCAGACTGTGTGGGCACATCCAATAGGCACGGTGCCAAATCGGTTACACAATTTGAGCTGATGCCGCAACCACCACAATCGCGTACAGAAGCGATGCCTTGGCCAACCTATCCGATGCTATTGAAAACGACAACTTCACATGAGGAAGGTTGCGATAGATACTGGGCGATCAGTACAAAAGAATTTCTCGGCGATGAAAACGGCAACCTACGGGCAGCACTTATTGTCGACCTGGAATGGGAAAAAGATACACTGGGCAGACCAGTGAAATTTAAAGAGGTCGAAGGTTCGCAACGTGAACTACCTTGTGAACTGGTCACGTTAGCAATGGGTTTCCAGCATCCGCAGCATGAAGGGCTCCTCGCGCAACTGGGGGTAGCTTTGGACGAACGTGGAAATATCAAAGCCAAAGAAGGAGAATACAAAACGAGCGTAGATAAGATCTTTACCGCAGGTGATATGCGTCGGGGCCAGTCTTTGGTGGTATGGGCTATTTCAGAAGGTCGGGAATGTGCGCGCAAAGTCGATGAATACCTCATGGGAAGTACGGTGTTGGAAAGCAAAGAGGCGGTGTATGATTATGTGTAAGCTAAAAATACCTCGGACTCAATATTTGCTTGTCAGCAGCACGGTTGAAAGTTACACCTAATGTAATCTCATGTGTCCCTTGCTCCACCCCCGAAAAACTGTTGAGCATATAGTCATAGGAATACCCTACACGGAGCTTTGGGGTGACATAGAACTGCATAATACCGCTAAATGAGTTTAACGAACTTAACTTCGCTGCGGAGTAATCGGCATAATCCCGGTTAAAGATGCGGCTACGCATACGGTAACCTCCTCCAATCCAAAAGCGTCCATTAAAGATAACCATCGCATTGAGGTCGAGCGATGTCGGTCCGCGAAAATCGTCTTTGACCAATACACTTGGACGCAACAGTAACCCAGGTTCCAACTCGAATACAGCTCCACCGATCAGATAGCCATGTATGTTCCTGTAAAGACTTTCGAGGGCATTCTGATTCAGCACAAAATCTTCCCCGCTATCTGTACCTGCAAAAAGATCGTGCGCCGATACACCAAAGTACCACCTTGGATTACTGTAATAAATCCCCAGACGGATATCCGGCTTCCAAGTGGAGATCATGCCTTCCGATATTTTCGAATCCTGTGCATCATGATAGGACAGTTTTCGCCCGTTCAGACCATATTGCGTGACCCCACCTGCAATCCCTAAGCTAAGACGATGATCACCGAGGTGGTTCAATGGGAGCCGCAGTGCATAATTACCGTAAATAGCCGTTGCCGACTGCACCCCGAGAGCATCCATGGCAAGATGAAGCCCCACACCATGTCGCGCCATCACATCGTCCAACACCCCATCCACAGACAAGCTCCCCGTTTTCGGTGCCCCCTCTAATCCTGTCCATTGACTGCGGAGCCCCAGCTGGCCAAACCACTCTTCCTTGTACCCTGCATAAGCCGGATTGATACTCAGCGAATTAAATATATATTGGGTAAACTGAATATTCTGCTGCCCAAGAGCATGAAAGATGCCCATCACAAAAAAACCATATAGGAAAAGATACTTTTTCATAGCTACCTTTAATTTCGCTTAATCATCACATACCCCTTAAACAAGCGGATGTCCGTTCCTTTATGTCCACGGATAATATAATAGTAGGTACCTTCATTCAAGCCTTCACCAGCCCAAGTATCCTTATAATCCATGTTCTTATACACTTCATTTCCCCACCTATTGACGATAAGAAGCTCGACCCGATCATATGCCTCTGCGCCAAAAATCACAAACCTATCGTTATCTCCATCATCATTTGGCGTAATGATATTCGGAATTTTCAGTTCGCGCGGCATGACCGTTATCCGCACCCGAGCTTTGGAAATCAAGCCATTTTCATCCGTAATTTCATATTCCAGTTCGTCTTCTCCCACAAATCCCGGATTCGGCGTATAGACGATGCTTCCATCCACGACCGTGTATGTACCATGTATAGGCGGGAGAGTCACCCGGACGCTATTGACACGGATCGCCGACGATCCGGGAATTTCATTTTGGAGTACATGGATTGTCACGTCATTTCCAAATTCGATCGTAACCACATCATCCACAGCTGCGGGAGGTATCAGCGAAAACTTTGTAAACCACGTTCCCGACAGTGTAAACGAAGACTTTGTTTCTATATCCTTTCGTGTATGTATACCGGCTCCGTCCAGTCGTGTCACATCCCCCACCCAGTTGCTACCATCGGCATTCTGAACAACCTGAGCATCCGCATCCACGTACATAATCCCGTTGCTGGACATATTGTGTATCAGCGTATAGTCCATCTGCATCGCTCTATCTGCATAGATATTCCACACCCGATCCATACCGATCGTCTCATCCTGAAAAGTCAATCCCGACGCTAAGTAATCTGTTACCGAAACGTATACCTTGCTGTTCATTTGCGAAGGTGCAAGACGTGCCGGCGTATAGTCACCAACCTCCTTACCTACCGGGAATAGCCAATTGCTTATACCCACGAAATTCTTTATCAAGTGTCCTTGAACGGAGTTATCCGTCACCACCATGCGCTTATAGCTGGGATTAAGGATTTCTGCCTGCGTATCCATCTCAAGGTCATGACCATTTAGAAAGATATTGGCACCATCCACACGCAAGTCGATCGACTTGGATAGACGTAAGGCCGCCTTCTTTGCGAGTTGTGGATAATGTCGGGCGCTTATTTCTACGTCTGTAAGGTTAGTCAACTGCAAGCCCTTCGGATTAGTCAGTACAATATTGATATCAATCGCATTGTCACCGTTGTTTCCATCTATCTTCGTCACCTCATCCGTCCAGCTCTCGTAAAAAGGATTGTCGCCCGGACTGTGAATATATATTTTACCCGATCCCGAAATTTTGGCTGTAGGCGAAATCCAGATCTGCCGACTATAGATATGCACCTCGCCATCAATATGCCAATCTGCCTGTGACCCCAGATAAAGACTCTCCGAGAATACCAGTTTGTAGGTATTCGGCAAAACTACTTCCAAACCGTTGCTGGACTCAAAGCTCCCTGCCCCTTCCTGTGCTTTCCCAACGAAAGCACAGCATATTAAACCGATGAGTATCCACGTCCTGTTCATCCTTCATCAATTTCTTTTTACCCTATTGCGCAGCATCGGGTTGGAGATGACTTTTCGGGTTGATACCGGCGCGCAGGACTGCACGGCGACTTCCATTGTAACCATCTCAGAACAAGTCGCTTCAGTCACGGTATAACTAATAGTGGTTGTACCTGGTGCTACAGGAGTCACAACGCCATTAAGAATGGTGGCGACAGCTTCATCGCTGCTTGACCAAACACCTCCGGCCAACCCATTGGAAAGTGTCAGCGTTTGATCCAGACAAACGGGATTAACACCTGCATCAATGGCAATTGACGGAAGATCTATGGAAATAAATCTAATCGTGATTTTTGTACGGTCGCTGGGATGGATAGGCGGTATTCCATTCCACTCATTGGAAATCCGATACTCTGCCTCTACTACACCTGAAGTAAATGAGGGCAAGGGAACGAATGTAATTATACCCGTAGAAGTATTCGCCGTAAATGTCCCTTTTCCTGGAATTTCCAAGATAGTGGAATTGTTAGTCTCATTCTCCGAATCATTATAATCAAATAACCTGATCGTATTGTACAAAACTGTAAACGATTCTTCCTCTACATCCTCATGCGGTTCGACTAATTCTGCTAATGAAATCAAGACGTTACCCGGTTCACATAATATTGTATCAAAAGGCAAGGTGGTGGGAGGATAACCGGCTACGGTAGGTGGTATCGTATCACAATTGAATGAGATCGTATCCATTGGAGCCATAAACGAGGGGCGAAAAGTATTGACCGGAGGATTGTTTGGAACGTAAACATCAAAAATTTGGTTTCCCGTTTGTGACGTATCATAGAAAAGTATCGGATTATTTACATCGCTACCTACCATAGTTCCTGCACTTTGGAAATTAGTCGTACCCGTGAAATAAAAACTGCCATAACCACTTATATCTCCCGAGTTTCTGAAGTCTGTCCCCCTGATGAAGCCGGACAATGCATTTACAATAATGGAGGCTGTTCCTTCAACCTTAAACTCCCCTGTCACCCATATTAATCCATTGTTTTCTGATGTTCCGTTCCCCACAAAATAACTACCAGCAACGATGCTACAATTATTAACCACCTTCGAACCCGCAATATTATGTGATACTACATCGGACACGATAACGACACCATTATTCACCATCTGGCTTATAGAAGAATTTAGGGATAGACTACCTGCAGTGACTCTCAGCCTACTATTATTCTGCAACATAGGCCCTTGAAATTCCACCGAACCTATATTTATAAATTCCAATAAGTTATCATTAGTTAAATATGTCGCAGAACCTAAAATGACATTGTCATAAATTTTCATTGTCCCGTAGTTATTCACTACTGTAGAAATTCCTTGTCCTGCGTTGGCATCTCGTATCTCCATGAAACCCGAGTTATCGAGTGGCCCTCTAATTTCAGTATTTCCATTAGTCATATTTAACGATGCGGTAGCAGAAGCTTTGTTTTCAAACGATCCTCCATTTAATAGATAGAAATTGTTGTTAACTACAAAACTACCGGAATTGATAAAATTGGTATTGTTAGTTTGAACATTGTTCAGAGTCATGGTTGCGTAATTGTTGATATTCGCTCCCGACGAGAACATTGCATTCCCACTTGTCATCTGTACCGTACCATAATTATTTAATGTACCGTTATAATTTTGGAGATTGGTCGAATTAAAAACACCATGATTTTCAAAAGTGATATTATGCGGCCCGTTAGCATTTAAGTTGAACGTCATGGTACCGTGATTGATCACTGTACCGTTCAGGTTTCCGGTAATTGACCCGGTAGTAAAACTTGCTCCTGATGCTATACAGATTGTCCCCCCATTCATTGTAACCTGTCCAGTCCAGGATCCGGATGACAAACAATACGTTTCTCCGGTATTAACTATAATCGAGCCTCCACTGACGGTATGCGTACAGGTCGAACAACCCAATTGCAGGTTTGCATTAGCTGTATTATTGCCCGACACAGGATCAATACCGTCATGTGTTACAGTGGCAATATTATTGTAAACCCCGGTTGCTTTCCGCTGTGCGGTGATGGTCAGCGTCGCCGAGGCAGTGACCGCAAGATTGCCAATCACCCACTTACCGGTACTTGCATTATAGGCAGCCGTTCCGGAAGAATGTGTACTGCTGATATAGATAAAACCTGAAGGTAGTTTATCGGTGACAGTAACGCCAGTAGTTGCATTGTCACCTAAATTCTGTACTGTGATCGTATACGTTACATTCCCACCTATAGGCGGATTAGCATCGTCTATTATTTTACTAATACTCAAATTAGCAGATGGAATATAAGGTGTCACATTAACTGTTACCGAATTATTTCCCGATACCGGATCAGATTCTTGCCCTGCTATCGTAGCCGTATTATTATACGTTCCCGTAGCTAACACCTTTGCCGTAATATCCAGGTTCACTGCTCCCGCATTATTCAGGTTTCCGATTGTCCATTTACCAGATGTGGAATTATACGATCCTTGTGATGCACTACTGCTGACATAAGAATAACCGTTGGGCAAAACATCTGTCACGATTATTCCTGTAGCATCTGCCGGACCAAGATTTTCTGCAGTAATCGTAAATACAACATTGCTACCTGCATTTGGAGTAGCATTGTCTACTATTTTAGAAATCTGTAGATCAGGGAAAACGGGAGTTATCGATGCCGAATCAGTATTATTTGTCGTATTTGGATCACCCTGATTGCTGTATATACTCGCCTTATTCATACGATTTCCGGCAGCCAATACCTTGGCGGTAATCGTTAAAGTAGAAGTAGCATTGTTTGCCAGATTGCCGATAGACCATTGACCATTTGCAGGATTATAAGACCCCGAAGAGCTACTGACATATTGATAACCATTTGGCAGGATATCTGTCACCACTACACCGGTAGCATTATCCGGCCCATTATTTTTTGCCTCTAAAGTGAATATCACGCTACTGTTGACATTCGGTGTCGGCTTATCTACCGTTTTGGTCATCTGCAAATTTGCCATAGCTATCTGGCTGACAGCCCCTGTAATAGTAGGACCTGTTGAACCTCCCCAACTATGCCTGATCCGAAGGGAATTATATGTATTATATACGTATAATCTTATATATAGAGTTTCTCCAGGCAGAATAGGACTTACACTGGTCAAACTCCCTGATTTAGTAGCCCAACTGCCACTTATCGTTCCATTAAAAGAAGAATAGCTCTGTGAAAAATCTTTGGAATAACGTACTTCAAAATTAGCACTACCGCCATCCATTTGTACCTCGAAATTAAACTGTTCCAGGTCTATTTTATAATTTCCGACGGGTGAGAGTGTAAACTGCACATACCTTGACTCATTTAGGTATCCTCCATTTTGGGAAGGATTAGGCCAATTTCCTGTTAGAAAATGTTGATTATGTTGTCCACCATTGGTTAAAGTACCTCCTCCATGATTGGTGATGTTAGATGCGGCGATATTAGATTCTAAAATGGCGGGATCGAAACCGGAGTTTGCACCATCCCATCGAACCAAACCTACGTGATTTATATCAATATTTACCGTGACAGTATTGGACGTCATATTGTGCACATTCGTCACATTATACTGGAAGCTGTCAGTACCTGAATAATTGTTGTTCGGAGTATAAGAGACTGTATTGTCAGGATTGACGACAGCTATACCGTTTGCAGGATTGGCAACTATCGTCACATTGTCAAAAGCCCCGCTTCCCGGCGTGTCATTAGCTAAAACGTTGATGTTCTTCGTTTCATTTACCATCATTGAGACCGCATCAGCCACAGCCGTAGGCTGGGTTGGAGGGCTTATGGCAATGTTTACGGTTGCTTCATTGGACGTACCATTTTCATCCGTGATGGTGTATTTAAAACTATCTGTTCCTGTATAATTTGTGTTTGGCGTGTAAGTCACATTTGTCAATCCGTTTACAGTAATATTCTGTCCGTTTGCCGGTTGTTGGGTGATCGTAATAGCACTTAGGGTGCTGTATGTGTCATTATCCAAGATATCGATATCAACCGGAAAATTTTGTGCTGTTATCGCGTTGTCATTGAACGCATTTGTTAACAAAGCAAGGGAAACTGTTCCTGTAATGGTGGGTGGATAATTAACACCGCCTGAGCGCAGAATATGAAAATTTTGATTGGTATTATAAGCATAAATTCTGACCCTTACGGTTTCTCCGGGCATAACGGGATTTACAGAAGAAAAACTATTAGAAGCACCTGTCCAACCGGTAGGAACACTGGTGTTTCCAATCATAGTATAATATGTTGCAAAATTATCTTTGGAATAACGAACTTGAAAATTTTGACCGTTCGATTGTGCTCTGTAGTAAAAATTGAACTTATCCAAATCTATTTTATAACCCGCATCAGGAGAAATGGTAAATTCAACATATTTCGATGTATTAATACCTCCTCCATTTTGTTGAGGAGTTGGCCAGCCTACTGTTTGGAAAAAATTTTCACCCCAAGCTTCGTGACTTAAAGTAATACCAGTTCCTGTAATATTAGAAGCTGTAATATTCCCTGCCACCACGGTCGGAGTATAGTTGGTATTGTTCCACCTCACCAAACCCGTCTGCCCTTTTACAATTGACCCAAAGGAGAGTACAAAAAGCAGTAGAAATAATTTATAAAACAGGTCCTTCTTCATACCACACAAAATTATGGCGAAGACGGTGTGTCTCTGACCTTAAAAACAATATTCATAAAGGAACCTTCGTCGGCGGTAGTTGCCGACACGTGGTAGGTCAATATCCCTGCATTGGTGACTTGTACGTTATCAAACAAGGTATTGTCATACCAAGTGATATAATAATCAAGCTCATTGGCGGGAATAACAGGTAACGTGTCTGTACCTGCACCAGGACTTTTAATAGAAGACCCCGATATACCATTAAATTGGGCACTGTAGATAGCATGTAGGTCTATTGTCCCTATTTTCGTGCCATTGTCAAATGACATAGCACTATTGAATTCAGAAGGAATGTGGGCTACTTCCGTCGGGATAATAATCGAAGGCATATAGAAAAACCTCGGCAAGGCGGCTTTGAATGCATCGTTATCTGTCAAGAGTCTGTTCCACCGACCGGAGGTCAGGATAGTTCCACTCGTCCAGTAATAATAACCGGGTGTGACGTCTTCATTTGTACCCATGGTCGTCGTGGCCGTATTATAGACCAACAAGGAGTTAACTTTCGCTTCATTCGTAGGCAATTCACCTTGTATCGGACTAAAACTATTTAATCCCGTCAAGGCTACCCGCGGGATTAATAGTCCTTTAGAAGGAGAAAGCATTTCGACAACAGCAGCTTTACTGGGGTCACTGGTGCCATGACCAATCTGTCCGTGAACGGACGAATTCGTGATGATTAGAAATATACCCGTGACAAAACCCCAAAAACACCTCTTCATGTCTAAATGCTACCTCCAGAAAATTACACGGACTAGTTACGTCCTACGATCAACCAGCTTGTACCGTTAGATTTTAGAACCCAACCTTGGAAAGGTAATGCGCCGTATGTAAGCGTACCTGTATTATCAATAATATTTAAATAACCGCTATGGTTATCATCCTCGTTCATAATCTTGACATTGATTACCTGACCAGTATTAGCGGCTACAGCATCAGGTAAAGTAAGCGTCCAATCTGTGCCTCCTAACGTAGTCGTCAAATTAACCTCCTGCACATAAGAATTATAACCTGCAACATCAGTGGCTAAAGCTGTATTTGCTGCAATCGTTCCGGATATAGATCTTACTACCGTTTGCAATACGCCACCGGCATCAGCAGCAACTACAATTTTGTTGGCCTCGTTGGTGGCTTCCAATCCTGTAATAGCCAATGTGTTTGTTCCATCAGTTCCAATAGCTGTAACTTCATTCAAAGTACCACCCAATATAACTTTCCCCTCATTGGCAGTCGCATCAGCACCAATTTTCAAACCGTTATCAGCTTGAACCAGTGACGACAAATCAGCAGCCTGCAAAACACCACCGGCACCTAAAACCATCACTTTTTCATAGGTGGTGACATCTTCCAAACCTGTGATAGCAAGGGTATTAGTTGCACCAGTCGTAGCGATTGTCGTAGTTGCTTCTGTCAATGTGCCACCTAACGTGATCTTACCTGTGACATCATCATAGCTCACACCATTTTCTGCACTGATAAAATCATTAATCAATTCGGAATAATCTACCCATTCCGATGTAGTTCCATCAGTATTATCCGTACCATTTACATACTTGGTCACCAATACTTTCTTATCTGATGTTGCATGTCCTGCAACACCTACTACATACGTTGTCTTACCGTCCACTGTTGTAGAATCTATTTTGACATTTTTCCCTTCATCTACTACAGTCTGTTTTTCGTTATTTCCAGAAACAAAACGCACCCATTTTGTACCGTCCCAGTAGTAGAAACCAGGTTCCGTCGTAGCTCCGCCAGTCGGCTCATTATACACCAACAATGAGGTCGCGGGTGATGTCACAGGAGCTGCCTGACTCAAATCAGGAATACTAATTCGTGGTATCAAAAGACCACGTTTTGTAGAAAATATCTCCACCGCTGCGGACTTATCGGGCGTATTCGTCCCGAAACCTTGTTGGGCATAAACGGCTTGTCCTGCCCACGCTGTAACTAAGAATACAGCGACTAATATTACATTTTTCATTTTTTGATTTGTTTGCATTTTAATTGATTCAGTTAATTATTTGATTTTCTTATATGTATTTAAAACTTATTGATAATTCGCCACCTCGCACCATCTGACACCAGATCCCATCCCGAATACGGTAGAGCTGTATAGAGATTACCCGCAGGTACACCAATGATATTTCCGATCACGTTCACATACCCATCTTCATTGGTATCTTCTTTCTTGATGGTATACTTTTTCCCTTTATTACCTGTTGCCGGTGGCAGTGTAATAGTCACATGACCACTGCTTGCATCACCCAATATCACCGCATCATTCATCTTTGCAGTATAATCCACACCTGTCTCCACGATATTGGTTTTCTCTACATCTAGCTTACTCCATAGTTCATCTATAGCTTCCTGTACACTGTTTGATTGAAGTCCAGATGCCTCATTGTCGTAATCCACCTGACTGGCATTGGCGTCCGCACTTCCGGAAGCCAATACCCATTTGCTACCGTCATTATAATATATACCGACAACAACATCATTCTTGGGGGTTGTGTTAAACACCATCATACCTGCAACATGCGTGGAAAGTGGCGCTGGAAGATCTGTACGCTCTAATGCTACCCGTGCGTGAAGTAGCCCCTTGGATTTGCTCGCCAACTCCAAAATAGCATTCGTATTGGCGACGAATTCTCCTCCTTCACTTCCATCGGACAGCTTCTGCTGCGCATGAGCCATATTTATATATATGGAAAATAAAACGATAAGCAACCCAATAAGTCTCATAAAACTATCGTTTATATCCTATTTTTAATGTTAAAAAATTAAAACGTAATATCATTTCATATTATATCACACAATAAGGCTAAAAACACGGTATCTGGTAGTAACGGAAGGATATCTTAAGGGGCATAACACCACTAATCTTAAAGGCACTCTACACCTCGGGTTAATATTGAATCATATCGCGCTAAAACATTGCCTCATTATTTAAACCCTACAAAGTTAGAGCTTCGCTTCACGCAATACAATAAAGAAAGAATACTATATTATTTTTTGTAGCGAAAACACTACATGGGAAATGTATTAAAATTTACTCTTCTTATCAAACTCGCTTTTTGCAAAATGAATGAACACCGAGGGAGGTAGTCCGGTAACCGTTTTAAAAATAGAAGAGAATTTGCTGTGGCTCGAAAAACCAGCCATATCGGCAAGATAGGACAATTTATAATCTAATAGATCTTTATCTGACCGGATTCTGTTGATGATATAATGTATACGGCTATGTTGGATATAATTATTAAAATCTTTACCCCGATGTTTTTTTATAATATAAGAGATATAACGGGGATTGGTGTCAAACTGTGTGGCCAATTTTGTCAACGACACTTCTTTGTCTAAAAAGAACATTTCTTCCTCCAGCTTAACCAATGTTTCCAATAGACGCTCTTCCGTATCTCCAGAAATCAGTTGTTCTTTCGGATCTTCGAGATCTGTCATCTCACCATTAGATTGCTCCTTCAAGATATTAAAATCAATATTCCCCGCCTTTAGACGCTCCACCAATCCCAGATAATATTGCTTCTCCAGCTTTCGTTTACGGGTGAGATAAAGCAAAACCATCATCAATGTTGAAATCAAAAGAAAAATAAAAAAGCCAGCAAAAAGCATATTATCTTCACTTTTCCGTCGCTCTAATTCCAACTTATTTACGAGTTCGTCGGCAATATTTTTTGCGGATCGTGACCGTGCCTCTTTTACACTCGCAAACATATCCTGGTATCGGATGGCTTGTGCCTGATCACCAAATTGCCGATGATATCGGGAAAAGGTATCGTACAACAGCATTTTAAGCTCCTCTCTTTCTGATGACGCCAAATAAGGTTCTGCCATCTTCAGATAATGCAGGCTTGAATCAGCCTGCCCTCTGCTGATTGCCACTTCTGCTTGCGCCCGATAGATATATGGCTTTAGATTATTTTCTTCACCCTCGATTTTTGACAAGGCTGTACGGAGCAATGAATCCGCCGGATCGAGCTTTCCCAATTTAAGATAAGAAACTGCGAGAAGCTGGTCGTTGGTACCTCTTATAAGGTGCATCCTCGCATCTTGCTGATCCATGGATTTCAATATGTCCCGGGCTTCTGTCAACGGTTTAAGTGCTTCTTCATACCGCTCATCTTCCTGGGCATGAAGGGCTCTCTCATGGGCAATATTGATTTTCGTCAATAAATAACCAGGGGCATCTTTTTGACCTTCATTCGCTTTTTCGGCCAGACCAAGGTGTTTCTGCGATTCATACATCAGCCCTACATGCCGAAAAGAAGTTGCCAAAAAACCTGAAATGCGGGCCTGCCACGCTATAAGAGAAGCATCTCTCGCTAGTTTCTGCGCTTTCAGTGCTTCTTCAAATTCCTGAACGCGATTACCCAAGCTATGATGAATGCCGGCTAATAGCATATGCGACTTGACACGCTGTTCCCTATCTTTCGAAATGGTCAGCAATGAATCGGCCAGTTGTAATGCCTTCGGACCGTCTAAAGCCGAGATGCGGACATATATTTCGTTGTATTTTTTATCGAAATCATCTTGTTGTGCATGTAGTTCTCCGATAGGAAACAGAACACCACAACATATCCATACAAGTAAGCTACTGCTAAAAATAAAAAATCTACACATGGTTTAGGATACGATAAAAATGACCTACATTGCTCAAACAAACATAATGGTATTCCTTCAAAGAAACAAAATTTCTCTTTTCTTGCAATATGGGAAGTATCGTTTTTTACCGGATTACCCTACCAATCTATATTATCTGTTATAAACGCAATCAAACTATTCGCCATCTCCTGATGTTCGGCCACATTAGGATGCCGCGGTGTATTTTTATAGCTAAAGAAATGTGTATATATTTTTTCATCGAAGAGTCCCGCAACTGCATCGCTGATAATCTGAGTATAACGTCCTCCCTGAAACACAACTGCATTCATACTTCCCAATGTACATACAATATGTGCATCCGGATATTTCGTCCTTATCTCAGCAAGAAACTTCTGGTATTTCACGACCAGCTGCTGATCGGTAGGTTGTACGCCTCCATAGCGTTTTTGAAATTCGCTTGGATTATATGAAGGTGTATTTAGTACAGAAGCGTCATTTTGAAAGAGGTTGACCACTACGATATCAGGAATATATTGCGTAAAATCCCATTTTTTGATTTCATCAAATGGATTTATCCGATCATACAGTTCGGGCATGATGATATTGGTATAACCTATAGAAAGCCCTATACCACTCATGGCTATACAGTGGTACTGCGCATTAAAATGCCGAGCTGTAATGGCCCCATACGCTAGATAGTTATTTTCATATATACTCGCAGGACTATCCGTATCTGTATCATCTTCATTAGATCGTCCACAGGTAATGGAGTTACCATAAAATTCAATCTTCCGTTGTTTGAGTGGAGATGGATCCAAGATTTTTCCTTCACCGATGAGCTTAAAACCGAATAACTTCGTATAACTTCTACCATAACCTGCATTCATATGATTAATCTTAAACAGCTCGACACGATGCGTTCCCTCATTCAGATTCTCAGCCAGTGTGTAAAATCTCCGTACCCTATCTACTTTTATCTTACCTTGTACCTGTCCATCGACGATGACATAAAAGTAGTTTTCGTTATTCGGACTAAAATCCTGCAACGAGACTCTAACGCCTTTCCCCTGAAAATTTAACCGCACGGCGGTGCCCGACCAATACAGATATGCTCCATCTTTTCCTTCGATCTCGACACGGCCTTCGTATTGAATTTTTGGATCGTCAAAAGAGACCACAACTTCTTGAGGACTGCCTGTGTCTTGGTCGCCATCTTTCTCTTCTACGACTATAGGGTCTTTCTTAGGATCGGAAGGGATAGTTTTACCGCATGCAAAAAACAATACGATAAGAACCAGATTTATGCTATATTTCATTTTTTCCTTTATTTATTATACCGTATAGCCACATATCCCAATGCCGAGTTGGCATTCCCGCCTATCATTTCTGTTGCATAGGTATTTCCATTGCTAGATAGGTTTTTATCAACAATAAGCCGTATATACACTTTGGGTTTGCTTAACACGGCCAATGGCAATGCAACATTGACATTCTTGAATCCCGGCAATTGATGCAAAAGCGTATTTGACCAGTTGACAATATCTGGCACGGTGTATTTAGCTATCGGCGCCCATATACCATCCATATCGCCATGTTCTGACCATTCTACTGCCCAATATCGTGGACTTCCGGGGACAGTCCAATTCGCAGCCGTAAACTGTAGCGAAAGCTGTGAGGTGGCAACACCTAATGTTGATACTTCAATGATCCAGGCTTCCCCCCTATTCTTCTCATAATTCCACCATAATCTGTTTGCTGCAATACTGCTAGATACGGCCCCACCTTTTCCGTCTTTGTTTGTATCAGAGGATGTATTCTGCTTTGTACCGTTAAGCAACACTCCGGTACCCCATTGGTTATTGTTACCGAGATAATCTTTCCCCACCGGCCCCAAATAGGTGTAATCACTACTTGCTGTCACATTGACATTATTGGATGCATACAGACGCCCATTGTCTCCGTTGGTCGGGAACGCGATACCCGAAGAGAGATTAGGGTATTGATACTCCGCGAGCAAAGCTGAAAACCCATTATCGACATTACTGGCAATCGCAATATCTTCCTTCGCCAGATGGCGAATCTGATAGCGGCCTATATTGCCATAATCGTCCGGATTAGATGCATCTTCATATTCAAATCGGGTAAACGTCTCATGTACAATAACACCTGATACCGAGCCGGACCCTTGCGGAAGGATAGAACCATCTCTGCGATAAGGTACACGGGTATTGGTGAGCAAAAACATACTACTGCCTTGGATATCACGCATAAGTAATGGGTATTTAGATATCCTATGAGCATTAAACAAAGTGGTATATCCTTCATTCACAGGTGTAAGTGAGCCTTTCCGTATCGGGAGCTCACAGTCTTTCAATGTCACAAATGTAAAAATATCATTGTCCGTCAGTTCAGATATGTATTTCTCCTTTTTAACGAGATTGACCGCAGTACCTTGTTCCTGACTCATGACCATAGCGGATGTAACATCTCTGATCGTATAGAAGCTCGGATTATTCTCTATTTCTATAGTCGCACCTTTCAACAATAACTGGACTTTGCTGTACCTTTTGAACACATTGTCTGCTATAGTTGCTGTTTCTATACGAAACCCGTACTGCCCATCCAGACTTTGTATATACACCGTACGATCATTTTGTTCATAATTTATAGTTGTCGGTGTCGTTTGCTGATTTTCACCTACGTTCTGATTCCCTGCGTCACTCACGACATACCCTTGGATAAACAAGTCGCTCGTAATACGCTCACCCGCCCACGTTCGTACTTCCGGATATGTTGCTTCTGTACCGAAAAGATTCTGTGCGTTGGCTTGGAGAAGGTACAACGTAGAGACCAGCTGCTCGCCCCAGCCGTCGGTATATGATAAGCGGATCTGGGCACTACGCAGGTTGTCCATATGCGGATTAGCCTTGACCGAAAAAGTCAACTTCTCATTAGCCGCATCGTATGCAAAATCATCACTCACCCACTCGTCTGTATTTTCTATCGGATAAACAACTTGTATAGCCACATCCTCCATAGGAATATTGGTTTGTAGCTCGCTAATTATCGTACCACCGTCTCCTAACACAGTAGTGTTAAGCATTGGAAAGAGCAATTCTGGGATTTTGGCACCCTGCTGTTTCACTACAATAGTGTCGTATCTCGAACTAGCTTTCGCATAGAGCATCACCAATCCCTTTCGTGGAAAATCCAAATTTTCCTCATAATGGACGGTAAAATCGGCATCTCCATGTAGATCACTAGCCGCCGTAGACATCCAGGAGGCATCATCGGATATCGTTATGTCAAAATCCGCATTGGACAAAACGTGAATGTCAACTTCTCCCGCTGCCGCAGGGACAATATATTCGGACGTTTCAGCACCTAACTCAGATAGCTTAGAAAATTCGGCATCGTCTTTTTTACACCCATACAATCCGACAAAGAGCAATGCTAGTATTAATATTTTAAATCTTTCCATGATTGATATCTTATTGAATATATTTAACAGATACGACACCTAAACGCATAGAAGTCCCCGTCATAGTCGATGTGATCACACCGTTCTCCGCTCCTGTTGCCGTTGCACATATACTACTCTTAGCTTTCATCTTCACATACACATTCGACTTATTCAATAAGGAAGTAGGAAGCTCAAAAGTAAAAGGCATCAGCCCCGGTGTCAAAAATGGACGATTAAGTCCCCAACCTACTAGCGGCCGTACGGCATACGTCGAATTGGGCAGCACAGTATAGGTTATTCCGTCCAATGAATATTCGATTTCCCAGTAAGTAGGGATATGGTTTGATCCATCACCACCAGAACCTCCTCCCATCGTAAAGTTCAATATCAATGACTGTGCACTTACGCCGGACGTTGAGAACTGTAAAACAAACCCCTCGCCTTTGTTTTCTGTAGCGTTCCACCATTTTACGCCTGTGTATTGAAAGCCATTATTATAAATCGTCTTTGAATCGGGATTCGAGTAGCAGACCGGATGAAAACCTGTACCTGAAGACGCCTCATTGACTGTACAGCTCAACGTAGCCGATGTTCCGATAAGAGGCAATATTTTACCACTTCCATCTTTATTAATCTGTCCTATAGCACAGGCGTTGGTACCGTTTACCATCCAGTTCCATTCCACCAATGTCTTGGCTATTGCCGAGCCATCGAGCTGTATATCGTTCGGATCCAGGGGTCTTATAGTGTAGCGGCCTACATTACCCTCTCCTCCACCATAACGAAGGAGTTTGGAATGCGTCAAGACGCCGGCAATTGTACCTGATCCTTGGGGCAGCGTATTACGTCCCCACGCTGCAGTAGCATTAACCAGCATATTAATATCCGAACCCTGCCTATCGTATACGTTTGTCGGAATCGCATCTGTATAAGGCCCAGTCGTGCCTTGTGTATTCCAAGCTGTCTTCATTACGTACCCCCTATTTACATTCATGTAGGTACCATACGGAACAGCAATAGAAACATCCCGTAATGTGACATATGTGTACATATCGACATCCGTCAGCTCTGCGATATACTTCAATTTACTCACGACATTGCTGGCTGTTCCGGCCTCATTTTTCACAATAGCACTGCTGGTCAGTCCTTTTATCGTATAACGTGTCGGATTCGCTTCCTTCTCTAGGGTCAAACCATCCAGCGAAATATTTACCTTACTATATCTCTTCAGTGTATTCTCATTTTTATCCGTAAATTTTAAGCGGAACCCATATTTGCCATCAACCGACTGTATATATGCCGTACGATAAGTTTCATCGAGATCTATGGCATTGAACTTCGTATTCGGGTTAGTCTCTATATTGGCATTACCTTCATCACTAACAACGATTGCCTGCAACACCTTCAAGGGCGCTACAATGGTCGTCGTACCCGATGGCATAGCGATAAGTGTTGTCAAATCTTCAGCTTTATAGTAATCATAATCTTCGGCCGATTGATAAACGTGATGGGTAAGCTGCACCAAATTCATGCCTTTGATAGCAAGACGGATATCTACATCTGCATTTCGCTCCAAACCAGACGTATTTTCACGCACGGCCAGAATCAAAAGGCTGTCGTTCGTCAGCGTGACTTCCTCTATCCAATCCGCTCCTTGATAGTAGGTAATATTCGTCTCCATTAATGGGAAGTGTACCCCCACATTGCTCTTCAATACAACCGTATCTAGTTTGGCACTCCTTGTTAAATAAGAGGTAGAGCCGTATTGATGAGCTAACATTGCATTATCCAATGATTGGTCAACATCGGTGAATGACGTCATTTCATTACCGAAGCCGTCGACAACCGTCATATAAATACGTACTGAGCGTTTACGTCCGGCAGTATTCTCCAACGCGTCGAAGATAAAACCATCTTCCGTCAACCGGGCATTGCTAACCCATTGTTCCGATGTCTCGTCATCATACAAATACTCGAAATCTACCTGATCGAAATCATACTTTAGATTGCTCAGAATTGGCAGTATTGTAGGCAGTCCGTTTTTTGGTACCACAAACTTGGTTTTACCAAAACGAACGGCGACGTCCAATCCTTTCTGAATAATGCGTATTTCCTGTCTTTCATTGCCTTTGCTTAAGATCAATGTTACACTTCGCGCTACACCGAAGTTTTGTGAGTAGGCAAATGTTATATCGGAATTTCCGTTTCCCTGTAGCTTATTGACAGATATCCAATCTACATCTTCTGCAAATGTCACATTCCAAGCGCCGTCGGCATATACCATTATATGGGTTTTGCCCTCTATAGCCTCAAGATGTAGTTCGTTGGAATTGACCGCCAAAGATAGATCCATATCTGTTTTCTTTTGACACTGCATGAAGAACGGAAGGATGAACAGAATCCCTGCCGCAATCTGTTTCAGGGTATATTTTGCTTTAAGTATTTTCATTTTTTTCCTTTGAATAACGCCAACTATTTTAATGAAACCTCCATATACATCGCCGGATGATCGGAATATTTACTGGTGAAATCATCGTAAATCGGATATGCTTTTCGAAGTTTCTGCAAAACCGGATCGGTAGTAAAGATGAAATCGATACGACTACCTGGATAGGTGAAATCATAATCTGCCGATCCATCTGCCCGAATACCGTGCAGATAGTGAATAGCATCCGTAAAGCCATCTTCATCAATCTGATCTGTTACCCAATAATTATGCGTAGCTTGATCAGGCATATAATCCTTTCGTGACCGGGAATTGAAGTCTCCTACCAATATCCAGTCGGACTCCTGCGGAAACTTACGAATAGTGCTGTCCAAAACAATATTGATTTCGTGCAATCGGTAATCGTTTCCTAAGCCGTCACCTTTCTCGTGCCAATAGGATTGCGGCCAAAGGTGGGTAACAACGATATTGAAATTGGTATCTTTCAATCGGGCAAAAATAGCTCCGTGAGACGTGTATAATGTAACTTTTCTCCGCGATTCTAAAGGGTACTTCGAAGTCAGTGCTACGGGATAATTATCGGTGGCCTTCACATTGGTAATTACGTAAGGGTGTCCCCATCGCGCAGCCAACTTCTCCAGGTCCCGTTGCCGAAAACCGTTGGCTTCCTGTATTGCAAATATATCCGGGTCGTAAGACTTTACCCATTCTACAAAATTATCATAATCGTTGGGTCTATCCGTTTTCATCCCTTCGAGGATATTAAAACTGACAATCTTGAGGTAATCGGGCAATACGATCTCTTCTGGCTTTTCCTCCTTAAGCGGTGGCGGATCTTTCTCCGTACAGCCTACAAATCCCGTAATAAGGCTAAATAACGCCCATATATATATACCAAAACGTATTATTTTAACAATCTTCATATCAAATATTTTAAAATCTTTTAATTCCTGCCATAATATTCATAGGCCTTATTGTCCAGATTATACTCCGATTTTACCACTTCGACATCTGGTATCGGATAGTATTCATGACAAGGGAGAATATTATTTTTCACCGAAATGTAATCGGTATAATCATACGTCATTTGATACCATATTCCCCACCGCACTAAATCATATTTGCGTTGGTATTCGCCTAACAATTCACGTGCTCTTTCTTTTTGGATTTCTTCGCGCAGCAAATCCCAGTTCCGGAATTCATAATCCATTGTACCCGCCCGGCTTCTAACCATATTGAGGTAACGGATAGACTCATTTTGGTCTTTAAGTTCCATGTAATTCTCCGCTTGCATCAATAATGCATCCGCATATCGAAACACCTTCTGGTTATTACCGTCAGCTGTATTGAACATCTCGAAAGACCAGAATTTCGGCCCTAACCAAGGTACTGTACCTGTACTGCTAAATGCCGCACCGTTGTATTCCCAAACCATATTCAGAGGTAAGCGCAGGTCTTCACTATCCCGACGCTGAACAGCTTGGAAGAAGTAATTATTAGGGCGTAAGGCTGTCCATGTTGTCGCCCTTGATCCCAGTTCGGGAATGTTAACCCCATCGTACTTACTGTCCGAATTTCGTATCGGCATACAGATCGCCGCCGCATTCGTCACCACCTGTAAACCCGTTTCAGAATACGTAAATTGCACTTCAAAAATCGATTCAGATGTATTTTTATTTTTGAACATAATATCCTCCAACGGATATTGGCTGAGATCTCCATAAATCACTTCCAACTCGTCCATAGCATCCCGCGCTACACCCCATTCCTTGTTCCATTGCGCAAGTTTTCCGATCAGCATCCATCCCATGGCTGCACCTGAGCGATTTCCGGCAATATCGTTGGTCCGTATTTGCGGCAGATAAGGCACATATTCCTGCAATTCTTCGATCAGATAATTTCGGGTATCCACAGCAGGCATCCTTCCAAGCTTCGAAATCCTATCCAGAACTGCCGCATCCGACACATCTTCTGTATAAAAAGGTACATCACCAAAAGTGGAGGTCAGAAACCAATAATAATAGGCACGCATGACAACTCCTTCGGCCAACAGGCGATTCTTCACTTCGTCCTCTAATGGTGATCGCTTAATTGCAGCAATAATTGAATTACAGTACATCACCCCCCTATATCCTTGTTGCCACATCGTGCTCCCAAAGCGTGGATTAGAGGGTGATATATCGAGCTGTGCATCTAGGGTGCCTGAAAAAATACGCATCAAATCTGTTACCCCTTCCATCGCTATAAGATATGTATAGTTGTAAATAGACCGTAAAGGAATATAGGTAGCATTGAGCCCGGAAATACATTGTGATTCCGTTAAGTAATAATTGTCTGAATTAACGAAGGACGACGGCTGCTCTTCAATAGAACAGCTCGAAACGAACCCAAACAAAAGAAATATAATTAGCAAACGTTTCATTTTCAAAAGCTTTTAAACACTATTACAATCGTATTAATATCTAATCTGTATCCCCCCAACAATCGTCCGAGGCTTCGGATAAGCCCCTATATCGACCCTTCGCAAAGTAGATGTGCTACTCTGTGACGACACATCCGGATCAAAGCCATTATATTTTTTCCATAAAAACAAGTTTTCGCCCGCCAAAGTCAACTGTATGTCGCGAAGTTTGTTGTTCGTCAGCTTACTAATGTCCCAGGTGTATCCCAACGCGATAGTTTTAAGCCGTACATAAGAAGCATCATAGACCATCCTATCCGACGTGATATTATCTACAGCTCCGGCACGAGGCAAGTCAGATGTTGGGTTACGGACCGGATGCCATGCATTGAGCATATAGGTATATTGATTAGTCATCACACCATTAGCCATCCACTGCTCCGAAATGTTATAAATTTTTCCACCAATAGAATAATTGAAAAATACGCCCAGAGTCAGGTTTTTGTACCGGAAGCTGTTCTGAAGACCTCCATATACAAAAGGATCCGAATTCCCTAAGTAAATTAGGTCATTTTCATTGAGTACACCATCATGGTCCTGATCTAGGTAGCGGGGTGCGCCTGGTGTATACATCGACGGAGCGGATGATACGTAACCATTGGTTATTTTATTCCTATCAACTTCATCCAGAGACTTCCACGTACCTCCATATTGAAACCCCCATAATGCATTAAGTGGATAGTCTTTCACGTAACCGTACATCATATAACTGTTATTGCCATTGGCATTATAGACGCCGACATAATCGAGGGTAGCTATATCTTCCACCATTTGCTTATTGTGAGAGATCGAAAATGTAGACGTCCATGAAAAATCTTGTTTATTGAAATTTCTCGTTTCAACACTTAACTCCACGCCCTTATTGGAAGTCTTACCAATATTAGCAAAGCGTGTATTATATCCTGTATGCCGGGGTGTTTGTACATCTAAAAGCAAGTCACTGGTATACGACAGGTAGGCTTCGAAAGTAATATTGACCCGTCTGTTCAGTAAGGCAATATCCGTGGCCACATTATACATATCTGTTTTTTCCCAGGAAAGCTCTTCACTGGCCAATCGGGACGGGTAAAATGCCACTGGTTGCGAACCGTCAAAGAGGTATCCACTTGTAGTAGATGCCAAAGCTGCTAACGAACGGTAAGAAGAAATCCCGTCATTTCCTGTTCGTCCCGCACTGGTCCGGATAGATAATTCATTTATCCAGTTCACGTCTTTCATAAAATTCTCTTCGGCTATATTCCATTTTAAGGCTGCCGACGGAAAAAAAGCCCATTTTTTATGAGCGGCAAAATTGGACGCACCGTCTCTTCTTCCTGTCACCGTCAAATAATATTTACTTTTATAATTATAGTTTGCTCTTGCCAGAAAAGATATAGACGACCGGGCATTATTACCAGACCCAGCTACGTAATTCTCTTTATCAGGGATAGCGTTCATATTGTTCCAGAGAATAGCATCCGACTGATATCCCTCACCTTGCAAGGTGAGGTTATCACTGCTGACCTTTTGACCAATGACGCCTAATGTAAAATCAAGGTGATGTGTATCTTCCCAATTCTTTAAATAATTCAGCGTTGTCTGACTCATGAGATTCGTTTCGTTAAATTCCCCTCTATAGGCCATACCGCCCTCATTTTCTGATTTCGCGGGCAGATTTCCGGGATCATACCGAAAGGTATGTCGCCCATAGGAATAATAATTCAGTTGGGAATTTATCTTCATATTCGGGAACGGTTCAATCTCGATATATCCTGTATTTGTGGAACTGACACGCTTCATATTCCGGATAACATCTAAGTCTAATATCGAGCGAGGCGAATTAAATTTTTGCCCTGAATACCATAAATCGTTAAAGTCGTCGTGTATCTTAATCAGTGGATTCAGGAAGATTGCACCACTCCACCAGGTCGCGCCACCTATGGACACCAAATTTTGATCTTCATCTCTGTTTGAATAGCTGTATTTATAGCCGACTTTCATCCAGGGAAACAACTGGTAGTCAATATTCAACCTACCTGTAAACCTCCCCAAACCACTTTTTTCCACAATACCCTGGGTATTGTCGTATGCAGCTGAAGCATAATAATTGGTCTTATTACCCCCACCGGCAAGGGAAAGAATATGATTATGGTAAGGCGCTATCCGTGTAATTTCCTCAACCCAGTCGGTTCCTTTACCAAGGGATAAGGGATCTGGGTAAGGGTAGGCCGATTGCGGTGTAGTTGGCCCTACTGAACCATAATCGTCGGATGTTGCAAAAAGAGCATAATCGTTTCTGTACTGGGCGAATTGGGAGGCATTCATAATATCCAACTTCCGCGGCAACTGAGAAAGCCCCGCGGTACTTTTCCATGTGATATTATCTTTTCCTTTTCGTCCTTGCTTGGTGGTAATGATGATAACGCCGTTACTTCCTCTTGTACCGTAAATAGCCGTGGCTGAAGCATCTTTCAATACGCTTACCGATTCAATATCTGCCGTATTGATATCGGAAAGGCTACTGATTCCGTCAATGACACCGTCTACCACGATGAGTGGCTCATTGGTGGCCGTGATCGAACGTGTGCCCCGGATACGGATCGATGTTGCCGCCCCAGGTTCGCCGGTAGAAGCCATAATGTCGGCTCCCGGAATACGTCCCTGTAACGCTATATCAACGGACAGTACGGGTGCATTCCGGATATCCGCCATCTTGACATTTACTACAGAGCCAGTGAGGTCTTTCTTTTTTACTTCACCATAGCCGATAACGACGACCTCATCTACATCGGTGACTTTCTCAGTCAGCGTCACCAGTACTGTTTTTTGCTCACGGACACTGATCTCCTGCGCTTCGTATCCAATAATAGAAAACGAAAGTACCGCCGGAAGCGTGCTGACTTTAATAGTGAATAAACCTGCATCATTCGTAACCGTCTGCTGGGTTCCGTTTCTATCTTTTACCGTCACATTCGCCACTGGTGCTCCCGTTGAGTTCTGTACAGCGCCTTGAACGGTTCTTTCTTGGATAGCATGGATCGTTATTGCAGGTTTTCTGCTCCCTGTTTTCATTTCTTTCTGTACCAGCACTATACTTTTATCCATCATCTTGTAATCCAAACCAAATTGAGGTAATACTGCCTGTAAGATTTGAATCGCTTCGGTATTCTGGAAATCCACATCGACTTTTGCCTGTGGAGACACTAAGCCCTGTGCATAGAAAATATTAAGCCCACTCTTTCGCTGTACTTCTTTAAGTAAAGTAGCAAGCGCAACTTGCTTACCCTTAACCGATATTTTTTGGGCAAAAGAAGATGCACTAACCTGGAAAGTAGCAACAAGCATAAGTATCCACGTCAACTTCATAAATAATGGAATTTTCAGTTTAGAATGGCAATAGGGATGGCATATCCCTAACCTTTTTTTTTCATACATTTGCAAATAGGTTGAGATTTGTTAACAGTTACATTTCAATCTTTCATGTCGTTAAGACATTATCTTGGCAGGGGCGGCTTCAACGCTCCTGCTTTTGAATCATGTCTTTTTACACCGCCAATCATTTCATGACAATGACCCTCCTTCCATCGACTTTAAACGTTACTAAGTTGGTCCACTCTATTAATTGTAACAATTGTTTAAAATTTTCAAAACGTGATATTGTACCAGTATACTTTACGGTGGAGAAATCCCCTTCATATTGTACGTCGATATCATACCAGCGCGAAATGTCATCCATTACCTTATAGATCGATGCTCCTTCAAACGCAAATTTCCCCTCTTTCCAGGCCACCGAGTAGAACGGTTCTACCGTTCTAACCGATAATTCTTTCGTGGATTTGGAAAAATTTGACTGTTGTGACGGCCGTAGATATTGCCGGCCCTCAAGGCCATTGTACTCCAGAGCAACCAACCCTTCCACCAAAGTCGTCGTAATATCGTTCTGATAACTATTGATATTAAAGCTGGTGCCCAGTACTTTTAACCGTTGCTGTCCCGTTTTCACGATAAAAGGAAGCTTTTTACCATTTTTGTATACTTTTTCGACCTCGAAGTAAGCTTCTCCCTCCAACTCGACTTCACGAACGTCCTTATCAAATGCTATTGGATACCGAAGCTTTGAATCAGCATTGACCCATACTTTTGTACCGTCGGGCAAGGCAAGACTGTATTCTCCACCTTTCGGAGTAATAATGGTGTTATATAGACTATGTAATTCCTTTTCATTTCGAAATTCGTAGGCAATGCTACCATCCTCCTGGCGATAAATCCGAAGCCCCTGATCCTGGAATACAGTATCCTTTTCTATCGTTGCTAACTCTACAAAACTGCCATCGTCAAAAACAATCCTCGCTTTGTTCGACCCTGGCTTAATGAGGTCATTATCGGTTAAGATCTTATCCTCACTCTGCCATTTGAGGAGAAAGACACCAGTTCCTACCAAAATAACCATACTGATACATGCAACCATTGCCACCCTAAACTGCTTTGCAGACCGCAGCATCCCACCGGATGATTGCCTTCCTCTGTCTTCATCGAAAGCAGGCTTCAGCCTTTCATCTTTCAAAATACGCCTAAACATCGGTTCTGCATTTACTTTTTCCTCATCGACAGGTAACGCTACAAAGGAATCGTCCCACACTTCCGAAAGAAGCTTCGCTCCTTCTGCAGTCTGAATGAAATCCATTAGAATTCGTTTTTCTTCGTCGCTAAGCTGTGCGTTGCGCGACTTGACGAGTAAATAATATAGCTGCTGTCTATCCACTGTTACCGCGGTTTATCAGGTTTTTTTATAGTTATAAACGAAAGCTAATCGAGAATGTACTAATAGGGAAGTAAATATTTTTTAAAAAAGGAAGAAATAGATTTTTTGTAGTTGCAGGCGTACCATTTTGGTTGCTAACAGAAGATGATTTTTCACAGTATGTCGTGATATATTCAACTGTTCTGCAATTTCCTGTTGAGCCAGATCCTCCATTTTACTCAAGCGATACACTTCCTGCTGCTGGGCAGGAAGTGTCGCCACAATTTGTTCGAGGATACGGTACAATTCCGTAAAATCTATCTGTTCTTCCGTGACACAGGAAATAGAAGTCCATTCCAGTTGTGCAGCCGATAGTCTGGAAGAATTGCTTAGCTGCTGCCTATAATGTGAAATACACAATCGCTTTGTAATAGTAAATAAATAGGGATAAAGATCACTTTCTGAGTGGATTTTATGTCTATTCAGATATAACTGTGTAAAGGCCTCTTGTGCTATTTCTTCAGCATCTTCCAAATGCTTACATTTAGAATAGGCATAACGTAACACAATCGGAAAAAAGTAATCAAACGCTTTCCGATAAGCTTTTTCATCTCCATCAACAAAACGCTGAAAATCTTCTTCGTGGAAAATATGCCTTGTTAATTTCATCCCTTTCTCTTTCTTTATATTCAGTTTTTCTCCTCTTCAAATTCAGCAACAGAAAATAAAGAAACATTGTCCAAAAACACCCTGTTGTTGCTTATTCCAGCATTTGTATTGGTCACAAACTCTATTTGAAGCGTAGCTGATAAAGGATTATTCTTTGGTTTATGGATCACAAAACTATAGTTCGAATCTTCCCACATTTTTGTTGCCAACAATGCAGACTGATAGTCAAAATAACCCAACTCAACCATCCGACTTGTGCTTCCATCTTCAAACTCACCGTTGGACAAATTGATAGTCAGCTTATTTTCATCCATTACTCCCTTACCTGAAATATAGGATACCGCATCAAAAGCCAACAGAAGTACACTGTCTCGTTCTAAAGACGAAACAATTGGCGTATATAAATCCGCCCCTATATCTGCTGAACCCAATTGAAGAAAGCCATTCTTTCCATATACAAATGCATGACTTTGATCTGGCAATATCGTGGATGTCCAACCAGATTGTTTTTGTGAAGTAGACCAATTACCTATCAGCATTCCGGCAGCAAGATCCAGCGGATTGGTATTGCCATACTTCAGCCAAGTGAAGTCTTCTGAAAACCGGGTTTCGTATCCCTGATATAGCCTTAGAAAGCTTCCTGTATATTTTTCCTGGTTGGTGATATTTAAAACACCCGAACGTATCGCAAAGCCCTCTATAAGAGGCAGCACTTCTAATATCACCCGTGTCGCATTTATTTCACTCAGATATTCTTTCTTATAGATGGTAACCCATTCTTCCAGTTCGGCGGTTTGGAAAGACAAATTGATATCTGAAGAAGAAAACACATACAATGTGTCCTTACCTCCTTCAATAGCCAGATCCAATTTAGTAATCGCATCGGCCTGATGCTCACTTATCGAAACGGTCAACGCACTTTGCATATTTTCTTCATTATCCTTGCTGCAAGCGCAAAACAAAATTATAGATAGTCCAATAATCGATTTTAGGGCAACACCCTTCTGTTCGCGAATATTATTCACAATTTTTCTGTTCATGATTCATTTAGTTTTCTACGAGTGGACCAAGACCCAGTAGAAAGCGACGCTGCAAATCTATACAAACTAACCCAATTTTCCTGTTAAATAGCCTTTAAGCTTATATTAAGATTAAAGGAAAAGTGTGTTAATATGTCAAAATATAGCAGTGGTTAGCATGTCATCATACTAAGATACAACTTTGCATAATAAAACCAAAAATAATTTGCATATCCATTTATCTATTTTAATTTTGGCATCATTGTAGTAGTCGGAGGAACTTTATCCAAATTATCTCATGGACAGCATTATCACTTTAATATTCGCCATAGGCACCTACACCGTCAATACACAGAGTGATGGAATTTATCTGGTCAAATTGAACCTTGCCGATAAAAGCGTCGAAATCGCACAAACGATCCCGGCAACGAACCCTTCTTTTATACAATATGTGGGCGACAATGCCATGCTTTACTATGTAGAAGAAGTGGGCAACAAGGTGGGCACAGTCAACGCTGCCCGTGTAGATTTCGGGGATCTGTCGGTAGAGAAGCTGTCTACCTTCATGACGCAAGGAAGTGCACCTTGCCACGTCGCCATCAGTTCTGATCTGCAAACGCTCATTGCTTCAAATTACAGCAGCGGGAATTTCACGACGTTCGGATTAAATAGCAACGGGGAGATCAATAGTGAATTGTCGCATTATACATTCAATGCCCATAGTTCACATCCCACAAGGCAGAAACAGTCACACATCCACTCGGCCTTTTACTCACCCGACGGCACAAATGTTTTTATACAAGACCTTGGTGGTGATGGCATCTATCAGTTTAAGGCCAATGCCATCATAAAGAATGAGCAACCTTATGTGACACATCAAATGCCGAAAGGGTCAGGTCCCCGGCATCTCGTTTTCTCCTCCAGCAACGAGTTTGTATATATCATCAACGAATTAAACGGCACGATCGATGTCTATAGACTAGACGAGAAGGGGTTTATCAAAAACCATGTACAAAATATTTCCACAGATGCAACCGAGGGGGACAACTTATGTGCCCATATCCGACTTTCTTCGGATGGACGTTTCTTATATGCCAGCAATCGGGGCACAAAAAACAGCTTGACAGTATATGCGGTCGCCCAGGACGGTACGCTTTCCTTAGCTCAGACTATTCCCAGTGCAGGCGAAGGGCCTCGCCATTTTGAATTTACACCCGATGAAGATTTCATATTGGTTGCCAACCAATACACCGACAATGTGACTATTTTCAGAAGAGATAAACAGAATGGACAACTCACTAAAATGGATATAGAAATTAAAATCCCTTCACCGGTTTGTATACAGTCTCTATAAGCCTTTTTCTACTTCTTTAGCAGCCTCTTCGACTTTTTCTTTTAAATCTTTCTTAAAGGCCAACAGATTATCGGCTACGGACGGATTACTTGTCCCGATAATCTGTGCAGCAAGGATTCCAGCATTTTTTGCGGCATTCAGGGCTACTGTAGCTACAGGAATGCCATTAGGCATCTGCAAGATAGACAATATCGAATCCCATCCATCAATAGAGTTGGAAGATCGGACAGGCACACCGATTACCGGCAGGTGTGTAATGGATGCCACCATACCCGGCAGATGGGCTGCACCACCCGCTCCAGCTATTATAACTCTCAATCCTCGACCCGCTGCTTTTTCAGCATATTCGAACATGCGATGCGGAGTACGGTGTGCCGAAACAACGGTTACTTCCAGACCTACTCCTAATTCTTTGAGAACATCTATGGCTTCTTGCATGACAGGAAGATCCGATTTGCTTCCCATAATGACGCCTACTTGCACGGCTTGTGAGTTCATATCTTTTTTGTGGATTATGCTTTTACTTTTAGTAGTTCCTGCACCTTTCGCGCATTCGCAATTGCAGTCTCCCGCTCCTGATGGATCACGCACACATGTCCCATCTTACGGAATGGCTTCGTATATTTTTTTCCATACAAGTGTACATATACACCATCTATGGCAAGTACTTCTTCCACACCCTCGTATTTCGCCAGCCCTTCATATCCCTCCTCACCCAATAAGTTAATCATAATAGCATTGGATATGGCAGCCGTGTTGCCCAGCGGTAAATTAAAAATTGCCCGCAGGTGTTGCGCAAACTGGGAGGTATAATTTCCTTCTATAGTATGATGTCCCGAGTTATGTGGACGCGGAGCCAACTCATTCACTAATATTTCACCTTCTTTTGTCAAAAACATCTCCACGGCCAACAAACCCACAATCTGTAGATCGTTGGCAATTTTCTTGGCGATATCTTCCGCCTGTTGCTGGATTTCAAAACTATAGGTGGAAGGTGAGATCAGGAATTCCACCAGATTCGCCTGGGGGTTAAACTCCATTTCGACCATTGGAAAGGTGGATATGTCTCCCCGATCATTTCGGGCGACAATCACGGCAATTTCTTTCTCAAAGTCAACAATCTCTTCCACAATACTGGGTTCTTCAAAAGCAGTTTCTAAATCCGTCGTGGTGTATATCATCTTCACACCTTTTCCATCGTAGCCATCCCGTCTCAATTTTTGAACATACGGCAGCTGCAAAGCCGTGTTGGCCAAGGCTTCGCTATTGGAAATCAGCTGAAAGGTGGAAGTCGGAATATCATTTTGTTTGAAAAACTGCTTTTGCATCCCTTTATCCTGAATGAGACGTATCACCCGTGATTGGGGATAGACCACTACACCTTCATCCTCCAAACGTTCCAGCGCGTCTACATTGACTTTTTCAATTTCGATAGTTATCATATCCAACCCTTTACCGAAATTGTATACCGTATCGTAGTCGTTTAATGCACCACATTCAAAATGATTACACAGTTTACGACAAGGGGCATTTTTGTCCGGATCCAGCACATGGATATTGACATTGTAATTAATCGCTTCCTGGATCAGCATACGGCCCAATTGCCCACCGCCAAGAATACCTAATTGCAATTCACCATAAAAATCTTTTGCCATAGTTTATTTCGTTCGTTCTTCTACCTCTTCCTCAAAATATTTTTGATGAAAGATGTGTTCTTTTTCTATTACTTTTTGTAGTTCTAAAAACGCACCAATCAAGGCTTCTGGACGTGGGGGACAGCCCTGAACGTACACATCGACAGGTATAATTTTGTCCACACCCTTGACCACATGGTAACCGTGCTGCCAATAGGGCCCTCCACAATCGGCACAGGAACCCATGGATATCACATATCGTGGTTCGGGCATCTGCTCGTACAACCGTCTGATCCGATCTGCCATTTTGAATGTCACCGTACCGGCAACAATCATTACATCCGACTGCCTAGGAGAAGGGCGCGGAAACACGCCTAACCGATCCAGATCATAAGTCGCTGCCATAGCACCCATCATTTCGATCGCACAACAGGCTATACCAAAACTTATTGGCCACATAGACGACAATCTGGCCCAGTTCAAGAGATCGTCAATCTTCGCAACGACCACTCCATCCGACTTTAATTGTTGCTCGATGCTCATGTACCTGGTTTTTTAAATTTAGGTCTAAATCCTAATTTTGGCTTCGCTGCCGGCTCGGCTGAAGGGACAGGATTATTATCCGGTGCGTCGGCAATAGCCCGATAGTCCCGGATCGCATACGATCTTTTATTCAAGGCATCATATACCGAAGCTGGAATAGAAACATCGACTTGAGGGACGACATGTGTCGTCTTCACCCAATTCAAAAGCCCGCGCTTCCAGACATAGACTAAGCCCAAGATAAGGATACCGATAAAAATCGCCATTTCCACCAATGTTAACCATCCCCATCGCGGGTCAGCAGCAATAAATTCCCGATTGCCGAATACCGTCGCCCATGGAAAAACAAAAATCAGTTCCACGTCAAACAACAGGAAGATAAGTGCAATAATATAAAAGCGGGGATTGAACTGTGTCCAGGAAGAACCGACGGTCTCCTCGCCACATTCGTAGGTACTCAGCTTGATTGGATTGGGCTTGCGCGGCGACACAAGTTTTGACAACAGTATCGTGACCGACACCAAGAGAATCCCTACAATTCCGATTAATAGAATGTATCCATAAGCTGACAACTGCGTGGGATGATCGTCCATAGCACAAAATTAACAATTATTTTTAAAAAGGTCTACCGCCCGGCATTTTCGGCATATTACGCATCATCTTTGCAGCCATAGCCGGATTCGACATCTGTTTCATGACTTTACGCATATCCATAAATTGCTTCAATAACTTATTGACCTCATTAATATCGGTGCCTGATCCTTTTGCAATACGCATTCTCCGCTTCTGATCAATTGAATCGGGATTTTCTCTTTCATAGGGCGTCATCGAATCGATAATGGCTTCGATCGGTTTGAAGGCATCATCTTCCATCTCCACATCTTTAAGTGCTTTTCCAGCGCCCGGAATCATACCGATCAGGTCCTTCATATTCCCCATCTTTTTAATTTGTTGAATTTGGGAACGGAAGTCGTTAAAGTCGAATTTATTGCGGCGGATTTTTTTCTGTAATTCTGCCGCTTGTTTTTCATCAAACTGCTGTTGGGCACGCTCCACCAAAGACACCACATCGCCCATTCCTAAAATACGGGAAGCCATACGGTCCGGATGGAAGACATCCAATGCATCCATCTTCTCGCCTGTTCCGATAAACTTGATCGGCTTATTCACCACAGATTTGATCGATAATGCCGCACCACCACGTGTATCACCATCCAATTTGGTCAATACCACACCCGAGAAGTCCAGTCTATCGTTGAAAGCCTTAGCCGTATTTACCGCATCCTGCCCTGTCATCGCATCCACGACGAAAAGAATTTCATGGGGCTGAGCAACATTCTTAACTGCTGAAATTTCAGTCATGAGTGCTTCATCGATAGCCAAACGTCCCGCAGTATCAATGATAATTACATTATTACCATTACGTTTACCCTCTTCTACTCCCGCTTTGGCAATGGCAATCGGATCGGTAGACTCCCTGTTCGCATATACCGGTACTCCTACTTGCTCACCCAAAACCTCCAGTTGGTCGATTGCAGCAGGACGATAGACGTCGCCCGCTACCAGCAGCGGCTTTTTACCCTTTTTATCTTTCAAATAATTGGCAAGTTTTCCGGTGAAGGTGGTTTTACCGGCACCGTTAAGACCAGCGATCAGGATGACGGTAGGGTTATGTGAAAGATCCAGCTCCGTAACGGCGCCTCCCATTAATTCCGTCAGCTCATCGTTCATGATTTTCGTCAACAACTGGCCGGGAGAAAGACTGTGCAACACATTCTGTCCCAATGCCTTTTGCTTAACGTCATCCGTAAAGGTCTTGGCAGTTTTATAATTCACATCGGCATCTAATAACGCTTTGCGAATTTCTTTCATCGTCTCTGCGACGTTGATCTCTGTAATATTTCCCTGCCCTTTTAATACTTTAAAGGCCCTGTCTAACTTGTCCTGAAGATTTGAAAACATATATCTATTCCTTAACCTTTGTTGTTAATCTGCAAAATTAGCTAAAATGCTTTGCATTCACGAACGCCTATCAAAAAAATCATCCATGAGTAATTAGACCGTGTAACCTTATAACTGTGTAACCAAAAAAATTTTGCACAAATATGGCAAAGCAATTGTCCGCTGCACTAAAGAATATGTGTATTTTGCGCCCGATTTAAGTATATTCACTTTTTGCTGAATTAAAAAACAACAAGTATAGCACACATATGAAAATAGGCATAGTTTGTTATCCCACCTTTGGTGGCAGCGGAGTAGTCGCGACAGAGCTGGGTAAAGGACTGGCATCCAAAGGCCATCAGGTACATTTCATCACCTATAGTCAGCCGGCACGACTGGATTTTTTTTCGGAAAATTTATTCTATCATGAAGTTTCGGTCTCCCAATATCCACTTTTCGATTTCCCGCCTTACGAGTCAGCGCTGGCCAGCAAACTGGTGGATGTCGTACGATTTGAACAGCTGGAGGTCCTCCACGTACATTATGCGATTCCACACGCATCAGCAGCCTACCTCGCTAAGCAGATCTTAAAGACCTACGGCATCAATATACCTGTCGTGACCACCTTACACGGCACAGACATCACCTTAGTAGGTCGGGATAAAAGTTTTAAACCCGTGGTTACCTTTTCCATTAATGAGTCGGACGGGGTCACTACGGTTTCGGAAAGTCTCCGACAGGAAACATCTACTTTTTTTGACATTACCCGCGAGATAAAAGTGATTCCCAATTTTGTCGACCTCCATCGCTTCGTCAACAAAAAGCGAGAGCATTTTAAGCGCGCTATCGCACCGGGCGATGAGCGGATATTGATACATACGTCCAACTTTCGGAAAGTGAAGAATGTCAGTGACGTCATCCGCATCTTTCACGAGGTGAACCAAAAAATTCCCAGCAAATTGCTGATGGTCGGGGATGGCCCCGAAAGAGGAAATGCCGAAGAGCTTTCCCGTCAGCTGGGGATTTCGAGCGAAATACGTTTTTTAGGCAAACAGGATGCTATCGAAGAAATACTATCGGTATCCGACCTGTTTTTAATGCCTTCCTCATCAGAAAGTTTTGGTCTTGCTGCACTAGAGGCTATGGCCTGTAGTGTCCCCGTCATTTCGTCCAATACGGGTGGTTTGCCCGAACTCAATGTACAGGGTATAACAGGATTTCTAAGCGACATCGGCGATGTGAGCGCCATGGCAAAAAACGCCATATATATCCTGGAAGATTGTGACAGACTGGGGAAATTCAAAAAAGCAGCCTATGAAAGAGCTAAAGATTTTGAGCTGGCGCGCATACTACCGCTCTACGAAGCCTGCTATCAAGAAGCTATAGATCCTATAAAAAAATAAAAACAAAATTATATCTTTGCCTTTTGGAAACACGCCAGAAACACGCAATAAGCAGATGAAATATAAACGTATCCTACTCAAACTTAGCGGTGAAGCCTTAATGGGCGATCAAAACTACGGTATCGACATCAACCGGGTTGCTCAGTATGCAAATGACATTAAAGAAATCCATGCACAGGGATTGGAAATTGCTATCGTCATCGGCGGGGGCAATATCTATCGCGGCTTAAGTGCTGAAAAAGCGGGTATGGACCGTGTACAGGCTGATTATATGGGTATGTTGGCAACAGTCATCAACAGTATGGCTTTGCAAGATGCGCTGGAGAAAGTAGGATTGAAAACCCGTCTCTTGACAGCCATTAAAATGGAACAGATCTGCGAACCTTTTATTCGTCGAAGGGCGGTGCGCCATCTGGAGAAAGGCCGGATTGTTATCTTTGGTGCAGGTACCGGAAACCCTTATTTCACCACGGACACAGCAGCTTCCTTGCGTGCCATAGAAATTAATGCCGATGCGGTACTGAAAGGCACCCGCGTGGATGGTATATACTCGGCAGATCCCGAGAAAAACCCCGATGCTACCCGTTATGACAACATTTCCTTTACCGAGGTGTATCAGAAAGGACTGAATGTGATGGATATGACCGCTTTCACGTTATGTCAGGAGAACAATCTACCGATTATTGTATTTGACATGAATAAGCCGGGCAACTTGAAGAAATTGGCAAACGGAGAACATGTGGGCACAATAGTCAGCTAACGAACATAAACATATAGACATATGAACGAACTGATATCTTTAGAACTGGAAGATTGCAAAGAAAAAATGGTAAAGGCGGTAAGCCATACTGAATCTGAACTCACAAAAATACGGGCCGGCAAGGCTAATCCATCCATGCTGGACGGTATTCATGTGGATTATTACGGATCAGCGACCCCCTTATCGCAAGTGAGCAATATCAATACGACAGATGCACGTACGATTATTATCCAGCCTTGGGAAAAACCCCTTCTCGGTGCAATCGAAAAAGCCATCATCGACTCCAATATCGGACTGAATCCACAAAATGATGGCTCTATTATACGCTTGGTTGTCCCCCCTCTAACAGAAGAGAGAAGACGTGACCTGGTAAAAAAGGCAAAAGAGGAAACCGAAAAAGGACGTGTAGCCATCCGCAACATCCGTAAGGACGTCAACGAGTCCATTAAAAAACTAAAAAATGACGGCGCTTCCGAGGATGAAATTAAAACAGGAGAAGGTGAAGTTCAAAAACTGACTGATCTATATATTGCCAAAGTAGATCAACTGGCCGAGTTGAAAGAAAAAGATATCATGACGGTATAATTTTTTTTATATCTTTATTCCTTCAACAACGGATAAACCCATGTATACATCAAGAAGGGATTTTCTTAAAAACGTAAGTTTAGGGCTCGCCGGCACTTGGGTGGGCTCTTCTTTTTTGGCTTCCTGCCAAAATCTAACGAAATCTAAAGGCAACGGTCCTTTTGCAAATATCGGCCTCCAGCTCTATACCCTCAGAGATCTATTGCCGCAGGACACGAAATTGACACTGGAAACCGTAGCCAAAATCGGTTATAGTCATGTGGAGACATTTGGACTGGATCTTGCGACCGGAAAATATTGGGGAGCAGTAACTGTAGATGAACTCTACAAATTTCTCGAAGACAATGGATTGATATCCCACAGCGGTCATTACGATCTGTCAAAATATTTGAGTAAAAACCATGAGGACAAAGAAAGTATAGAGCAGTATATCGAAGCTGCGCACCGACTGGGGCAAAAGTATATCGTTGCACCTGTTCCTCCTATGTTCGATTTAAATAACCTGACGGTATCGGATTATCAATATGCTGCAGAACAGCTCAATAAGGCGGGCGAGATGGCAAAAAAAGCCGGTATTAAAATGGGCTATCATAATCATTTTTGGGAGTTTCGGAATTTTCCAAACGGTACCAAGGGGCTGGATATTCTCTTAGCCTATACCGAGCCGGAGCTCGTCGCATTTGAACTGGATATCTATTGGGCTGAGAAGTCGGGTATTAACCCGGTGTCTTACTTCAACAAGTTCCCAGGTCGCTTCCAACTGTGGCATGTCAAGGATATGGATCGTGCATATACAACGCCGGTCATCGGCGCCCCTTATGATACCATGCCATTGGATAGTATCGAGGCCAAAGAAGTGAAATTTGCCGAAGTCGGCAGCGGATCGATTGACTATATTCAATTGGTAAATAATGCCGAAAATGCCGGGCTTCAGTATGCTTTTGTCGAGCAGGATCAAATATACCTACCCAACAAGTTTGAAAGCATCAAGATAAGCTATGATTATGTGCAAAAGCATTTAGCGAAGCTTAGCATTTCATAGGTTAAAATAAAACTATCCTGCTGCTATTTTGTTATATCCTAAACGATAACAACATGAACAGAGCAATACAAATACCCTTAATGGCGTTGATCCTTTTGCAACTGAGCAGCTGCTCCGTGATTGAAGGAATTTTCAAAGCAGGCGTTTGGTCCGGAATAATTTTAGTGGTCATCGTGGTCGCCATTGTCCTGTGGATACTGGTGAAGCTATTCGGCGGCGGACGACGCGGGTAAACCTGTAAATACAGCCCGGAGCATTTCCCGTTTCCCGGGTGCACCGGGTGCTTTCTCAATCGTAAAGCCCAATGCTTTCATGCTGCGTTTTAGGTTACCCGTAATGGCGTAGGTGACAAACACACCACCGGGTTTTAAATATTTCGTCACGTGGGCTAATGTCCTATCGTCCCACATTTCGGGTTGATGCACTGCTGCAAAAGCATCAAAATAAATCACATCAAAGGTTTTTTCCACGGCAAAATTTAATACTTCCGTATAGGCAACTTGAAGATTAACGCGCGCCGTAAGCTGTACACGTTCCCGACACGCTTGCTCATAGTTTGCTATAAAACCATTCCAGACAGCACCGTCCACATAGCTTTCATATGCCATCTGCCGAATGGTTTCCACCGGAAGAGGGAAAGCTTCTATACCACAGTAGTCTAATTGTATGTGATGTTGCATACAATAATCTGCCGTAAGTACAAAATTGAGTCCCGTACCAAAACCTACTTCCAATACCGAAACGGCGTCCTGTTGCCTTTCCCGTTTCAGAAAAAATTGAAGTCCCGATTCTAAAAATACATGTTTGCTCTCCTGCAAGGCACCATGCCGGGAGTGATAATGTTCGCCAATGCCGGCGTGGTACAATGTTTTCGACCCATCTGCTGTCGTTACTAATTCCATATACCTCGGTTTTTGCCAAAGCTAACTAAAAATTCAAACCTTTATTTTAGAACAATTCTAAATAAACCTGATAATTTGCTAAATTCCCCCATTCCATTCCCATTTCGTAAATTTGTAACTGAATAATATAAAACGACTTATTCGCATGAAGAAGAGTTCTATCATCCTGATTGTCATCATTGCCATTGCCATTGCGATGATTATGGTAATTTACACCGATTCCAGCACCTATTCGACGTTTACAGAAGCGAAAGAAAAAAACACAGAGCTGTATGTTGTCGGTGTGTTGAATAAGGAAAAGGCGCTTATTTACGATCCGGTAACCGATGCCAACCATTTTTCTTTTTACATGTATGACAACGACAGTACAGAGTGTAAGGTGGTATTCAACGGTTCAAAACCGCAGGACATCGAACGGTCGGAACAGATTGTATTGACCGGCAAGATGGAAGGCGACACCTTCCACGCAACGAAGATCTTAATGAAATGCCCATCCAAATACAATCAAGATCAGGTCGAGGTCGTAGAAACAACAGCTTCGACGTTTTAGTTTTTAATTTTTAACAGAGCTTTAACAAGCTCCTCTTTAAATAATTTTCACTTGATATAATGGACGTAAACTACGTTGGCGAACATCTTCTTCCCGGAAAAATAGGTCAGTTTTTTGTTATCCTGTCTTTTGCAGCGGCGTTATTATCCCTCATCAGTTATTTCTTTGCCGCCCATAAGCCAGCAGAAAAAGGATGGAAAACATTGGGCCGTATCGGATTCGCACTCAATGCCCTATCCATTGTATCCATCGGGTCGATCTTATTTTACCTGATCTACAACCATTATTTCGAATACCATTACGTTTGGGCACATTCTGACCGTGCATTGCCCACCCACTATATTATTTCATCTTTCTGGGAAGGGCAGGAAGGTAGCTTTTGGTTATGGATGTTCTGGCAGGTTGTCCTCGGCACTGTTCTGGTCTTCCGGGCGAAGAGCTGGGAAAGTCCGGTCATGGTTTTTGTCATGCTCTGCCAAACCTTTTTAGCCAGCATGCTTATCGGTGTAGAAATCTTTGGAAGCCGTATCGGCAGTTCGCCTTTCATCCTGCTCCGCGACGCTTTAGAGGCGCCCATATTCAGCAACCCCAACTATCTTTCTATGCTCGTCGATGGTGATGGGCTCAACCCCTTGTTGCAGAACTACTGGATGGTCATCCACCCACCAACCCTATTTTTAGGTTTTGCGTCTATGATTGTCCCCTTCGCCTACGCTGCTGCGGGTCTTTGGCAACGGCGCTATAAAGAATGGATGATGCCTGGGCTACCCTGGGCACTATTCGCCGTTATGATATTGGGCACAGGTATTATTATGGGTTCGTTTTGGGCCTACGAAGCCTTAAATTTCGGTGGCTTCTGGGCTTGGGATCCCGTGGAGAATGTATCTATTATCCCTTGGTTTACCTTAATTGCTGCTGTACACGTTATTCTTGCCTTCAAACATTCGGGGCATGGTTTTTTTACAGCTACATTATTATCACTCGTTAGCTTTGTTTTGGTTATCTATGCTTCCTACCTGACACGGAGCGGCATATTGGGCGAAACTTCTGTACACTCCTTCACCAGCTTAGGGATGTCGGGGCAGCTGATCCTGTTTAACCTGACTTTCCTTCTGATTATAGTCGCTCTCCTTATTTGGAGAAGAAAAGAATTGCCCAGCACCCAAAAAGAAGAAGACATCTACTCCCGGGAATTTTGGCTTTTCATCGGCGCATTGGTGTTGACAGTGGCCTGCATCCAAATGATAGCCACCACCTCTATCCCGGTATTCAATGCCTTATTCGGCACGAAGGTAGCCCCACCTATAGATCCCATAGCACATTTCAACCAATTTCAAGGCGCATTTGCTGTCGTTATACTCTTAGTCACCGGATTTACCCAGTTTTTGAAATACAAAAAAACGGAGCCTAAGCGCTTTTGGGCGGCGACCCTGGCAACATTTGTAGTAGCCCTGATCCTCGCTGCTGTGGTTGTATATACTACAAAATTATACAGTAACCTGATGTATATCTTGATTACTTTTACAGGGATCTATTGCATACTGGTCAATCTCCGTATTTTAGGCGACGCGATCAAAGGAAAATGGCGCCTTACCGGTTCTGCCGTATCCCATATCGGCTTCGCCTTATTGGTATTAGGTGCACTGATTGCCGCAGCCACCAATGAAGTGATCTCCATCAACGAAAGCCGCTATATCGGTGTCAAGAACTTCGGTCAGGATGGCGACAAGTTTACCGACCCCGGTGAAAACCTCTTTCTTACGGAAGGTGAGCCCGTACAGATGGGGGCTTATAAAATCACTTACTTGGGCGATAGCATTGTGGCACCCAATGTATATTACCATATCAAATACGAAAAGCTCGACGAAGAGAGCGGCAAAGTGAAAGAGGAATTTGTGCTGAGCCCATTTGCGCAAAACAACCCACAGATGGGCGGGCTTATCGGTACCCCAGACACCAAGCACTATATCACACACGATATATATACCTTGATTACCGCAGCTTCAGTCGACGCCCATGCCGCCAGTCAAGGTGGAGATGCCGATCAAACGGGGTATGAGGAATATGACGAGCCGGCAACCTACGAGGTCAATATCGGCGATACCTTACGGTACCGCAACGGTATTTTTGTGATCGAAAAAATCAACAGAAACGCGAGCTTACATAATATTCCGTTGGCTCCCGAAGATATTATCGTAGGACTGCAAATCAAGGTTATTTCCGCTGACCAGAAGGAGTTTCCGGTCGAACCGATCTATCTGTTAAAAAATGGAACGGTATATGATTTTAATAAAGATGTGGCCGAACAGGGACTACGCTTCCGGTTTACCAATATCTATCCCCAACGGGACAAACTGGAGATCATGGTCTACCAAAAGCCTCTGCCGGAGAAAAAATGGATTGTATTTAAAGCCATTAAATTCCCTTATATCAACTTCTTCTGGGCGGGAACCATTGTCATGACCATTGGATTTTTGATGGCTATCTACCGTCGCATTAAGGACGGCAGGTCTTCAAAAAAAGAAAAGACGCCAAAAACAGCATGACAGTCAGCTTTATCGGAAGTGGAAATGTAGCTACACACCTGGCGATGTTCTTTCAGACACATGGACATGAAATAAAGCAGGTATACAACCGGACAGCCGATCACGGTCGTGCTTTGGCCGACACATTTTCCGCTGCGTATATTTCTACCTTAGAGGAACTCGACACAGAACGTATAGACCTCTTACTTATCGCCATCAGTGACGATAATATCCCGGAAGTTATCCGTGAAATTCCCGAAAAGACAAAAGCCATCGTCGTGCATACTGCTGGTGCTGCTCCTTTGTCCCTATTATCCCGTTTTGAACATTACGGAGTAATCTATCCCCCGCAGAGCATACATAAACATATCCCTATCGACCTGGCCAATGTTCCGTTCGCCGTCGAGGGTTCTTCTGAAAACGTGCAGACCACGTTATTGTCCATGATGCAGAAAATCGCACCGCGGTCGTTCGCCTGCACCACGGAACAACGCCTTGCTCTACATGTTTCTTCCGTATTCGCTAATAATTTCACGAATGCCCTTTACCGCATGTCCTACGACATCCTCCACGACGTAGGATTGCCTTTTGAACTTGTCCTCCCCCTCATCCGGGAGACTGCCGAAAAGGTACAAAACCGCCTTCCTAAGCAGGTCCAAACCGGCCCTGCCGTAAGAAATGACCTCAAAACCATAAATACCCATTTACAGTTCTTAAGCAATACCGAAGAGTTGGCAAAAATCTATCAACAATTGACGCAGTACATTAATAAAAGGCGGCCTAAAACCTAATTTATTTGCAAATCAGGTAAAAATACGCGACGGCTGACAAAAGACTGAAATACTTACTAATTTTGTTCTGACAAACAAACAAATACGGTTTCCGACCGTTTGTTTAAAAATAGGAGCACCTAATCATGGCTGTTAGAAAATTAATTCTTATTTCGATCATTATTATAAACCTGATCATCATTTCCTTTGGCGTAATCTTTACCCCGCAATGGTTCTGGCTATTACTTGTCCCCTTTCCATTGCTGCTTTTGGCGATATACCACAGCATTCAGACACACCACGCTATTCTCCGGAATTATCCCTTAGTCGGTTATTTTCGTTATGTCTTCGAGTCTATCCGGCCCGAACTGCGGCAGTATTTTTGGGAATCGGACACCGATGGGCGTCCTTTCAACAGAAGGCAGCGTTCTATTGTGTACCAACGGGCTAAAAATGAACTGGAAACCGTTGCTTTCGGTATGCAGTCCGACCCACAGACAGTGGGCAACGAGTGGGCAGCACATTCTATTTTCCCGTGTCATATCGAAAATCACGATCTCCGCACGCTGGTAGGCAATAGTCAATGCCGACAGCCCTATAGCCTTAGCGTATTCAATATTTCAGCGATGAGCTATGGCGCACTGAGCAAGACCGCCATTACGGCGTTGAACAAAGGTGCAGCCTTGCAAAATTTCGCCCACAATACGGGTGAAGGGGGGATCAGTAGCTATCACATGAGCGGTGGAGATCTCATCTGGCAGATCGGTACCGGATACTTCGGCTGTCGTGATGAACACGGTAATTTCGATGATGACCTCTTTGCCGAAAAAGCCAACCGCCCCGTCGTCAAAATGATCGAGTTGAAAATTTCCCAAGGTGCAAAACCCGGTCACGGTGGTATTCTACCCGCCTCGAAAAACACGCCTGAAGTTGCCGCCATACGGCACGTCGTGCCCGGCACAGATGTGATGTCTCCGCCTGCACACAGTGCTTTTGGTAATGCCATAGAGATGATGCAGTTCATTCAGCGTATGCGGGAGTTGGCGAGCTACAAGCCTGTTGGATTTAAGCTGTGTGTCGGTGACAAACAGGAATTTTTGGACATCTGCTATGCGATGCAGACGACACAGATCTTCCCCGATTTCATTTCTATTGACGGGTCAGAGGGCGGAACAGGAGCAGCCCCGTTGGAGTTTACGGACAATCTGGGCATGCCTCTTTATGACGCACTCTCTTTTGTGACGACAACGCTCATCAACTTTGGCCTAAAACAGCACATCAAACTCATTGTCTCCAGCCGTATCGTCACCGGCTTTGATATCCTGAAAGTTGTGGCCTTGGGAGCAGATGCCTGCTACAGTGCGCGGGGAATGATGTTTGCCTTAGGCTGCATCCAAGCGTTAAAATGCAACCAGGATGTATGCCCCGTGGGTGTAGCCACACAAAGACCACATCTGTACAAAGGACTGGATGTCGATGATAAGTATGTCCGTGTTGCCCAATATCACCGAAACACCTTGCGGGCGACAGTCGAAATTATGGAGGCCTGTGGTTTTAAAACCTTGGACGATGTCAGCGCCGACAAGTTCTTCCGCAAAGTCGACAGCACGCGGACACTCAGCTTCCAGGAGATTTATTTTAGCGACACCGGAAAGCTGAATAAGAAAGAAAATTCGTTTGCGAAAGATGAATTTTTGGAGTAGCAATTTTAAAACAGTCCCAACAACTCCCGGGCATGCTGAAGGGCAGCTTCGCCGGGATGTGCGCCACTCAACATCTGGGCAATCTCTAACACACGTTGATCTTGATTGAGCAACAGAATGTTCGAACGGGTTTTGTCTTCCTCATCCTCTTTATAAACTTTGAAATGCATGTTTCCTTGCGCAGCAATCTGCGGCAAATGGGAGATGGCAATGACCTGCATATTGTGGGCCAGCTCATCCATGACCTCCCCCACCCGTAAGGCAACTTCCCCCGATATACCGGTATCAATCTCATCAAAGACGATGGTCGGCAAGGCAGAGGATTGGGCAACCAAAGACTTCACAGCCAACATGACACGGGAGAGCTCGCCACCGGACGCGACTTTATGTATGGGTTGTAGCGCCTGCCCTTTATTGGCGGAGAATAGAAACTGCACGACATCAAGCCCATGCGGATTGATTTTTTGTACATCCACTTTTTGCAATGCAATTTGCAACTGTGCGTGTGGCATCCCGATTCGGGTTAAAGTCGCTTGCACTGTCTGCTCCACCTGGGGTATAGCCAACTGCCTATTGTCATGTATGGTATCCGCCAGGGCGAGCACCTTATCCAGCTGTTGTTGGCAGGCCAATGCTGCTTTATCCAATAGCTCTTCCTGACGCAGAACGGTCTGCAATTTTTCTTCTAACTGATCTTTCAGGACGATAAGTTCGTTCTCCGAATCGACGCGGTGCTTTTTCAACAACGTATAAAGTGTGCTTAAGCGATTGTTCACTTCGTCGAGCCTTCCTTCATCCAAAGCGACCTGTCCTTCCAGGCGGCTGATTTCCTGCTCGACGTCTTTGATTTCTATATAAGCACTTTGTAATCGCTCGGCCAGATCGCCTACTTCGGTGAAGTACCGGCCGGCGCTGTTGACTTGCTGTATGGCCTCCTGTAATAGATTTTGGACATTGGCCTCTCCTTCCGACAGCACATGGACCGATGCCAGCAGGCCTCTTTTGATTTCTTCAGCATGTTCCAGCTGCTGCTGCTCGTCTTCCAGCGACTTGACCTCATCGGGCTGGGGATTTACTTTTTCCAGTTCGTCAAATAAAAACTGGTTATAGTCCTGCTCAGCATTGGCCCGATCGACCTCGTCCTGTATGTCATGGAGTTCCTTCTCTAACGCACGCCAGATCTTTAATTCTTGCCTGAACTGCGCTACATGCATCGCGTTATCACTCAGGCTATCCAGCACAAAAAGCTGAAACTCGGCCGTATTGATCTGTAAGGTAGCATGCTGGGAATGGATATCAATAAGCCGTTCGCCCAACGTTTTAAGCATAGCCAGCGTGACGGGAGAATCATTAATAAACGCCCTTGACTTTCCATCAACAGACAACTCCCTCCGGATAATCGTCTCTTTTTCGTAATCGAGGTCGTGCTCGGCAAAAAATGCCTCCAACTGATAGGCTTCTATATCAAAATAGCCTTCAATAACACACTTTTTATTTTCGTCAAAAAACTGCCTACCTTCTGCCCTATTTCCCAGAACAAGTCCTAATGCCCCCATCAAAATAGACTTTCCGGCACCTGTCTCACCGGTTATGATATTCAGCCCGCTGCCAAAAACAATATCCAGGTTGTCGATAAGTGCATAATTTTTAATGAGTAATCTTGAAAGCATTATTTTTTTAAATTTTCATATTTGGAAAGATGAGCAGGATCCAATTCGGCCAGCAGGTTGTATATCTTCATACTCTCGTTGCCCGGCATTTTGGAAAACAGGCCGGTAAATTCATTTGATTTGGCGGTATAAAGAGCAGAAGTCCACACATTCCCGGTATAGGACCGATCAACTTCTTTCAGTTTGAGTAAGAGGTCGCCCATTTTTTTTCGGGATTCAGTTTCATGCTCCATCATATTGTCCAGCCCTTCGCGATGATAAAGGTAGGCAAACTCACGGTAGGGCATATATTTGCGATCGTTGAGGTTGTTAATCAGCCAATAACGGTTGTCCGTAGCTTCCATAGCACGCCAACCTTCATCTTGTCGGGACTGGGAATAACTAACGATCGTCCGTGCCTTCCCGAACATCGCCGTTCCGCCCATCTTGGTAAACGTGTCCATATCCATGCCGACGATGGTGTAGGCATAAAAAGCCAGCAAGGATGACAGTGCACCTAAATTTTGCTCATCGTTAAAATCCAGCTGCTCGCCTTCGGTATAGGTAAAGTTGAAATATTTATCGCGAAAACTCAATATAGGGCTGTTGTAGTTGGTTCCGAAAACCGGTCTTACCGAATTGATCTGCGCAGTAGCGGTATACCGGTCCATACCGTCGTATTCCGACAGCACGATGTTAAAGCTGCAATCAATGCGTTCTTCCGGCCGCATAGCAGCGCCTGTCCATGATTTATTGTTCAAAAAATCAAATATGGCTTTTTTTAAGACTTCGATTGTTCGGGTATTCGCATTCAGCACCTGCGGGGCCGAGATTTCGACACGGGCATTCAGATCTTGTGCGGACAAGGTAACCGTGCTGCTATAGAGTAGAAAAAGCAATAAAAAATGTCTCAAAATAAATCGTCTAATTTTTCAATAAAGTTACCAAAAACCGACAACAACACAAATTTACTTTAGGTCGCTAAAATCTTTCAATATCTCGCGTGAAAACAATATGTTTGTAGGTATGCCGGATTACAGCAGACAATTGAGTAAATATATTCCTGCAAAAGCAGCGCCTATTATCTCCCAATGGATCAATGATACAGGCTGCCTTTTTAAAGTCACACGTAAACGTTTGACCAAGCTAGGGGACTATAGGGCACCCTTCGGCCCCTCAAACCACCGCATTACAGTAAACCACGACCTCAATCCTTTTGCTTTCCTGATAACCACAATCCATGAGTTTGCACACCTCAAAACCTGGAATGACTATAAAAATCGTGTCAAACCCCATGGTGCTGAATGGAAGACCAATTTCAAGTCTTTGATGGTGCCGTTCATTAAGCTCGATATATTTCCGGAGGACATTGTACAGGCAGTATCGACATACATGGACAATCCGGCAGCGTCATCCTGCACCGACCTCCACCTTTACCGGACTTTAAAAAAATATGACAGCACGCCTACGGGCGTACTACACGTGGAAAATCTGGACTGTAACAGTGTTTTTTATTTAAAAAACGGACGGGCCTTTCAAGTGTTGGAAAAAATGCGAAAAAGATATAAATGTATCGAACTCAGCAGCAAGAAGATGTTCCTTTTTCATCCCCTGGCAGAGGTGTTTGTCATCAAAGATGAAATACCGTGCACATCAGATATGTAATTTATTGTAATTTTAGTTTATGAATATCACCTTCTCCATGACAAAATATGTAATACTAAGTACCATAGCCATTGTGCTATATGCCAGTTGTAATAATGGAAAACAGCAGCAGCATAACACCGACGGCTTGGATAGCGCTGCGCTGGCGGCTATCTCACTGAGCAGCTATCAAACGAATGTAGCCACACTGGCGTCGGACGAGTTTCTCGGCAGGAAGCCTTTCACTAAGGGGGATACCCTGGCCGTCAATTTTATTGCTGATAAATTTCAATCCTTAGGCCTGGCGCCGGGCAATGGATCTTCTTATTTTCAGGAAGTGCCAATGGTCGAAATCACATCAAAACCGGTAGACCCCACCCTCACATTTGAAGGAAAAAACAGTTCCATAACAGTGCAGTATCTGGATGATTATGTCATCGGAACACGCCGACAGGAAGAAAATATAGTCGTAGAGGCTACTGATCTGGTATTTGTTGGCTTCGGCATTGTAGCGCCCGAATATAATTGGAACGATTACGAAGGCATCGATGTAAAAGGAAAGACTGTAGTGGCTATGGTCAGTGATCCAGGACGGTATGATGCGACCTTATTTAAGGCTGACACGATGACGTATTACGGTCGGTGGACGTATAAGTTTGAAGAAGCTGGCCGACAGGGTGCCGCAGGTATTCTGCTGATCCATGATACCGGGGCGGCAAGCTACGGATGGGACGTGGTACGCACAGGATGGAGCGGTCCCCAACTTGATCTGGTCACAGACGACAAGGGGACGACAAGCCCGGCATTCGAGGGGTGGATCTCTGCTGAAACAGCACAAAAGCTTTTCCAGATCAGCGGTGTGGCGTCCAACATTATGGAGGCCGCCAAACAACCAAAATTTAAAGCTGTACCACTAGAGGTGTCTACAAAGGTTGCTCTCCATAACACTTTCCGGCATGCTTCTTCCAACAATGTGATTGCTAAAATTGAAGGCACAGTACGTCCCGACGAAACAATCATCTATACAGCGCACTGGGACCATCTGGGTGTGGGCGAAGCGATAGCGGGAGACTCGATATATAATGGCGCCATCGACAATGCGGCTGGTGTCGCGGCGTTGTTTGAGCTGGCCAAAGCCTTCCGGGCAGCCCAGGTAAAACCGGAGCGAACAATCGTATTCATGGCGTTAACTGCGGAAGAGGAAGGTTTGTTAGGTTCGGCTTTCTATACCAACAACCCGCTCTACCCGTTGAATAAAACGGTGGCGAACCTCAATATGGATGCGTTCAGTGCACTTGGCGAGACAAAAGATGTTTCGATTGTCGGAATCGGACAAACAGACATCGAGGATTATGTCGAGCGATCAGCCGCAAAATTCGGCCGCTCGGTCCGTGGTGAGAAGAATCCTTCATCAGGCGGCTTTTATCGATCGGACCATTTCAATTTTGTAAAAAAAGGTATCCCTGGCTTATTTATGGGTAGTGGCTCAGAACTTCTTTCGACGGATACGACACAGATAAATACCCGACAACAGGCGTTGGAGGGAAGATACCATACCGTTCACGACGAGGTGGATGAACACTGGGATTTTGAAGGTATATTAGCGGATATACGCCTTTTCTTTGACATCGGTTATACGATGAGCCTGGAAACGACATTTCCCCAATTTAAGGCAAAATCAGAATTCCGCGATTTAGGTGAAAAACGGCTGGCAAAATAGTACTTTTGTAAATAGAAGAAAGAGAAATATAAATTTAAACAACATGTTAACAGGAATGAAACACTTACACTCTACACTCGCTATTATCTTACTTTTAGCATTGGTAGTTACGATCATCATCACTTGGGTCAATTATGCAAGCAATAAGCCTTACAACAGAAAGATTGCGCTCTTAGGATTGATTAGTGCCCACTTACAGCTGGTGATCGGATTGGTCCTTTATTTTATATCACCACTGGGCCTGAAAAGCTTTTCGGGTGAGAATATGGGTAACAGCTTATCCCGGCTTTATTTTCTGGAGCACCCTTTGATGATGGTATTGGCTATTGTTTTGATTACGGTAGGTTATTCTAAGGCCAAAAAGCTTGAAGATTCCCAAAAAGCCAATCGGACGGTTCTGATTTTCTATATTATCGGGCTGATCTTTGTGTTGTCGAGAATACCTTGGTCGACATGGTCAATATTGAATTAGAAACCCCATAAAATTCGTTAACTTTACGGCTTCAAAAACAGAATAAATCAATTAAAATGAATGCAGATATAAACAAACTAGAACAAATTGCATCCCAGGTAAGGCGTGATATCGTCCGTATGGTACATGCCTGTAAATCCGGCCACCCGGGGGGATCCTTAGGGTGTACCGATTACTTTGTCGCATTGTATTTCCATATGATGAAACACGACCCGGCTTTTAACATGGATGGTCAAGGCGAAGATTTATTCTTTTTGTCCAACGGGCATATTTCACCTGTCTTTTATAGTACATTGGCCCGGGCAGGATATTTTCCGGTAAGCGAATTGACAACGTTCCGTAAAATCAACTCCCGGCTACAGGGTCACCCTACTACGCATGAAAACCTACCTGGCATACGTGTAGCATCAGGTTCTTTAGGCCAAGGTCTTTCTGTAGCTATAGGAGCCGCACAAGCAAAAAAGCTAAACAAGGATGATAGCTTGGTCTACGTATTGATGGGTGATGGGGAACTTCAAGAGGGTCAGATATGGGAAGCTGCGTTATATGCTCCTCATAATAAAATAGATAATCTTATTGCCGCGGTAGATTACAACGGCGCACAAATCGACGGCCCGACCAATACCGTTCTTTCTTTAGGCAATTTAAAAGCCAAATGGGAAGCTTTCGGGTGGACTGTGGTCGAAGTGACCAATGGAAACGACATGTCCACGGTAATTGCCGGACTGGAAGAAGCAAAGTCTCTTACTGGTAATGGACGGCCTGTTGTCATTTTATTGCACACCGAGATGGGAAATGGTGTCGACTTTATGATGGGCACCCATAAATGGCACGGCGTAGCCCCTAATGATGAGCAGCTGGCTACAGCCTTGGATCAGTTGACAGAAACTTTGGGAGATTATTAATGATTAGTATCGCGATTGGCGAAGTGCGATATGCGATAAAAGAGATTCGCAAATACGCAATACGCAATACGTAATACGCAATACACATAAAATGAAAAAATATACATATACAGAATCTAAAGATACACGTTCAGGTTTTGGTGCCGGTCTGGCAGAAGCTGGTAAGATGAATGAGAATGTCGTGGCACTATGTGCCGACTTGATCGGCTCATTAAAAATGGAAGCTTTTATTAAAGAGTTTCCGGAGCGTTTTTTCCAGATCGGTATCGCGGAGGCTAATATGATGGGGATTGCTGCAGGGCTGACCATAGGTGGGAAAATTCCATTTACCGGGACTTTCGCCAACTTCTCAACAGGCCGCGTGTATGACCAGATCCGTCAGTCGATCGCCTACTCAGGCAAAAATGTAAAGATCTGTGCCTCTCACGCCGGACTTACATTGGGAGAAGACGGTGCTACACACCAAATTTTGGAAGATATCGGTCTTATGAAGATGTTGCCGGGTATGACCGTAATCAACACCTGTGATTTTAACCAGACCAAAGCGGCTACCATCGCTTTGGTGAATCATCAAGGTCCGGTATATCTTCGCTTCGGCCGTCCGGTAGTACCGAATTTCACACCTGCAGACCAAACGTTTGAAATTGGCAAAGCGGTGATGCTTAACGAAGGTAAAGATGTCACGATTATCGCGACAGGTCATCTGGTTTGGGAAGCAATACAAGCCGGCGAAGCTTTGGAAAAATTAGGTATAGATGCAGAGATTATTAATATCCATACTATCAAACCACTGGATGAAGAGGCTATCCTGGCTTCCGTAAAGAAAACAGGATGTGTCGTTACAGCGGAAGAACACAACCGCCTGGGTGGCCTGGGGGATAGTGTAGCACAAGTGCTAGCACAGAAATTGCCGTCTCCACAGGAGTATGTGGCCGTAAATGACAGCTTTGGCGAGTCAGGCATTCCGGCACAATTGATGGAGAAATATGGCCTAAATGCAGACAATATCGTAGCTGCGGCGCGCAAAGCAATCAGCAGAAAATAAAAACGAATGGAAGACGCGCTAATCATATCCAAGTTTGCAGATGAGCGTACCCGGGAAGAAGCTTTTAGCCTTTTGCTGAAAAAATACCAACAGAAAATCTATTGGCATGTCCGACGTATGGTCATCGACCATGATGATGCGGATGATGTAACACAGGATATTTTTGTCAAAGTATGGCGCAACCTGGAGAAATTCAGGGAAGATTCCCAGCTCTACACCTGGCTATATCGGGTAGCAACAAATGAATGTATTACATTTTTGAACAAGAAAAAACAAAAACAAAATATTTCATTGGACAATGATAGCTCGTCTTATCTTTCGGAAACACTCGCTGATACGTCTTATTTTGATGGAGACAAGGCCCAGTTAAAATTACAGCAGGCTTTGTTAACATTGCCCGAGAAACAACGTCTTGTATTCAACATGAAGTATTTCGAAGATTTAAAATACGATGAAATATCGGACATATTGGGAACAAGTGTAGGGGCGCTGAAAGCCTCCTATCATTTGGCCGTAAAAAAAATCGAGCAGTTTTTTAATACACATGATTAAACCTTTAGGAACTTAATACATCTATAACTACACCATGAAGGAAGAAAACACATATAATGAGCAAGGAGGCAGCAATCTACCTGATTATTTGCGTGTTAACTCTTTTAATGTTCCTGAAGGTTATTTCGACACATTAGAGGATCAGATACGGGGACGCCTAGCTGAACAACATCTTAAAAGTCTGGTTGCAGAGCCGGGATTTGACGTACCGCAGGGGTATTTTGAAGAAAGTGAATCTGCTATTCTCGGCCGTATCGCTGAACAAAAGCTGAAGGATAAGGTAACGACCGATGGTTACCAAATTCCGACAGGTTATTTTGATACACTTGCTGCCCGGATAATGGATAAAACTCCGGAGAAGCATACACCTATCCGGAAACTTCCCACAAGAAGCTGGCTCGGCTATGCTGCAGCAGCAGTGGCCATCTTTATAGCCCTCGGAGCATATTGGTATCTCAATTCGGCAGACAGCATTCCGACGGATGTACACGATACCCAAGCTTCTCTTCATCATATCAGTAAGGATGAACTTGTGCATTACCTTGTTCAGGTAACGGAGGGCGTGGAACTTATTGAGCTAGCCACTGATCTGAATAATGCCGAAGTGACGGATACACCTTTTGAAATTGACGAACAACTGAAAGATAAAGAGATTGAAGAATATTTAAATTATATGTTATAATGTTACAGTTGAGACATATTATACTGACTATCTGTTTTGTATTATTATGTGGTACTACTTTGTATGCACAGCGGGACAGGTTTAAAGCTATAGAAAGTGAAAAGGTAGCCTATATCACAAAGGAACTAAAACTTACACCAGCTGAAGCCCAGAAATTTTTCCCGATATATAACAAGTATAATGACGAAATGTGGGCGCTGAAAAAGGCCAAGAGGGGTAGCACAGCAACGCCACGGGGCGTCAAGTCTTTCAACGGCGGCAAGCGCGATGTCATAGCTTTTGATGCCAAAGAAGTAGACATTAAGAAAAAATATAGAAATCAGTTCTCCGACGTCGTCGGACAATCCCGTGCTTCACAATTTTTTCAGGTTGTCGAAGATTTCAACGACCTTTTAAGGAACGAGTTGCAGAGTAGAAGAGGAAATAAGCGATAGGAAAAAGTTACTCAGTGCTTGATTAATTGCATTCCAATTTCCTCTCCCTGATTATCCGAGTCGACATATCCTGTCACCAAAAGTGTATAAATTCCTTGATCAACAGGCTGAAAATTCTGATCTAACTGTGGCATCTTGCTGGCACCGATTGGTTGAACCTGTAAAGAGACGTTTGAAGAAGACTTAATTTCGACAAACGAAGTGACATCTTTGTATTTAATATTTTGAAAAAGTCGTCTTCCTTCATTTTCATTTAGCGAAAGGGAAGCAGCATCCGGGCTCATGTGTGCTATCCGGATCTTCGCAAAACCACGCCTTGGCCTGATAACGTCATCTTCAACCAACTTTACGGTTAGCTTCTCCGCTTTGTTTACAAAAAGGCTATAGACCCTGCCTGCAGCTAAATCGACAGTTCCATCGTAGGTATCCTTTCCATTTTTATAAGAACTGACAATTTTGATTTTTGCTTTTCCAGAAAATATACTTTTATAGGGAAGGTAATCTCCAAAGTGCAAGCTCTCATTGGCTGCCTTTACCTTCCTGTCATCGATGAAAACTTCCATATCAAGTGAATTCGGAACCGTATTGAATACCGCTAAAGCCGCCATCTTCGTAGATGGCGAATCGAGCAGTTTATCCAAATCATCGTATTTTGAACAGCTATTGAAGAAGAACAAACTTATTATCGATAAAAGGAAAATAGTATATCTCATCGTATTTGGTTTTCCCTAATTTACTAAAATAAAACGTGGTTTTTGAAGCAATCGCTACACCGCGACATTATTACCTGACCAACCACCGCTTTATATGTTTATTTTTATAAATTTGTACTAATAGTAGATAAAGTACCCCTATACATGGCAAGCAGAGGAAATACATTTAAAAACGGCAATTATGCTAAGCAAAGTAAGGATACGAAGACTCCAAAAGCTTCAGCTACCAAAAAGAAAGAATCTGTTTTTAAGTCATGGAACACAACAAGTTTTTCGGAAAAACAACGGAAAACCGTCAAGATTATTGGTCTCTTTTTAATTCTTGTTTCGTTTTTGCTTGCGGTGGCGTTTATCTCCTACCTCTTTACATGGAAGGAGGATCAAAGTTATATTACCATCACCAATGGTGGCTGGAAAACGCTCCTCTACACAGGTGAAGAGCTTCAGAACCGTGCTATCGATTCGTCTCCTGTTGTAGAAAATAAATTAGGTAAACTGGGAGCACTGTTAGCCAATCAGTTTATTTTCGAATGGTTTGGCATAGCATCTTTCTTGTTTGTATTCTTATTTTTTATTCTGGGCTACAAATGTCTCTATGGAAAGTCTTTATTGCCTATCGGTAAGACTATACTCTATTCGCTCGTCGGCATTATTTTTATGTCTGTTACACTGGGTTTTATCCAAGAGTATATAGAGGACACACCACACATTCTCGAAGGGAAGTTTGGTTTTTGGACAAACCAGTTGTTGAATGGACAAATCGGCAAATATGGCGTCGGTGGGTTATTGATCTTTTCTTACCTCTCTGCGCTGATTTTGATTTATAATATTGACTTCCGCTTCTCCCCTTTATCCACAAAATCCGAATCACCGGAAACAGACGATCTTTCTGATACGGATGAAGTAGCCAACAGTTTGCGGGACGAAGAGGACGATATGGAGCGTATGGGCGATGTGGTTATTGATGTTGCCAACACACTACGGGTTCGGCAACCCGGACCGGATTCCGTTGCAGAAGATGTCGCGGTGGAGATGGCCGTAGCCAATAAGTATGATATGGATGAAACGCGGACAGCTGACGAGACATTGAATGGCAGTGCGATTGAGCTTTCTGTCAATAAACCTCTGGAGATAGAAACAACAGTAGAGGAAAAAGTAGAACCTATCTTATCCGTCGAAGAAGTCAAGGAAGAAAAAACCATCAAAGCCAATGATCTGGTGGCACAGTTTGGCGAATATGATCCGAAATTAGATCTTTCGGGCTACCAACACCCCACATTAGATTTACTAAAAGATTACGGTTCGGGAAAGATTACTATTAATCAACAGGAGCTGGAGGCCAATAAAAACAGGATCGTCGATACATTGCGTAATTACAGTATCGAAATCGAACATATCAAAGCGACGATCGGTCCGACCGTAACGTTGTACGAAATTATTCCCAAGCCCGGTGTACGCATATCGAAGATTAAGAATTTAGAGGATGATATTGCCTTAAGTCTGGCTGCGTTGGGTATACGTATTATTGCGCCTATGCCCGGAAAGGGAACCATCGGTATTGAGGTACCAAACAGCAACCCCGAAATGGTGTCTATGCGCTCCATCCTATCCACAGAAAAATTTCAGCGAACAGAGATGGATCTACCGATTGCGTTAGGAAAGACGATCTCTAACGAAGTATATATCGCTGATTTAGCGAAAATGCCCCACCTGTTGGTCGCCGGAGCAACCGGACAAGGTAAATCTGTCGGTATAAATGCCATTCTGACCTCGTTGCTTTACAAAAAACATCCCTCGGAATTGAAATTTGTATTGGTGGACCCGAAAAAGGTGGAGTTATCTCTATTTAAAAAAATAGAACGTCATTTCCTGGCGAAGCTACCGGGTGAAGAAGAGGCTATTATTACGGATACGAAAAAAGTAATCAATACGTTAAACTCACTCTGTATAGAGATGGATCAACGGTATGATTTATTAAAAAATGCACAGGTCCGGAATTTAAAAGAATATAATTCAAAATTTGTCAATAGGCGATTAAACCCTGAGGAGGGTCATCGATTCTTACCTTTTATAGTTCTTATTGTCGATGAATTCGCAGATTTAATGATGACGGCAGGTAAAGAAGTAGAAACACCGATTGCCCGTTTGGCGCAACTGGCCCGTGCTGTGGGTATTCACTTGGTTATTGCGACACAACGACCTTCTGTGAATATTATCACGGGTACCATCAAAGCCAACTTTCCGGCACGGCTGGCTTTCCGGGTACTATCTAAGGTCGACTCCCGCACCATATTGGATTCGGGCGGAGCCGATCAATTGATCGGTAGAGGAGATATGCTATTGGCGACGGGAAGTGATTTAACCCGGATACAGTGTGCTTTTGTAGACACACCCGAGGTGGAACGGATATCTGATTTTATAGGTAATCAACGGGGATATCCTTCGGCTTTCTTACTTCCGGAATATGTGGATGAATCCGGCGAGGGATCTGGCTCTGCAGATTTTGATCTGGACGATCGGGACCAGCTCTTTGAAGATGCTGCGCGTCTTATTGTGCTTCATCAGCAAGGCTCTACATCACTCATACAGCGCAAGCTAAAATTAGGGTATAATAGGGCGGGGCGTATCATCGACCAACTGGAGGCTGCGGGTATCGTCGGCCCGTTTGAAGGCTCGAAAGCCAGAGAGGTACTTTATCCGGATGAATATGCTTTGGAACAGTATTTAGAGACATTAAGAAAAGATTAAAGGTTTGTTTGGATGAAGAAGTTTTTATACACGGTGTTATTAGGCCTTATGGTGACAGTGTTGTTGGGGCAAGAAGATCCTGCCGCAAAAGATGTATTAAATAAGGTCTCTCTGCGGTATGAAACCTACAAGACCATACGATCCGACTTTACGCTTGTTGTCAGAGACGCCAATGGTGGTTCGTACAACAATAAGGGTACCATGCTGTTCAATAAGCCCCAAAATCAGTACCGTATCACACTCCAGGATCAGGATATCATTTCGGATGGTAAATCGGTATGGTCCATTTCCAACGAACTAAAAGAAGTACAAGTCACCATAGCAGAAAACGACGCGAGCTCTATCGGCCCAAATAACCTGTTTTCGTTCTACAAGACAGGGTACAAATATGTCAGCATGCCGGACGAGAAGGTGACAAAAAACGGCAAATCCGAGACGGTAAAAGTAATCGAACTGTCGCCACTCAATACCAAAACGAATTATTTCAAGATCAAACTGAGAGTCAACAACAACACACATATCCACGATATCACCATTTTTGACAAATCGGGCAATCGTTATATATATACCATACATACCCTATACGTGAATCATCATATTGCAGGAAACAATTTCGAATTCAACAAGGCACAGTACAAAGATTTTGAGATCGTGGATCTCAGGTAAAAAGGAGAATATATCTTATGTCAAAAGTTACGTTAAAAGAGCTTGCGAGGGAACTGAATATGTCGGTTTCCACGGTATCCAAAGCGTTGAATGACAGTTATGAGATCAGTGAGGCTACGAAGCAACGCGTAAAGGAGCTTGCTTCAAAGTATAACTATAGGCCTAACGCATTGGCCAAGAACCTCAAATTGGGACGGACGAACAATATAGGTGTTATTATTTCAACAATTGGCAGTCCTTTTCAGGCTCAAATTATTGAAGCACTACATCGTGCATCGGTGCGGTTTGATTTCAATCTGATTATGATGCAAAGTCAAGATTCGGAAGAGATTGAAAGAAAGGCATTAAACACCTTAATCAATCACGGGGTGGAAGGGTTATTAATATCGCCAGCGTTTGAAAACTCCAATATCGACTTACTTTCCCATCTTCATAAGACGACCTGTCCGATCGTTCTATTTGATCGAATCAACTATAATATCGATACATTCAAGGTCGGCGTGAACAATGAAAAAAGCATCTATCGAGCAGCAGAAGAACTTTTCAAAATAGGTCGAAAGAAAATCGCCATACTTTGTGGCAAAAACATCGGTGTCACCAAAGATCGGTTAAAAGGTTATCGCAAGGCTTTGGAAGATTACCATATCGACTTCAATCCTTCCTACATTATCTATTGTGATTATAACAATTCGCTCGAAGGTATCGATAGCGATATGGAAACGAAACTTACGCAATTGCTCCATTCTGAGCAGGCCCCGGATGCCGTACTTGGGACTACAGACACATTAACCACACGTGTACTTGGAGTGCTTTCCAAGCTCAACATTCAAGTTCCCGAAGATCTTGCCGTTATCGGCTTTGCAAACACGGATATCGCAGAAAGTCTCAATCCTTCGTTGTCGACGATCCGTCAACCCACGTTCGAAATGGCAGATATTGCAATCGAGAAATTAATAAACCTTATTGAATCAAAAAATCGAAGTCAAATAGACGTTCATGAAATACTCCTTGACTCGACTATTCAACTTCGAAAATCCACTAAGCAAAAGCTTTCTTAACTTAGATTTGTACTAACTTCATTTTGGGCACTAATGCTTTCATAATAGCCCATGCTATCAGATAAGCCACAGCACATATCGCAAACATAATCGTATAACCGGTTTCGATGTGTCCCAATGCCTGGTAATAATCAAAAAGGTAACCACCAATCTTGGTGATGACGACACCACCGAGACCTCCGGCCATCCCGCCTATACCGACAACCGACCCCACAGCTTTCTTGGGAAACATGTCCGATACCGTCGTGAAAATATTAGCACTCCAGGCTTGATGTGCTGATGCACCTATCCCAATCAAAATTACAGGCATCCAAAAGCTGTAATGCCCTAAAGGCTGTGCTAATAACACCACAAGGGGAATTACCGCAATCATCAACATGGCCTTCATACGGCCATCATACGGCGCATAACCTTTGTCAATAAAGTATTTTGGGAACCAACCGCCGCCAATACTTCCAACCATTGTCATACTGTACAACACCGCTAATGGAAGCATAATTCCTTCGTCCACTATGCCGTACTGGTCTTTCAGATACGCCGGTAGCCAGAAAAGAAAAAACCACCATACACCATCTGTCATAAATTTCCCCACCGTAAATGCCCAGGTCTGTTTATACCCCAACAATTTAAACCAGGACACTTTCTCTTTCACCGTCTCGGTCTTGGCAGCAATTTCCGCAACCGAGGCACCTTCATCCTGATCACTATTGATATAAGCCAACTCTTCTGCGGATAATCGCTTTTGCTTTTCCGGCTTTTCGTAAAAAATAAACCAAAAGATAAGCCACAGTAATCCTATAGCTCCGATGATCTCAAAAGCCGCTGCCCATCCCCAATGACCTGCTATCCATGGCACTGTTAGCGGTGCTAAAACGGCCCCTACATTTGCCCCTGAATTGAATATACCAGTCGCCAGGGACCGTTCCTTTTTAGGAAAATATTCTGCGGTAGCTTTTATCGCTGCCGGAAAGTTCCCCGCTTCTCCAATCGCCAATATTGTTCTGGAAAACATAAACCCAATGACAGAAACCGGCACTGCAGCTATCCCGATCCACCCCAGTGTTGCTATGATTGCTTCGCCAATAGCGATAGAATACGCATGAATAATGGCACCTATAGACCATATGATAATTGCCCATGCATAGCCCCATTTTGTACCGAGCTTATCCACTATCCGTCCGGCAAATAGCATCGATATCGCATATACAAACTGGAAAATCGCGGCAATATCCGCATAGTCACTGTTTGACCATCCGAACTTCTCCTCTAACGTCGGTTTCAACAGACTCAGTACCTGTCTATCCAGATAGTTCACAGTCGTCGCAAAAAAGAGTAAGGCGCAGATCGTCCATCTGTATTTACCTAATGTTTGTGTTTTCATATTTTTTAGCTTAACAGTCCTAATTCCAATCCTCTGATCTCCGCAAGACCTCGCAATCGCCCTATTGCTGAATACCCCGGATTCGTGATTTTATGAAGATCATCTAACATTTGATGACCATGATCCGGGCGAAACGGGATAGCGGTATCACGTCGTTGGTTTTCTTCAATAAATATCTTTAACACCGCTGCCATATCGACATCGCCGTCGAGGTGATCTGCTTCAAAAAAGTTTCCGTCCTCATCTTTCTTTACATTACGGAAATGTGCAAAATGAACCCTATGTTTGATGGCTTCTGCGATTTCCGGCACATTATTATGAACACCTGCCCCCAAAGATCCCGTACAAAAACATACACCGTTAAAGGACTTGTCTACACCATTGATTATTTTTAAGTAATCCTCCTTGTTGGAAGCAATACGAGGTAAACCTAAGATCGGATAGGGCGGATCATCCGGGTGGATCGCCATTTTTATATTATTCTCTTCACAGACCTCGGCTATTTCCCCCAAAAACCACAACAAATTATCCAGCAAACCATCAAATCCAATCTCTTTGTACACAGTCAAGCTGTGCTGCAAGTCATCCAAGGAGATGTCCTTCTCACTCGGTATCCCCATTAAAACCACTTGTTTCAGGTCTTCAATATCAGCCTCACTGTATGTGGAAAATTTTGCCTTCGCGGCCGTGACAATTTTTTCAGGATAGTCTGCCTCTGCCCCTTCTCTTTTCAGTACAAAAAGATCAAAAGCAGCCAAATCCGTCCAGTTAAAATAAAGGGCTTTGGCCCCATTCGGCATTTCTAAATCCAGCTTTGTACGCGTCCAATCCAATACAGGCATGAAATTGTATGTGATTACATGTATGCCACAGGCCGCCAGATTGCGAAGAGATTGTTTATAATTTTCGATATACTGCCCTGCATCTTCACGTCGCGTCTTAATCGCCTCATGTACCGGTACACTTTCTACCACTGACCAAGTGAGCCCAGATTCTTCAATAATACGTTTCCGTTCTTGAATATCCCCTAATGGCCAAACATCACCATGCCCAATGTGGTGCAGTGCAGTCACAATACCTGTCGCTCCAGCTTGTTTTATATCCTGTAAAGAAACGGGATCATTAGGTCCATACCATCTCCAGGTCTGCTCAAATCTCTTCTTCATTTTATTTTCTATTTTAAACACCACTCCACGCGTTAAATCCGCCGTCGACATATACTGTTTCTCCGGAAACAAATGCAGAAGCATCACTCAATAAATATACGAGCGTTCCTTCCAATTCGGAGGGATCACCCAGTCTTGAAAAAGGCGTACCATCGATAAAACGTTGTGCCCGGGCGGTATATGTACCATCGGTGTTGGTTAGCAGCGTTCTGTTTTGCTCGGTAAGGAATACACCCGGCGCTATAGCATTCACCCGCACCTTATCCCCATATCGCAATGCCAATTCCGTAGCCATCCATTTGGTATAACCGATGATACCATTTTTCGCCACCGTGTAACCCAATACACGGGTTATCGCCTGGCTGGAAGAAAGCGACCCAATGTTCACAATACTTCCGCTACCCTTTTCGGCAATCACTTTCCCGAAAACATGAGTAGGTATAATAGAACCAAAAAGATTAAGCTCAATTGCTTTAATGGTGTCCTGAACATTGGAGGCAAATAAATCCTGATCAGGTGTTATGGTCGCTCCCGGAATATTTCCACCTGCTGCGTTGACCAGTCCGTCAATTGTCCCCCATTTGGATAGAATTTCTCCCTTCGCATCAATCATAGATTGCTCGTCCATCACATTGGCTGCAATAGCCAGACCTTCGCCGCCGAACGATTCAACCATAGCTACTCTTTCGTTAGCCTTTTCTACGTTACGTCCAATAATACAAACCTTTGCGCCTGCCTCAGCCAAAGCTTTTACAAAATTTTTACCTAAGATACCGGTTCCGCCTGTCACAACGATGACCTTATCTTTCAAAGAAAACCTGTCTAGAATGTTCATTTTATAATTGTTGATGAAAGTATCTTGCAATATACTAAGATTAATGAATTAATAAATCACTAATTACGATAACGATTTCGATTATAATTAAGCAATAAGTATTCAGTTTTATTCAATGAATAATTGTACTTTAGCTTTCATTTTAAAAAGTTGTCAATCATGGATCGTGTACTCTGCTTTGGTGAAATCTTGTTAAGACAACAAGCACTGGGCAATTCTTTTTTTGAAAACCACAATAATCTACTTCGTATTTATCCCGGAGGTTCGGAAGCCAATGTAGCGGTCAGTTTGTCCCTCATGGGTACACCGACAAGCTACTTCAGCGCCTTTCCCAAGCATGCTTTATCGGACGAAATTATTTCAACACTCGACGCACTCCACATTGACACATCCAAGATTGTAATCTATGGCGATCGCATTGGATCATACATTTTACTATCTTCCAATGGATTGACAAAAGGGGAAGTCATCTATGACCGAAAATATTCTAGTTTCAGCCTCCTCACTTTGAAGCAACTTGACTTCGACAAGTTATTTGATGGGGTGGACTGGTTTCATTGGACCGCACTGACGCCTGCATTAAATAGTGATATGGGCATGCTGATGGAAACAATCCTTGCCGAAGCGAACAAACGAAAGGTGAAAATCTCTGTAGATTTAAACTATCGCAATAAATTGTGGCAATATGGCAAGGAGCCTATTGAAGTGATGCCACAACTGGTCCGCTATTGTGATGTTGTGATGGGAAATATCTGGGCAGCCAACAAAATGCTCGGTACTTCGATAGATGACACGCTGCACCGCCATACCAGCACAGCGGAATATGTGGCCTACGCAACAAAATCGGCAGATGAAATCTTCGAGAAATTTCCGAAAGTAAAACATATTGCGAACACCTTTCGGTTTATGGACAACCCACAGCACAACTTTTTTTACGGCACATATCATACGCCCGAACATACAACGGTGTCCCAACTCTATGAAACCCATGCGGTCGTGGACCGCATCGGCAGTGGTGATGCTTTTATGGGGGGATTGATACATGCGTTAAAAAACAATAAATCTCCGCAGGAGGTCATCGACACAGCTACAGGTGCAGGTTATCAAAAGCTGTTCGTCGCCGGTGATTTTGGAAACGGAAAATATGAATAATAAATGTACGATGTTATGAATGATATATTAGACGCAATTGCTAAACGTCCCGTGATACCAGTATACTATCATGATGATAGCGATACCTGCATTGAGGTTCTCAAAGCATCTTATGCAGGCGGGATACGCATATTTGAATTTGTAAACCGCGGAGCCAAAGCACTGGAAAACTTCCAAATTCTTTTAGATTATAAAAAAAGGCACCTCCCCGACCTATTATTGGGTATAGGCACCATAAAGACGGCAGAACAGGCGCAGGATTTTATTGATGCGGGAGCAGATTTTATCGTTAGCCCAATCGTTTCGCAAGATATCGCTCAAGTGACTCTTGACAAAGGTATATTATGGATTCCCGGTTGTATGACGCCGACGGAGATTGCCTTGGCCGAATCTTTAGGAGCACCGTTGGTTAAACTTTTTCCGGGCGATACACTTGGACCAAATTTCTTAAAGGCAATCAAACCTTTATTCCCCCATATCAAATTCATGCCTACGGGTGGTGTGGATGTCGAGGAAAAGAACATTCGAGGTTGGTTTGATGCCGGTGTATACTCGGTCGGACTGGGATCGAAGCTATTTAACAAGCCAGAAGGAACTACAGATTATTCCTGGCTGTCCGAGCGGGCTGCACGGCTTTTCGGGTGGATTGACAATAAGTAGGAGGATAAAGCAAGAACAAAATCAAATCTTCCATATAACTGCTTTGAGTTCAAGACAAATTTCAGTTAGTTTTTTAAATAAATACAAGCAATTTTAGAACTTCCTGAACCAAAAAGGGAACATTTTTTTAAAAAGGGTTCATCTAATACCACAAAGGGATCACTTATGACATGTTTTTCGGGGGGATTTTGGTTTATCGGAAGGCGAAGTACAGCAACCTGATGTCTCCCGGAAAGGATGTTGATATCTTTTTGGGTATGATACGGTGGTCGTAATTGCCTTGCAGTAGCACATCCTCTCACGCTCGAAATATGGGCACCAGCGAGATCACCGCACAGGCTGGAGAATAGGTAAATGCGCAAAAAAAGCCGGCTCGTTAAAAACGAGTCGGCTTTTTCTACTATAAAATCGTTCTATTTTTTGACGATCATGCTGTTAATCGTCGGTTCCGCCTGAACAACTTTCTCTTTCACCACTTCCTTATCTTTTTTCTTAGCATTCTCCAACGTATGCTCGCCTAAGATAGGTGCAATTACCAAGCCGACCAGACAGGTCAATTTAATAAGGATATTCATGGATGGCCCTGAAGTATCTTTAAAAGGATCACCCACCGTGTCACCTGTCACGGCTGCTTTGTGTGCTTCAGAACCTTTATACGTCAACTCTCCATTGATCTCTACACCGGCTTCGAAGGATTTTTTAGCATTATCCCAAGCACCCCCGGCATTGTTTTGGAAAATCGCCCACAATACCCCCGACACCGCAACGCCTGCCATGTAGGCACCTAAAGCTTCAGGCCCCATCACGAAGCCTACAATGATCGGCGTAATGATGGTAATCGCTCCTGGCAACATCATTTCACGCAACGCTGCTTTCGTCGAAATATCGACACATTTACCGTATTCCGGTTTTCCGGTACCTTCTAAAATGCCGGGTATCTCCCGAAACTGCCGGCGAACTTCATTCACCATCTCCATCGCAGCCTTACCAACGGACTGCATAGCTAAAGCTGAGAAAACCACAGGTATCATACCGCCAACAAACAACGCTGCTAATACGTCTGCTTTAAAGATATTAATCCCATCGATTCCGGTAAACGTCACATAGGCTGCAAACAAGGCCAAGGCAGTCAGCGCTGCTGATGCGATAGCAAATCCTTTACCCACCGCAGCTGTTGTATTTCCTACAGAATCAAGCACATCGGTACGCTGGCGTACTTCCTTCGGCAGTTCACTCATCTCCGCAATACCACCGGCATTGTCAGCAATAGGGCCAAATGCGTCAATAGCCAACTGCATCGCTGTCGTTGCCATCATGGCCGAAGCAGCAATAGCCACACCATAAAAACCGGCTAAAGAATACGACCCCCAGATCGCCAAAGCAAATAACAAGACGGACGAACAAGTCGACATCATACCTGTAGCAAGTCCCGCGATGATATTTGTAGCTGCACCTGTCGACGAGTTTTTCACGATATTTAAAACCGGCTTTTTTCCAAGCCCCGTATAATATTCTGTAAAGGATGAAATCAGCCCTCCCACAGCGAGACCGACAATGGTCGAATAAAAGATATTCATACGGGGAACGTCTTGTATGCCTTCACCGAAGAACTTCATACGAATAACCTCCGGAAGCATATATTGAATCAGAAAGAAACACGCAATCACCGTCAGAATAATCGCTGCCCAGTTACCCAGATTCAAGGCCTTTTGTACCTGAGCTTCCTTGGCATCGTTACCGGATACTTTCACAAAGAAAGTCCCGATAATCGAGGCTAATATGCCCACACCCGCTATAACTATCGGCAATAAAATCGGCCCCATACCGTGGAAGGCATCAGTATATGCCTCACCGTTCGCCTCGGCCATATCTTTAATAATATAGTTACCCAACACCATGGATGCCAACACTGTCGCCACATACGACCCAAACAAATCGGCTCCCATTCCTGCGACATCACCGACATTATCGCCGACATTATCTGCAATCGTCGCCGGATTGCGTGGATCGTCTTCCGGAATACCGGCTTCTACCTTACCCACTAAATCTGCACCCACATCGGCAGCTTTGGTGTAAATACCCCCTCCTACGCGTGCAAACAAAGCAATCGATTCAGCACCCAGTGAAAAACCTGCTAAGGCTTCCAATGCAACGGTCATTTCATGATAGAAATTGCCGCCGTCGGTGACGAACATTTTTATAAACAACAAAAAGAAAATGCTTAATCCCAGTACAGCCAATCCTGCAACACCAAGTCCCATGACAGTACCACCTGAAAAAGAGACTTTCAAAGCTTGTGGTAGACTGGTACGTGCAGCCTGGGTTGTACGTACATTCGCCCGGGTGGCAATGCGCATGCCGATATTCCCTGCCAAAGCAGAAAAGAAAGCGCCAAAAATAAAGGCCACAACAATAATCCAATGGGTTGTTTCGACAAGTGTCGATACAACGAATAAAGCGATAGATGCTATAATGACGAAGATGAGAAGAATACGGTACTCGGCCCTTAAAAAGGCCATCGCTCCCTCTTGAATACTTTTAGAAATAAACTGCATTCTGCTTTCGCCTGAATCCTGTTTCCCAACCCAATTGGCTTTGGAAACCATAAATAGAAGCCCCAATACGGCAAGTACTGCGGGTAAGTAGATCATAAACTGTTCCATATAATAAACGTTCGTTTTTTGGTTGTCGACTAAGCTATCAATTTTTTAGGAAAAACAAAATAATTTAGCGAAATCTTTTAGAGCGATCTAATTTATAGCCCAACGGTATAGCTCTTCTTCAAGCTCAACTTTCCCTTCATCGACCAACGTTCGGAGCACTTCAATGCGTTTGCTTTCCGTACCGACAGTAATTGAATCAATGAGGTCATGGAGTTGACGTGGATTTTCAAGCAAGAGCATACGTATTTGTTGCTCAATTTTTTGCTCTTGTTGATAGTTGTGCTTCTGGATAAGACAATGGTCACAGGCACCACAGGGCTCCGAATCTTCTTCTCCAAAATAGCGCAACAAAGCCTGGCTTCTACATCCTTTTGTATCCAAATAATGGTATATGGCCTTGATCTGCTCTTCTTTGATTTGTTTTTGTTCCTCAATAAAGTCAGTGTCTATATATAGATTTTTGTAATCCACCCGGGATTGCAAAAACTGCAATTGGGGCTGATCAGTACTTTTCAGATAAGAAAGAAGCTCTTGTTTCTGCAAACTTTGGAGCATATCGACTACCGTTGCATAGGAAACCTTTAATTTTCGGGCAAATTCATACTCATGGATGGGCACATAGAAATCGAATATGCCGCCATAAGACCGCAGCATAGTTTTGATTAAGGGATCGTATTTTGCCGACTGTACCTGAAATTTATAAAGCTCCTGAAAATCGACTTCAAATTTTACCCGAGACGGAATAAATACGGCGTCCGACAATGTCAACCAACCAGCCCGCGCCAAAAATTTCAATGCACTGATCGTCTGCATCATATCCAATTCGTACTTCTTCGCAAAATCGACCACATCAAAATCGACCGTCAGATCTTTGCCTGCACCGTAGGCGATCTGATAATAATTATGGAGCTGGTGATAGACCTGTTGGATAAAGGGTATAGGCGGAAAAGAAGACAAGAAAGATGACCATAAGCGATCACGATCCTCCTGTTGAAATAATAAGACCGGAAATGCCTTTTTTCCATCACGACCAGCTCGACCGGCCTCCTGATAATACGCTTCCATGGAGTCAGGAATATCCAGGTGGATGACGAACCGCACATCGGCCTTATCTATTCCCATGCCAAAGGCATTCGTGGCGACGATAATCCGTACCTTTCCGCTACTCCAGGCATCTTGCTTGTGTTCCCTTTCTTTTATAGCCAATCCCGCGTGGTAATAATCTGCAGGAATTCCGTGGTTTACCAAATACCGTGCGACTTCCTGCGTCTCTCTCCTATTCCGTACATAGACAATCCCTGCTCCCCCCATCTTATTGATAACCCGAAGCATTCTGCCCATCTTGTTCTCTTCGTCGAGGGCCATGTAGGCCAGATTGGGTCGTGCAAAACTTGCTTTCAATACATGGAGAGCTTTAAATTGCAATTGCTGTTGTATGTCCTCGACAACGCGTGGTGTAGCTGTTGCCGTCAGCGCAAGGACAGGTACTTTCGGATGCAGTTCCCTTAATTGGTTGAGTTGAAGGTAGGATGGTCTGAAGTCATAGCCCCATTGTGAAATACAATGTGCTTCGTCAATGGCAAAAAGATTAACCTTCATATAACGGATACGTTCCTTCACAAGGTCAGAGTGGAGCCGCTCGGGTGCGATATAAAGGAATTTAATCTTTCCATAGATGCAATTGTCCAAAGCGATGTCTATTTCCCGATAACTCATCCCCGAATAGATAGCCAGCGCTTCAATGCCTTTCGCATGAAGATGTTCGATTTGATCTTTCATCAGGGCAATTAGGGGACTAACGACGATGCATATACCCTCCTGGACTAACGCAGGAACCTGAAAACAGATCGATTTACCCCCACCTGTAGGCATCAATGCAAGGGTGTCTTTCCCTTGCAGTACGGCGTGGATAATGTCTTCTTGCAAAGGCCGGAATGTGTCGTACCCCCAATATTGTTTTAACGCAGAATGAATGGTCACTTCCATAACTGATACCTATTCCAAACATACGCAAAATTATCTTTTAGCCAATATACCGCTTCAATATCTGTATTGGTCTCCCTTATCTTCCTTGCCATAAGGTTGTCGGTATGGCTTCCATTTATGATAATCTGCCCTCCCTTTTTTAATTTTTGCATCGGGTATGAGGATATTATATTATGATTGTACCAAATAGCAAAATCAATCGAATCGGGCGTTTCTGTTGTCCACTTCTCCGTCACTAACGCGATGGTCTGATCGCCCACGTGAATAAGCGCATTACGGTTCTTTTCGTCCGGAATAGGAATAAACTGTATGGCATCTGTATCGGCGTAATACGCCAGATCGGGTAGCACATGAAATACAAGTGTCGGATGGCTTATGGAATCAAAGGAAGAAAAGAGAGCTACTCTTCTATCTTCGATATAGGCGAGGGCGAGCCCTGATCGGACATTGTACACGTTCAATCCGGCGTAATTTATTTTCCCAATAAACTGCCAACAAAGGATAGCACCCATGGTCCCCAATAGGCCTGTGCTTACGAGAATGGCACCTTTACTTTTGTTCGCCAGCGAAATCGTCAAACCCACAACAAACAACAAACCGAATACGACGAGAAGTGGGGGCCATGCTATGCCACGAATGACCGCAAATGGCAGATCAGTCATCCACTCCAACCCGGCTATCGAAAAAGCTAGCAGCATATCCAATAGCTTCCCCAGATAGATATTGACGATATGAAATGGGCAAAGGGCCAAAGTAAGCCCAACATACATAATGGCGGTACTCGGTAGGGCGATAAACAGATTGCCGAACAAAAAATAGGTAGGAAATTGCCCAAAGTAATACAGGACAACAGGCAGGGTAAACAATTGCGCCGCGATGGAGACATAACTGTATTCCACGATCCATGCTAAGTACGTATTGGCTGGAAGATAACATTGCTTCATATAGGGATAGAGCAGTACGATACCGGCTATAGCTAGATAAGACAGCTGAAATCCGACATCAAAAAGGGATTTTGGGGCGTATAAAAGAATAAAGAAAGCGGAAGCAGCAAGGGTATTCAATGGAACTTGCTTTCGACCAATCAGCGTGGACAGCAGGAAAAAGGATATCATAATTCCCGCCCGCAATATGGGCGCTGCCATACCCGTTAGGACCACATAGGACCAAATGGACAACAGGATAATCGTACTCCGTATGATTTTTCCATATCGGCGTCGATCTAGCCATCCGAATAAAAAATTTAAAAAACCAAAAACTAAGCCTACATGTAGACCGGAGACACTCAGGACATGGACTGTCCCTGTATCCGTAAATGCCTGCAAGGTGTCCGAATCGATCTGCGATCGATGTCCGAAAATCAGCGCACTGACGACCTGAAACGCCTTTTCGTTCTGCAAATAAACGTCAAATTTATCCATCAAGGTTTTTCTTGCCCGTAAGGCTGTTGCAACGAGAAAGTTTCCGCCGTCGTGCGATAATAGCTGATACTGCTCAGTGGAAAGAAAACATTGAAACCAGACATCTTTGTTTGCCAGATACGCTTTGTAGTCAAACTCGTGTGGATTATGCGGCGGTGGCACCTCTTTTATCCTATTCGCAACAGCAATAATATCGCCGTATTTCAGTGAAATTTTGAGACTATCACTTCGGGCGATCGTCACCATTAAAATACCTTGTGCCGATGTAACATGCCCTGCTTGTTGCGCCGATTGAACGTGCAAGGGAAACCGAATACTCTTTTGGCGAACGACGGGCTCATCGGCAATTTGTCCGATATAGTGATCGGCATCGATGGCGGCAAAATAATCCGATTGTACAGCAGGCCTGGTTTTAACAGCCGACCAGTATCCTAAGGTTATTAAGAATAACAGCGCGCAAACGGTAATACCAGAAGATTTCCAATAGCGATATCTTGGATATACATGTAAAAAAATAATGCCAGCACCAAGTATGGATAATACCGTCACTACAACGAGCAAATTGATATACTGCACTACAAAATAATGACCCCACGCGATTCCCAGCACGTAAGGCAACAATACTTTAACCATCGGAACTACCATTGCCACCTCAGCTGCAAAGTAATATCAGACTTGCTGTTACCTGGTATTTTGTCTAATCCGGAACCAACGCTTTCTTTATTGTTATATATCGTACGTGCATATCTCGCCCAGAAGTCTACACCACGGGATACCCGCCAACGTAGGTTCAGGTAGGTACGTATACCTTTATCATAATATACCGGAAAACCGGAAGTATATAACACATTGTTCTCGTAGGCATATATCCGCGCGTTATATCCCTTTGTATGGAAAAATGCCAATCTTGTATTGGCCTGCAGCTTTCCACCGTAACCTTTCCAGAATACATCCTGATAGATCAGTCCTCCATCTCCTTGTTCTACATCCTCTTTGTCGTATCTCGTCCACTCTGCCCTATTTCTTATCCTCCAGACCTCGTTTAGTTTGTATTGAAACTCTAAACGAAGCTGATGATGCAACACATTCGCCAGCAGATTTTCATGACGACCACTCAGCAAGGCGTTTTCCTGGCGGACGCGATGCCGATATCTTAATTTTAACCTCCCCCTTTTATACCACGTGTAAGTCAGCTGCGTCAAAAAATCGACACCTGAACTTGGCCCGTCTACCCGATATCTCAACCACGGAAATCGGAAGGCATCGACATATACGGCGTATTCGAACCGACGATTAGGATGGTACGTTAAACCTGCATAGAATCCTTTCTCATTTTTAACATGCGAACCCTCGCCTGTTGCGCGCGCATAAGGTGCATCATAGTCCCGTGAATAATTGCGATAATGGACAACCGCGGATAACTGCGGATGCAAACTGGCCAGCATACCCTGATTCAGCGCCATGCCTCCGCCTACGCGCTTTGCCATCTCGCCAAACAAGTACACATTTTTAAATGTATAATTATAATGTATGCCGAGCTGCTGCAAGTGATTTCCTTCGAAATCAAACTGTTGGTACAGCGCCTTCCCAGACATCAACGTATGCACAAAGGAAGTCGACAAGTAAGTCAGTCCAAGCTTAAGCCGGTCTCGTCTGTACGAAAGATCTGTACCATAATTAAATTGTTTAATCGACCTGCGGTTTGCTTGTTCAGTAGGTGTGCGGTGCAATCCGGAATAATTTATGGAGGTAATGACTGGCTCTCCATCTCCGTTCTGTTCGATATTTCCAGACAACTTATTGTACGATACAAAAGGTGTAATTTCCCATGATCCTACGCCGATCGTGCCTGCAATACCACGTTGGAAACGGTTTTCGCCCATAGAAGAATAAGGTTGTAAACCTCTTCCTTCTTTCGCTATGCCTCCCGCCCATGCTCCTTTTCCAAAACTAAGGCCATTCCATAGTATTAGCCCCTGCCCAAATTGCAAGATATAATCGCCGATAACCACCTGTTTGACGCTACGATTCACGTGCTTAAAAAGAATATGTCCGGAATAAAAATCAAAACCCGACGATTGCTTCTCCTGAAAAAAAGGCTCTCCGGCATCTTTCTCCATGTTCCAGGCTATACGAATCTTATCCTCGTAATTGAGTTTATAGCGAACCGCATATCGGTTAGGATCGCCAAGATAATGTGAACGCGTAGGATCTTTGACGGCATATCCTGCTTGCTGCTCCAATACGCGCCCGTATTTTATAAGTATCGCCTGCTCAACGGATTTCCAAGCGGTGTTTACATCTAAATCTTTCCATATTGCAGGTGGCCTCACTTCCACAAATAATTTCAGCAACTGAATGGTACGGTCATTCAACTCCGGGATGCTCTGTAACTCCAATACAGACAAAAACGCTCCGGTAAGTATTCGGTGATTCAAAATACTTCGGATCTGTTGCGGTGAAAGGAATATCAAGTCCGCCAATTGCTCCGCGTGGACCGTATTGAGATTTAAAGGCTTTTTCTTATAGGCCCAAAGTCTATCCACCACCTCACTGAGATCTACTTCTTCTGCCGAAATCTCTGTCAACTGCTCGATCAACATTTCTTCCATATCTAACATCTCCTGGGCTATGCAAAATACCGGAAGAATATAGAGCGGAATGAGAATATATAGCACGAATTTAGAAATCATACGCTATAGCCAATTGAGGAGAAGTTCCGAGTCGTGGATGGAAAGCGGAGGCGATATCGACATGTAGCTTATTCAGCACAAGTCCGACACCACCAAAATATTGCGTAGGATGTGAAGCGACCCCTCCCCGCACCACGACGCGTGAGTCTACCGCATATTCGATACCACCACGATAGTCCAATGACGTGTATAGACCGTAGTACATATCATACGCTATTCGCAAGGCGGTGGATAGCTTATAATAAAATCCGATACCGAACTCTACCGGAATATATGCGGGGACAACGTCTTCATGCTGCGCTTTGGTCACATTCCGGGCTAAAGCGCCGATCGTTATATCGTCGTTGGCATAATACTGAAAGCCCAAATCCAAGGAGAGCGTGTTGTCGTTCTCATAGTTCGTGACATAATACCGATGCGAATTGACACTGATTCCACTGGAAAAATGACGTCCAAACTGTTTCGCATAACTTCCTCTCAACGTCAGCAAATTCGCAACTCCCTGTAACCCGTAGCTGTTCATACCAAAAGCTAATGTACTGGATGATGCAAAGGGCAGTGCTGCAAATACAGCCTGTGATTGAATTTCGGACGAAAAAAAATGATTCTGATAAGCAACACCGAACGCCATACTTTCCAATGAAGCAACTCCTGCCGGATTATTCGAAATACTATACAACGATCCTTGTGCCAGCCCTGTATTTCCCATGGCTAAAAAGGGAGCCGCATTGAACACTTGTGCCGACGCTTTCAATGAAAAAAGCAGCAATAAAATAGTCTTAAATAACATGATTTGATTAATTTATTTTCGTAAAAATATATATAATATTTTTAACTTCAAAATAAATAAATTAATCAAAATCAGCTCTTACAAAAAAAGGTCAGACGATTATCGCCTGACCTTTTCCATAATTTAATATATGACTAAATATCTATCTTTGCATACCGGGCGTTTTTCTCGATAAACTCACGTCTCGGAGCAACTTCATCGCCCATCAGCATAGAAAACACACGATCACATTCCGCAACATTCTCAATGGTTACCTGGCGCAAGGTACGATGTTCTGGATTCATGGTGGTATCCCACAATTGTTCAGCATTCATTTCTCCCAGACCTTTGTACCGCTGAACATGCACACTATCTTCCTTACCCGCACCCTTTAGGCGCTGTATAGCAGCCAGACGCTGATCTTCAGTCCATGCATATTCAAATTCTTTACCTTTTTTTACGAGATAAAGCGGAGGTGTGGCAATATATACATACCCTTTCTCAATAAGTTCACGCATATACCTGAAATAGAACGTTAGTATCAATGTTGCGATATGACTACCATCCACATCGGCATCCGTCATAATGATAATCTTATGATAGCGGAGCTTTGCTGTATTCAACGCTTTCGGATCTTCTTCCGTTCCGACAGATACACCAAGAGCAGTGAACATATTTTTAATTTCCTCGTTCTCGTATATTTTGTGCTCCATGGCTTTTTCCACATTCAGGATCTTACCCCGAAGTGGCATGATAGCCTGATAATGGCGATCTCTCCCTTGCTTCGCCGTACCACCGGCCGAGTCCCCCTCCACAAAGAAAATCTCACACACAGTCGGATCGTTGCTCGCGCAATCCGCTAATTTTCCCGGCAAGCCGGAACCGCTCATCACGGTTTTACGCTGCACCAGGTCACGTGCTTTTCGTGCAGCTGCACGTGCTTGTGCCGCAATAATTACTTTTTGAACAATAATCTTCGCTTCACGGGGGTTTTCTTCCAGATAAGCCCCCAGTATCTCACCCACAGCCACATCCACGGCACCCATCACCTCTGTATTTCCAAGCTTTGTTTTGGTCTGCCCTTCAAATTGTGGTTCTGCAACTTTAACAGAAATGACCGCTGTCAACCCTTCCCGAAAATCATCGCCTGTGACTTCCACTTTCGAATTCTTAAGAAGACCCGAGTCATCAGCATACTTTTTCAGGATACGGGTCAGCCCTCTTCTAAAGCCAGACACATGTGTACCTCCTTCTATCGTATTGATATTGTTGACATAGGAATGTACATTTTCAGAATAGGTATCATTATATTGAAAGGCCAGTTCGACCGGAGTACCTTGTTTTACCCCTTCCAGATAAATCGGTTCTGGAATTAACGCCGACCTATTACCATCCAGAAACTTCACAAACTCTTTGAGGCCGCCTTCGGAAAGAAACGTTTCCACTTTTTCCGATCCGTCTTCATTTACTTCCCGCTCGTCACGCAAGGTCAGCTGAACTCCCTTATTGAGGAAAGCCAGTTCACGAAGACGGTTGGCAAGCGTATCGTAATTGTAGACTATAGTTTGGGTAAAAATCTCCACATCAGGCAAAAAGGTTACAATTGTCCCCGTAACATCTGATGTTCCGACTTCTTTTACCGCGTACATCGGCTTACCACGTTCGTACTCCTGTTGGAATATTTTGCCTTCGCGATGCACTTCCGCCTTCAAATGTATAGACAATGCATTTACACAGGAAACACCTACCCCGTGAAGACCTCCGGAAACCTTATACGTATCTTTATCAAATTTACCACCGGCGTGCAATACAGTCATAACCAATTCCAACGCAGATTTATTCTCCTTCTTATTGATTCCCGTTGGGATACCACGTCCGTTATCTCGCACCGAAATCGAATTATCTTTGTGGATAGTGACATATATTTCCGTACAGTACCCAGCTACCGCTTCATCTATAGAGTTGTCTACGACTTCGTAGACCAAATGATGCAAACCCTTCGGACCTGTATCACCGATATACATAGAGGGCCGCTTACGTACAGCTTCTAATCCTTCTAATACCTGAATATTATCCGCTGAATACGTACTCGAATTCTTCTTTTCTTCGCTCATTTATTTAGTTTAAAAATAACAGATTCTTATAGCTCAAAAATAACAAAAAATATGCACTTTCGCAAGTACGAAAAAACCGGTTAACGTGTAGAAGATAAACTTTTTTTGAAGGATTGTGAGGGAATAAAATGGTTTTTTAAGTTTTTTATAGTAGGTTTGTTGCTTTATTGCGAAAATAGACAAACGATGAATAAATTCTTATCACATTTCACTAAAACAACTTTTGGGATAGCAGTAATTGCAGGCGCAGTTGCATGTAATCAAAATCCCGGTTCGATACATGCTCCGGCAAACGCCGACAGCACAAAAACTGCCCCTGTTCAAAAAGAAAAGATTGTCTATGTAAACTCAGACACGCTTTCAGAGCAATATGGCTATTTTAAGGACATTAGAGCCCGATTGGAAGATAAAGCAAAAAAAGCACAAAGCAATCTACAGGCAAAAGGACAAGCTTTTCAACGGGAAATCGCAGAGGCTGAAAAAAATGCGGCAACGATGAGTGCTGCTGAACGTCAGGCGACGGAGGAAAGACTCGCACGCAAACAACAGGAGCTTGCGCAATTGAATCAAAACGCGTCAAATTCTTTAGCACAGGATGAAGCAACGGAATTCAATGCTGTATATACAACCATTACAGAATATCTCAAGAAGCACGCCGAAGAGAAAGGCTATAGATTCGTGTTGACCTATTCCCAAACGAACCCAGCCGTGTTATACGCGGACCCTGAACTTGACATCACGAAGGAAGTTTTAGATGCACTCAACAAGGAATATAGTGCTAAGAAAACTACTGAAAAGAGGTAACCATCAATTTCTTCAAAACTTTTAGAAAGCGGAGCACCCCAAGTGTCTCCGCTTTTTTTGAAAGCGCCTGTTTTCAAGTTTTATTTCTCAAGGTCAATCGTTATTTTTAAGGATCTTAATATTTCGTCATGACCACAACAGTCCTCCGCACACCAGACAACAATTTTGATTGGATCGACATCACCAATCCAACGGTTGAAGACTTCGCCGAGTTGAAGATCAAATATAATCTGCATGAAGCGTCTATTAAAGATTGTATTGAAACAGGACACCTTCCGAAGATTGAGGAATTTGAAAATTACCACTTTTTAATCATCCGGTCTATTCCAAAAATCTTAGCGAACGATTCAGACTCTCTGATCGAAGTGACCGAACGTATTTCTATTTTCTACGCAGAGGATTTTCTAATTACGGCACATCGCCATGAAATAGAATTCTTAAAAGACTTGGGGAGCTTGAAGAAAGACCATAAGAAACTTCAATCCAGCAAAAGCTTGGTCAATACGCTGGTCTCTTCCGCATTAAAAACTTTTGAAGATCTTGTCCTAGGCAAAATGGCTGAACAGCTGGATGAATATGAAGAAACTGTTTTTCTGCACAGACGTAGGAAGCCTTTCCTAAAAAAGCTCTATTATATTAAAAGGCAGATAGACGTGATCCGAAGTGTACTGACGCTTTACAAGGACATTGTTGATTATTTCCATATGCCCCAATATCGAAATATTTATACGCAGGATCTACGCGATCTTTTTTCGAGAACAAATACACTGTACCGCAATATCGCTGAAAACACCTCTCAGCTACTCTCCATCTATTTTAATATAGAATCCAACCATACCAATGAGATCATGCGGACGCTGACCATTATCTCCGTATTTTTTATGCCGCTTACTTTTATTGTCGGGGTGTATGGAATGAATTTCAAATATATGCCTGAGTTGGAGTGGAAGTATGGATATGCAGCAGTTTTATTAGCCATGGTGGTTTTATCTGCACTCATTTATTATTGGTTTAGAAAGAAGAAATGGCTCTAAGCTAAATTTTGCTTTTTCGGTGTAGTGGCCACAAACTCCTTCAGATAGAAAGGCTCAAAGTAGATCATATCTTCAAAATCCCTATCTATATATTTCTGCCAAGCGGCGCGCGTTAAATACGCGGAGGAATGTCTATATGCGGTATCTATGGCAATAGCCGGATCCGATTCAAACAGCTCTTTGAACTTATTCGCTCCCGAACCAAAAAGCACTATTTTTTTATTGTTGTAAGCCTCAAAGCTATCTTTAGTGATAATTTGAGCAGATGTGTCGAAACGGACATCTCCACGCTTATCAAATATAGACATATACACTTCCATTCTGCGCGCATCTATCATCGGGCAAAACAGATCGTATGAACTGTCTGCTTGGACAAGCTGATAGCCGTCAAACATACTATGTAAAGTATGGATAGCAATCAAAGGCAAATTTAAGCCATAACAAATCCCCTTAGCAGTGGAAACACCGATACGCAAACCTGTATAAGATCCAGGCCCCATACTCACTGCAACTGCAACTATATCTGAAAACGAAGCGTTATTACGACGCAGGATTTCATCAATAAACAAAGTTAATTTCGAAGCGTGCTCATTGGGTTCGGCAGCCGTTATGGTATCGATCAAACCTCCCGAAGCGCTTATCGAAACAGAGCAAACCTCTGTAGCCGTATCTATTTGCAGGATATATTGATTACGCATATAAATTTATTTATGGAACGGGGTCATACCCATGCCCTCCCCAGGGATGACAACGCATTATCCGCTTCAAGGCCAACCACCCTCCTTTGAAAGGACCGTACTTAAGAATTGCCTCCCGGCCATACTGCGAACAGGTCGGTGTATAACGGCAATTTGCACCTAATAATGGTGATATAAAAATTTGATAAAATCGTATGAGCAAAAGAAAAAGCGACCGGAACAGGTATAAGATCGCTTTCCATATCCCATTAGCAAACTTCATGAACAAGCTGATTTAGACTTTCCTTCATTTTAAGCATATATTCATTAAATGGTATCTCCTTATCAGAAAGATACTGAATAGCCAGCAACAAATTTACAGACTGTGGCTGAATTTTGGAAAGTAAAATCTCACTTCTTTGTAGGCGATACACCTCCCTTATCTTACGTTTGATCTTATTACGCATAACGGCGCGCTTCATCTTGCGCTTTGGAACCGAAATCAAAACCTGTACACCAACAGGGAGTTCTTCGGCTACCGGCAGATATACAATCCGAAAGGGGTATACAATAAAAGAAGAACCGTTATGGAATAGACTGTTAATTAAACGCCTACTGCATAACCGTTCTTCTTTTCTAAATATCCTTTTCATATCGATGACTATTGGCTAACAAGACACCCTGTCCCAGTCACCGGTTGTAAAAATTTACCCTTTGTGACGATATTCGTCCGAAACAGAAAGGCGTTTTCTACCCTTTGCTCTACGAGAAGCTAATACTCTTCTACCATTAGCTGTACTCATACGCTCTCTAAATCCGTGCTTATTTCTTCTTTTTCTTTGCGAAGGCTGAAATGTTCTTTTCATGACGCTATATATTTTAAATATTTTATTCCTTAGAGGAACGCAAAGGTAGTATTTTTTTTAAAACAATCAAATACATACAGCAAAAACATTCACCATAAAAAAGAACAGCACCCTGGTGATTATTTATTCCGGAGGATATCTCTAATTTCGGTCAAAAGTGTTTCCTCTTTCGACGGGGCAGGGGCCGCTTCAGGCACAGCTTCTTCTTTGCGTTTCAATGAATTCAGTCCCTTTATCACTAGGAAAATACAAAAGGCTATAATTAAAAACTGAATAATAACATTTATAAAATTACCATACTTCAAAGCTACCTCTTCTACGCCCGCAGACTCATTTGCCGCCGTGAGAACGTACTTCAGCTCGCCAAAATCCACCCCTCCTGTTATATATCCAATTGGAGGCATGATAATATCATCTACCAAGGATGTAACTATTTTCCCAAAAGCACCACCTATAACAACACCGACGGCCAGATCTACAACGCTACCGCGCATTGCAAACTCTTTAAACTCTTTAAGAAATCCCATATTTTATATCTTTTTTGTTATCTATACAATTATAACGATAAAATCTTTATATTTGATTATATCGATACTCAAAAAAATAGATTTTAATAAGAACATCTACATTTTTAAAATTAAAATTTGGGTATTTACACAATTTCATTTATTATCGTAGCATGAAAAAGATACTTATAGCGGATGACCATAGTATTGTCAGGCTCGGAGCTTCGGTAATCATACAAGGCACTTATAGCGACGCTGAAATTACACATGCAACAACTTATAAGGAGATTTTCGATCATCTAATGCAAAGCCAATTCGATTTATTGCTGCTCGACATCAACATGCCTGGCGGCAATAACATCAAGGTTATTAAGGAAATTATCGATCTTCAAAATGACCTGAAGATATTAGTCTTCTCTTCTTATGACGAAAACATCTACGCCTTGCGATACATAGAAGCAGGAGCGGCGGGTTATCTCAATAAAAATACGGCAATGGACGAATTAGGGACCGCAATTCAAAGCATCCAGGAGCGCGGCAAATACATGTCGCCTTCTATACGAGATCTCTATGTCCAAACCCTGATTACGAACAAATCTGCTGCCCAAGCTGCTAATCCTTTACACAAATTGTCTAATCGGGAAATGGACGTAGCAAAGCATTTAATCGATGGGCATGGGATTCTCGAAGTCTCTTCTTTGCTCAATTTAAGCTCTTCGACGGTAAGCACTTATAAAAGTCGGATTTTTGAAAAACTCCAAGTAAACAACATCCCCGAATTGATTGAATTATTCAAATTACATGCTGTTGAATAGACCTAAAAAAGAAAGGTAGCATCTCTGCCACCTTTCAAAAACATGAGTATTAAATTATCGTTTTAATCTACGTTATCGTGTAAGAACGAGTTATTCGACCTTATTTCAGTAGTGCCTTCATCAAAAGACAAGGTAAATCGGGAGACTTGCGAATCGGATGAATGTGGGACGTCTTCTAACGTCTTTTGCTTTCTTTTATACGCCGGTTCGCTTTCTAATTCTTGTAGACCATTTGAAGACTTCAGTTTCATACTTAATTCCTTCAAACGCAAGATACGCTCTTTAGTCTTCAGCAACTGATCTTCAAAATTAGCATCCGCTACTTTCTCCGTCTCTTGATGCGTCGTTTCAACATGTTCAGAAGAAACAGCCTCATTTTCTACAATAGAATCAACTTCATGTGCCACTTCTTCATTCGCTACCTGCTCGTAGGCATCAAAAACTGTCGGCAGTTTAAATTCAAAAACCGAAGGTCTGGTGGTGAGCTTAAAACCTGAGGTATCTTCGTCATTACTCACATTTCCTTCATCCGATTTTTCTTCCGTATCCAATGTATAGCGGACAACTTCCGTCTCTGTCTCCGCTTGAACTGAATTTACAGGTGAAGAAGTAGAATCGCCATACCGATTTGCCAACGAAAACAAATCTGCCTGCGGCGCACTTGTTGGTAGTTCGGATGAAGCAACAGGAGTCTGTATAGGCTTAATAAATTCGCTTTGCTGGACAGGTTTTTCAACAAATTGATTTTGAACCACGGGTTTAATATAAGGAGTCGTAGGCTCCGGAGTTAAAGGTATCGCAATTTTTTCATTTTCCTTCTCCTTAATCCGCTCTTCTGAAGTCTGGAAGCCAGTCGCTATAATCGTTACAGAAAGCTCCTCTTCCAAAGTTTCATCAATACAATTACCCCATATCAAATCGGCTGTAAGTCCTGCTTTTTCCTGAATATAATCCGTAATAATAGACACTTCGTCCATCGTTACTTCCTTCGTACCAGACGTAATATTCAGCAAGATATAACGGGCACCTTCAATTTCGTTATCTTTCAATAAAGGCGACGCAAGTGCACCCGTAACGGCTTCAATGGCTCGGTTATCTCCCGCGGCGACATGATTACCCATAATAGCTACTCCGCTGTCATTCATTACAGTCCGCACATCCTTAAAGTCGACATTAACATAACCCGGTATAGTAATGATTTCAGCAATCCCTTTCGCCGCGGTAGTCAGTATATCATCCGCTTTGGCAAACGCTGCTGTCATTGTTAAGTTGCCGAATATTTCACGCAGCCGATCATTGGAAATCACCAGATACGAATCAACATACTTACGCAACTCCTCCAACCCCTCTTCCGCTTGAGAGCGTCGCTTTTTTCCTTCGAAAGCAAATGGCGTCGTAATGATGGCAACGGTCAGTATACCCATTTCTTTGGCTGCCTTCGCAAGTACAGGACTAGCTCCTGTGCCGGTACCGCCACCCATACCTGCCGTGATAAACAACATTTTGGTGTTGGTACCTAACATTCTTTTAATATCGTCGATACTTTCGATAGCCGAATTCTCGCCAACATCCGGATCTGCTCCAGCCCCCATACCCTCGGTCAAACTCGCGCCCAACTGCACCTTATTCGGAATAGGACTCAGCTCAAGAGCCTGAGCATCCGTATTACATACGATAAAATCTACACCACTGATTCCTTGCTTGTACATGTGGTTGACAGCGTTGCCACCACCACCACCTACGCCTATTACCTTGATAATCGACGACTGCTCTTTTAACATTTCAAATTGTATCGACATAAATATCCTGTTTCTTATAAAACCTCGGCCTTTACAGCCAACCTAAACCCAAGTTTCCAATGTAATAATACCAAAAATATGCACATCAGTTTTCCACATGTGTTAATTTGTGGAAAAATATCCAACATGTTGAAAAATTACTTTTTACCAATAAAGGTATCGTCATCATATTGTGCGTCGTCCTTGATAAATTCAGAGATAATTTTTGTAAACCAACTTTCTTTTTTACTCTGTTTTTCGGCAATATCAAGAACGGTTGCCTTCTGTGCTTTTCGGGAAACCTTTTCTTCCTGCAACTTTTCATCACCTTCATAATCCTGAATTCCCTTCATCAATAACCCGATACTTGTTGCATACATCGGACTTTTCATCTCTTCAAATGTCTGCTTACTCAGCATCTCGGTTTTAGCCAAGTATTCGTTGGGATATCCAATACGACACTCAATTCCCGTGATATATTCGACAAGTTGTACCAGGTGTTTCAATTGCGCTCCTCCTCCAGTAATAACGATTCCCGCAATGAGTTTATCTTCATATCCAGAAGACTTAATCTCATAATACACATGTTCGATAATCTCCTCCATGCGGGCCTGTATAATAAATGCCAAATTTTTTACGGAAATTTCTTTCGCTTCCCGACCACGTATACCCGGCACACATATCACTTCGTTCTCTTTGTTTTCATCCGCTAAAGCAGAACCGTAGCGTACTTTTAACTGCTCAGCCTGATTGCGTAATACAGCACAGCCTTGGCGGATGTCCTCGGTAACGATATTACCACCTAATGGTATAACCGCCGTGTGACGGATGATACCTTCATGGAAAATAGCCACATCTGTCGTACCTCCTCCGATATCAACCAACACTACCCCAGCCATCTTTTCCTCCTCATCCAATACAGCTTCGGACGACGCCAAGGGCTCCAGCACAAGAGAAGATACTTCCAGATCCGAATTATCAACGCATTTTTTGATATTTTTTATATCAGTCACACGCCCGGAAATGATATGAAAATTGGCTTCGATCCGACGTCCTGCCATCCCCACCGGTTCTTTAATCCCGGGTTCATTGTCAATGGTAAATTCCTGCGGTAATACATGAATAATTTCTTCACCGGGAGGCAAAACCAATTTATACATATCCGAAATTAATCGTTCTATATCATTGTGATTGATCTCGTCATCGTCTCCCTTGGTGAAAATTCCCCGGTGCTGAATACTTTTAATATGTTGCCCGGCTATACCTACATTCACCACTTTGATGTCGACATTCGACTGCCCTTCGGCTCCCGACACGGCCTCGCGAATACTGGAAACCGTTTTGTGGATATTCGCCACAACCCCACGGTTTACCCCAGCAGACTCTGCTTTACCAACTCCTAATAATTCGATCTTGTTGCTACCACTACGACGACCCACGGTAACACAAATCTTCGTTGTACCGATATCCAACCCAACGATGATTGGATTTTCTTTTTCAATTTCTGTCATTCTTGGTTTCATATGCTGTAATTATGCTGTAATTATGCTGTAATTTTTAATTTCGTGCGTTAATTTTCATTTTTAAGCTGTCAATAAACCAGTCTCCACGACGCTCACAAATAATCTGCCCGCCATACTTTACGTTGACTTTCTCATACGCTTCAGACCCTACTTTGGGCAAGATATTTCTATAATAAACTTCTAATCTGTCTAGTTTATATTGTAATGAATCGGCATTACCGATAATTAAAATCTCTCTTCCTACCCGAGGTATCAATTCAATATCACGTTGCTCGTTGACATACATTTGCACAATCTGATTAGCCCAAAGCTCATTTCCGCGGACGTGTTTTACAATATCCACTAAATCCAACACAATATCCGATTCTACACTTTCCAACGGTGTATTATAAAATTCGCTGATATTACCATTGGCGACCAACACATGGGGTACATATTTTAATGTAGTCGGAATTTTCTTATTTTGTGTATCCACATAATATTCCTTGCCCTGCTTATTTATAACACGAAGTAAGACTTCCCGTTGTTTCACAGCGACCTGTAACAGGCCATTCATATCGGTATGAACAGATGCATCTGCCACATAAGGCAGCGCTTTCAACGTACTTTCTATTTTTCCAATGTCGATGCTATTCAATTTTTGTCCAACAACTATGCCGTGGTTATTCGAAATCAACTTAACAATATCCTGCTGATCGATAAAAGTCTCCTTTCCTTGGATGATCACCTGAAGTGATTCGCAAACCTGTGCGTCACCTTTTTCAGACACCAGCCCCATTAGTAAAATAAGCCCGACCAGGGATCCGGTCCCCAGCAAACTATAAAATACTAAACTCCATCGTAGGCGTCTCATGTCTATTTATTATTTTCTAATATCCTTTTAATAGGTTGTACCAAACGATCAATATCTCCCGCCCCCATCGTAACCACCAATTCCGGTTTTTCCTCCTCGATGATATTCAACACTTCCTGTGGAGTCACTAAACGTTTATTTTCCAAGGCAACCTGATCGAGTAACCATTGCGAGTCCACCCCCTCGATCGGAAGCTCCCGTGCCGGATAGATCTCCATAAGCAACAGCTCGTCCGCCATCGCCAACACCTCTGCAAATCCGTCTACAAAATCACGCGTGCGACTAAACAGATGGGGCTGAAACACAACTGTCAGCTTCTTATTAGGATAGAGCTTCTTTATAGAACTCAAAAAAGCACGTAATTCTTCCGGATGGTGTGCATAGTCATCAATATATATATGCGATTCGCTCTTGACAATATATTCGAACCGCCGCTTTACACCTTTGAAATTAGCTAAGGCAACAACCACCTTTTCCTGATCTATACCGAGTAGAAAGGCTACAGTGACGGCGGCAACAGCATTTTCTACGTTGTGAAGGCCGGGAAGACCCAATTTGATTCCTTTTATGCACATTTCACCGTTCACATAGTCAAAATAGAAGTCGCCGTCAATAATTTCGATATTTCTTGCATATGCCTTTGCCTCGGCCTGCTCCCGACTATAGCTGATATCTCCGACGAATGGCAAGCCCAACTTGACAATACGTTTGCCGCCTTCGACGACCCGATCCAAATACAGTTCAAAAGACCGAATGAGGTGTGAGCGGTCTCCATAGATATCCAAATGATCGGCGTCGGCAGACGTTATCACCGCAATATTCGGATGTAGCGTAAGAAACGAGCGGTCGTATTCATCAGCTTCAACCACGATGACGTTATTCTCTCCAAAAAGCACATTGGTATTGTAATTCGAACTAATCCCACCCAAAAAAGCCGAGCAATCGTATCCTGAATCTTTGAGGATATGCGCGATCATTGTCGAAGTTGTTGTCTTGCCATGCGTTCCGGCTACTCCTATGGTGAATCGATTAGCACTCAGTAAACCCAAAACTTCAGAACGTTTAAAAAGATCAAAACCCCGCTGCTCAAACCACTGCTTAATCTTCAAGTCTTTCGGTACTGCCGGTGTAAAAATAATCAGGTTTTCTGTAGCAGGATGTACAAAATCAGACGGAATCCTATCCACATCATCAGTGTATATAATAGACATACCCTCCTCCACCAAAGCGGCAGTCAGTTCCGTTTCCGTCCGATCATAACCGTATACTGCACATCCCAATTGATGAAAGTAGCGCGCCAATCCGCTCATCCCAATCCCCCCTATGCCTAATAAATATACTCGTTTGACCTGATCGATATTCATATTCCTACGCTATTAATTTTAACACTTCTCTCGCAATAACTTCGTCGGCATCCGGCAAAGCCATTTTTTTAATTTCCCGACTTAATGCTGCGCATTGTTCTTCATCGGTAAGGAGCCGTAGCACCATTTCCAATAAATTGTCAAGAGCCATATCATCTGCTATGGTCAGCGCAGCACCCTTGGATACCAGTGCCTGGGCATTCTTTGTCTGATGGTCTTCTGCAACGTTTGGAGAAGGTACCAATATGGCAGGCTTCCCGACCATACACAGCTCCGAGATAGTCCCAGCACCTGCCCGGGCAACAATCACATCGGCGGCGGCATAGGCATAATCCATACGCTCCAGGAAGGGGACCACATGAATTTTAGAAGGTATCCCCCCTTCTCTAAGTTCTAAAAGTGACATTACTTCTTCATAATACATGCTTCCACACTGCCAGATGACCTGGATGTCGGGTCTATCCACTATTTTTTCAAATGACTTCAACATAAAACGATTCAGCGTTCCCGCCCCCAAACTACCGCCCATAATTAACACGGTATTCCTTCCCTCCCACAGATTGAAAAAGTCAAGTGCTTCCTTTTTCTTTCCTTCTATATCTACCGCTGCCCGTCGAATGGGATTACCCGTCAGCAAAATTTTATCAGCAGGAAAAAATTTATTCATTCCATCATAAGCAACACAAATCTTTTGTGCGTCCTTCCCTAACATCTTATTTGTCTTTCCGGCGAAGGAATTCTGCTCCTGTATCAAAATAGGTATCCCCAACCTGTTTGCCACGATAAGCAACGGACCCGAGGCAAACCCGCCCACACCGACAGCCGCTTGTGCACCAAATCGCTTAATCACTTTTCGAGCTTTCCACAAACTCTTAATCAACTTAAAAGGAAGCACCAAATTATTGAGCCAAGAAAACCTGTCTATCCCCTGTATATCCAAGCCTACAATCTCATACCCTGCTGCCGGAACTTTCTCCATCTCCATACGTCCATTAGCACCTACGAACAAAATTTCTATATCCGGTTGTATACGACGCAAAGCATTGGCAATCGCTATCGCCGGAAAAACATGTCCTCCAGTACCTCCACCACTTATGATTATTTTATGTCCCATTCTATTTAGTATTGAGTATAACGTACTGCGTATTGAGATACTAACTCATTAAACTTTAAACCTCGCAATACGCAAATCGCACTACGCATATCTATTCTACGCCACCGTTCCGATCACTACTTTTCTAGCTCTCGGCTCTTCCTCCAATTCTTGTTTTCCTTTTAATTCTTCTATATTTCGACTTACGGATAAGATAATGCCCAATGCTATACTTGTAAAAAGGATCGAAGTCCCCCCCATACTGACTAAAGGTAACGGCACCCCGGTGACAGGTCCCAATCCTACGGCGACAGCCATATTAGCCAATGCCTGAATAGTCAGGCTAAAACCCAATCCAGCAGCAAGAAATGCCCCAAAGGCACGTGGGCTCATGGTCACGATACGAATGCAACGGTACATAAGCGCCAAATAGAGAAATAATAACACCACACCGCCGACGGTTCCATATTCTTCAATGATGATGGCAAAAATAAAATCCGAATAAGGGTGCGGTAATACGTTCCGCTGTATACTGTTGCCCGGACCTTTTCCGAACAGCCCGCCTGTTGCAATAGCAATTTTCGCATTATTAGCCTGATAATTTTTATCTTCCTGAAAGGGAACATGCCCTTCCGTGACTTCCTCGGTCTTAAAAAAGCCTTCAACCCGGCTGATGTAAGTCGCCCGTCTTGGCCCTAGAAACACAACCAACAACAATAAGACTCCCCCTCCGGCACAAACAACTGCAATCTGCTTAAAACTAACCCGTCCGATCAGTAGCAACAGTACACTCGTACCAAACAACATCAATGCCGTAGATAAGTTAGCCCATGCTATTAACACAAAAACCAGACAAACGGTACCCATAATTGGCACAAAAGATTTTTTCAGATCCTTGATTTCGAGGGCCTTTCGCGACAACATTCTCGCTAAAAATGTAATTAAAGCCAGTTTAGCTAAATCCGAAGTCTGAAAAGTCTGGTTAATAACCGGGATAGTAACCCAACGTGAAGCATCATTGACCGTCTCACCGAATACCAACGTATAAAGCAACAGCGGGATGGTAATCATCATGAGCAACTTCGAAATACCGGCGTACCATTTGTAATCCAATTTATGCGACAAGTACATCAAAATCCAGCCCACCACAATGATGGAAAAGTGCTTCACCAGATACAACTCGGTACCTTTGCCTTCTTTATAGGCTAATGTCCCGACTGAACTGTATACAGCTAACAAGGACCATACGGATAAGATGATCACAATGATCCAGATCCATTTATCACCTCTTAACTTTGAAAATACCTGTTCCATTTTTTTAGTATTGAGTAGAGCGTATTGCGTATGGAGACAACAGTCTCGCAATACCTGCCTACCGCAGGCAGGCGCATATCGCAATACGCCCATCGTTATAATGCCATCACGGCTTCCTTAAACCGATCGCCCCTTTCTTCATAATTTTTAAACCAATCAAAACTTGCGCAGGCTGGTGAAAGCAACACTGTATCGCCTTTGCGTGCCAGATGCGAGGCCATATGTACCGCGTCTTCAATCGACGAACTATTGACGATGACTTCGACATCTTCTTCAAAAGCATCATGTATACGCGAAGTATCTTTCCCGATACAGATAATAGCCTTTACTTTTTGCCGTACCAGATCACGCAGCATTTCATAATCATTTCCTTTATCCACTCCGCCCAATAGCAAAATAATATCGGGAGAGAAGCTTTCTAAGGCATACCAAACCGAGTTGACGTTTGTGGCTTTCGAATCGTTGATATAATTCACACCACCGATATAAGCGACATGTTCCAGACGATGTGCTATATTGACGTACGATCCCATACTCTCCTTCATCGTCTGATTACGCAATTCCTGTACCTTACCCACCAGGCCCGATGCCATGTTGTTATAGGTGTTGTGCTTTCCTTGTAATGATAACTCTTCAATGTTCATAGCAAACGCTTCTCTATTAGGTATATTAATGATAATATTATTGTTCTTATCCAAAGATGATCCCTGGGCTAAGCTTTTCTTCTGCGACATCGGCAACTGTATAGCTTTTACCTGCATACGAGGCAGCGCTTTCATGGTTTCGTCGTCATCCGCACAATAGATAAAATAATCGCTATTTGTTTGATTTTGAATAATACGGAACTTGGAGTTCACATACTTCTCCATATCGTAATCATAGCGATCCAGATGATCCGGAGTGATATTCAACAGCACCGCGACATCGGCTCTAAAATGATACATATCATCGAGCATAAAACTCGATATCTCTAATACATAAACATCAAACTGTGCCCGGGCCACCTGCAGCGCAAAGCTTTTTCCGATATTACCGGCCAACCCGACATGCACCCCGCCCTGCTGCAACATATAGTATGTCAACATTGTGGTTGTTGATTTGCCGTTGGATCCCGTAACACAAATTAGCTTAGCATCGGTGTATTGTGCTCCAAACTCAATCTCTGAAATGACAGGAACTCCCTTTGCCCTTAATTTTTTTATCAATGGGGCCTGCTCCGGAATCCCCGGGCTCTTCACGACTAAGTCAGCATGCAGTATTTGCTCCTCCGTATGCTTCTCCATCTCAAAACGAATGCCTTCCTCTTCCAATTGTACACGGTAGCTTTCAGCTATTGTTCCACGATCCGACACAAACACATCGAAGCCTCTATCCTTCCCGAGGATCGCTGCTCCCACACCACTCTCACCAGCGCCTAAGACAACCAAATGTCCGGACTGTGGATAATATGTATGTGCTATGTTTCCCATATCGCCTTTCTATCTAACCTTCAACGTTACAATTGTTAATATCGCCAAGATAACCCCGACGATGACAAATCGGGTAACTATCTTCGCTTCGTGATAACCCTTCTTTTGATAATGGTGATGTAATGGCGACATCAGAAAAATCCGCCGCCCTTCCCCGTACTTCTGCTTTGTATATTTGAAATAAGAGACTTGCATGATGACCGAAAGGTTTTCGATTAAGAAAACGCCACATAATATAGGAATCAGGAGCTCCTTACGGATCAAAATCGCAAAAGCAGCAATGATTCCGCCTATAGCCAATGATCCCGTATCTCCCATAAACACCTGCGCTGGATAAGCATTGTACCACAAAAATCCGGTACAGGCACCCACAAAAGCACCTGCGAAAATCACCAGTTCACCCGAATTAGGAATATACATGATATTCAAATAATCCGAAAAAATGATATTTCCCGACACATACGCCAGGATGGCCAACGTTATGCCGATAATGGCTGAGGTACCCGTCGCCAGACCATCGATGCCATCGGTAATATTGGCGCCATTCGATACCGCTGTCACAATAAAGACGACAACAACCAAAAACAAGATAAATGTTGCTGTTGCGCCCGTCAATCCTAATGCGTCCAATACCTTCGCATAATCGAATTCGTTATTTTTGTAAAAGGGTATATTGGTCTTCGTCGACTTGACATTTTCCGCATAAGTACGTTCCCCCGTCTGCGGGTTAATGACCACCTCGACGGGCTTGGCAGAGGTCGGATTTGACACCTGTTCCCGAACCACGATGTCTGGATGAAAATACATGGTAAATGCGATTAACGTACCTAACCCCACTTGGCCGATAACTTTAAACCGTCCGGCTAATCCTTCCTTATTCTTCCGAAAAACCTTAATATAATCATCCAGAAAACCGATCGCACCCATCCAGACTGTCGTTAAGATCATGATCAAGACGTAAATATTATCCAGTTTAGCAAATAAAACCGTTGGAATCAGTATACCCGCAATAATAATCAAACCACCCATAGTTGGCGTACCTTGCTTCTGTTTTTCACCTTCCAACCCCAAATCACGAACGGTTTCGCCGACCTGCTTCCGATGCAGCATATTAATTAACCGGCGGCCGAATACCGTTGTAATTATTAACGAAACAATAACAGCCATAGCAGTCCGAAAGGATATATATTGAAACAATCCAGATCCGGGAATGTGAAAATGCTCTTGCAGCCAAGTGAATAAATGATACAGCATATGCTTATTGTTCGTTAAATGTATTTTTTAGTTCTTCTTTATCATCAAAATGATGCTTTACGCCGTTAATATCCTGATATTTCTCGTGACCTTTCCCAGCAATCAGTACAATATCTCCACTTGATGCCAGATGACATGCTGCTCGGATGGCCTCCCGACGATCTGATATGCTGAACACATGTTTTCTTTGATCCGGGTTTACACCAGCCTCCATGTCCCGGATAATCTGTGCCGGATCTTCTGTTCTGGGATTATCCGAGGTAATAATCAATTTATCGCTATATTTAAGTGCTACTTTAGCCATTTCTGGACGTTTGGCCTTATCTCTGTCTCCCCCGCATCCTAATACCGTGATAATCTGTTGTCCGGGGATGCGCAAGTCACGAATCGTCTGTAAGACGTTCTCTACCGCATCGGGCGTGTGTGCATAATCTATAATAGCTGTGACACCTTTCTCCGAACGTAACGTCTCAAATCTTCCTTCGGCTCCCGATACTTCACTGATTGCTGTGAGCACTTTCGTTGTTTCCTGCTCCAATAATATGGCTGTACCATATACCGCTAAAATATTATAGGCATTAAAGCCTCCTACCAGCTTAACCCATACTTCTTGGTTATCGATCTGTAACAACATACCATCAAAATGGCTCTCCACAACCTTGGCTTTGAAATCCGCCACATGGTGCAAACCGTATGTTTTCTTATGTGCAAAAGTATTCTGCAACATGACCTGTCCGTTCTTATCATCGATATTGGTGAGGGCGAATGCAAACCTGTCCAGGTTATCAAAAAACTTTTTCTTTGCTTTGATATAATTACCAAATGTCTCGTGGAAATCCAGGTGATCGTGAGTAATATTTGTAAATATTCCACCTGCAAAATACAAGCCTGCTATACGTTGCTGGACAATGGCGTGAGAACTTACCTCCATAAAACAGTAATCACATCCTGAATCGACCATTTCCCGCAGCAGAGAATTCAATGTCACCGGATCCGGTGTAGTGTGAGTTGCCGGCACAGTTTTGTTCCCGATTTTATTTTCTACCGTCGAAAGAAGACCAACTTCATACCCAAGATTTTGGAACAGCTTAAATAGTAAGGTGCCGACAGTTGTCTTTCCATTTGTTCCGGTGACACCAACCAGCTTCAAATCTTTAGAAGGGTTCTGATAAAAATTAGCGGCCAACACACCTAACACGTAGGACGTATCTTCGACTAAAATATAACTTACTCCTTTCACCTCGTCTTTCGGAAATTCCTCGACCACTACCGCTGTGCACCCATGTGAAATAGCGCCATCGATGTACCTATGACCGTCGGTATGCACCCCACGCACCGCAACAAACAAGCTATTTTTCTCTACTTCTCTCGAATCAAAGCATACCGAGGTCATGTCCTTTTCTAAAGAACCATTCACCTGTATCACCGGCACGGCGTGTAGTAATGCTTTTAACTCCATAATTTAATTCAACTGAATAGCTACTTTTGTTCCTATTTTTAATTTCGTACCCGGTATGAGCGACTGCTCAACGACTTTCCCTTTACCATTGATATGCGCTTTGAATCCGGCATTTTCCATGGCAAATAGTGCATCCGCCAATCCCATCCCAACAACATCCGGCACAACACCCTCTTTTATATTCCGTTCTCTAAACGGAGCTCGAGTCGAATCAGATGTTCCTTGCGCGAGCAAATTCCAATTAAACCGGGTGTATCCCAGGGCTTCGTATACCCGTGTAGAGGCTTCCTTAGATCCTATTAAAGTCAACGGCATCGTTTCACCAGCCAGATTCACCTTTCGATGGGCAAACCCACCTTGTAACGTTAGATCATTCGCATAAACCATATCGGCCAATTCTTTGAATACCGGACCAGCGACCGAGCCACCATAATAACCATTTCGTGGATTACGGATAACGACTATCATCGAATATTTGGGATTATTCGCCGGAAAATAACCCGCAAACGACGATTGATATCTTCTCGCTCCGTATCCTCTTGAATCATCTGCCATTTGTGCCGTGCCGGTCTTTCCGGCAGAAGTATAAAGCGGACTAGCGAGCCTTTTACCCGTTCCTTCTGTCATAACCCCCTCCAACATACCCTGAATTTTACTTAGGGTTCCCTTCGAAACAATCTGTTTATTGATCACCCTGGCCTCAAACTTTTGCACCGTATTCCCTAAATGTTGAATCTCCTTTACGAACAGGGGTGCAACCATCTTCCCATTGTTCGCCACAGCGTTATACAACACAAGTGTCTGCAAAGGGGTAAGCTTAAGTTCGTACCCATACGACATCTGCACTAAAGACAGTTTACTCCAGCTTTTGCTCTTAGGCGTTTTGACAATGGGATGTGCTTCACCAGGAATCTGTAAGCCCAAAGGCTTGTTTAATCCCCAGCTATGCAGCTTCGATGTAAACCGGGCCGGTTGCTCCCCATAATACGTGTTAATGAGCTTCGTCACAGCCACATTCGACGATTCTTCAAAAGCTTCTTTAACCGTAACTTTCGATTTCTTCGGTGCGTGTGAATCTCGAATAGTGTGAGCAGGCACTTTATACGTACCATTTCCGATGTCTACAACGCTACTGGTATCGATATACCCATCGTCCAATGCGACCATATAGGAGGCTAACTTAAAGGTGGATCCGGGATCAGCACCCTGCGCAATGGCATAATTGTACTTTTCACGGTATTCACCATCTTTGTCTTTTGTAAAATTCGCTATCGCCCGTACCTCTCCAGTCTGGACCTCCATCAAAACCACACAACCGTTATCGGCATCACTGATCTTCAGCTGCTTTTCGAGGGCGCGCTGCGCCATATCCTGTATATGAACATCAATGGTCGAAATAATATCAGAGCCATCAACTGGAGCAACTTCTACCTCCCGGTTCAAGGGTACCCATACCCCACCGGCGATCCGTTGCATCATCTGCACACCGCTCTTTCCTTCGATATAATCGCCATATGCGCCTTCTAATCCCACCCGTACCTCATCGGTCTTATAACCAATAGTACGTGCTGCTAGATTCGTAAAGGGCAATATCCGCTTGTTTTGCCGCACAGCGACAAGACTTGTCGAAAACCTTTTCCTATTTTCTCGAAAATTGCTAAGCAATGGGAATGTCTTTACTATTTTTAAATCCTGATGTGAAACCGCTCTTTTAAGCAACACGTAACGTCGCTTTCTTACTCTTGATTCGCGAAGAAGAGCGGCGTATTGACGAGATGAACGGTCTTTAAAAAAACCAGCCAATTTAAAAGCCAACGAATCTACCTTTGAATTAAACACGTCATCGTATTCTGCCGGGATTGCCATGGCATCAAACCGAAGCTCATACTCCGGTACCGATGTTGCCAAGAGACTACCGTCATTGGAATAAATATTACCACGGGCTGCCTCTACTATTCTTTCCTGAATAGTAAGACTGTCCGCGATAGCACGCCACTCCCCACCATCCACATACTGCAAGTGAACAAGCTTGGCAAACACCGCCAAGGCTCCGAATACCATAAGCCCGAAAGCGATGTATACCCTAACTAATATGGTCTTCCGAATATTCACTCTTATTATCTTATTTTTTTTCCTTCAACACCTCCAGTTTGATCGGCGGCTCCAGGCGCTCTCCCAACCCCAAGCTGTCAGCTCGCTTCGCTATCTCCGTCTGTGTTGTTAATTTCATAAGCTCCGCAGACAAAGATTTATAATCCCAACTGAGTTCTTTCACCTCTCTCCCCAGTCTATCTATTTTCCGCACCGTACGTTCCGCCAAATGCCTATTCGATATATAAACCAGCCCCAACAAAGCTAAAAATGCGGCAAAAGGAAGATTCCGCGTCACCAGATAGGTAGAAAGCTTCCCCGGAGACAGTATATTTTTCAAAAAGTTCTGCGTCTCCTCCACTTTTTCCTCTACCGCATCCGACATTTCTGTCTGGATATCCTCACTCAATTCCTCGTTTCGAAATGTATTCTTCCTCGACATTTCTGCTCCTTATTTTAAGCTGTACCTTTTTTCTCCGCTATCCTCAGGCGTGCACTTCGGGATCTTGTATTTTCCTCCAGTTCCTTCGATCCAGCGGTGATGGCTTTTCTACTTATCACTTTAAACGGTTTAATCTCATTTCCATAAAAGTCTTTTTCGACCTCCCCTTTAAATTTCCCTTTAGCCATGAAATTCTTGACCAACCGATCTTCCAAAGAATGGTAAGACATCACCACCAGCCGCCCATGTACTTTCAACAAGGGCACCGTTTGTATTAAAAAGTCCTGCAACACCTCCAACTCCCTGTTTACTTCTATGCGCAGCGCCTGAAAAACCTGTGCATGATACTTATGCTCTTTCCCTTTCGGCACCTGTCCCTTTATTACATCTTTTAGCTCGGCTATCGTACGGATAGTCTTTGTCAGACGAGCGGTCACAATAGTCTTTGCCAGCGATTTCGCGTTTTGTACTTCCCCATACATCCCGAAAATACGATGCAATTCCCCTTCGCTGTAAGTATTTATCACTTTGCCTGCATCTAAATCGGAAACCTGATCCATACGCATATCTAAATCTGCATCGAACCGGGTCGAAAACCCTCTTCCTGCATCATCAAATTGATGCGAAGAAACACCCAAATCAGCCAAGATCCCATCTACTTGCTGCACACCGTGCAAACGCAAACTATTTTTCAAATACCCAAAATTTTGATGAATCAGCACAAAGCGATCGTCATCAATAGCATTATTCAATGCATCGGGATCCTGATCAAACGCAAACAACCTACCTTTTGGCCCCAAATGTTTTAAAATCTCACGCGAGTGCCCCCCTCCTCCAAATGTTACATCTACATATGTCCCCTCAGGCTGAATATGCAAGGCCTCCACGCACTCCTGAAGCATCACCGGCACATGATAAACCGCATCACACATCTGCCCCTCCTCCAAAATCAAAGTTTCCCATCACCTGTTCAGCCAGATCCGAAAAGTCTTCTTCAGAAATCGAATTCATCTGTTCTTCGTATTTGCGCTTCGACCACACCTCGATTTTTTCCAGATTGCATGCCAGCACCAACTCTGAATCCATCTCCGCGTACTCCAACAGATTTTTGGGCAACAGCACACGTCCGGCAGCATCCAACAGCAATTCCGTCGCTCCACTGGTAAACTTCCGCACAAACTCTCTATTCCGGACCTGAAACTGGTTCAACCGAGACAATTGTCCCAATATTTTATTCCATTCTGCCCGAGTATATATCACTAAATTTTTCTCGAAGCCACGATTCACAACAAGCCCTTCACGCTCCACGTCCGGCAATTGCCTTTTGAGCGCTGCAGGAACCACCATTCTTCCTTTGGTGTCCAACTTGCATTCGTATTCTCCAATCAAATAGTTCATTAGCCTATATACCTAACTTAATCTTATGTAAAAGTATACACTTTCTCCCACAATCCCCCACAATCCCCCACAAAAAAGTTTTCCACATCGAATATCTACTACAAAAGCCTCTTCAGATCACATTATGAAAGAGGTAGAACCTGTTTTTATAATAAATACTTTCTTCATTCTGTCTTAAATCCAATATTTTTGCAGGATAGACCTGCCTTAAGTGGTAGGCTTTTACTTTTAACTTTTACTTGATATATGTACAGAAGTCACAATTGCGGCGAATTACGTCTTACCGACATACACAAAGAAGTAACCTTAGCAGGCTGGGTTCAAAAGTCCCGGGACAAAGGATTCATGATCTGGGTGGATTTACGTGACCGTTATGGGATTACCCAATTAATTTTCGATGAAGAACGTACAGACGCTACTGTCATGCAATTAGCGAAATCACTGGGGCGAGAATTTGTCATACAAGCAAAAGGTATCATACTGGAAAGAGAATCCAAAAACCCGAATATACCGACGGGAGCTATTGAATTACTGGTCAAAGAGCTTGTTGTTCTCAATGCGGCCCTTTTGCCTCCGTTTACGATCGAAGACGAAACCGATGGAGGTGAGGACATCCGCATGAAATATCGCTATCTTGACATCCGCCGCACCCCCGTAAGAGACAACTTGCTGTTCCGTCATAAAGTCACACAGGAGGTACGCAACTATCTGTCCGCCTTAGATTTCTGCGAGATTGAAACACCATATCTCATTAAGTCTACACCAGAAGGTGCACGCGACTTCGTTGTACCCTCCCGTATGAATCCGGGTCAGTTTTATGCCTTGCCCCAATCGCCACAAACATTCAAACAATTGTTAATGGTCGGGGGCATGGATAAATATTTTCAAATCGTGAAGTGCTTCCGGGACGAGGACTTACGTGCTGACCGTCAGCCGGAATTTACACAGATAGACTGTGAGATGTCTTTCATTGAGCAGGAAGACATATTAAACGTTTTTGAAGGGCTGACACGTCATCTCTTAAAAGAGACACACCAGATCGAAGTTGATAAATTTCCACGTATGACATTTGATGAAGCGATGCGCACTTATGGAAATGACAAACCGGACATTCGCTTTGGGATGGAATTCGGCGAACTTAATCCTGTTGCACAACATAAGGATTTTGGGGTATTCAATAATGCCGAACTTGTCGTCGGCATCGCTGTCCCGGGAGCGGCTAGCTACACGAGAAAGCAAATCGATGAGCTGATCGATTGGGTCAAACGCCCACAAGTCGGTGCATTGGGCATGGTATATTGTAAATACGAAGTCGACGGATCGTTCAAATCTTCTGTCGATAAGTTTTACGACCAAGAAGATCTGGCCAAATGGGCAGAAATCACAGGCGCAAACCCTGGCGATCTCATCCTGATATTATCTGGCCCGGCTGATAAAACACGTTCTCAACTCAGTGCCCTACGTATGGAACTCGGTAACCGGTTGGGCTTGCGTAAGCCGAACGAGTTTGCACCGCTTTGGGTGGTCGACTTCCCGTTGTTGGAATGGGATGAAGAAACACAACGTTTTCACGCCATGCACCATCCGTTCACTTCTCCTAAACCGGAGGATATGCATCTTCTGGACACCGATCCGAGCAAAGTACGCGCTAATGCCTATGACTTGGTATTGAACGGCAATGAAATAGGTGGAGGCTCCATCCGTATTCACGATAAAGAAATCCAAGCGTTGATGTTTAAGCATCTGGGTTTCACGGAAACTGAGGCACAGGAACAATTTGGCTTCTTGATGAATGCTTTCCAGTACGGTGCTCCACCACACGGTGGCCTAGCCTTTGGACTCGATCGATTGACAGCCATTCTCGGCGGTCAGGAAACGATACGCGACTTCATCGCCTTCCCGAAGAACAATTCGGGACGTGATGTGATGATCGATGCCCCAGCGGCAATTGATAAAACACAACTAGATGAATTGAGCTTAGCTTTGCATGTAAAATAGTACGAGCAAAAGGAGCACGGTTTTTGCGCATCTTTTGAAAAAGAGTAGATTTACCTCATGGCCCAGCATCTTGCAGAGAAGTTTTTAAAAGACAGTGCGGCAAAGTCCCTTGACTCACAACAACAGCGCATTCTTAAGGATAATATAGATCGCTATGAACATGTTTTCACCATTGCAAAAAATAAGTTCCATGATTTATCGAATACCAAGAAAAAAGCCAACTTCCTCAAATGGAAGGTCATTGAGAACTTGGACCGTTATCTCGTGGAGTTTGAGTCCAATTTCATCAAGCGCGGAGGTAAGGTAATCTGGGCAAACGACGCAGCTGAAGCACGGGAAGAGATCTGGAAGATCGTTGAACGACAAGGAGCGAGCACCGTTATAAAGTCCAAATCGGCCGTTGCAGAAGAAATTGGAATTTATTCTTTTCTGAAAGATCAAGGCGTAGAAACCATTGAAAGTGACATTGGTGACTATATTGTCGATTTAGCAGGCCAAAAGCCCGCTCATTTTGTCACATCGGCAATACATCTGGGCCAAGATGACATAGCGCGATTATTCCACGACAAGTTCGGGACATCACCGGACGCATCAACCACAGAATGCATTGCCAAGGCTCAGGAGGACCTCCGTCAAAAATATACAGCCGCGGATATCAGCATTACGGGAGCCAACTTTCTGGTGGCCGATACGGGTAGCATTGCGATCACGGAGAACGAAGGTAATGTACGGTTGACTACAACTTTTCCTAAGATACATATCGCGATAGTGGGCATCGAAAAAGTGATCTCGAGTTTAAATGATCTCGACTTATTCTGGCCCTTGTTGGCCTCACATGGAACAGGGCAAAATCTAACAGCATATAATTCGATTATCAGTGGCCCCCGACAAGCGCACGAAACGGACGGACCAGAAGAAATGTATGTCATCCTGATCGATAATGGAAGAACCAATTTATTGGCACAAAAAGAACAACGACAAGGGCTCTACTGCATACGTTGTGGAGCTTGTGTCAACGCCTGCCCAATTTACAAACAGATCGGCGGACATACCTACAACACGACATACCCGGGGCCAATAGGTTCCCTGATAACTCCACATCTCAACGGGTTGAGAAAATATAAACATCTTTCATACGCTTCCACTTTGTCTGGAAAAAGTGCCGAGGTATGCCCTGTAGGCATCGACATCGAAAAAATGTTGCTGCTCAATCGGCGAGATGCCGTACAAAAAGACCTCACATCTGCTTCCGAAAGAAGAAGGTGGAAGGTATTTGCCTATCTCGTGGGCAAAAGAAAATGGTTGGATCTGTTTGGGGGGAAATCTAAGAACTTTTTGACCCGTCTTTTATTCCGAAAAGCTTGGGGACCCCAGCGTGATCTTCCGCACTTTGCGGAAGAATCTTTCTCCAAACAATGGGAGAAAAATCAGTCTACCAAAATTCGGTAAAAACAAAACCTTGGCGATGGGCGCCAAGGTTCGTTACTAACCAATTATAAACCTAAATTATGAAAAGACTACTTTATAAATCACAACCCATTTTCCTGAATTGTTGCTACAAATTTACGCCAACATTTCTCATCTGTCAAGTGTTTAGAATGAAAAGTTGTTATCACAACTAATTTGTGACAATGGGATGAAAATAACTGTTTAAACAAATAAACTTCTGGCGATTTTGAGTAAATGATATCTCCACTTTATTAACTACTTTTGTAGGTATGATGTTTCTGACCCGACTTAAAGCTGTTAGATATATTTTTCTTGACGTAGATGGTGTTTTGACCAACGGACAGATTTTAGTCACCGAGACTGGCGAACAACTCCGTACTTTCCACGTCAAGGATGGCTATGCTATTCAATATGCGGTCAGGGCCGGACTTTTTATCTTCATTATCACGGGAGGAAGATCATTAGGTGTACAAAAACGTTTTGAAGCATTGGGTGTCACGGAGATCCACCTGGGCATATCCGACAAAGCCGCCGTATTGGAGAAGCTTCGGGGCAAATATAATTTTCAGGCTCATGAATGCCTATTTATTGGCGACGATATGCCTGATTATACCTGTATGCGTGAAGTCGGAGTAGCCGTTTGCCCTGCGGATGCAGTCGAAGAAATCAAGGCTATATCTCATTATGTATCGACCAAACGTGGAGGAGAGGGCGTTGTACGGGATATACTGGAAAAAATCATAAAACTTCAGGGAAATTGGCATCCCGACACGTATATCAAAAGCCTATAATATGCTTATAGACACGCTCAAGAATATACCCATCGTATTAGGTTCGCAATCGCCAAGACGCAAGGAGTTATTGGCCGCTATGGATATTGATTTCGACGTTGAAGTTTACCCCGTAGAGGAGAAAATCAATTCGAATCTATCACCCGACGCTATCGCCATTGATATTGCACGAGCCAAACTAACGGCGTTCGACAAGGCAGCGTATGCGACAAAGCTGGTTATTACCGCCGACACCATTGTCGTAGCACCTAATGGACAGGTTATAGGCAAACCGCATACAGAGCAGGAAGCGATAACCATGGTAACGAGTCTTTTGCTCAACACACATCTTGTCATCACAGGTGTGGCCCTGCAATATAAAGCGACAGTTGTCAGTTTCGCTGAAACAACCAAGGTGCAGTTTGCACCTTTATCCACGGATGAAATACGGTATTACATCGATAAGTACAGGCCTTACGATAAAGCAGGCGCATACGGTATACAGGAATGGATCGGACGAATCGGTATAGACACTATAACAGGCAGCTTCGAAAATGTCATGGGACTACCGACACAGCGTCTATACCGAGAATTGAAAAAGCTATTCGATTGCCCGGCTATTTGATGTGATATCTCACGCCTGTATAAAACATGCGTCCGGTTAGCGGCCCCCATAATAATCCCGTATCAAAATAATCTCCAAAAGGATCATCAAAAGCAAGAATAGGATTTTTTTGATAATAATTGGATAGGTTTTCACCACCCACGTAGATATCAAAATTTTTATCCTTACCCAAAGACTTACTTATTTGTGCATTCATGGTCACATAGGCCTGAGAATAGGCTGGCAACTGATATTCCACCGGATTGTCGACTGTTGAAGGAAGACGTTTTTGGCCTACCATATTGAGGGTATAATCAAAACTCCAGCCGCTATGCAGATTATAGGCCAGATTCATAAATCCCCGATGTTTTGCCGTCAGCGGTTTCTGCAATCGCCCACTACTATAGTCTGTTTCCACATCCAACATACGATAAGCCATACGTGTTTCAAAATGTCGAGCCGGCATAAAACGAAACTCAGCCTGTAGGCTGTTCGAGTACGATTTTCCATCCAGGTTATAAAACGAAACAGTCCGGGAATCCTCATAGTCAACAACCACCTGATTTAAGAAGTTGTTGTGGAACAATTCTACCGAAACACCAGACTCTCTGCCAAATAGTTGGAAATTCTGATCCAGGGTAAGGCCGGTATTCCAGGAAACTTCGGGTTGAAGGTTATAAGCCGTGCCCGACGTTTGGTAAGAAGCGAAATCTATGTTTCTGCTAGAAGCCAAAACACTGATATTCTCGGCAAAGATATTTGCCGTACGTTGCCCGCGACCTGAACTCAACCGTAGTGTCGTGCCACTCACCGGAGTATACCGCAAGACGGCCCGTGGTGTGGTAAACCAGCCGTATAAAGAGTTATAGTCTTGTCTTAACCCCAATACTGCATCAAATTTTTCAGATGGACTGAACGTATATTCTGCAAACGCTCCGGAAACAACCTCTTTACGGTCATAATTAAACGCATTAACCTCTTCCTGATAGTCGTCATAACTGACCGATGTACCCAATTTGTATTTGTGCGCGACAGAGCCCAGAACATCTTGGAAAATTAAATTCGCATACCCACTGCGCTGATCACTGTTATAGGTATTCTGTCCAAAATAGCTATCTTGTGTATAGTTAGATCCTGACAATTGCAAACCAATACTTCGCAATCTATTTTCCGGAAAAACATAACCAATCTTTGCAAAGCCTTCAATCCGTTGGTTATCAAATCCTATCCCGTATTTATTCCTCGTCAATCGATCCGTATCTTTGTTAAAATCGATTTCACCGCCCGTGCGGTCATCTTTTAGATACTTCACACCAAACTGAATGATCGTGCCTTTGCCATTCTCATAATTCCATCTGTTTATCCCCGAAAAAAGATTACCCACCGGCACATCCCTAAAGCCGTTCTCGCTGAAATTCATATTCTTATTATACATGAAGTTATCATGTAGGAGAAAACCGACCGACCAATCCGAGTTGATTTTATGGGCTAGGTTAAGGTTAATATCCGTGCGTCCCATATTATTCGCATAGGCATTGAAAAAGAGCTTTTCGGAATTTTGCGGCTTTTTTAATTCGACATTAATCTGCCCTGCCATATTCTCGAAACCGTTCACGACCGACCCAATACCTTTGCTAATTTCGATCGAGTTGATCCAGGTACCCGCGATACTATTTAAACCTAATGGGGTAGCAAATCCCCTCGGACCAGGAAGGTTTTCCACCGTAAGTTGTGTGTATATCCCACTTAGACCCAACATCTGGATCTGTTTACTGCCTGTCACAGCGTCATTACTCACCACGTCTACCGAAACATTGGTTTCAAAACTTTCACTCAAATCACAGCAGGCAGCTTTAAATAATTCACGCGCTGTCAAGACTTCCACACGTGTGGGTGTCAATGCATCAATATATGTTGATTTTTTCTTTCGAGAAACTACGACTTCAGACAAAACATTATTTTGGGCATGTACGACCAATACTTCGTGCAGATCTTTCACCTCAATGGTATCGGACTGCATACCGGCGTAGGAGAATATCAGATTTTTATTACCCTTTTCGTGCTTTATTTTAAATACACCATTTTCATTAGAGGTCTCCCGCCGTATCGGATCTTCCAACCACACCACATTAACGCCGACGATAGGGGTTAAATCCCCTTTCCCACTTTCGTTGACCACTACGCCTGTGATAATATGGTCATGCTTATCGTGATCATGTTCCTCCCCTTCCGTAGTACTATATTGATGTTCTCCGGAATTCTTGTCTTTATCAAGCCTTTCATAAAGGCAACACTCATGCAACTTTTCATACACCTCATCCGGCGCACGAAATAGCGGTGTATCATGACCAGCATGTGCTATCGATTGCTGTATTGCCGCTAACGACGTTTTTTCATAATTATATTTTACGGTAAGGCGGTGTGTCTTCATATCCCAAACCGCTTTTTCAACACCATCTAATGTTGCTGCGTTTTCAATTCTCTTCTTACACAATCCACAGTTACCGGCCACATCAAATACTGCCGCGCTATCTGTTTGCGCATATGTAAATCCAGTTGATCCTAAAAAAAATACGATAAGTGCGAAGCTATATATTGTTACTTTCATTTTCTCTTATTTCTTGTTATTCTTACATAAAAATATTGTTGACAATACATACCGTATCATCAATTTCTACGATCAAAAGAGAAAAATCCTAAATTCTAAAAATACAATGATGTAAATAGATCGGCGGAGAGGAGTTTGTAAAAGCGAATATAGGCGTTAATGACCTATATGTTTTCTGTGGAGAAGGAAATGAAAAGATATCCTGCATCCATGGAATTATCCGGATGGCCGGATCAAGTGTTAATGTTCTGTCTTTGGTATAGGAAAAGACCTTCTCGGAGAGTTGATCGAATTTAAACTCCATATCATCACAGCTCCCATCTCGACAATTCTTTTTTGGATCTTCGTTATCTCGCTGTGTTTGGTGGCAAAATGGGCACGCATCATGAATAGAATCTACTTCAGCGACAGCCCAAAGCACATTACCAGCGCATCGATGTATTTGAAAAGTGATTCCAAAGGACACCGCCACATAACACATACATAAAAAGATGACAAAAATCTTTTTCATTTGTGACAAAAATAATAATAAAAGCAGTTTACTATCGTTATTTTTATGTCAAACTTTTATTACTGACCATTTTGGAGGACCCTATAATGATTAACAACATCTTAAACACACCATTCGGCATTCTTGGTGCCATTATCTTTTTAGTCATCTTTGCCATTCTATTATTAAAACTGAATAGCGTGATATTAAACAAGTTGGACTAAAAATGTTTCTATTGCTTGTCTTTATTATTGCCTTTCGGGTTTGAGATCGATGATCGCATATCCGTATCTGCCTGAATATTTTGCATTTTATAGTAGTCCAATACACCTAAGTTACCGCTTCGGAAAGCTTCTGCCATAGCTAATGGCACCTGTGCTTCGGCTTCGATAACTTTTGCTTTTGCTTCTTGAGCCTTGGCTCTCATCTCTTGCTCCGTAGCTACCGCCATTGCACGACGCTCTTCGGCTCGGGCGTTCGCGACTTTCAAATCAGCTTCCGCCTGATCAGTCTGCAGTTTAGCCCCAACATTTTCCCCGATATCTATATCTGCAATATCTATCGAGAGAATTTCAAAAGCCGTACCTGAATCCAGTCCTTTAGCTAGTACTGTTTTTGATATTCGATCTGGGTTTTCTAACACCTGTTTGTGATCTGCCGATGATCCTATCGTTGTCACAATTCCCTCCCCTACACGCGCCAGAATAGTTTCCTCACCCGCACCGCCGACCAACTGGTTAATATTAGCCCGCACCGTTACCCGCGCTTTGGCAATAAGCTGGATACCGTCTTTCGCCACAGCAGCGACCGGAGGCGTGTTTATGACCTGTGGATTTACAGACAATTGTACAGCATCGAACACATCGCGCCCCGCCAGATCTATCGCTGTTGCCAATTTAAAATCCAGAGGGATATTAGCTTTATCTGCCGATATGAGCGCCTTAATAACTTTATTTACATTGCCACCTGCGAGATAGTGCGTCTCTATCTCATTTGAAGTAATACGTAGCCCTGCCTTAGTCGAGGTAATCATCGCATTTGTCACTAAAGCGGGAGAAACCTTACGAAGTCGCATTAACACAAGATTGACCAAACTTATCCTTACATTAGATAGTTGAGCGGTAAACCATAAGTTTACCGGTAATAAATAAAGCAGCAGAAAGAAGGCTATCACACCTCCCACAATGGACATAATAAGTGTAATTTCGTGAGTCATATCAATACAAGTCGTTAATTTTTCCTAAATATATTAATTAAAATTTACTTCTCCCATTTTTTAAACGAATAAGAGAGCATAAGCAAGACTATATTTATCACGAAAGAAGTACAAATTTTCATTTGAATTGACCTTCTAAAATATTATCTTTATCGATAATTTAAACCAGACATCTACCATTTTAACTATAATTGATTTTTTGCTGGTTTCGTTATTTAGATTAAGGGCGAATTAGTAGTTTCGTAGTATAATAAAAAGCAACCTTACTTGAGATAGTATGGCATGAAAAATATCAATCTTTTAATATTAACCGATACCGAAGAAAACATCGTTGGTTTGCAAGCTTCGTTGGCCCAGATCGAATATCTTCATGTTATTTGCTCAACCGATCCGAACGAGGCATTTAAAATTTGCAAAAAAGATGACATAGCGATTGCGTTGATTGACGTACAAACTCCCGAGATAACAGGGCTTGAATTTGTTTCTTTACTAAAGGTAGATCCCAAAACTTCTTCTATCGTAGCCATTATGATAACAGATCAGGCTAACAACGATAAATTCCTCATTCATGGAGTAACGGATTATTTGTATAAGCCATTAAATCCAGAAATTACGATCCTTAAAGTCAAATCCTTTATCAAACAAATCTATATCGGGGAAGAGATTATTCAAAAAGAGCAGGAGCTTGAAGACACAAAAAAAGCATTAATTCAAGCCCATCAAGCCGCTGAAGACGCCCGCATGTCAAAGGAAATTTTCTTGGCAAACATGAGTCATGAAATTCGAACGCCTATCAACGGAATAGTAGGTATAGTCCATATGCTCAAAAATGCTAATCTAAGTCAAGAACATCAAGATTGGATCAACAGACTAGAGATAGCATCCGATTCGCTGCTACTTATTATTAACGATATCCTGGATATTTCAAAAATCGATTCAGACAAACTAAAGATTGAAATGGAGGAATTTCATCTCGAAAGCCTTCTTATGGATGTCGAAAAGTTTTTCCGTGCCAAGGCCCTTGACAAGCAAATCGATTTCAAAGTAGATGTCGATACCAATCTTCCCCAATATGTCAAATTTGACCCTTTGCGGCTACAGCAGATTATCTCAAATTTTGTTTCAAACAGTTTAAAGTTCACGGATCAAGGTGAAATATTACTTTCTGCAATAAATCAAGGTAAACAAGACAACCGCGTCAAGATCAAGTTTACTGTTAAAGACACCGGTATTGGGATTAAGCCAGACGCAGTTGAAAAAATATTTTTAGCCTTCGAACAGGGTGATGATGGCATAACCAAGAAATTTGGCGGTACTGGACTGGGTTTAGCTATCGTTAAAAGATTAGCCAAGCTACTCCATGGTGAAGTATATGCCGAAAGTGAGTTTGGGTATGGTTCTCAATTCTCATTTGTGGTAGAAATGGAAGAAGTACATAGGCCCGAAAATGTAAAAAGCCGTAAAGATTTCCTCTATAACCAGTTGCCTAAGTTGACAGGACTGCATGTACTCATCGCGGAAGACAACGACTTGAATAGCTTTATGGTATCCCATATGCTAAGGACATGGAATTGTCAAGTGACGATGGTAAGAAACGGCCGGCTCGCTTTGGAGGCTATCGATAAGGCTACTTACGACGTGATATTGATGGATACACATATGCCTGTGATGAGCGGTTTCGATGCTATCAAGCAAATCCGGGCAAGCTATATCGAGCATGTCCGTAAAACACCAATCATTACCATATCCGCATCCGTATTGGATCACGAACAAGAAGCTGCTTTTAAAGTCGGTGCTGATGAAGTGATTGGAAAACCCTTTAATCCTGTCGAGTTATACAACAAGATTATCAAGGTCTGTCGTTTAAATATAGAGGAAAGTTAATAATTATACCGTTATGATACGATTCTTTAATAAAATGCTGTAACTTTATACCAGTTAACAAAGATTAAAAGCAATGAAAAAATTATTTGTAATTCCATTTTTAGCAGCTGGATTAATATTTGTTGCGTGTAACAATGCATCCAACTCCAATAGTAACGACAGTCAGACAACTGCTACCGAAGAAACTACTGAATCCACCGACGTTGAGTCTGTTCCCGGTATTGAGAATGTAGCTTTGTCGAATACATGGACCATTGAGGGCAACGACCAAATGAAATTCAACATTGACTTAATGCGTGTCAAAGCAGGAGAGCCTGTGGAGGTCACCTTAAAGAATGTAGGAGAAATGCCAAAAGAGTCGATGGGACACAATTTTGTAGTACTTCAACCTCAAGTAGATTTACCTACGTTTGGTGGGGAGGCAGCAGCAGCAAAAGATAACGATTATATTCCAAAATCTTCTTTATCTTCTATCGTTGCACATACGAAACTTTTAGGCCCAGGCGAAGAAGATAAAATTACTTTTACCTTAGAAAAAGGCGTTTATCCTTTTATCTGTAGTTTCCCTGGACACTACAGTGTCATGCAAGGAAAAATTGTAGCTGAATAAGTCAACATTTTATTATAGTTAGATACAAAACCGTCTTCTATGTTTGGGCTGTCAAATGTAGAAGACGGTTTCTTTTTCGCTATAGAAGTCTTAACTTAGCAGCAAATTTAAATTCACAAAGATGCAATATGATGTTATAGTAATAGGTAGCGGCCCTGGAGGTTATGTTGCCGCTATCCGTTGTGCCCAGTTAGGGTTGAAAACAGCCATAATAGAAAAATACAGTTCTTTTGGCGGAACGTGTCTGAACGTAGGCTGTATTCCGTCTAAAGCACTATTAGATACGTCCGAACATTATCATAACGCCAAGCACGCCTTCGGCGAGCACGGTATCTCCTTAGATAATCTGAACATAGATGTTAAGAAAATGATCGCTCGCAAAAATGAGGTCATTGCTCAAAATACAGCCGGTATTTCGTTTCTTTTTAAAAAGAACAAGATAGACACCTATGAAGGGGTCGGTTCCTTTGTCGACAAAAACACCATTAAGATTACCAAAAAAGATGGTAAGGCAGAAGAAATTAAAGGAAAAAATGTCATTGTCGCCACGGGTTCTAAACCTACCGCTTTACCTTTTCTTCCTATCGATAAAAAGAGAATCATTACATCCACAGAAGCATTAAACCTCACAGAGGTTCCTAAACACCTCATCGTCATAGGTGGTGGTGTCATCGGATTAGAGTTAGGATCCGTATATGCACGCCTAGGTGCAAAAGTATCTGTAGTTGAGTTTGCGAAATCAATTATTAGCACGATGGACAGCGGTCTGGGAAAAGAACTACAACGCGTACTCAAAAAATCGCTTGGTATGGAGTTTTTCCTTGGACATAAGGTCACGGGAGCGACGACAAAGGGCAAAAAAGTAACCGTAACTGCGGAAGACAACAAAGGACAGGCTGTTTCTTTTGAAGGAGACTATTGTATCGTGTCAGTAGGACGAGTAGCTTATACCAGAGATTTAGGCTTAGAGCATATAGGCATCACCCCCGAAGAAAGAGGTAATAAGATCCCCGTCAATGCACATTTGGAGACCGCTGTAGAAGGGGTATATGCTATTGGCGACGTCGTGAAAGGTGCTATGCTTGCGCATAAAGCAGAAGACGAAGGCACATACGTTGCGGAACGTATTGCGGGCCAAAAACCACACATTGATTATAACCTGATTCCGGGTGTTGTCTATACTTGGCCAGAGGTGGCGTCTGTCGGACAGACGGAAGATCAACTGAAAGAAGCTGGCAAAAAGTTTAAGACCGGATCATTTTCGTTTAAAGCATCTGGCAGAGCCAAAGCTTCAGGAGATACAGACGGTTTCATCAAAGTGTTAGCTGATGCCGATACGGATGAAATTTTAGGGGTGCATATGATAGGACCGCGCGCCGCAGATATGATTGCAGAAGCAGTTGTCGCTATGGAATACCGAGCATCTGCCGAAGATATCGGACGCATCTGTCATGCCCATCCGACTTACACCGAAGCATTTAAGGAGGCAGCCTTAGCGGCGACAGCTAACCGGGCGATACACGCTTAATTACCCTCACGATAAACTGTAAGTTCTTGGATATTTTTCGAAGAGCTTACAGTTTACCCCCTATAACCTAAAGCGATTTCTCGTTTCACATCCCGCTCAATCCAAAAAGATATTACAGGTATTACGGATAGCACAAGATACTTGACTACCCGAGAAAGTTTCCAGTTATAACTTTGCCAGCACATAATCAGGAAAATCAAAAAAAGTACTACCAGAAAGCCGTGGATGGATCCGGCTATGCGAACGGCCTCAGGAACGTCAGCAAAATATTTTAACGGCATAGCAATAAAGAAAAGAATAACAGTCGAAATCGCTTCCCAAAGAGCGATTTGTTGGAAGATCCGTAACATATTATTTTACAATGTTTGATGTGCTCCAAAAATAACCGAATTATTAACAAGAGAAGAACAGGAATACTGAATTGACCTTCCACTGACAATAAACGCCATTTATCCTTATTTCCACGGTTAGGGGGATTTCACTACCTTTGAAAAAAATAAATTGACATGCAGAAAATCAAAGACTATGTAGAGGCGCATAAAGAGCGTTTCTTGAACGAATTATTTGAATTATTGCGTTTTCCATCGGTCAGTGCAGACCCCCAATTTAAGGAAGGTGTACTCCATACTGCGGAATATGTTGCTGAAAAACTGAAAGAAGCAGGTGCGGATAACGTCGAAATATGCGCCACGGCTGGCTACCCTATCGTGTACGGTGAGAAGATCATCAACCCGTCTTTGCCTACGATCTTAGTTTACGGACACTACGATGTACAACCCGCCGACCCACTCGAACTGTGGGAAACTCCTCCTTTCGAGCCCACGGTCCGCGACGGGAAAATTTATGCGCGCGGCGCTGCCGATGATAAGGGACAGTTCTACATGCACGTAAAAGCCTTCGAATATATGGTTCAAAACGATCAATTGGCATGCAATGTCAAATTCATGATCGAAGGAGAAGAAGAAGTAGGCTCTGCCAACCTTGGCATTTTCGTTCGGGAGAATAAAGAACGGCTCAAAGCTGACGTCGTAGTCATCTCGGACACCTCCATGATTAGCCTGGAGACACCTTCATTAGAAACCGGTCTTCGGGGCCTATCTTATGTAGAAGTGGAAGTCACTGGTCCAAATCGTGACCTGCACTCGGGTGTTTACGGCGGAGCAGTCGCCAATCCGGCCACCATCCTTGCACAAATGATTGCTTCATTACATGATTCGAACAACCATATTGCTATCCCCGGGTTTTACGATGATGTCGTCGAACTGACAGCTGAGGAACGAAAAGCACTAAACGAAGCCCCTTTTGATATCGAAGAATACAAAGCGGACTTGGGGGTCAATGAATTATGGGGCGAAAAAGGCTATACAGCTATCGAACACACCGGAATCCGCCCGACATTGGAAGTAAATGGTATTTGGGGTGGATATATCGGAGAAGGTGCTAAGACAGTCTTACCGTCCAAGGCCTATGCAAAGATTTCGATGCGATTGGTACCGAATCAAAGTTCTGAAAACATAACGGCGCTGTTCAAAGCACATTTTGAAAGCATAGCACCTAAATCGGTGACTGTAAAAGTAAAACCGCATCATGGCGGAGAACCTGTCGTCACACCAACAGATAGCGCAGCTTATAAGGCGGCCGAGCAAGCACTGCAGGAAACATTCAATAAAAAACCTATACCTACACGTGGTGGCGGATCGATTCCTATTGTAGCTCTATTTGAGCAGGAACTGAAAATTAAAACCGTCCTTTTAGGTTTTGGCCTGGACAGTGATAATTTACATTCCCCAAATGAAAAATACGGCATAGAGAACTATTTAAAAGGTATCGAAACTATTCCATTGTTCCATAAGTATTATGCTGCATTAAGCAAATAATAAAATGTAATGGCACGATTTCTAAGAAAGACCCATACGATACTCTATTTTGCATCGGTTCTATTCTATTTTATCCTCGCCTTTCCAATTTTATATTTCTATACTAGAAACTCAAAAAAACACTTTAGACAAATTGTGTTTTTTAGAAAATGGATAAGTGTGTTTGCGACCACTACTGTGGGAGTACGTTTTAAGGTACGGGAAGAAGTGCCGATAGATTGGGACAAACCTTATGTGATTTGTCCCAATCATACTTCCATTTTAGATATCACTGCGCTTAATTACGCTTGTCCCCGTCCCTTCTCGTTCATGGGCAAGATCGAATTACTTAAAAATCCAGTTACCCGTATTTTCTTTAAAACGGTAGACATTGCCGTGAATAGAAACAGCAAGATATCTGCATTCAAAGCATTTAAAAGAGCAGATACCCTCGTTAAAGAAGGGAAATCCGTCGTCATCTTCCCCGAGGGAAAAATAGACGACGAGTATCCACCTTGCTTGCATAAGTTCAAGTCGGGTTCTTTTCGTATAGCTTTGGAAAATCAAGTCCAGATTCTTCCCGTCGTCATCCATGATGCATGGCGGATATTATGGGACGACGGCATGAAATTTGGATCTATACCGGGCACTATCCACATCAGCATTCTTAAACCTATCGACACAAAAAATATCGGACCTCAGGAACACGAGATACTACAACAAAAGGTATATACCGATATGCAATACCACTGGAGCACCTTCAATCTTCACAAAAATGTAAAAAACACAAACACAAAATAATATAAAATGCTGATTTATAGAAATATAACTCAGACTCCTCTAAAATAAATACAAATGTCTTGATTTAATTAAATTAAATGCTATTTTTGCGAAAAAAGGTAAGAAACTTTTAATTTGTAAGACTATGTATTGGACTCTAGAATTAGCATCACACTTGGAAGACGCGCCATGGCCTGCAACGAAAGATGAACTAATCGATTATGGCATTCGTTCTGGTGCTCCAGTAGAGGTGATCGAAAACCTTCAGGCTCTGGAGGATGACGGAGAGCCTTATGAGAACATCGAAGAGATTTGGCCCGATTATCCAACAAAAGATGACTTCTTTTTCAACGAAGACGAGTATTAAAAACGTTATAAAAATCGCACTTTTTGGAGTGCGATTTTTTTTGTACATTAATCCTTTCTTTTAGGTCCGAGTCTGACCAATAAACGAGTTATGCGAATGTTATTGTCACTTATTTTTTTATTAGGCCTCTCTTCCGTACAAGCACAGGACGTGAAACCCCAGGACGATTCAAAAAATAAAACTATCATACAATCTTTTATTGCAGATCTCGCTGATAACAATAAAGCCATCGACGTCATTTTAAGTCAACATGTTCTTGTCCAGCATCCCTCCGACGAACTATATGACTACCTGGAGGCCAGCCTCATGGAAATCCGCATCAATCTCATGACAAAAAGAATAGAAGACATCGCGTATACTCCCTACAGCAACATGCCTCCTAAGGAAATCAGAGATGTCGATCCAGAGGGGTTATGTACGCATAACATGTATTTCCTCCATCACAAAAAACGCCAGATGTTGGCCGTCTATGTGGAAGAAGGTAAAATAGGATCTTTTACGTTAGTTTCTAAAGGTGGCAACAAAGCCCATTTTGTGCGGTATTAACCTTTTGGTTATGAACAGGAATCTAATTAATTCAAAAACTCCCTTGCTATTTTAAAAAACTTATAGGATATTTGCTTTCAGCCGTTCAAAAATGAAAGATCACGTATTAAATAGAGCATTGTGGTGGTACAACAGTTAATGTTGTGGCGGATACCTATTAGCTTGAATGAATACAGACAAAAAATAATAGGCTTGCCACGGAGGTAAGCCTTTTTTTATGGATAATGGTTTTGACTTAAAAAAATGAAAGAAATATTAAGACATCTGTTCGAATATAAATCGTTCTCCCGAAAGGAGGCTTACGAAATCCTGACGAATATTGCCACCGGCAAATATGACTCCCATCAGATAGCAGCGTTTATGACAACCTATGGCATGCGCAGTATCCGGGTTGAAGAATTAGGCGGCTTTCGTGATGCGATGTACGACTTGTGTCTCAAAGTAGATTTCGATGGTTACGACCTGATCGATATGTGCGGAACAGGCGGTGACGGCAAAAACACCTTTAACATTTCAACCTTAGCCTCGTTTGTCGTAGCCGGAGCAGGATATCACGTAGCGAAGCATGGCAATGTCGGTGTATCTTCGGGTTGTGGTTCGTCCAATGTTATGGAACATTTAGGTTACACATTCACCAACGACAAAGACGCCTTGCATAGACAATTGGAGCAGGCCAATATATGCTTTCTCCATGCACCGCTATTCCATCCTGCCATGAAAACGGTAGCACCCATCCGTCGGGCATTAGGCGTCAAGACTTTTTTTAACATGCTCGGACCTTTGACTAATCCGGCCAATCCTAAATTTCAGTCTGTTGGTGTGTTCAGTCTCGAGCTCGCCCGGCTGTACGGCTATCTTTATCAGACGACAACAAAACAATACAGTATTATCCACGCGTTGGACGGTTATGATGAAATATCGCTAACAGGAGACTTTAAAATCATTAATAACGCTGGAGAAAGCTATTATACGGTCGATGAATTAGGTTTTGAACCCATTGCTGCTGCAGATTTGGCGGGAGGTGACGATGTCGAAGACGCAACCCACATTTTCAAACAAATCATCGATGGTAAAGGCAACGCACAACAGAATGCAGTGGTACTGACCAATGCGGCTTTTGCCATCAAAACATTCCATCCCGAAAAGACGTTTGGCGATTGTTATTACGAAGCCGAAAGCTCCTTGTTGGGCGGAAAGGCGGCAAACAGTTTAAAGAAATTGATTAATTAGTATTGCGATTTGCGAAGAAGAGTTCGATACATGCGGGCACTGATCACTGAAAACTAAGAAAAATGCGGGCACTTAAAATCAAAGTATGTGGAATGACCCAGCCGGCCAATATCGCCGCAGTTGCCGCATTGCCGATCGATTACATGGGGTTCATTTTCTATCCGAAATCAGCACGGTTTATCGACAGGCCCAATACAGGATCAGTAGGCCACACCATCAAAAAGGTAGGAGTATTTGTGAACGAAACAGCAGATCATATCGCACAAAAAGTAGCTGAAAGCGGCATCGACGCCGTACAATTACATGGTAATGAAAGTGTTGAGTTATGTGCGAATTTACAAAAACAAGGACTTGAAGTGATTAAGGCATTTGGTATTGACGAGAACGTTAATTGGTCCGCTATAGCCCCCTACCTCGCTGTAGCTGACTACTTTCTCTTTGACACCAAGAGTCCACAGCATGGTGGTACGGGGCAGACCTTTGACTGGAAAAAACTCAAAGAATATCCTTATAAAAAACCCTATTTTTTGAGTGGTGGCTTATCTTTGGAAAATATACAGGAAGCAGCAACTTTTAATGACAAACGGTTGATCGGATTGGATCTGAATTCTAAATTCGAGACCGCACCGGGATTAAAAAATATTGAAACGTTAACACAAGCATTGAAAATTATAAATAATGAGTAAATATCAGGTAAACAGCAAAGGATATTATGGACCATTTGGCGGAGCGTATGTTCCGGAAATGTTGTATCCCAATGTGGAAGAATTACAAACGCAATATTTACAGATTATGGAAGACCCATCTTTCAAAGAAGAATTTGATCAACTTTTGAAAGACTATGTAGGTCGACCCTCTCCTTTGTATCATGCAGAACGTCTCTCCAAGCGGTACGGTGCGACAATCTTTTTGAAGCGGGAAGACCTAAACCATACAGGTGCTCATAAAATCAATAATACCATCGGACAAATCCTATTGGCCGAACGATTGGGCAAAAAACGTATTATTGCCGAAACTGGTGCAGGGCAGCATGGTGTAGCAACTGCCACCGTATGTGCGCTGAAGGGCTTAGAATGTGTGGTTTATATGGGTGAAATCGATATCCAACGTCAGGCCCCCAATGTCGCGCGTATGAAAATGATGGGTGCCCAAGTAGTCGCCGCAACTTCGGGGAGTAAAACCTTAAAAGACGCGACGAACGAAGCGTTGCGCGACTGGATCAACAATCCGGTAGACACCCACTATATCATCGGCTCTGTGGTAGGCCCTCACCCCTACCCGGACATGGTCGCTCGCTTCCAGTCCATTATTTCAAAAGAAACGAAGAACCAGCTGCTCGAAAAAACGGGAAAACCCAATCCCGACATCGTCATGGCTTGTGTGGGTGGAGGCTCCAATGCCGCAGGTATGTTTTATCATTTTCTGGATGAAGAAAATGTTAGAATAATCGCCGTCGAAGCCGCTGGACTCGGTGTAGATACGGGCGAAACAGCCGCTACAACGGCTTTAGGCCAGGAAGGTGTCCTACATGGAAGCCGCTCCATATTGATGCAAACTGAAGATGGACAGGTTGTCGAACCCTATTCGATTTCAGCAGGATTAGATTACCCCGGCATCGGACCACAACATGCCTGGTTATTCCGATCCGGCCGGGGTGAATACGTCAGTGCTACAGATGATGAAGCTATGCAGGCAGGACTCCTGTTGACACAGTTAGAAGGCATTATCCCCGCTATCGAGAGCTCACATGCGTTAGCTCATCTCGAAAAGATGAAATTCAACGGCGATGAAACTGTTGTGATCTGCCTGTCCGGACGGGGGGATAAAGACCTGGACAATTATATGAAGTACTTTAACTTGTAAATGTCAAAAACAATGCAACTCAATAAACACACAAACGGATTACTATCTATATATTTTACGGCTGGCTATCCTACTTTAGACAGCACGGTACAGATCGCAAAAACTTTGGAAGAAGCCGGTGTTGATTTTTTAGAAATCGGATTTCCCTACTCCGATCCGGTAGCAGACGGGCCAGTCATTCAACATAGCTCGGAAGTCGCTTTAAAAAATGGCATGACACTCAAGGTACTGTTTGAACAGCTAAAAGATCTGCGTAAACACGTGTCTATCCCAGTATTTTTAATGGGATATGTCAATCCTGTTATTCAATATGGTGTAGAAAATTTTTGTAGGTCCTGCAAAGAAGTTGGTGTTAATGGCACCATCATTCCAGATCTACCGATGTATGAGTATGAAGAACTCTATAAAGGTGTTTTCGAAGAAAATGGTATTAGCAACATATTTTTAGTTACACCACAGACTTCAGAAGATCGTATCCGTAAAATCGATTCCCTATCATCCGGATTTATCTATCTTCTTTCCTCCAATGCGACGACCGGAAAAAATCTTCAAGTGGAAGATAAAGCGGAAGCCTATTTCAAACGCATCAAGGATTTAGATCTGGATAACCCATTCGTTATCGGATTCGGTATATCCAATAAAGAAACCTTTGCCAAGGCTACAACTTATGCCAATGGTGCCATTATAGGATCTGCCTTTGTTAAACTATTGGCCGAAGAAAATTACCTGGAAAGGATTCCTGACTTCATAAGAAGTTTCAGGTAGAGCTCATGAGCTCTACCTTTAATTCTGCGTAATACTTAGTCGAATAGGTAACGTAAAAGCTACGCGTACCGGGCGACCATTCTGAACACCTGGATTCCACTTTTTTGCTTTCTTTAGCAGATGCACGGCAGCTGTTCCGGTTCCATATCCCATATCTTTAACTACCTCAAAAGAAGAAAGGCTACCATCCTTTTCTACGACAAAGGCAACTTTAATGATGCCTTTAGCTCCGCTGTCAAGAGCACCTTGCGGAAAATTATAGTTATCCGCTACCCATTGCACAAAAGCTTTCATTCCACCAATAGGTTCCGGCATAATTTCCACACTCGTAAACGTACCGTTGCCATCCTCCGGTCCTGTGAGACTCCCATTTACTAACCCCCGGCCTCCGCCTGCTTTCTTTTCCTTACCGAACGTGCCCTTTGCTATAAGTTCACCACCTTTTACACCATCCATTGTCAAATTGGCCGGCAACTTCTTCTTGTCAAGAACGTCCTCTGTCGCCACCATATCTTCATTGGTCAATGATTCATCGGTCGCGTTGATCTCCGTAAATTTAATCAAATCTTGCGCGGGCACATCCTGTGCAACTTGCTGCGGCTGTTCCTCCGTTGGCGATTTGGGTTGTTCTATTGGCTTTTCAATTTCGAGAATTTCATCTGGCTGTATTTCTACTATCATCACCTGTTCCTGTGTTTTTTCAGAAGGATTATTAGGATGATTGTTTTGGAAAGCATAGGCCACTCCACATAGACCCAACACCGCAGCAGTCACGATACCTAATGCCCAATTTGTGGCCTGGGGTCCAACACGACGCAATTCATAAGCTCCATAGGCCTTGTTACGATCTGCAAAGATGATATCCAACCATTCCTTTGCATAAATATTTGAATTTGTGAAAAACATAATGGAATATATTTTAAGGTTATTTCATGCTCGTTTATTACAGGATGAAATCCCACGATATTTTCCATAAGTATTTGTTCCGAGTGAACGTTCCTATACATGCATCCGCGCGAGAGGCGCCACATCCTGGCCGACAAAATCACCCCTACGGAATTTATGATAACCGGCAATAGCTATCATAGCTGCATTGTCCGTACAATATTCAAACTTGGGGATAAAAACACGCCACGCATGCCGTTCGCCCATTTCCATCAACGCTTGACGCAATCCCGAGTTGGCCGACACCCCGCCCGCAATCGCGATATCTTTTACACCCGTTTGTTTGGCAGCCTGTTTTAATTTATTCAACAAAATAGTGACGATACGATATTGTACCGAAGCACAGATATCATCGATATTGTCTTTCAAAAAGTCCGGGTTCTCTTTGAGTTTGCCTTGTACCATATAGAGAATAGCAGTCTTCAGTCCCGAAAAACTGAAATTTAGATCGGGTATTTGTGGTTCAGGAAGCTGGAACGCAAGTCTGTTTCCTAATTGCGCATGCTTATCAATCAAAGGTCCTCCCGGATAGGGCAGATTCAATATTTTTGCTGTCTTGTCGAAAGCTTCTCCTGCAGCATCATCCAATGTTTCCCCCAAGAGCTCCATATCAAAATAATCCTTCACCAAAACAATCTGCGTATGACCGCCCGATACCGTCAAACAAAGAAAAGGGAAGTCAGGCTTGGGCTCATCAATAAAATGTGCTAAAATATGAGCCTGCATATGATTTACCTCAATTAGAGGGAGTTGTCTGGCCAACGCAAAGGCTTTCGCAAAAGAAGTTCCTACTAAAAGAGAACCTAATAATCCCGGACCACGCGTAAAAGCAACCGCATCTATATCATTTTTTGTAATTTTGGCCTGTTGAATAGCTTGGTCTACGGTGGGGATAATATTTTGCTGATGGGCACGTGAAGCCAATTCGGGTACTACACCTCCATATTTCGCATGAATTGCTTGACTCGCAATAATATTTGACCTAATTTCGCCGTCTATACATATAGAAGCTGAAGTTTCGTCACATGAGGATTCTATTCCAAGGATAACAGCCATCTGGGAAGTAATTTTTAAGGATACAAAAATATCAAAAAAATACTGAAAATAACGTCGATTACCCTGCTTAGCATTTTATTGCTGATGTTTCTTGGCATTTTCTCCCTACGGTTTTCATCCGTGCAGACCTACTTGACACGCAAAATTGCCAACTATCTTTCCAGCGAATTGCATAACGATATATCCTTAAACCGCATTTATTTCAAACCGTTCTCCAGCGTGGAATTGACAGGCCTCCGCATGAAAGACGCACAGGGAGAAGATATGATTACCGTTGAAAAGCTTCAGGCAGGTTTCAGTTTATCTTATATCTTTATCAACAAGCTGGTCATCAACGAAATTAGGCTCGAAGACGCATATGTCCATCTGAATATTTATCAAGACAGCACTAATCTCACTTCATTAGTCCGATATTTTACGGATGGGTCCAAGAAAGTACCAAAGGACAAAAAGAAATTAAAGCTTGATATAGAGCGTATAGCGATTGTCAACAACCATTTCAAGCTGACAAACCACAACTATACCCATCACAACCGTGGCGTCGATTTTTCCGATCTGGATATAACAGAAATATCCGGTATATTCGAAAATATCCGTATAGATTCCATCGCACAAGCCGATATTCACGAGTTTACGCTAAAAGAAAAGTCAGGATTATATATTCGAGAACTGACAACAAAGGCATTGTATTCCAACCGTACAATGGAGTTTCAAGAGCTATATTTAGCGACCAATAATTCCGTCGTACAGGACTACTTAAAGTTTGATTATGCGGATATAACAGACTTTAACGACTTTATTCGAAAAGTTCATATCAACAGTCATCTTAAAGACAGCTATGTCGATTCACGCGATATCGAATTTTTCGCTCCGACGATGAAGTATGTGGTCTTCGAGACGACCGTTCAACAAGGAGACATTACGGGAACAGTCGCCGATTTAAAAGCAAAGAATGTCGCGTTGGTCACAGCCAAAAAAACAGCGCTGATAGGAGATTTTACCATTCGAGGTCTTCCAGATATTCATAAAACTATCTTTGATTTTAATCTCGAAAAACTGCAGACGACACCAGAGGATGTCGAAACACTCGTTCCTAAATTTGCCAACAAGCGATCTTTTGTCTTACCAGAGGAAATGCATCGCCTTAAAGAAGTGGTTTTCAATGGGAAGTTCCGGGGATTGTATAACGACTTCCATGTTGATGGAAAGTTCAACACTGCATTGGGACAACTAATGACTAACAGTCAGATCAAGATTAATAAATTATTAAGCTATAAAGGACAAGTCCAATCCGAACAATTCAACGTAGGTAAATTTCTAAATAGAGATATCATCGGAAGTACAGACCTTGACGTGTCTTTCGACGGATCCGGATTGCTGTTCAAAGATCTGAGCCTCGAAGCCAAAGGCATGCTGACCAACAGTCAATTTCATGGCTACACCTACAGCATGGTAAAGTTCGAAGGACAGATCGGCCAACGTGCGCTGGAAGTGAATGGCGCTATTCAAGATGATAATCTGAAAATGACGTATAATACCGTTATCAATTGGAATAACACAACGCCAAATTATTTATTAGATGCTGATATAGCCTACGCCCAGTTCAATAATTTGAAATGGTTACAAAAAGATAGTCTTACCTTACTTGGAGCGAAGATAAACACCAATCTTATGGGCAATGCGCTCAATAATGTTTCCGGACATTTCGATGCCGACTCCGTTCGCCTATCGACCACCAAAGGACAATTTAGCATTGACAAAATTAATTTTACGGCGACGGGTGATCAGGAAAATAGGCTCCTGTTCTTAAATTCAGATATTGCCGATGCTAAAATGTATGGCAATATCGACTTAAATACCATCGGGGCATATTTCACCTCGTTAGCTATGCGTTATGCACCAGCCATAGATTTAACCGTGAAGCCCTATAACCCACAAAACTTTGATCTGGAGGTCAATGTTAAATCATTCAAGCCGATAGCAGCGCTGTTAGATCCGACATTGCATTTAGATCCTGGATCTCATCTCAAAGCTTCCTTTTCCACAAACAATTATACGGCAAACTTTATCGCATACAGTCCCAATGTGAGTTATAAAGGTATGCATATTACCAACCTCGCCATACAAGAAAATGCTGACGATAAAGCCTTTTCGCTCGACATTCATGCCGACCGTATGAATTTTGGGGACAGTGTATATGTTAATCATATCTTTGTACGAAATACATTGGCCAATGACCGTTTGAATTTCAATATTATCTTATCCAAGAAGGAAGCCACCAATTACTTAGATCTGGAAGGAAACGTACATTTTGCCCAGGATGCACCGGCATCTATCGCGTTTGGAACATCCACTATCATTATTAATAAAGAACACTGGAATCTGAACAGCGATGCTACAATGCACATATCTAAAGGGAAAATTTATCTATCCAACCTCCTGCTTAATCAAGACAAACAGCAAGTAAAATTAGACGGAATCATGTCGGAGGAAAATGACAAACTGCACATTGAATTTCATCAATTTAACTTAAGCTCACTAAACGGCATCACCAATCCGTTGGGTATCCATTTGCAAGGATCAATGAATGGAAAGATGGACATATCATCGTTGTTCAAAAAACCGTTTGCTTCCGCCGATATAGAGACCGGTGCTATTATCTATAATCAGATCCCCATTGGCCGTCTTAATTTGAAAGCAGATTTTGATCCGCTCACCGGATTAGCTAATGTCGATCTGCAGCTTGCCGACGAGCAACAAAGAGGTATTGCGTTAGCGGGAAGCTACAACTTCTTTGATGAAAATGAAAAACTGAGCATCCAAGGTGAATTACAAGAGACAGATCTAACGATCTTCCAACCTTTTTTGAAAAATCTTGTATCCGACCTCCGCGGAAAAGGCAGTGGAAATGTAAAAATAACCGGTACTTTTAAGAACCCTAAAATCAGCGGTATAGGACGGATACACCATACTGAATTCACCGTAAATTATCTCCAAACACACTATCGAATAGATAATCAGTCTGCTTTGGTAGAAAATAACGCTTTTATTCTTCAGCAGATTAAAATCCATGATACACAAGGTCATGTCGCCACCGCTAATGGGATTATCAATCTCTCGAAAATCGCCAGCCCTTACATTGATGTAGATATTTCTACAAACAATGTTATGATCTTAAATACCGATTTTAAAGACAATAATCTGTATTACGGCACAGCTTATGCTTCGGGAACATTTCGTTTTAAGGGATATACCTCCACCATCGATATTACGATCGATGCACGGTCAGAGAGCAACACAGTCATCACGATTCCGTTCAACAGTGCAATGACCATATCCGATAGTGACTTCATTTATTTCGTCAGTCAAGATTCCATTGAAAATGAGAAGCAAGAACGAAGGTCACTCTTTAAGGGGCTGACCATGAATATGAATATTTCGATTACACCCGATGCTGAAGTTAATCTGCCTACCAGCCTTGGAACACTCAAAGGCAATGGACAAGGAGAAATCGATATGAAAATATCCAGTTTGGGTGATTTTGAAATGTTTGGTGACTATCGGGTGATCGACGGAAAATTTCATTTTACCGCACAGGACTTTATCAATAAATATTTTGATATTAAAGAAGGGGGAACGATACGTTGGACAGGGAATCCGAGCGAGGCCGTTATTAATCTCAATGCCATTTATCAACAACGTACGTCAACAAGACCTTTGTACAATGCTGCGGGCCGTGATGGGGAAGACGAACGGGTACTGGCACAAGCGGACATGTTAATTAAGGGGACACTTGAACAGCCAGACATCACATTTGATCTCAACTTCCCCCAGAATCCCTATATCAAGGATCAACTCCAAAGTTACCTGAGTGATGCAAACAATGTCAATCAGCAAGCTTTAAGTCTAATTGTACGGCGTAGCTTCACCCCAAGCTCGACAGAAGAAATCGGTCGGGAAGTAAACAATACGCTGCTCTCAGCAGGTACGGAAATTGCATTCAACCAATTAAACAATATTATATCGCAGTCGTTGAATATTAATTTCTTCGACTTGAATATACGTTCGTTCAACGACGCTTCGGCGTCTGTGCGGCTCTTAAACGATAGGCTGGTATTGACAGGCGGCATCACCGATCGAACCAACTTTCAGGCAACCGATCTGACGTTCTTTCGGGAAGGCATTACGACAGATGCAGAATTGACCTATCGACTGCGTAAAGATGGCAATCTGATGCTGCGCGCCTATAATAGGCCCTATACCCGCAACTTTTTAATTCGGATGAACGATGCAGAGTATATCAGTGCAGTGGGCCTCGTATATCGACAGGAATTCAACAGTATCCGTGAATTTTGGCAGAAACTGTGGATTTGGGATCATCGGAAAAAAGAGCAACGGGCGAATAATAAGCAAAACTAACGCTTAATAAAAGAAACTTCCTGATACGTATCGGATATGCCGAACACCACATAATTATGTGCTTTTAGCAGCTCCAGAAAGCGCTTTACTCTTTTCTTACCATCGTCAAAGAACTTTTCATGGATCTCCACGACGATTTGTCCAATGTTCACCCCGCTGTTTAGTACGCTTTCCATAACTGAGAATTCAGACCCTTCGATATCCATCTTCAACACATCAATAGAGCTATGCCCCAGTTCTCCTACAATATCCTTAAAGCTTTTTAGCACGACATCCACGCAGTCCTTTGAATTGACGTGACTATGGGCATGGACCGAGCCCGATACATGACTTTTATTCTTCGGCAGGTTGAATCGAACCATCCCGGTTTCTACACCAAGGCCAAATGGAAAAAAATGAAAATTTTCGGGAACAGCTTCCTCTGCTATCCAAGCGATCGATTTTGGTGTGGGATCAAATCCAAAAACCTCCGCTCGATGATGGCTTAGAATAGCCTTATCGAACGAAATATCCTGACCAATTCCAAAGGAATATACAATGGCCTCTTCCGGTATTTGAGAAGGATCAACATAAAAACCACCATAATCGCTACCATACCATACTTTATCTCGATGATCCTCTACTCGGATAAAAGCAGATTTTCCGCTCAGTACATTTAACCAGTGTTTTATCTGTGGTTTTAAATCAGCCAAAGTCATCGGAATAAAAATAGTACTTTTTTACGACTATTTAAACTTTCCAGCCAACGCGGATAGCTTCGCCGCCATATCGGTCTGCTCTGCTTTATTTTCTCTTTTCTCCGCACGTTTGCGGGGAGCTTTTTCGGCTGTTTTCATGGATAGGCTGATACGGTTTCGCTTCTCGTCCACTTCTACTACGGTAACCATTACCTTTTGCTGCACCTTGACAATTTCATGTGGATCAGACACAAACCGATTCGCCAGTTGGCTCAAATGTACCAAACCATCTTGATGTACGCCGATATCGACGAAAGCACCAAAGTTCGTAATATTAGTAACGATGCCCGGCAATTTCATCCCCACACGAAGATCAGCAACCGTATTTATCCCCTCTGTAAACGAAAAAGTCTCAAACTGTTCCCGTGGATCCAGACCCGGTTTTGCCAATTCAGTCAATATATCATTTAAGGTTGGAAGCCCGACTTCTTCACTTGTATACTTTCGCAAGTCAATCCGTTTCCGTAATGTCTCGTCTTTCATCAGCTCAGGTACCGTCACGCTCAAATCTTCCGCCATCTGTTCTACCAAAGCGTAACGCTCCGGATGTACGGCAGATGCATCCAGCGGATGCTTCGCATGGCGGATACGCAAAAAACCTGCAGCTTGTTCAAATGCCTTTTCGCCCAAACGAGGAACTTTCTTTAACTCCCTGCGGGAACTGAATGGCCCATTCTCCTTCCGGTAATTGACAATCTGTTGTGCCAGCGCAGGCCCCAAGCCCGAAATATAGGACAAGATTTGCTTCGATGCCGTATTTAACTCCACTCCCACAGCATTCACGCAGGACATCACTGTATCATCCAATGCGGATTGCAACTTCTGCTGATCAACATCATGTTGATATTGTCCCACACCAATAGACTTAGGATCAATTTTTACCAACTCGGCCAACGGATCCATCAAGCGACGGCCAATGGATACTGCTCCGCGTACCGTTATATCTTGCTCCGGAAACTCCTCTCGTGCAACCTCGGAAGCAGAATAAATAGACGCTCCGCTTTCATTGACCATCACGATAGTTATTCCTGTCAAGTTAAGCTTACGAACAAATTCTTCTGTTTCTCGACCTGCCGTACCATTTCCGATCGCGATGGCTTCAACCGTATATTTATCCGTTAAATGCCGGATTGTTTTCTCGGCTTCCAATACACCGCCAGCTCCCGTATGTGGGAATATTGCTGTATTTTCCAATAAATTGCCTTGTGCATCCAACACAACTGTCTTACAGCCCGTACGGAATCCCGGATCTATGGCCAACAGACGCTTTTGCCCTAACGGTGCCGCCAGCAACAACTGGCGGACATTGTCTGTAAACACTTTTATAGCCTCCTCATCTGCTTTCTGCCGCGTCAACACCCTCACCTCCGTTTCCATGGAAGGTTTCAACAAGCGCTTATAGCCATCCTGAAGTGCCAATCTGACTTGTGTAGCGGCGTCGTTTACACCTTTGATATATAGTTTTTCGATAAGTGGCAACGTATCTTCTTCTTCCACCTTAATATCCAGATACAACAACTCTTCTTTCTCGCCGCGGCGCATCGCTAGCACACGATGTGAGGGAGCTGAGACAAGCGGTTCGGACCATTCAAAATAATCTTTATACTTCAAAGCCGCTTCTTCCTTACCCGGTACGACCCGCGAAACGAATGTTCCTTTTTCCAAAAACACCTTACGAATGCGTGCACGTACATCCGCATCTTCTGCTATCACTTCCGCGATGATATCCCGTGCTCCAGCTAGCGCTTCATCTTTATCGGTTACACCCAGATCTGCATCAATATACGCCTCTGCCTGCACATCCATATCACCTACCTGTTGCTCCAAAATAAAATCAGCCAAGGGCTGTAATCCCTTTTCCCGTGCTACGGATGCCCGCGTCTTACGCTTCGGTTTATACGGCAGGTATATATCTTCCAACACAGCCATAGTTTCAGCCGCCTGGATCTGATCTTCCAGCTCAGCCGTCAATTTACCTTGTTCTGTAATGGATTTTATAACCACTTCTCTTCTTTTGTCGAGCTCCCGCAATTGTTGTATACGATCTCTTATCGCGGTAATCTGTACTTCATCCAAACTTCCCGTAAGCTCTTTGCGGTATCGTGAAATAAAGGGAATCGTAGCTCCTTCATCCAAAAGAGCTATCGTAGTCCTGACCTGTTTATCGGTCAACGACAATTCATTCGAAATAACAATTTCGTGCAACATAAAATATGAAATGGTAATAGAAAGGTTATTCTAAGCTTGTTCAGAAGGTTTATTACCAGCTGTACTTGTATTCTCCACAGTTTCTTCTATCGCAGGCTCGTCTGCCTGTTGATCCGAAGCAAAATGATCGTTGTAGCCGTATTTATAATATTCTGTATCATCGACGGGATGTGCTCCCGGGTCGTGTTGATAGGTATTTTCCGGTGTGGTGAATTGGGGAAGACTTTTCTCCGGTTCGTCCGCATCGATATCTGCCATTGCATCTCCAGCTCCAGTTCCATCTTCGCCCTCACTGACTTCACTATAGGCATCGTCGGGTGTTGGCGAATCATATTTTTTATCCTCCGCCGTAACATCCAGATCCTTTTCAAAATTATTGATCTGATCGGCTATTTCTTTTTTAATTCCTTCCGAAGCATCTTTAAACTCACGAATGCCCCTACCCAGTCCTCTTGCTAATTCGGGCAGTTTTTTACCTCCGAAAAGCATTAAGATGACGACCACAATGATAAGCATCTCCTGCGTACCAATGTTTAAAAATGCTAATTCCATATAATATATATCTTCTTTACAATAAGCTAAGGTAAGTGTATATTTTTTTTTCGGCAACACTTGTTTGTAATTATTTAGAAACAAAGGGTATTGTTAGGGTTACAAAAACACGCGAATCTTCGTACCTTTGCAGGCCAAAAATAGTAATATGCGCGAGAGAAAGAGAGCACACCGATCGTATTATTTAAGTACACTCACGTTAGCAGGACCTGTGGTCATATCACAATTGGGTCATACCCTAGTCCAGACAGCCGATACGATGATCGTAGGGCACTTTGCAGGCACCATCCCACTGGCAGCTGTGTCCTTGGCACACTCCGTTTTTATGATCGTTTTAGTCATTGGTCTGGGGATTTCCTATGGGCTTACGCCCCTAATTGCCCAGGAAAATGGCAAATCAAACCCCATCGAGTGCGCTAAACTTCTTTCCAACAGCTTTTGGATCAACCTCATTTCTGGCATTTTGTTATTCTGCCTCGTCTACTACGGCTCTATGTATGCGATGGCGCATACCGATCAGGACCCGCTTGTTGTAAGGGAAGCAAAACCATATCTGCTCCTTCTATCGCTATCCATCGTCCCGTTGATGGTTTTCAACACGTTCAAACAATTTGCAGAGGGACTGGGTTTTACCCGGCAGGCCATGCAAATTACCATTTGGGGTAATGTGCTCAATGTTGTTATCGCCATTATCCTCGTCAAAGGCATGTTCGGTTTTACACCTATGGGTATCCGTGGTGTGGGAATTGCAACACTCATTGACCGTATATTAATGATGTTGGTCATGATGGCCTATGTTTTACGCGCCAAGTACTTCAAAAAATATATCCAGCATTTTAATTTCATTTCACTGCATTACAATAGAATAAAAAACATACTGCGTATAGGAATGCCCGTAGCTATGCAATATGTATTCGAAATCGGTGCTTTTGCCGGGGCATCATTAATAGCGGGTAAAATAGGCGCATTACAGCAAGCTTCACATCAGGTAGCTATCACCTTGGCAGCAATGACCTATATGATGGCCAGTGGGATTGCAGCTGCGGCTACGATCAAGGTAGGGAACAGTTTTGGCAACAATAATTTGTTTCGGCTTCAACGATTTGCGACGGTGTCCTATCATTTGGTGTTGGTCTTCATGATTTTCACAGCTTTGATATTCGCCATCTTCAACCAGCAGCTACCGCTACTCATTAGTAAAGATGCAGCTGTTATCGCACTTTCCGCACAACTTTTAATCATTGCAGGTCTTTTTCAGCTTTTCGATGGTACGCAGGTTGTCGGACTAGGTGTACTACGTGGTATGGGTGACGTCAATATACCCACATTGATTACATTTATTGCCTATTGGATTATAGGACTGCCCAGTGGTTATTTCATGGGAATTATTTTAAATTGGGGCATACAAGGGGTATGGTATGGACTTACGTTAGGACTGTTGACTTCTTCTCTATTGCTTTTTTTACGCTATCGATATATTGTGAGGTTACAAGGTTAACAGGGTTATGAGGTTACGAAGGTTATAGAGGTACCGTCATAACTACATAACCACCATAACGACATAACCTCGTAACGACCTAATAACACTGGATCGCCCCTTCGACATGGATCAACGGGCTGAGGTACGGAATATCCAGGTTAGCTCCTCTTAAGATAAACCAGGCACCCATAATCAGGTATAAGACCGGTAGAAGTTTGGCAAAACGTCCTTGAACCAGCTTTCTGGAAAAGTTGGCACCGAAAGAAAATACCAACATCAACGGCAAAGTGCCCAAGCCAAAAAGCACCATAAAAAGCCAACTATTCATGACACCATCTGCATTCATCGCCGATGCAAGAGCCATATAGACCATGCCGCAGGGTAATATACCGTTCAATATGCCCGCCACAAGAGACCCTCCCGGCCGATAGAGCCACTTCCCCATCATCTTCACAAACGGCTGGATCGCCCGTGTCTGAACACGTGCTATACCAGACGACTTTTTTCCTATGGCATAAAAAAGACCTAGACCTACCAATATTACCCCTGTAAAAATGGAGAGAAATTGCTGCCCTTCCTGAATAACAGCCAGACTACCCAATCCACCTAAAAGCAGACCGATACCACCATAAGTCATAATACGTCCAAATTGATAGAGCAGCTTATTCCAGGTCTGTTGCCACGATATCGTCTGACCACCCTGTACGGCGATAAGCAAAGGTCCGCACATGGCGGCACAGTGCACACTGCCAAACAAACCCATAAAGAAAGCCAAGTAGTGGTAAGTCATCTGTATTTACTGTATGTACACGGTACGGGTATCTATATACGTTTTATGTTCATTCTCCCAAGAAATTTCTAAAAGCCAGCTCCCTTTCGTAAAAGACGAAATCGGAAGTTTAAAAACTTCGGTAGCCGTATAAAGTGGGATTTTTTTATCCAGCTGACCGTCGGACGGTCGTTTGAAGGAAAGCTGCCCTTCATTCCCCGGACTCGTAAAAACGATAGCTAGCGTATCCTGCTCCAGCCGGACAATAGGCTTGGCACGATCGTCCACAACATTCTGCTTGCGTTCATAGACTTCATCATAGACCAAACTTTTTTCATAGTAGTCCTCATCCAGCAACGAATCGGAATCCTGGGTAATCATATAGACCCCTGCTCCAATAATAAACAACATAAATGTAGCCAGGCCGACTACGATCTTTATTCCCCAATTCATAGTTTCTGTATTTTAAAGTTACGAAGCTATAATGGTGATGGAAGTTAAGGAAGCACTGCATATCATGATCTTTTATAACCTCTATAACCACCATCACTCCCATAACTTTGTTTTAAGATCCCGGAGGTGCAATGAAGGTCGTTTTAAGCTTTTCGACCACCTTGCCCTCCGATATGACATGGACACTTACCTTCGTTTTATAGCTTTGTACATTCTCCCGCTTTCCGATCAGGAAAAAACTCATTTTTGCCGATCCGTCTTTCGTCAGTTTATGGATCTTGTTGACCAGTTGTAGCTGCAGGTCCGGGTCTTCAGGTACCAGTTCAAAATCAATTTCGTGCCCGCTCTTATTCATCAGCTCCAACGTATACAGGTTGCTGACAGTCCCGTCCGGACGGATTTGATAGGTACTACCCGTAGCACGCAATAGCGACCCTCCAATCTCCGAACGACTGAAGATCATATACCCGAATATGCCAATCAAAAACACTAATATAGCCGTATAAATCACCTGCCGGGTTTTGTTTCTTTTGAATTCGCCTTTGCCTTCGATTTCGCCTAACGTATAAAAGCCTATCAGCCGCTTCGGCTTATCGATTTTCTCCATGACCGCATCACAGGCATCGATACAGGCCGTACAGCTCACACACTCCATCTGTATCCCATTCCGGATGTCAATCCCGGTCGGACATACCTGGACGCACAAATTACAGTCGATACAATCACCATTATCACCATCGGTCTCTCCTTTCCGCAATTTCCCCCGTGGCTCTCCCCTTTTTTCATTATAGGCGACAGTCATGCTCTGTTCGTCCAGCAGCACCCCCTGCAATCTTCCATACGGACATATTGTCGTACAGACAATTTCCCGCACATACGCAAAGACCCCGTAAAAGAGCAGCGTAAAGATCACTATAGATACAAAACCACCGATATGCTGCTCCACGGGATCAGTCATAATGCGAAAGAGCGCATCCACACCGATAATATAAGCCAGAAAGATGTTGGAAATAACAAAAGAGATCGCCAGAAAAATAGTATGCTTAAGCAATTTTTTCCAAGCTTTGGCATCGGTATTCGGACCTTCATCCAACTTCCTTTGTTGTGTCCAGTCACCCTCAATCCAGTATTCGATACGTCGGAAAACCAATTCCATAAATATGGTCTGCGGGCAGGTCCATCCACACCACACCCGTCCAAAAACAGCCGTAAACAAGACAATGCAGACCATAATGATCAACATACCAAAGACAAAGATATGCAGGTCTTGCGGATAGAATATGTTGCCAAATATCGAGAACTTCCGTTCGACGATATTAAACATCAAGAAAGGATTACCTCCGATCTTGATAAAGGGAGCAGCGAGCAGAAATACCAACAAACCATAGCCTACCCACTGTCGATAGTTGTAAAATTGGCCTCCCGGCCTTTTCACATATAACCGCTGTCTTTTTTTCTTTTGGTTGGGTTGACCAGCTCTCCTTTCGTTTACTCCTGCTCCCATAACACATTCAAAAATTATTCATTAAACACCATACATTATTCATCCACGGTAGGGTCAGCTTCCGCTGCTCCACCGCTCTCCGATTCGTAAGCATGCACTTCTATACCTTCCGCAGCTTTCGCATTCGGGGGATTGGTATCACGCAGCGTAATGATATAGCTACTCACCTCGGCTATTTGCGCCGGTGTCAACGTCTGCTCCCAAGGCACCATTCCTTTTTCAGGTACGCCATACTTCACCGTCTTGAAGACATCTTTAATCTCCCCCCCATGCAACCAATGCCGATCCGTCAGATTCGGACCAATTGTACCCTCTCCATTGTTTCCATGGCAGGCCGCACAATTCGCCATAAATATTGCCTTACCCGCCGGAGCCAGTGCTACATTAAATTCCACCGAACTTTCATCGACCAGACTAGCCGATTGTGCTAAATATTCCTGCTTTGCCTTTTCCGCCTGCGCTACTTCATGTAGGTATTCCTGATCTTGGTGCATTCCCCATCCAAAAACATGATACACTAACAAGTATATAAATCCAAAGACGACGGTCGAATAAAACAACACATTAAACCAGACCGGAATCGGATTATCCAACTCGACAATACCATCGTATTCATGATCGATAAGCAGATCTTTCTCCTCTTCTAAGCGATGCAGACCAAGAATATTATTCCAGGTATTTTTCCATTTTTCTTGTCGCTTAACACGTGAGACTCTAGCCTCTTCGACTTCCTTCTCCACTGCCTCGGGCATCGTGATCTGCAAGATCTCGCGCATCGCACGCTGAACAGCAATCGCAAATATGAGCAGTGCCACCATCACGACAGCAAATGTGACGATCAGGATATCAATATATATATTTCCCGAACCGGATAGCCAATTCGTTGCGGGTACGACAGTTGCTTCCGCTGCTGATAGATATAAACTCATAGTTTCTTCCGTTCTTCAGGTGAATAATCGTTTGCCTGCTCCGATCCATCGAATGGTATATCTTTCATGTACTGGATATGGTCCTTTTTCATAAAGAACAACATACATCCTACTGCCACAAAAAAGACGATGAATATCCAAAGTGATATAATCAAGTAGATTTCGTCACCCTGTAAATTTGTTATTTGCTTGAACATACTATTTTATATTTTTAGTCATCACCCTATTTTTGTTCATTAGTCGTTGCTGTTTTCGGCTCCGCCTTAATATCTGTACCCAACCGTTGTAAATAGGCAATAAGCGCAATAATTTCCCGATCGGACTGCACTTCTACCTGATTTGCAGCGAGGTCTTTTGTAATTTCACTTGCCTGTCTTGCCACGTGATCCAGTGCATTCTCGACATCTTCGTTCGAATAAGGGACACCAAGAACACGCATGGCATTCATTTTAGCTTTCAGCGAACTGTTGTCCAATTGCTGATCGATCAGCCATGGATAAGCGGGCATGATACTTCCCGGAGAAGTAATCGTTGGATCCAGCATGTGATCGAAATGCCACTTATGCGGATATTTGCCCCCTATACGGTGCAGGTCGGGTCCGGTCCGTTTTGAACCCCATAAGAACGGAAGATCGTAGACAAATTCTCCTGCTTTACTGTATTCACCATAGCGTGCCGTCTCCGAACGGAATGGCCTTACAGTCTGTGAGTGGCAGTTGACACAACCTTCACGTATGTAAAGATCCCGTCCCTGCAGTTCCAGCGCGGTATAAGGCTGCACACTTTTAATCTTCGGCACATTACTCTGAATGGTAAACGTCGGTATCATTTCGACGATACCTCCGATCAATATCGCAATCAATGCCAATACCATAAATAACACGGGCTTACGTTCCAACCGACGGTGCGACGAACGCTCCGTCACCCGTACCGGCTCTAATGCTGGCGCCTCGGCAGACTCATTGGCCATCAATTTACCGGCCTTCATGGTCCGTACTAGGTTATAGGTCATCATAATCGCACCCGACAGGTACAATGCCCCACCTAATGCACGCATCATATGCATTGGAAGAATTTCTAACGTAGTAGCCAGAAAATTGGGATACTTCAACACGCCTTCCGGTGTAAACTCTTTCCACATCAGACCTTGTACGACCGCTGCCCAGTATAGCGGAATAGCGTAGAACAAAATACCCAAGGTGCCTATCCAAAAATGGACATTGACTAATTTCTTTGAATAAATCTGTGTCTTATAGATACGGGGTATCAGCCAGTACAGGATAGCAAAGGTCATAAACCCATTCCATCCCAAAGCCCCCACGTGTACGTGCGCTACAATCCAGTCGGTAAAGTGAGCAATTGCGTTGACCTGTTTCAACGACAGCATAGGACCTTCAAAGGTGGCCATACCATAGCAAGTCAAGGCCACGACCATAAATTTCAGCACCGGTTCTGTTCGGACTTTATCCCAAGCACCCCGTAAGGTCAGCAAACCATTGATCATTCCTCCCCAGGACGGTGCGATCAGCATGACCGAAAACACGACACCCAAAGACTGCACCCATGAGGGTAAGGACGTATAAAGCAAGTGGTGCGGACCAGCCCAGATATAGATAAATATCAGCGACCAGAAGTGAAGGATACTCAATTTATAAGAATATACCGGACGATTTGCCATCTTGGGCAAAAAGTAGTACATCATCCCCAAGAAGGGTGTTGTCAAAAAAAACGCGACAGCATTATGCCCGTACCACCATTGCACCAAGGCATCCTGCACACCGGCGTAGACATAGAAGCTTTTCCACATGCTTACCGGAAGCTGGATAGAATTGACAATATGCAAGACAGCTACCGTGACAAACGTGGCAATATAGAACCATACGGCCACATACATGTGCCGTTCACGACGCTTAATAATTGTACCGAACATGTTTATTCCGAAGACGACCCAGATGATCGTAATCCCGATGTCGATGGGCCATTCCATTTCGGCATACTCATGGGATGTGGTGTAGCCCAATGGCAAAGTAATAGCCGAAGCGACAATAATAAGTTGCCATCCCCAGAAATGGATCTTGCTCAGCAGATCGCTGAACATCCGAGCTTTAAGCACCCGCTGCAAGGAATAATATGCCCCCATAAAAATGGCATTCCCTACAAATGCAAATACAACCGCGTTGGTATGCACGGGGCGTACACGACCGAATGTCGTGTATTGATTAAGAAAATTCATCGCCGGCCATATCAGCTGCAGGGCAATCATGAGTCCGACGGACATGCCGATTATACCCCAGACGACCGTTGCAATTCCAAAATTGCGGACAATCTTATTGTCGTAATTAAACTGCTCTACATACATGAGTCTTCGTGTTGATTTTTTCCGATGTAAAAGTAGAGACAGTCTGATGACATTCTAATGATATACAATGTGAATAAATGTGATAGATGTCACATTCTATTCTTTAGCCAATTTCTCCTTTTGTTAACATTTTATTAAATTTGTGTTATACAGAGAGGTATGCCGATGAAGACCCAATTCCAAACGGACGAGAGAAAACTGTTGCAAAGGCTGCGGCAAGGGGATGAAACTGCCTTCAATCATATCTTCTATCAATTCCAGCCGGCTCTGGTTTTTTTTGCGAACAGACTTTTATCTAATCAAGATCTTATCGACGCGGAGGAAATCGTCCAAGATACCTTTCTCAAATTATTTCATCGAAAAGAGACATTAGCTACATTGTCAAATGTTAAAGCCTTCCTGTATATTGTCACCAAAAATGCCTGTCTGGATCGAATTGCAAAAGAACAAGTCAGGCAACGCCGTTTTGAGAAATTCATGACCTCCTTTCAAGAAGCGGAAGATATTATCTTATCAGAGATTATCTATACCGAGGCTGTCCGTGAAGTTAGTGAAGCGATTGAACTTTTACCCGAGAAGTGCCGCGTTATCATGAAGCAGTTTTTCGAAGAAGGGAAAGACGCCAAAGAAATTGCTGAAGGACTCCATATCACTGTAAGCACGGTAAACAATCAAAAATCGCGCGCTATTTCCCTGCTAAAACAGCGGCTCTCCGGAGCAGGATTTGCCCTTATCTTACTAGCTATATAATTTTTTTCATTTTCTTTAGAGAAAGACAGCCGGTTTCCCGTTTCTATGGAAAGTGAAATTGTGGAAAACCTAGATATACATAATAGTTTTGGCCTAAGCGAAATACTTCGCAAGCATATTCAACAACAACCGCTTACTACAGAAGAGTCGGAAAAACTCAATCAATGGTTGGCAGCGAGCGAGCGAAATCAACAGATTTTTGCGTCGTTAGGTAACGAAGATGAACTTGCTTCCACCCTCAAACGACTCTACCGAACAGATACTCGAGCACAATTAGACATTGTCAATCGTCGAATCGCACAAAGCCTAAAAGCGAGAAAAAGAAGCTATTGGCTGCCTATTGCTGCCTCGCTTACGATAATTTTTGGGATTAGCCTATGGGTCTATACCCACAAGCAACCTGCCGTCAGCGAAGAGATAGCATTAACCAGCATCCACGGCGAGGATATACTACCCGGCACAGATAAAGCGACACTAACCTTGTCCACGGGTAAAACAATAACCTTGGATGAAGCCAAATCCGGTATCATTAATACAGCAAACGGCCTGGCGTATGAGGATGGCAGCCAACTCGGCGCTGTTGAAGCTGCGCCATACGCCACGCTTTCGACACCGATAGGCGGACAATACAAAGTGACATTACCCGATGGAACCGCCGTTTGGATGAACGCCGAGTCATCACTCGAATACCCTACCAAATTTGGAGACGACCAACGTCGCGTAGTGCTCCGCGGAGAAGCCTATTTTGAAGTACAACACGACACCGCTAAACCTTTCATCGTACAAACACACGGACAACAAATTCGCGTACTGGGCACGACCTTTAATGTGAAAGCCTATGCGAATGAACAGCGGACGACCACGACACTGCTCACTGGATTGGTAAAAATAAATACGGAGGGCAACAAAGAAGAAGGAAGTTCGATACAGTCCGTCACCTTGCATCCCGGCCATCAAGCGACAAAACTAAACGGACGGTTGACTGTTGACGAGGTCGTGCCGACCTATGCCATTGCCTGGAAAGACGGCGAGTTTGTTTTTCGGAACGAATCATTGACCAACGTCATGAAACAGCTGCAACGCTGGTATGAATTCAACGTAGACTACGATAGCTTACCGCAACTGCATTTTACCGGTGGGATCAAACGAGATGTTAGTCTCTCCGAGGTTCTCCAAATGCTGGAACAAACCAGTACGGTCCGTTTTCAAATTAAAAACAAGCGTGTTTCTATTATAAGCAGTTAATATAATTATCACAGCCATGTTCATCAAGGAATATATTGTCTTTATCCAAGAAAAATCAATTACAAAAGTATGGAGTTAGGTTTAATTAGTTTACGACGGATAAAATGTACCGTCTTGATTCTGCTCGTTTGTATGCAGACCAGTATAGCTGCTTATTCGCAGCGAGTGACTCTGAACGTTCGGGGCTCTTCATTAGAAACAATTTTGGACAATATCCAAACACAGACCGGTTACTTGGTGCTCTACAACAACGAACAAGTAAAAAACATCGGCAAAATCCGGTTAAACATTAAAAACATGGAATTGGATGCTACCATGAAAGCCGTTTTAAATGGACTTCCGTTGACCTATGCCATCCAAGGAGAGACGATCTTAATCAAGCCGTCGCCTTCGCCTCGTAAAGAATCCGTTCAGGAGAAAACCCAGCAGGAAACTGTATCGGGCCGTGTCGTGAACGAAAGTGGACAGCCCTTACAGGGTGTTTCTGTTAGCACCACCAACGGCACAAACAGTACCCAGACCAATGAGCAAGGTGTGTTTCAGTTGCTGAATGTGACCAGCAATTCGAGATTGCGCTTTTCTATGCTGGGCTATCAGCGTGCCGACTATGCCATAAGCAGCCTGCCGTCCCCGGTGGTTCTACACCAAGAAGTGAGTAATTTGGATGAAATCGTCGTGACAGGTTATGGTGTACAGGAACGACGAAGTATTACGGGAGCCATGTCGACCGTGAAAGGCGAAGATTTTGAAAACATGCCGATCCAGTCCTTGGATAAAGCCATACAGGGACGAGCAGCCGGGGTCTTGGTACAGACCTCTACCGGTGTTCCCGGAGGGGCCACACGAATCAATATTCGAGGAATTGGATCGATTTCTGCAGGAACCGAGCCCATGTATATTGTCGATGGGGTACAATTGAACAGCAGTGCGCCGAGCAGCCGTACATCGACGAACGCGCTAGCTTACATCAATCCAAACGACATCGAATCCATCGAAATATTAAAAGATGCTGCTGCATCGGCCATTTATGGTGCTCAGGCTGCTAACGGCGTGATTTTGATTACAACAAAACAAGGAAAAGCAGGTAAACCCAAACTTTCCTTGAATTATTACGAAGGTATCTCTTCTCCGGTTAAAAATATGGACGTGCTCAGTAGTCAGGACGCAATTCGTCTTCGCCGAGAAGCACTACTGAACGATAACCCAAGCTTAAGTCCTACTGCCGCGTTGGCCCAAGCTTTAGTCGATCTCGGTGTTCGACCGGATCTGACGGAAGAAGAAATTGCTGCATACCCTACCTACGATTGGCAAGGTGAAGCATTCAAAACAGGGCGCGTACGTAATATTGAATTCAATACATCCGGCGGAAATGAAAAAGCAACCTATTACTTATCGAGTTCGTATAACAAACACGACGGAAATGTCACTGGCATAGATTTTCAACGCGGGAATGTTAAAATGCGGCTAAATCAGACCTTAACTCCACGTTTACAGCTTGACGCCGGGGCGAACTTAAGTCTGATAACCCAAAATGGAAACACCGGTTCGCAGGGAAGCACGTCGGGAGTCGCTGCCCCCCAGTATACGGCTTCGTACATGCCGCCTACTGTACCGATTTACAATCCAGACGGTTCATTCAACGCCTATACGGGTATGCCAGGAACGGGTTTCAACCCCATTCAAGCCGCTACCGTAGATGACAATATTGTCCGTCAACGTTCATTAATCGGTAATTTCTCCGTGTCTTATAAAATCTTGGACAATCTTACCTTCAAATCGTTTTATGGTATAGATTACCGTTTTATCCGGGCTGACTATTACCGAGACCCTCGAACACCAAATGGGGCAACATGGAATGGATACTTGATTGATGACAATACAGAAAATGTGAATTTTACGACGAATCAGACATTAAATTATAAGAAAACGATCAATGAGAATCATACGATTACTGCTTTATTAGGAGCTGAATACCGAAGTGATGTAAGCGAATACGAATCGGCTAGGGCAAATAATTTTCCAACTTATGAATTCCGTACAAACCAATCGGCTGCGGATCCGTATTCCGTAACAGGAGCATGGAGCGGGAGCCGACGAGTTGGCTTTTTCGGACAAGCAAACTACAATTACAAGAGCAAGCTCTTCCTCTCTGCCGTTGCGCGGTACGACGGTTCATCGCGATTTGGGGTGAATAACCGATTTGGATTTTTCCCCGGTATCTCTGCCGGATGGGATATGGCACAAGAGCGATTCCTTGAAGGTACTTCTTGGGTGGATCAGCTGAAGCTCCGTGTCGGATACGGCATGGTGGGCAATGACCAGATCAACAACGTTTCTTCACGCGGATTCTATCAAGCCGGATCACGTTATAATAAAATTGCCGCACTACGCTTACAGACACTCGCCAACGATGACTTAGGTTGGGAGACCAACGTTTCCACCAATATTGGTTTGGATTTCGGATTGTTTAAAAACCGGATTTCTGGAACAGTAGAGGCTTTTCATCGGAATAGCAGACAATTGCTAATAAGCAAACCACTACCAGAAACCAGTGGTTTCAGCGCTGTAGATGAGAATTTAGGACGTGTAGTGAACCAAGGTTTGGAGATCGACCTGAACACACTCAACATATCGACTAACGGCTTCCAATGGCGAACCAACTTCAACGTCGCTTTCTTACAGAACGAGGTGAAAGAGTTGTATGATGGTTTAGATTTTATTTCCAATACCATCCGCGTTGGTCATCCCCTGAAGATATGGTATCGTGCACGCTACGCAGGAGTCAATTCGGCCAACGGACGTCCGATGTGGTATGATGCCAACGGCAACATTACCTACCTGTTATCTGCAGAAGACAATGTGGAGACCAAGAAAGGTTGGCAATCGGATTATTTCGGTGGTCTGACCAATACATTTTCCTACAATGGGTTTGATTTAAGCACGTTGTTCCATTTCGACATGGGACGCTACATGGCCAATACCATGTATCAGGTATGGTATAATGTCATGAGCAACCCGGGCAGAAACACGCTGCAGGAGTTATATGACGAAAGATGGACTACTCCGGGACAAATCACTCATGTCGCAAGGCCTATCAATGGAGGAGCTGAAACCAACAGCAGTACACGAAGCTCAACGACTACCCAATTCCTGCACGACGCATCATTTATCCGCTTGCGTGAGGTGACCTTAGGGTATCAGTTCCCGTCGCCCTTGTTGAGTAAATTAAAAATGGAAAGAGCGCGTGTGTACCTCACTACTGTAAATCTACATACATGGACCAAATGGGTCGGATACGATCCCGAATTCGCCGTCGACGGATCGGTCGAAAACAACAGCGGAATTGTGCCTCAAACCATGAGTTTTACAGCAGGTATTCAAGTTGGATTTTAATAGCTAATAAAATGAACACATCTATAAAGAAATTAATACTCATCTGTTTGGCAGGAGTCACATTATTCTCTTCCTGTAACAAGATACTGGACATCACCCCGAAACAATCTGTCAATTCTGAGGAAGCTCTAACAACCCCAGCAGGTATCCAAGCGGCCCTTTATTCGGTCTATGCCTATCTCCGACAGACAAGTCAATACGGCAGGGATCTCATCGCTATCCCGGAATTATTGGCGGACAATACAAATCATACAAACAATCCCACTACGTTAAATCCGCAATTCCGCAATCAGCCGGGAGCCCATTTAGGAATTTGGGGCAGTAGTTACTCCGCGATCAACGAGATCAACAACATTCTGCTCGTACTCGAAAATCCACCTGAGGGTGTGACGACGGAATTTAAAGAAAATATAGCCGGACAGGCTCATTTTCTACGTGCTCTCTATTACCATAATTTATCGAAAATATACGGCTATGACCCCAAAGCGAGTATCGACGAAGTCAATTATGGTAGCGTTCCGTTGGTACTCGATCCCGTGCTCCGCATAGAACAGATCGTATACCCCTCTCGAGCTAGCGTTGAAGTCATTTACGAATTGATTTATGACGATCTGGAAACAGCTTACAACCTCTTATTAGGTAAGGCCTCCAACGGATCGGATTCGGAATACTATGCCTCTGCAGCAGCAGCTGCTGCACTGTTCTCTAGGGTTGCGCTTTACAACGAAGATTACGATAGGGTAATCGCCGAAGCAGAGGCCGCATTGGAATTAAGTGCCAGTAAATTTATGAGCAAAGATAGCTATATCGCCGGATGGCGTCGAATGAAGTTACCCGAGTCTATCTTTGAAGTTGTCTTTCACTTAGGCGATTATGTCGATCCGGTCAATGAATCATTACGTGCAACATTTACTTCTCGGCTAGAGTTGACGGAGTCAGATTTTTCAAGTCGGGGCAACGTCGTTGTGAGTCCAGATCTTTACAGCAAGTACACAAGTAACGATATACGCCGCGAACTTTTCATAAATGGCGTGGGGAGAAATGCAAGCCGGACAGAAATTACTAAATATTTGAGTCGAAGTGCAATCAATCACGACAACGTACCTGTTATCCGTGTATCTGAAGTATACCTCAATCGTGCCGAGGCGTACGCCAAATCAGAAATCTATGATCTCGCCCGGCAAGATCTAAACCGCATTCGGGAAAGAGCTGGACTTACTCCAGTGCTGGAAACGCTTACCGGCCAACCACTTATTGATGAAATTTTGTTGCAACGCCGTCTTGAGCTCGCTTTTGAAGGACACCGCTTCTTTGACCTCAAACGACAGGGCATGGATATTACGAAGGCGTCTGGAAATGTACGGTTCGATGAACCGCGGATATTGGCTCCTCTCCCGTTTTCGGAAGTGCAACGCAACACGAATTTGAAGCAGAACTTTGATCTATAAGTTTTAAGATTTAAAAACACATTGAAAATGATTTTATCAAAGATAAAAATAGCAAGACGCATAGGTGCCTTAAGCGCTATGCTGTTGGTTTTATCCACTTTAGCTTCCTGTTTCAAGGATTTTACGGAAGATTTTCTTTTTACAGAAAAAATGGTCGAAATAGACGCAACAACGTGGGAAAGCAAAGCGCCGGGCAAAACCTATCCCATTAAGGGCCCTTATGAGAAGGGAGCAGGTGTGCAGACCTACCAGGTCAATTTAATCGGTGGACAATTTGATACCGATCAGACCCTACATTATCGTATCGTACCCGAAGAAACCACGGCTACCGAAGGAACTCATTTTAGGGTGCCTGAGGGTGGGGAATTCGTCATCCCAGCGAACAGCAGTGTGGGGTATTTATCGATCGAAGTATTAGACTTTCCTGCCGAAGCTGGTAGAGATACTGTAGTGTTGGAGCTCGTTGGCAACGATGCGGTCAAAGTCAGTGAAAATTACAAACGGCTAGGTTTGGCCATCTTATTAACCGGGCCACCAGTTGAAGGGCATGCGCTACATGAACAACTAGGTCCAGACAGTTACTACAACAGTATTTACTTCGACCCATTGAATCCATATATTCCGGCCGACATCCGCCAACGGATCGAACAATCGGCGGCGAATTTAGCCGCACAGAGTGGCGGTCCACGTCGATTACATAGTATGTATATTTATTTTGGAAACGATAATTTAGTTACCGTAGTCGCGCAATACTATGGAGGCGGAGGTAATGGCTTATCTGTAGGTGCTTACGCGACATGGACCTATGAGATGGTACTGGATGCTCAAGGAATAGGCAGCCTTGTATTTAAAGAGGCTAACGGCAACGGAAATTCGCAACGTACCAATTTCTACCCCATCTTGGGCGATTATCTGGAAAAACACGAATTTAAGGTAGACTGGGTAGATCCAACTATCGCGACACCTGATCGTCCCGAGGTACAGCTTGGCGGGTTGTTCCGTACGGATGATCCTACGTCGTATATCCTCGGGCCGTTGGCTACGCTGAATGCAACGGGTTCAATAAGACCGTTTCCTTCTTCGCCAGCGATGCACGATCTCTTTACAGATGGTGATGGCGGATACTTTACCACCCTGTACATCGATCCTGCCTCGTCTACCCAATCACCGGCGTTCCAAACACGTTGGCAAGAAGCCTATGACGCTGTTTTTGCTGGCATCGGGACTAATACACCAGGTCGACGGTTACATAAGATGCTATTTTATTTCGATCCAACCTTCAATTTTCAGGACGTACGTGTCGTCAACTACTATTATACCGCATCAGGTGCAAAATTTATGGGTCCTATGCGCTTCCAATGGCGAGTTGACTACGACGGACATGTCAAACCATTTGCGTTCATTTTCCAGGACGCTAACGGTGGAGCGACCCGTGCGCCTCAGCTGATCGACAACTTCCTGATGGTCACAGAATTTGCGATGACCCGTACGGGGGATAGGATCAAGTTCACGAGTGTAGACGACCCATCGGTGTATTTTGAAGGAGAACTCAGCAACCATCCATTGAATGTTAATACTTTTTGGCCTGAATAATGTTAGAACAAGTGAATAAAAAAGGGAATAATAAGGAAAATAATATGTTTAAGTTTAGCATAAAGGCAATAATCGTAGCCTTTGTAGGAATAGTGGCTTTTGGAGCTTGTTCGAAGGATAGTAATCCCCCACCCGCCCCTCCGGCGGGTGACGGGCTCACTAAGGTGGATGACTTGGTGTATCGGTACATGAGCCAAAACGCTGTACCGGGTACCACCTTAGCTGTGGCGCGTAATGGCAAGCTCGTCTACACCAAGGCCTACGGGTTTGCCGATAATGAAAGTGGGGAACGTATGGCGGTGAATACGCGATCGCGGATTTCCAGTATTTCAAAAACAGTGACTGCTATTGCGATCATGAAACTTGTAGAGGAGGGTAAATTGGAACTGGACGATAAGATTTTTGGCGAGGGCGGTATTTTGGGAAATGATTTTGGATCGAGAAGGCCGTATCGAACTTATGTAACCGACCTTACGGTCAAGCATTGCCTTTCGCACCATGTAGGTGGGTGGGGAAATGCCAGCAATGACCCGACGATGTTACAAAGTAGTCTAGATGCTCCTCAATTGATTTCGTACATCATTGACAATGTATCGTTGAGTAAAGCACCCGGTACAAGCTATGCCTACTCCAATGTAGGATTTATGATACTGGGCCGCGTAATCGAAAAAATCAGCGGAAAAAGCTATGAGCAATATGTAAAAGATGAAATCCTCAGTCCTGTCGGTATTACCGACATGGAAATCGGAGGTACAACATTGGAAGAGCGGAAACCGAACGAATCCAGATATCACCATGCCAGTGCATATACCGGAAACTTTTCCAGACGTGACGCCAATGGAGGTTGGATTGCCACAGCAGCCGATCTAGCACGCCTGTTTGTGCACATTGATGGATCGTCGTCCGTACCCGATATCTTAGCAAGCAACACCATCCAAACCATGACGACGCCTCCATATAATTATAGAAATTATGGATTAGGCATTATGCTCAATGGCGGAACCTGGTACCATGGCGGCTCCTATTCCGGAAGCCGTAGCCACTGGCTGCGTACCGGATCGGGATTCGTCGCAGCTATTATGGTGAATGGCAACGCCAGCAATTTACAGACATTACTGGAGAATATTGTCTCGGCTTCGGTCGAATGGCCAGATCAGGATTTGTTCAACGATTAACATACATTCAGATGATTATCAAGAGATATACCCTGCTGCTTAGCCTATTGGCCTGTATGCCTTTCTTTGCTGCAGCACAAACCTTACAGGACACGATCAATAAAATTGATGCCCTATTCGAAAAGGTGAACCAACACACACCAGGAGTTTCGGTAATGGTCAGCAGAAATGGCCAAACGCTTTATCATAAACATAAAGGGATGGCGGATCTGGAACATGGTGCTCCGATTACAGATAGCACCCGTATCGAAGCGGGGTCAGTATCGAAACAGTTTACCGCAACAGCTGTACTGCTGCTGATACGGGAAGGCAAGATCGGTTTGGACGACGACGTGCGAAAGTATATTCCTGAACTACCTACGTACGAAAAGACGATTACCGTCAGGCACCTACTCAACCACACCAGTGGGCTAAAGGACTGGGGAGTAATAGCCTCCATCGCAGGTTGGCCACGCGGGACTCGGGTGTACACCAATAGCCTCGCACTGGACTACATCACCAAGCAACCGACACTGAACAACACCCCCGGGGACGAATATATATACAGCAACTCCAATTATACCCTATTGACTTTTATCGCCGAACGTGTTTCCGGACAAAAGCTGGCGGATTTTACACGGGAGCGGATTTTCAAACCCTTGGGCATGCATTCCACCAGTTGGCGGACAGATTTTCGGAAAATTGTTCCCCATAGGGCAATTGGCTACAGCAAAAGCGGCGACGGTCATGAAATGGACATGCCGTTTGAAAACACTTATGGTCACGCAGCATTGTTGACGACCGTTGCCGATCTGGATAAATGGAATAGCAGTTGGAAAAACAGCCCGATAGGTGGTGACGCACTATTGAAATTACGCACAGAACAAGGTCTGCTGAACAACGGCGACACCATCGAGTATGCCGGTGGCGTATTTATGAAAACGTATAACGGTCGTCCGGTAGTATCCCACACAGGAGCAACGGCAGGATATCGGGCTGTACTATCGTATTTTCCGGAGACCTCACTCTCTATTGTCTATCTTTCTAACGACACCAGCTTACCGACGACAAAGACGGGCAACAGTATAGCAGCATTGTTCTTCGGAGAGGAAAAATCAGCAAAAAAGCCACAAGAAGAAAAGAAAGCGGATTCCTATGTTTTAAAAGAAGAAGCATTAGCAGAATACCAAGGACGCTATATAAGCACGGCATGTGATGGGGAACTGCAGGCATCCGTCAAAAATGGTTCCCTCCTCTTACTTTCCAAAAGCAACCGGAACAGAAGACTAAAACCGGCAGCCAAGGATTCATTTTCACAGGGAACGGGCAACACCATACTTTTCGAAAGAGATAAACAGGGAACGGTCACAGGCTTTTATATCAGTGTACCGCGCGCCAGAAACGTGTGGTTCCAACGCATAAAAAATTAAACGCAAGCACTGGGTAATATAGATACAGTTGTTTTTAAACATACACACTTTATATGAAACGTACCGGAACAATAATTTTTCTCAAACACGGATGGTTAATAGGTATGGTACTACTTTTTTTTGCGTGCAACAGTAAAAAAGAGAAAGCTTCATCGTCATCCTATCGCGTCGCTGTCGCTGCATTCTCACATGAGACATGTACATTTTGCCCGGGTGAAGAGCCCGGAATCGACGATTGGACTTATCGAGGAGCCCCTCTAAAAGGCGAGGAGTTACTACAAGGTACAAAAGACTGGGAGAGCAACGACTTCATCCAGGGGTTTGTACAGCAAGCAGGTCAGTTTGACAACATGACTCTCATTGGATTGACAAGCCCGCGGGACGTATTTGGGGGATCTTCCAGGACGTGGAATAAACAGGAGGTATTTGACCATTTCGTCAATTTAATGCTGAACGACCTCAAGGCCGCCATGCCGGTAGATGGTGTATTTTTAGCCTTACATGGTGCTATGGCTGTCCGAGGCATAGATCGCCCAGAAGCTGAAATTGCCAAACGCTTCCGCGAAGTTGTAGGACCCGATATCCCCATCGTGGCAACTTTTGATTTACATGGCAACGAAGACCAAGCTTTTTTTGAGTGGGCGGACGGTTCTTTTGTTAACAAACGTTTTCCGCACTATGACTCGTATCAGCAAGGTGAACGGGCCGCACGGTATATCCATCAGATGATGCGGGGCGAATACAAACCGACAAAGGCGGCAAAGCAAATCCCCATACTTACGGCTACCGTATTGCAATGGACAGGTCAATCGCCTATGATGAACATTTACGAACGAGCCAGACGTTGGGAAAACGAATATCCGGGTGCATATGTCAATATATTTTTAGGCTTCCCTTGGGCTGATGTCCCTGATGTCGGCACTTGTGTACAAGTGATGACCAATAATGATCAAGCCTTAGCAAATAAGATTGCTGATGATATGTCTGAATTTATTTGGCGGGTACGCCAAGGCTGGAGCGAAGGCGAGTTCTTGCAACCGGAAGCTGCAGTTAAACAAACAAGGTTGGCCATTACCAATGAGAAGACGCCAGTAATCTTAGCCGATTATTGGGATCGTCCGGGCGATGGGACATGGACATTGCACGAGCTCATTAAACAAAGGGTAGACAACGTGTTATATGCCGCTTTGACGGACGTGAATGCTTTAGATAGCATATGGAAGCAAGACTTACAGCCCGGTGCCCCATTTGATATGCTGGTCGGCGGATACACCGGTGAACAAGCTGGGAGCCCTGTTCATATCAACGGAAAATTAATCTGGCGGGGTTCGCTTTGGGGTTACGACCGAGTGGCTGCTATAGCATTTGGTGATGGTAATATTTTGGTTTTAACACCGGGATATCAACAGTGTATCACGCCGGATGAACTGCGCTTCGGCCCTATCAATCCCGACGATTACGATGTGATCGTGTTAAAAAGCCGTGTTCATTTCCGTAGAGGTTTTGATGAGACAGGATACGCTCCAAGTATCTTCATCGTGGATGCTCCAGGTAATTGGTTTGGCACTACACGTTTAGATGCGTTGAAGTATACTAACATCGATGTGACCACATTTTATCCGTTTGGCGATGTAAAATTCTCACAGTAGTCCATAAAAAGCCTTAAACAAGTTTAAATCATAAAAATAGCATAGGAGCTGTACAGTTCCTATGCTTTTGTAACAAAACAGTAACACTCGGCTATTGCTCTTCGCTCCCTTTAAACCATCACAGTGAGCATCGTGTCATACTACCAAAATTGAAGTTAAACTTAAAAGAGGTAGAGCCATGAAAAAGAGATCCATCACGTCCATTATAACGGCAGCCGTTATCATGCTATTCAGTATTCTTTCTTTGCCTAAAGCACACGCCCAAGGCTACGGAGAAGTGTCATTCGATCTTTTCTATAACGAATTGACCCCCTACGGCTTTTGGGAAAACGACCCCCAACATGGCGATATTTGGTTTCCCAATGTGTCTGCAGGCTTTCGCCCTTATAATACCAACGGGTATTGGGCCATGACAGAATACGGTAACACGTGGGTATCAAACTATGCCTGGGGCTGGGCACCTTTCCATTACGGTCGATGGGTATATACCTCTTACCGAGGATGGGGATGGATACCCGGCTACGAGTGGGGTCCGGCATGGGTAGAGTGGCGTTCGGGCAACGGCTATTACGGATGGGCTCCGATGATGCCGCGGGTGGGCGTACACGTTTCAGTAGGCATTCCGATAAATCTTTGGATCTTTGCACCGACAAGGCGCATCTTCGCACGGGATATATATCGCTATAGCCATATCGGCAGACGTAATATCTACAATCATACAACGATCATAAACAACACCTACATCGTCAACAACCGTCATTATCGTGGTGGACCATCACGTCGGGACATGGAAAGAACCATCGGCCGTCGTATAAATGTGCACCAAGTGCGCCAATCCACCCGTCCTGGAGCATCGCGCGTAGACAAGAGAATAGTGTCAATCTACAGACCGGACCGGGATAAAAACCGGACCACATCAAGACGTGTCGGAACGACAACACGTGAAATCCGTGGCAACGATCGTGCTACTTCCGGCAGAAACAGCCAAAGTACGACACGTCGTCCCGAGGCACGGCCGACGACGACCAATCGCAGCACCGGGCAAACGAGAGTCAGTGGAAACAGTCGAGGCACGACAAATAGCCGCACGACACGCGAAATGCATATCGACAAAAACGGTCAGGCTACAGTAAGAGAAAGAAATACATCACGCACAAGCCAAAGACCGGCGGCTCGTCAGACGGAACAACGTCCACAAGTGCAACGCAATAATCAGCGGGAAAATCAGGTTCAGCGTAATCGTACCGAGCGGAATAATACCCGATCGTCAGCACCCCAGGTTCAGCGTCAACAAAGGACACAACGCAGCCAACCGACTACACGTCAACGGGCAAGCACTCAGCAGGTACATCAGACCCGGAGCGGAAATTCGTCCAGCTCGGTTTCTCGCCAAAGCTCTTCGCGTGTACAACGAAGCAGCCCCGGCAGAACATCATCCAGTCGAGGATCCGCGTCAGGACATACACAAAGAAATAACGAACGTAGTTCAGGAAGAAGATAATTGTTTTATAGTTTTTGTTTAATTGAACCTTAAAGGGCGTGTCCGAAAACACGCCCTTTGGTTTTATTTAAAAAGGTATTCTATTTTCTCAAAGCCTGTAATTCTGCTGTATTTAATACTTTTTTGAAACGAGCTTGTTGTAATCCATTATACAAGACTTTATCACCCGTCCATAAGGCTGCTTTTAAAAATTTGGTCAGCGCGACAAAATCTGTATCATCGATATCTATATTTTTAGTAATCTCTTCTGCTTCCTCCCAAATACTTCCTGGGATAATTTCCTCGTTGATGAACTTTATTTTTGACAGAAGCTGGGCGTAGGAAATCTGTAATTGTTCATCTGTCAATTTGGATATTTTTTTGAGCTTGTCCCAATGGTTTTGAATTTCATAACGCATATACCCACAACTGTAGAATTCAAATTGCTTATTAGAATTAAATATTAAGTCTCCAATGGCACCATTTGAATTCAACAGCACACTGAAAATAATATTCGTATCAAGTACGATTTTCATTTAATAAAGCGCTTCCTGTTTTGTTTCCACCAACCGGATTTCACCTCTTCTGCTAATTTATCAACATCAGCTTGTTTAGCTTTCGATTGTGCCGTCGCCTCTGTATATGTTAAATAATCAATTAAGCGCTGTAGTCCATCGGTATTTACATAAGAAGGTAGCCGTATAATAACCTCTTTGTCTGTTCGTTCAATCACCATCTCTTTTTTATTGACTAATATAAGATATTCATGCTTATTATCCAAATTTACACCATCCCACATTTTAACATCTCTATTATTTAAAAGCAACAAAACTGGCAAAACAGAGGTTCTTATGCAAAACGTCTACGTCGCGGAATCCCGTTTCCCGCAACAAATCCAACTGAAACATCAAGCTGCGAGGAGAGTCCTCTTTCTCAATATAAGCAAATACGTGATCACGGTAAGCTTCATCTTTTAATGAAGTTAAATATTGACCATAACGTTCGGTATAAATAAGCTCCTGTAAGGATGCTGTCGCCTGCTCAACCAAATCAAAAATCCAGAAGCTCCCACCCGGTTTTAATAAGCTATAGAATTTTGCAAAGGCCGTTCGCCAATCAATATCATCCCGCAGATGATGTAATACCGCCGTCGATATGATGACATCGAAAGACTGTTCCGGGAGGTCTACACTGCGAAAATCTCCTTGAAAAATACGAGATGTACCACCAACATTCACCGCATCCACCCGTTCCTTCGCCCTGTCCAGCATAGGCTTGCTCAGATCGACCAAGGTAATATCCAACGGCTTGATATGTTCCAGCAGCTTAACATCGTAATTACCAGCTCCGCAACCGATGTCTAACACTGCCGCTCCTGCGGGATGCAGTGCAGCTATCCCTTCGGCGATCAGCTGCATATTAAATGAAGCATCCAACGTCGTCTGTTGCCCTGTCTCCAGATTGGAAAAACGTTCTACATCATTATCAAAACGCTCTTGAATTTCCTTTAAAGTTGATTTTTCTTGCATGGCTGTTTGAATTGTTGATTCAAAGTTACTTTAAAAAGACATAGTTTACACAATATTTTAAAGCCCCCGTTAGCGGTAGTTTTCATTTTTTTAGTCAACAAACGTTTCTTGAATTACACTTTTTACCTTTTCCATTTCTTTATCGCTCAAGGGTTCAAAACGCTTTACGATTCGTACTCTGTCAATCGTACGTATCTGGTCAATCGCAATCCAACCCTTTGTTCCTTTATGTCTGACTTCAACTCTTGTGGGGTAGGGTTTAGAACTACTTGTCATTGGAGCCACTACTATTGTCTGCAAATATTTATTCATTTCGTTTGGCGACAATACAACACAGGACCTTGTCTTTTTCATTTCACTTCCAATCGTTGGGTCAAGATTAACCAATACGATGTCATATTGATTTACTTGCTCCATTCTTCAAAAAGGTCGTTCATCAAAAGTTGGTCGTCACCATTAGCGTGCATCTTCTTAAATGCCTTTTCCCAATTTTTCCGAGGTTCTGTTTTTGGCTTCAAAATGATGTAACCTTTTTCAAGTATAAGTTCAACTTTGTCATTAATGCTGTATTTCTCTAAAATTGTTTTAGAAAGTCTAATTCCTTTTGAGTTTCCAATATTTATTATCGACAATTCCATGATTCATATTTTGTTATTACAAAGTAATTACAAAAATTTTAATTTTACAAATTATTTGTATGTGATTGCTTCGGAGGGTAGCTGGGATGGTGCGAACTATACTGTATCCGGAACAGAAGCAATTGCGTTTGGCACGGTTTTTTGCCTTTTGGAGCCTATGAATTTAAATTTTTGCTACTTTTATTGCTATTATTATTGAAAATTCACTCAACGTTTCTTAATAATGGCAACACTTCATTCCTTATTGGACAACGATTTTTACAAATTCACGATGCAGTATGCGGTGATCAAGCTGTTCCCGCGTGCACAGGCCCGCTATCAGTTCATCAACCGGGGAAAGCATGAATTTCCGGCAGGCTTCGGCAACAAACTCCGAGAAGCGATCAATCAAATGGCCGGGCTGCAGCTTACGGCAGAAGAAAAATCATTTTTTGCAAAGACCTGTCCGTATATCGACCCCACTTATTTCGATTTTCTGCAAGGCTATAGCTATGATCCCCAGGAGGTGCTTATCGAGCAGCACGGTTCCTCTCTTGCCGTACATATTCAAGGGTACTGGTATCGGACCATACTTTGGGAAGTGCCTATCCTATCTTTAATCTGCGAGCTGTATTATGAAATGACCGGGTTGCGGCGCAACGATGATGCCGAAGTGGCAGATATTGTCCGCCGTAAGATGGACAAGTACGATGAACTCGACATAACTATTGCCGACTTTGGCACGCGGCGCCGGCACTCTTATGCCGTACACGATCTGGTGATCCATACATTGAAAAACCACCCTTCTTCGACGTTCATCGGCACAAGCAACGTGCATTTAGCGATGAAATACCACACCAAGCCTATCGGTACCCATGCACACGAATGGTTTATGTTTCATGCCGCAAAGTATGGCTATAAAATGGCTAATCTGCTGGGGCTTGAACACTGGTCCGACGTCTACCGCGGTGATCTGGGTATCGCCCTTTCAGACACGTATACGACAGACGTATTTTTTAAACAATTTGACAAAAAGCTTTCCAAGCTGTTTGACGGCGTACGTCATGATAGCGGTGATCCTATTGAATTTGCAGAAAAAACCATCGCCCATTACCGCAGCGGGGGTATAGATCCGCTGTCCAAAACCATTATATTTTCTGACGGGCTGGATTACAAAAAGGTGGAGAAAATAGCACTTTTCTGTCAAGGCAAGATTGGCCATTCTTTCGGCATAGGCACAGACTTCACCAATGATGTGGGTCTGCCGCGGATGAACATTGTACTGAAGATGACCGAAACACTTCCCGAGGAAGGCGAATGGACACCGGTTATCAAGCTCTCGGACGAGCCGATGAAGCATACAGGCGAGCCTGAAGAGATTGATATGGCCATTAAATATTTACAGATCGAAGACCATGAATAGTGATGTATACGGCGAAGCGCTCCACGATTATTTTCAGGATGGAGTATTGTCAAGCCCGCTTCTGATACACAATACCTACGGCGAACCGGAGGAAATGCCTGTGGAGGCATTTTTCAGAACAGCGGACGAGTTTCCGGAACTGGAATTTATCGCGCTTTCTTTATGTGATGGCAAAGTGTTGGATGTGGGTGCTGGTGCAGGCAGCCATGCATTATACCTGCAACGGCAGGGATTCGATGTCAGCGCGCTGGATGTATCGGCGATTGCCTGCCGTATTATGCAACAGCGCGGGGTACAGCAGGTTATCCACGGCGATATCCTGGAGTTGCAAGACCAACGCTATGACACGCTTTTGTTTTTGATGAACGGCATCGGACTGGCAAAGACTGTGGATGGGTTCCGGGCCTTGCTTACGCATTGCAAAACGTTATTAACAGGGCGAGGTCAGTTAATTTTCGACAGCTCCGATATTTCCTATCTCTATGAAGACTATAACGTACCGCGTCCTGCCCATTACTTCGGTGAGATCGGCTACCAATATGGGTATAAAAGTCGACGTGGGGAACCCTTTAAATGGCTTTATCTGGACCAGAAGACGCTTATCCAAATAGCGCATGAAGAAAACTGGGTGGTGCAGATCGTGTTCGAAGAAGAGAGCGAACAGTACCTTGTGCGGATGGAACCGAGGAAATAAGACCCATCGGGCTTTTTGATTTTTTAATTTTGACTTTTTAATTTTTAAACCTACCTTTGCAGTCCGCTTGTAGTGGATACATGCGGTTAGATAGAAATATTAATAAATTAATCAAAAGCAAGTGAATACGTTAAGTTACAAAACTGTCTCTGCCAACAAAAACACCGTTAACAAGGAGTGGATCGTTGTTGACGCTGAAGGCGAGATCTTGGGGCGCTTGGCCAGCGAAATTGCAAAGGTAATTCGCGGAAAGCACAAGCCTTCATTCACCCCACACGTAGACTGCGGAGATAATGTCATTGTTATCAATGCAGACAAAATTAAGTTGACAGGAAACAAGTTGGGCGACAAAGTATATGTTCGCTACACAGGCTACCCCGGTGGGCAGCGCTTTGTTTCTCCAAAACAATTGATGGAAAAGCATCCGGAGCGCATTCTTGAGAAAGCAGTACGCGGTATGCTACCTAAAAATCGTTTGGGTCGTGAATTATTCCGCAACCTCTTCATCTATGCAGGTCCGGAGCACAAACATCAGGCTCAAAATCCGAAACCAGTTAAATTTTAAGGAGAACAATCATGTCAACAACTAATACTTCAGGAAGAAGAAAAACCGCTGTTGCTCGTATCTACTTAGGTGCTGGTAGCGGCAATATTACCGTCAACGGTAAAGACTATAAAGAATATTTCCCAACATTGCCTTTGCAATACATCGTTACGCAGTCTTTAAACGTAGCGGAGTCATTAGCAAATTTTGATGTGAAAGTTAACGTTCAAGGTGGTGGTGTCAAAGGACAAGCTGAAGCTGTACGTTTGGCTATCGCCAAAGCTTTGGTCGAACTTGACCCCGAGGTAAAACCTGCATTGCGCGCTAAAGGTTTGGTAACACGTGACGACCGTATGGTGGAACGGAAGAAACCAGGACGTCGCAAAGCACGGAGAAGATTCCAATTCAGTAAACGTTAATCAAAGGAGACACAAAAAATGGCAAGAACTACTTATCAGGATTTATTGGATGCAGGTGTTCACTTTGGTCACCTTACACGTAAATGGGATCCGAAAATGGCGAAGTACATTTTCATGGAGCGCAACGGTATCCACATTATAGATTTAAACAAAACCCTTACGAAATTGGAAGAAGCTGCTTCAGCTATCAAACAAATCGTAAAATCAGGACGTAAAGTTTTATTCGTAGCAACGAAAAAACAAGCGAAAGAAATCATCGCTGAGCAAGCAAAGGCTGTAAACATGCCTTTCGTGACGGAGCGTTGGTTGGGTGGTATGCTTACAAACTTTGCAACAGTACGTAAGTCTATCAAAAAGATGTCTAACATCGACAAAATGCAAAAAGACGGTACATACGATGTATTGTCTAAAAAAGAAAAGTTGATGATCCAACGTGAGCGTATAAAATTAGAGAACCTTTTGGGAGGTATCTCCGATCTCAACCGTTTGCCAGCAGCTTTGTTCATTGTTGATGTGAAGAAAGAACATATCGCAGTTACAGAGGCATTGAAGTTGAATATCCCTACTTTTGCAATGGTGGATACCAACTCTGATCCGACCAGCATCGATTTCCCGATCCCTGCAAATGATGATGCGACAAAATCCATCAGCCTTATTTCAGCGATCATCGGAAAAGCGATCCAAGAAGGTCTGGAAGAGCGTAAACGCGATAAAGAAGAAGATGCGGAAAAAGAAGCTGCAGCAGCGAAAGCAGCTATAGACAATGGCGAAGAAGCAGAAGTTGCTACAGAAGCATCTGCGGCTACTCCAGGAAAACGCACTCGTAAAACAAAAGACGTAGAATAATACATTCTATATAAAGCCGGATAGACAAGTGTTGGTTTCTGGAAGATCTGCTTCCTTAACCGTACCACGTCTTTCCGGTTTTTTTTATTTGCGCAATAGCTTTTTATTAATTTAAAGCTATTTAAATATTTCAGTTGTAATTTTATAAAAAAAGAAAATAACATGTCAGTACAAATTTCTGCATCAGATGTGAACAAATTGCGTCAACAAACAGGCGCAGGTATGATGGATTGTAAAAAAGCTTTAGTCGAGGCTAATGGCGATTTTGAAGCTGCCGTGGATTACTTGCGCAAAAAAGGCGCTAAAGTAGCTGCAAGCCGTCAGGACCGTGACTCAAACGAGGGTGTAATTATCGCTAAAGCAACCGCTGATGGCAAATCGGGTATCGTCGTTGAAGTAAACTGTGAAACTGACTTCGTCGCTAAAAATGCTGATTTCATCGCTTTTGCAGAGAAAATCGCAGAGGTAGCTCTTTCGAACCAACCGGCATCTTTGGAAGAATTGAAAGGTCTGGAAGTAGACGGCAAAAAAATTGCTGACGCTTTGATCGAGCAAACAGGTGTTATCGGTGAAAAAATCGATGTTTCTAACTACGAGACTGTGACTGGTGAAAAAGTTGTTGCTTATATCCACGGAAATTACCGTTTAGGTGTATTGGTAAGCTTGTCTGCTGATGCTGCCGGTGTGGAAGAAGCGGGTAAGGATGTTGCTATGCAAATCGCTGCCATGAATCCTATCGCTATCGATAAAGACGGTGTAGATCAAGGCACGATCGATCGTGAAATCGCTATCGCTAAAGAGCAAATCATCGCTGAAGGTAAACCTGCTGAAATGGCTGAAAAAATCGCTCAAGGAAAATTGAACAAGTTCTTCAAAGACACCACGTTGTTGAACCAAGAATTTGTAAAAGATTCTTCTAAAAATATCGCTCAGTTCTTAGATTCTGTTTCTAAAGGATTGACTGTTACGGCTTTCAAACGCGTGCAGTTAGGCGCGTAGGTTAGTATTGAGTAGCAAATTCAACTATTTAACCCTCTGAGAATTGCTTGTTTTAGAGGTTCTGAAAAGGTTGTCTTGAGTAATAAAGGAAAAGGCTTATGAAGATCAAAATTCATAAGCTTTTTTTAAAGGATAGTTTTTCAGTGCCCTCGTTCCGACAGAACCTTTTTGTTATCTTGCAATAAAATAATGTGAAATATGAGCAAAGAAAATGCCATCAAAATATTTGAGCAAAAGGAGGTTCGCACACATTGGGACGAAGAACAAGAAAAATGGTATTTTTCTGTTATAGACGTTATTGAAATATTAACAGAAAGTCCCCGGCCAAGAAAGTATTGGAATGCGTTAAAAACCAAACTGAAAGGAGAAGGAAGTGAGTTGTCCCAAAAATTGGGACAACTGAAAATGCAGTCGGCAGACGGGAAATTCTACTTGACTGATGTTGCTGATACTGAGCAACTTTTTCGCTTAATTCAGTCTATTCCGTCCCCAAAGGCAGAGCCATTTAAAGTATGGTTGGCACAAGTGGCATCTGAACATTTAGACGAATTGCAAGACCCCGAATTATCTATTGACAGAGCATTGGAACAATATTTAAGATTAGGCTATTCTGAAAATTGGATTAACCAACGTCTAAAAAGCATTGAAATCCGCAAAGAACTCACAGACGAGTGGAAAAAACGGGGATTAAAAGAGGGCATGCAGTTTGCTACTTTGACAGACATCATTACAAAAGCGTGGAGTGGCAAAACAACCAAAGAGTATAAAATTCTCAAAGGATTGAAAAAAGAAAATCTTCGGGACAATATGACCAACACCGAACTAATTTTGAATATGCTTGCAGAAGCTTCTACCAAAGACATTTCACAAGCCGAAAATCCTGAAACTTTTGAAGAAAGTGCGAAAGTTGCTAAACGCGGTGGGAATGTAGCAAATGTAGCCCGATTGGAATTGGAAGCTCAAACAGGCAAAAAAGTGATAACATCGTTAAATGCAAAGACAGCATTAAAAGGAAAAGACACTAAACAAATCGGAAACGAAAAACCGAAAGACTGACACCAAACCTACTCATAACATCGTTATAGCCAATGGCACAACCGAACCGCCCGAAAATGCGGAAATTGACGTCTTGGCGACATTCTGGAAGAACAGTATCTTGCCATCCAGAATTTGTAAAAGATTCTTAGAAAAATATCGCTCAATTTTTTGACTCCGTATCTAAAGGATTGACTGTTACTGCTTTCAAACGCGTACAATTGGGAGCGTAGGTTAGTATTGAGTACAGAGTATTAAGTATTTAGACAGTACTTGGTGCTGCGAAAAATAACAAAGCCTGTTCATCAAAAATGGACAGGTTTTGTTATGAATTGACCGGTTATTTAATTTCATTAATCCGCATATCCATGCGATCGCTACCGGTCTATCCTCCTTTAAAGCGTTCAATAATATCAGCATATCCTTTCCTAAGAATCCCCAGATCAGAATCTATGGCGATATTATCATATCCCAAAGCCCTCAAATCAGAATAAGCAGATCTTTCTCTCAATAAAATCCCTGCTTTCTTGGCATGCTTTAAGGATGCTTCGGCTACCTGTCTTAAAGCATCGTCAAACTCGATGCGTTGATTACCTTTCTGATGCTCCAGCGCCAATCTAAGGTCGGCTGGCCCCACAAACAGCACATCTACCCCATCTACTGCAGCAATCTCATCAACATTCTTCACCCCGTCATAGTTCTCGATCTGAGCGAAAAACAATGTTTCCACGAGATGTGGATCTGAAGGAGGTTTTAGCCCATACTGATAGGCCCGTACTGTTGATGAATACCCCCGACTTCCCAAAGGCGAGTATCTCATAGCCGCAACACATTCTTGTGCCTCTTTTGCTGACGACACATGGGGCAACATGATGCCGTCGGCACCCCAATCCAACACTCTGGCGATCGTAGCCGCATTCGAATCTGGTACCCGAACGATAATATGCACTTGCTCATTCCGAATGGTGCGGATGATTTCCGGAAGCTGTGATTCCGGCGCACTACCGTGTTCAAGATCTAGCAAAAGCCAGTCAAAGGAAAAACAAGAAACCAGATCCGCTACTACCGGGGAACCGGTACTTATCCAAGTGCCGATGTTGACCGAATTATTTAAAAAATCACTTTTCTTTTTCATCTATTTATTTTTTTATAGCTGATGAGAGCTTTCCCGATGTATCGGGATCAGTTTCATAACATTTCTACCGCTAAATTGCCCTTCAATCCCTTAACAGCACTATCTATCCGATCCAAGGTGAATTTTTCCAAACTGTTGTTCTTCACATTGTTGAGAAAGAATTTATCGGACATATCAAAATAATTCCCTTTAACCCGGATGACAGATTTAAATATGATATTTCGCAACAAATGCAACCAGAAACGCTGTTCAAAATTTTCGGGCAGGGGTTTCTCCTGCTGATAACCCGCCATTACAGCAAGTATTACCTCTCCGGAATGGAAGCACCCTAATAGAGACAGATCATCTACCGGATCACCGGACACCGCATCGTCCCAATCAATAAAAGCACTCACTCCACTGTTGTTTCCTAAGATATTCCATAAAGCAAGATCTTTGTGCACCAGACATCCTTCATCTAATTGCAACAAGTGCCGAAAACTAACTACCACCTCATTTAACTCCTGTATCTTACTTTCTCCGAGAAAACCTGAAGACTGTAAAAAGTCCAAATGTATGTCCCAGTTCAGAAAAAAGTATTGTTCATACGAATCATGGTAACCTTCCAGTATATTTTGGTCCCGAACACTTTCTGGCTTGAAAAGACCATACCTATCTAGTCTAACCGATTGCCATTTCGCAACATTTTTCCCGATAGAGGCTGCTACGTTAAGTACATCCAAAGTCCCACTTTTTTCCAAGATGTTCAAATCCTGATCGGGGATAAGATCCATGACTTGTATTGCAAATGGAACATACAGTCGCGAGACATCCGTAAGATAAACGGTTGGTACGGGTACGCCCATTGATTTTACGCTCTCCATCACTTTTGATCCCACAAGCATGTAGTCATCTTTCTCTGGGCCGTTCTCTAACCGTACGAAATAGGATTTATCCCCGTAGTTTGCTATGTAGGTAATATGATTACCTTGGCCACCCGCAAGGGCCAATTCAACAAGTCTTTCCCTAAAATACTGATTTAAATAATCAAATAATTGGCTTTCTATTGTCACGAAATCATGCGCCGCCGTTCGATGGGTGTTCCCTGCTGCGTAAGGCCTATCGGACTTCCAATAATAAACATTCTCTCTACTTATCATATTTTTACTTTTCCTCGCCTACGATATTTTGGTCAACCAACGATGACGGAACGGATGTTGCATTGTCAGATTGTGGTTGAGCCTTCCCTGGGCTTGTTTTCCAGCGCCAATAAGCAGCCAACAACCCACCGATCAGGGTCTGCATCACACTGCTGAATACCGCTGGCACGGCCGCAAGTGGCTGCGTAGAAAAATTTTGCTTGGCCAGTACCGCTGCTAGTCCACCGTTTTGCATACCGACCTCGATTGCGACGGTTCGCGCGATCGCATTATTGTACCTGAACAAACGTGAAATTACAAATCCCAACACGAAACCGACGATATGCAGCGCACCCGCTGCGATGAACAATGTGAAAGCGTTGGCAGCTACAGTATCAGCGCTTTGCGCGACAATACTACCCGCAATAAAAACGATTGCCCAGACCGAAGTGACTGGCCCCGCCAAAGCCAGCTTCTTACCAATGTTCGGAAATTTATAGTTTATCAATACGCCAAGCGCGACCGGTAACAGTACGACCTGTACAGTTGTATAAAATAGTCCCCATCCATCGACCGGCACGTACGTTCCAGCCAGTGCCTCCGTCATTAAAGGTGTAGCAATGATCGCCAGCATAGTAGAAACCGTCGTCATAATAATAGACAATGCCAAATGCCCCCGTGCTAAATAAGTAATCACATTGGACGCCGTTCCCCCCGGGCAACAGCCTACAATTATCAGACCGACAGCTAGTGCAGGGTCCAATTGTAAAAATCTGGCGATGAGGAAGGCCGAAAACGGCATTACCGTGTATTGTAACACTGCTCCCATAAATACAGCACCGGGCATCTTGGTGATTTCTTTAAAATCATCTACATGTAATGTAAGCCCCATACCCAGCATGACCAGCGCCAATGCACCTACCATCCAATTTCCCGAAAACCATTGAAAAACGGGCGGATAAATATACCCTAAGAGTGAGCTACCAATAATCCACACCGGATATAGGTTGACAAATGTGTTGAGAATTTTTTTCATAAAATTTTAATATGCATGTATTCCTTTATTATCCACGGCACCGTCTACACCCGGAGACCCTCCTCCGAGGTAGCCGTAGCTCGCTCCACTTTTATCAGGACTGACCCAAAAAGAGTAGAGCTTACCGTTCGTTAAGTGAAAACGAAATTTCACCGCTTTACCTGCCAGTGCTGACAAATCATCGCCTGCGTCCCACTGCACTTTATATAGCGTCTTGTCCACACGTATGGGACTACTTTTTTTCGACGAGAATTCTTTCAATACCCGATTTTGTTCGTCCAGAATTTCCACTCGTAGCTCACCTTGAGGACAGTCCACATTTACAAATAGATGTTTACCTTTAAAAGTCAAGGGCTTTGTCAGCAAGGTGCCCGTTTCCTTACCTGCTTCCATCGATGCGAAACCGTCCCTACGGAGCGTAGCCATACCGATACTTGCACCCGTGTACATGCCCCGATGACCATCAGGGGCAATACCCGAATACCCCGTATAAGGAAACCATAACTTATCACCCATGACCAAGCATATTCCCATCGTACCATGTAAATAACCACGGTCCCAGTCACCCTCCTGCCGAGTGGCTTCGATAAATGGCTTCCGGTCCGGGCGATCCCAATGAAAACCATCACGGCTGAAACCCATTTTTAGTTCTGTAATTTTTGGTACTTTCTGTTCTTCGCTTATACTATTATGTGGTCCGAGATGGATATAAAATTGGCCCAAAAGTATACTTTCGTACGCTACCGCATTTAAATTGTATAGCTGCGCCGCATCGCCGATGCTCGGATCCGGTTTGTCCAGTTCGTCGGCATTCACCCAATACACCGCGTCCTTCCATGGCGCCCCCTGTATGAAATCACTGTTTTCCGAATAATAACGCGCCCGTCCCCGTTCGGTATTCTGTTTGAGACTAAACACCCACCTGTCCCGAAAAGGGTTATAAAAGAAAGACGTATAATCCGAAGCAGATCCCGTTGGGACACCCTGAGACCATATCCTACCATCCGCGGACGTGTGGAGGGTATGCCTCGGCAGTCCCTTTCGTGTTTTAAAATAATTCTTCCAATCTCCATCTACCCACCGTTCGATGATTAATTTGTACCGTTGCTGTGGATCTTTAGCATTCAGATCCAGCCAAATTGCATTATCGCCACCTGCCATCAACACCCCACGCGGCAAGATGATATTACCGCCTGCCAGATCAAGATTTGGGCGGGACCAGGACAACAGATCTTTACTCGTTGCCAGCGCTAGTCCTCCCCGCCAGCCAGCGGTATAAAACATTTTGAACAAGTCGTCTTGGGGATCATAAAACACGCCTCCCTGTCCGAGGTAGGTGACCGCACTATTCCCGTGGTATTCGTCCAATTCGTCAGCCGTCTCCGGATAAAACACCGGATTTCCCTCGTACTTCTGAGCTTGATGAAACACCCGTTCCAAGGTGGAGGTTTCGATTAGGAAATCGTCAACAAACAATTGTCTTCCTACATCTATGGGGATGATTTCGGGAGGGTTTTCCAGGTATGGAATACGCATAGGAGAAGTATCCAGGGGATCCTGTGTTTGTGGAGGCCATATCTCGGGGAGGCGGATGCCATTATACAATACCCAATCGCTACTGTCGATCAAAGTGACAGTCACCACATAATGGTTAGCCTGAGGTTGCCCGGCATAACCTTTCATCGTGGCAATTAGTAGACAAGAGCATATATATATAAGTAAATGGTTCATAGTTTTTTATACGTTACAACTTCTCCAAACGATTTGATTCTATCCTATAAGCATACAGCGCTTTGTTTATTAAAGACCCAAAGCTGACAACGGAACCCGGGTAATCCCCATATCCTCCTTACCAATGGAATATAAGGTATACAACCAGCCATCCACTACAATTGAACTGGAGTAAGCATATCCGGTGTTTCTCCCTCCTACTCCCGAAAAGCGATAACTGGTGGGCGAATTTGTCCGTAGGGCATATATCCTGTCAAAAATATATCCATCTTTACTGACCGATATGGTCATCGGGTCACGAGCCAAGTACAGTGCTTGGTCAAACCGGCTGACATTTTGATTGCCTATCAAGAGTACTGTGCCATCATCCAGTGTAATCGCCTGTGCTCTACTGGGAGAATCAGGGATATCTGTCGGATGTAGAGGCTCCCATCCGCCAACTCCATCATTAAAGCTCACGTACATCCTATTGCTGTGCACGGGGTTGCTGGGAGTACCCCAATCCCTTAGCATTAATACCAATTTTCCGTCTTTTGCTCTATATATAAAGCTCTCTATAAGCCTTTGTCCGTCTACAGCCGTACGTTGTACCCCCCAAGCTGCCCCTGCCCACCAACTGATCTGATCATTTTGCCGATACCAATTATACAGTTGTATACCGCGGGCTGGCGCTATAGTAGGTGTACCGGACCCTTGCATATAACTTGGCAGTGCACCGCCACTTGGCAGATTTTGCACTAAAAAAGGATCCCCCAACTCACCGTGCTCACCAACTGACCGAGCGATAGGATACACACCAGCACCATGCACATAAGTAATCGCATACAACACATCGTTCAAAACAGCCCATCTATCGGGCTTTAAATGTATACCGCTTTCAGTACGTGCCCGTACCGGTCCAGGAGCAGGAAATAATTCCTGAGCATCTGTCCAATTCCCCCACGTATCAGAAGTAGCGTACAATACACGTTGCCCGGGAGCATCCTCCCCCAATGCATGGTTTCCCCACATCGCATAGAATTTACCCTTATGGTGGATTAGACAGGCATAGTGGTTATAGGCGCCATCTTCACGGGTAGGTGGTTGCCATACAAATGTATGTTCTGCCTCGGAAAGTATCGGAAAACCTGCTCCGGCACGAAGATCTTCCGTTGCCATTTGGGTGTTCCACATAGGAACGACGGGGGTTCCATCACTGGTCACTTTGCTTGTTTGTAACACCTTTATTCCTACCTGGATTTTAATAAGTCCCTGATCGTCATCTCCCGATGATGGTGGATCTGAATTCACCTTGCTACAGGCACTCCATACTTGGCAAAGCATAATAATAAAACCTACCTGTGCAATTATTCTTAAATTTCCCATAACATTCTAAACTTATTTACTTGCTGTTCTCCGCTATATAGTACGATAGGTTAACGGTGAACCCGCCACAACACAAATATGACCGAAAAAACAACGCGTACAGTTCTTCTATTTATCGATGTTGTATACTAAATTGTCATACTTGATTAAGCCGTGTCGACACAAAATAATTTGATTTCATCATCATAGACATTATAGATTTAAAGATTCAAAGCCGATAGCGGGAGCCGGGTGATCCCCATATCCTCCTTACCAATGGAATACAAAGTGTACAGCCAACCCTCATGTACGATCGAACTGGAATATCCATAGCCCCGATTACGTCCTCTCACCCCAGTAAACCGGTATTTCAAAGGCGAATCTGTGCGCAATGCGTATACCCGATCAAAGGTATACCCGTCGCTGCTGACCGAAATGGTCATGGGATCGCGATCGAGGTATAATGCCTGGTCGTACTCCGGCACATTCTGATTGCCAATGAGCAGCACCGTGCCATCATCCAGTGTAATCGCCTGCGCTCTACTGGGAGAATCAGGGATATCTGTCGGATGTAGAGGCTCCCATCCGCCAACTCCATCATTAAAGCTCACGTACATCCTATTGCTGTGCACGGGGTTGCTGGGAGTACCCCAATCCCTTAGCATTAATACCAATTTTCCGTCTTTTGCTCTATATATAAAGCTCTCTATAAGCCTTTGTCCGTCTACAGCCGTACGTTGTACCCCCCAAGCTGCCCCTGCCCACCAACTGATCTGATCATTTTGCCGATACCAATTATACAGTTGTATACCGCGGGCTGGCGCTATAGTAGGTGCACCGGGCCCTTGCATATAACTTGGCAGCGCACCGCTACTTGGCAGATTTTGCACTAAAAAAGGATCCCCTAATTCACCGTCCCCACCAACTGACCGAGCGATAGGATACACACCAGCACCATGCACATAAGTAATCGCATACAACACATCGTTCAAAACAGCCCATCTATCGGGCTTTAAATGTATACCGCTTTCAGTACGTGCCCGTACCGGTCCAGGAGCAGGAAATAATTCCTGAGCATCTGTCCAATTCCCCCACGTATCAGAAGTAGCGTACAATACACGTTGCCCGGGAGCATCCTCCCCCAATGCATGGTTTCCCCACATCGCATAGAATTTACCCTTATGATGGATTAGACACGCATAATGGTTATAAGCGCCATCCTCCCGCACTGCCGGCTGCCATACCACAGCGTGTTCTGCTTGGGACAGCACCGGGAAACCTGCCCCATTGCGGAGGTCTCCGGTAGCCAAGGGTGCCGACCACATCGGTACCACAGGGGTTCCCTTTTTATTAAACTTATGGGTCGTGACTGTCCTGGTACCCACTTGGATCTCGACAGACTTGTCGCCACCGGCATCCTGATTAGGAGAATGCTGTACGCTTTGCCCATAGGCATACAATTGTACAACCAAAAGCACACCGACCACTTTCAATATCTTACTTATCCCTTTCATCTTCCTATGACTATTGCATCAATAATGATTAATAATATTCGTAATCACCCGCTCAATCGACCTACGGACACTGGTAGCCGTTCCTTGATGATTGTTGACTATAAACGAAAACAACACCGAATTGCCTTTTTTGGTATCCACATAGCCACACAGTGCCACGACTCCCCCTCCGGCAGTAGAAGATAGAAGCGTACCGGTCTTGGCATAAATATGCTTCTCATTACCCAAATAATAGCCTTTCAGCGTACCTTCATTGCCTTGGGGAAGCACTTTTCTTAGACGGTCTTCCGAAAATTCCTGTTTCATCTTCTGCAATAAACTGATGAAAAACCGAGGAGATATCGCATTCCCTCTGCTCAAACCACTCCCCTCTACCCAAACCGGTTGGTCGTAAAACTCTGCAAAATTGTCCGCCATCACCTTTTTCATCGTCAAAAGATCGCTGATCTGATTGTCCAGGACTTTGTCACTGACCATCAGCAAAAACTGTTCTGCCAAGAAATTACTGCTGGTGTGCAGCATCAATTCCAGTACAGCATCGGTCTTATGCGTATAAAACGGCTGATAGGGCAGTGCTAAAGATTCGGTATTGAGCACAATGGTCTTTCCTTTCAACGTATCCTGCAACAAGTGGTAAGCCAAATGTTCGTCTTTGTGCATGGTAAATGCACATTGCGTCGTAGCGGTTTTCGCAGGAGTGACTTTAAAGTAATTGTCGTGCTGATTTCTATTGACCCGATACTTCTTTTCGGGCTCGACCTGAAGGTCGATAGGTACATAGCGTTCGAAATAAGAAGGTATGGTTCGGAGTTTGTTTCCAGCCCTGCGGAATCTTACCACATTCCCATAAATTGGCATGAAGGAACGCTCGCGCGCAGAGCGGTAGCCGTTGCCTTGGCCTAAAGGTTCAAAATTGGCAAGAGCTCTTGGAATGTTCAGTACAATCGGTTTGTTCGTAGCGGCCAGTTTATCGTAAAATCGTTGCTCTTTAAAAGCAGGATTCAGAAAGGTGCCATCGGAATTGGGTCTGATGTAAAGCGTATCTGCGGTTTCATGCACATACCAGCCCGGAAGGCTATCAGGCATGTATTTTAGAACGGCGTATGCCGCCAACAACTTGGTCACGCTGGCCGGAGTCATTTTCAAATACGCATTCTGCTCGGCCAAAAACCGTTGTTGCTGTTCGTGGTATATGCTGACACCTACAATGGCCTTGTCCAGATCAGCGTTCAATACTGTTGTCAGCTCTCGCTCAACATGGCCTCGTTGTACTGCACATCCTGTAGCCAACCATGCAGTAACTATTGTAAGGGCAAGAAATAATACATTGTTTTTCATCCGTAAATAACAATTGTCGTTGTGTGCTAAAAACTTATATCGGCTTCATTCAACTTCAAGGGTTTGCCCGCCAAAGCACCGGTATATTCTCCCTTATCAATGGTCAGTTTACCATTCACAAGCACATAATAAACGCCTGAAGCCAGTTGTTCCCCTTGTTGAAAGTTTGCATTATCTTGAATTTTACGCGGATCGAACAACATCAAATCCGCATAATACCCTTCTTTAATCAATCCACGATCCTTGATATGTAGTGTGGAAGCAGTGAGCCCTGAAGATCGGTGGATAGCATGCGCCATTGAAAACAACCGTTCATCCAACGCATACTTGCGGAGGACACGTGCGAATGTGCCAAATGCACGTGGGTGTCCTTGGTCGCCATCTGATCCGGTCATCACCCACGGCTGTACCATGAAATTAATCATATCTTCTTCAGACATACTGAATGAATGCACGAGTATCGTCATTCTCGATTTCTCGCTCAGCGCTATACGCAGTACAGCTTCTTCCACGGGCACGTCCCATGCCTGAGCTACCTCTGTCAAGGTCTTCCCATCGAGAAACTTATGCGTAGTCGTCGATAAATGCAACCTGTCTGCTGTACCGGTTTGTTGCTCAATAAGCTGCCTGATACCGTGAAGTACACTGTCTTTGAGCTGAGGATCTTCCAGCCGTTTCCTCATGACCGCGTACCCTCCTTCTCGTACCCAGACCGGGAGCAGCCACGACCGAAGGTTGGCCCTGGCAGCAAGATATGGGTATTGATTGGCAGAGACCTTTATTCCCTTCTGCTGTGCTTCTTCAATCATCCGGATAATTTCGTTGCTTTTCCCCCATACGGATGTTCCTGTGGCCTTAATATGCGAAATGTTGACAGGGATATTCGCTTTTTCCCCAATTTCCAGCACCTCTTGTACAGAATTAACAATACCTACATCTTTATTTTGATCTCCCTCATCACGTTGATGTGTGTCATAGATACCTCCGTATGCCGCCGCGATTTTTGCTAATTCGATGACCTCTTCGGTATTGGCAAATGTCCCTGGTGTATAGAATAGTCCGGTAGACAGGCCAAAACCTCCCTCTTTCATGCCGTCTTCAACTAAGGTTTTCATCTTCTCCAATTGGTCGGGTGAAACCCCTATATTCCGGAAACCGATGACTTTAGTGCGAACGGTGCCGTGCGGAACGAACAATCCAACATTCACACCTACGCCCAGTTTTCCCCATTCCGACAGCGTTTTGCCTATCGGCCAAGGGCCGGCACCGTCATTCCCCATGAAAACGGTGGTAACCCCCTGACTCAGGCACCGCATCAGTGCGCGCTCACGGGGGTCTTCATCCGACAAGTACCGATTATAATGGGAGTGGGGATCAATTAGCCCGGGAGCGAGGTACAGTCCTTGTCCATCAATCACTTTATCAGCACGGTAAGAAGGGTTTGATTGACCGACAAACACAATTCGGTCTCCCCGCACACCCACATCGACAAACATGGAGTCCTGCCCCGTACCGTCAAATACGCATGCGTTTTGAATCAAAACATCAAACCGCTTGTCATTTTTCTGTTGACCTACAGCCTTGGAAAATAGGAGCAAGCAAAACGCACCCGTAAAAAGTAATATCGTCAATCTATATGTATTGAATATCATTGTATATCCTTTCTTTTTAATTCATGACAAAGCTAGTCTCCAAGCTATTCAGATGGCGCATTCAACCGCAAAGCCTTTCCTGCCAGTACACCGGAGTACTCCCCTTTGTCAATGGTCACCTGCCCGTTTACGATGACATAGACCATACCGGATGACAACTGTGCCGGCTTTTCAAAAGTCGCATTCTCTTGGAGGGTGTTTGGATCGAACAGCGCTATATCCGCATAATACCCTTCCCTGATCAATCCCCGATCTTTGATGTGAAATGTCTCAGCGGTGAGACCGGATGCCTTACGGATAGCCTCGGACAGCGTAATGATACCCTTATCCATGGCGTAATGGCGCAGTACGCGCGTAAATGAGCCATGTGATCGAGGATGGGCGTTGCCTCCTCCGTCGGAGCCCACCATGACCCAGGGCTGGCGCATGAAATTGAGCAAATCATCCTCCGACATGCCGAACGATAGGGCGGCAGGTGTCTTGTTCTCCAGGATTCTTACGATGGCTTCTTCAGGTGATACGCCCCATGCCTGAGCAACCTGAGCCACGGTTTTCCCACCGAGAAAGCGATCCGAGGTAAAGAGCACCAGCTTGTCGGCAGTGCCCACCCGTGCATGGATGTTATCGGCAATACCGCGAAGAATGGTGTCACGCAAGGACTCATCCTTAAACCGTTTTCTCATGCCCGCTGTCCCCCCGTCGCGCACCCAACTGGGTACAGTTGAGGCACTCAAGCTCGTTATGGAAGCCAAATAGGGATATTGGTTTGCCGTTGCTTTTATACCACGCTTTCGGGCCTCTTCAATCAGTCGGATGATCTCATCACTCTTGCCCCAAGAATCCACCCCCTCCACTTTGATGTGGGAAATATGGACGGGAATATTAGCCTTTTCACCAATTTCAAGCACCTCTTTCACCGAATTAATAATACCCACACTCTGTGATCCTTCATCACGCTGGTGTGTATCGTAGATCCCTCCATAGGCGGCAGCGACCTTAGCAAGTTCGATGACCTCCTCCGTGCTGGCAAAAAAACCTGGCGTGTAGAACAGACCTGTGGACATCCCAAAGGCTCCTTCCTTCATCCCGGCATCCACCAAACGCTTCATCCGCTCGATTTGCTCCGCTGAAGCACCGATATTGCGGTAGCCGAGCACGGCGGCTCGCACGGTGCCATGCGGCACTAACAACGCTGCATTGACCCCGATTCCGTCTCTATCCCATTCATCGAGTTTCTCGCCCACGGGCATAGGCCCCGCACCATCATTACCCATAAACACCGTGGTGACTCCCTGTTTCAGACAACGTAGCAAGGCCCGAGTTTCGGCTGCTTCATCCGAAAGCCTTCTATCATGATGGGTATGGGGTTCGATAAATCCCGGAGAAAGATATAATCCTTCTCCATCAATGACACGTTTGGCCTTCATATCGTCCCCGGCCTTGCCGACAAAACTAATCCGCTCTTTGGTGATGCCCACATCCTGCTGTACAGAATCTTTACCTGTGCCATCAAATACCCAAGCATTTTTGATCAAAATATCTAACCGCGCATCCTGTGACATGAGGGCCGAAGCTTGTAGTATCACAAAAGACACTGTAAGTAGCAACTGTTTTATTTTTATCATGCGTCAATTATGCTATAGAAAAACAAATTATTCAAAATCCACCACTTTGATGCTTATTGCAATTGTCGCCTGTGCATCACGGTTGATCGTATTCACTTTCCCGATGAAATAGGTATTCCTTTCATAGGATTTGAAAAGAAAGACATCGCCTTCATTAACCTGGGTCAATCGATCTCCGGGGCCATGTTTCATCGGATCATAGCCTTTTATTTTATTGATGGACCGATAGGCGCGCTCAAAGGCATTCTTCACATCATCGGCGCTTTTTATTCCGTCGAACGTTTTACTCCCATTCGCACCCAGACTGATGAGGATACCGTTATTGCGCTGACTCCAGGCTCCTATACGCTCCAGCAAAAACTTGGAAAATACCGCCAATCCGCTGTTGCTAGCCGGAACAAGCAAATTTGCTCCGGAGGTTTTGCCATGATAAAACAGCAAATCAATATTGTCTGCACTATAGCTGGCCTCAAGTCGGCCATATGCCAATCCAGCACGGGAATCAAGGTAGCCACCCAAATTTTTGTTGTTTAAGCTTCCCATTTCGACATCATAACTTTTCACTTCTCCTTTTTGCTGTGCAACTACCACATCGGCACCGAAAAACACCATGACCACAGCTAATAAAATCAACTTTCTCATAAACACACTCCTTTATTTTTAAATTTAATTTAGTATATGAATAAAAACCTACACCATTCACGCCTTGCTATATGTGCTATCCAAAATTAGGGAAGCCCCACCTTTACGAGCATGGTCAGCTCCCCAACATTATTACCTTGCTTGGTCACATTGACCATTTTCATGACGGCATAGAAATCACGGCTTATAGAGCGGAAAAAGATGACCTGATCTGTATCGACAAGCGTCAAGTGCGGTACTGAAGCCTTCTCCTTGGCCACTTTTTCAAATGTTTCCTTAAGATCGTCATAACGGCTATCCGTTTGGTCAAAGAGGGCATTGGCTGCCGGGCCCGCTTCCAGCCTGATAAACGCTCCGTCATTCTTCACGGACCAATTATCGATTCGGCCGCGTAAAGCTGTAACCCAATCAAAACCTGTCCTGTTAGCGATGACATTAAAGTTGGTCCGGGTTGATAATCCTTCCAGTATCGCCATGTCTATATCACCCGGATGTTGCTCGGCATCTGCTTCCAGATGCAGCGTTGCGTTAGCAAGGTCTATTAATGCCGGATTATTAGAAGCCCCATAAAAATCCACATGCAACTCCGTAACCTCTCCGACAGGTTCTGGCAGGGGGGCTGGTGCCACGTACTGCTGGGCGGAATTGTCTACCTTGACGGACAGTCGTACATGTCCATCGTCCCCTGGTGCATGGCTGATGACCTGAGCAATAGCATATATATTCTTTGTCTCCGATTTGAACAGGATCACGTCACCAAGTTCGACCTCATTGATGTATTTCCCTGGGCCCCGACCGTCGGGTTCATAGTTCGGATCGGCTTCGAGCTCGGCCAAAGTCTGGTGATAGGCGTTGCGGATACCGGTATTATTGTAGATCTCTGAAAACAAGGCATGTGAAGACTCCGAAGACTCCAGCTTGATAAAATGGCTTGAGTTTCTGACCTGCCATCGATCGATGATCTCTTGACCCGCCCCCGGCCATTCAGCCAGTCTTTCATCGTTGTCCGGGCTGACAAAATTGTACGACCCTAAACCTGTAGCATTAAACAGCACCATATCAATTTTCTCCTGGTGGTAGATAGCTCCTTGATAAAATAAGACATTGGATTGTAAATACGTTTCTCCTGTCGAAAAATCAAGGTACCGCAGTCCGCCAATAGCACCAGGCTGCTCCACTTGTGTCTCGTAGATATCCATCACTTCAGATGGATCAAGCGGTGGGACATCGCTATAACTTCGCTTGTCTACCTTGACAGATAACCGGAGAGAACCTGCCGCACCCGCATTAACGTTTTGCACCAATGCCGCCGCATACACACCTTTATCCGTCTCCATGAGAATCAGGTCTCCCTCGGAGATCTGCTGTACGAAAAGGCCGGGGCCGTGTTGGGCAATATCGTAGTCTTCTTGATCGACCACTTCTTCTCGTGCCTGGGCATATGCAGCCTTCACATCCTCCGCACTAGCGATGGAAGCAAAAAGTTGAAGATGGCTGTCAGACGCATCAAGCTTTATAAAGTTAGTCGTATTCTTTACGTGCCAATTGGCGTTGACAGTTTGCCCGTCTTCCCATTGCGCCAGATATTCCATGTCTACTGGTGCGACGATATTCATACCGGATACCGGATCCCATAAGGTGAGGAAATCAATTTTTTCAGGAACTTCGGAAGCTTGCTCTAATGTGTACAGCTGTCCATTGCCCACGTCCAGGATACGCTCGCCGGATGCCTGCCCGGGTCCTTTCAATAGTACATTGAAGTACCCCATATCACCGTCAGGGTCAAATCCCGCCAGATCATCCTGAATCTTCATCTTGCTACACCCGGTCATGATCAGCAGACAAAAAGCTGCCAGGCACGCTAAGTTTAGATTATTATTGAAGCTTTTCATTGTTGTGTATGTGTTTTAACATTTCCTTTATTCATCTTCTTTTACACCCTCATTGATAAATGCGGGTGTAAAGGACACTCCGACCTACAAAGGCCCGAACTGTCCTGATTTGATCTCGATATCTATCCTTCTATTGACAGCCGCGGTCCCACCTTGCAGGTGAAGATTATTCACCTTGATCACCGCCACGAGATTGCGATCCGGCGAATAGTACGCTACCAATTCGCCAACCTCTAATCGCAGAACTTTAACCCCAGGCCCATGAGTGGTCCTGGTGTATGTAGCGGGATCATAACCGGCATAGCTGCGGCCCGGTGCTGCACCCACGGCATGCTCAAAAGTCCGCATCAGGTCGGCCACGGATTGCGCATCTGCATACATTGCCAGTTCTTCTGCGGTAGGATTCACCAGTCGCACAAGCAGACCATTATTGGGCTTGGTCCAGTTGGCAGCGATATAGCTATACTGCGTAAACGCAGGATCAATGCCCATGGGTGTATAGAGCGAGTTCAGTCCGCTGCCGCCATATGCATAGATCAGATCTATAGTTTCCTGAGCAGGCGTTGATTGCGGTGAACAAGAAGGGCAACTATCCCTAAAATAGGTATTGCCGGTCAAGAGGTCGATCATGCCAGCCACAGAAGTGCTCGCCTGTGGCCCCAACGTGGTCTCAGCAACATGGTGCATCGCGTTAGGATCTTCGGTTACCTGTCCGGATTTGATTTCCAACACAACGTCTCCGTCAGCCGACCCCACACCGCCGATGATCTTGATCATGGCCACGACATTGCGATCGGGCGAATAGAACAGCACGATATCTTCTACATCTATAAGCTGCACGCGTGATCCTGGGCCATGGTTGGTGGCGTTATGTCCGGGACGGTCTTGAGCAGTCGTGCGCGCCTGTACAAAGGCAGCCATCAGGTCGGCCACAGATTCGGCATTATCAAAGAGCTCCACCTCCTCGGGAGTCGGACCTTGCCACCGTACTAATGTACCGTGATTTCGTATCGTCCAGTCATTGACGATATGACTAGCAGCCCCGCCCCACCCGGCAAAATCATCGGAAGGTGATATAAAGTTGAGCCGCGTCGATGCCCCAACCATGTAGACTAAATCGATATTATCCTGATTTACATTGGCACCCTGTATCACATAGGCATCCCCGGTGAGGAGATCAATGTAATTGCCGATTTCCGTATTGCTCTGTCCACCAAATGTGATTGTATTGAAGTAGGTGATGTCATTGATCTGTTCTACTGTTCCGGGTTCCGGGGAACTGGAATAATACAGCACCCTAAACCCGATGCGGTTGTAACGTTTCATCACCGTGATATCGCCTGTCTCCAATAATTCCAAAGCGATCACACGATTGCCACTGCCCTCTGGCAGGATCTCCACCTCAACCCAGCCAAAACTGCTGTTGGCCGGGATCACAAACGAATCTTGAGGCAGATTGTATTCGATGCCCGCACGTGCCGTAGTGCTTTCTGGTATAACACGGAAATTTACCGTACGATCATAATCTTTCTGTTCGCCGGTCATATTGATCCGGAACCGCACCTTGCCAACTGCATCACCAAGCACAGCAGGCAATATAGGAAAACCTAATGTTCCGGTGTTGGAGTTGACCACCGCATCCTGGAATTCCACACGGTTATCCCGTACAAAATATCTTTCGTTGTAATCTTTAAAACATCCACCCAATACCCCGAGCGTAATGGCTGCTATCATGATTATATAAATACGTCTCATAACTATATTCTTTTTTAATATCCTCGATTCTGCTTCAGGTCAGGATGGATTGCCACTTCCCGAACAGGAATCCTCGGCAATATCCGGTAATCACTAAACAGGAATGTGGTTCCTGTTGGTTTCGGTATATTCCTGCCCAATCGCTTGTAATCAAACCAGCTGTGCCCTTCGAATGCCAGCTCCAGACGGCGCTGCAACAATACCTCCTCCATCAACTCGACGTCAAACAGCGTTGGCACCGACGTAAGCCCGGCACGGTTCCTGATCAGATTGACATCAGCCACCGCCAGTGGTTCCATGCCCGATATATTGGCATAGGCCTCCGCCCGGTTCAGGTATACTTCCGATAAGCGGATGACCGGTACATTGTCCAGATTGATCTGTCCGCCTCGGCTGAAAAATTTAGTCATTTGGTTATTTCCACTTTCGTTCCCCACCCCTTTCATAATCAGGGTACGCCGCACATCTCCCGCGGCATATTGGGCGTAGAGCATGTCTGACACCATTACATAGCTACTACCACTGACAGCGTCGGAACTTTCGGACACCCGGTTGGTATAGGCGGCCCGGATGGAATTGTTGGGCCCTACGTTCTGGTCTGACCTGAACCCTACTTCAAACAGCGATTCAGGGTGAAAAGGTGTGCGCCAGTCCGCATAATACGAGGCGGTGGTGGATAACCTTCCCACATGGGATGCAATGGCCTTATTCGCCTCTTCAATCACTTTTGGGTAGTCTCCGTTGTATAATGCTACCCTGGAGAAAAGCGCCGCCACCGCCCCTTGGGTCGCAAAGCCGGGGGCACGCTCATTGGATGTTCCTTCCAGATACGCATACGCCTTTTCAAGTTCGTCATACAGAAAAGCATACATCTCCGGAATAGAGGCCCTAGCCAACGATTCGAGGTTGTCCCAACTGTATACCGGTTGTAAGGTTAAGGGAACAGTCCCCCTGTTAGTCGATCCGATCGCCGTCGGATCATATCCATATACCCTCGACAGGTTGTGAAAAAACAAGGCCCTTAAGAAATGCAGCTGCCCGGCAATACTATTTTTCCATTGCTGGTCGGCCTCAAAATCTTCCAATGCAATCAGAATCACATTAATCTGCGAAATGGCCTTGTATCCGGTTGCCCATGGGTTCATGTGGCTCAGCCGAGCGTTCCGCGAAAGGTTCAACAAGGCTGATCCAACACCCGAATGCGCTCCTGTATTACTCATGATGGTGGGATACACAATCAGTTGTTGTCCATATTGAGCGGTCGATCTCAGGACGGCATACACACCCATCGTAGCCGCCTCAAACCCTTCTACCGATGTGAGGGACAACTCGGTGTCTACCGCCTGCCCGGGCTGAACATCAAGCAAATCCTTACACGAAAACAAGGTCAATAGTACCGTGGCAAAACAGGCCACAAAGTAAACATATATCTGTCTCATAATAACTCCATATTTTAAAATCCTACCTTAAAGCCGATGGTATATGTACGTGCCGGCGGAATTTGATTTTGATTCGAGGTAAAAACACTGTCACTAATGTAAAACTCCGGGTCGTAGCCTGTCCATTTTGTCCAAGTCAAGATATTCACCGCCCGGACATAGAAGTCTACATTCCGAAGATTGAATCGGCTGATGTATTTGGTAGGCACTCGGTAGTTAAGCGACAGTTCCTTGAGCCGAATGTAGGACGCATCTTCCAGAAAACGGGAGGAATGCCGGTCCATCGGCTGTGCCAACACCTCTGTCGCACCATCAATAGGACGTGGAGTAGTCGTCATCTGTCCAGGTGTTGTCCACCGCGCATCGTAAACCCTGGCCAGCGAATTGGACTGCCTGTTGCCATTGACATAGTGATAGGTATTTGTCTGGTTATATAACTCCCGACCCATATCGTATTGGAAGAAGATACCCAGTTCCACACGTTTGTACCGAAACTTGTTCGTAACTCCTCCATAATAATCAGACAATCTATTGCCTAATCCATAAGGAGCAGTCATACCCGTGGGTGCATACGTGAGGTTATTCTCTCCCTGCCACCACATAGGCTTACCCGTCGCCGCGTTCACACCCGCATACTGGAACGCCCAGTTGGTATACATGGGGTATCCTACACGAATCCCGGGATCTCCCGGCAAAACCATCACTTCATCTTCTGTTATCTCGTTGCCGTCGACCCCTTCATCCACAAGGTCATCAATAATATCACGGTAAAGCCGAGTGACACGGTTACGGATAAACGTGATATTGAACGTCGATGTCCAACGAAAGTCGCCTCTCCTGATAAGGTCAGAGCCCAGCTCTACCTCCAGCCCTTTATTTCTCACCTCGGCCACATTCCGCCATACACTCGAAAAGCCACTGGTATTAGGAAGCGGTACCAGTAGCAGCAAATCCTTACTGCGGCGCTGGAAGGCGTCTACCGAGCCATAGAGACGACGTTTGAAAAACGAGAAATCTACACCAACATTCGTCATGATGTTCCTTTCCCAGCGAAGGTCGTCATTGCCTATCTGTGATCGTGACGTACCCGGCTTTCCTTCGTAGGAACCACTTCCATCCGAAAGCGCCCGCGCTGCAAAATCGCCGATGGCACTGTTGCCGGTTTCGCCGTAGCTCGCACGTAATTTCAGCTGCTGCGCCCAATTGGTTCTCTTGAGGAACGGCTCTTGCGAAGCATCCCAGCCTACGGAGAAAGAGGGGAACCAACCATAGCGGTTGTCAGCGCCAAAACGCGAAGAACCATCATATCTCAACACGGCACTGAACATGTATTTTTTCTTATAGTTGTAGTTCACCTGGCTGAATGCCCCCGCTCGCTTACTATCTGTAATATTTTCATAGGCATCCCGGATGACGGCGGCCGAGGACAAATACCTGAATTCGTAGGAAGGGAACCCCTCGGCAGTGGTTCCCACCCGATACCGGTGGTAGCTCCGGTATTCCACGCCCAAGAGTGTATTCAGGTTGTGTCCTCCCCCGAGTGATTTGTTGTATGTCAACGTCTGTGACGTCGTAAACGATAGGCTCGGTTGCATCCGGAACTGCTTGATTCCACCAAACGGATTGGCATATACCGTACGAGGGTCTTGATAAAACTCAGAGTGGAGCAGCCGGTAGTTCAATCCGAACCGTGATTCAAATTTTAAGCCCTTTGTCATGTCATAACGAAATCTCAGGTGACCGAGCAAGTTATGGGTTCTGGCCCGTTGCGTGTTCACTTCCGTCACTTGGAGCGTATTGTAAGGATTTTCCCCGGGGAACCGGTCCATGGGGGAATTGTACGAACCGTCTTCCAGATAGATGGGCAGAAAAGGCAACATCAAAGGTGCCCTCATTTGGGGCGAAGCAAACCAATTACTGGAATTCCATGAACCGTAGCTGCCGTTATATTCCTGCGTACTCAGAATGGTGTTCAGGTACAGATGTAAACGTTTATTGACTTGATGGTCTAACCGTGAGCTGAGCGTCGCCCGCATGAAGTCATTGCCTACCACAGTAGCATCCGTTTTGTTGAACGATGAGGAAACCCGGAAAGTAGTTTGCTTCGTGCCTCCCGAAGCGACCAATTGCACATTGTCGGTATACCCGAGGCGGAATGCCTCGCTCTGCCAGTCATAGGTTGGAATGGCGGAGATCTCTGCATCAGTCAACGTCACGGGCAACTGGTTTTGCGACAGCACTTCTGTGCGCACCCGATCATATGCCCAGTCCGGATTTAGGTTGCTTATCGCCTCCATGCGAACGTTCAGATACTGCTGCGTGTTCATCATGGGCAACAACGGTACGGGTTCCTGAATCCCTTTGTAATAGTTGAGGGAAATATTTGTTTTTCCCTCCACCCCTTTCTTGGTCGTGATCAGGACCACTCCGTTAGCTGCCTGCGCACCATAGATGGAAGCCGCAGCGCCATCCTTCAGCACTTCAATGGATTCAATGTCATCAGGATTCAAGAGTGCCAACGGATTGGATGCCGTGACATCCGACACATCCCCCTCTTCTGTACTGATTTCTACACCATCCACAATGTACAACGGTTGAGTACCGGCAGAGATGGAACCCGTTCCGCGGATTTCGACCCGCATTGGACCACCAGGTGTCCCGGACACACCCTGTACTAATACCCCGGCCATGCGTCCCTGCATCGCCTGATCAAAGGTCTGAATAGGCATGTCTTCGAAATCTGCAGCCTTTACCTGTCCCATAGCCCCCGTGATCGTGCGCCGCTCCTGTGTCTGGTATCCGGTCACCACGACCTCATCCAGATCTTTCAAGTCTTCCACAAGCACCACGTTCACGGTCGTATTCGTGCCCACAGCAATTTCCCGTGTGACATATCCCAACATGGAGAACACCAACACTGCTCCTTTACGTACACGAATGGAAAAATCGCCTTGCGAATTGGTCGTTGTACGGTTTCGAATACCTTTTTCCTGGACATTTACACCCTCATAGGGTCGGGAGGTGTCTCCCACCATTAACTCCACCTTTCCCGTTACGGTGACAGCATCCTGTTCTACATTTTCCGCAAAAACGCTCGGCAATGTGATCAGCAAAAGAAGAATCGTCATACTCGTATACGATAAGAAAAGTGGAAAGCGATCTAGTTCCGAGAAATGAAATTCTCGACGATGTACTAGAAACCTCCAGTACTTACCGAACAAAGAATGTTGTCTCATATATTTATAGATTATTAAGGGTTAAAAGCATCCTTGCCATGTAAAAATATGTAAACGTATATTATTCCATTTATAAATTTTGGTTAGATCATAATATTACTGATCTATTTTTTATCATCGATCAACAGTACAAATATGACAGAAAAAATGGCTAATCCAGTTCATCGGTTTGCCTACATTGTATACTATATTATCATCCCTAATATTGTAGCACGATCAAAAAAACGTAAGAAACCTAACTCAAAACACTGAAAACAAAGAATTACAGATAAAATAAGTCCTATCAAGATACCAAGGCACTTTGTTTTTGTATACACCTTTATGTAAATTTGTATACTGACTCACAATTGTAAACATGAAAGCACATTTTCACCTCGTACCGAGAAACACGCAATTTCCCTACCTCGCGAGGCAACATACCTTACCTAACTTTGGCACGGTCTGGCATTACCATCCTGAGCTAGAGTTACATTACATTATACGCGGAGAAGGGGTACGGTTTGTAGGAGATAACATCAGTAATTTTGATGCCGAAGAGTTACTCTTATTGGGTGAAAACCTCCCACATATGTGGCGATGCAACAAGCAATATTTCGAAGGGAATCCGGACGTCACCGCAGAGGCTATTGTCGTACATTTCCTCCCCGATTTCATGGGTGCCGATTTTCTCTCGAAGCAAGAGGCTACCGCTGTCCACGCGTTGTATGAACGGGCACAGTCCGGACTAATCATTCATGGGAAAACGAAGAAAGAAATTCTCAACTTAATGCAAGAATCTGTACAGCAAGAAGGGATGAGCAGGTTGATCACCATACTCAATATGGTACATATCTTGGCCAATAGTAAGGAAACAACAAAGATTACTTCCGGACTTTCCTCGTACCATGCCAATAAAGATGAGACGGATCGTATCAATAAGATATACCATTATATTCTTTCCAATTACCGAGACGAAATCTCATTGGAAGAAATTTCGTCGGTAGCGCACTTGAGTGTTACTTCTTTTTGCCGTTACTTCAAGATGATGACAAAAAAAACATTTCGGGACTTTTTGATTGAAGTACGCATTAGTCATGCTAAACGTATACTCATTGAGAACAATATTCCTACGACCGAGTCCATCTGCTTTGAATGTGGCTTTAACAACCGGTCTAATTTTTTTCGCCATTTCAAGCGTATTACGGGCTGTACGCCTATTGAATACAGACAACGATATCTGTATGAAAACGTGTTTGTATGATATAGTGTACGTGCAGTACAAAAATAGGCAAAGGTGTAAAAATGAGACCAATTCGGGGGGTAGGGTTAATAGCTCGCTGTCTCATTTTTACACCTTTTTTGGGTATTTTTGAACAGATTTTTCGCTTAAAATACGCTTTATTTAGGCTGTTATCCGGGTTTTTTGACAAATCAGGTGTCATAAATCCGGACATCGGGCAGCTAGCTGTTTTGGTAGAACTGTTCGCTGTTTTGGCAAAACTGTTAACTGAAATGCCGGAACAGGTAGCTTGCGCGGTAAAACAGGTAGCAGTCCTGCTTATAGCGCTAGCTGTTTTGGTAAAACTGCTAGCTGAAATACCCGAAGAGATAGCTCGTCGGATAGAACAGGTAGCAGTCCTGCTTATAGCGCTAGCTGTTTTGGTAAAACTGTTAACTGAAATGCCGGAAGAGGTAGCTTGCGCGGTAAAACAGGTAGCAGCCCTGCTTATAGCGCTAGCTGTTTTGGTAAAACTGCTAGCTGAAATACCCGAAGAGATAGCTCGTCGGATAGAACAGGTAGCAGCCCTCATTACCAAGTTATGTTTTCTTCGATAAAAGAGATCAGACTGTTTGCCATCTCCCGATGCTCCGACACATTGGGATGTCCCGATGTGCCTTTATAGGCAAACAGGTGGACATAGACTTTATCATCATCCATTCCGTCGACGGCATCTTCTATGATATCCGCATACCTACCTTCTTTAAATGTAACAGCATTCATGCTGCCCAAGGTACATATAATATGCGCCTGTGGATATTTTTGTCTTATTGTACTTATAAACGACCGATATTTGGTGACAAGCTGTTGATCGGTGGGTTGTGTACCTCCCCATCTTTTTTGGAATTCACTCGGATTGTTGGCCGGGGTGTTCAGAATAGAAGCATCGTTCTGAAGTAAATTGATCACAACAATATCAGGTACATATTTTTTAAAATCCCACTTACGGCTACCCTCAAGCGGGTTTAGCCGGTCGTAGAGCTCCGGCATGATGACATCGGTATAACCGACAGTCATTCCAATACCACTCATGGCAATACAATGATATTGTGCCTCAAAATGTCTTGCCGTTATGGCACCATAAGCTAAATAGTTGTTTTCATATTCACTGGCTGGGCTGTCCGCTCCGGTATTGTCTTCATTGGACCGTCCACAGGTAATGGAATTACCATAAAACTCTATTTTCCTTTCTTTCAAAGAAGGGGCATCCAGCACCTCGCCGTCACCGATTACATCAAAGCCGTAAAACACCGAATATCCCCGGGCATATCCTGCATTCATGTGGTTTATTTTAAATAATTCAACCTCATGTTCTCCTCCCCCCAGGTTGCTGGCTAATGTGTACTGTCGCTTTGTTTTATCAAGCTTGAGCTTACCACGTGGACTTCCGTCGATAATAATCTGAAAATAATTGTCATTGTTGGAACTAAAATCCCGCAGGATCGCCTTTACGCCTGTTCCGGAAAATTTCATCCGTACCGCCGTTCCAGGCCAATACAGATAAGCTCCATCCTGCGATTTGAGGTCTACCCGACCTTCATATTGCACATTGACATCATTATAAGGAGCAGTTAGATTGTTTGTTTCATCCCCTTTTTTATCCTCTGCGGAACCGCCTTCCTTAGCACAGGCAACGGAAAAAACCGTAAAAACTACATATAATACGCCTTTGAATATTACTTTTATTTTATCCATTCCTTCTTTATTTAAAAAGGGTGTCTCCTACATTTATCTGGGACAAACACATGAGACACCCTTAAAAATTGTTTTTTAAATTATCATTTATTATATTTTATCGAGAAATGAGCTAATCGACTTGTTGTTGTTGAGGTGAAAGTACCACCAGTTACCGACGTATTATTGATATTCATCAACCTGATTTTAATATTCGGCTTATTGAGTAACTCGTTAGGCAAACGGTATGTGAACACTTTAAAACCAGCGATAACATCCTGTCCCACATTAGCAGCAATTTGACCGGTGAGCTGATAGGCAGCTATACGAGTCCAATTGTCACCATCCAGCGAATATTCGACTGCAAAATCCCGTGGGCCACTGGTCGTAGCACTATTAGCTTCAAATTGCAACGAAAGAGAAGAAGTAATTCCCAGTGTAGATACATTATCCATTATCCAATACCTTCCCGGTCCCCACGAGTTTACATTATAACAAGACTTGCTCACTGCAGTACCAGACCCTGAAACATCACCTCTATACTTATCAATGAGATATATTCCGTTTAATGTGTTACCCGAATAAAAACCTGTTCCCTCGTCCTTCTGTAGTGTAGCACTTGCAGGCCCTGTCGTAGCTGGCAAGTTGGGGGTTCCGTTTGGAAATCCAGTTGTTGGAGGAAGTTCCCACTCTACCAATATTTCCGAAAACCCATTTGCCCGATTTGGATTGATGGCAATATCCGACTCTTCAAGGTGACGAATAGAGTATTGGCCCAAATCACCATAAGCACTATCCATTATTTTAACCACTACGCCCGTAATGGTACCCGACCCTTTGGGAACAGCGTTTCGTCGATAAGTGACCTCTCTGTTCGTAATCAGATACATATTATCGCCATCTATGTCTGTTATAGGAGCCGGATAATGCTTAGTCGCATAATCCGAATAAGCTTCTACTCTAGGTTCACCAGCGTAATACTCATGAATATTAGTATATGCACCGTGTGGCATAGCAAATTCTACATCCTTTAGGGTTACAACTGATAATAGATGTGCATCTGTCAGTTCACTAATATGCATGGTTGGTGGCGTGAAACCTACGTTTGCCGTACGCTCCAATATGTTTGCGGCACTAATACCCCGAATCACCCGATACTGAACACCACAGTCTTCAAATGTTTCTATTTGAGCACCATCCAAAAGCAAATGAACCTTATCGTATTTATCGAATGTCAGATTTTCAATACCTTCAAATGCTATGGCCGAACTGTTACCGTTCTGAATGATATACGTATTTTTCTTAAAGTTATCCGAAGTTCCCGTAGAAACGATATTCCCTATAATAGATATATTTTCAACGATTTCACCCAATGGCAGCCCTTTGACATAACTAAATTCCACTGTTTCAGATGGTGGCTCGTTCCCACTCGCCATTTGTGTAATGGTTATTTTATCCCACACATCCAAATCCTGTCCTGATATATCTTCATAGGATAGTATAATCGTAGCTACTCTCTCCTCCGCCAAACTGTTCAGTGTTGTTTGGAATTTAAGCGTTCCATCTTCAACATTTACACCGACTACCCAATTCTCTGCTTCCTCTTCGTACAGAATTTCGGCACGAATTGCTCCAGCCGGAATATTGGTGTTCAGCTGAACCGCATGACTTCGCGGCCGCGATCCAACTTCGAGTTCATTCTGCCCAATTTCGATAAATGGATCGGTCGCCAATTGTGTGAGTACAATTTTTTGATATGTACCATCTTTTGTGGTGACGACAAAAAACTCAACTGTCCGCGATTCAACCGCATCATTTTCATCACACGATAAGCGTAGTTGCCCGTCGCCTTCTCCTGCAGTATTTTCTACATGCAACCAAGAGACATCTATTTTGCCGACTTTCCACGAAGCATTGGAGGTGATATCAAGAGAAACGGCACCACCAGCAGCAAGGACCGTAGGGTCTAAGTTACTAACCTCTAGTGTTTCTGCGACTTCCAGCTCTTTACTACATCCCCATATGGTCAGAAGCAAGAGGAACATAGATGCTACCGGATACATAGCCGATAACATCTGTTTAGCATATTTTTTATATAACATGATCAGTCATTGAGTGATTGATTTACTTCTTTATTTCAATATACGTCGGATAGTGGTCGGAAAATTTGTCCGTATAGACCGAGTATAAAATATCCGAAAAGACGACATCATTTTTTATAGTATTATTTACAAACATATAATCTAATCGGGCTCCTCTATTGGGGCCATTGACCGCAATTTCCGCTACCGGCCATGTCGCTTTAAAATCGCTATTGCGCAGTGGGTATGTATCGTAGAAATTATTCTCCTTAACCGTATTGTAAACAGCATGATCTCTATTCCCATAGCTGTACCCCGGCCCATAACTGTCACGGTCAAACGTGTTGTGCGAATTCAAATCCCCACCCATGATAACCGGAACATTCGTGTATTGCGTCGCATCATTCATGATAATTTCTATTTCATCTTTTCGGTCAATCTGATAAATATTCCTTTCATTGTCCAGTTCATAGGGACATAAGTGAATAGAAAATATGCGCATACCAGACGTTTCACCGGTTACATATCCGTGATGTAACACCCCTGTTTGAACCACCTTCCGGATATTTGTGATGGGTTCTTTGGAGGTGATACCTGTCGGGATACCTGTGGTTTTCGTACGCACAGCATAATCATGCCCAAACGTTTTTGCAAATGCTGCAAATGAGGCGTCGGTAAAGTTCGACGTTTCCTGAAACAGGATTATATCGGGATCGTAAGTAGCTACCCAAGCTGCAAAATCCTGCCGCAGTTTCGTATCATTACTAAGCCCCACTAAGATATTGTAACTCATCACCTTGAGCACATCTTGGTCAGCCAAGGTCACTTGAATAGTATTTTCCTGTTTCTGCTCTATGTTGAGCGTTACTTTTTTGGAATTGTACCCGGGGGCAACAACCGTTGCATACCCCTCCGTGGTATGTGTCTGATCTTCCAGTTGTATCTGGCCCTGTTGATCGGTAAAGCCTTCGCCCACCCGGATATGCAAGGGTGCTAGTTGTCGATAAGACACGACATACGCCCCTTCAATAGGATCTCCGGACGCATCCGACACCTGAAATGTCAATAAGGTTTTATCTCCCTTATCCCCTCCCGCAAAAGGGCCCGGATCGAACTCTCCACTGCTTTTACATGACGTAGCCATTAGGAACGTAAGGAAGAATAATAGGGTTAAATTTTTTGTTTTCATCTGTCTAAATTTTTCATTTCTTCAACTAATCTCTTTCAATATCATCCCACCACGGATTCTGTTCCAACGCTTTGTTTAACGTCAACTCTTCCAACGGTATAGGATACAGGTAATCTTTTCGCTCATCCCAAGTCTTGCTGATATCGGGAAAGTTAACAATCCGTCCACCGTTCGTGCCGTTCTCCAAAACCAGCTCACCAAGCCGTTGATACTGTCTGCCCGGTACCGGAGTAGGCGCACTACCTTGGTAAATCACCAGATCAATCGTACCGTTATGATCCAGATCGTATTCCCCGGCACCCGGAAAATACATCCCATAAAAAGGCTTAGCCAACCGGGCCCCTTCCATCCACCGCATAAGATCACGGTAACGATGACCTTCTTTGATGAGTTCAATGCGGCGTTCGCGGCGGATCTCGAGTATAACACCTCTGTTCGCTCCACTCTCTACATTCGGGTATTCGGAAACGAGATAGGGATCCGGATTGGCATTGGCTGCATCGACATTCAGATTGGGCATGTCCACCCGATCGCGCAGCAGCTTGATGCTGCGGTCAATATCCGGCTGCAGGAGCAACCCGAGTTCGGCCTTGGCCTCCGCAAAGTTCAACAGCACTTCGGCATACCGGAAGATAGGCATATCATTGACATTCCGACCCGCATCATAACTAGGTGCTAGGACATACTTCACATATTGGTATCCGGTCACACAAGTTGCGAAATCCGGCACAACATCCTGGGTACCTCCGATCCGACGGTATCCCGGTGTACGGATCGTCTGCGCCATACGGGGATCCCGGTTTTGGCTTTCTTCATAGAATTGCATCGTCTCATAACCCGGTATATCCGTAAAGCGGCTTCCGTCCTTCATCAGGTAACTGTCTACGACAGATTTTTGCATGCCTGGCCTACCGAACGAAGCGGAAAGGATATAAAAGTTAGCTGAATGTATCAAAGGCAGTGCCTCTGTATATTGCCGTGCCAAAATCATTTCCTGCGTGATCGCTTCATCAGCAATAAAGAGCTCCTGATACGCTTTATCGGGGCTACTGGTATAGATGCTATATGGACCTTCCATCAACTGCTCTGATGCTTCAACGGCTTCGTGTAAAATATCCTGCCAGTCACCCAGACCGTGGTACTTGCGGAATGTCCCTTCAAACAGGCACATCCGGGATTTCAAAGCTAATGCCGTCCATTTGGTAATCAATTGGGCACTCTTCTGCTCCTGACAATGCGCAATTGCAAAGTCGATATCTTCCAACATCTTGGCAAACACCTCTTTCCGAGAATCGCGTGGTTTGAGGAGCCCTTCATCATCTACACCCAATACCGCATCGTACCAGGGTACATCACCAAAACGAACGACTTTATCGAAATAAAAATAAGCCCTGAAAAACCGGGCGATACCGTCGTACAGTAGACGCGCGGACTCATCCTCACACTGATGCGAATACGCGAGGTAAAGATTAATCCGACGCAATGTGCTCCAGGACCAGCCCCCTCCACTCCCCGGTGTGATCCGTGAGCCCCGAAATTCATCTGCTAATGTATTTCGGGCTTCGTCATCCGCCTGATGGGGGTTATTATAGTGAATAGCGAGCGCATCCGGCAAAAGATCGTAAAATGCATTCGTGTAGTTCTGCAACTCCTGTGCATTGCGGAAATAGTTTTCCGGGGCCAGCTCGGCCAACGGATAACGCTCCAGATAATCATCGTTGCAGGACAGTAATAAGCCAACCGTACCTATAATTATATAATGGAATATCTTTCTCATTTTTTTATTTTTTAATAAGCTTATCATCGATTAAAAAGTCAATTGTGCGCCAAACGAATAGACTCTTCCCATCGGGTAACTCCGACCTGTAGGGTCGGACATGACCGACTCCGGATCCATATAATCTGTTTTCAGTTTTGTCCATGTATGCAGATTTTCCCCGCTCACATACAGACGCAGCCGATTTACCTTGATACGATTCATCCATGTCTGAGGTAGGGTATAACCGATAGTCATATTGCGAAGTTTTAAATATGCCAAGTCCTGCAGATACATATCGTTGGCAACCGACAATTCTGCGTTCTGTGCCGTATATCCGCGTAGAAATGGGAAATAAGCATTAGGATTGTCTGGCGACCATACCTTGCTTGGAAAATCGATAGGAATAAAGGAATCATATGGTCGAGAATATACAGACCAGAATGCCGCACTATTGGGATCAGGATACCAATGTCTACGACCAATCCCCTGGAAGAAGACCGTCATGTCTATCCCGCTCCAGCTTCCGCCCAAGGTAAGCCCGTAAGAGTACCGCGGCAGACTGTTCCCAATAATCCGACGATCGCCCGGATCGTCCAAGGTATTGGCGCCGGAATTGATGATTCCATCTTCATTGAGATCCATGATTTTAATATCGCCCGCCTGCAACATACGAAGCTCAGCGGTAGGCGCCTGCACACGGCGCTTATTGATCTGATCCTGGTTGACGATGGAAGCCCAGGCCTGAGCTTCCTCGGTCGTTTTAAAGAAACCATCATAGGTATATCCCCAGATTTCGCCCCACTGCTTACCAGCATAGTGAGAACCGAGATGTCCGTCAGGATTATCAAACTTGGTTACCCGTGCGACATAATCGGACAATACTCCACGGATATTATAAGAAAAGGATTTTCCTGCAAGTTGGAACTTATCGTTCCACCCAAGCGTCAGATCGAAGCCCTTTGTGCGGAGATCAGCCGCATTGATACGCGGTTCACTGGCACCGAATACACCGGGCAGTTGCTGGCCGGGACCCAGCATTTTACGTGTGTCGCGGATATAGACATCAGCTTCTACTGAAAGTCGGTTCCGCAACATATTCAGATCCAGTCCGAGATTACTTGTGGTGATACTTTCCCAGGTCAGTGTATTCGCTACAGGTGCCGGAGGATCGGTTACACTCAACCGTTGTCCATCCACCAAATAGTCTATCTGACGATCCGTATTCATGGAAGCTATATATTCATAAGTACCTACTTCCTGATTTCCGAGTGATCCGTACGAAGCTCTGATCTTTAGATTATTCACTATAGGGCGTAATCCATCAAAAAAGGACTCTTCACTCAGACGCCATCCTGCCGAGAATGAGGGGAAGAAACCAAATCGGCTATGTTGTGGGAATCGTGACGTCCCGTCGTAACGGCCGCTGGCTTCAAAGAGGTACTTTCCAGCAAAGTTATAATTTAGTCGATAAAACCCGCCACGCACCGCCCATTCATCGGCACCTCCGCTCAGTTGTTTATTCCCCACGACCAAATCAAAGTCATTCAATGATTCAGACAACAATTTATCACCAATTCCTCCAATACGCTTGTATGTCCGGTCTTCCTGGTTAAAACCGGCCATCACGCTCAGATGATGATCACCGAAGCTCTTTTCGTAGTTACCAAAAACATTGATAAAGTTCCAAGAATATTTCGTCATGTTTTCATTGAGCCGATCCAGAGAGAGTGCCCCCAGATTGCTCCGCTCCAAGACGCCGGGAAACTTGGAATAATACTGTGGTGTATAACGGTATGAATACTCTGAACGGAACTCCCGGTAGGAGTAGTTAGCCGTCAAGGTCAATCCCGTCATCAGTTTGAATATAGCCTCCGTGGTATTCGTCAATTCCGTGTGATTATTATATCCTTTCATGGTACCGCTTTCCAAAGCATTGTGCATACCGTAGCCGATAGGATAGCTGTTTATTCCCGAATAACCTGTCAGCGTACCGTCTGGATTTCGGGGTACATATGCAGGATGATATTGATAAATCGGATCATTACTAACACCGTTATCTACCGTATTGAAATTGGTTCCCAAGCCATGCCAATCGTACTTTGATTTAAAGAAGTGGGTATTGTTGCTCACCGTCAACCAGTCTTTGAGTTGGCTCTCCACCTTTGCCCGGAGATTATGCCGTCTATACTGATCGGGATTGATATTGAAAATCCCCTGTTCCTTAGAGGTGGCACCGGTCAGGGAATATCGAGTTTTATCATTTCCACCGGATAGTGTTAGATTGTGCTCTTGTTTTGGACGCTTATCGTCGTAAAAATAATTAAACCAGTCAAAATTCCCATAATAGCGGTACATGTCCTGCCCGCCGGCATTTTGTTTGACGACGACCCAGGGTCGATCGGGATTTTCGGTCTTGTCGTTGACACGCGCCCAGAGTTCTTCATAATCTTCCTCGGAATATCGGGTAGTCCCGTAACCCAACGCATTGTACATCGCTTCATCCGTGATTTTGGCATTCCAGTATCCGGAAGTAATAAAGTCGGTATTTACGGCATGTGTCGTATATCCCGCATTGGCGGTATAGGAAATATTCGTTTTACCTTCTTTGGCACTTTTAGTCGTCACCAAGATCACCCCAAATGCACCACGCGCACCATATACAGCTGCGGCGGATGCATCTTTTAGCACTGTAATCGACTCGATATCGTTTACGTTGACACGGTCCAATGTTCCCAAAATACCGTCAATCAGAATCAGTGGTCCTCCCCCATTTATTGAGGTCGTTCCACGTACGTTTACACTACCGCTTGTGCCCGGTCTTCCCGATCCAAAAGTTACATTGACATTTGGGATTGCTCCCTGCAAGGCTTGTGACACCTGTGTTATAGGGCGCTGGGCAAAGTCCTCACCAGAAACCTGGCTTACGGCTCCTGTTAGATTCACTTTCTTTTGCGTACCATACCCCACGACGACCGTAATCTCTTCAAGACTGCTAAGCATCTCCTTTAAGGTTACATTCACCATTCCAGATGTATCGATCGGTCTTTCTTGAGGGGTAAGTCCAATTCCCGTAAACAGCAGGATATCGTTTGCGGACGGGACATTAATCTGATAATCTCCGTTATTGTCTGTTTTCGTGGCTATGTTGGTACCTTTTACCGTGACTGTTATACCCGGGATAGGTTCGCCTTTTTCATTCGTTACCTTTCCATGAATAGTTCGCTGTAATGCTTCCGCTGTTTTTATAACCCCTTCGCCTACGCCTCTCTCTTTCTTGGGTCGTATAACAACTGTCTTTTGATCGACTGTATAGGATAGATTCGGTTGATTTTCGAAAATTTCTACAAGGGCCTCGTCAAGTGGCATGTTTCGCTGATTTAACGTCACAGGCCGTGCGTTTTCTTTCAACAACCTGGGGTTAAACAGAAAGTCGTAAGACGTCTGTCTGGTGATTTCCTTTAATACATTTTCCAAAGACATACTGTTCGCATTTAATGTCAGTCTCTGGGCGCTAAGGTTGTTAGCTTGCAATTGTAGAATCAGAACAAAAAGAGATAATAATACAAGTTGTATTCTCATAATGGTTCTCTTTAATGTCATTGCATGTATAGATGATCGCCACGCAATAGCATAGTTATAAAAATTCATATATTTGAATCAATTTAGGGTTAGCAATATATCATATATGTCCTATGTAAGATGAACTTGTGATTCCCTGATGATTTTTACCGGATTCCGCTGCAATCGGAATCCGGTTTTTCATGTCAGGTACATCACCGTGAGTTTAGCGTCGTACCATAACCCTCCTTTCTATGGTCTCAAATTGCACACTTTCGGTAAGGGATATTTTTCGCAGTACGTCTTGTATGTCCCCGGACCGGGATACCGAACCTGTAAAAATGAGACCATCAACAGCATCGAGATACTGTACTTCTACATCATACCAACGCGCCAACTGCTGCATGATATCACGTAGCGGCGTATTGTTAAAGATAAATTTGCCATTTTTCCAGGCGATAGCTTGCATAGCATGTACACTTGATTTGGCGATAACATTATTTTCAAGTACCACCTGCTCATTAGGCCTGAGCAATACTTCATCTGTACGGTCATCGTGTACTGCCTTTACTAATACGGAACCTTCCAACAGCGTAGTCGTCATCTTCTGATCTTCGGCATAGGCCGTAATGTTAAATTTAGTCCCTTTGACTATCGTCTGTTGGTTCAGAGACGTGACGATAAAAGGTTTCTGCTGATCGTGAGCGACTTCAAAATAACCTTCTCCGGTCAACTCTACCGAGCGTGTATTACCCCCGAAAGCTATAGGAAACCGCAACGAGGATGCTGCATTAAGCCATACTACCGAGTTGTCAGGGAGTACGACTTTATATTGACCGCCACGCGGCGTAGATATCGTGTTATAAATTTCCTTCGCCTGATGGTGCGGGGTTTCACTCATTTTATAGGCCAAAGTACCGTCATCCATCTTAGTGATGATCATGCCGCCTTCGGCTACATAATCGCCAACCGCTACACTGTCCAGATGGATAGTACGCCCATCGGCAAGTGTAAGCAAGGCTTGGTCACGTCCAGCCGCTATCGGAGAATTGTCCTGCTGTACTGCAACCTGCTCAATATCCGGTGCCGCAGATTTCCACATATAAAAAACAGCTATCCCCAGTACCATAACGATAGATGCGGCCACAGCTGCAATCTTTCGGATCGGCCATATGCTTTTGCCGGTTTTTTCACTTTCCAGTGCTTGCCATACTTCCACAAAATGTTCCTCAGCCAGCAACGGATCTATTTTAAACTCCCGATCATAATTTTTCGTGTACCATTCTTCTACCCATGCGCGTTCTTCTTCCGTGCACCGGCCGTCCACGTAGCGCTGTAGAATTTCTTTGGTATTATATTGTCGCTTTTTCAATTGTTCCTTTCTACTTTCGGTTTATACAGAAAGAGAGACAAACAAGAGAGGTGTTGGGGGGTAAAGAAAAGACAATTTTTTATTAAATACCTGTAACAAAGCAGAATAAAATAAAAAAACCTAAACGAAGACGTAGGATTTTAAGTGCTCCTTTGACATGGCTACGGACACTTTGCTCACTGATATGGAGTTGCTCAGCAATTTCTTTGTGGGAAAGACCTTCCTTGCGGCTGAGCTCAAAGACCGTGCGCATCTTGGCAGGAAGAGATGCAATCTCTCCCTCGATAAGTTCCCGCAACATTTTTTCTCGTACCAGATGGTCTGTGCCGACCTGAGCATGTGCCAGAAATCCTTCAAAAGAATGAATATATTCGTCCGCACGCCGACCTTTCAGCTGATGGTTGATCACTCTGTTCCGGACCGATTGATAAAGATAGGATGTCAGATTTTCTTCGATATAGAACGATTCCCTATTTTGCCATAAAGCAGAAAAAATATCATGAATGATGTCTTTGGCCTCTTCCTGATCCTTGAGATGTTTTGACGCATGGACGTACAAAAGACCTTTGTATCGGTGGTAGATGATTTCAAAAGCCAACCTATCCCCTTTCCGCAACTTTTGCAGCAGATCCTTCTCATCAGTATCATATCGTGTACGCATAGGCAACTGGCTCATTCAAAATTAAAAAAAAGATATATACAAAACAAAAAACATCCGGGATACCAAGTGACAATATTACCCAACAAAGTTTAAATACGGATTAACAGAATATGATGAAAACTTTAAATCATAAAATTTTTCATTTTTCAATATTTGTGGTTAGGTTAGCATTTTGGTCATCCGCAATAAAAATACGCCTTAAGAATAAAACGATGAAACACAAACAGATCAACAATAACTCGATTAACCAGATCATGCTCATTCTGATTATCCTTTTGATCTGCATATTGATTTTTAAGAATCTGTTGTATTACCTTCCCGGCTTTCTGGGGGCCGTGACGCTGTATATACTCTTCCGGAAGACCTACTTTAACCTGACGGAACGACGAAAATGGAACAGACCGTTGACCAGTTTATTGTTCATTGTATTATCTATCGTATTCATTGTATTCCCGCTTTGGGGAATGATAGACTACCTTGTCCGACAGATCAGCACATTCGCAAGCAATACTGAACACATCGTACGACAGTTTAATCTGATGAAGGAATATATGAGCGACAAACCGTTGCTTAAGGAGATTGATCTTTCTGATGAAGCTTTATTGGCTTTTTTACAGCGCCTGACCCGCTACATTCCCAACGTGCTCAATTCTGTCGTCGAGATAGCGATCAACCTCATCACAACCTTCTTTGTCCTGTATTTCATGCAAGTATATGCGAAGAAAATGGAAGATTATATCTATCGTGCTATACCTTTTTCGGCGAAGAGCAAAAACGAAATCTGGCAGGAGGTCAATCTGATGGTGCGCTCGAATGCCTTAGGTATTCCTATTCTGGGCGTCTGTCAGGGATTGGTGGCCATGTTAGGTTATTGGATGTTTGGCGTTGACAATTTCATCCTCTGGGGAATACTCACGGGTGTATCCTCCATCATCCCGGTATTGGGTACCATGACGATTTATGTACCATTAGGCATTATGGTGTTAGCCACGGGGCAAACGGTAAACGGAATAGGTTTACTCGTCTATAGTTTCCTTTTAGTGGGAGGAATTGACAATATTCTACGCTTTACTATCCTTAAAACATTAGGGAACGTTCCCCCGCTGATTACAGTATTCGGCGTCTTGCTCGGCCTCAATTTATTTGGCATGTTGGGATTAATATTTGGTCCTTTGATACTTTCATCCGTACAGGTTCTTATCAAAGTTTATGGAAATGAGTTCGGCAGATCGGATAGAGACGAACAAGAATTAAATGTGTGAAATTTCAAAAAACAGTGTTAACAAACTGTTAAATGGGTTTAAAAGTAATCACTTACTTTTTTTAAAAAAACATCTTTGGATAAAGATTCGAACTCTGTATGTTTGTAGTGTTAAGGGAGATGAAAAGAAAAAACAATGTGAGTATCAGCTCACATTGGTAACCAAAAAACTAAACAGTGATAGACTTCAATGTCTTTAAACTTGAAGATATTATTCTATCCAATTATAGACTATTTTGATAAAGAAACTTGTCGTGACGTGCGGCAAGTTTCTTTGTTTTAAGCGTAATCCTCATAAATGATTTTTGTTTATTTTTAATGGTATGCATGAGCTCATTAACATCCGGTTCGTAAATGCAAGGCATTTTATTTAAGTTTGTGTAATAAGACAAATCATCTTATATACAAATAGGAGAAATATGGGAACGGAAAGCAAGAGACAACAACGCTTTGCTGGCGTTATTCAGCAAGATATAGCCGAGCTATTTCAACGTGAAGGCAACGTATGGGCACCAGGTGCTTTTATTACAGTAACACGCGTACGGGTGACACCCGATTTATCGATAGCACGTATTTATCTAAGTTTTTTAAATACCAAAACAGCGAAAGAGGATTTGGAGACGATTAAAAGTAAGGCAGGCGAGATACGGTATAAGCTCGGTCTCCGTATAAAAAACCAAGCTCGGATAGTCCCTCACCTTGAATTTTTCTTGGATGACACCAACGAATACGTGGAGCATATGGATCGGTTATTTGACGAAATCAGTAAGGAACCGCGACAACCCGACTAATCGGGTTATCTATTTCATTATGCTTTTTGAACTTGACCCTGAACGACCCGTATTCCCCCATCCGAGCCTTGCTGATGAAGATGGGCTACTTGCCGTCGGCGGCGATCTTTCTGCGCAACGTTTGCTGAATGCGTATAGCCAAGGCATCTTTCCCTGGTATTCGGAAGAAACACCTATACTTTGGTATGCTCCTCATGAGCGCTTTGTGCTCTATCCGCAGAAAATAAAAATAAGCAAGAGTATGCAAAAGGCTTTTGCCCGTAACGATTTTGCATTTACCACCAACCAGCTTTTCGAACAGGTGATCTACAACTGCTCCAGCGCATATAGAAAAGGTCAGACCGGCACATGGATTGTATCCGACATGATAAAAGCTTACATTCACATGCATCAGCTCGGTTTCGCCCATAGCATTGAGGTCTGGCAAAATGACACCTTGGTAGGTGGGCTGTATGGCATACTCGTTGGAAAGGTGTTCTGTGGCGAAAGTATGTTTTCCAAAGTGCCCAATGCCTCGAAAGCCGCTTTAATCTATCTCTGCCAAAACTATGAGCTCGCGTTGATCGACTGTCAGGTGCATTCACGCCATCTGGAAAATATGGGTGCGGAAAATATGTCCCAAAAGGACTATTTAGCCCTATTGGAACAACAGGATTATAAAGCCCATGGTCTGTCTGAATTGTTATAAATTTTTATAAAAAGAACTATGCATTTTAAAATAGGAGACTTTGTACGTTTTGTGGATGAACCTATCGAAGGACACATCACATCCATACAGGACAACGATATTGTGGGCGTAACGGATAACGAAGGCTTCGAAATACCCGTTCTAAAATCTAAAATCACACTTGTCCACGGCAACATGCGTATGCCGGAAGATGACATGGAGGATACCGCAGCGGCCGCGAATCAACCCTTTATAGATAAGGGCATCTATATTGGTATTGGTGGTGAACAAAAGGAAGGATTAGCCAAGTTCTTTTTGATTAATGAAACATCTTACGAACTGCTGGTCTCTATATCTACCCTATCGGGTTCAAAAACGACTGGCCTGTTCGCCAATGTTATTCCCAAAAATGATTTTGCCCAGATCTATACGGCTAACTTCTCCGCTCTTGGCAAATGGCCTACCTTTCATATACAGATCATCCGTCATAGCCGGGTGCCACAAACCCAAACCCAGCCGTTAAGTAAAGAATTCCGCGTAAAACCTATGGATCTTATTCGTTCCAAAGAACGCGTTGCGCTATTAACTGAGAAAGTATGGCTGTACGAGCTGGACAAGACGGAAGAGGACATCGGATTGGATAAACTCAAGTCTCATTTTATCTCCCATCGTCCCAATAAACGATAAGGTGACCTGTCTCACATTATACTACCGAAATAATGATTGTCATCACGCCGTTTTTCCGACGCAAATACAAACATCTATATATCAGTACAATACACCTTAAAATCATCTATTTAAAAACGTTCTAAATTAATGCCTTTGACAGATTTTTGACAGAAGAGACAAGGTTTTAATCTACATTTGTGTCATTAGTTTTTTGTGCTAGAATAGAAAGCGTTGAAGAATTTAAAAGTAATAGCATTTACACACAAGCATGTTGACCTAAAAGATTTAGGCAATTTGGTGATCTGTAACGAAGAGTTGGATTCCAGATTGATTAATCTAAAAAACAATCTTGACATTCCGGAGATATTTTATATTGCGACATGTAATCGTGTGGAATTTGTTTTTTATGGTGCCCACGAATTAACCGATGAATTTATCGCCAATTTCATGGATAAGATGAATTTTTGTGTACCATCCGAACGCCTTCAATGTTATTTAGGACAAGTCACCCGATATTCCGGATTAGAAGCTTTACGCCATCTTTTCCGTATGTCATGTTCACTCGAAAGTTTGGTAGTAGGCGAAAAAGAAATCCTTGCCCAGGTGCGACGTGCTTTTGAAAAGTGTCGCAAAGCAGGATTTACCGGTGACTTTCTACGCTTAATGATGGATCGTCTGGTAAAAACAGCCAAGGAAGTCTATACCGATACAAACATTTCACGCAATCCCATTTCGGTGGTCTCACTGGCCTACCGGAAACTGAAAGAAGTCAAGCTTCCTGAGAATCCAAGGATATTGGTCATTGGTTCCGGCGAGACCAACCAAAATCTGGCGAAATACCTCAAAAAGCACAAGCTATCCAACTTCGTCGTCTTTAATCGCACGTTAGCCAATGCCACGGCGTTCGCGGCGGAGTTAAATGCGGAAGCTTATCCTTTAGCGGAGCTGAAAAATTACAAAAAGGGCTTTGACGTCATGATCACCTGTACAGGTGCACCCCATGCCATTATTGATCAGGCCACATACGAAAATCTACTACAGGGCGAAACAGACAAGAAAGTTATCGTCGATTTAGCCGTGCCCAACGATATAGACACACAGGTCATCGCAAATAATCCTATTCATTACATCGAAATATCCGGCCTACAAGCCATTGCTGCCAAAAACATACAAGAACGTTATAGCGAGCTGGAGCACGCCGAACAGATTATCGACGTCAATATTGAGGAGTTTCTTCCTACCGTCAAACAAAGACGCGTAGAAGTGGCCATGCGCCAGGTCCCGACCACCATCAAAGAAATCCGCCATATGGCCATTAACGAAGTTTTTGCCCAGGATGTCAATAACCTGGATCCACAAGCTCGTGCCGTTCTCGAAAAAGTCATGAACTACATGGAGAAAAAATACATTAAAGTTCCCATGGTTATGGCTAAGGAGATTCTAGTCAAAAGTTCGGAATACGAAAATAATTGACACCCGCTTTCCCGGCCTCCTAAATATACTTTATTCTGACATTTAAGGTCAGTATTGTTCGTGTATTTGTCTAACTTTGCTACGTATATTTTCCTCATGTAAATCTTGAATGGTGAACAGAAAATTAACTATTGGTACTCGTGGAAGTGAGCTTGCTTTGTGGCAGGCAAATTTTGTAAAAGACAAATTGGCCGCTATCGGTATCGAAGCCGAACTAAAAATTATCAAAACCCAAGGTGACATTATCCAACACCTTCGGCTGGACAAGCTAGAAGGCAAAGGCTTCTTTACTAAGGAGCTCGAAGAAGAACTGTTAACCTCAAAGATTGATCTCGCCGTGCATTCCCATAAGGACCTGCCAACGGTCAATCCTCCGGGACTGACGATTGCAGCTGTATCCGAACGAGAAGATCCTTCCGAAGTCATCATCATCCATAAAGACTGTGTGGACATCAGCAAACGGCTTTCGTTAAAACATAATGCCACTGTCGGCACATCCTCCAACCGGAGAAAAGCACAATTGCTGTCCCTTCGGCCCGATCTGGAATTTGACGACTTAAGGGGAAACCTACAGACACGCATCCAAAAGCTACGGGACGAAAAATACGACGCCATTGTATTAGCGAAGGCAGGTATTGCCCGCATCCAAATGGATCTGTCTGACTTCCATATCGAAGAAATCGCGCCTGTAGAAGTCATCCCCGCTCCCGCCCAAGGCGTCTTAGCGATACAGATCCGCGAAGCCGATCAGGAACTCTACACCCTTTTACAACAGATAAACGACGCCGATGTAGCAGAAACGATTGCCGTAGAACGCAAAGTTCTGAACATGTTTGATGCCGGCTGTCACGCACCATTAGGCTGTTATTGCCGCAAACGGGATGGAAAATACGAAGCGTGGACATCCATCGCGGAAGACAACGAAGACTTTCCGGACCGTGTTTATATACAGTCGGAGACCACCGAAGGTATGGCCGATACCATATTCGCCAAATACGATAAAAGACGAAAACTACCTGCATCTGTCTTCATCACCCGGGACCTGGATGAAAACTCCTATCTCGCCCGTGCGTTGCGGAAGCATGCTATTCACATCGAAGACCGGTCGCTTATTAAAATCTATCCCACCATCAATGTGTTGGATTCCTTTATCTTGAAAAGAGCCGATTGGATATTCTTCAACAGCAAAAATGCCATCGAGCACTTCTTCAACCTGAAACCGCTTTTGTTAAAGAAAACAAAAATTGCCGTCTTAGGAAGGGGGTCCGAATCCACCTTACGAAAATTTGGCCGTGTTGCCGATTTTTCGGGCGATGACCTCGGCATCAGCACCGATGAAATTGCACAAGAATTTGCCAGACTGGTCGATGGACAGACCGTCCTCATCCCCCGTGCAAAAGGTTCCCTGCAAAGCATACAAAAGGCCCTGACAGCCAATACAAAAGTCATAGATATGCCTATCTATGAAACCGTATTAGACGAAAAAGTGGACAAGTCCAATGCCGAAGTCCTTATTTTCACCAGTCCCAGCAATGTCGAGGCTTATTTCAACGAGAACCTCGCCGATCCGGATCAAAAAATCATTTGTATCGGTTATTCTACCGCGAAGCTGATCGAAGAAATGGGATTAAAATATACCCTACCCTTCTCGCCCGATGAAATGGGGTTAGCCGAAGCCGTGTTTGGACTGGAATATTAAGAAGAAAGACAAAGAAACAAGCCTGCCTGCGGTAGGAAGGGATTAAATATAAAAGACATACAGTCTAAATACTAAATACTTTGTACTAAATACTACAAAATGTTACAACGACCCCGAAGAAATAGAAAATCAGCTGTCATACGTGATATGGTTCAAGAGACACACCTGTCCCCCGCCAATCTGATTTTTCCGTTATTTATTGTCGACGGTGAAAATAAAAAGGTTGAAGTGTCCTCGATGCCCGGTATTTATCGGTATTCGATCGACAACCTCCTCCGTGAAGTAGAAAGCTGCCTCCAGCTGGGCCTAAAAGCCTTCGATCTCTTTCCGGCAGTAGAAGAATCGCTAAAAGACAAATACGCCACCGAAAGCTATCGGCCGGGCACCTTATACCTAAGAGCCATTGAAGCCGTCAAGAAAAATTTTCCCGAAGCCTGTGTCATTACCGACGTTGCCATGGACCCTTACAGTTCAGACGGCCACGATGGTATCGTCGAAAACGGTGAAATCCTAAACGACCCGACACTGGAAGTCCTGGGTAAAATGGCCTTAGCCCACGCCCAGTCCGGAGCTGATATCATCGCCCCTTCCGACATGATGGACGGCCGTATCGGTTATATCCGTCAACTTTTAGACGACAACGGCTTTACGCAGGTATCCTTAATGTCCTACACGGCCAAATACGCCTCCGCGTTCTATGGTCCCTTTCGGGATGCGCTGGGTTCCGCGCCAAAAAAAGGAGACAAAAAGACCTACCAGATGAATCCCGCCAACGTACGGGAAGCGCTGATCGAAGCACAGCTCGATGCCGAAGAAGGAGCCGATTTCCTGATGGTCAAGCCAGGCTTACCTTATCTCGATGTTGTCAAACTCCTGCACGATAACTTCGATCTCCCTATCGCGGCCTATAACGTTTCAGGTGAATACGCGATGTTGAAAGCCGCCATAAAAAACGGCTGGCTCGGTGAACAGGCCATTATGGAAACCCTCATGAGCTTCCGGCGCGCCGGTGCGACATCCATCCTCACCTACCACGCCAAAGAAGTGCTGGATAAGGGCTGGTTGAGGTAATTATACAGACTTCCGAAGCCTTTACTTCTTCACTTCCAACTGCATCGGGTTCACACCATCAGACTGTCCCCTAACTGCCGATTGCCTCTCTTTGAACATCCTAAATTTAGAGGGTGCTGCTGCGGTATTCCATACGTTATTGCTCTCGTCAATATCAGCTGTTTCGCGAAAAGGGTCTATTTTAATAGAAGCCACTTCTTTGCCGAGCGCATACACTTTTGAGGTTTTCAGTTCGTTATGTCGCCATATTTGCGCCGGTATGCGATCTATTTCGGTCGTGCCGTCCTTATAGGTAAACTCTACAATAATGGGCATGACCAAACCGCCTTTGTTGCTAAAATTAAGCTCGTAGAAATGTTTGTTGGCATATTTGGCTTTTTCTGCCGGGGTAAATTCTTCCAAGGGCAATCTCGCTGCACTTGGTTTAGCTTTACTATTATCTATCTGCACCAGGCCACGGGCGTATTTCCAGTAGAAGTCCCGCGCTTCCAAATCCTGGTCGGTATAAAATTTAAGGCTCTTATCTTCCCTGTTTCTCTGTTTGCTGATATCGTCGTCCACCGGTATCGGCTTATCAATGATTACCGCGCCCTTTTGGGTATTGTTTGTTGGTTTCGGAAAATCCGCCTTTGCGTATTTCACCTCGTCCAACGAAATATCACAGGGGTCTATACCGTAAAACCAACCTCGCCAAAACCAGTCTAAATCTTCACCACTGGCATCCTCCATAGTCCTGAAAAAATCGGCCGGAGTGGGATGTTTAAATGCCCATCTTCTGGCATATTCTTTAAAGGAATAATCGAAAAGTTCACGCCCCATAATGGTTTCGCGCAATATATTTAAACCCGTTGCCGGTTTGGCATACGCATTTGGCCCAAACTGTCTAATATTTTCCGAATTGGACATAATAGGCTCCAATTGATCTTTGGGCAGTTTCATGTAAGGTACGATGGCATATGCCGGCCCCCGCTTGCTCGGAAATTTATTATCCCACAGTTGTTCGGTAAGATATTGGGTAAAGGTATTCAGTCCCTCGTCCATCCAGCTCCATTGACGCTCGTCGCTGTTTACAATCATGGGAAAGAAATTGTGCCCCACTTCATGGATAATGACGCCGATCATCCCGTTTTTAACGGTTTCGCTGTACGTGCCATCCGCATTGGTGCGTCCATAGTTAAAGCAAATCATCGGATATTCCATGCCGTTGGCTGCTTCTACACTCTGTGCTACGGGATAGGGATACGGTATAGTAAAATGGGAATAGGTTTTTATGGTATGCGCTACGGCGCGGGTGGAAAACCGACTGTACAGACCGTAGGCCTCTTTGCCATAAAAGCTCATGCAAAGTACATTTTTGCCCGCTATAGGTTGGTTCATGGCATCCCACACGTACTTGCGTGATGATGTCCAAGCGAAATCCCGCACATCTTTCGCATGGAAAACCCACGTTTTTTTGGCGGTAGATTTTTGCGTTTCGGCCGTTTTGGCTTCGGCCAAAGTTACAATTTCTACCGGAGCGGTAGCCGTTTTGGCCTTGTTAAACCTTGCCAATTGCGCAGACGTAAGCACTTGGCTATAATTTTGACATTCGCCTGTCGAGCCTACAACGTGGTCGGCCGGAACCGTTATTTGTACTTTAAAATCGCCAAAGGTAAGGGCAAACTCTCCACGGCCTGTAAACTGGTGGTTTTGCCATCCTTGAAAATCGCTGTACACGCACAAACGTGGGTACCATTGCGCCATAGTAAACAGGTAGTTTTTATCCTCGGGGAAATATTCGTACCCTCCCCTGCCCCCTTGGGCGATGCGGTTTACTATTTTATAGTTCCAGTCTATATTAAATATGAATTTTTCGCCCGATTTAAGCGTTGGCACCTCCAAACGCATCATGGTTTTATTGATCGTGTATTTTAATGCTTTTCCCTGTGCATCAGTAATTTTAAGGATATTAAACCCATAGCCGTTGTCGGGCTGGTTGATGTACATGGCTTCTACCTGTTTTGGGCTAGCCGTTACGGGCAGTTTTGTTGCCGATTGGTAGTTGGCATTTTTTGTATTACTATGTTGGTTTTCATCCAATTGCAACCAAAGGTAGGTAAGCACATCGGGAGAGTTGTTGTAATAGGTAATGGTTTCGCTGCCTTTTAGGGTCTGGCTGTTTTCGTCCAGTTCGCACGTGATATCGTAATCGGCACGTTGTTGCCAATATTTTACGCCCGGCGCTCCGCTTGCAGTACGCTGCTCATTGGGTGTGGGCAATATCGTGCCCAATTGCTCAAATTTGTTACCATGGTCGCTTTTCGGATTATTTTGAATGTCCTGTGCAAAAACAGTTTGTGCTATCACCATTACAAGCAGCCACAAGTAAGTAAGTTTTTTCATAATTTTTATTTATTTAGTCCCCCCCTCAACAATCTCAACCGCCTACGGTATCCGTTCTAAAGCCATTTGCAAAGCTAAGGCAAAAACGGCAGAAGATACAAATATAATCCAATCCCTTCTTTTTACATTGAAAACCGAAAACGCGATCGCCGATAGTATCAGCACCAACACCACAAAAATCACCTGCCCTGCTTCCAGCCCCAGATTAAAGCCAAATAAGCCCCAGCCTATATACTGGTCTTTTGCCAGCATCATACGGACCGAATTTGCAAAACCCATGCCGTGTATCAATCCAAAAAACAAGGCCAAATAATAGTTTATCTCTACTTTTTTGTGCGTACCGCCCTTGTTGAACAGGTTAAACAGTGCAGTGATAAAAATAGTACAGGGAATGAGGAATTCTACCCATTTGCTACTGAAACGGATAATATCCAACGCACTCAGCGCCAACGTGACCGAGTGGCCAATGGTAAAGGCAGTGACCAGTATCAACACCTGTTTCAGCTGTTTGGTGGTATAAATGGCAACCAATGCCAAAATAAACAGCTGGTGATCCAAGGCATCCAAACTTACAATATGTGACCATCCGAGGTTAAAATAAAAAAGAAAATCTTGAAAAGACATATTAAAAGTTTAGTTTAGCAAAAACTTCATACTCTAAGTTAACGGCTTTGATTTAATTTTAAGGATTATTTTAAAAAATGAGTGCTTTCTTCTCAAAATTGTTACTTCTTTTTGCTTTGCCTGCCCTGTTTTCTGCGAAGAAGGAGATGGCCAAACATCCTTTTCATGTAAGCACCACAGAAATAGCGTACAATGCAAAAAGCAAGTCTTTAGAGATTACCTGCCGTATTTTTACCGATGATTTTGAGCAGATATTGGCCGAAAAGTACAAAACCAAAACAGATTTGTACGACAAAAAACGTGAAAAGGAAATGAATCTGCTCGCAAAAAACTATTTGGATGCCAGCATTAAGTTTTCGGTCGACGGCAAGCTTCTTAAACCAAACTACATTGGTTATGAGAACGACCACGAAGCGACCAACGTGTATCTCGAAATAGAAGATATCACTGATTTTAGACAACTTAACATCAGCAATGGCATTTTGTACGATCTGTTCAACGATCAGATGAACATCATCCACGTCGAAAAAAACGGCAACAGGAAAAGTACAAAGGTCAACTTCCCTGAAAAACGGACAACTGTTGTGTTTTAAAGTCTGGCCATAAAAACCTAAATACTGACATTCCGATGTGTACAAATACCGAATAAATCAATAAATTTGTTCGATTTAGATGGATTATGCAAGTACAAGATATTTCAAGAGAGCGATCCGCTCAACTATTCGACAAAGCCAAAAGCTATTTTCCAGGCGGTGTAAATTCCCCCGTCCGGGCATTCAAATCGGTATATGGCACACCCCTATTCATCGAGCGCGGTGACAAGGCACATCTTTGGGATGCCGATGGCAACGAATTTATAGACTATTGCTGCTCCTGGGGGCCGCTGATCTTAGGGCATAACAATCCCCAGATACGCGAAGCCGTACAGGCTCAACTGGGCAAAGGATTGAGTTTCGGTGCACCTACACGATTGGAAAACGAGTTGGCCGAACTTATCCTATCCAACAATAGCTATATCGAAAAAATCCGTTTTGTCAGCTCCGGAACAGAAGCCGTGATGTCTGCTATACGTCTGGCAAGAGGCTACACCAAAAGAGATAAAATCATCAAGTTCGAAGGCTGCTACCATGGTCATTCCGATTCCCTGCTCGTCAAAGCCGGTTCGGGGTTGGTAACCTTCGGTGAAACATCTTCTGCTGGGGTACCCCAGGCTTTTGCCGATGAAACCATCGTCATTGCCCTCAACGATAAAGCTGCCGTGCAACAGGCATTCGCAGACTTCAGCGGTCAGATTGCTGCCATCATTATTGAAGGTGTACCCGCTAATAACGGCTTATTGATACAAGACCGGGAATACATTCATTTTCTCCGCGAAATCACTCAACAGCAAGGTGCCCTATTGATTTTCGATGAGGTGATTACCGGCTTCCGTTTAGGTTTCGAAGGCGCAGCACATTATTACGGTATACGACCCGATATCCTGACCTACGGCAAAATCATCGGTGGTGGTATGCCCGTCGGTGCATATGGCGCTTCTACCGAAATCATGAGCCACATTTCACCCGATGGTGGCGTCTATCAGGCCGGCACACTATCCGGCAATCCCATAGCTATGGCGGCCGGTATCGCTGCGCTAAGTATTTTGTCGCAGCCGGGTTTTTATGAAACCCTAGCCGAAACCACCGCATCATTTGTCCAGCACATCCGTACCTTCATCGCCGAGCAGGGTCTTGAAGTAAAAGTATTCACCATTGGTTCTATCTTTTGGTTTGCCTTTACCACATCCGAAAATATCCAACGCGCCGATCAGATAGATCCAGCGTCCATGGAAAAATATAAGATCATGCATCGGGAACTGCTCAACAGAGGTATATATTTTGGCCCTTCGGGTTATGAAGTCGGTTTTATTTCCGCAGCACATACGTCCGAAGACATCGACGCGACCCTGAAAGCCATCAAAGAATCCCTATTAATTGCTTGTTCCTAAAACAAATTTGTATTTTTAGCGTTTACAATAAATAGACTTACACAACATAACAAACTCAAATAAGCATGAAAAATTGGAAATCAGCATGTGCAGTTGTCGCTTTATCGGCATCAATTGTAGCCTGTAACAACACATCTAAACAAAATTCAACAGCAGCAGATTCTACAGCTGTAGACAGTTCAGCACAAACGATAGTTGTCAATCCCCTATCACACGCTAAAGAATTTCCGGGAGCAACCTTAAAGATTGCCTCCATTACGTCCGAAAAAGTCGGTGCGGATTCCGCAAAGATCACGGTAAAATATGATGTTCAGAATTTCAATTTAACCGAGCAAACGGAGCACGAGCACTATATGGCGAATTCGCACGAAGGACAGCATATCCATTTTATTTTGGACAATGCACCTTATGCAGCCTTATACAAACCGGAGCATTCCGTGACTGTACCCGTCAATTCGGAACATCACCTTTTATCCTTCCTGTCACGTTCCTTCCACGAGTCCATCAAAACTGCTGATGCCTCCAAGTTGATTAAATTCAAGGTCAACGCAGACGGAAATGTCGAAGAACAAGCAGCGCCAACAGAACCATCATTGTTCTACAGCCGTCCAAAAGGAAGCTATAAAGGAGAAGATGCAAAAGCCTTGTTGTTGGACTTCTTCGTAAGCAACACCGACTTAGCTGCCACTGGAAACAAAGTAAAAGCAGATATCAACGGACAGGAGTTTATCCTCGATCAATGGATACCTTACGAAATATTAAATTTACCGATGGGTGAAAACACCGTAAAACTTACACTGGTAGACAGCGAAGGCAACGCCTTAACTGGAGATAACGTTTCTATAGAAAGAAAAATCGAACTTTCTGCGGAATAATAGACCACGTCTACCTTGACGAAAAGAAGCCTGTTGTGTAAAATCAATAGGCTTCTTTTCTTTTATATACCTCTATTATGGCAATATTTTTGTTCACGTTAAACTTTAACGTCCTAACGACGTTCTATAAACAAAAGACATATTTAAATACACATATTATGAAACAGCTATTACTTGCCCTCGTTGTGACGACCGCGTCGTTGCTGACGTTCACTTCCTGCACCAAAGAATACATCACCGAGCAATATGACATGGTACCCAGTAAAACTATGATTTATGAGCGGTCTGCTTCACAGTGGGAACCCGATGGTACAGCCCGTAATTACATTGATTTACCTGTCAATGAACTTACCCAATACTATATCAACCAGGGGATAGTGAGCGTTGCCATGAGCGTTGATGATGAAGAAAGCTATTTCGCTCTGCCCATGACTTATGAAGGCATTGCATATTCGTTCGATTATGTCGTCGGCAGCATACGCATCTACGCACAAGATCCTATTATTGACGCAGGCGTTACGATTGATCCACCTGCCAATGCTGTCTTTAAAGTTTCTTTGACAGATGCAGATTGGGTGGAGTAGACTTTAAAAAAGTATCTTTGCAAAAAAAGACGACGATGCTGTTGAAGATCTATAACGACAATCCTAACCCCAAAGCTATCGAACAGGCAGTTGATATCCTGCGAAAAGGCGGTGTGATCATCTATCCTACCGATACCATATACGGGATAGGCTGTGATATTACCAATCAAAAGGCGATAGAGCGCGTCTGCCAGATCCGGGGACTGAAGCCAGAAAAGGCCAACTTATCCTTTATCTGCTACGATCTCACAGACATCTCGCAATACACCAAACCTTTTGATACGACAGTATTCCGGGTCCTGAAGAAAGCTCTTCCGGGCCCGTTCACGTTTATCTTCAATGCCAGCGGACAGGTTCCCAAGCTGCTGAGCTCCAAAAAGAAAACCGTCGGTATCCGGGTCCCCGACAACGCCATTATCCGGGAACTGGTCAAACAGCTCGGGCATCCCATTGTTACCACCTCCATTCACGACGATGACGAGATTATCGAATATTCGACAGATCCCGAACTTATCTACGAGAAATACCAGGAGAAAGTGGATCTGGTCATCGACGGTGGGTATGGCGACAATATCCCTTCGACCATTGTCGATCTCACCAACGGTGAATTTGAAGTTGTCCGTGAAGGTAAGGGCGATCTGGACCTATACCTCTAAAGGTCTCGCCCTCCTCCCTTTCAGGTAAGCGACATTAAACAGTACCACCGCCACTAAAATAAGGGCATACGCAAAGCCTTGCACGCCATTAATCGCTTCCTTAAAATAAAATACAGCAATCAAAAAGCTAATAATCGGATTGAGGTATAAAAGTATACCCACTAAGGAAGACTCCAGCCCCTTCAATGCATAGGTATTTAAAAATAGCGGGATAACGGTAAACACAACTGCAATCAGAAACACGTAGACATAAAAGTCGTCTCCATACATGACGCCTTGAGGCATCAGATAAAGAAGCGGCAACAGCAGTATGGCACACAGCGTGACGTGGATCGTCAAAATAAAAAATTTATCAAAATCCGCCGTCCGCTTCTGCAGCACCAGATAAACCGCGTAAGACAAGGCGATGACCACGCTAAATATCATATCAAAAAAATGCCCATAGGACAATAAAAAGCAACTGAACATACTGATACCCACCGCAGCCCATTGCCCTCCATTCAATCTTTCCCCCAAAAACACCCGTGCCAGCACCGTCGTTAGGATCGGGCATATCAGATAGGCCAGCGACGTCGCATTAACACTCACGTTGTTCATGACATAAATAAAGAAAAACCAGTTCATCGCCAGCATAAGCGCACTAGCTATGATATTGACGGTCAGATATCGCTTTTCCCGGGACGGCAACACCCGAAGATATCGGATATTCTCTCCGGTGATCTTTCTGCGGAATAGTGCACTTATTAAAATAACCACGATGCAGGCAAAACCGATACGGTACAACAAGATGTCCATAGCCGGATAATGACTCAAGGGTTTCAGCACCAAGCTAAATATTCCCCAGATAAAAAAAGCACCTACTGCTGATAAATAATATTGAAGTTTCATGAAATTCGAATCGCGATTAAGCAAAAAAACTGCTAAAGGATGACCACATCTTCGACGATGACCTGCCCCACATGTTCATTCACCCGCCCCACAATCTGGCGTCTGCGGATGGTCAATTCGTGTTTCACCACGGCCGATTCGACCTTCACGAATAGTTTTTTATCTTTCACATAGATCTGTAATGTACGTTTCGCGATATAGGGGCCGATAATCTCCGGCCAGGCATTCACAATCGAAGACACGTCAAATTTTCGGCGCAGGCGGTAAGCATCCAGCCATTTTTCAACAGCCTGCTTGATACTGATATCATCCCGCGTCGGAATCCGATCTATTGCCCTTTTAGTCATGAACTGCGCCCTCTTTAATAGCAAAGATACGGATTGGGCAGGCTATTTCTTCAAATATCCGACGAATTCTATCCGCATCGGTATCCGTGATGAATATCTGGCCAAATTCCTCATTCGACACCATCTGCATCAGCATCTTCGTACGCTTGGCATCCAGTTTATCAAAGATATCGTCGAGCAGCAGCAGCGGTTTGAACTGTTTATGCACCGTCAGGAAAGCATATTGAGCCAGCTTCAAAGCGATCAAAAAAGATTTCTGCTGACCCTGGGAACCGAATTTTTTAAGCGGCATATTCCCGTGGATCGTAAACAGGAGATCATCCTTATGCACCCCCTGCGTCGTCCGCTCCAAAGCACGGTCCTTCTCCAGACTTCCCTCCAGCAGCTGATCCAGACGATGCTCATGCAAGGCAGACTCATATATCAGCGACACCTCTTCCGCCCCATCCGACAAAAAAGCATAATGCCGTTGGAACGATGGAAGAAATTCCGCCATGAACTCCTTCCGCCGCGCATATATCGCCTCACCGATCTCACTCAACTGCATATTCAGCACCTCCAGCAAAGCTATGTCCAATACCCCTTTCTCCTTGATATTTTTCAGCAGGTTATTCCGCTGCAATAAGATCCTATTGTAGTTGATCAACGTATCCAAATACCTGTTGTCCGTCTGCGAAATCACATTATCCACAAACTTCCGACGTTCCTCGCTCCCCTCCATCACAATACTGTTGTCATTCGGTGATATCATAACCAAAGGGAACTGGCCGATATGATCCGCCAGACGCGTATACTCTTTCTTATTCCGCTTAAACTGTTTCTTTTGGTTCTTTTTTAGGCTACAGAAAATAACATCCGACTGCTCCTCCCGTGCAAAATCCCCCTGCACCATAAAATACTCTTCGCTGCTCTTGATATGCTGCGAATCCACCGGATTGAAATAGGATTTACACAAAGAAAGGTAGTGAATAGCGTCTAATAAATTTGTCTTTCCCGCACCGTTAGGGCCTGTAAAAGCATTGACCTCCGGGATGAAGGTCAACATAGATTCCGTATAATTTTTAAAGTTAAGTACCGTAAGCTGCTTCAACCACATTTACTTCACTTCCTCGAAGTCCACAAATTCTCCCGCCGTAGCTGTTCCTTTCCGCTTCTCCTCCTGTGGTGGGACATAGTCTACACGGACTTTCCCATCTTTCGAGCGTGTTGAGTTCTGCTGTGTGTTATTACCCGTATGCGATTGGCCGAAAGGTTGACCATAGCCATCATAAGTATACTGCGTATGCTGTGCCTTTTTCATCATCCGCTCTGTCAATTTACGCAGCGCAAATGGCAACACCAACCGCATGGTGAACTTAAAAAGGTAATAAAAAGCAACTGTAAATAATATAAAATAGATTAACGTACTCATTCTTTTCTCTTTGTTTCATCAAATATATTAAAAATCAGGCGAGGCTTAGGTCAGAAAAATGTCAGACTAAAACCGGCTTAACATATTTTAAGACTTCCCCTCTTTCGCCTTCAGGATGCTCTCGTACAAAGCCTCCTGTTTGTGCGTACCGATGATATACACCAGTCCGTCTCTATCCGTCAACCATACGGCCTCCTTACCCCCTGCATAAAAGCGTATTTTTCCGTTTTTGTGCAAGTTGTACACCGGATTATTAAAAATAAAGCGGCTATAATCTTTCTTTTCGACCTTCACCACCGCAGACAGGTCGATCTTCACCAGACTCGTTGTCCAAAGACCACTCATCGTAATATTATTATTCGACACCACCGTCTGATAGTGCAGCAAGTACATCATGATGACCGATACAAAAATAATTGCCGAACCCACAATAAAAAACAACTGCCGCGAGGCCAGATGATCAAAATTGAGGTAATACGCTATAAAACAAAACAACGCCAAAACCAACCGGATACTTATCCATGATTTATCCCGGCCCAGATACTGCCGTTCTTTAAAAATGTAATCCTGACTCATCCTTCTTATTTAGACAAACTAATGTAAGAACTTTTTGTGTATTTTCCGTAATCTTATAGCGATCATCGATCTGATAGCCTCCCACCCAGAGAATATCACCGTTGCCATTCACCCAGATCGGAATATGTTGTTTCTCAAACACATTGATTTTCCGTCCCACAAAAAAATCACTGATTTTCTTTTTCCCCTTCATGCCCAGCGGCTGAAAATAATCCCCCTCCTGCCAGGTCCGCACCTCCAGCGGAAACACCAGCTTCTCCGCATCCAGTTGTGCCTGCTGCGAATCCCGCAGTAGACGTACATCCTCCGAGACCGATAGCCCGAACAACTGTCTCCCCCAGCTGACCTCCGCTTGCCCTGCATGCACGACCGCTCTTTCCGCTGCTTCCCCCTTCGCACGCAAAATCAACATCTCCCGATCCAACAGCAACACATACGACGGCGCTTCAAATACCCTTCCCGGTTCCTTATCCCAAGCCGTCCGAAGATCCTCCAGAACTCCCTTCGAAAATCCAAACGGCTCAAACAGCAGAAACAACAAACCGATATCCATATCCTGTAAAGCCTTCTTGTCCACCGTCCATTCCTGCGGACCTCGTTCTACCAACAGTTCCCCGCGGCGTGCCGTCACAAAATCCCGCAACACCCCATACGACTCCTGAAAACGCGCGATATTATCCGCCATTACCTGAATAAAATCCGGATTCAATTGTTCAAATTGCGGTATAATATCCAGACGGATCTTATTTCTGCTGTATTTCGTCGAGAAGTTAGACGCATCATCCCGATAAGGCACCTCCAGTTGAGCCACTGCCGCCGTGATCTCCCGCGAATCCAAAAACAGCAAGGGACGGATAATGTTATCCCGCTCCGGCAAAATACCACGCAGGCCCTGCAGCCCCGTACCCCTTGATAAGTTAAACAACACCGTCTCCACATGATCGTTTTTATGCTGCGCTACCGCAATTTTAGCACAGTTCAGCTCCGCCGCCAGCTCCGCAAACCATCTGTAGCGCAATTCCCGGGCAGCCATCTGTATCGACATTTTATGCATTGCGGCATACCCCTCCGTATCAAAATGCTTCACATGCAGCGGCACCCCGAGCGAAGCACAATACCCCCGCACCAACTCCTCATCCCCATCCGACGCCTCACCCCGCAGACCAAAGTTGCAATGCGCCACCTCTATCGCCCAACCCACCGCCTGAAAAAGCCACAGCATCAACATCGAATCCCTACCCCCACTCACTGCCAGCAGTACCCGATCTCCCTTTTGCAAAAGACGATTAGCCACAATAAAATCCCTAAACCTCTCCAGAAGCTCCATACCCCAAAAGTAACGATAATTGATTATTAACTTTTTTTTCCGCAAAAAAAAGATATCTATAACACTCGCGGTACCTAGATGCGGGGTGCAGGCGGAGGAGGCGTGATGAATCTTGTCCGGATAGCATTTATCGAGATAAATAGATTTTATCATGACATATCTTTGTCGCGATAGAAGTATAACGACATAAACTTGTCGCAATTCTTGTATTCGCGACAAAAGACGCCATCGAATTTCTTGTGGACACGGCAGACGAAATAGGGTTTAACCGATATACTATTCTCAATCTTCACGCTCTTTTGTCCAATAACCTGTTACCTAATCCGGCAGCATCGGGCAGGTTGCGGGAGTTTGGCGTGGGCATTACCAATTCCGTTTTTACGCCATTGGGCGTTCCGCAGCTTATATCTGAATTTTTCGACCTTATCCTGGAAAAAGCAAGACAAATTGAAAATCCTTTTGAGCAGGCTTTCTTCGTGTCGGTTCATTTCCCATATCTGCAACCCTTTGATGATGTAAATAAGCGGGTTTCACGTTTGGCAGCAAATATTCCGCTAAACCGTCACAATCTCGCACCTTTGTCGTTTATAGATGTGCCTGAAGAGTATTATGTAAAAGGTATTTTGGGTATTTATGAACTGAACCGCATCAGTTTGTTTAAGGATGTTTTTATGTGGGCTTATGAAAGGTCGGCACTACGCTATGCCGCTATTCGCCAATCTTTGGGAGAGCCTGATATATTCCGTTTGAAATACCGGGATGAAATCAGGGCTGTCATCGTGGCGATTGTGATGCAGGCAATGAGGAAAGATGAAGCCATACAAATCATAAAGAATGTAGCCGAAAAACTGCAATTGGCAGACAGGGCAAAATTTATAGAAGCCGTAGAAACAGAGCTGATGGGTATGCATGAGGGAAATTTTGCCCGATACAGGATTATGCCTTCCGAATTCAATAAATGGAAAGCCGGATGGGATAGTTAAATAACGATTGATTTTTAAAACAGGTGCTATGACAAAATGCACAAACCCTTCGTACTGCTAAAAATGCCGCCAATGTTGCATCAGCCCCTCTACCACCAGCGCAAACCCTGATGCCTGCTGAAGCAGTAGCCAAATGCGGGTTGCAGGCGGAGGAGACGTGAGATGAGATGTTAGATATTAAATTGAGACATGAGAAGATATCAGCAATACCCGTACAAATCCGAAAAATGTCGCCTTGGCAGATCGGCAATAGCAGGAATGGTGATCCTTTGTGCCGAGATGGCACAGCGACGAGTTTTGGGTACTTTTTGCGGTCAAAAAGTACAAAAGCCCATCGTGGCAACGACAATAAAGGAACAATGTAAATTTCACCAATTAACATTTTTTTGCTATTAATTTGTATATTTTTGCGGATATGAAACACGGGGCTATACTTGCGCTTTGCCTATTCTACAGCTTGCTGTCTTTTGGACAGATCCGGCAGGGCAATACCAGCGCTCAGCCCGGCAGAGACCGGCTCAACCTCGTGTCATCCAGCAGTGGTCGTATCAACGCCTCGACCGGACATATGGTCTTCTTCAATCCTGTCTACGAGCATAAAGGAAACACCCTATCCGCCGACAGCGGCTATATTTATGAAGACGAGATCAAGCAACAATTTTTCGAAGCTTTTGGCCACGTTGTCATCACACAACCTTCCGGTACCGTCATCAATTCCGACTATCTACATTACGATGCCACGGCGCAGCATGCCCGTCTCACCGGAAACGTCAAGATGGTCGACGCCACTTCCGTGCTGACCACCAATTTTCTCACGTACAACATGCGATCGAAGGTAGGTACCTATCAAAATGGAGGAAGGATCATATCTCGGGGTGACACCATCACCTCTAAAAACGCCTATTATTTCGAAAATACATCCGATGCCTATTTCCGGTATAAGGTCATTGTACGCACGCCCAATGTCAAAGTGTACACCGACACCATGCGGTACAATTCCATCACGAAAGACACCTACTTCTTTGGGCCGACCAATATCAAAGGCAACAAAAACGAAAATCTCTATACCGAGCGGGGCGTGTATAACACCGGAACCGGTATTGCCAAATTCAACAAAAACAATCTCTACACCGAAGATACCAAGTTTCTCAAAGGCGACAGCCTCTACTACAACCGGGACAACGGCATTGGCGAAGCCTACCGGAATGTCGTCTTTGTCGACACCCTCGATAAGTTTTACGCCTATGGTGGAAAAGGCGTTTACCGACAAGACGAAGAATCCATCTTGATGACCGAAAAGCCGCTCATCATTACCGTGGTGAAGAACGATACTACCGCAAATCAGGAAACTGCCGATAGCACCGCTGTACAAGTAGACAGCACGATCCGACAAATGGATAGTACTCCCGTACAAACGGACAGTACGCTAATAGAAGTGGATAGCACTGCAGCAGCAAAGCAGTTGCGGGTGATGGAGAAAGACAGTGTGCCTCCTGCAGCCGTCGATTCCGTGTATATGACTGCCGACACGCTATATTCCCGGGTTATCCCTATTCGGGATTACCATCCACTCGACCTCAAACTCGACCGTGATGGCGGGCAACTTATCGACGAAGAAGAAGTCGATTATGGCGACGTATCCGAAACCGGAGAAGTGGGCGCACAGGACAGCACCCTCAGCCCGTTGGACAGCAACAGTACAGTCCTGCCCGACAGCACGGCACTACAGCTCGACGCAGCGACCTTAACCGACAGTACGACGGTCGTGCCGCCCGATCCGCCGCAGATCAAAGCCAAACGTCCGCCCCTCAGAGCTGAGCCTGGGAACGCCACGATCGAAATGACCCAAAAGGCCGACAGTACCTTGCGGCAGGAGGCCGTCATCCCCACCGGAAATGAAGCCAACGACTTGATTACTGAAGCTCTCCGCGTCGCGCAGACACCCGATACCGTGGCTCCCGATACCGTACAGCAAGCAGATAGTCCGCCCGTACCCACACTCGATTCATTGGGCAACCCTCTGGATTCATTGAGTAGTCCGCTGGATTCGCTCCGCGCGCTTCCTGACTCTGCCAAAACACGTATCGTACGCGCTTATTACAACGTGCGCCTTTTCAAGTCCGATCTACAAGCCGTAGCCGATTCAGCTTATTACGGCATGGTCGATTCGATGTTCCGCTTTATGGGCCGTCCGATGATATGGGCGCAGGGATCCCAGATCTCCGCAGACACCATCTACATGCAGATTATCAACCAGCAGGTCGACAATGCCCTTTTAAAAAACAATGCCTTTATGGTCAATGCCGTACTCGACACCGTCAAGTTCAACCAGCTCAAAGGACGAAAGATTACCGCCTTCTTTGCCAACAACAACATCGACCGCTTATTCGTCGACGGCAATGCCGAGAACCTCAGCTTCTCGGCCGATGAAGAAAAACAAATCATCACCGAAATGTTTCACGATCGCGGGGCCCGTATTAAGGTGAGGATGGAAAACAAGGAGATCATTGATTACATTACCATCCGGAAAGTCGACCAGAAAGTTTACCCCTTCAGCATGGTCACACAGGAGAATGAAATCTTGCAAGGCTTTATCTGGCGACCGCAGGACCGCCCCACTTCCAAAGAAGACCTCCTCAACCGCAAACGCGAAGTCCCTAAAGAAACGGTACCTGCAGCACCCGCTGATGCCACTGCTTCTGGTGAGCAAACACCTGAAGAGCCGAGTTCCAAAGCAGCAGCGCCGAAAGATACGCCCTCCCCCCCACCTCAATCGTAATAAAAATACTTTCCCCACCCCTCCGTCGCCAGCCGATCCCTTTCCTTAAAATGCTGTTTGACATTCGGTCTACACCGCACCGATACCTCCGTCAGCTCCCGCAGGTCAAGCTCCTGCTCTTGTACCCCCTTAGCAATCTTCCGGGCCACCACCTCTTCCAGCAGCACCGCCCCCGGCATATCCCTTGATTCCGCAAAATACCACATATTCAGATACACCTTTCTGTTGACTTTCACAAACCATGGACTCACCTCCCACGATTTCAATACCGAAGACGTACAACGGCAGTATGTCCGATTGCCCTGTGTGTCGATAAAATACGTCCCCTCGCTCTTCGAAAAATGCAACAGCAGGATATTAAACACCTGTATCCGTCTTTCCGTTCCCCCCGGCAGCTCCTCCCGTCCATATGCTTCCCCTGGCTCCTCCGCCGATAATATAGTCATCTCTGCCAACTCATTATCCTCCTCGTATGACTCATCCTCACCTTTGCCCGCATTATTCTGCGCCCAGATCAGCCCTCCTTTGAAAAGATTCCAGATCAACCTATTAAAAACTGCCCAATGCGGCTTTTTGTATATCATAAAATGATAACCCCATACAATCGCTGCAAAGAAAAACACATCTCCATGCAGATAGCCGCTGCTCCATACCGTTTGTCCATGCATTTCAAACAAGAGTTCCAGCATCCCGATATGTAAGCAGGAGATGATCAGAAAGCCGATCAGAAAATAAGCTATCGCACCGCTTTTCTTTTTCCACTTGTGGAGTGGTCGGGGGCGGTACCCCAGAAATATATTGTAGCTCATATTGCTGAAGAACATATAGACCCATAATAAAGGCACCGTTATAATAAACATCGTTCGAAAGAGGCCACTTGACGCATAATGGAAAAGATTATAGAAATGCTGCCGTGTGATGATAATGTAGGCGCATGCACAAGAGATCAAAAAGGTATAAGTCACTAATTTCCACATGATAAATACTGTTTGATTCAGACGTAATTATTTCTAAATGGTTTACAATACGCCGTACACATTAATAATTATTAACCTAAATAAACTAAAAACAAGCAAGCAACCAAATAAAAAATAACTTTTTGATAAATATTTTTCTACAAAAACATCAAAGTTTTCCACAATTGACATCACGTTGGGAAGCAAATTTGCATACATGGGGAAAAAAGACACTTCTATTTTCGTGAAATCCAATCCAACTCTATTTCCTTTGGAGTACGAATTTTTAATTCAGATTTTATGAAAAAACCATTCAACACGATTGGGGTTGCCCAGGTGCAAGCCCAAATCCTCGCCTTACCCGCGAGCGAAAAAGCAGCCGAGCTGCAAGCGTTACGCACGGACTTTGTCGCGTGGATGCACACGCATTTCGATCTCAGTCCATCCGAGCAGGCCGATCTATCGTCTCTTCCCGCAACCTTCTGTGATTCCATGGCCCAGCAGGTTGCCGATGTATTAGAAGAAGGCGGTCTCTTCAGCTTTTTTAAAGAAGAGCAGGACGACACCGCACAACGTGGCGAGCCTCGAGGCAAGGACATCCTTCTGCAACCCGTCCGACGTGCGCAGTATTCGTTTGACGATGGTACGTTGACCGATGTCCGTGATCTGTCGATCGCTATCACTTACCGATAGCCGACAATCTTTAACATTATCCCGCATATAGCTCTACCGAAATGGGGCTGTATGCGGGATTATCCGAGCAAGTCATGAACCACTATATCCGCTCCAACAATCCCGGCCTACGCTTTTTGCTGGCTTACTGGAAAAAATACTGCCAACTCGACCCCTGGCATACCGATTGGGCGAGGCGGTATATCCGGATCCAGAACGGCATTCGCAGAGGCCAAACGCTGTACCTGGAGGGCGATCACCATAAAAAAGTATACTTCGTCACCCAGGGAATGCTCGCCCGAGTACGATATAATGATAAAAGAAAACGCCAGCTCCTGAGCGTAGCCCTGCCGGGCATGGCGCTGATGTGTACCGACCACTTATACAGTCATACGCCCAGCAAAGGGGATATCGTCGTACTTCGCCCCCGCACCGTCGTCGTCGATATACCTTATCAGGCGATAGTGGCATTCAACCAGCAGGAACCACAGCTCAACACACTCCTTAATATCCTGACCAATAAGAAAAAAAAGCAGATCACCACATTGTCCCGCATCCTACACGAGACAGACCCTTTCGTACGGCATCGGTTATTTGCCCATGATATGCCTGACCTACAAGCGCTACTGACGCAGATTGAGCAGGCCGAACTGCTGTGTATTTCTCGGAAGACAGTCCAAAGGTCACAATATTACCTGCTGACGGGCAGAAAGTCACAACATTAGCGCCACCTATAGGCGCACCATCCCATTACAATCTCTTCTGACCTTTGAAATAGCGTCACTGCAATCAGCAGCAATAACTCAAATGAACAAAACAATGAAAACAAATACATACCTACTGAATATAATTACCATCCTGCTGATCGTATTCTGGTTGTACGTAGCGCTGGATAAATTGTGGAATCTCGATGGCTTCCACGCTTCACTGCTCAAGCAGCCTTTCCCAAATTGGTGGGCGGATGTCTTATTTTGGCTATTGCCGCTAATCGAGTTAGGTGTGGCCGCAGCTTTTATAAGGCCTCTACGCCGGCCGGGCCTGACACTTTTTGCCTTTTTCAACCCATTCTTATTATCTTCTTTATTAATGTTTGTTTTTACGGTGTACATCGGCCTCGGCGTGGCGGGGATATATGCCAAGCGTCCGTGCAGCTGTGCTTCCGTCTTCCGCAGTATGTCCTGGGAACGGCATCTGATCGTGAACATAGCACTGCTCGGTATATCGCTTTATGGCTATTATCTCTCCCGGAAGGATAGCAATGATAACGGTAGTATGAAAAGTGGGAGCACCTCCTTCCCGCCATCCGACAGCGATAATTTAATTTCCGGATTATTTGTTTTCATGTCTTTTCAGAAATGGTTTTGCCGCACGTTTGCACTGTTCCCGGGCAGGCCGGTACTGTATAAACCTAAATGATACGTTTTGCCGTATCCCCGTAAAAAGATACGGCCGGGGCTTACAAGGTCTGCCGCCCCGATAGAAGAAAGGCGGGCCGGTTTATATTTTATATAAAAATAACAATACCATGGAAATTTTAAAGAAATACACGCTGGCGATAGTCGCCACCGTGACGATCATAGGCTTCAGTGCCTTTCAGATACTGGACGACCCGGAAAGCGGCTGGTATGAAATAAGCACCCCTTCGGGCGATCCGAACCAACCGGAAGACCAGCAGATTGATGGCTTTACCGACACCAATCCACCGCTGGAAGACGAATGTAACACAGCGAACCAGGCCGAACCCTGTCAGGTGAACCTGGACCTCAGCTCGTTCTCCTCGTCGACACCACTGGAGGATATGACCGTGGAGCAGGCAGTAGATTCGGGAGCAGTCGCTATCCAATATGCGAAAAGACCTGAATAGACAGGGCTTCTTCTGACAGAGAAGGCAGGGATGCGAGATTCCCTGCCTTTTTATTCCTCTACAGCCCGCTACCTTTCGTTCTGCTGATAACCGTTGAACCCGATCACTTCCGGCGGTATCGGCCACACATATTTCGGAGAATTGGGCAGCAGTACATAATCTTTACCGTCCACGGTCCGTATCAGCGTATGTGCGGTCAGCGCATCTTTGTTCAGCCTCCTCAGGTCCTCCCACCGGACTCCACGGAAGGCCATCTCCCGTCGACGCTCCTCCAGTATGTAGGCCAGTAAGTCCCTGTTCTCTATCCCATCGGTATCTGGAGATGTTCCTTCCTCAAAACGATGGACTGCAAGGTAGCGCAGGTCACTGCGGGCAACCTCCCACCGTTCCAGCCTGGCCGCACATTCCGCATGGACCAGCACATACTCCGATAAGGTCAGCCCCGTGAAGTTGCCGCCTCTGCCGTGGTAGCCGCCACGGAAGTAGATATTGCCACCGCTGCCCGTACGATAGAAGATATCCCGGCGCAGGTCGCCCGGAGCATACAGGTCCAGCAGATCCGTGTTCACGTTCAGTCGGGTGCTGTTCATGATCGTATGGTTATGTGCTTCCTCATAGAATACCACCTCAGGGTTGCTCTGTCCGTAATCATAGGTAAAGGCATAGGACTTTGAACCGTCCAGCCCATTGTAATCGATAAGGCTGTCATCGAGATCCAGAGCCTCCCCTATGGCAGCAAAAGCGCTTCCATAATCGTCCATCTGCATGTATACCCGGGCAAGAAGGCCAAGTGCGGCGAGCTTGGAGGGGCGCATCTTATATTGGGGAAGCCCCTCCAATAGACCGGCTGCACGGGTAAGATCATCCACGATAAAATCATAAAGCTCTTTCACGGTAGACCGTCCGGGGGATGCCGTGGGGTCGGAATCCCTGCGCAGGGGAACCCCGGGGTCCCGGGCAGCATCCTCTCTCCGGTAGGGCCTGCAGAAAGTCTGGGCCAGGATATGGTAGCTCCAGGCCCTGAAGAACAGTGCCGAGCCCTGCGTATGGTTCCATGCGGCCTGGTCCTTTACAGACGGCTTCAGCCGCGAGAGGCCATCCAGAACAATATTCGCATGTAGGATACGCTGATAGGCCAGGTTCCAGTCCTGTCCCGGTTCACCCTCATAGATTTCATCGAGCCACAGATAGGCATTCCGGTGCTGCTTCCTGTTGTTGGTCACCGGCAGGTTCTGCCAAACCGTCGTCTCTACCCGGTATTCCTCCCCGGCGATCAGGGCGAACGAATTCGCAGCGGTGATGTTCATCAGCGCCGTGGTATTGTCCAGCAGTGCCTGATAGTCCGAGATCTTTCCCGGGGCCGCGATGCTCATATCGGATTTGACGTTCAGAAAGTCCTCCCCGCAGGACATGCACATCCCGCCGCACAGCAACAGGATATATAAACAAAGTACTTTTTCCATAATATTCCCTTTCATCAAAAATTGAACTGTATCCCTGCGCTGTACCCCCGCGGAGCACGGAACAGGCTGTTTGCATAATCCGGATCGATCCCCAGACCGTTGGAACGCCACAGTATACCAAGGTTGCGTGCATAGGCCTGCAGCCGGACGTTCCTTATCCGCAGCCTACCCGCCAGCGATTCCGGCAGCCTGTACGACAGACCGATGTCCTGCAGACGGATATGGTCACCGCGGGTGATCAGTGCTTCGGATTTCATATATATCGAAGAAGCGTCCCGGTACGTGTCGGCATCCGCCAGCGGCACGTGCCGGGGCACGTCCGTCCATGCCTCGTCCCCGGGCCGTTCCCAGCGGCGCAGGTAGTCCACATGATAGCGGTCGGCATATTCGTCCGAACTTCCCATCGATGTACGACGGAACACATAACCCGATTTCCAGCCCACCATGAACGTCAGCTCCACACCTTTCCAGCCTAGTGTATTGCGCAGCGATCCGTATACCGTCGGCACCGAGGATCCTACGTCATGCAACATCCCCCGATCCAGGTACTCCAGGAAGTACCTGCTGTAATCATCGCTCTGCACCCCGTCCATATAGATGATAGGAAGGCCCGTCCCGCCCGAAAGCCCATGCCAGGGGATCGCGTACACCACGTCCCTCGACTTTCCCACCGTCGGCGGCACCGTACCGGACAGGTAACCTGTGGCAAGCAGGTTATCGTTGGTCCTGTAGTCGGTCACCTCATTGCGCACCCACTGCGCCAGCACATCGGTCTTCCAGCTCAGGGCACCCCGCAGGTTGGCCGTGGACAGCTGCACGTCCCAGCCCCGGGTCTTTATGTCGGCATAGTTGATCTTATAGCCATCGGTTATGCCGAACGTCGGATCCAGGTAGTCATCACCGATCAGGTCGTTACCGTGCTTGAGGTAATGTTCGACACTTCCCGAGATGCGTCCGCCCGGTGCCCGCCAGTCGAGCCCTACGTTGACCGTACGCACCTTCTCCCACCGCAGCGAGGGATTGCCGATGCTGCGCAGCATCGCACTGGTCAGCCCGGTGTACGAGGTACCGAACAGTACGGTCGGGTAATGCGTCACCGTTTTGTTGACATTCCCCGCAATACCATAGGTTCCCCGCAGCCGCAGGTAGGGCAGCATGTCCGTCAGGCCGTAGAACCGTTCCCCGCTGATGTTCCAGCTACCGCCCACCGACCACAGCGGTACGCCCTTCTGGTTGGTCTTCACGCCGAACAGGTTCGAGGCATCCCACCGGATACTGCCGCTCAGGATATAGCGTTTATCGAATTCGTAGCTCCCATTGGCAAAATAGGACAGGTCACGGTGCACGTACAGCCGGTGGTTGGACACCGCTCCGGGGATACGCCGTTTGGTGCCTGCCGGCCGCGTGGGATACGACTCATCAAAGTTGAACTGCGCCGTCCCCGTCAGGTACTCCTCCTCGTAGTTGTACAGCACAGAACCGGGCAGCTGTTCGGTCTGCGCATGCCGGATCTCCATACCCGCCAGTGCGGTGAAACGGTGCCTGCCCCCAAGCTCTTCCGCATAGTCCAGCTGTGCCCGTCCGAAATGCGAAAGGTTTTCCAGAGCGGGATTGTTCCGGTATATCCCGTTGAACGGGATCACCTGCGATCCGTTGGACTGCGTGAACGTGTTGACCAGGTCGCGCACATAGTAGCTGTCCTTTAGGGAATGTGCCTCCGAGCGACTATTCCCCCGGGTATACCGGTATTGTAGGCTAAACGACATCCCTGTCATCAATTTTGCCCGCACGTCGGTATTCAGCCGCAGTTCGCTCGACATGGACAGGTTACGGCGAAGCTCCCTTTCCTCCAGTGGCCGGAAGAGCCAGTCCAGCAGTCCGTTCTCTTCCGCCTGTGCCACATAGTAAGGCCGCAGCCCGGCTTGCGGTACCGCCATGGCATTGCCTTCACCGTCCTGCAGCTGCAGGTACGGCGCTATAAGGCCTCCCTGTGACAGCCCCTCGTAAGCGATACCATCGGTCGAACCCCGGCGGCCAACATAATCCAGACCCAGGCCGATATCGACGGCATCGATAGGGCGAAACCCGTGCCGTAGGCCCAGGATGGTCCGTTTGCCGTCGTTGCCCACCACATCGCTGCGGCTGCCGTGGTATCCTGCGTTCAGCGTATAGCGGTGCCGTCCACTGCTGCCCCTGATGTTCAGCGCATACTGCTGATAGGCGGAACTGCGGTACAGGTGATCCATCGCCTCCCGCCGCGTATCGGTACCCGACAGCCGCTCCTCGATATCCCGCAGTTCCCCGTCGTCGAGGATACCGTCGGCATGCTGCTTCAGGTAGTCCACATACAGGCTTACGCCCTCGTTATCGGCGAAAGTATAATGTCCCAGACCGAAGCGTTCCTTTTCGATGGCCATGACCGTGGCACTCGGAAGCCAGGCCCTGCCATAGGTCAGGTCGGGCCGGCCGGCAAGTCCAGCGCCGGCATTGAACGACACGGCGGGCCTCTGCCCTTCGGTGGCACGTTTACTGGTGATGACGATCACACCGTTGCCCGCGCGTGCACCCCAGATACTTGCCGCCGCAGCATCCCGGAGCACTGTGATACTTTCGATGGTATTGGGGTCGATATTGCCGATATCGCCCTCATACGGAAAATTATCCAGTACGATGAGCGGTGTCTCGTCCGATTCGATCGTACTCAGGCCACGTACACGGATGGCCGACGCCGTGCCTCCCTCCGGCTGCACAAACTGCACGCCCGGGGCCATGCCCTCAAGACGCTGCAGGATATTGCCGCCCATCGCGCGGTTGAGCGCCCCGTTGTCCACGTGCACAAAGGAGCCCGTCGCCCGTTCGGGCGGTACCGTATAGTAGCCCGTACTGACCCGTACCTCTTCGATCTCGCCCGTATTCCTGTCCAGCGCGATAGAGATACCCGTAGCAGCCCTGTCGACGGCAACGTGCCTGCCCCTGTAGCCGATATGTGAGATCCACAGGGTATCGGGACCGGGCAGCTCCAGCACGAAGCGACCTCCGGCGTCGGTGCGGGTCTGTAGCCCGGAGACCACGGCCTTTATACCACCCCCCGTTATGGCACTCCCTGTCTCTGCATCCCGGAGGTAACCGCTGATACGGATCTGGCCGGTCACTGCACAGCTGCAGAGGAACGACAGCAATAGGATAAACGCTCTCATAGTACTTCCCCCTTTCCGTGCAGTGCCGCACCTTCCATTTCCATATCCACCGCTGCACCGGATATCAGTGCCCTGAGCTGCGCGGTGTCCAGTCCTTTATTTTTGGGCACCGCATAAAAGATGCCGTTACGGATGATCACAACATTGCCTACCTGCTGCCTGTGGAAGAAATAGGCGTTGACCAGCGGGTGGATATCACCCACCACCGTGGGCAGCGGCCATTGCCGTGCACGGATAAAATCAGGAACCTTGTCCTGACGGCTCACGTGTACACCGATAACGGCCACGCTGTCCGCAAGCCCGGGTGCCAGGCCGTTCCAGCGGTCGAACGATTTTATGCAGGGCGCGCACCAGGTCGCCCAGAAGTCCAGTACCAGAATCGGACGGCCCGCCATATACTCCCGGAAGGTGACCCTGCTGCGCCCACCGGGGTGGTTGACAACCGGTAACGGCAGGTCCCAGAAACTCTCCGGCACGGTATCACCGATAACCAGCGCAGGGACATCTTCCGTGTCGCGTACCAGGCTGAACGTCGAGGAGCCCCTGCGGAAACCTCCGTCCTGCAGTTCCGCGGTATAGGGAACAAAGCCATGGCCGGAGATACGCACCTCGCCCGATACCCAGCTCCCGGGGATCCGGTAAGTCCCCGCCGTATCCGTGTAGACACTCTCGTTCCTGCTCATCAGGGTCAGCCTCGCTCCTTCTATAGGCTCGAAGGTATAGTTCTTTAAGACCCTGCCGCTCGTCATGCGCCCATCGGCAGTCCCGACCTCTTGCCGGGACTGCGCCCGGGCATCAATTAAAACAAACAAAAAGGAAACAAAAAATAACGTTATATACCGTAACCCAGACACCCTCGGCATCTGGTTACCGCCGTTCATACCGTAATCCATTACCTTAGACCCGATAAACGTCCAACAAAATCCAGTCTTACCCCTTCCTTGATCTCCGCCGTCCGTTCTACGGGGAGATATCGGCCTATAGGATTATAATTACGATTCATATAATGCACCGTATGCCCGGCGATGATAAAGGAAACAAAATCCTTTACGAATCTGTCCAGCGCCATAGCCTCCCGGCTTTTCTCCGGCACGGCTCCTTTTGCCAACAGCACCATATCGAACAGGTTCAAGCGGTCCGTATTGTTGCAGTTGTATCGGGACCAGAAGTTATCGATCACCCGGGCAGGGCTGTAATCCGTGAACTCGATGGTACGGAACTCCGCTGCCATTGCTGAAAGAAGCTCCTCATATTTCAGTACCTGGGCCTTGTCGATAAAGACCTGTTTTACGGAAGAAGGTATTTCTTCACGTACCTCGTTTTGGTTCGTTACCTGCGGAGATCGGTGTACATACCCCTCCCCTTTGCGTAATTTTCGCATGCTGTTAGGTTTTTGGTGGAGTAGCGTTTTTATATCATTCTACCCCGGTTGACCTCCGTTCCCGGCAGCACATTAAGAGGCTACCAACCCTCCTGTCCAGCCCGATGCCGGGACTTTGGTCTAATCGATTAATAAATTTGGTTCCCGGAATGTGCCTATACGTATTATCAGTTTTAAGCATTTTTTTATCTGTACATTCACCGGGTTAAGTCATAAACCGACCCCGATATTATTGCAAATCAACAATAATCGATGGCCATCACTTGGAAGGAATAGAAAAGTTTGCTAATTTTAGAATGCGAATAATAAAAAACAGCCATACCGATCTACGACCTATGTCCGCAGCGATGCATACATATTGTCATTTTTGAAATAAAGAGGTCGGTTGGACAGGAAGGAATACGGTGTTGCAAGAACACGTCATTGCCTACCTGCGGCAGGCAGGCGAGGCATTTTGCCCCTCTCCTTTTTCTGTCCGTTTGGTCTGCGTCTATTCCGGCGAGCGGATGACGTTTTTTATGAGCAAGGAATGGGAAAACCAGTGACGTACTTCCTGGAAGTGGTCGGGGCGGTTTTGTCTGGTGGTTTTTAGTCGTTCAATCATAATCTTGAAGTTTATGTGAACGATGACACTCAGAAAGCGTAGAAGGCTTGATTGGTAAAACACCAATAGAGCGAACTCCAATGCTTTGAGTGTGGTACCGTCAAGAACCCTTAAGCCAAGGCTCAAGTTCCACAAAGACTGACATGAAGTTCGCTCTATTGAACTATATCAACAAAGATATGAAAATCCAATAGAAAGCGAACTCACGATCGACTCATGTGGAATTTTGACGGTTTTCACTCACGAGTGACATCGTTAAATAAGTAGCAAAAAAGAATGCTACCTAAGTCTTGTCGCTAATACTATAATACAAACGTAAGAAAAATATAACGAATTAGGAAATTTTTAAACCAAATTTTACATTAAAATTTTAAATGGCTACAGGTATAGGCACATATTTAAATAAGCTAAAATCTAATAAATCTAAGATAGCACGTATTTCTGGGATATCTGCAAATCGCATAAGTGCTATTTCAAATAGTGAAGATGTTAAGCCATACGCCGAAGAGTTTTATAAAATCATTTACATAGCTCATCAACAAGCAGGATTAGGTGAGGACAGTTTCCATAAAGCGGTAGACGAAATTTTTCCAAAACGCCCAAAAGTCGATCTTCTGGCGGAATTTAAAGACCTTTCACCAGAAGGACAGTTTTTTAAGAAGTACACACAAAAGCAAACTGATATTGAACAAAAACTTGGAATAGCGAATGGCAAAATCAGCAAGTACTTTGGCGACAAGAGCAAACGAGCACTTGCTATTGAAATAATCGCCTTTGCAGATGGCATGGAGTTGGATGTGCTGGAGGTGTTTAGGGAGATTTATGGGACAATGGATGAAACTGAAAGTATTTTCCTGCCAAATCCTACAGTTCTAAATGAAAGAACGGATAAAATTTATCAATATATAGAGGCATACAACCGACTCGATGTACCAAATATGGTCGTAAACATGTCCAATACAGTCGTTTTTCTGAATATGGAAAATAACAAATCAACCATGCGGTTAGAAGGAATAGACAAGTTTAAGGAACAGGCTGTTGAAGCTATTTCCTATTTTACTCAGCGACAACAGACAATCTTATCTATGATGCATAAGTGGAACTCTATAGAAATCGTAGTCGATTATAACGCAATAGCGGCAAAGGATTTTCCTAACGGAATCAAAAGAGGAGATGAAATAAAACTAACAGGCAAATCTATCTTCGAGTTTTCGCAGGCTGGGAAGATCGTAAAGCTGATGGATATCAGTTAAGCATGTTAGACGGGATTATAAAGGAGGATAAATGAGAAATCCTAAATGGCAACGAGATGAATTAATACTGGCACTGGATTTATATTTCGATATAGTGCCGGGTCAAATACACGCAAGGAATCCCCAGATAATCGAACTCCCAGAGCTACTAAATCAGTTGCCAATTCATGGGGATCGAAATGAATTCGAAAAGTTCAGAAATCCAAATGGAGTGGGATTGAAGCTTAGTAATTTTTTGGCCTTGGATGATTCCTATCCGGGCAAAGGCATGTCTGCGACTAGCAAACTGGATAAAGAGGTTTTTTCGGAATTTAAAGATAATCGAGAGACTCTTAAGAGATTAGCTACGTCAATTCGTGAAAGTGCCACGAACCATGAAATCAAAAAAGCCATCTTATCCATTGACAACAATGAGATTGATGATGAGACTTCGAGATATGAAGGAAAGATACTCCATAAGTATCATCTTTACAGGGAAAGAAATCCTACGCTCACACGAAAGAAAAAAGAACACGCCCTCGTTCAGTATGGCAAACTTGAGTGTGAACAATGTGGCTTTGACTTTGCTAAAGTTTATGGTGATGTTGGATATGGCTTTATGGAATGTCACCATAAGCTCCCCCTATACCTACTGACTGAAGAAAAGAAAACAAAATTAGAGGACTTGATGCTTGTCTGTGCTAATTGCCATAGGATGTTGCATAGGGGGTGGATAAGACTTGAAAAGAACAAAGAAAGCAACAAAATATTAGTGGATATAACATGAATTTAAAAGTATTATCAGATACGAAGGATCTTCGTACAGGAACAAATGTCATCTACGCCCAGACCGACATAAATAGTTATTTAAAACTAGTTGGCGAAGATTTCGATAGGTTTGGAATCCAACGGAAAAAAGAAAAACATAAAGGTTATATTAGATTGAAAAGCGATCTTGAAAAAGGTGCGTTAATCCCAACTATAACACTGGCTATAAATCCTGACAACGTAAACAGGTATACCCCCCTTATTGAAGAAAAAAAATATGAAGACGTTGAGAGGTTATTAAAGGCAGATGTGGATAATATATATATTCTTGACGGCCTACAACGAACCTACATAATCAATGGTATAATAAAAGAGGAGAAAAACCTCGAACAGAATTTACTTCTCGAAATTTGGCTAGAACCGAATATTGATCATTTAATTTACAGGTTAATTGTTCTAAACTCGGGACAAAAGCCGATGTCCATGCGTCATCAATTGGAATTACTATTTATGACTATGAAAAGTAATCTAATAAAAAAAATACCAAGCCTCAAACTTATACAAGAAAACGAAGAGGATAGACGAAGTAATGCTAATGAATTCGCATTTGACAGGATTGTGTTGGCGTACAAGGCTTTTTTGATGAAAAGCACCGAGATAGATAAGAATAATGTTGTCTCAGAGAAGTTTATGGAAGATGAAATATTAGATTCTGAAGAAGAGTTTCTTTCTACTAATTATGACATTTTTGCGAAGTATCTTTCTAAGTATTGTGAATTAGATTGTCTCGTGTTTGACAAAATATACAGAGATAGTATCAATAGGCACCGGAACTGGTTAGCTGACACTAACGTGCTTATTTCATTTTTCTCATCCGTAGGTAGATTTACAAACGATCCTAAGAAAACTTTCAGAACGAATGAGGCTATCAATAATTTAAAAAACGTATTGGAAGAATCTCAGCCAGGTGATGATCCCCTCCGACTGAAGTATATGGATCAGTTAAAGACGGAAAAAGCCGATCCAAAAAAATACAATGTGGGATTTGCTACCAGAAAACTGATATCGTCAGGTTTTTACGAATATTTCAGAAGCTCTGGTGAGGAAAGTATGGAATCATGTTGGACTATAAGCGCCTCTGAGCTATAATGAAAACCGAGCATTTAAAACGTCTATATGCAAATCAATTTGAATTTGACCCACTAGATATAGACATTAGATCAACTTATGGATTTCTTACCATAAGCGGACATGTTATAATGCCTATTAAGACTAGTAAAATCTTTGACAGGACACAAACTGTTCAAATCGAAGATGAAAGTTTTATTCCATTAGGGCAGGTCTACTTTGTGGCAAATAAAAACTATGAGATCAATGCATTGCCTGAGGATCTATATAAAATATACTTGGCCGAGAACGAAGACGATATATCGGTTGGCAATCATCAAGAATATGTATTTAAATATGATTATATATTAATTAAAACAAATAGAGCGGAAGAATATTTCAATAAGTTTAAACATGGAACGTTATTATGGGGCGACTTTTATCATATCGAAAGCGAACTATTAAGAGGTTTTAATTTTAACTCGAGCCTGAATAAGATCTCAGTTATTGATTGTAAAACTCTAGATAGTCAATCTAGATCGCTACATTACGAATTAATTTCGGAGACAAACTGCTTTCACAGATTCCTAAGATACTATCACATGCTGGAGATGCATTTCGACATGCACACTGCAAAAAAAATCAGTAATCTCCTTTTGCAAGGTGGGAATGAAAAACAAATAAGCTCACTTTTAAGAGATTACAATAGAGAGGATCTTAGTAGACTACAATCTCTAATAGAGAATTATGTAAATCCACTAACCTTACAGGAGAACTTGAAGATCATATTTAATTACATGGAGTATGCTGAAGATATTTTCTATAATTTCGGGAAGGTTTCAAACCCATTACGCAAATGGACGGATCTTACACGACTAAAGGAAAATGGAAGTTTTACAGAAAACAGCACGCAGAACTTTCGTGGCTCAAACACTCATAACAAGTTTTTGGCTAAAATATCTAGCTATTGGATATATAGAATCCGATCAAGTATCGCTCATCGGAAATTAGGGGAATATGTTATGGATCAAAAAGACGAGAAATTTGTTGTGAACTTTGCAGAGCCCTTAATAAAAGCAATCTACAGGGATTTTTTTATTAACTTTAATCACCAACAGACATAACACAACAAAATTCTGTAACCAAATCACAAGAATTTGCTATTTATTCAAATTCAATACCTTCACTATCTCATTAGCTACATAAATAGCCAACTCATCCTTCGGTTCAGCAAAATCTTTCAATCCAGAAAACCAGATTCGGCAATCGCCACGACCATTTGATTTATACATAGATATCTCAGTCAGAGACTCTCTTCCATCAGATTCAACAAAGAATCCGCCCTTCTTTACCTTATGATCAGGACCATTGTCTTGAGCATCATAATCGTGAACATCGTTCCGTTTAAGAAATTCACGTACAGTTGAAGTAGCGTCCATAATACCTTTATTTAGCCCAGTTTCTGTAGGAATAATGGTTGCATAATTTATACCTTGCTGCTCTAATCTCTCTCTATTTTGCTGTACAATATTAGGCTCCTCTTCTAAAATTGCCCTTTCTATAATCTCCCTAATTACTTTTCCACGATGTTCTCGTGCTGGTTGCTCATGGCTGCCCTGTCTAGCTACCTCAAAATATTTGCGCTCATCATCAGTAATGCTCTTCAAATCTTCTTCATCATCCGCTGAGAAGTATATATCAAACTTCTTCTCCAGATCCAATAATGCGGTCTCGAAAACATCAAGATCTAATGCAATGGGATCGACATCTTTTAATTCGATTATTAAAGTAAACAGATTTGCCTTATTAAACCAATAACTCTTCTCGTCCAAATTGAGACGCTCAAGGATCTGGATAGAGTTTAAAATCTTTGAAAGGATAGTCTGATAATTTGCAAACTCGTCATTATACTCCGCTAGATATTGTTCAACCTTATCACTTCGCCTAAAGTAGCTACCGTTCAATATTGTCGAAGCTATCAGCATAATATATTGGCTATCAAACATCCTTTTGATATCATTGTCAGAAAAGATCTTGTTATCCATAAAAAATTTCAAGATTCTCTCCCTGTCATCTGGATTGATAATTACGTCGGTAACTAATTTTGATACTTCCAAGGAAGCATCGGTAAGCTGTTTTGCGAAGTATGCAAATTCTCCACCTCCAAATTCAGCGTTTAGTATTTCATTACTGTTTAGCGAATAATTAGTGCTATTAATCCGTTTAAATATTTGTTTTATGGTTTCTTCGTCTAGATCCTTCAAGTCTTTGACAGAAACAGGATAATTTAAAAAATCCTTCTTCTCTGGTATAGATAGTTCGTCAAATTTCTTAATCGGTAATCTGCCATTGAAATCACCTTCCCCTTTTATATATTCTACTATAGTGGTAAGCCTCTGTTGCCCATCCACGACAATCTCTTTCGCTTTCAGACTTTCCACATCAATTTGTTCACTAGCAATATATACTTCAGGAAACGGATAATTTAATAAGATCGTCTGAATGAACGCATATTTATGTTGCTTTTTCCAAACTAAATTCCGTTGAAAAGCAGGGTCGGGAACCAGTGTCCCCAAATCCAATTTATTGTAAAGCTCTACTATTTTATAGCTATTAGACTGTATACTGGATACTAATTTATTTTCCATAATCATTCTTTAAATTAAGCAATCAGATTTACCTGAATCCTCCTGACATTCTGTTGATGATAGGTTTCGAAATAATGCCAAGATTTATATATCTCAATATTGACCACTCTACCGTAGGCCATCCGATATTTATCCTGCACATCTTTAATTTCCTTCGTAAACTTAAAGCCTTCGGGTAAAAAACGAATCGCTAACCGGCCTTTCAGGATATATTTTGCGAAGCGTGGCCGATCTTCCCAAAAATTTTTTGCATAGCCTGTGTGGTTGTAGAGATTTTGCATTTCGCCATCAAAAAGTGAAGAGGAGACAATTGCAATATCCAAATCAGATTTCCTCCCATTTTTCCCGTCAAACGGAGAAAAGTGAAACAAACCCGCATCGGAATCATCGGGCTTTATGCTAAACCCTAATTTAGCGGATCCCACTATGACGACATCTCTAATATGGACATTAAGTATACTAGCGATGTCTTTTTTAAACTCATATTCCTTTCCTTTTTCAACATTATTGAAGAAATAGGATGGCTTCTCAATGAGGTAACGCTCTACCACCTCATCGGGATTACAGTCGATACAAGATTTCTTAAATTCTTCTAAAGACATCTGGAATATATTATTATTCAGTTAACAATTTATAAACAACTTCGCCCAATTTTAAAGCCAAAAGCGGTGGAACAGCATTACCGACCTGTGTATATTGCGGCACCTCAAACTTTCTTCCATCACCACCAGTCGTAACTTTTGACCGAAAAACAAACCAATCAGGAAAAGACTGAAACCGAGCCATCTCTCTCACTGTAAGTGTACGAAGGTTTTCCATATGATAATGGCATAAATCATCTGGGATAGTAAGCTGCGCTGGAGCAGGTTCATATTCCAATAATGCCCTTTGGGAGTGTTTTTTTGTGGGTATAGTTTTTAAAAGATTGTCCACTTCGGTCAACGTTTTGGGTTTTTTATAAAACTCACCATTTTCTCCATTAAAGTACAGATTATAATTCAGAAAAGCAACAGTTAACTTTTCTTTCGTGTCTTCATCAATACTTTTACCTGTAAACAAATCAACTGCCCCTTTCTTCAAACCATTTTGAAACTCATTGATAACTTGATAAAAACGAAAACGTGCTTTTGTTCCAAAATTATGGTTGCGAGGTTCATGATTGTGGATAAAACCCGTTTCATGATATTTATTCGTAAATGTAGTATTCAGCTTTCCACTATACCCCTTTTTTATGGTGGAGACCTTGTATTTTATCTCGGTGCGTCGGATATCACCAATAGCTTCCAAGACAGACACAAAATCTCCTTCTCTATTGGTTATTTCCGGAAATATTACTCCGTCAAACAATTCGGGATAATGATCTATATCGTAATATCTGAAATCCTTAATCCCTATGTTTAAAACATCATCCAGATTTTCATTCACCAACTCATAGAATTGCATTGAGACATTAAGAATAGGATTTTCTTCATATAAAGCGAAAATACGATTAAATATATCCTCTCTATAAGCCATCATAATAAATCGAGGCCTATTTTGCGCAACACCAAAGAACTTGGAATTTAGCATCATACAAACAGGCACATAACCTTGTATTGCAAAAGCTTTTGACACTTCCAGCCAGGCATAATATTTCTCTCCACCTTCATCAAAAGGTGACGTTATCCCCTTTACATTTTCCAACAAGACAGCTTTAGGCCTAGTCAAGCCAGCAAATCGTGCAAACGACAGAGGCAATAGATTTTTATGGTCGTCCTTTATGCGCCTGCCTGCCAGACTAAAGCCTTGACAGGGCGGCCCTCCAGACAATAGGTCTATATCTTCATTACGGATTTGCTCCACAATATGTGGATTGTCATCAAAGAATTTCAAGAGGTTGTCGATATCTCCGATTAATAGTTTCCCTTTGATATCTTCAAGACTCACAAGATCGCTAAATTCGCCTTTCTCGGCCGCCTGAAAGGGGTTTTCGCGAAGGCGACGGATTAATTCTTCTTGCGGATATTGGCTTTTAATCCATTTTACCTTAGCTGAAGGGGTCTTTTGTCTAGACAGATTATCAAGATCTTCTCCCAACATATTATAGGCAAAAGTCTCTCCTGCCATAGGAGATAATTCATTAGCAAAATAAAGTTCAAAACCGGCTTTCTCTAACCCTAAGCTCATCCCCCCACACCCAGCAAAAAGCTCGATATGTTTTAACTTTCTTTCTGACATGAAAATCACAACTAACTTATTAACAAACAATTGAAATGGTATCCATTACCATAATGACTCAAAAAATAAATATGCTAATATAAGTATAAATTGTTGGCTTACGCCATCCATAAATAAACAAATCTAAGAGAACTTTCAAAAGCAACTCTATTAATTTTAATTATCATGTAAAAAGCGCTATATTTGTTCAATGGCGTTTTTACAACCATATTCCGAAATCACTACTGTTATACTTAACACTATGGGTATAATCGGGGGAATGTGGACCGTGTATACTTTTTCAAAAAGCTTTTTTAAAAATGACTTTAATTTTTTATAATTGCATTCCCTTTTTCAAAATACCAACTCGTTGAAAAACAAACAATTAACCAACAACAAGATCAATATAACATATATAAACAGCCCTTTTTAAGAAGATTTTCACTTTCTTCTCTAAAAAAATCTCCCTCTCCCATCTTTATTCGATGATTTTTAATTTACTATTTCACCCAACGGGCATAGGGGATTGTGAACCTTCTTTTATATTCTTCGTTATATTTGTATTATGTACAGCTACGACAACGAAGAAGACCGTATATATGTACCGCACTTTGAAGAAGCCGGAGGCTTCTACACTTCACCGCAGCGTAGCCGTCTCATGGCAAGTATCAAGGGAAAGCACTCCAAACCAGAAATAATTCTTCGCAAAGCACTCTGGGCAAAGAACATCCGCTTCCGTTTGCATGATAAATCACTACCGGGACGTCCGGATATTGTCATCAAGAAATATAAACTGGCTATTTTTGTCGATGGCGAATTTTGGCATGGTTTCGACTGGAAGACTCGTCGGGAGCAAATCAAATCCAACCGGCTATTTTGGATACCGAAGATCGAACGCAATATGCAAAAGGATGAACGTACCAACAAGGCACTGCGTGAGATGGGGTATACGATATTCCGCTTCTGGTCACTGGATATCCTCAAGAACCTACCGAAGGTCGTTAATCAAATCGAGCTGTTCTTAGAGACAAGACGTCTATGGAAGTAGAAGAACATACTTTTCAAATTAAGTAATTTTATCGATTCGACACTTTAGTTTCGTCAAAGCACAATGCAGCAAAAATATATACAGACCTATGTATATTAGCGCATTACTATCAAGAATGACCGCCTTCTACAACATAATAGCAGCTATAGGACTGGCTTTTATTGGCTTCTTTGTCTTTCGACATCGATACCGACGAAACAAGCAATACAAAGATGCCGAACGCCTACTTTTACAACAGCAGATAGAACAATACAAGAACCATCTGGAACAATACGCTTCTCAGATCAATTACATCGCTAAGCAGATTCTGCCCTTTAATACCCGTTATTGCTCTTGGACGGATCTGCATAACAAGACCGCAGAGATCCAATCCACAGTTCCGACGGTAGATATTCCTCCGCATTATGAGGAGGAAAACGAGCTGCATGATCGGTATCTGGAAATACTAAATTATAGTGAAAAGAGCGCAGATTTACGAACAGAGCACAACACGGCATTTATACAAACGGAAAAGCTCCGATGTCAAAACTATTTTGCCTCCCTCCTCTCCAACCCATTGGATGAGCAGCAGATTGATGCGATACTGCACGATGATGATAATACCTTGGTAATTGCCGGAGCAGGCTGTGGGAAGACCACGACCGTACAAGGGAAGGTCAGCTATTTATTAAATCATGGATTGGCCAGTCCGAAGGAGATATTGCTTCTTTCATTTGCAAAAAAGAATGCGGAGGACTTGAAGGAAAAACTGGGGTATCTCGGTGTAACCTGCCGCACATTCCATTCCCTGGCGTATCAGATTATCAAGGGAAGTGATCGGGCGCCGGATGTGATCTTGCCGGAGGAGGCGGAGCAGATCATTTTACAATCCCATTTATCGCTGATCAACGATGCCGCTTATTTAGCCTCCTTCAATGATATCATCTTAAATGGTTTGCGCCCGATTAAACACGAGAATGAGTTCAGCAATTATAAAGAATATATCCAGTATCTGAAGGATTGCGAGTTTGAGTCGCTAAAAGGCATGTTATTCCAAAAGCAGGCGCATCAGCACAACAACGGAAAAACACTTCGAAGTGAGTTTGTGAAAAGCGGCGAGGAATGTTACATCGCGAATTTCTTGTTCTTGAACGGCGTGGAATACAGCTACGAATCGCCTTATATATTCCATAAGGAGATCGATGCCAGCGTAGACTACGATAAGAACAAAAAGCGCTATAGACCGGATTTCACGATCTACCTGAATGGTTACGATGAGTATAGCATCAAATCCTGTCCGAACCCGCAGGAGAACGTGCTCTATCTGGAGCATTACGGCATCGATGAAAATGGTGATACACCTCCGTTCTTTGAAGGACGTGATGGTCTCTCCCCTTCGGAATATTACCGGAATATCATGCAATGGAAGGATGAGGTACACGGCCGATACAAGACAACGCTGATTAAATCGTACAGTTATGAATTCAAGAATAAGACGGTAGAGGAACATCTTGTTGAAAATCTGATAAAGCACGGTGTACAACTTTCACCCAAATCCAATGAAGAGATATACGACATCTTACAGGACGCGTACACGAAAGAGATAGATGCGGTGATACAGTTGGTGAATACCTTTATCGGTTTACTTAAGTCAAACAATAAGTCCTTTGATGAGCTTGAAGCACTCAATAGAAAGTTGTTCTTATTAGAGCCTAATATGATGGCGCGCAATGTGAATCTCTTGGACATGATCCGCAAGATTCATCAGCAGTATGAAGCACAGCTAAAACACCTACACAAGCTGGATTTCAATGATCTCATCAATCAGGCGAAAGATAAGCTCGACGAAGGGACCTATATTCACCCTTACAAATATATTATCGTGGATGAGTTCCAAGATATTTCTATCAATAGGTATCAATTGCTGAATGCTTTAAAAAAGCAAAGCTATTGCAAGTTGTTTGCCGTCGGTGATGACTGGCAATCGATCTATAGATTTTCGGGTAGTGATCTGACTTTATTCAAGCATTTCGAAGAATATTTCGGGCATACTGTCACTAAGAAAATAGAAACGACCTATCGGTTTGCAGAGCCGTTAATCCAGATTTCGTCCAACTTTATTCTCAAAAATCCTAACCAGGCTGAAAAAACGCTCCGTGCGGGAAGGCCGAACAAAACGGAGGTGATGTTTGAATACAGGAAAAAAGATGAACAGGAAATAAACCAAAACGTATTGGATATCCTGCAACAGCTCTATATGGAGTATGGGGAAGATTTGGCAGATAAGTCGATCACCCTATTGGGTCGATATAATCACGATATACGGCAATTGAAAAATGACAGTCAGATCATGGTAGATAGCAGAAAATCGTGTGTATATGTAAGAACGGTACTCCATGATAAGGAGGTAGATGGAGAGGGGAACACGATCAGAGATAATCAACTGCAATTCGAAAAAACAATTGATTTTTTGACTGTTCACCGGGCTAAGGGATTGGAGAGTGACATTGTGATATTGATTAATTGCGAGACGGGCAAATATGGCTTTCCTGCGGAATTGAGTGATGACAGGATACTCAGCCTGCTTCTCAGCGGCGACGACCGGTATCCAAATGGTGAGGAACGCAGGGCATTCTATGTTGCATTGACGCGGGCGAAGGAGAAGTTTGTATTCTTGGCCAACAAAAACAGACAGTCCAAGTTTCTGCGTGAGATTTATGCCGAACACAGGGGTGATCAGGAAGAGGCTTTATGTTGTGAACGATGCGAAGCTGAATTGCAGTTTATTAAAAAAATCAAAAACAAATTTGGTTTATCCCAAATGTTTGGATGTACAAATTACAAGTATGGATGCGACTATACGACTTTTGTAAGGGAGACTGAACCAAGTCCTTTATTTGTCGTGCCGCCTAAAAAGAACCGATTTTACTGACTTTAGCTAGCTATGAACATCAACAACCAGTTCATCATCACCGGGGGGCCGGGCGTAGGTAAAACAGCTTTACTGAATGCCTTATCTTCGGATGGTTTTCGGATCGTTCCGGAAGCAGCAAGAACCATTATCCGTGAGCAAATGGAAACGGACGGAGATGCCCTTCCCTGGAAAAACAAACGGCTCTACACCGATAAAATGATAGCGGCTTCTATACTGGACTACAACAGAATAATAGACAGCTGCTCGCATGAGATATGCTTTTTTGACCGAGGTATTCCGGACGCTGTCTGTTATGCGGAAATGATTGGCTATAGGCTTTCAAATGACGTGGTGGAGCAGATACAAAGCTGCCCCTATAATACGCATGTTTTCATCCTACCACCCTGGAAAGAAATCTATGAAACAGACAGCGAGCGGAAACAGGATTGGGAAGAGGCTCAACAGACCTATATCCACATGAGAAATATGTATAAAAGACTGGGGTATGAGCCGATAATTGTTCCTAAAGGCAGTATTGAGGAGAGAAAGGAGTTTGTACAGAGTTTTATAGCTAAGAATGGTGAGCTAAGGTAAGAAACCTTCCCCCCTTAGGGAGGATCATCGTCCCTATCCTTCCCTTTCAATGCCAGCAACCGACTTACCGCCACACTGACAAGGGTTCCCACCGCAGCCATAAGTGCGGTGTGCAACATATCACCCATATCAAAACTCACCCATATCGAGCAGAGGGTACCACCAAGGGTACCCGTTCTGCATTCATTCCATAACCGCATACTACTGCTCGACATCTATTGGGGTTTCCCCCACGGTGTCCATGAGGACATCGCGGGGTTCTTCCTTTTCCACAAGCTGATCGAGTATACCCAAGGCTATACCGATATAGTTCATGACCTGCACGACTTTTGCAGGCAGTTTTAATGGAGCGGCCAGTACCACCTGTACGGCTCTGCTCGCTATTTTTAGGATTTTTTTCATGATTTTACACATTTTGTTTGGCGATCGGCGCCTGCCGATCACTGATATTATACATTTTAACAATTTGACCACTGGCGGGCTTGATCTGCAGGTACACCTCGCTGTCCATGTCCCAAAGGCTGTAGACCAAAGCTTTCAGCTTTTCGAGGGCCTGTCGGCTGTTGGCACCGCGGCCTTCACCAATCCATGTCGTGACGGGTGCGATGCAGCCGGCCAGCTGCCGTAAGGCATCGTTGGCTGCATGGATAAGGATAGCTTCACGGCCCAGCACAGCCGGAATGCCGATCTGCTCACCGTGCTTGGTATACTTGCGCTTTTCCAGTTTATAGCGCCCGTCGGGGATGCAGCTTAGCCGCGGGATATTGTTGCGCCACGGCAGCTCGATGGTACGGCAAATGTGTTTGCCGCCGTAAGTAAGGATCCCATTGGTGCCCTGTGCTCCATAATGCCGTTGGAGGACCAGGATGTGTTTCGCTTTCATCGCACAAGCATACTTACGGGTTGACTCCACTCACCTGCGCCTGCCGTGTTGATGGCGCGGACGCGTACTTCGTAGCGTTGTGCCACCTCCAACGGGGCGAGGATGTTCCTTCGGCTGGATGTGGTCCGCAACCGATCGCTCCATTCGGATTCGGGGGCCGTCACTTTGCGGTACTGGTACTCGTACATGCGTATGCCACGCTGACTGGCGAAATCGAACCGGGCCTGACCCGACTGCGGTCCATCACTCATGCGTACATGCTCTACGGCTACGGGCAGTAGCGTAGGACTGTCCGGACTGCTGACCGGGAAACCGGAGCTCAGCAGGGTAGAGAGATGGCCTTGGGCGATGGTGTTGACGTAGTAGGCCAGCTGCCGCAGCGCTTCGGCCAACGGGAGCTTGCTTTCGTCCTTGATCGCCGTATCTTCCGGCGATCCGGGTTTACGGGAGATAGCCAACTTGTTGGAGAAATCGTCCAACAGGGCCTGTATATCTGCCAAGGCAGGTACAGGGGTGGTGTAATTTGTGTTGTCCGTCATGGCGCCGATAATCGTGTTGGCGGCGACCACGAGCTCATCGTCTTTCATTCGTGCAAAGCTGATGAGCGCTTTTGTTTTTTTTGCCATTTTGTTTTACGTTACGCCTTGGGCTAACGGCCCAGGGCAAGCGTTCTGTCCTCGCGAGATCGAACGATACAAACGTACATAGGCCTTTTCCCTTTTGAAAAAAGTGAGCGGATTTGAGCAGATTTGAACGGATCTGGCGTCACTTTCGGGTATTTTGGCATAAAAAAGAATGTAAAATGGGCTTTTCGCGTACATGCCGTGCAACTTTGACAACATACAAAACACTTTTGCGTATAGGCGAAACGACACTACGTATACGCAAAACTGTTTCGCATGTATACGATGCAATATGACATGTATGCGATACGACATTGCGTGTATGCAATGCAGGAAAATATAGTGTCCCCGCAGTTTTGCGTGTATGCAAGAGCACGTCACGCACACGTTGCGTTGCATGGCATACACGTTGTGTTGCATCACGTATACGTGATGCAACATGGACATCACGCAGAACGTCATGGCATAGTGGCAAAACGGAATAACGTATACGGAAAACGCCACAACGTGTAGGTTGTGGCGTTTGGCGTGTATGCAGCGACTTCATGTATATTGGCAACATTGCACAATGTGTTGTCAATATGCTGCCGAATACATCCTTAGAACCGGCCTTTACGGCGGCTGATCTCCAGTGCTTCGTGAAGGTCCGGTATGTAATACAGATCAATGCCCCCCAAGCACATTGGTTTGAGGGTACCTTTGTCGACGTAGCGCCGATAGGTGGCATCGCTGATATTCAAGTAGGCCATCACCTCATTCTTGTTGAGCAACTTTTCCAGCCGCTGTGCTTTCTCCTGCGACACCATGTCATTGATCTCGGTCAATAACGCATGCATACCTTTTAATAATTGAAGGAATTCTTCTTCATAGTTTTTCATTTCAACATTTTTTTAGAGCGACGCCGGACCGAAATACAGATGTGCCGTTGGACAATATCTTCCTTAATCGCAGTTAGAAAATCAAATTAATTAACACTAAGATAATAATTGTTTCAATAAAAGCAATATATCATTTAGTTTTCAGAAGAAAATATTTCAACTCATTGAGATTGGTACGACATGAAATAGACAGCGAGTAGAAGTTATCTGAATTGGGAGGAGGTTAGGAAGTTGGAGAAGTAATTTGTAAATTTGGAGTAAAAGTAAAGGAGGTTCCTATATGAAAACCGTAACATTAGATATTCTGAATGACGAAGCGATCAAGCTATTGAAAAATCTCGAAGGCTTAAAACTGATCCGCTTTCATAAGGGTAAGACAAGCTCACAGCAAACCAAAGAGCAAGTCTCATTATCGGATTTCTCCTTTTCCAAAAGTCGAGAGATATTGAAGGATTACCAAGGGTCATTGAGTGACACGGTAGCTGATGATAGAAGAATTTAAAAAAATATCATATTGTACCTATCGATGCCTCCATTCTCGATAGTGCGGTAAAACTGGTGGCCAAGTATGGCAAACAAGGCCTGCGTACATTGGATAGTATACAGTTGGCTACAGCGGTACACCTAAGAAAGAAGGCTGAGCTGTTTGTTACTGCAGATAAGTTATTATCATCATTTTTTATCGAAGAGAGATTGAAAAATACAAACAAATCCTAAAGAAAGAACGTTTTAGAAACCTTTATCAGTAATAAGTAAAACGCCTTACCCCCGCAATATGACGGGCGAGGCGCATGACCTGATGGGTGTATCCGTATTCATTATCGTACCATACATACAGCACGATACCCTTGCCGTCGGGCCGGACGATGGTCGCCGGAACATCCACCACCGCAGCGGCGCTCGTACCCATGATATCGGAGGAAACAAGCTCCGCATTGTCAGAGTATTTGATCTGCTCGACAAGCCTTACTTCATTTACGCACCTCAGTAATGAAGGAGAAGGTACAAAAAGTAAAGGGACAACCAGAAGCTGTACGTATATGGAACTATCCTTACGAGGCATTGGAGGAAGTGGTAGCCAACGCCTTGTATCATCGTGACTACCAAACCAGAGAGCCTGTAGAAATAAGGATATATCCAGATCGAATAATTTATCATCACCGGGGGGCCGGGTGCAGGTAAAACAGCTATTAAGGATTGGGAAGAGGCCCAACAGACCTATATCCACATAAAAAATACGTATAAAAGATTGGGGTATGAGCCGATAATTGTTCCTAAAAGCAGTATTGAGGAGAGAAACTCGACTGTCTGTTTACCACCAAGTTTAGTTTCACCAGCATAATCTATTGCTTTTTTTCCTTCGGCGCTCATAATAACTTTAACAAGTATGGTTAACTTTCGCTTTAATGCTTTCCCTATGCATAAGGCTATTATGACCGAACAGGAGAGAGAGATTATTTCGCTTTAGGGAGGTTCGCCAACAGGTCTTTTGCAGGTACGTCTTTTACTTCTCCATCCATCTTTACCACTAAACTTTCACCCTTCAGCGCACTCTCTTCTACCAATTTCCGCAAAGCCCTTTGCACACCAATCTGCACGCGCTCCGCAAAGGGCAACTGGGAAATATTAACGTCGTTCTTTACCATAGTAATCTGTATATATCCTCTTCCAAATTTCGTCATTCTGAACAACTTCTCCAAACTCATTTTTCTCTGCAATAATTTCTGGCATTAGATCCATATATTAGGCATAACTAATTTTATCACACTAAAATACGAAATTCCCTCTAGTAAAGTAAGCTTTTCCTTAGCTTGTCTCCCTTATATAGAAATGTTTCCCTTGTCATTAAAAATTTTTAGCACGCGGCTGTATAAGCTCTCCTGCTCTAACTCCTGCTAAGAAATACGACAGATGGAAGCGGATAATAGCCTTGTTTCTAAAGACGAGAAGCGGATAAAGTGAATAAAAAAAGATGCTGTCTCAAAAGATCTGCAAGCCTAAAAACGCGTCATTATGAGGAGCCTTAGCGACGTGATAATCTGCGTTTTTGACTGATTAACGCATTCATGTCCTTAGATTTCTCCTCCTAACGTCGTTCGAAATGACGGTAAAGCTCACTTTTGAGACAGCCTCTTTAAGCTCCTACTTAATTACGTTTCATTACTGAAAGAGGCTTTATTAAGTCTTACAGTACAAATATACAAAACATCGACCTTTATCAGTAATAAGTAAAACGCCTTACCCCCGCAATATGACGGGCCAGGCGCATGACCTGATGGGTGTATCCGTATTCATTGTCGTACCATACATACAGCACAATACCCTTGCCGTCGGGCCGGACGATGGTCGCCGGAACATCCACCACCGCAGCGGCGCTCGTACCGATGATATCGGAGGAAACAAGCTCGGCATTGTCGGAGTATTTGATCTGCTCGACAAGCTTTCCTTCCAATGCACCTTTTTTTAGGATTTCTCGGATATCTTCAACATCTGTCTCCTTGTCCAATTGCAAATGCAGTATCGCCAACGAGCCATTAGGCACCGGTACACGGATGGCGTTGGAAGTTAGTTTTCCGGTTAGCGTGGGCAATACCTTGGCTACGGCATTCCCCGCACCTGTCTCCGTGATCACCATATTGAGTGCTGCCGCACGTCCTCTTCTGGACTTCTTGTGCATATTATCAACCAGATTTTGATCATTGGTATAAGCGTGGATGGTTTCGATATGACCCTGTTCGATACCCAGAGCAGTATGTACGATAGCTAATACGGGTGCAATGGCATTGGTCGTACAAGAGGCCGCGGAAAATATTGCCGTATTCTCAGTATCGATACGCTCGTTATTGACGCCATAGACGATATTAGGCACGCCTTTTCCGGGTGCTGTGAGCAATACCTGGCGCGCACCCTTTGCAACGAGATGCCTTGACAGTGCCTGCTCATCGCGAAAGGCTCCGGTATTATCGATGACCAATGCATCCTGTATACCGTAAGCCGTATAATCGATTTCTTCGGGAGTACCTGCTGCAATAATGTATACCGTCACACCATTGATAAGCAACGCGCCTTTGTCCACATCGATATCGACCTCGCCTTCAAAGTCACCGTGGATGGAATCTTGACGGAGCAATGCCGCTCGTTTTTCTAAGGTTGCGGCATCGACTTTATCGCGTGTGACGATCGCGCGGAGGCGAAGCTGTCTGCCTGCACCCGACTTGCTGATCAGCTCGCGCGCCAACAGTCGGCCTATCCGTCCAAACCCGTACAACACGACATCACGGGGATCAAAGCTTTGATGGCTTTTTGCTCCAGATAGCTCTCCTCCCACGAAGGCTGCGATGTCCTTATCGGATACACCCTGCTCACGGATTTTCAAAGCCAATTTACCGATGTCTATCCGAGAGGGAGACAAATGGAGCGATGAAATCGCATGAGCGACTTTCAATGTTTCCTCCACCCGCAGCGCCGTACCGGTAAGGGCCTGGGTAGTCCGATGCAGATTTAGCAGAAAACTGACGCGACGGTCGATCAACTGGTTTCGGAAGAGTACGAGTTCGATGGATTGGTTAAACCACAGGTCGCTGACCACTCTGACGAGCTCCACAGCGTCATTTTGTTTGGTTTTGTAACTTTTGATTTCGGACTCAAAAGTTGCTTGTTGTGTCATAATTTGTTAGAAATGATTACGGCCCAAACATAGCCATAATTCAATATCAAAAGCAAATGAAATTATACTTTAGTAATTTTGTATGCAGATTGGTAGATTATTTTTAATTATTCATAAAGTAATCTATTTTTTGTTGATAAATATTCAAAAAAAGAACACCCATCCTAAGCATGCTGACCGCGATGCATCCCTTCGGCATATTCTTCAATAATCTTTTTATTAAATGCAGGTAAGTCTTCTGGTGTACGACTGGTGACAAGTCCCTGATCGGTAACGACCTCGCTATCTTCCCACATCGCTTTGGCATTGATCAAATCCATTTTGATCGCCCCGACGGAAGTAAGCTTACGACCTTCAACGACTTCGGCATTGATTAACACCTGCGGTCCGTGACAGATTGCCGCAACGGGTTTGCCGGCTTCAAAAAAAGCCTGCACAAAGGAAAGTGCGCGTTCATTGGTCCGCAACTTATCGGGATTGACGACCCCTCCCGGAATCAGCAATCCATCGTAATCGTCTACCTTTGCATTGTTTAAAGGTACATCTACTGGATATTCGTCTTTCCAGTCATCGCCTACCTTCGAACGTACCGTATCGTCTTTTGGGGAAACGATATCGACCTGTGCACCTTCTTGTTCTAATGCTTCTTTTGGACTTATTAACTCAATTTGTTCGAAACCATCTTCGGTCAATGCGGCTATTCTTTTTCCATCTAATTTTCCCATGATAACTCTTGTTTTTTATATCCTACGCATAATACACCATACGTCTGTATAATAAAGAACAAACAACGGGGTTTCTCGTTCACTTAAATTTGAGATTCCTGAATAGGAAAAGTCATATATAAAAAAATCCCGCTCTTTCGAACGGGATTTTCTATGGTATTTGCTCATCGCAATACCTGCCTACCGCAGGCAGGCGCATATCGCATATCGCAATACTAAAACTAATCTTCTTCTTTCGAAGCCAATAGTTGATCGTATTCTTCGCGAGAACCGACAATGATATTGCTGTATTGGCGAAGACCGGTACCGGAAGGAATTAAATGTCCAACAATGACATTCTCTTTCAATCCTAACAAGTCATCACGTTTACCAGCGATAGCTGCCTCATTCAATACTTTCGTGGTTTCCTGGAAGGAAGCCGCAGAGATGAATGATTTCGTACCTAACGATGCACGGGTAATACCCTGCAATAAGGGGCTCGAAGTCGCTGGAATAGCATCACGCACTTCGACGAGCTTCATATCCTGACGTTTCAGATTAGAGTTTTCTTCACGCAACCTGCGAAGCGTAACGATCTGACCAGGACGTAAGGTATTCGAATCGCCTGCCTCAACAACGACTTTCTTGTCGTACAGGGAATCATTCTCTTCGACGAAATCCCATTTGTTGACCGCCTCTTTTTCTAAGAAACGAGTGTCTCCCGGATCTTCGATGTTTACTTTCTGCATCATCTGGTGAACGATCGTTTCGAAGTGCTTATCGTTGATTTTCACACCTTGCAGACGGTAAACCTCTTGGATACCGTTGACGATGTACTCTTGTACCGCAGCAGGTCCTTTGATCGATAGGATATCACCAGGGGCAATCTGTCCGTCCGACAAAGGCATACCCGCTTTGATGAAGTCATTGTCCTGTACCAGGATATGCTTCGAAAGAGGTACTAAATATTTCTTCACTTGTCCGTCGCGCGACTCGATAGAGATCTCACGGTTACCACGCTTCACACCACCTAAGGATACCACGCCGTCGATTTCGGTCACGACAGCCGGGTTAGATGGGTTACGTGCTTCGAAGAGCTCGGTCACACGAGGAAGACCTCCTGTAATATCGCGTGTCTTACCGGTAGAACGTGGAATCTTAACCAAGATCGTACCTTCTTTCACCTTTTGTCCATCGGATACCGAGACGTGTGCGCCTACCGGAATGTTGTACGAGCGGACAACACCGCCTTTTGTATCGACAATCTTGATCGTAGGGTTCTTCGTTTTATCGCGGGTTTCGATAATGACTTTCTCTTTGTGTCCGGTTTGTTCGTCGGACTCTTCACGGAAAGTAACACCTTCAATAACGGCGTCAAACTCGACCTTACCTGCAAACTCGGAGATAATAACCGCGTTATAAGGATCCCAATCGACAAGCTTCTGATCTTTCTCTACTTTGTCGCCTTCTTTGACGTAAAGTTTCGAACCGTAAGGGATAACTTGCTGATAAACGACTTTCCGATCGGCGTTGACAATCTTGATTTCACCTGAACGCCCCAATACAACATGGTACGTACCATCATCGCCTTCTTTTTCTACGGTACGAACGTTTTCAAATTCGACTGTACCTTCGTATTTGGCAATAACGGTCGACTCCGCTGCAATGTTGGACGCCGTACCACCGACGTGGAAGGTACGGAGTGTCAACTGTGTTCCCGGTTCACCGATAGACTGTGCGGCAATAACACCTACAGCCTCACCCAACTGAACGCGTTTGCCGGAAGCCAGGTTGCGTCCGTAACAGGTTGCACATACGCCACGCTTGGCCTCACAGGTCAATACGGAGCGGATTTCTATACCTTCGATACCAGCGGCTTCAATAGCGTCAGCTACTTCTTCGGTAATATCCTCATTAGCAGCGACAATCAGCTCGTTCGTTTCCGGATGATAAACATCGTTCAACGGTGTACGTCCTAAGATACGATCGAACAATGGCTCGACGATATCGTCGTTGTCTTTTAATGCTGTAGTATAGATACCGCGTAAGGTTGCACAGTCTTGTTCGATGACGATCATATCTTGTGCCACATCGTGCAGACGACGGGTCAAGTAACCCGCATCGGCTGTCTTCAATGCGGTATCGGCCAAACCTTTACGGGCACCGTGTGTGGAGATAAAGTATTCCAATACGGACAGACCTTCTTTGAAGTTCGATAAGATCGGGTTTTCGATAATCTCACCACCGGAAGTACCTGACTTCTGTGGTTTCGCCATCAGACCCCGCATACCGCACAGCTGACGGATCTGCTCTTTCGAACCCCGAGCTCCAGAATCCAACATCATGTAGACGGAGTTGAAGCCTTGGTTGTCGTTGGAAAGAATATCCATCACGTATGCTGTCAACCTGTTGTTGATACGTGTCCAGATATCGATAATCTGATTGTAACGCTCGTTGTTGGTAATGAAACCCATGTTATAGTTGTTCATTACTTCTTCAACTTCGCCGGTAGCTTGTTCAATTAGATCAGCTTTTGCCGCTGGAATATTCAAATCTTGCAAGTTGAATGACAAACCACCTTTGAAAGCGGTTTGGAAACCAAGATCTTTCATGTCGTCCAAGAACTTGGCTGCACGTGCCATACCGGTATTCTTCACAATCTCACCAATGACATTCCGTAAGGATTTCTTGGTTAGAATTTCGTTAATGAAACCAACTTCTTCCGGAACAACCTGATTGAAGATAACACGACCTACAGTGGTCTCGATGATCTGCTCGCTAAATTGTCCATCTTTATTGCGCACATTCGCCCTGACTTTAATCCAGGAGTGAAGATCAACCTGACCTTCATTCAGAGCGATAATAACCTCTTCGGAAGAGTAGAAGGCACTGCCTTCCCCTCTCATCTTGCGGTTTTCATCAGACTTACGGCCTTTAGTAATGTAGTAAAGACCCAAGACCATGTCCTGTGAAGGTACCGTCACCGGCGAACCATTGGCCGGGTTAAGGATGTTATGCGCAGCCAACATCAAGATCTGGGCTTCCAGAATTGCGGCATTACCTAATGGTAAGTGCACGGCCATCTGGTCACCGTCAAAGTCGGCGTTGAATGCAGTACACACCAAGGGGTGCAACTGTATCGCTTTACCTTCGACTAAGGTCGGCTGGAAAGCCTGTATACCCAAACGGTGAAGCGTAGGTGCACGGTTAAGCAATACAGGGTGTCCTTTCAATACATTTTCCAGGATATCCCATACAACCGGATCCTTACGGTCCACAATTTTTTTAGCGGATTTAACCGTCTTTACGATACCTCTTTCGATCATCTTACGGATGATAAACGGTTTGTAAAGCTCGGCAGCCATATCTTTAGGAAGTCCACACTCGTGCAATTTCAAGTTTGGCCCTACGACGATAACCGAACGTGCGGAGTAATCCACACGCTTACCCAATAAGTTTTGACGGAAACGTCCTTGTTTACCTTTCAAAATATCGGACAAAGACTTCAACGCACGGTTACCTTCTGTTTTCACAGCATTCACCTTACGTGAGTTGTCAAATAACGAGTCTACGGCTTCTTGAAGCATACGTTTTTCGTTACGTAAAATGACTTCAGGGGCTTTGATCTCGATCAAACGTTTCAAACGGTTGTTACGGATGATGACACGACGGTAAAGGTCGTTCAGATCCGAGGTCGCAAAACGACCGCCATCCAAAGGCACCAACGGACGTAATTCCGGTGGAATAATCGGAACGATCTTCACAATCATCCATTCCGGACGGTTTTCGATGCGTGTGTTTGCACCACGGAACGCTTCCACAACGTGAAGGCGCTTCAAGGCTTCGTTCTTACGTTGCTGCGACGTTTCGTTTGCCGCTTGGTGACGTAGGTCGTACGACAATTGATCCAGATCAAGACGCTTCAATAATTCTTCAAGCGCCTCCGCACCCATCTTCGCGATGAATTTCTGTGGATCGGTGTCGTCCAGATATTGGTTTTCTTTCGGTAGGGTATCCAGAATGTCCAGATATTCTTCTTCCGTCAAGAAATCCATGTAGGATATACCGTCTTCTTCTTTAATACCGGCTTGGATAACGACATATCTTTCATAGTAGATAATCATATCCAACCGCTTGGTGGGAAGCCCCAACAAGTAACCGATCTTGTTAGGAAGTGAGCGGAAGTACCAGATATGGGCTACAGGAACGACCAAAGAGATGTGCCCCATACGTTCACGGCGCACTTTCTTTTCCGTTACCTCAACACCACAACGGTCACACACGATACCCTTATAACGGATACGCTTATATTTACCACAGTGACACTCATAATCCTTTACCGGACCGAAAATACGCTCACAGAATAAGCCATCCCGTTCTGGTTTATAAGTACGATAGTTGATTGTCTCTGGTTTCGTAACCTCACCACTGGAACGCTCCAGAATGGTTTCCGGAGAGGCCAGGCTGATCGTAATCGATGTGAAGTTACTTTTGATTTTATTATCTTTTTTGTAAGACATACTTATAAAAAGTTAAAGCTCTTTTACCTAATTAATCTAATGTGATATCTAATCCTAAACCACGTAACTCATGTACCAATACATTAAATGATTCAGGTACGGATGGTGTCGGAAGGTTGTTGCCCTTAACGATAGCTTCGTAAGTTTTCGCACGACCAACAACGTCATCGGATTTCACAGTCAATATTTCCTGTAGGATGTTCGATGCACCGAATGCTTCGAGTGCCCACACCTCCATCTCACCGAAACGCTGACCACCGAACTGGGCTTTACCACCCAATGGCTGTTGTGTAATCAACGAGTACGGTCCGATAGAACGGGCGTGCATCTTGTCGTCTACCATGTGACCTAATTTCAGCATGTAGATCACCCCTACTGTTGTCGGTTGATCAAAGCGGTCTCCCGTCAATCCGTTGTACAAGTAGGTACGTCCTGAACGTGGAAGTCCGGCTTTCTCTACCCATTCTTCAACCTGATCCATTTCGGCTCCGTCGAAGATCGGTGTCGCGAACTTCATACCCAGTTTTTGACCGGCCCAACCTAACACTGTTTCGTAGATCTGACCCAAGTTCATCCGTGAAGGTACCCCCAATGGATTCAACACGATATCTACAGGTGTACCGTCTTCCAGGAATGGCATATCTTCATCACGTACAATACGGGCTACGATACCCTTGTTTCCGTGACGACCCGCCATCTTGTCACCGACTTTCAGCTTACGTTTCTTTGCCACATAAACTTTCGCCATCTGTACAATACCTGAAGGAAGTTCATCCCCTACTGATACCGCGAACTTCTCGCGTTTGAATACACCCAACTCCTCGTTCAACTTGATGTTGTAGTTGTGGAGGGTGTACTTGATCATCTCATTCTTATCCTCGTCGGTCGTCCAACCTGTCGGGCTTACATTGGCATAATCGATTTCACTCAATACTTTTTGGGTGAACTTGACGCCTTTGGCAACCAACAGCTCTTTATAGACATTATAGATACCTTGACTGGTCTTACCGTTTACAATGGTAAATAACTTTTCAATCAAGCGATCTTTTAATACGCGGGTATTTTTCTCGTGTGTCGTTTCTAATTTCTCTAAAGCTTTACGCTCAACTTCTTTCGACATTTTCTTCGCACGGGAGAACAACTTCGTGTCGATGACCACACCTTTGATCGAAGGCGGTGTCTTCAAGGAAGCGTCCTTCACGTCTCCAGCTTTATCACCGAAGATCGCACGCAGGAGCTTCTCTTCCGGTGAAGGATCCGACTCGCCTTTTGGCGTGATCTTACCGATCAGGATATCGCCTTCGCCGACTTCAGCACCGACACGGATGATACCATTTTCATCCAGATCTTTGGTCGCTTCTTCGGATACGTTCGGGATATCTGCTGTCAATTCTTCTTCACCGCGCTTGGTATCACGTACCTCCAGCTCAAACTCTTCAATATGCAAGGAAGTGAATATATCTTGGGAGACGACACGCTCGGAAATTACAATCGCATCCTCGAAGTTGTACCCTTGCCATGGCATGAAGGCCACTTTCAGGTTGCGTCCCAATGCCAATTCACCGTTCTCTGTCGCGTAACCTTCACACAGTACCTGTCCTTTGGTTACACGCTGACCCTTACGCACAATAGGCTTCAGGTTGATACATGTATTTTGGTTGGTCTTTTTAAATTTGATCAACCTATAGGTCTTCACATCATCATCAAAAGACACCAAACGGTCGTTGTCATCTCTGTCGTAACGTATTTTGATTTCTTCTGCATCAACATATTCCACGACCCCTTCGCCTTCAGCGTTAATCAAGGTACGGGAGTCAGAAGCAACACGTCCTTCCAGACCTGTTCCGACGACTGGCGCCTGCGGACGCAACAATGGAACGGCCTGACGTTGCATGTTCGATCCCATCAATGCCCGGTTGGCATCATTGTGTTCCAAGAAAGGAATTAATGAAGCTGCAATCGAGGTAATCTGGTTTGGCGCAACGTCCATATAATCCAAGCGCTCGGGTTCGATAATCGGGAAGTCACCCTCATAACGTGCCTTAACTTTCGGATCTTCAAAATTTCCTTTATCGTCATAGATCGCATTGGCCTGTGCAATGGTCTTACCATCTTCATCTTCTGCAGAAAGGTATACAACTGGTTCGTCGACTACCACTTTACCGTTTTCAATCTTACGGTATGGGGTTTCGATAAATCCAAGGTTGTTGATCTTTGCATGAACAGACAACGACGAAATCAAACCGATATTCGGTCCTTCTGGCGTTTCAATGGTACACAGACGACCGTAATGCGTATAATGCACGTCACGTACCTCGAAACCTGCACGCTCACGTGAAAGTCCGCCTGGCCCTAAAGCTGATAGACGTCTTTTGTGGGTAATCTCGGCTAATGGATTCGTTTGATCCATGAATTGAGACAACTGGTTTGTTCCGAAGAACGAATTGATCACCGACGATAATGTACGTGCATTGATCAGATCGGTCGGTGTAAACACCTCGTTGTCCCGAATGTTCATCCGCTCGCGGATAGTACGTGCCATACGGGCAAGACCTACACCAAACTGTGCGTATAGCTGCTCACCGACGGTACGTACACGACGGTTTGACAAGTGGTCAATATCATCCACTTCCGCTTTCGAGTTGATCAGGTTGATCAAGTACTTCACGATAGCGATGATATCTTGACGAGTCAATACTTTGGTCTCCGCAGGAGTATCCAGCTGCAATTTGCGGTTGATACGGTAACGGCCTACATCACCTAGATCATAACGTTTGTCTGAGAAGAACAAACGGTCGATGATACCGCGCGCGGTTTCTTCATCTGGTGGTTCAGCGTTACGCAACTGACGATAGATATGTTCTACCGCTTCCTTCTCGGAGTTGGACGTATCTTTTTGTAATGTATTATATATAATAGAATAGTCCGCATTGTTTGAGTCATCATCTTTTGCCAAAATGATCGATTTCACGCCGGCATCAAGGATCAAATCAATGTGATCTTCTTCTAAGACTGTTTCACGTTCAAGGATGATCTCGTTACGGTCGATCGATACCACTTCTCCGGTATCTTCGTCAACGAAATCTTCCGTCCATTTGTTCAATACCCTGGCTGCAAGACGGCGGCCAACGTACTTCTTCAATCCTGTTTTGCTGACTTTTACTTCGTCTGCCAGATCGAACAACTCAAGGATATCCTTATCCGAGTCAAAGCCGATAGCACGCAATAAAGTCGTTACAGGGAACTTCTTTTTACGGTCGATGTACGCGTACATGACGTTGTTGACGTCTGTGGCGAACTCGATCCAAGATCCTTTAAAAGGAATGACCCTGGCAGAATAAAGTTTAGTACCATTCGTGTGTCTGCTCTGACCGAAGAAAACACCCGGGGAACGGTGTAACTGGGAAACGATAACACGCTCAGCACCGTTGATGACAAAGGTACCTTTGGGTGTCATGTAAGGAATTGTTCCCAAGTATACATCTTGTACAATGGTTTCGAAATCCTCGTGTTCTTCATCATTACAAGACAACTTCAATTTTGCTTTTAGAGGAACACTATAAGTCAAACCACGCTCTATACACTCCTGGATATCATAACGCGGCGGATCAATGAAATAATCCAAAAACTCTAGCACAAAAATGTTTCTTGAATCAGAAATAGGGAAGTTTTCTGCGAAAACCTTGTACAACCCTTCCTGATGGCGATTATCAGAAGTAGTTTCTAATTGAAAAAACTCCCTGAAAGACTCCAATTGCACGTCCAGGAAATCCGGATAATCGATAACCTTCTTACTGGTAGCAAAATTGATTCTTTCGTTTTGAATATTAGTGTTTGCCAAGGGAATAAGATTTTAGTTTTAATAAAACTGAGCTCAATGTTGCTGTTAAAAATGATGTAAACGACACGACAGCAGGCGTGTGTTCTAAATACTATACGATAAAACAGGAATAGACTCTGATGAATATCTATCAGAGTCTAATCCTAAAGGGTGTTATGAGAACTTATTTAATCTCAACAACAGCTCCAGCTTCTTCTAATTGTTTTTTCAAAGCTTCAGCTTCGTCTTTAGAAACACCAACTTTCAATTCTTTAGGTGCTCCGTCAACTAGATCTTTTGCTTCTTTCAAACCTAGACCTGCTAGATCTTTTACCAATTTAACGACCGCCAATTTCTGACCGCCAGCTTCTTTCAAGATCACATCAAAAGATGTTTTCTCTTCAGCCGCAGCAGCTTCACCACCAGCAGCAGGTCCAGCAACTGCAACAGCTGCAGCAGCAGGCTCGATACCATATTCGTCTTTTAAGATATCAGCTAGTTCTTTAACCTCTTTTACTGTTAAGTTTACCAACTGTTCAGCAAGTTGTTTTAAATCTGCCATTTTTTATTTTGATTTTTTGAATTTACTTAAATTGTTGTTAATTAATGTACGAACATTGTTTGTTTGATGAGGTGTTCGTTAACCTCTTTCTTCTAAAGCTTTTACTAAACCGGAGATGGTATTTCCACCTGATTGAAGGGCAGAAATAACATTCTTCGCAGGAGATTGAAGCAAAGCAATAACGTCTGCAATAAGTTCGTTTTTCGATTTCAGATTGACTAGAGCCTCTAGTTGATTATCGCCTACGAACGCAGTTTCTTCGATGTAAGCCGCTTTTAATAGGGGCTTGTCACCTTCCTTACGTAATTGTTTGATCAATTTCGCCGGACCATTTCCTGTTTCAGAGAACATAAGGGTCGATGCGCCTTTAAGCACACCTCTTAATTCTTCTGAATCGATCCCTGCTTCTGCAAGAGCTTTCTCAATCAAGGTGTTTTTTACCACTTGAACGACAATGCCACTTTCGAAACATTTACGACGAATATTATTTACCTTTTCAACAGTTAAATCAGCAGTATCGGTGATATAGAAATTACCGTAAGATTTAATCTGCTCGGCCAAAGCTTGAACAATTGCTTGTTTTTCTTCTTTTCTCATGATTAAATACCTGCTACTGATTTAGTTTCGATGTGAATACCCGGACTCATTGTTGATGAGATGTAGATACTCTTAAAGTATGTTCCCTTAGCTGCTGAAGGTTTCAATTTTGCAATAGTCTGTAATACTTCTAATGCATTTTCGTAAATCTTCTCTGCCGGGAAGGACACTTTTCCAACTGAAGTATGGATGATACCTGTCTTGTCGACTTTGAAATCTATCTTACCGCCTTTTACGTCTGTTACAGCTTTACCGACTTCGGTCGTTACTGTACCCGTCTTAGGATTTGGCATTAAGTTTCGCGGACCTAATATACGACCCAATTTACCCACTTTAGCCATAACCGAAGGCATAGTAATAATGATATCAACGTCAGTCCACCCACCTTCAATTTTGCTGATATACTCGTCAAGACCTACGTAATCCGCGCCGGCCGCCTTAGCTTCTTCCTCCTTATCGGGAGTACACAATACTAATACGCGAACAGTCTTACCGGTTCCGTGAGGTAATGTCGCAATACCGCGAACCATTTGATTAGCTTTACGAGGATCTACGCCCAAACGAACGTCGATATCCACCGAAGCATCAAACTTGGTCGCCGTAATTTCTTTTACCAAAGCCGTAGCTTCCTGTAAAGAATACGTCTTACCAGCTTCAATTTTGGATAGTGCCGCTTTTTGATTTTTTGTTAATCTAGCCACTTTCTTAAACTGATTTCGTTAATTAATTTTTCCAAGGAGCGTCACCTGAAACAGTGATACCCATACTACGAGCTGTACCAGCCACCATGCGCATTGCTGATTCAACACTGAATGCATTCAAATCCGGCATTTTATCTTTTGCGATAGCCTCCACTTGCTCCCATGATATAGCAGCAACTTTTTTACGGTTAGGCTCGCCGGACCCACCTTTTACTTTAGCAGCATCTTTCAACTGCACAGCAACCGGAGGAGTCTTGATGATAAAATCAAAAGATTTGTCGGCATAAACAGTGATAACAACAGGCAACACTTGTCCTGGTTTGTCTTGCGTACGAGCGTTGAACTGCTTACAGAAATCCATGATATTTACACCCTTAGCACCTAAAGCAGGTCCTACTGGTGGAGATGGATTAGCTGCACCGCCCTTCACTTGTAATTTTACTAACGCACTGACTTCTTTTGCCATCTTTCTGTGTTATTTAATTTGTTAAATGTTTGTTAGTAAGTTGGAAGCAATAACGTAACATTTAGTTTTCGTTTCGCACAAAGCATAGTTTTGCAACAAAACGAGGTGCAAAGATATAGATAAGTTTTGGATTACACAAGGATGTTAGTGAAAGAAATATTAAATTGCATAGACCATAAGAGATTATAAAAAATTTACGTCTTCCATATGATTATTTGTAATATACGTTATAACGTAACGCGCACCCCTGCTTTCAAAAAAGATATACCAAGTCGTATGGCTGTTAGCTTTATAAAAAACATATTTTGACCCATATCGTCTAAGTTTGTGTGGAGTTCGTTTAGGCGGGAAATTTACGAGATCAAACTCAATGAAATCATAAATTTTTGACACATAAACCTGTGCAGATTCTTCAAAACCAAAGTATTCCTTTTCAAAAAGAATCCAGATAAGGTTTTCAAGAAAATCAGCTACATCTTGTTGAAGTACAACTACTTTTTCCAAGGTAACGATTTTATGAAATCAGCTGTTTTTTTTCTTGCATCATCTATGGAAAGCCCTTGTTTCCATTCCCTTTCAAAATCAAAAGGCTCGGACTCGTTCTTCCTAATCCTTTTAATTTGTTCAATTATAAAAGGATTGTCTAAAGAATTTATCCATTGAATGATTTCTTTTTTTTCAACTGCTATATCCATTTCACACTGTTTTGATTTATCAAAGTTAACAATTTTTGGGCATATTATTTCAAAACCAGCTTGGTGGGAATAGTGACCTCCTGAGGGGTAATGGGCTCTTTACTTTGTAATATTTCGAACAAAATCTCAGCGGCTTTGCGCCCTTGCTCATCAGGATATTGCTCGATATTACCGAGGGGCGGATTTTCAATATATTTCCACAAGGGATAGTTTGCAAAACTGATGAAATGCATTTCCTGACCAATACCAATACCTTTTTGACGGGCGAACTTCATGACGTCCAGCGTGATGAAATCGCTACAGGACAGGACGGCCGACGGACGCTCGGGGAAAGCACATATCTGATCCAAGGCAGCTCGATTTCCTTCCTCCGTCAAATCGGAATGTACCACGTACTTGTCTTCAAAAGTAATTCCGTTTTTTTCCAATGCCTCTTTAAAAGCCTGTGTCCGCACGGTGGAAGCCAACAGATTTTCAGGGCCGTTGATCATAGCGATTTCCCGGTGGCCGCGCGACACAAAAGCATCAACAGCCTCATGCACCCCAGCTACCAAGTCACTCTGCACTTTATGAACGCCTTCGACATCGGGTACCACATCAAAGAAAACAACGGGTATCTCGGCACTTGCCAAAATATCCATAAACCCCAGGTCCCTGCTGTTTTTGGCGAGCGACATCAACACGCCATCGACACGGTGCTTTTTGAAGGTCTGTACAATTTTCATTTGTCTTTCGGGGTTATCCAACGACTGTCCCAAAATCACCGTGTAATGATGTTGGTCTGCCAGATCCTCAATGGCGCTGATAGCCGCAGAGAAAAAAGGCTCAGATAGATTGGGCAATACAACGCCTATTGTATACGTCTTCCGCTGCTTAAAAAATATGGCCGTCTGATTCGGTTCATAATTCAGCTCTTCCGCCATCTTCTTCACCCGCATGGTTGTGACCAGGCCAATGCTCGGGTGGTCATTCAGCGCACGCGAAACCGTCGATGGTGAAATCTTGAGCTTACGTGCTATTTCTTTGATGGTAGTCGGCTTGTTAAGTTTACTCATAATCGTTAATCTTTCTTATACTTGAACATACCATGGCGAATAGGGCTTTTATCAAAGCTCTTTATGGACTTGCTGACCGCCGGCACCTCCTTGGTCGTCCCCGCAGAGGCTATCTTCGCCTTAGGGCTCGGAGCTATATGTTCTAATGCTGCAGCCAACATAGTTTCTTGGGGATCACCAAAATCCCGAAAATTTTCAAACTCCCAAACGTGTGCATTGGGTATCATGCCGTCGAAATAATTGCCTTCTTTATTTTTATTAAAGGTTTTAAACGAACTGGCATAAAGCTGTATATCTTCATTCACGATATTAATGCCGAAAAAGCCAACGGGTTTACCATAAGTTCTTAAGGATACCTGCTGATTATTAGCGACTCCATAGACGCCTATCATATACACGGTCATATGAGCCTTCAAACTATTCATTAGCAATTCGCTGGCCGACGCCGTGCCATCGGTTACCAAAAAATAAACCCGCGTTAAATTCAGATTGCCGTTTTTTACAATTTTGACGGGACCAAACTCTTCACCCTCATCCAGCCAGCCCCAACCCTTCAGCACGGGGTTCACATCATAGGTATACATGATATCACCGTTTGCAGACGCTGGTGCTATCCGATTGACCAGATACTCGGCGGTGTTCGTGGCACCTCCACCATTGTAGCGCAAATCGACGACCAGCTCATTGATTCCGGCATCCTCGAACTCGTCAAAAATATCGTCAAACTGTCCTTTCATCCCATTGCTTCCGTTTACATCGACAAAGGAGTCAAACGCCAGATACCCTACCTTTTTACCTTTATATTCGATCACCCTGTCGTCAAGGACAGGATCTATATTGAAAGAGGTGCTCACGATTTCTTTCGTAAATGGTGAGCCGGACGGAGGCTCTATCCCTAAAGTTGCTTTGCTCGACAGTAAAAACTCATCTATAGTTTTAAAATTTTCCAATTCCTGCGAGGTAAAATCCAGGTTGGTCTTCCCGTCTATGCTAACAATCCGGTCTCCTCGGCGTATGCCGGCAGCATATACAGAAGAATTCTTATCGACGCTCCGAACATAAAGATACGCTGGATCATTTGAGGTTTCGGATAAAAATAGAAGCCACATACCATAGCTGCTCGTTATCCCGTCCTGCAACTCGCCGCTAATAACCCCCTTTCTATCGATAAAACTATACCAATCGTAATTTGATCCGTTTGAAGAGGTTTTGGTTTGCGCCATGAGGTGCTCGAGCACATCTTCTCCGGTTTCAAAATACTGCGTATAATTATCACGTAGATAATTCCTTCTGTCTATTAAATTGATGCTGGATGTCTTTGGCAGTATCATATCTTGCCATAGCGACACCACCTTGTAATAGTACCAAATCGAATCCCTGACTTTATTTTCAAACTCATCATCGAGGTAAACACTCCTTTCATCTGTAGAACCGTCGGGTTCGACAACCTCTTTCTTACAACTCACAAAGCTCGTTAATAAAAAAAGAAACATAACTATACTTACATTTCCTCGAATGTTTCCTTTATTTATCATTCGTATAAAAAATTTTATCTTTTGTTGTATCAAATTCCTTGGCCACATAATCAATAGGGTCGTAACCCCGGTATTTAAGCTCATCGACGAAATAAACCCGCAAGGCCTCTTTATGAGCTTCCAGTGCTCCCCATGCGATGTGTTTGATCTTATTGAGCTGTTCTACAGGATTACCTTTGGTCAAGATAGCTATTTTTTTTTCTTTTTCGAATAATGCTTGCAAAAAACGCTCGATTTCAGCAAACAAAAGCAGCTTCAAAGGCAAGTGCGCATTCGCCAGCAACCTATTCAGGTTCTCCTCATATTTAGGGGCCAAGCCAAAGCGCTCCTGAACGCGGGCGAAAAGCTGCTCTTCGCCGTGGCGAAGATAAGTATCCTTCATAAAAAGCGCCAGGTCATTGGCCGGAGGACGGCCTTCGGTAAATTCGACAAACTGCGCAAAGAGATAGTACACCTGCAGCACATAATCCTGCCGGGGATAGAGCACATCGTCCAGCTCGAAACAATACACTGCTTTATCTAAGGGAATAGTATCTATCGCTATCATACGACAATCCATATAAAATCATCGCCGGAATCGGAGACGATACACAATCCGTTCCACGGTGCTTCGTCAAAAATATCGCCCGAGATCATATCTGTGTTGTCATTGATCAGGCATAACGGCAAATCCTTCGCCGGATCCTGGAGATAATTGACATCGGATAAGTCCTCCTTAGCGGGACATAGTACGCGAATACCGTATTCGTCAAACAGCACCGATGATTCGGCTAACGCCTGTGCTTCATCGACACCTAAGGGAAGTATATATTGCGCGGCTTTATCCAAGGCCAATTTCAACATTTCGTGGGCATACGTGGGATTCGCTCCTTTTGGAATGTCGGCATAAGAGGAACGGAGTACAGAGGGAACGGCCTCCGATGTGGCCTTCTCAATATCAAAAGAGGCGGAAAGCAATTTTGCAAGACGTAGACCTAACGGTCGCGTCGCATAGGTCATTATGATTTTTTCCATGGGTCTTTAAGCATAAATAAGGCCGTCGCGCATGTGTACGGTCCGATCAGAGATATTCGCCAGATCCTCATTGTGGGTCACAATAATGAAGGTTTGATTCATCGTGTCCCGCAGATGGAAAAATAATTGATGGAGCGATGCCGCATTTTCCGAGTCGAGGTTGCCCGAAGGCTCATCGGCCAAAATAATAGCAGGGTTGTTGATCAACGCCCGGGCTACAGATACCCTCTGCTGCTCACCACCGGACAGCTGACCAGGTTTATGATGAGCCCTGTCGGCGACGCCCAGTACATCCAATAGCTCCAATGCCCGCTTTTCGCTTTTAGACTTTCCGTCACCGCGGATGAATGCGGGAATACATACATTCTCCAACGCCGTAAATTCGGGTAGCAGATGATGGAATTGAAAAACAAAGCCGATATGTTCATTCCTAAAAGCACTCAGACCGTTGGACGACAGGGTGTGGATCGGCTGATCGTTGATCATCAGCTCGCCTCTGTCTGCCTTATCCAGCGTACCTATTATATGGAGTAGCGTACTTTTACCCGCGCCTGAAGCGCCTACTATCGAAACGATCTCCCCCTTATTGACGGTCAGATCCACGCCTTTAAGAATAGGAAGCGCTCCATATGATTTATAAATATTCGTGGCTCGCAATATCATACCACGAAGTTAACAAAATCTCGGAGATTTGGAAGATAACGCCGAAGGGTACCTCAACGAAAGAAGTAAACAAAGTATTGTCGCTTACGAATAAAAACACTAATTTTACCACCAAATTTTGTATCAATGAATATTCACGAATATCAAGGAAAAGAAATACTTAAGAGTTTTGGCGTACGGGTACAAGAAGGTATTGTAGCCGAAACCCCTGCACAAGCCGTTGAAGCAGCGAAGAAATTAAAGGAAGATCTTAACTCGGACTGGGTGGTCGTAAAGGCACAGATCCATGCTGGCGGACGCGGTAAAGGTGGTGGAGTCAAATTAGCGAAAAACCACGATGAGGTGTTACAACGAGCTACCGACATCATTGGAATGCAGCTGGTTACACCGCAGACAGGCCCCGAAGGCAAAAAGGTCAATAAAGTGTTGGTCGCTCAAGATGTTTACTATCCTGGTGAAAGTGAAACAAAAGAATTTTATATGTCTGTCCTGTTGGACCGTGCTAAGGGTCGTAACATCATCATGTATTCGACAGAAGGTGGTATGGACATTGAAGAGGTTGCAGAAAAGACACCTCACCTGATCTTTAAGGAAGAGGTGGATCCGAAAGTGGGATTGCAAGGTTTCCAAGCACGGAAAATTGCTTTCAACCTGGGTCTATCGGGTGCGGCACACAAGGACATGGTCAAATTCGTAGCTGCACTTTATAAAGCGTATGATGCTATAGATGCTTCTTTGTTTGAAATCAACCCGGTTTTAAAAACATCGGATGATAAGATATTAGCGGTAGATGCGAAAGTAAATTTAGATGAAAATGCATTATATCGCCATGCTGACTTTGCCGCTTTACGTGACCTTGCAGAAGAAGATCCAACAGAGGTAGAAGCAGGTGAATCTAACTTGAACTACGTGAAGCTGGATGGTAATGTGGGCTGTATGGTGAATGGTGCAGGTCTGGCGATGGCGACGATGGATATCATTAAAATTGCAGGTGGTGAGCCGGCCAACTTCCTTGACGTAGGGGGTACAGCGAATGCGGAAACGGTTAAAGCTGGTTTTAATATCATCTTGAAAGACCCGAATGTAAAAGCTATTTTAATCAACATCTTCGGTGGTATCGTTCGTTGTGATCGCGTGGCGCAAGGTGTCATCGATGCGTATCAGGAAATTGGAAACATCCCTGTGCCGATCATCGTTCGTCTTCAGGGAACAAACGCCGCTGAAGCGAAAAAGCTGATCGACGAATCTGGATTACAGGTGTATTCAGCGATCTTGCTGAAGGAAGCTGCGGAATTGGTTACTAAGGTATTGGAAGAGAAGTAATCATTCCCCAAAATAAAAACAGGGCTGCTTCAATAATATGAGCAGCCTTTTTTATTTGTCCCCACTATAATTTCACGGTAATTATTCCCAAAAACCAACCAAATACCGTATTTTTGTCTTGCTTACTGAAAGATAAGCAGATTATTATTTTTATTCTTTTAATGATGGAACACACGCGAATTAAAAAACTATTGCTGTCCGAGGAGTACGGAAAAGAAGTCATTGTCAAAGGTTGGGTACGGACTTTCCGTAATAATCAGTTTATAGCTATCAATGACGGCTCTTCGATCCATAATATTCAGGCAGTAATAGATTTTACAAATACGCCGGAGGACATCTTAAAAAGAATCACCACCGGAGCAGCCGTTCGCGTCAAAGGACAATTGGTGGAATCGATGGGCAAGGGCCAACGTGTGGAAGTCAAAGCGACGGAAGTAGCTATCATCGGAGACTCCCATCCCGAAAAATATCCTTTACAACCCAAAAAGCACAGCTTGGAGTTCTTGCGTGAGATCGCCCACCTGCGTTTCCGTACCACGACGTTCAATGCTATCTTCAAGGTACGCAACGCGCTGGCTTTCGCCGTCCACAAGTTCTTCAACGAGCGGGACTTTGTGTACATGCACACCCCGATTATCACAGGTTCAGATGCCGAGGGTGCTGGCGAAATGTTTCGGGTAACGACACTTGACTTAAATCATATACCCCGCACGAAAGACGGACAGATTGATTTTAAAGAGGACTTCTTTGGTAAATCGACTAACCTGACGGTATCGGGACAACTGGAGGGCGAGCTTGCTGCGCTGGCCTTCGGTAATATCTATACTTTCGGACCTACTTTCCGCGCAGAGAACTCCAACACGACACGCCATCTGGCGGAGTTCTGGATGATCGAGCCGGAGATGGCTTTTTACGAGATTGAAGACAATATGGATCTGGCAGAGGCTTTGCTTAAATATGTGATTAAGTACGCTTTAGAAACTTGTCCAGAGGAAATTGAATTCCTGAAAACCCGTCTGCTGGACGAGGAAAAGTCAAAACCTCAAAACGAACGTTCGGAGCTGAACCTGGTCGAAAAACTGAACTTTGTCTTAGATCACGATTTTGAGCGTGTCACGTATACGAATGCTATTGAAATCTTAAAAAGGAGCAAACCGAATCAGAAGAAGCAATTTAAATACCTTATCGAGGAATGGGGTGCGGATTTACAATCCGAACATGAACGCTACCTCGTCGAAAAGCATTTTAAGAAACCCGTTATCTTGACCGATTATCCGAGAGAGATCAAATCTTTCTACATGAAACAGAATGCTCCTGACGCAGAGGGTCGGCAGACGGTAAAAGCGATGGACATCTTATTCCCCGGAATTGGTGAGATGGTCGGCGGTTCGCAACGGGAGGAAAACCTCGATAAACTGTTAGCGCGTATGGATGAAGTGGGTATCCCTGCGGAAGAGATGGAGTGGTTCCTGGATACCCGCCGCTTTGGTTCGGTGCCGCACTCGGGTTTTGGTGTCGGCTTTGAGCGTTTAGTGCTATTTACAACAGGCATGACCAACATACGGGATGTTATTCCTTTCCCACGCACGCCGAATAACGCTGAATTTTAATAAAGCAAAAAATTTTATATCTTTAAAGGATGGAAAATATCCTTGTTGTACTGGTCATCATCGGTTCTATCATCTATAAGATGTATACGGGCTATAAAGAAGAGATGGAGAAGGCTGCGAAACGAAAACAGCAGCAGCGTCCGCCTGTCCCTACACCAACGCAACAACACCCTCGGCCTCAGGTGCAACAGTCGCGGCCACAAGTCGTACCACCCCGTCCGATCACGCCACCTGCACAGGTTTCCGTACCTCCTGCCCCGAAGAGGGCGCCTACGGTTGTGTCATACGAGGGGGAAATTCCGTCAGAAGTGAAAAGAGTACAACGGCAGAAATCCGACCGCGCGCTTAAAAATGTTACTGTACTGGAAGAAAAGAAAGAGACTGAAAAGAAACCTTTCGAATTTGATCTTCGGCAGGCGGTTATACAATCTGCGATTTTGGAACGGCCTTATAAATAGGCGGTAGGCTTTAAGCTATAGGCCATAAGCTTTAGACGGCAAGCTTTAAGTGTAGGCGATAGATTACAATAAAGAAAATTTATCGGCATCTTTTAAGAAAGGAAACTGCTCACGTCCTTTCTCCAAATCCTTGGGCTGTAGTGTAAAAGTATAGAGATCTTCATCTTCGGGCTTATAATAGACCACGTCCCCTACCGGTGAAATACACATGGAACCGCCTGAATAATAGACTTCGTTACCATCATGCCCTACCCGATTTACCCCGATCACAAACGCCTGGTTCTCGATGGCACGGGCAGGAATCAATGCTCTCCAATGTCCGGAACGTCTGTCGGGCCAACTGGCAATATAAACCAAGAGATCGTATCCATCTTCCTGGTTTCTGCTCCATACGGGGAAGCGCAGATCATAGCATATCATCGGACAGATTTTCCATCCCTTAAGCTGGAGCATAATGCGTGAGTTCCCAGGTGTAAATACCGTATCCTCCTCGGCCATACCAAACAGGTGTCGTTTATCGTAATGCACGTAGCTGCCGTCAGGGGACATCCACACAAATCTGTTGTAGTATTTTCCTTCCTCCTCGATAATAAGAGATCCTGCTACGACACATTCAAATTTCTTAGCCGTATCGTACAGCCACCGCATCGTTTGCCCGTCTACCTTTTCCGCACATTTGGCGACATTCATCGTGAAGCCCGTATTGAACATTTCAGGCAAAATGATTAAATCGGTTTTTTCTTTTAATGCAGATAATCGCAACCCTAGATTTTGAAGGTTCTTCTCTACATTTTCCCAAAATAAATATGCTTGAAATACGGTGATTTTTATAGGCTCCATTAAGATGATTACACTTTTTTCTCTTCCAAGGTACAAAATAAAACTGACAAACGACAATAAAGTAAATTACCTTACGCGCTTCATGAGTTGATTGGCTAACTCATATAACTCGGTTTTACGTTGATGGTCGATATTGATAGCTTCCAAACTCTTATATGCTAACGCTGTATAATGCTGTTTTAGTGTATCGGCCTTTTGCTGAATAGCATATTTTTCATACAGTGTGATGATTCCTGTAATTTTTTCCGATGCTTCTCCTTGGCCCAATACTAACAAATTTTCAAAATGCGCTTGGTCCTCCGGATGAATAGTTTCACCTAATAAGATATATAGGATGGTTTTTTTATTGGCTATGATATCACCTCCCACCTGTTTACCAAACGTTGCCGGATCGCCAAAAGCATCCAATATATCATCTTGGAGCTGAAAGGCAATGCCGAGATTAACACCGAAATCATACAACTGTCTGCGGCTTTCAGAAGAAGCTCCTGCCAATATCGCGCCCATCTCTAATGCTCCGCCCAGCAGCACCGATGTCTTTAGGCGTATCATCTGTATATATTCCTCCTCCATGATTGAATCGGAGGTTTCGAAATCCATATCCAATTGTTGCCCCTCACAGACTTCCAACGCAATGCGATTGAAGACGCGAAGCAGATCGGGAATGAGCGGTGCCGGACATTGTGACAACTGCTCGTAGGCTTTTATCAATAAAGCATCGCCCGAGAGGATGGCCACGTTATCGTTCCACTTCTGGTGAACGGTTTGCTGTCCTCTCCGCAAAGGGGCCTTATCCATGATGTCGTCGTGGATCAGTGAAAAGTTATGGAAATACTCGATGGCTACGGATGCGGGCAATGCATCGTCTATATTTTCAATACCAAACAAATCGGCACCCAACAAAACGAGTAGGGGCCGGATACGTTTGCCCGACAAATGGAGTATATAATTTATAGGCGCATAAAGATTTTCGGGGTGGTGCGGTAAAACCTTACTTGTGAGCTCTTCACTAATCTTTTCAGCAAATATTTTATTTACGTACATAGTCCCATTTGATCCTGTGCGAAGATAATAATTTATTCCTATTTTTGTGAATAAGCCCGGTTAATGCGTATACTGATTGTACATAACTATTATCAATTTCACGGTGGCGAAGACGTTGTCTTTGAACAGGAAACGCAGATGCTCGCCGCATCGCACGAAGTCGCAACACTTTCATTCCATAACAAAAAAGGACTTAAAGGTTTTGTACAACACCTATTCTACCCCTGGAATATCTTCGCTTCCCGAAGGATACTTAAGCAGGTTAAACAGTTTAAACCCGATATCGTACATATTCACAATACCCATTATGCTATCGGCCCACTTATATTCCGAAGGTTGCGTAAACGGAATATTCCCGTGGTACAGACCTTACACAACTTCCGTATTTTGGATCCGTCGGCAACGCTCTTTCACAACGGGCAGGTCTTTACCGACACGATAACAAAAGACTTTCCGTGGAAGTCCGTTTGGAAAAAAGTATTGGATAATTCGCTAATAAAAACATTTTTGACGGCTGCCACGTACTATTTCCATAAAAAGATCGGAACCTGGCAACAGGTGAATAAATTTCTGGTGTTCTCGGAATTTGGGAAAGATCTGCTTTTACGATCCACTCTTCACCTGCGCCCGGACCAGATCGCCATTAAACCGAATTTTGTCAATCCAATAGCGGTACCGGAAAACCCCGTTCGAGAAAACTATTTTGTATATATCGGTAGGCTCTCCCCCGAAAAGGGCATCCTCCCACTCCTACGGGCTTTTTCGAAATCATCTTGTAGCCTCAAAATATATGGGACAGGTCCCCTGCAAAGCACCGTAGAAAAATATGCGCACCGATATCCGAATATTGAATTTCACGGTTTCCAGCAGAAAGATGTGTTATATCAGGCATTATCCAGAAGCCAAGCACTCGTTGTCCCTTCCATTTGGTTTGAAGGCATGCCAATGACAGTCTTAGAATCATTTGCGTGTGGCACACCGGTTCTTGCCAGTAAGATTGGTATTCTAAGTGAGATGATACAGGACGGCAAAAACGGCACGCATTTCGAAGCAGGCCATGAAGATAGCCTCGTAGCGGCATTGGACAAATGGCAGAATCTGAGTACGGAAGAAAAAAGACAGATATCTGTAAACTGTCAAAATGAATATTGGGGCAACTATTCCCCTGAAAAAAACGTATTATTGTTAGAAAGCATATATAGGGAAACCCTAAAACAAGTAAAAAAATGAGTATTATAACAATAGATCCCCTCGGATTAGCACCTAAAATCCGGGAAGCATTAGAAACGATTTACGATCCCGAGTTAAAACCGGCTAATATTGTCGATCTGGGACTAGTCTATGAAATTATCACCAAGGAAGGAGGCATAGCAAAAGTCGTCATGACGCTAACGGCCCCCGGTTGTCCGGTTGCAGGGGATATTATGGATGAGGTGCAAGAAAAGGTTGCTGCTGTCGATGGCGTAAACGAAGCGTTGGTGGAACTGACATTTGATCCGCCATGGACAAAGGATATGATGACAGAAGAAGCGAAGTTGGAACTCGGTTTATTTTAATCGGAACCTTCGACAACCTTGGCTTCCAGATTCTCAAGCGTCTTCTTTGGCTTGGAAGCCGTCTTTTCTTTACCAAACAACCCATACCAGATATTCCGCGATTCCTTGGTCAACAAAGGTGAGACGACCGATAGAATCAGGACATATACGACCACGAAAGATTGTACTACGGGCAGTAGTCCTCCTGCCTTACCGATATTGGCCATAATAATGGAAAACTCCCCGCGTGCCGATAAGGTCAGCCCGATATCGAACGAAGTCTTGGGCTTAAGATTGGAAAAATGTGCGGCGAAATAACCGGATGCAATATTTCCGAATACGGTAACCACCGCCGCTAATGCGGCCCAACCTACTGCGCCCGTGAGCGAATAGATATCGATAGAAAGACCGAAACTAAAGAAGAACATGGCGCCGAAGAAATCTTTATACGGTATAATCAGGGCTTCAATTTTCTTGATATATTTGGAATCGGCAAACACCAATCCCGCCATCAATGCACCTATAGCCTCGGCAACATGTATCGTCTCCGAAAATCCGGCGATAACAAAGAGTAGACTGAAAATAATCAGGATGAATAACTCCGACGTCTTTTCCTGTAATATCCGGTCAATGAAAGGGACGAGTTTTCGTCCCAAAAGTAAAAAAGCCAAGATAAACCCTAATGCCAGCAAGGAGGTGCCCAGTACGGCACCAAAGGATGTTCCTCCAGCGAGAATCAGCCCGGAAAGGAAGGAAATATGCATGGCAATAAACAGGTCATCGAACATAATCATACCCATGATGACTTCTGTCTCGGGATTGGCCGTACGCTTCAGATCTGTCAATACTTTGGCTACAATAACCGTAGAGGAACTTGTCATCAACCCACAGAGCACCATTAACTCTTTGAAGGGAAGATCCATCAACCACCCGATCAACAGACCGGAGACAAAGTTAATGATGACGTATAATGTTCCTCCCGTCACGATGGATTTTCCGGACTTGATCAATCGACCAACAGAAAATTCCAATCCCAGATAGAACAACAGAAACAATACGCCCAGCCGACCCATAAACTCAATAAACGGCTTGCTTTCTGTGAAAGTAAAGAAGCTCCAAATAGTATTAAAGCTGTCGGTCAGTGCGGAATTATTGGTTTGTGCCAATAGATTGGCGACAAATGTCGGATACTCTTCGTTACCCAACAACATACCTATAATAATAAAAAAGGGGATAACTGAAAAACGCAGCCGGTTTGCAAGTAAGCCTACCGATGCAACCAATAAAACAGCTATACCTATCTCTAATATTATTATATGCGACATGTTGTTCTCCTATATCAGTATTTCTTTTAAAAGTTTGATGTGCTTCAATTTTCCGGCAATGACGAGGGTGACACCCGGTTGGATCACGTAATCGGGTCCGGGATTAATGGTAGTATCCTCATCCCGGATGGCCGCGATGATAGACGCACCTGTGCGTTGCCTGACCTCCAGCTCGCCGATACTTTTATTGACACCGTCGTTGGACGCCTCGACCTTGTACCATTCGATACGTAGATCATCTAAAGCTACTTCAATGGTTTCGAGTGCTTTCGGTTTGTAGGAAAGACCTCCTAAAATACCCGCTACCTGTCGGGACTCCTCATCCGATAAGGTCATGACACAATGTGTTTCGTTATCCTCATCGTCTCGGCGATACAGCTCTCGACGACCATCATCATGGATAACAACGACCATATTGTCACCTGCGTCCGTCTCGATCTGATACTTTTTGCCAATTCCAATTAGATCACTTTCTCTAACTATCGACATGATTTATATTTTTTGATGAATACTCTGTGTATGAAGATAAACAAACTTATATAAAATGCGTCGCATTCACGAACCGAATTTTAAATTACTCCTTTGTCGCATCGATAAGCTTATAACTTCCATCTTCTTTTAGTTGCGGCCGACCAATAGCAATCGTCTTGGCATGATAGAAAAGATACACCCAACCTTCCGGCGCTCCCTCTTCCCAATATTGGAGGCGTAAATCCCTCGCCTGACGACCATCATAATCGTATTTGGCAATAAAATTTTTGAAAAGCTCCTCCGGTTCCGGCAAGACATCTCCTCCGAAGAAAAAATGTTCGCCACCGGTATGTATATGAAAGGCCTGATGGTTAGGCGTATGCCCGCCATTCAACACATACTGGATTTCGGAATTCACCCTCCCCTCGCCTTCCACTAAAGTTAGATTACCGCTGCGCTGCAGCACATCCAATGTTGCCGTGTCGTATGAAGAGGAATGACCGCCATAAGCATACTCCCACTCCCCGCGTTGTATAATATATTCAGCTTCCGGAAATGCTACGCGTCCTGTACCGCCTTTCCAGTCGACCATGCCTCCGGTATGATCTTTATGCAAATGAGACATGAGTACGTATTTGACATCTTCGATATCGAAACCCAATTTTTTGATATTATGATGAATGAGCAGTTCATCCTCGGCTGTCCGCAGTCCCAAACCCGCATCACATATCATCAATCCATTGCTCGACTCAATCAAAAATGGGTGGACATGAACAAATAAAGAGCCTGGTCGATCCTTCGGATCGTCTTTCTGGGGGTCAAAGGGTATAAATTTTTTGGAAATATCTACAGAAAAAGATCCTTCAAATAGGGAATGTGCTTGTACCATCTTTTATTTTATTGTAACTATGAGAGTTATACAAATCCCGGCAAATACACACCTTCGGGATTAGGTTTCTATCCCTATAAAATTGTATATTTACGCATAAATACTGCGTAAAGATATGCAAAAAAGATGGGTCCTAAAACCAAAAAACAATATTGAAAAGGTAAAACAACTACAAACGGCGTTAGGGACCAGCACTATTATTGCAGAACTATTAATCAACCGAAATATCGAAACTTTCGAGCAGGCGCGGATATTCTTCCGGCCAAGCTTGGACCAGCTTCATGATCCTTTCTTGATGAAGGACATGGATATAGCCATATCCCGCATCGAAAGGGCTATCGGAAACAACGAAAAGATATTAATTTATGGTGATTATGATGTGGATGGGACAACAGCCGTATCGGTGGTATACAGCTTCTTTCGTGCATTTCACTCCCGTATTGAATTTTATATTCCCGACAGGTACATGGAAGGATATGGTATATCAAGACAGGGCATTGAATATGCTGCCGAAAATGACTTTGCCCTCATTATCGCTTTAGATTGCGGTATCAAGGCGCTGGAAAAGATTGAATATGCCAACAGTCTGGGGGTTGATGTAATTATTGGAGACCATCATCTCCCGGGCGAACAGCTCCCACAAGCTGTTGCCGTCTTAGATCCAAAACGTTCGGACTGTACCTATCCTTATAAAGATCTCTCGGGCTGTGGAATTGGATTTAAGATCATTCAGGCCTTTGTCCAAAAGAATAATATGGATCCGGAACTGCCTGAGCAGTATCTTGACCTTGTCGCCGTAAGCATTGCTTCTGATATCGTCCCCATAACCGGTGAAAATCGAATCCTCGCTCATTTTGGCCTAAAGAAGCTCAACTCCAATCCGAGCATCGGTTTACAGGCACTCATCAAATTATCGAATAATAAGACCGGCATATTCTCGGTCAATGATATCGTCTTTCAGATCGGTCCCCGCATCAATGCTGCGGGACGGATCGATCATGCCAAGGATGCGGTGGAACTTCTGATTGCCAAGTCCATCCATGAAGCCGCTAATTATTCCTCGTCGGTCGATGACCAGAACAACATCCGAAAAGACTTTGATCTACGGATTACAGAAGAAGCCCTGGCGCTGATTGATAGCGACCAAACGTACGTCGAACGAAAATCTACGGTACTTTATCGACCGGATTGGCACAAGGGCGTGATTGGCATCGTCGCATCACGGCTCATCGAAAAGCATTACCGACCTACGGTGATATTGACCCGAACCAACGGGCATGTTGCCGGTTCGGCGCGTTCTGTACTCGGTTTTGATCTCTATGAAGCCCTCAGTGCCTGTAGTGATCTTCTGGATCAGTTCGGCGGCCATAAATATGCGGCGGGACTTACCATGAAGGAGGAAAATATCCCGCTGTTTCAAGCCAAATTTGAAGATGTCGTCCACAGAAGTATCAAACCAGAGATGCTGCAACAAGAGATTTCGATTGAGCTTCCGGCCAGATTACAGGACATCGACGGCAAATTTTACCGTGTTCTCCGGCAGTTTGAACCCTTCGGACCGGACAATGAGGCGCCGATATTCATCACAAAACAGGTGTCCGCCTATGGCAAGGCTTCCATCGTAGGCAATAATCATTTAAAATTTAGTATATTTCAGGACGGCTCTCCAGTGTTTGATTGTATTGCCTTTGGTCAAGCCGAATACCTCGACGTCATCAACAGCAACCGTCCCTTTGACATATGCTATACCGTAGAGGAAAATAACTGGAGAGGTCGAAAGAATTTACAATTAAATATCAAAGGAATACGATATTAATATATATTTGATGGGAGCGTGTAGGCTTTTAATTTTTAATTTTGACTTTTTACTTCGTACCACATGATATTACGAGCTGAACATTTAATTAAGAAGTATAAGCAACGTACTGTTGTAAATAATGTCTCTTTTCAAGTGGAACAAGGGGAAATAGTCGGCTTATTGGGGCCTAATGGTGCCGGAAAGACGACTTCTTTCTACATGATCGTGGGTTTGATCAAACCCAATGACGGACATGTGTACCTCGATAAAGAAGAGATTACCAAGCTTGCCATGTTTCAGCGGGCACAAAAAGGTATCGGGTATCTGGCGCAGGAAGCATCGGTTTTTCGGAAACTGTCGGTGGAGAACAACATTCTCGCGGTACTGGAAATACACTATCCCGACAAAGAAGAACGCTATGCGAAGCTCGAAGAGCTGCTTACCGAATTCAGCTTACACCGGGTACGAAAAAACCGAGGTGATCTGTTATCCGGGGGGGAAAGGCGACGTACGGAAATCGCGCGGGCACTGGCGGCAAACCCACATTTTATCCTGCTCGATGAACCATTTGCTGGCGTAGACCCTATCGCAGTAGAAGAAATACAAACTATTGTCGCTAAACTGAAATCTAAAAATATCGGTGTACTAATCACCGACCACAATGTACAGGAAACGCTTTCGATTACCGACAGGGCTTACCTCCTGACGGAAGGGAAGATTATGCTTACCGGTACGCCGGAAGAAATTGCGGATAGCGAATTGGCACGTAAGTTTTATTTAGGACGGAATTTTGTGCTTCGCCGCAAGAATTTTGCAACTGATAAATGACAACCGTCAACTGATCACTGACTACTGATTACAGACTATGGAATTCTTAAATTCACTCTTTACATGGATCATGAAAAAGCGCATTCACCAGATTGAGCTCTTCATGAAATATCCGCACGATGTACAAGAGGAATGGTTCCAAAATCTGATTTCTTCTGCCGAGGCCACCGAGTGGGGCAAGAAGTACGATTACAAAAGTATATTTACCTTAGCAGATTATAAAAACAGAGTACCTATCAGTGATTATGACGATATAAAGGGTTATATCGATCGTATGATTAAGGGAGAGCAGAATCTGCTTTGGCCCTCTGATATCAAGTGGTTTGCCAAATCTTCGGGGACAACCTCCGATCGCAGTAAATTTATCCCGGTGAGTATGGAAGCCTTGGAAGAATGCCATTTCCAAGGGGGAAAGGACATGCTCTCCATTTATTGCAGTAACCGACCGGACACGAAGCTATTTACAGGTAAATCGGTCGTTATCGGCGGTTCTTCACAGATCAACAATTTTAGCCCGGACTCGTATTATGGCGATTTATCATCTATATTGATCCGAAACCTTCCTTTTTGGGCGGAATTCAAAAGAACACCCAATATCGAGGTCACGCTAAACCCCAACTTTGAGGAGAAAATCGAGCAGATTGCGCAGATTACCATTAAAGAAGATGTCACAAGCCTTGCAGGTGTGCCTACCTGGAACATCGTCATGGCGAAACGTATTCTGGAAATTACCGGCAAAAACAACTTGTTGGAGGTATGGCCCAATCTGGAATTCTACGGGCATGGTGGTGTGAGCTTCCGACCCTATAAGGAGCAGTTTAAACAGCTTATTCCTTCGGACAACATGTATTTCTTAGAAAACTACAACGCTTCGGAAGGATATTTTGGGCTGCAGGACCGTTCCGACTCAGAAGATTTGTTGCTGATGTTGGATTACGGCATCTATTATGAGTTCTTACCGACAGAACGGCTGGAGGAGGAACACCCCGATACATTATCGCTGGATGAAGTGGAAGTCGGAAAAAACTATGCGCTGATCATATCGACCAATGCAGGCCTTTGGCGTTATAAAATCGGTGATACGATAAAGTTCACCTCGCTCTCTCCTTATCGCTTTCAGATCTCGGGACGTACTAAACAGTATATCAACACTTTCGGCGAGGAGGTCATTGTAGATAATGCCGAACAAGCCCTAAGTAAAGCCTGTCAAGACACAGGTGCACGCATTAAAGACTACACCGCCGGACCGATTTATTTCCGAAAAAATGAAGTGGGCGCACACGAATGGATCATTGAATTTGAAAAACAACCTGCGGACTTTCAGCATTTTTGTGAAGTACTGGACAATACACTCCGCGAAATTAACTCCGATTATGATGCTAAGCGTTTTAAAGATATGGCACTTGCATTTCCAGTCATACACAATGCTCCGGCCGACACGTTTTATAACTGGATGAAGTCCAAAGGAAAGCTTGGTGGCCAAAATAAGGTGCCCCGTCTGGCCAACAGCCGGGAATACCTCGATCCGTTGTTAGCGATGATGAAAAACGGCTAAACCTTATTTCTCTAACACATCCAACAGTTTTCCAGCCTTCTCACCAAGCTTGCCCTGTGAGGGTATCTCGCGGAGTAAGGTCTTCGCCTCTTCGTGCTGGTCAATTTTATGATATACAAGGGCGAGGTAATACTTGGCTTCATCGGCAAATATGGATTTTCCTTCTGCAATCGGTGTCAACTCGGGTAAGGCCTGCGACCAATTTTGTTCACCAACATAGGTAAGCGCGGCGTAATACCTGTATTGTACGACGGATGAGTCCGCTTCGATGAGGCTGTACAGTATTCCCCGAGCCTCCTCATAGGACTGCGCATTGAATGCCTGGACTGCGTTTTCATAACTTACATTCGCCTCCTGACCGCGGACAACCTCCGATTGCATGGCGGGCAGATCATACAGATAACTGTCGTCGGTATAGAGATAGAATATCGAAAAGAAAATCAGCAAACATACCGCCGCCGCGACAGGCAAGTACACCTTATACAGGCTGACAACCCCTTTTCTTCCGGTTTGCAATCCTACTCGAGCCTGACGCAGATTGGCGCGAAGTGCATCTTCTTTCGAGGTTAACCGTTTCCTGATAGTCTCTTGTACCTCACGCTGCGCATGAACCTCCGCCCGCAATTCCTCATCTTCGGCCATCCACTTTTCAAATTGAGCAAGCTCATCGCCGGTCAATAGACCATCAATGTATGCCTGAATTTTATCTGCTTTGTTTTCCATTACCTATCCGTTTAAAAAACACCACTTTGTTTGATTTTCTGAACCAGCGAAGCCATACATTCACTCTTTTTCTTTCGCAGGTAAGCATAGGAAATACCCATAGACTCGGCAATCTGTTCCTGATGCTTCTCGACGAGGCAGCGTTTGATAATTTCCTGACAACTTTTTCCTAATGTGTCCAACATGGCCATGACTTTATTTTCTTTATCGACCTGATGCAGCATCTGTTCCCATTCCTGCTGTGCATGATCTTCAATATGAAATAAATCATCCGTTGCTTTTGTTACCTGTAGCCGTTGATTTTTCTTCAACACGTTCAGCCACTTGCGTTTGCAGACCAGCGACAGGAAAGAGCCAAAGTTTGTGGTCAATTCAAAATCCCGATCTCGCGCCATATGATAGATATCGACCAGCGCCTCCTGCAATATATCATAACCATCATCTTCTGTACCGCTGTTTCGTTGAATAAGGGTAACAATCTGCCGTGCATATTTATTATATATAAGCTGGATGCCCTTACTGTCGTTGTCTTTTAGATACCGGATATAAATTTGGTCGATGTGCATCGGAAACGAAGTTTATTTGTAAATTTAGCAATAATTGTATAAATCAAGGAGAATACCTTATTAATATGAATAGCACTATCCTCATGAAACCAATTATAGGCTTGATTACTGTCCTGATCTGTATACAATCGCTCGTTGCACAGCAATTGGAGACCATATCGCCGATCGACACCTTTGAAAGCCAGATTCACACGGAAATCATCGGCAACCAGATCGTATTTAAATCGGAATTACGCCCATTGGTTCAGATCCCGGGTGGGCGAGCACCTTACTACACCTATTTATGGGATTTTGGTGATGGACATTTCAGCACCCAAGCGGAGCCTGTACATCAATATGCGCAGCCCGGGGAGTACAACGTGACGGTATATGCGGTCAACAACTACGACTTTGGTCCTAAGCCGAAACGACCGAGAAAGAAAGTCGAAGCGGCATCTGCTATAGCTTCCAATACCTCGCCCAATTTATTTGAGCAGAACTTTTTCTCTTCTAATGGTATATTTCAGATTTTCAAACTGTCCGATGCCAAGCCCGGTGAAGACATTTCGCTCGTCGTCGGTGTCAACACCGAAGGAAAAAAGGGACGCATTTATATTTTATCGAATGAGAAAGTGGCGGGTTTGGACGGCTTCACATTTGCCAACCAGAGTAATTATTACCGGGAAAAGATCGACACACTACCGCAACGGGATGGACTGCATAGTCTATGGGCCAGCGTCAAACAGTCGACCTTTACGAAAACAGGAAGCCCGGATTATGGGATCAAGGAAGTCTCTCTTTTTGCCAATGAAAATCAGGCCATCGGTTACTTCAAAGACTTGTATGGGGCATACAACAGTTTGACAGCCTACGATATCGATCCGGCCAACGCCGAACAGCAGTTCTCGCTGATCAACCTGGACGTGACGGAAGACATGCTGGTCGACACCAACGCCATCGTTACCATCACAGGTGTATTCATTCCCGAAGATGGTCTCGCCAATGTACATCAGGTGGATATCCCTGTCGTCAAATCGCACGATCCAAATAAAATGTCGGTCAAGCCGGCACGCATGAGTTATCGATTCCAAAGTAAGCACAAAACCCTCACGTATAAAGTACAATTCCAAAACGATGGTGAAGGCGATGCCCGCAATGTCCGTCTGGAAATGGCCTTACCGCCGGAAGTCGACAAAAACACCTTTAAACTGAAAGCGCTGTACCCAAAATGCGACACCTGTCAAACCGACAACGCCATGGGCTGCTATCGTTATTACATCAAAGACGATGGTACCTTTGTCTTTCACTTTAAAGATATCGCTCTTCCTGGTACCGCAGCCAAAAATATTACGGACATGGACAGTACCAAAGGGTTTATTCTCTTTGATATCGATATGGAGAAGAAAAAGTTCCGGAATAAATCATTCAAGTCGTATACAAATATCTATTTTGACAAAAACCCACCGATCAAGACCAATACTTCAACCTCTCGTTTTCGGCAGATTATCTCCCCTATCGTGACAGTGGGGGCAACAACCACGTTCGGCACACCGAAAGAACATGAAACGAAGTATCAATTCAAACCCGGTATACAACTTGGGTTCGGCTTAGCGCCTATGGCGCCGTACAAACGTCCTTATTGGCAAGCGGAGATTTATACGAGTTATTACGAGCAGAATGGTTCTATAAATATCTCTGGGCTGAAACAACCGGTATCCTTGCCTATAGGTCCGGAGGGAAGAATGATGGATGTAACCATAACTGCTTATGACAGCTTAGAGACTCGCAAATATTTATCGCTACAGCTACCTTTACAAATGAGGTATAATATTAATGCCTGGATCTCTGTAGGGGCTGGAGTGTCGCTTCGTAAAGATTTCAATACCTCTTCCAGCGCCAAAAAAACTTACTACTATATGGTAGACGCCGCACAGGGTATGGAAGAGCGAACTCTCCTCGTCGAAAATGATGATATTCAAAAGGAAAACAGTGCTCTAAAATACAACCCTTTCTTCGATATCAATATCGGACGGGTGTATATGGGGCCCGCTATCGGCTTCAGGGTCTCCTACGATAAAAATCAAAAATCCCACAGTGGCATCTATGGCATCTGGCGGTTTTAATTTCATTTCGACGACTGTAGGAGGAGAATTGGGTGAGGGGGCTCACCGCAGATTTAAAAAAACGTCATTTCGAACGAAGAGAGACCGCGAAGCAGCTCCGAAGGAAAATCTATGGATAAATATTTTTCACGTATAGTTTTAAAACAATGGAAATAGGTGGAGCCGTATATATCATGACAAATGTTAATAGGACGACGTTATATATAGGTGTCACATCCGATCTGCTTTGGCGAATAAAAGAACATAGAGAAAAAGTATATCCAAGATCTTTTACGGCTAAATATAATCTTTCCGTATGTGTGTATTATGAGATTTTTTCGTCTATCGAGGAAGCTATTAACAGAGAAAAAGAGATTAAGAAATGGCGGCGCGAAAAGAAAGATTTTTTAATAAACAATATGAATCCCAATTGGAGAAATTTGTGGGAAGATATAAAAAACTGGTAAATAGATTTCTCCTCCTTCCTCGTCGAAATGACGGTAAAACATAAAAAATGGGGAAATATATTATATACCTACTGTGTGTATTGATTGCTAAGACCGTATTGCACTGCTCTGCCCCTACGGCACAACAAAGTACGTCCGCATCAAAAGCGATATCCCTTCCCGATTCGCTTTTTGAATACTTCGAAAGTACCGCCGATCTCTCTCCCGAAAAGTATGTCTCCAACCCTGACTCTTTTTTAAACAGCCTGAGCCTCACCCCGCAGTCATTCGAACAACAGGAGATGTACGCTTACGGGCTGATCTTCATGGCTTATGGTCTGCGGGAATACGGCGATCATTATAACGCCATCCGGTATTATGAGAAAGTATTAAACTTCATTCAGTCGAAGAACCTGAAAGATATCAATACCCATGTATACGTCATCAAACCACTGGCAGCACTGTATACCTTAATCGATGACAACCAGAAGGCAATCAATTTATTGGAACAGACGCTGGATAAAATCCCAGTGGACCAATATCGCCAAAGGGTTGGCTTTGCGAACAATCTTGCCAATGCATACCTCTACAATCAGGACCTGACGAAGGCGAAGAAGCTCATAGAGGAAACGCTGAAAAAACCCACCGAATCCCTCTCACGTGCTTTGCTGTATAACACCCTTTCTACGGTCTATCAGGAGGAAAACGATGCGGACAACAGTACAAAATATAATACACTGGCCTTACAGGAATTTGCAAAAAACAAATTGTACGGCGACACACTCATCTGGTATGCGTCAGCGCTGGGGCAATATGGGGAAATCCATCACGATTACGCTTCCGGCCGTCAGGCATTACAGTTGTTGAACAACCATTTCCCCGACACGCAACATCGGACAAAAGCCCGACTGCAGCTTACCCTCGCCAATATCCTGTTTCACAAAAATGATGTCCCTCGAGCAAAGCGTACGTATCAGCAGGTTGTTGATGCCTTATCTTCCACGGTGGGTGACGAGTACACACTGGATTATACCTATACGCAGGCGCTCGTGGGACTGGCGAGATGCTTCGGACAAGAAAATGAGGTGGACTCGACGCTTCACTATTTCCAATGGGCAATTGAAAACGACTTTCGGACACAACAGCTCATTACGAGTAAAAGAAATCAAATCAATAACAACATCTGGAACCGAGCGATTATAGAAGAAATGTCGGCCTTGATCGAACGCGTCCTGATACAAGAACCGACAAAACAAGACATCGTAGAGACGCTGCTTTGGTGTATCGAATTAAGCAAAGGACGACTGCTTATTAACGAGATAAACCGATCGGAAAAATGGGACCATGGCGATCTTTCGTTAAAAAACGCTATCCGGACTATCCGTCACCTGCATCAGAAAATCAGTCAGACGACGGATCAAAATCAACGAGAAGCGCTTCAACAGCAGGTCAATCAGCTGATGATCGACTTTCAGCTTTCCGAACGTTATTTTGAAACGTATAATTATTCACCCGATAAGGCCTCTTTCTTCACCCATTTAAACGAACCTAATAAAAGCTACTACAGCTATTTCATCCATAAGGACAAAACGATTACCGTCATTGATCGGTCGAACGACAGGTACACTTACCACAAGATAACCGACACTACTTTTACCACCTTTGTCCAGCAGTTTAAGGACACCTATTTCGGGGCTTCGCCCAATAGCTATAACCGCGATCCACTACACTACCGGGAGCAGTCACATCGAATCATCAGCGCGTTATTGCCGGACCTGCATACGGCTGACGGCAACATTTGCCTCTCGCTGGATGGACAGCTTTATGGGCTTCCTTTTGACGCTTTGTATGAGAAAGGTTTCTTGGTCAACATCTACAATTTCGCGTATCTCAATTCGTTCATCCTCTACGATCTACTGCAAGCACCGACAGCCAATCAAACGGATATTACCCTGCTCTATCGGGCTTCCTTTCCTAAACCCTTACCGGATTTAAAATTTGTACACGAGGAAGTCGACAATATCGGCAAACATTTCAAAAGTGAACAAATCGGACCCAAAAACCAAAACGACTCCACGATCGTCCAACAATTCGCCGGATCTCATATCATCCATATTGCGGCACATACCATTTTGGATGGTGATGACAATCCGATTATCTATTTACAGCAGCCGATCTCGACTAAACAGCTCCGTTTTTACCACATTTACTCCCCCATGGTATTTCTGTCGGCATGTAATACGGGAAGCGGTATATCCCTACCTTCCGAAGGTATGGAAAGTATCCAGCGGGTATTCTTGGGTAAGGGCGTACCTTCCGTCATCTCAACCTATTGGTTTGCCAACGATGAAGCCATGCTGCGGCTGACGTCCCTGTTTTATCAACAGCTCTATGAAAGCCGGAAACCTGTCGAGGCATTAGCGCAGGCAAAACGCGTATTTCTAAACGAAGCATCTATCGAACATCAAAATCCCTGGTATTGGGCCAACATCAATTATTCAGGGATAAACAATGAGATAGGCTTGCGAAAAAACACAAACCTATCTCTCTATATGGGCATTGGTATAGTTATCCTTCTATTAATCCTCACAGGAATATACATCCATTCACGGTCGAATCGCTCTACGGTAAAGAAAGACGAAAAATCCGATCACGAAGCGTACTAATTTAACGTCCTCTTCCTCCGCTGTTTTTATAAAGGGTTTAGTGGTATTCGTTTTCATATTAAGGTTCTTTATTTAAAAATCCAATACTTTAATTTCGGTACGCCTGTTTTCTTGATGCTGTTCTTCCGAACAGGAAACACCATTCCCACAATTGTTCTTCAATCGCGTTTCTCCATAGCCTTTTGCAATCAGTCGATTTCGCGACACGCCGTTCTGTACCAAATAGTCGACGGCAGCATCCGCACGGCGTTGTGAAAGCTTCAAGTTGTAGCTATCATTTCCCCGACTGTCGGTATGAGACGACAATTCGATACGCAGGGAAGGATTTTGTTTTAAGATGGACACCACATTATCCAAGATCAATGCCGCATCGGGACGGATCGTGCTTTTATCAAAATCGTATAAGATATTTTTCAGCTCCCATGAACTGTCTTTCGCCAGTTCACACACACCCAGTTTTAGCGTGACGTATAAAGTCTGACTGCGATCCAATCCTTTGGTCGAGACCATTTCGGTCTGGGAATACTTACCCTGTTGATTGGCGACCACCGTAAATTCACTTTGTGCTTCTAACTGATAAATGAACTTCCCTTCCAGATCTGAGATCTGGCTGATATTAGTTTTGCTTCCGGTATTGGTCAGCATGGTATTGATACCGCCGACATTATGCTGGCTGACACAATCGAACGTCTCGCCTACCAGTGTAAACCGTGGGTCGTCGTGATATATTTCTTTAAAAATCACATTCGAATTACTTTGAAAATCCGTTTCGGTCAATACAAGTACAGGAGTCTTTATACCATTTTTCTCACCGATGACCTGATAACGGCCGGGCTTGATACCTGCTATTTTTGCAGCTTGCCCACTTGCATCCGAAATCGATTTCTCCTCACGGTCATTTCCCATGACAGACACGGTGACACCACTCAGGGCTAAATTCGTCTGTTTGTCCTTAACCACAATCTGCAAATCCTTTGCAGCCGCCACAGGTTTAGGGATATCGTCATATTTTATAGGCTCTTCTTTCACAGGTGGAACAACTGGAGTCGATTGGCTACCAAACATCATCTTCACCCCGATGCCTGCCTGTATTGTTTTATGCAACGTTCTATTGGCAACCTGCTGCTCTTCGTAATGATCCAAAAAGCTCTTAACGGAAGTGGTCTCCTCCACGGGAAGAATTTCTACACTATTCCGCACGGTAAACTGGCTAGGTTTATTGCCGAATTTGGTGCCAAAGGTTTGCACATAGTCCACATGGGCAAACAAAGCAACCTTCGGGCTTATTTTATAATTGAATCGCAAGCCCCCTAAGGCCGCCCAGCTATTCGCCTTGTTGGTCGAATCATTCTCGGTCCACTGCGGATCGTAAAGCACCTGATTGCCGCTGCCATCATCGTACGTCATGGTCCGCACATACTCCGGAAAGTATTGCATCATCATACCTCCTCGTACATAAGCCTCCACATGAAACTTGTTTTTGCTCCATTTATATGTGGGTCCTATTGTAAAAAGGTAGTCCTTGAATCGCGCTGGATTACGATAGTCTGTTCCAAAATGGCCATTTTCAAACTTTAAGCTATCCTGCTTATTTATGCCGTTGTAGATATAACGGGCATCTATGCCTATGCCAAATGTATTGCCTGAGAAATATTTATCGACAAAAAATCCGCCGTAATAGCCGATTTTAGTATCACCGATTTTCTTATAACTGTCCATCGGCACACTTGTGCCTCCTTGAATACCCACTTGGAGATCTCCTTTTACACGCTCCTGTGCAAAAGAGAAAAAGGAGCTCCAAACCATCCATACTAGTAAAAGTCTTTTCATAACCTATCATTTTAGTTTCTACAAATCATACAAGCGCATTTTTCTGATGCACCTGTAATTTGTAATCAACAGATAGGGAGAAATGTTACCATCGATAGCCTTAATCGATAGGACAAATTAACTGTACATTTATGATTTGTATCTTTGCGGATCAGAATGAATATATAAAATATGCAAAAATATAGACACCTGCTATTTGATTTGGATGGAACATTAGCCGATCCTTCCGAAGGGATTACCAAATGTATTGCTTATGCTTTGGAATACTTTGGCATCAAAACCGATAACCTGGATACGCTACGATCATGGATAGGTCCTCCCATCAAAGACTCCCTGATGCAGATCTATCATTTTGATGAAGCACAGGCCAATCTTGGTGTCGAAAAATACCGGGAACGGTTTACGGACATCGGTATATACGAAAACAGGTTGTTTGATGGTGTGCAGGAATTATTGGAGCGATTAAAAGATGAAGGCTATTCCATCTATTTAGCAACCTCTAAACCAACTGTCTTTGCCCAACGGATCGTGGAGCATTTTAAAATCGACACATATTTCGACTTCATTGGAGGTGCCGGATTAGATGACTCCCGCCCTACCAAAGGACATGTTATCCAACATGTAATGGAGGAAACAAATCTGAGCGACCCCTCACAGGCATTGATGATAGGAGATCGGAAATACGACATCATAGGTGGACAAGCTTTTCATATGGATACAACGGGTCTCTTACATGGATTCGGAAGCCGGGCAGAATTACAAAGTGCAGGAGCAACTTATATTTTTGACAATCTGGCTGAATTGAAGAAGGAGTTATTGTTTCTCAACAGTTTTTAACCCAGATTCCGCGTTAGGAATGTAAACGAAGCGGAAGGCTGCAGTTCGTGATCTAATATGGTCTGGGTTTAACTATATGGAGATATAGGTCAATAAATAAGCCGCTGTGTTGTTCGGAAAACAAAGAGCCATAACATCATCGCAAACAGCTATAACATGGCCTCAAACCGCGTTTACAAGGCCCTAGACACGAATATATGCAGGTAGACAGTATTCACATCGTATAATTGCTACGTAACATACCTGAAATGAAATAAGATCTCCATAATATTGGATAATTAATACATTATAAAGAAATTTCAATTCAACATATCGTGTTTACTGAGCGGGAGCTGCTGTATTGTGTTGGTGACAATCTATATTGTTTCTGTCAAAATGAGGGGAACATGTTTACAACGGGTAAGCAATTGACATGAAACGGTAAAAACAACGGTTCTAAGGCCATCACCTCTGGAATAATGGACGTTGTAGTCAGAATAAATACATTACATTTTAAGACAAAAGTAAATCACTTTGTACGCATGTTACGTAGTACAGAAAAAATGAACGCTGTCGTGTTTATTTCGCAGTCTGATTTTTAATTTGATTTAGCAACATTTCCAGTTCTTTTAATTTATCTGGATATGTTTCTGCTAAATTTTCTTGTTCACGTAAATCGCTATCGATATTATAGAGCTGAGGTTCCGTATTATTTCCCATATCGGTTTTCGGATATGTGTAAACGTTAAACTGTGGCTTATCTGTCGGTTCTATATATTTCCAGCCATCTTTTACAAGAGACAAGGTACTGCTCATATTCTGCTGAACTACATGCTGGCGTCCCTTAGAGGTTTCTCCAAGCAGAACAGAACTATAGTTTCGACTATCCATAGCCAACTTATCTGCATTCGTATTTCCGGTTAACGCTGCTAATGTCGCAAGCAAGTCAACCTGACTAAAAAGAGCCTTTGATGTACCTGCTTTTATGTTCTTAGGCCAACGAACGATAAATGGAACTCTTGTGCCTCCTTCGTAAGCACTGTATTTTCCTTCCCTAAGACTTCCCGATGGTGTATGGCCACCTAGATTTTCGTAAGAGCCATCAAGATAACCATCATCCATTACCGGTCCGTTATCGCTGGTAAAAATAATGATGGTGTTTTCGGTTAGCTTAAGTTCATCCAGTTTATCTAATATTTGCCCAACAGTCCAGTCCATCTGCAGCAGGACGTCGCCATACACGCCAAGTCTGCTTTTACCAACAAAGGTCTCTCCCGGTACACGCGGTACATGCAGGTCATGTGTAGCGAAATAAAGGAAGAAAGGATTTTCTTTATTCCGGTCGATGTAATCCAGCGCTTTTTGGGTTAAGGTTTCCGCGATCTGGTCATCTTGCCAGAGGGCAGCTTTTCCTCCCGTCATATAGCCTATACGGGGTATGCCATTAATGATGGTTTGGTCGTGTCCAAAACTTGGATGCATGCTGACAACATCGTTTTTTCGTCGTGTCCTACTATCATAGCTTACCACAGTACCGGTTTCAACCTCGAGATTGTATATTGTAGAAGTATCGCCAATAGGATCTCCATAGCTTACCTGAATGGGATCTGATGGGTCAAGTCCAACCACTTGCCGGTTCTCCACAAAAACACAGGGGACTCTATCCGCAGTAGCGGGCATGATGAATATGTAATCAAACCCGATATCTCCAGGTCCCAACATGATCTCACCATTCCAATCCGGACCACCAGTAGGCCCCAGTCCCAAATGCCATTTTCCGACCACTCCCGTCGCATAGCCGTTTTGCTTTAACTCCTTCGCTACCGTTGTTTGGGAGGTATCAATAGTCAATCCGGCATCTCCCGGCGCGATACTCACATCTTTAATATTACCAACACTCCAGGTCGTTGTATTTCTCCAGTGGTATTTCCCCGTTAAAAAAGAATATCTGGACGGCGTACAGATGGAAGCCGTCGCATAGGCATTGGTAAACAGCAAGCCCTCTTCGGCAAGCCTGTCAACATTAGGGGTTTTGATATGCGTTGCACCATACGAACTCAAGTCGCCATAACCAAGATCATCTACATATACAACGATAATATTGGGCAGGTCCTGATTATTTTTTTGGCAGCTGATTGTCGTGATACCGAAGATTACTACCGCTATATTAAAAATCTTATTTTTCATCTGTCTATAGTTTGCTTTTTAAGAGTGATTTTACTCCCTTTTTAAATCCAACAAATGGAAAAAGGTATTGTCACCACCGATATATCTAATTATAAAATCAGATTGTTTTTCTAGTGCCTTAGCGAATACCGCATCATTAATAGTAAATACATTCTTCACCCACTTATCTGTTGCGGTATTTTTTATCTTCGCTGCACTAATCATTTTCTGACCATTATAATACAATAATTCCCAGCTTCCGGTGCCCGTATCTTTATAAGTTATCGATAGACTTATTTTTTGCTGTTGGGCGTTATTGAAAAAGTTTTTATCCAACGAAAAATACATTTTGCTATCGGTAGCTGGTTTGAAGGCCCTCGCAAAACGACCATATATGGTTGTATCCACGTTCCAATATGCATCACTTGTTGTTTCGGGATCTATCTGTTCTAAATGCTTGAAAAAATTACCACGGTCTACCATCCAGCCAATATCGTTATCATCTTTTCGCTTACGACATACTATTGGCCCCGCCCACAATTTTATCTCATCACCAATTTTTGCTCCTTTCGATGCAAATTCGGCTATAATTTTATGGTATCTCGCCATATTCAATCGCGTAGCTTTCCCATAAATACGTTCTGGAAAAGTTTCGGTATCTGATGCGTCCATCATGCGATGCATGGCACAAAATGCATATTCTGCTTTAGAAGGATTATGCAAAGAACTTACATGTCGATTGTAAAACTCAAGCCCCTCTAAAAATGGTTTGGATTGTTTGATAATGTTGACCTGCGGATTCCAATAATCTATATCGTAAAAAAGTGAAGCAATAGCTCCCCAATAGAACACCAGTGAAGGATTTTTCTTCACCCAAGGCTGTCCAAGCAAAATATTATCGAATTCTCCACGGGCAAAAAGTGTCTTACTGGCCGCCGCAGCCTTTTGGTGAAATTCTCGCCAAGGCCCCAATAATCGCAAATTGTAATTATGATTGTAGCCGGCGGGAAACTGTCCTTTTTTCGCCCCAAACGCTGTAAGATGTTTCAACTGCCAGTTTCGTTCGCGATCCGTATTAGCATCATCCGTAAACATTAATGGTATGATAGTTCTTCCATCCCGCCAAAGAGATTTGCGATAATATTCCCACACCTCCATTCGGAAATCCATCCACTTTTCGCGCGGAATATCATATTGTTTATCTATCGGTTTATTTGCTCCCTGATAGGGTCCTGTATCCCCGTAAAGCCTTCTGAAACATGATAATACAATAAACGATTTACATCTTCCTCCGGTAGTTTTTTAATATAGTTGCTAAAAGCATCGATAAATGCATAGAAGTATTTCAGATATTCTTTAGCAAAATAATAGGGATATTCCCTATCGGGATAGCTGTAATCACCTACAGGTTTTACCTGCACCTTAAGTACACCATGTTCATATATCCAATCGGGTGCACTCGGGCCAAACCATATCTGGAAACCAATCCCTAATCCAGCTTTCTTTGCATCAGCAAGACAGCGCCCAATAATTTCTTCAAACGCATATCTTCCCGGTTCAGGCTGCAAATCTTTCCACGTATAGATGATATACAAACTCCTTACATGTGGCGACTTTAGCAATGCTTCGCTATGAAGATTATAGGAGCCATAATGTAGGTAAGGAGCGATTCCTGGATTTCGAATACCTCTTGGTGAAATATTTTGCGAAGTTGCTGCATTCCAGATCAGTGTAAAAAGGGCGACATAAATTAATCTCATACATCTATTTTTCTTATTCATTCCAATCATCTGTTCGGAAAGGGAAAACAGGCATTCCAAAGTTGTCGTACAGATTACCTTTGCGATAATTCCTGAAACAGTATCGTACCGCAATCGGCTTATTGACCTGATTGCTGCTTACCTGTATTCCTTTTGCGCCAATAATCTTTGCTTCCGTAACCGGATAAAACTTTTTATCTTCACCGGCTATCTCTAATCCTTCGGTAAGTTTTTCATGTAAGGACAGTCCTATTGGGGCATTGTTAAACCTTAATAATATTGTGCTCCCCTGTATTTCCATCTCTTTATATTCGGGAAACGTGTAGGGAATACCCTTCACGTTATAAGTCTGGGCCAAAGCTTGATAAAGTAAGCGCTTTGCTACGGTGGTTTTATCGGGCGGGTGAATACTGTGATTGGAACCAACGTCCACTGTTGTTATAATACCGGAGTTGGGAATCATTGCTCTGGCTTTTAGCTGCGCTTCTCTCATATACGCCCCCTTAAATCCAGAAGCGTTTGAATACGTCCAGGGAGCCAGCTGCACGTAATAAAACGGAAATTTGTCTCCCCCATCCCAAAGTGCCCTCCAGTTCTTTACCATAGCCGGCAACATCTTTTCATATAGAAAAGGTGTACTGACATCCCTTTCGCCCTGATACCATAAGAATCCTCTTATACTAAAATTACGTAACGGATAAACCATTGCATTGTAGAGGTATGAAGGTCCCCAGTGATTTATACGGGTTGTGGTGTCTTTCGCCATCACTGGAAATTCTTTCAGGTATTCAGAGGCCATCCAACCTCGAACGGGAGTGCCTCCATATGCCGAAACAATAATGCCTATGGGGATATCCAGATGTTCTTGCAGCATTTTCCCGAACTGAAATGCCAAAGCACTGAAAACCGCAGCACTTTTTGGAGTTGAAACGTTCCAGGCAGTATTATCCAAATCTTCAACGGGCTGAGCAGACAGGGCAGTGGGTACCTTAAAAAGCCGAAGCTGCTTATTCGTTGCATTAGCTATTAAGTCGGCTGAATGAAGTATGGGTTGATTCATCGCTCCCCTCAACAACATTTGCATATTAGACTGCCCGGAACAAAACCAAACCTCGCCAATGGCTATATTTTTCGTAATGGTTTCCTCGCCATCGTTATAGATGATACGATAGGGACCACCTGCTTCCGGCGTGTGGATAGCTGTCAGCCATTTCCCTTCACGATCTACCTTTGTATTAATTTGCGTGTTATCCCATGACGTTGTTATGGTAACCATAGCCCCTGCATTTGCACTTCCCCATAGCTTCACCTTACTATTTCGTTGCAAAACAGCGTTATCTCCTAGTATCGACGGCAAATTGACCTTAGAAAATGAGTAAAGAGAAGAAAGAAGCAATACAAGTAATACACTATTTTTTTTCATCTATCTGTTTTTCTCGGTTTCATACTCCTTACAATTCAAAATCCTCTTTTAGAGGTTTTCTGATATCCTTAACACCCGTATTTCCACCTGTACTAAGTGAAATATCGACTGGTGTATTCTTTTTCCAGCCCCCCCTTGTAAAATCGGGTATATCTACCGCTTGGGAACGGTTGTTGACCGAAGTCTCGCTCAGCGGAAATATACAGCTCCATAAAGCTGCGTCGTAAACATCCTGGTCTAATGGCAAGCCATTACGCAGACAATCTATCGTTCGCCAATCCATTAAAAAGTCCATTCCGCCGTGGCCTCCCACCTTCTTAGCCAATTCGCCGATTTTCTTTACGATAGCTGGTTGGTATTTTTCTTCTACCTCTTTCATCTGTTCTTCGGTAAACCAATTTCTGTGATGGGTAGATATACGACCGGGCAAAGGGTATTTTTGTGCTATACCTTTGGTGCCGCTTATCAGGTGGATACGCGAATAAGGGCGCAACGAACTCACATCATGCTGCAGCATGATCGTTTTGCCTTTATGCGTTTTAATAATAGAGGTGTTCATATTCCCACGATAGTCTTTACCCGCAAAAGGTTTATACAAATCGTTTTCCTTTGCCAACTCTTCCACCCGCTGACCGAGCACAAAGTCGGCAGAAGACATCGACACCATATAATCCAATTGATCTCCCCTATTTATATTCATCACTTGACAGATTGGTCCTAAGCCATGAGTAGGATATAAATTACCTTTCCGCTCATAGTTTTCCTTGAGCCGCCACATATCCCATTTGAAATTCTTGCGGGTAAAGTTTTCCGTTAATTCATGGATATAGGCTCCTTCGCAATGGATAATTTCACCAAAAAAACCTTGTCTAGCCATATTCAGCGTGAGTAATTCAAAAAAATCGTAACAACAGTTTTCAACCATCATACAATGTCTTTTAGTTGCCTCAGAAGTTTCTACCAATTGCCAGCATTCGTCTATGGTCGTGGCCGCAGGTACTTCTACACAAACGTGCTTTCCCTGCTGCATTGCGTACACCGCTACAGGTGTATGTAAAGCCCAATGGGTGCATATATATATCAGATCGATATCGTCTCGTTCGCAAACGGCTTTCCAATCTTCCTCCCCAGTATAGATCTTTGGCTTTTGCCCCGAGTTTTTAATACGGTTGAGTGCAAAATCTATTTTATCCGGCTGTAAATCGCATAACGCGGCGATCGTTACATTTTCGATTTGGCTCATACGATATACAGCAGCCTGTCCACGGGTTCCAACACCGACAAAACCTATACGCACATTGTCGATCTTTGGTGCACTATAACCACACATATTGAAAACAGGCCGGCCCTTGTCAACTGTTGGAGAAGCATTTGCATGAGCAATATTCTGACTATTTGCAAACAACTTGGACGGCTGCAACAAAGCGCCTAACCCCAATAAACTTCCTGTTTTTATAAAATCTCTGCGTTTCTTTTCCATACTGATTTATTGCTTATTTTGGTTTCTGATTTTTTCTATATTTTCACGTCGCTGCGAATATTGTTCTGCGGTTAGTATCTCTTTTATATCCATTTCTTGTTTCTCTCTCACCTCTTTTATTTTTAGAAATCTTTCTCTATTATGCAAAGCAGTATTTTCTTTCAATGCTTTGATCTCCGCGACGACATTTTTATTCACAGTCTGGATTTTTGTTCGTTGCTCTTTTGTCATGGTAATCCCTGTCATTGGAGTTAATTTTTCCTGGTTTGTTTGGCCAACACTATACATACATATCAGCATCGTCAACGCTAAAAATAACTTTTTCATAGCAATTTAATTTTAAGATGTACTGTTTGATTTTTAATTTGATTTAATAACATTTCCGGTTCTTTCTAATTCTATAAGATGAAAAAACGTATTATCACCCCCAATATGCTTTAGTATCAAATCTGCACTTTTATCAAGTTTACCATTAAATACGGCATCCTGTATCGTAAATACCTTTTCTACCCATTTGTCTGTACCTGCATTTTCTATTTTCCCGGCACTTGCCACTTTCTGACCATTGTTATACAACAGCTCCCAGTTTCCATTTCCTGAATCTTTATAGATGACGGAAATACAGACACCTTGTGGTTCTTCACTTTGGAAAAACTGCTTATCCAATGAAAAATACATCTGGCTGTGTGAATCTTTTTTAAACGCTCTCACAAAACGTCCATATTTGGTGGTATCTACATTCCAATAAGCTTCGCTGGTTGTTTCTGGTTCAATCTGCTCCAAATGCTTGAAAAAATTACCACGATACACCATCCATCCTATATCATTATCAGATTTACGCGTACGACTTACTATCGGACCTACTCCTAGTTTGGTATCATCTCCAATTTTTGCTCCTTTCGAAGCGAATCCGGATAGTATCTTCTTAAACCGATCTTCATTCTTAGGGTTGGCTTTTCCATAAATATTCTCCGGGAAAGTCTCGGTATCGGCGGCGTCCAACATCCGGCGCATAGCACAAAAAGCCAATGGTGCTTGGAAGGGATCGCCCAATGAGCTTACGTGCGTGTTATACATATCCAAACCATCCAGAAAAAGTTCCGGATCTTTTATAATAGAAATGGCCGGATTCCAATAATTGATGTCATGAAATAATGCCGACAGGGCCGACCAATAGAATACTAAAGCCAGATCTTCTTTCACCCAATCTTGCCTCAATAGGATATTATCAAATTCTCCTCGGGCCATCAACAACACGCCCTTCTGCCTTGCTTTATCCTGTAAGTTCTGCCAGGGATCCATCAATCTTAAAAAATAATTATGATTGTATCCATGTGCAAACTGTCCCTTCTTCACGCCAAATTCGGACAGGTTGGCCAATTGCCAATCACGCTCCCTATCGGTATTGCCATCATCGGTAAAGAGCATGGGCAAAACTGTTCGGCCGTCTTTCCACATAGCGGTTCGATATTTTTCCCAAACCTCCATACGGTAATCCATCCAATCTTCCTTTTCAATTTCATACGCTTCATTTATGGGCTTACTAGCGCCCTGGTAGGGTCCCGTATCACCTGTCGAGCCCTCACATACCTGAAGAAAATGGATATGTTTTAGATCTTCAGCAGACAGCTTTTTAGCATACTTGCCAAACTCGTCTATAAACCGATAAAAGTATCTCTCGTATTCTTTCGAAAAATAATAGGGATATTTCCAATCAGCCCCTCCGGTGACCTCAACAAGTGGCACACCATTTTCATACAACCATTCTGGAGAACTGGGGCCTACCCAAAACTTTAATGCCAGACCAACACCTGCTTTTTTTGTTTCCTTCAATAGATGCCCAATAGCTTCTTCAAAGACAAAGCCTCCAGGTGTAGGCTCCAGATCACGCCAATGAAATATGACCAAAACATTTTTTACATGAGGAGACGATAAAAGATGATCCTTGTTTCTATCGAATGCATTGTAATTTATATAAGGTGTAATTCCTGGATGTGCTACAGATCGCTGCGCAATAGCTTGCGCATGGACTTTTACGGAAAGTAACACCAGCAACAAGATGAAAACTCTATTCATGATTCCCTCCTTTGAAATATTTTGCATCTATAAAATCCCATTCCTTGATATGAGCTGGCTGATGCTGCTTAAGAACAATTTTATTGATTCTTTCTATGATTTTTTGGTTTTCAGATGCTACATCTTCCGTTTCATTTCGATCTGTTTTGAGATTAAACAATTTCCAAGGGGTGTCTGGTTTACGCGCCACATTTAGTTTCACGGCTTTCCAATCCCCAATTCTTACAGCCATCTGTCCGCCTTTGCCCGGAAATTCAAAATAAAGAAAATCATGTTTCTGCTGATTCGTATTGTCTCCGAGGAGTGTCGGCAAAATAGATATACCATCCGTATTATCAGGAGCAGTTTGATTCGTTAGTTCTGCAAAAGTTGCCATCATGTCATACTGAACGGACGGCAAATCAGAAACTGCATTTGCCTCAATTTTCCCAGGCCATCTCGCAATAAAGGGCACCCGAATCCCACCTTCATACACATCCATTTTGAGACCGTTCAATCCAGACACGCTATTAAAAAAAGAAGCATTTACGCCTCCGTTAAAGGTTGCCCCATTATCGCTGGAAAACAGAATAATAGTGTTATCATCAATCCCCAACTTCTTTATTTCTTCTAGAATGACACCTACTTGAGCGTCCATATAGGTAATCATAGCCGCATAGGTCGACAGCGGATATTTTGTAGGCGCGTATCTTTGCTCACCGTAATAAGGTTTCTCACCAAACATACCGACATATTGCTTAATGTACTCATCAGGCGCTTGTAACGATGCGTGTGGGATGGTAAAGGGGAGATACAAGAAAAAAGGATTGTTTTTATTTTCCCGGACAAAGCCTATCGCCTTTTCCATCATTTTGGTTATGGAATAATCTTCTCCCTTATAATATGCGAAATCGCTATCAGTAGCCGTTGTAGCGTCTAACTTTTTATGGACATCAATAACGGGGTTTCTGAGCGTATCCCATTTATCATTTTCCCATAAATGAGTAGGATAATAATTATGGGCCTGTTTTTGGTCAAGGTATCCATAAAAATAATCAAACCCCTGTTTTAACGGGCTTCCCGTAGTATTGGCCATGCCAAGCCCCCATTTGCCTATCGCCGCCGTTGTGTAACCAGCATTTTTGAATAAATGCCCGAGTGTAAATGCATTTTCGTATAATGGCATCTGCCCCTTTTCTTCATCATCAGTAAACCCACCTAGTTCGGAATTACTCCGTATATAAGCATGCCCGGCATGTTTTCCGGTCAGCAACATGCACCGGGCAGGGGCGCATACGGGAGAACTGGAATAGTGTTGGGTGAATCGCATTCCTTCTTCTGCTATTTTATCAAGATGGGGGGTCTTTATCTTTTCCTGTCCGTAACTACCCAGCTCGCCATAACCTAGATCATCTGCATAGATGTAAATAACGTTGGGCCGCTGTGCTTCTTGATCTTGTGCAAGAAGCGAGTTCCATAACGAACAAAAAAATAACGAAACAAAAGCTAATTTGTGTAAATTCATTCTTTAATTTTTAATTTGTGTAACCGGGATTGGGTTCTATTTTGCTTAAATCTATTTCTGCTGTCGGAATTGGATACCATATTTTATACGATGCCCAATTGGCCTGCATCTGCGATGCCAGAGCATTAAATGCGCCGTAATCAGGATCTAGATCTGCAATGGCCTGTGCGATCCGTCCAAACCTGATAAGGTCTATTCTTCGCCATGCTTCAAAACATAACTCACGACTTCTTTCATCCAACAATTCTTGTACGAAGTCGCTTCTATAATAATCGCTAGCCAATAGCCCCGCTTGTACATCGTCGTTAGATACTGCTCTTTTTCTCACCGCTAATAAAAAATCTCTAGCTTGTGGCTCATCTCCTGTATAATACAATGCTTCGGCATGTAAAAGCAATATATCAGCATACCTTAGAATAGGCGTCGCACCTAAAGACAACTGATTGTCTATGAGTTTTGGTACCGGATCCATATACCTAAACTTACCTACACAATACGTTCCAAAGGTAGGCGCAGTAGCTTCTCTTGGAATATAATAGGCTACTCCATCTATAACCTCCACAGGTTCAGTCGCCCGAAGTTGAAATACCAGATTGTGAGATCTTCGTTCGTCTACGGCATTATATAACGCCCACAACTCACCCGTCGGTCTTAATATAGCGGTTCCGCCACCAACCAAATTCCGATTACCGCCGGGAATAAGAAATTCATTCCATTGATTATAGTTGCCGCTTACTGAATTGGTACTTGATAGGATATAAAAGAGACATTCTTGATCCTTGTAAGAATCTGTAGTTTCCCTAAACAGATAATCATAGTTAACGATCAATTCATATCCGCTGTTATCCACAATATCCTGTGTTACGGTCAGTGCTTCTGCATACATATCCTGCCAGTCCACCCAATCGAAACTGTTGAGTTGAAATCCTAAGTCACTACCTACATTGTTATGCCCACAGCTGGCCAAATAGGTATATACTTTTGCCAGATAGCCTGCCGCAGACCATTTATTCGCTCTCCCCATAGTAGACGCCCGGTTTGGCAAGATTTCGTAGGCATATTTAAAATCGCTGATAATTAATTCGTAGACTTTCTGCAAAGACTCCCGTTGCGCATGCGGATTATGCTCTGGAGTTGTATATACGGGTACACCGCCATACATCATGGCAAGATAGGTGTAAAAGAAACCTCTGAGAAAATGTGCTTCACCTTTAATTTCATTTTTTCTATCGTCGTTCATCTCCACATCATCAATCTTATTCAATAAATAATTGGTACGGTTTATCCCTGCAAACCAAAAGAAAAAATTGTATTGAATGATTTCATTCTGACTGAAAACTTCATGAAGGGCAAAAGGTCCAACATCTGGTCGCAAACCGTTATTTGGATTGGGGATTAATTCGTCCACACCAGCATTTAGCAGCACATGCATACTCTTCCTGAATGTTACTCCAGCTCTTGGGCCGGACACACTCTGCACCTGATTTGTATTTAAAATACTATAACATCCGGTAAGACCTAATTCTGCATCTTTGGCAGTTTTGTAAAAATTTTCGACCGTTCCAAATGAATACGGCTGTGTATCCAACATCTTGGAGCAAGACACCAAGATCATCGGAATAATAGCAAATAATATCTTTTTCATTTTATTAAAATGTAGCATTTAAACCAAATAAAAAGCTTTTTGTACGTGGGTATGAAATTCGGTCTACACCTGGCAACAGGGGATTATTGCTGCTTACCTCTGGGTCATAACCGGAATATTTTGTCCAGGTAATAAGGTTCGTTCCCGTAAAAAATAAACGTAAATTACTGATGCCTATCGCATTTACAAAAGACGCTGAGTTAAAGCGATATCCCAAGGAAACATTTCTCAACCGCAGCCACGATGCGTCTTCCACATAATAGCTGGACGAAAATTGTGCAGGCGCATTATAACTTGCGATATCTCCATACGAATGGGTTGGGTTGTCGGGAGTCCATCTGTTAAACCAAAAATCCTGCAAAATATTTTGCCATGTACTATATACCCCTCCTTCTAATCGATATTTCGATAAATTAAACAGTTGATTGCCATAAGACCAATCAAAAAAAACATTCAAGTCGAAATTCTTGTAGTTTATGGTATTATTGAGCCCTCCAAAATGCTTCGGAAAACTACGACCTATAATCCTCCGGTCATTGTCCAGATCGATCACACCATCAGTGTTTAAATCCTTAAACTTAAACGATCCGGGCTGAACATTTACACCAGTTTGATTCACAACTCCTTCTCTCAGCGTATATGTCCGATCCAAATGGGGGATATTTGGATCACTATTATCCTGCCATGTAAAATCATTTATTTGGTAAACACCATCAAAAATATACCCATAAAAATCTCCTATCGCCCCCCCTTCCATTACTCGTCCCTGATCTCGTACTAATTCGCCGGGTATATTTACCGTGATGAAACCAACATCGCCAATTCTTCGTACTTGATTTTTATTTGTGGAGATATTAAAATTTGTCGTCCATTTAAAATCTTGTTTATCGACATTAACCGTAGTTAGGGCAAACTCAATTCCCTTATTGTCCACCTGTCCGAAATTTTGCCATTGCTGCACAAAACCTGTTCGGGTAGGTACGTATGCAGGCAGAAGCATGTCCTTCGTTTGTTTATTATAGAAATCGACGTTCAATAGAATGCGATTAGCCGCAAAACCAATATCTAATCCCGCATTATATTGGACCGTAGTTTCCCATTTCAAATCCCGGTTTGCCATAGAAGCCGGAGCAAGACCAAGCTCTCCATTATAATATGTATTTTCTAAAGTCGCTAGATATCTAAAAGATGGAATTCTCTCATTACCGGTTTCTCCATAACTTAAACGCATTTTCAGATCACTGAATATATTCCATTTTTCAACAAACCTCTCTTCTGAAAGTCGCCACGCATAAGCGAAAGACGGGAAATATCCAAAACGGTTGCCCCCCCCAAACTTATCGGAGCCATCTGTCCTGAAAGTAGTCGTAAATAGATGCCGGTTAAGCAAGGTATAATTAAGCCGGCCAAAATAAGAAATACGATTGCTGATATCGCGGTTTGATCCAATATTATTCATTACAGACCCTTTACTGATATCATCAACTCCAGTACTTTCATCTAAAAAATTGGTATTTCTTAAATGAAAGTCTTCGTAATTATATCTCGTAAGCTCGAAGGCAGCCATTCCTTGCAACACATGATCCTTGTTAAATCTCTTTGTGTAATTCAGCTGTGTTGTATTGAACCAAGAATATGTCTTTTTATCCTGCAGAATCCCTACTCCGTTATACGCCCGTCCCTGCGTGGTTTCACTGCTATAAAACTCTTTTCCTTTCGAAGCCGATAAAAATCCGCCCAATGTATTTTTTAATGTAAAGTTGTTATTGAGTTTGTAACTGGCGTAAGTACTGATATCATCTCTTAAGAGAGATGTTTCTCTATAAGAGGCGTCAATCATTGAAATAGGCGAGATATACCTATCAATTAAATCTATCCCTTCATTGTAATATTCCAGGGGCCTGGCAAAAGAAAGGTTTTGAATAATTCCCAGATTTGTGGCTCCTTCTGTCACGGTATACCCCATTTTCAAATTGATGCCTATTTTAAATCTCTTATGGGAGTGGTCCACCCTTAACCTGACATTATAGCGGTTATATTCATTATTCATCAAAATGGTTTGCTGATTCGCATATCCTGCCGAGCCCGAATAAGTTGTACCTTCTCTTCCGCCCGAAAAAGAAAGATTATGCGTATGGGAGAAACCAGTTCGTAAGATCTCATCCTGCCAGTTGTGAAAAGGTATAGCATACGGGTCGCGAGGTGCATCCAATTCGTTAAAAAGACCGTCTCCGTTTGTATCAATATAGAACAATGAAGAGTTTGGTGTAACGACTTGTCGATAGTCGATATAATCTGTCGGGTCTAAAACGGAGAGTTTCTTAATCGGTTCTGAAAACCCGGATGTTCCGTTATATTCGATATTCATACGACCGGCTTTACCCGATTTTGTTGTAATAATGATGACACCATTAGCACCTCTAGAACCATAGATGGCAGTTGCTGAAGCATCTTTTAATACATTTATAGACTCAATATCCTGTGGATTCAGGCCTGCAAGCGGATTTCCGGCAACATATCCACCGTAATTATCATCGATCTTTGCAGATGCTACCTCGTCGGCATTTACATCGTATGGCACATCATCAATCACATATAGTGGGCTCGTACCACCATAGATCGTGTTGGAACCTCTGATGGAAATATTCATTGCCGTTCCCGGCTCGCCTGACGATGATGATATCTGTACGCCCGCCATCTTACCCTGCAATGCCTCCTGAAAAGTTAACGACTGGCTTTGCGCTATCTCGTCAGCCTGTATACTAGATACCGAACCTGTTAAATCCTTTCTTTCGATCGCATCATAGCCCACAACAACTACCTGATTTAATGCCGTAACATCCTGCTGCAGCGAGACATCTATAATCTTGTTTTCCGCTACTTTGACTTCCTGCACAACAAAACCTAAAAATGAAAAAACCAAAATAGCTTCCTCATTCGCTACTTTAATCAAATAGTTCCCCATTGCATCGGACACGGTACCTGTAGTAGTTCCTTTCACTCGAACATTTACACCCGCTAATGGCTCTCCATTGCTTTTCGTAACTTTACCTTGAATAGCAAACGTTTGTCGTATAGCTTTCGAACTCACACTTTCGGTATCTCGAAGTATAGGTTTTATCAGTATCGTTTTGTCTAAAATTTCCCAGGTAAATTTCTGTCCTTTGAAAACGTCGCTCAAAGTTTTTTCTATAGATGCTTTTTTTACATTGACACTGATGGGAGCGGCTCGTTGTAAGTATTCCGCGTCATAAAAAAAAGCATAGCCGGTTTGTTTTCTTATCTCTTTAATTACACTTTCCAACGAAGCTTCTTTTAACGACAGATTTATCTGTTGGGAGTAAACCGATGCCTGCAGATGCAGGCAGGCAATTAAGATGAGTAACACCGTAAGCTTCATAGCTAATAGAATTTTCGGTAAATTTTTTAGGTTTTCGCTATATTTAGAAAATATACAATAACCCTCATTGTCATGAATATGATTATTCATACATTTGTATAAATTAAGGTTGGAAAAATTACTTTAGTCGGTAATATTTTAAAACATGAGCCTTAAGAAGAAAAAGATGTATCAGCACCTTTTCTTCCCCCTTTCTTTAGGAAGGGGTTACTTTTATCCCCAGCTCTGTTACTTTGCGCTGTTTAGTTGTCCATTAAAATCCTCCTCTCTTCTACCTTAAATTTTAGTCCGCTTGTTTTTTCCATCATGATGAAAATCTGCGATAGTTTAACATGTCTAGGCAAAATACCGTTAAATTTTCTACGCGGTATTTTTTTGATGTCTACTTCCACATCATACCATAACGAAAGCTGGTTTAAAACAGTTTCTAGTGAAGCATTTTCAAAATGAAAAAAACCGCTTTTCCACGCAAGTACTTCATCGACACTAACTTTTCTCTTGGAAATCATATCGGCTGTGTTTACAGATTGCTCCCCGGGTTTCAATCGAATCAACTCACCTTTGTCATTACTTACTTCTACAGCCCCTTCTAAAAGAGTCGTTTTAATATCAGGTTCTTTCTCATAACTATTTACATTAAAATGTGTACCCAATACCTTTACCGTCTGATTTTGACTAATAACCTTGAATGGTTTATCGGGCATGTGTTTTACCTCAAAATAGGCCTCTCCAGTTAATTCTACCGTCCTCTCCACATCATTAAATGTATTGGAATATTTTAGGCTAGAAGCCGCATTTAGCCAAACATGCGTTCCGTCCGCAAGCACAACTTCATATTGCCCTCCTCGCGGAGTAGTGATTGTATTATACCCGGCATCGGAGGACGGAGAATTTTCATTCGGCAAGGGAGCTACAAATACTCCATCTTGAAGTACCCGCTGCTTTCCTGAAGGGGCCGTATAGATAGCTTTATTCTCCCCCGGCTCAATATCGGCAACTATTGTCTCTTCTCTTGCAATCGATGTTTTTTTTATATTATCACCTATGTAGTAATAAAACCCTATACTAAATATGAAAAGGATACTAGCAGCAATTACCATCTTTTTCCATGGGATTCCCTTATCTGCATTGTACTCTTGCTCCAAACTATCCCAAATTTTACTCAGCTCGGTATCTAATTCAGAAGCCGACAAATATAACTTATCTGGAATCGGTTGTCGCAGATACCAAGTTTCCAACTGTGCCTTTTCTAAATCGGAACAAGTACCATTTTCATATTTACGTAAAAGCTCTTTTATTTGATGTTTGTTCATATATTCTAAAAGGCTTATTTGGCCATTTTAGAATATAGACCCCTAACTTCGTGCTAACAGGTAGATATTTTTTTATTGGATTAAAAGAATGATATAGAGAAATAGGCTTAATTTAGTACGAAGGATCTTTAAAGCGTTCGTCATCTGTTTGGAAACAGTCTGTTCAGAAATACCTAATTGTTTCGAGATTTCTTTGTGAGACAGATGTGTTCTTCTGCTTAACAGAAACACTTTTTTCATTTTTTTGGGAAGCAATCCAATTTCACGATCGATAATCTGTTTCATTTGATTCTCCCTAACCAGATAATCTGTAATCGCCTCAGAGGAAGAAATAGATTGCTGTAAGGAAGATATATAACTAGACTCTAAGCTTTTACGTGCAATAATTTTAAATATTCTGTTTCTAATAGAGGCGTATAAATAGCCAGATAAGTTTGCGTTTAATACGATTTCATTTCTTTTCATCCAAAGCACGGAAAAGAGTTGCTGCAATATATCCCTAACCTCTTCCTTATCACGAAGCTTGTGGAAAGCATGGATATATAATGGTTCCTTATAACGACCGTATATTTCTGTAAAAGCTCTCCTATCATCTAGTTTTAGCAAACCAAACAATTCATAATCTGTAAGCTGTTTATAATTTGTCATTAAGTGGGTCTTTTGGTCTTTGTAATGCCAAGGTCTATCAGTCCCCCTCTAAACCTCCCCTAATAGTCCAAGTCACGTAAAATTAAACGACTGCTGCGACAAAAAGAATATAAAATATTTATAATCTGTACGCAATTTTTCAGTCCAATGTAGTAAGAAAAAATAAAATTAAAGTACGCAAACGATTGACCAAAATAAATTATAATAAATACACAAGGAAATCTCTTAAAAATGACCTGAAGAAAATTATTAATGATTTTCAGCCGGCTCTTGATCTTTTTTCCTAAATTGCAGGTCTTAATATACATACAGAAATGAGCGCGACAGATCAACTTTCAATTCGCGTAGAGCCAACACGACAATCAAGACTCTCGCAGGTAGACTTTAACAACTTAAAATTTGGACAGATCATGTCTGACCACATGCTTGTGGCAGAATACAACAACGGCCAATGGGTGGATGTGAGCATTGTACCTTATGGCGAACTGTCCATTAGTCCTTCTATGTCTGCACTGCACTATGGACAGGCTATCTTCGAAGGCATAAAAGGTTACAAGTTTGCCGACGGTACTGTGAGCATCTTTCGCCCGGACAAAAACTGGGAGCGTTTTAATAAATCCGCTGTACGTCTGCAAATGCCGGAAGTGCCGAAAGAGATTTTTATGGATGGTTTAAAGCAGCTGTTGGACGTAGATCGGAATTGGGTCCCTTCCCGAGAAGGCACATCGCTGTATATTCGCCCTTTTATGTTTGCCACCGAGTCGGCATTGGGTGTACATCCATCGGCTTCTTATAAATTTTTGATCATCACCTGTCCGGTAGGTGCTTATTACAGCAAACCGATCAGCTTGAAAGTGGAGACCCATTATACACGTGCGGCAGAAGGTGGTGTAGGATTTTCGAAGAATGCGGGGAATTATGCTTTGTCGCTATACCCGACCCAACTGGCAAATAATGAGGGGTATGATCAGATCATGTGGACGGATGCCAAAGAACATATCTATATCGAAGAAGCGGGTACGGCTAACCTGGTCTTCCGCATCGGCGATACGATCATCACACCGCATGGCGATACTATTCTTCACGGTGTAACCCGCCGTACGATTATGGAGCTTGCCGAACAGTGGGGATACAAGGCAGAACAACGCAGGGTATCTGTACAGGAGTTAATCGACGGCATTAAAAACGGTACAGTATCCGAAGCTTTTGCCGCTGGAACGGCTGCAACGGTAACACATATAGACCGCATCGGGTACGAAGGACAAGACTATACCCTTCCGCCGGTAGAAGGTCGTGAATTTTCTAATAAAGTATTGGATTATCTTAACCAGCTCCGTTACGGAAAGGTGGATGATCCTTTTGGCTGGAATTTTATCGTGTAAACGACATAAAAAAAGCTGCGAAATGCAGCTTTTTTTATGTCTTTATTTTTCTTAATCTCTTCTACCCAACAAAAGACTGGCGTAATACAATAAGGTTACCAGTGCGGACAGTGCGGCTACGATATAGGTCATTGCTGCCCATTTCAAGGCATCTTTAGCACCATCATGTTCCGTAGACGAATGGGTAATATTCGCGGTGTTGAGCCAAGCAAGTGCACGCTTCGATGCGTCAAATTCGACCGGCAAGGTTATAAAACTAAACAGCGTCGTTACGGCCAGAGCACCTACACCGATAGTCAGCAGAAAATAGCTTTGCGAAAAAATCGCCAACATCACACCGATCATTAGCGTAAACGACGTAATCTTCGAAGCAAAACTTACCATCGGCACCATCGCCGAACGAAATTGCAACCAGCTATAAGCTGCCGCATGTTGCACGGCATGTCCACATTCGTGAGCCGCAACAGCAGCGGCCGCAACACTACGTCCATGATACACCTCAGGGCTCAAGTTTACCGTCCTGTTGGCTGGATTGTAGTGATCGGTGAGCTGACCTTCTACCGAAATAATATTCACGTCGTATATCCCATTGTCGTGCAACATCTTCTGTGCAATTTCTGCACCGGATAGTCCCGATGTCAACGGCATTTCCGAATATTTTTTAAACTTGTTCTTAAATCTTGTCTGGACGATCATACTGATGATACCAATCCCGATCAACAAAAACCAAATAGTCATATATTTTCTCTTTTTTTTCTTTCTTAATCTATCGCCAAATATTGTTCCATTCGTGAGATAGTGCCAATCATGCGTTATAAAGATATTCAAAATAGTCAAAATGACTTTATCAAAATTCAAAAACAATCATTTTTGTGACAAAATGGCTGTGCGACAGGTTACTTCTTCCTAAAACTAATATTGCCTAACTTTGTTAACCTATCACGATGGCTACACCTAAAATCAACATCAAACGTATATATGAAGCCGCAGATAAAAAAGACGGCTTTCGTGTCCTTGTGGACCGATTGTGGCCCCGAGGTATAAAAAAGGAAAAGGCGCATATCGATGAATGGGCTAAGGATATTGCTCCATCGACCGAAATCCGCACGGCATACGGCCATATACCCGAGCGTTGGGAAAAGTTCAAAGGGCAATACCTGAGCGAGTTAAAGCAGAATGAAAGCATTCCCCACTATCTGGATAAATGGGAAGAGCAGCCACTTATCACCCTCCTCTATGCGGCGAAAGACGAGGAGCATGCGCACGTACTCGTCTTACAAAAATATCTGCAAGATTGCTATAAGAGTAGATAGGATGTGCTATCTTTATACCACAATTTCTAACGACGCTAAAAATGGGTGTTTTTTCCAAAACTTGTGAATATGCTTTACGTGCTGTCTTTTATATTGCCCAAAGTACACACGAGGGAAGGCGCGTAAGTATCGTGGAGATTGCAGAAAACATCAAATCGCCACAAGCCTTTCTGGGAAAAATATTACAACAACTGAGCAGAGTAGGTATTATTCAATCGGCCAAAGGTCCAAACGGCGGCTTCTTCATGGACGCCGTCAGCCTGAAGCGCCCTTTATCGGATGTGGTAGAAGCCATTGACGGGAACAAAATATTCGAAGGCTGCGGTTTAGGTCTGGAATTTTGTTCCGAGAAACAACCTTGCCCGCTCCACCATGAATTCAAAAAGATCCGGAATGAGCTTACACGCATGTTAAGGGAGACGAATATCGGCCAGTTCAACCAAGAGCTCCTTCTGGGCACCTTGTCGCTTCACAAATAGCATGAAGCTTAGTTCTTCAAGACCCGCTGAATTTCGTCCAGTTTCATCAAGGCCTCTACCGGAGTCAAGGTGTTGACATCCAGATTATTCAGCATATCCCGGATTTTTTCCAAAATAGGATCGTCTATGGCAAACATCTGCAATTGATAGGCTTGCTTTTGAATTTTACGCATGCTGTCTTTAATCTTTTCGCCACCGGTACGCTCTTGTTCCAATCGTGTCAGTATTTCCGAGGCCCTTCCTATAAGCTTGGCCGGCATCCCCGCCAACTTGGCCACATGAATACCGAAGCTATGTTCCGATCCGCCGGGTACTAATTTGCGTAAAAAAATCACTTTATTATTGACTTCCTTCACGGTGACATTGAAGTTTTTGATGCGGGTCATCGAATTACAGAGCTCATTCAGCTCATGGTAATGCGTGGCAAACAATGTTTTCGCTCGCGCCGTGGGATGATTATGCAAAAACTCAGCAATAGCCCAGGCAATGGATATCCCATCATACGTGCTGGTTCCCCTTCCGATCTCATCCAATAAGATCAGGCTTCGGTCGGAGAGGTTATTCATAATACTGGCCGTCTCGTTCATCTCCACCATGAACGTCGATTCGCCGGAGGACAGGTTGTCTGAAGCCCCCACTCGGGTAAAGATTTTATCGACCAGGCCAATGCGGGCTTCTTTAGCAGGAACAAACGATCCGATCTGCATCATAAGCACAATTAAGCCGGTCTGCCGTAATAGTGCCGACTTACCCGCCATATTGGGTCCGGTAATAATGATGATCTGTTGACTTTCGGGATCGAGATAAGTATCGTTCGTGATATAATCCTCTCCTATAGGCAGGTTGCGCTCGATAACCGGATGACGTCCGCCTTTAATATCGATAATTTTGGTAGCCGAGACCTCAGGTTTGACATAATAGTTTTTTTCGGCGATGACTGCAAAATTGAGCAACACATCTAATTTGGCGATGAGCTGCGCATTGAGCTGTATCGGTTTGATATATTCCGCAATCGCGACCAAAAGTTCCCCATAGATACGGTTCTCAATAACCTGTATCTTTTCCTCAGCACCTAATATCTGTTCTTCATATTCTTTCAGCTCCTCCGTGATATACCGTTCCGCATTGACCAGTGTCTGCTTACGTATCCACCCTTCAGGCACTTTATCCTTATGGGTATTCGTCACCTCGAGGTAATACCCAAACACATTGTTAAATGCGATCTTCAAGGAGGGAATGCCTGTAGCTTCCGATTCGCGACGCTGGATTTCCAACAGATAGCCTTTACCGCCGAAGGCGACCTTTCGCAACTTATCCAGTTCTTCATCTACCCCTTCCGCGATGACATTTCCTTTGTTCAACGCAACCGGCGGTTCGGGTTGTATCGTTTTTTCCATCTTCTCCCGTATGAGGACACACGGGTTCAGCTGTTCGGCTATTATACGCAAAGACTCCGACTCGGTGGCGTATGTCAACTCTTTCAGTTTTTCGATGGCATGCAGCGCCCTCTTGAGCTGTATGATTTCCCTGGGGTTGGCTTTTTGCAGACCTATTTTACTAATCAACCTTTCCAGGTCCCCCACATGTTTGATTTCCCGGATCAGTTCCTCGCGCAAGGATTTATGTTGATAGAAATAATCGACGACATTCAAACGTTCCTGAATCGATGCCGCATCCTTTAGGGGCATAACAATCCATCGCTTCAGTAACCGCGCACCCATCGGAGAGGAAGTTTCATCCAAAACATCCGATAAGGTCGTCGCATTCTCGTTGGCCGAGCCGATCAGCTCGAGGTTGCGGATAGTAAAACGATCCAGCCACATGTGGTGATCTTCCTCTATCCGTGCGATATGCGATATATGTTGCAGGTTACGGTGCTCTGTTTCGTTTAGATAATGGAGTGCCACCCCCGCCGCCACAATACCCAACGGCATGCGCTCAATACCGAATCCCTTCATCGAGTTGACTTCAAAATGCTTGAGAAGCGTCTCTTCCGCATAGTCTCCCGTATAGGGCCATTCGTCCAAAAAGTAGGTATAATATTGACTGCCGAAATGCTCTAAAAACTCTTTGGATTGCTTACGCGGCATGATAATCTCTGTAGGCTTAAACCCTTGTAGCAATTTATCCGCATAGCTGATATGACCTTGGGCCACTAAAAATTCTCCGGTAGATATATCAAGGAAGGATACCCCTACGGTATTTTTCTCGATGTAAAGCGATGCGAGATAGTTATTTGATTTTTGCTGGACAATATTGTCACTGTAGGACACACCCGGTGTTACCAGTTCTGTGACCCCCCGCTTAACGATGGTTTTTGTTTGTTTCGGATCTTCCAGCTGGTCGCATATAGCTACGCGTTGTCCTGCACGAACCAACTTGGGAAGATAAGTTTCAAGAGAATGATGTGGGAACCCGGCTAAGGCGGTCTCCGATTCGGAACCGTTGCCCCGTTTGGTCAGCACGATACCCAATATTCCCGCGGCTTTAATGGCATCTTCCCCAAATGTTTCATAAAAATCCCCTACACGGAACAACAATAATGCACCCGGATATTTAGCTTTGATGCTATTATACTGCTGCATTAAAGGAGTTTCTTTCTTCGCTTTAGCCAATGGTATCAGTTTTTAGTTGCGTCGTAAAAATAAGATAATTGAAGGGAAATGGCAAGGTCATGCCTTACTTATAAATCTGCACAACTACTTCACCTTTATCGGTAACATAGCCACGGTACATGCCCGCCGTATTAAAGGGCATAGCCACATTCCCGTTTCTGTCCAATGCGATTATCCCTCCGTCACCTCCTGCCGCTCCGATTTTGCGTATAACCTCCGCTGTTGCGTCCTGCACCGTCGATCCTTTGTAGTTCATCAGGGCAGCCACATCGTAAGCGGCAACCTGTCGGATGTAAAACTCACCCCATCCTGTGCAGGAAACACCGACTTCTTTATTGGCATATGTGCCTGCACCAATAATAGGCGAATCGCCGACACGTCCGAATTTTTTGTTGGTCATCCCGCCAGTGGATGTTCCCGCCGTAATATTTCCAGCATGATCTAAAGCCACACAACCTACCGTTCCGAATTTGGAATCCATATCGACGGGAGGTATAACGGTATTCTTCTCATCATGATCGAGTTCCACACGCAAGGAATCTTTTTTTAACAAACGCTGCAAAGCCTTCCAACGCCTTTCTGTATAAAAATAAGAAGGATCCACCATCGCCAGGCCATTATTTTGCGCAAACAGCTCTGCCCCTTTGCCTGCCAGCATCACATGGTTAGACTTTTGCATGACAGCAATAGCTGCGCGGATAGGATTTTTAATGGTGGTTACACCCGCTACAGCACCAGCCTTCCCATCCTTTCCGGTCATGATAGAAGCATCCAGTTCATTCTTACCGTCATGTGTAAAAACTGCTCCTTTTCCGGCATTGAACAGCGGCGAATCTTCCATCACCGCGATCGCATGTTCGACAGCCTCTAAACTCGATCCACCCTCGGTCAATATGGCATATCCTGCGCGTAGAGAGGCTTGGAGCGCTTCGATATACTGTGCTTCCGTTTCCGCTGACATGTTTTTTTTCACTATTGTTCCGGCTCCACCATGGATAACCAAAATTACTTTATCGTCAGATATTTTTTGCGCCATAGCCGAATTTGAATAGACTGTGATACATAATACAAAAATTGCTGCTATTTTCTTATACATCATTTTGCTGTAACTGTTTTGTGATTCGAAAGTAAGGCTATTCTAAATAATTTGCAATTGTCTATTTTACATATTCGTATATATTCTCTTTTTTTGCATCAGAAATCAAATACAGCATGGCGATCCAACGAAAAGGAAACAGGAGAAAAGGAAAGCGTAATACGCGATGGGCAGCCCGATGGAAAACATGGGCCATACGGATTACTCTTGCTTTCTTCGGGATAACGATATTTTGGGTGCTGGCGCTGAAGTTTATTCATCCCCCCATTACTTATCTGATGATAAAGCGGGGTTTTGAATGGAAGGCAGCAGGCAAAGGTTTTAAAATCGAAAAGGACTGGATGTCTTATGACGAGCTCTCGGACAATCTGAAAAGAGCGGCTATCGCGGGTGAAGATGCTCATTTCTTAACCCATCATGGGTTTGACACCGACGCCATCTGGGAAGCTTTTGAAAAAAACAGGCAGGGTAAAAAGCTACGCGGAGGAAGCACGATTAGTCAGCAGGTCGCCAAAAATGTATTTCTTTGGCCGGGACGGTCGTGGTTGAGAAAAGGACTGGAAACGTATTTTACGTTTCTGATTGAAATATGCTGGAGCAAGAAACGCATTCTCGAAGTCTATCTCAATGTCATAGAAATGGGACAGGGTGTCTATGGTGCCGAAGCCGCGGCACATTATTATTTTAATAAATCTGCCCGTAGCCTTTCTAAAAAGCAAGCGGCCTTAATTATTGCTATTCTTCCCAATCCCCGAAATTGGGATGCACGGAGACCTTCAAATTATGTCAACAGCCGAGCAAATAGTATTGTGCGGTATATGGGGCATTATAAGATTCCTTAACGATGTAGACATACAAGATATGCCGGACACGAAAAAAGTAGAAAAAATTCTTATATACCAAGAAAAAATTCCTACATTAGTGTATGGAAAAGAAAAGAAAGAAAAAACACACTTCATATCCTTCTGATCAAGATAGTGTAGCCCTAGCACATGAAGCCATGGTGCATTATGGCGTCCTATCTAACGATCCCGTAGCATTACTGATCAACTCTAAGCACGGTTTGAACGCGAAGGCTGCTTTAGATTTCATTGCCCTTTCTGGCTTCACGTACGAGGAGTTTCAGGAGACTTTCAAAACCACAGTCAAGACCATCCAGAACTATGCTGTACAGGATCTAAAATTAGATGCTCCCTTAAGTGAAAAACTTCTTAAATCTTTTGCACTCTTTCATAAAGGCACAGAAATTTTTGGCTCTGTTAAAGCTTTTACAGAATGGCTGAACACCTCTTCGGTTGGTCTGGGCAATCAGATTCCTTTTGATCTCATGGATACCATCACCGGTATTGATCTCATAGAAGAAGAGCTTATTCGTATCGAATACGGCGCATTAGCATAATAGCCTGTGAAAGTTTACAGGATTACATTAGCAAAGTTTTCAGAAGACCTAAAAGCTTCGGGACGGGCGGCCCGCTGGAATTCTAATGACGTGCAGATGATCTACACTGCTTCCTCGCGGTCGTTGGCTTGCCTGGAAAACGTTGTACACCGGAATCAGTTGGGCCTAAGTGCTCTTTTCAAGGCCATGATCGTAGAGATACCTGATGCCCTAAAAATCAAAACAATAGATACAAGCCTGCTGCATAATAATTGGAAAGATTATGATAAAATAGTCCTTACACAAAAGATAGGTGACAGATGGATTTCCGATATGGAAACGGCTGTACTCAAAGTCCCTTCTTCCATAATAGACAGGGAGTATAACTACCTGATCAACCCACTGCATCCTGATTTCAAAAGGATCAAGCTGGTACAAACAGAGCCTTTTGTGTTTGATGAGCGTATTAAGCGATAGATTTTCTCATTAATAAGATACCCGAATAAAAATTAAAAATCATCATTGCGAGGCACCATTATGTTTCCTCGCAATGATGATGTCTTATAATCACTGTAGCTTGCCGTAGAAAAATGAAGACGCATCATCCACTCTATACAATCCTCCGATTCCTTCTACAGAAGGGTCACTACTCACTACCCAATCTACTCTAAAAGGACCACTTTGCAACCAATTTACAAAATTTCCTATTTGAGAAATGCGCGAATTCCAGTTTGAATTGGAAACAGATGGGGTATAATTTGATAACGTTATAATACCGTTTTCATATATATACGTAAAAGACGCATCCGCTAAAAAGCGAGTAGTGCCAGAATAATACCAAATATTGACTTTTGCAGTAGTTGAATTTAGAAGCGAAAACTCAACACTTTCAATCACTCGATTACTATATGAAAATCTTGTCACCATACCATCGTAAACCGTGTTAAACGAAGACGTAACGCCTGCTGGTAAAGAGGCCGGTAAATCGGGGCCTTCGATTTTTATAGACTTGTACGTTCCATTATAATTAAATAAAAACTTCAGTGGAGTCAAAGGGTTAGCGTTTTGAAAGACCATATACTCGTTACCATCAGCGTCATAAAGATACAATTTACCATCTTGCTTGATCAGGCCTCGTTTCAACGTGACTCCCCCATAGGTCAGATCGGTCAAGATTTCTATACCCTGAATAGTATAAGCGAACTTACTCGCCCCTGTCGATATCGATTCGTCGAGTTCTAAGGCTTCATACGCAAACGTCTTTGCAGAATGGTTATAAGTCACACCAACTTTATAATCCACACCGTCTTTATTGATGAGTATATAATTGTTTTTGTTCTCAACGAAAAACTCTTGATAGCTTTCTATAATTTCACCATACTTCCCTTCTTCGAATCGGGTCTTATCCTCCTGAGAAGCCTTTATCAAAATCAGCTCATTTTGATATTTCTTTCCACGGAGAATAATCGAATCAGGCGTGGAACGGAGATATTCGAATTCAACATCACTCTTCAGACCCGAACCCGACTCACCGCCATACACATCGGAGGTAGGATCCTGTAACATGGTTATATAATTGTAGGTATCAAAAAGTAAGGTCGGGTACATCACCCACTTTATCCGATATGTAGAAGTCCCTTTGACCGCAGCAGTTTCAATATTCAGATCAGCGAACATGTCGACGGTTTGGTCTTCATGGAAATCCATATAGAATCCATAGCCTCCACTACCCGAGGTGGGCAAGGAAACCTTCCATCCATACGGTGATTCCAATAGTTTATTTTGTAGCTCTTCCAATTTCACGCCGATACGCTCCTCCGGCAATGCTTCAAAAACATTTATCGTTTCCTTCTTGGAACACGACATGCTTATCAACATAAAGACTAAGTAATATATATTTTTCATAAAATATCTTTTTAAAAAGTTAGCCCTCCATAAAAATAATTATCCACCTCATCCTTGACATAAAAGCCTCCTAACCGGAGCCAATCTTCCGTTTCAACATTCCCGGGCAGCCAATCTGCTATAAAGGTATGGGAGGTCAAGTAATCTTGGATAGGTGTAAAACCGTCGGCAACGATCTCAGCATTAGACCATACGCCTTCGTCGGCCCCCCGCTGAGCGACCTTCGTAAAAGTCACCTCACCAGTATGCTCATCTACTGCCATCGAGAATGAATAAAAAGCTTGGTAATGTGATCCTGCAGTGTTATTATAATACATGATGACTTCGAGATCCGTTGCATTCAAAAAACTAAATTCCAACTCATTTAATGTGCGCCCCGCATTCCCCACAGCTGCAACAGCGGTCTTAGCCGATTGGAAAATGGCATCGAACTTTGAAGATGTGCCATATTTTGCATAATGAGCATTAGTTGGAGATATCCCTAAAGAGGAGATGAGATTTCCTTGCTTCAGCCAATAAGCGAACGATTGATTGGTGATATCGCCATAATTTTCATGCAATACCCGTTGTACTTCCCGTTGCAGTTCTTTAAAGTCTATATTAAAATACTCGTTGAAATAGTCTACTACAATAGCTTCCTTCTGTTTTAGTTTCGTGTACGCTTCCTCTCCCGACGCTTTGGCATATTGATCATACCATAGTTGTCCTTGTACCAATAAATGTGCGGTTACCTCTGCAAAATCTTCGGTATACGCACTTCTTGCATACCGTGAGATGAATCCTAAACTACGGGACACGGACTCGGGGTTACTATCATTGTTTGTCCAGTCTGCCTCATAGTCTGCCTTGGATATCTGCTCAAAAGCAGGCGGTATAGCAACAATTTGGTTCACGATATGTGTAAACTCGTGATGAATGGTACGCAATCTTCTCCGCACTGTATTACTACCGTCTAACGACATATCCGGATTTTCAAAATCTATTTCATTTAAAGAATACAAAACGATTTTTCTTCCACCCTCAGCTGTTCCCAGCGTGATACTTCCGTTGGTATTATAGGAACCTGAACCGTATAGTACAAACTGCTTCGGTGTATACGTCTTTATGAAAGTCTCTCCTCCTACTTTAGCGTAAGCTTTGATAAAGCCATCATGTACAGCTTCCATAATAGGCTGTACCTTGTCATACTTTACCGGAGCTATATCTTTAGACACATCGGTCAGATTACGCTCAAACCGGTAAACGACTTCGATATTATAAGGCTTTGTTATATTCTCCGAAATCCAATTATCGACTAGAGTAGGCACATAAGTGTCCGAATTATAAGTGCTCAAATCTACATCAAGATATTCATCATTTTTGGTACAGGCCACCATGAAGAGGCCTAACGTTAGAATTTGTATTAATTTAAACTTTTTCATAATTCAAATTATCTTGGATTTAGTTCTATACCTGATATTTTCGCATCTTGGGGAATCTGAAACATCCTTCTATTGTCATCGGGTTCTAAGTAAGAAAAGGTTTCGGTACCGTCGCTCGCGATATGGTTATGTTCGACAGTTATTTTATGCCTCAATATGTCGAACCAACGCATTCCCTCTTGCATAAAAGCGATACGTTTAGTTTCTAGAAGAGCGGCCATGATCGCTTCTTTGTTGTCACTAACATTATAGTATGCTTTGGCTTTATCAAAGGTAAGCGCATGTGACGTACTACTGTAATTTACAATACGTGTGCTAGCAAAAGTATTTAGGTCCGCAATCGCTTCACTCAGCATGTCTTTATGGATATAAGCTTCAGCTCTATTCAACAAAGCTTCATCTGTGGTAAATACCGGCTGCATAATATAATGCTGACCCGTACCCGCCGCTACATTGGTATAATAGAAATATTCTTCAAACTTATTCGTAGTATAATTGGGCGGAGATGAAGAATAAATGCCATATCGATTTCTGAAAGTCGCCCCAAACACAGTCGATTTGGTTAACACCGTTTTATTTTTTTCTCCAAAACTATAGCGGTTAAAACCAAATCCGCTACTGCGTTGAAAACTGGAATAGGCATTAATCAGAAGAACATTCCAAGGTTTGTCTGCTTTCGTATATTCTATCCGGTGCTCGTTATACGTCAAATTATACAAGGATCCATTGTACTGGCGTATGCTGGTTTTAAAATCATTTTCTGGCGGCACTGCACTTGCATGTTCGATTACTTTGTCCCATTCTCCTTTAAAAAGATAGAATCGGGCCGCAAAAGCATGAGCAGCTTGAGGTGTAAAGTGATATTTCGGCACTTGCCATACACCTCCGGTTACCAAGGGTAACCCTTCCGTTAAATCTTTCTCGATCTGCTCGTAGACTGATCGAACAGTACCACGCGAATAGGGTGCGATAGCCACGGTTTCAGGTGTTGTGACATAGGGTATGCCTGGCGAATCATTGTCACCGCCAATTTCATAAGCCCTAGCAAAAAAAGTAACCAACATGAAATGTGCATAGGCTCTGGCCACTAATGCTTCTCCTCGATATACCTCTGCCCGCTTTGTATCGTCGTACAAATTATTATCAAGGGCTTCTAAAGCGTGGTTAGCCGCAGAAATCGCCGAATAGGCAGCATTCCAGTATCCGCCAGGTGTGCCTGCTCCGGTACCCTGCACTTCATCCCAGAAGTAAAGCGAGTTATAGGGTTCATCATTATTTCTGGATAGTGCAGCAGATTTATCTTCCACATTATCAGAAGCAGCTTCCGCGAATGTGATATACTCTCTTGCCGGATAGGCCGATACCAGTAGCTTGCCTATATTGTCTAAGGTAGATAAATCCGTCCGCATATCTGGAGCTTGTTCCAGATATTTTTCACAACTTCCGAAGACAACGAGCAGTAAACAAGTTACGATTGTCTTTATTATATGATAAATTCTTTTCATGTCCATATCGGTTTTAAAATCCCATCTTAAGTGAAAATGTGTACTGCCGCGGAATTGGCATGGCCACACCTCCATTATTGAAAAACTCCGGGTCGGCACCTTTTAAATCCTTGTCCGAATAAAGTAACGCCACATTATTGCCTACCAAGGAAATTTGCGCATTAGACATACTTAATCTTTTCGCTAATCTGGCGGGAATTTGGTAGGTGAGTGAGATATTTTTGAGCCTTACAAAATCCCCTTTGGCTACTTGAACATCCGAGTAGTTATAAGCGTTATAGGTATAGCGCGGGTTGATAGTCGTCCCGTTCGCCCTGATCACTCTATTATCCCGCGTAAACTGATCCAATATCGCCGGAACATCTGTGTAATTTTCATCTCCTGGCATTAACCAACGATTAACCATACCTTTAGACATCGATGTATAATCGTTGTAAAAAGTGGTATAGGTCGGCTCCATACGAACAAAATTTCCTGTTGAAAAGGTTAACAAGGTTGATAATGTAAAATCCTTATATCTAAATTGATTATAAAACCCACCCGTAAATGTTGGATCGACCGGGCCGTGATATTTCAAATAATCAATATCTGTACTTTGCAAATATAGATACGTGTTTTGGTCCCCTCGTTCATCAATATAGGTAGGATATCCGTAGTTCGGATTGAGACCGGCAAACTGAATAGAATACAGGCCTCGTTGCGAGGCCCCTTCTAATGGAGCTCCTTCGGGCCGCACCAATGTCCATATATTCTGATTGACATCCAGGCGGGTTACCTTATTCTTATTCACGGCAAAATTCAGTTGAGTCCGCCAATTAAAGCCCCCTTCGCGTTTGACTGGTGAGCCTGCTACAGTAAACTCAAATCCTCTTGATTTCATCTCTCCTGCATTGGCTTGTTTAGTATACTGTCCTCCTATTCCCGATGTGCGGATACCAGCAATCAAGTCAAAGATATTACGTCTGTACCAATCCGCGGTGATATTGATTTTGTTGTTAAAAAGCGCTAAATCTGTACCGATATTGAGCTCATATAGTTTTTCCCAAGTCAATTCGGTATTTTTTAGGCTAGAGACATAAATCATCGCTTCTTTTTCATTTTCATATGGACGGTAAGTTATACGGTTATAAAACACCGTGGATGAATTATTAGCATTCCCCATGCTGGCCACTAATCCATATGTACCTCTAAGCCGCATGGCAGAGAGGATGGCTCCTTCTGGATTGAAAAAACTTTCTTGATCAATATCCCATGCTCCTGAAATATTCCATGTAGGCAGCCATCGTGCCACAGCAGTTTCTCCCATTTGATTGGACCCATCGTATCGTATAGTCGCATTCACACTGTACCGGTCATTATAGGAATAAGCAGCCCTACCCATTGTCGCCACAAACCGGTCATATTGCAACCCCATTCCAAAGTATGGATCACTTCCTTCAATCATTTTTTTGAAAAATCGATAGTTTGGATTAACCAAACCTCCATTACCGTACTGATAACCAATCCCTTCATAATTGGAATTTTGACGATCTGTGAAAATAACCTCTGCCGAACCGAATAGGTTCAGTTTGTGCCTCTCAAACACTTCATTATATTCAACATTATGCCGCATATAGAAATTCTTGATATTGTTCAACGTTGTATTATAGAATCCTCCTTCAGGCAATACAATTTGGGGTAGAGAATTAGGATAGTCCGGGTCTGTATACAGAAAATCATTGGCTTGCGCTATTGTCGCATCACCTGCTGCTCGGAAAGCTCCTACCATATTGGACTGATCCAATACATAATGCTGTCTTTCGGTCTTTGCATACCGGTAAGCTCCGTCAATGGAATAAGTAAGCTGCGGGATTATTTTGTACCGTAGTCCCACCTGTACCTTCAAATCCAACATGGTAAGCTTAAGGTAATTTGTATTCAGTTCATTGATAATATTAAATGGAGCATAATTTCTTGTGAAATACTCCAAACTACCATCTTCATTGTACGGGGTTATCAATCGAGATGTATTCAATGCGTAAGAATAGGGGTTAATATCAAAATCTCTGGAATATGCGCCAAATACCTCATCCGAACTTCTTTGAAGCGTACCGGGCGTGCGTTGGTCACGTACCGAGCCATTAACCAAAAACTCCGCGGAAAGTCGATCATTCATCTTGAAATTATTTCGGATATTGGCAGTATATCGTTTGGCATTGTCCCCCAATGTTTGTCCATTGTCCATCATGGCACTTGTAGAAAAATAGGTTTGTGATCTGGCCGTACCTGAGGACACACTGACGGAATGTTCCTGCATCAGCGAATTTTTAAATAAGACATCAAACCAGTCGGTATTGGCTCGCGCATAGCGCTGTAGAAAATTCAATCGATCTTCCAAGGTATTCACCAATGCAAAGCTATCGGTCGCTTCATCGTAGTCATATAATAGATTATACATTTTTGTAAATATCCCACCGTTGGCACTACGTGAAGTTGCCGAGTGATTGAAATACCCTTTGTTTTCCATCTCGAGCATCACAGACATCTGTTCCGCTGAATTCATAATATCAAACTGATTATAGTTTGGTTTGAGATAGGTTGTGAAAGTTCCCGAATAATTGACATTCGGCTTTCCGTCGGTATTACGTCCCTTCTTTGTAGTCACGACGATCACACCATTCATCGCTCTCGCACCGTACATAGCCGTGGCAGCGGCATCTTTCAAAATCGTGAAAGATTCAATATCATCCGGATTTAGTCCTGCAACAGATGATCCAATAAGTGTGTTGGCGTCTCCTGTAGATAATGCTTCATTGGAGATATTAACGACATCTTGCAAGATAATACCATCAATAACCCAAAGAGGTTTATTATCCCCCGATAATGAAGTTGCTCCTCGAACACGTATCTTAGGAGCCGCGCCAAAAGTACCCGATACATTTTGTACAGCGACACCAGCAGCCTGCCCTTCCAGCATCCTGGAGATATCTGGCACACCGGCACGTTCCGCATCTTTCGCATTTATCTTGGCCGTCGACCCTGTAAAAAGCTTTCGATCGATATTCTGATACCCCGTAGCGACAACGTCTACAGCTTCGATAGCCGTGTCGTCTTCACGCAGTGCCACGGTAATCTCCGTCTTATTCCCGACGTTGATCTCCTCCGATCTAAACCCTATAAATCGGATCTCCAAAACCGAATTTGGTGCAGCAGCAATACGAAATCTACCGTTACTGTCGGTCGTAGTACCGGCAGACGTACCTTTTACGATTATTGATGCCCCAGCAACCGGGTTGCCTGCATCATCCTGTACTACACCTGTTATTTGGTTTTGAATAGTCTTTGCCTCAACGGTTGGAACATTTTCGCGCACGGTGACCATAACTGTTTCAGACGACACTTTATAGGTCAATTTTTGGCCGCGCAGCACTTTATCCATCACCTCTTTGATAGAAGCACCTCTGACATCGATCGATACCTTAGGCGCTCCGTTCAGGATGTTGTCGCTATAAAAAAATCTATAAGGACTCTGTGATGCTATAGAAGAAAAGACCTCTTCCAATCGAGCATCCGTCAAACTCAGCGTGATATGTTGGGCTTTACTTTCAGCAAAGGCCACCGACATACCAACAAACAAAATTAACGCGGTGATTTTCATGACTCGTAGACATCGGAACAATAAAGAATATCGGGCATGAAATTCTTTTACAACTAAAAAGTTATTCATACATTTGAATGATTGGATTAATTTAAATTAGAAACTGGGTTAATCGGATTATACAGGGGTGCGCTAACACTCCTGTTTTTTTTTGCTATGTCATATTGTTTATCATTTTTTAGGTTTAATATATAATTTAGTCCCTTCTAGGGAAAAGTTCAATCCAGATGTAAATTCCAACATATTCAGGATTTCTGACAGCGGCACATCTCGTTCTATTTCACCGGAATATGTGGTGCTGTTAATCAAGCTTTTATTGACTACAACCTGTACACCATACCAATTCTCTATCTGTTGCATAACATTCTTTAGATTGTCGTTCCGGAAATAGAAAATATTATTTTTCCATGCTAAGTCTTTTTTCAGATCGGCTTCTCTTACCACCAATTCTTCACCTCTCATAAAAGCTTTCTGCCGAGGTCGAATTTTCTGACGGCTATGATCATTATATACCTCTACACTACCTTCGGCCAATGTAGTGACAAAGCCATGCTGGTAATTCTTGACATTGAAACGCGTGCCCAAAACTTTGATCTTAGCTTCTGAAGTCTCTACAATAAAGGGTTGTTTTTCGTTTCGCTCGACTTCAAAATATGCTTCACCTTCTTCCAATTGGATGTGGCGTGTATCTCCTAAAAAGCGTGACGGAAATCTTAATTTCGAATTTGCGTTAACCCATACCTTTGTTCCATCAGGGAGCTTAAATGTAAAAAAATGGGTTTGAGGGACAATGAGCTCATGGTAAACTACTTCTTCCGATCTTGACAAATCAGCAATCTTATCATTGTCCTGATTGAGCACATGACCATTATCTTCTATCGTTATCTCACTGGACAAAGCTACTTTCTCACCGCTTGCTAATAAAAGAGTTGCGCCTTCTACAGCGGGAAGTATATCGTTTTTATACTTAGGATGGGTGGAAGCCACAATCCGTGGCATAGTTTTATCGGCGGAATTGAGTCGATTTGTATAGATGATCAGCCCTGCTACTAATAATAAGAGCACACTGGCAACGACTGCTATCCATCTTAAGCGACGGGATGTACGTCTAATAGGATATATAGGACTTGAATGCGAGGAGACCTGCTGCCATGCTTTATCTTCATTAAACGCATTCCATACCATCAACTTTTGCTCGATATCCGTTGTGTCAAGCAATCCATTCAGCAATGCTTCGTTACGGGGATCAGCCTTGGACCATCGTGTCAATGCATCGATTTCTTCGGCAGTGCATTTCCCTTGGATATGCTTAACGATTATATTGGCTATATTGTCAGTTTTCAGGCTCATATTTAACCTAAGAAACCGAAACAGCAAAAAAGGATGACAAGTTTTTTTTATTTTATAAAGAAAAAAGAAATCAAGCCTAAGAAAAGCTCGGGGTTTAGTTTGGATTGTATATATTTCAATCCTCTTCTCTTCTGTGTTTTAATGGTGTTTACACTGAGGTTTAATTCGTTCGCAATCTCTTGATTACCCTTTCCTTCTAAATAGCTTAATTTGAATATCAATCTACATGCTTCAGGGAGCTCGTTGATGATTTGATTAATCTGCTCCATCACTTCAGTTTCGATGATAGCGTTATGTATATCTACATCATCGTATTCCATGAAACCTGTGGTTTCCCAGTATTTCTTTTGAACTTTGTTACGTCGGTGCCAGTTGAGAATATTATTCTTAACAGATGAATAGAGGTAGGATTTTATGATGGGTTCATGCGATGAGATTTCATCCTTTTTTTTGAAATAGGCGATGAATGCATCTTGAGCAAAATCTTCAGCCAACGCATAATCACCGATGAGCGTGTACGCGAAGTAGCACATACCTTTGTAGTATCTTTCAAAGATATCTTTATCTGCTAACCTATATACCACGTCCATTCACTTATAATTGAGAGAAGTGCACGGTAGAAAACTCAACTACCCTTAACAAAAATGATTAAAAAAAAGAAAAGAATCAACCACAGTAAAAAACTATTCACTTCGATACCCGTACATTCGTGGCTGTAATTCCCGTTAATCCTAGTATTCTTCCGTTAAAAATCGTTAAACAATGCCATCTCTTCGAGATTAATTCTATCTTCGTAAAAAACAGATTTTGCGTAAAGCATATCCTGTTGCACTTGGATATTTACATTAAAAATAAAGTAATTACAAAATATTCTAATATTTTTGCACCAGATCTTTTGCATACAATTTCATGAAAAAATATAGTAGTGTTGTATTTTTAGTATTAGCTTCTTTTACTTTTACCTTCGGACAGGAAGCGCAACTGGTAGACCGGATAATTGCCACCGTGGGTACAAGTTATATCTTGCAGTCGGATCTGGAGATGGAGTACACCCAATACCTTGCGAGTGGGAATGCACCGAGCGAACAGGTAAAATGTTATATCGTGCAGCAGTTGCTGACTTCCAAGCTGCTTTCACAACAGGCAGCGATCGATTCAATTGAGGTTTCGGAAAATGAGGTCGACGATAACCTGAATCAGCGTATCCGCGTGATGACACAACGCGCCGGAGGACGGGAACGCCTAGAGGAATTCTTAAATCGATCGATTCTCCAACACAAAGAAGAAATGCGACCGATGGTTGCAGAACAGCTCAAAGGCAACAAAATGCAAGCACAATTGGTTTCCGGTATTGATGTGACCCCACAAGAAGTGAAGAATTATTTCGAAAGCTTGGATAAAGATTCCCTTCCTTATTTCGATACGGAGATTGAGTATTCCCAGTTGGTGCTAAAACCAGAGTTAACAAAAGAAGAAAAGGAGCAATTTAGGGAGAAAGCGGAAGGTTATCGGACACAAATTATAAACGGCTCTGATTTTGGCACTATCGCCCGTTTCTATTCCGAGGATGGATCTGCTCCATTCGGTGGAGAGCTGGATTATTCGACGCGGGACAGCTGGGTAAAAGAATTCTCCGCACAGGCGTTCAAGCTGAAGGAAGGCGAAATATCACCTGTATTTGAGACCCAGTTTGGTTATCATTTCTTGCAGGTGCTCGACAGAAGAGGAGAAGAGGTAAAAGTAAGACACCTTCTGATCCGGATAAAACCAACCGCGGCTGCCTTAGAGCGGGCTAAATTAAAGATAGACAGTATAGCTACGCAGATATCCAATAAAAAAATCGGTTTCAGTACGGCCGCATCTCTCTACTCGGACGATAATAATACAAAATATAACGGGGGTGTAGTGACAAACATGGAAGACCGCTCTACGCTGATTCCGGTCAACCAACTGGATGATGTCGCTGTATTCAATGCAATTGACCCGCTCAAACCGGGAGAAGTCTCCAAACCCATCCTCTATACGGACAAAGCCAGCGGAGAAACAACCTATCGTATTTATTATCTAAAATCACGTATTGCCCCGCATAAGGCAAATCTGGATCAGGATTTTGCTAAGATCAAAGAAGCTGCAAGACAAGACAAAGTCAATAGGACGCTGAGCGAGTGGTTTGAGAGCCGTCGGGAGAGTACATATATTGCCATTAACCCTGATTTTATGTCCTGTAGCGAACTTAAGATATGGACCACCGATAATAATGCGGTAGTCTCAAAATAAGGTTTTTTTATCTTTCAAACAACATCTCTAAGATTACTTTCCACTGAAAGTCTTCATTGAGCTGCCATATCCGGATATAATTAAATTTTATAGCTTTCTCCTTGGTATGGACGGTAGCTGTACCTTGTGAATAGGCATATTCGCCACTATAAGCCCGGCCTACCGATACCGGCTCGGTAACAATATCTATCCGCTGCTTTTTCAAAAAGGCCATAACATTTGTCTTGCCGATAATCTCTTCCTGCCAAGGGTAATAAAAACGAGCGTTATCTGTCAGGAATTCCCGATAACCCGCCTGATTGTCTGCTTTGAGGATAGTAGAGAAAAGTTCATCCGTCGAAAATATAATATCTTCACGCTGCTTTAAACGTACACGTGAGCGGTGTTTGAGGTACCACGAATCATCCGGCTCCAGGTAAACCAGATCAGCAGCTTGTCCTTTTCCAAAATTTTCCACTTCTGCCCGTATGGCTACTTTCCATCCCCCCTTTTTACCGCGTTTCCAAACGGTAAGATACTGACCATGGCGTTTGACCGCTCCCATTTTTTGAAATTCCATCTTGCCGGAGGTGACACCCCAATCCAGACTTTTTGCGACCAACGCAAAGTTAGGCTCCCAGGACATCACGTCAGCGATATTGGGTCTATTCGTCAGATAATTGAATGCATTCACGGCAGAAGGAACATAAAAGATCGATTCCTTATCGATAATCGACATCAACGCGGCGTGCGGGCTTTCCTGTTGAGACATGCGGGCGGCGTTGCGATCGGCTGCGATCAGTCCGCCAACCTTTTCTGGCAATTGGGCATAAAGCGGGTAAATGGAAGTAATATAGAGAAGGGCAGATAAAATATAAACTAGCTTTTTTAAATTCATTTTATTTACTTTGCAATTCCACTTATCAAATCTTATTCCAAAGTGTTCCGTCTTTGCTATCTTTCAGCTGAATACCTATTGCAGACAACTCATGACGGATACGATCCGAAGTGGTAAAATCTTTATTTTTCTTAGCTTCGTTACGAATATCAATGATAATATCCATCAATGTCTCTGTTTGTTCGCTATCTGTACCACCTTGTTCTTCTTTGAGCCCCATCACATCAAAAACGAAGTGTTGAATGAGTTCTTTAACCATTTTCAGGGTCGTCGCATCGATTTGTTGATTTCCATCATAAACGGAGTTAATCAGACGTACCAGCTCAAACAGTTCAGCTATGAGTACGGGGCTGTTAAAATCATCGTCCATAGCCGCATAACAACGTCCACGTAGTGTCTTTATATCAACATCTATCTTATTCTGACTCGCGGGTATAATTTTGTCCAACAAACCTATTGCCGCCATCAATCTTTTATAACCCTTATCTGCAGCATCCAATGCCTCATTGGAGAAATCCAACGTACTTCTATAATGTGCCTGCAACATAAAGAAACGTACGGCCATAGGAGAGTATCCCCGTTTCAGTAGTAGATGATTTCCGGTAAATAGTTCTCCCGGTAAAAATCCATTGCCTGCGGACTTGGACATCCGCGCACCATTGACGGTAAGCATGTTGGTATGCATCCAATATTTTGCAGGCTGCACATGATTGCATGCTTCCGATTGCGCAATTTCGTTGGTATGATGCGTCGCGGCTAAATCCATACCTCCACCATGAATATCAAACTGATCGCCTAAATATTTACGGCTCATGGCTGAGCACTCGATGTGCCATCCCGGAAAACCCACGCTCCAGGGTGCCGGCCAGCGCATGATATGTTCGGGCTTTGCTTTGATCCACAGCGCAAAATCCAAGCGGCCGCGCTTTTCATCCTGACCGCCCAGTTCACGCGTGTTATTCAACAAATCTTCCAACTTCCTGTTGGTCAAAATCGTATAGTTGTGTTCCTGAATATATTTGTCGACATCAAAATATACGGTGCCGTTTACTTCATACGCATAACCATTTTCCATAATCTGCTTAACCATCTCAATCTGCTCCGAAATGTGTCCCGTTGCGGTAGGCTCTATGCTGGGTGGCAACGTATTGAACAGACGCAATACATCATGAAAGCCCAATGTATATTTCTGTACGATCTCCATAGGCTCCAACTGCTCAATCTTCGCCTTTTTAGCGAACTTATCCTCGCCTTCATCATTATCGCCTTCAAGATGTCCAGCATCGGTAATATTACGTACATAACGAACTTTATAACCTAAATGCAATAAATAACGATATATCAAATCAAAAGACACAAAAGTTCGGCAATTGCCCAGATGTACATCGCTATATACGGTCGGACCACACACATACATACCCACGAGATTCGGGTGTATCGGTTCAAACTTTTCCTTTGTACGTGTTAATGTATTATAAACGGTCAGGTTATGTTGCATAAAAATAATTACGAATTATGAAATCATCTAAAGTCTAACATCTATCACCTACTTCTGTCTAAAGAACAGTTGTATAGGCACTCCTTTAAAGTCAAAATTATCCCGTAGCTTGTTCTCTACAAAGCGTTTGTAAGGATCTTTAATATACTGCGGTAAGTTACAGAAGAAAGCAAACATGGGTGATCTTCCCGGAATCTGCGTAATATATTTAACCTTAATATACTTTCCTTTAATGGCTGGTGGGGGGTAATTCTCGATTACTTCCAGCATCGTCTCGTTAAGCCTGGAGGTAGAAATACGTTTGGTTTTATTCTCGTACACTGCCATGGCTGCTTCTACGACTTTAAAAATCCGCTGCTTTTCGGTTACCGACGTAAAGATAATGGGCACATCGGTAAAAGGCGCTATTTTCTCTTTGATACGGGCTTCAAACTCCTTCGACGTTTTGTGATCTTTTTCGATTGTGTCCCACTTATTGACAACAATGACAACACCTTTCTTATTCTTTTCCGCCAGATGGAAAATATTAATATCCTGTGCCTCGATACCGTCGTTCGCATCCAACATGAGTATAACGACATCCGAATCTTCTAAGGCTTTGATGGTCCGCATGACGGAATAGAATTCAATATCTTCATTCACTTTGGATTTCCGACGCAATCCAGCAGTATCTACCAATAGAAATTCATGCCCAAACTGATTATAATGTATACGGATCGAATCCCGGGTCGTACCAGCGATGGACGTTACAATATTCCGGTCTACGCCTAAAAGTGCATTCGTCAGCGACGATTTGCCGACATTGGGACGGCCTACAATTGTCATCTTTGGCAGTGTGCTTTCTTCTTCTTCCTCGGGTTCCGGAAAATGAGAAACAACCGCATCTAACAGTTCTCCCGTACCTGAACCGGTAGCCGATGAAATATTAAACACCTCACCGAGACCAAATGCATAAAATTCGACAGAATCATAATGTAGTTTAGCATGATCGACTTTATTGGCCACAACGTATACCGGTTTCGAACTCCGACGCAGAATATTTGCGATGTCGTCGTCCAGATCGGTAGTACCTGTCGTTACATCGACCATAAAAAGAATGACAGATGCCTCCTCAATCGCGATGTGTACCTGATCACGAATAGCCTCTTCAAAAACATCATCGGAACCGTGGACAAATCCTCCTGTATCGATAACAGTAAACTTCTTACCGATCCATTCTGCCGTTTCATAATGACGATCACGGGTTACACCACTAAAGTCATCCACAATGGCCTTGCGACTTTCTGTCAATCTATTAAATAAAGTTGATTTACCTACGTTGGGACGACCTACGATCGCTACTATATTTGCCATGTTATTTCTGTGTTAGCTTTTTAAGCGTTACTGTGAGTAACACTTTTTATTAAAGCCTACAAAGTTACGTAATAAAGTTGGTAAAAATAGGGGAAAACAACAAAGGGTTGCCTGCATGGCAACCCTTTAAAATCAAAAAGAATGACGAAGTTACAGTTTTTTAATCCGGATATTTCGGTAAAAGACCTCCGATCCATGACCTAAGAAACCGATATGCCCTGAGGTCCTGTCCAGACCCGGGTGCTTCTTTTTATCTGCTGGGCCATTTTTCGTAGCCTCTTGAATATCACCATCCACAATCACCTGACCATTCAAAGTAACCTTGATCTTACTGCCTTGGATACGGATTTCCTCCTCATTCCACTCGCCTACAGGCTTCAACGCCCCCCTTTTCGCAGGAATGATCCCGTATACCGAGCCGTGGTATTGATACGGTTTCAGTTTCTTATACACCTCTGCATCGTTGTCCAATACCTGTATTTCATAGCCCAAATAGGCCGCATCCCCCTCTAACGGAGCCCGTATACCGATGCCATTATTGGCACCGGGGGTCAATTTAAATTCAAAGCGGTAGACAAAATCACCATACTCTTCTTTAGTATACATGTTTTTGCCAAATTTCGCATTCGGGTTAGCACGAATGGCACCTTCCTCATCAATTGCATAAGCAGGTGAAGAAGTCCACTTATTCAGGTTGGTTCCGTCAAACAACATCTCAAACCCTTCTTTTTTTTCCTGTTCGCTCAACGAAAAAACCTGTTTTCTGGGTAATTCTTTGACAAAAACATTCCGGTACCATACTTTTGAACCATGTGCCTGAAGTTCGATCTGTTCAAACGGGAAAATAGGCTGTTTTCGGTCCCAGAAGTTTTCCATCGTCACATTATCGACTACCAATTCTCCATTTAACCAAACCCATACTTTATCATCGATCATCCGGATCTTAAACGTATTCCAATCGCCTAACGGGTTGTCTGCGACTTTTAATGGCTTAGACTCATGCACCTTATTATTGTATAGACCGCCTGAGCCCACCTGTGCTCCGACATTCGTCCGGGAAATATCCCAGATCTGCACCTGTGGCGTTCCTCTCAGATACACCCCCGCATCGGGTTCCTTACCATTCTTGTCCAGTCTCCAGTCCACCAACATTTCGAAATCACCATATTGCTTCACTGTGGCAATGTTTTTTCCCTGCCCGCCAAATACCAGTTCGCCATCCACTACCGACCAGCTATCCCGCATTTCCTTGTCTGCAACCGCCTGCTTCTCAGCTAATTCTTTTGGTGACATTTTTGCGCGTTTGACTGGGTTTTCAACCAATCCTTTCCACCCTGTTAGGTCTTTACCGTTAAAAATCGACACATATCCGTCACCACTCGGCATTTCTGCCAAATGACGTGTAATAGCTTCACTGAGATAAGAACTTTCGCTTCCGCCAAGATTGCTTTGCGCTTTCAATAACCAAGCACGGACATCCGGCCCGACAAAAGACACATTATCCATGGCGATGTTCATCACCACATCCGTTGCCACACTCTTCAGCTTTTCATCATCCAGCAATGTACTCGCAAAAGCCAAAGCCTGATATGTTCCTGTCGTCTTTAAACTCCGCAATGCAGATTTTCGCTGTGCATCTGTTTTGGCCAGGTCAAAAGCTTCACGTAGTAACAATGCTTTCTGCTCATCCGCTAAGGTACTTGCATCAACCTGTTTAATAAAACCACCAAAAATCGTGTTGAAATTTTTCGCATCTGTCTCCGTCCGCAACAAGTCGGTGAGCGCTTCCAATGATGATGTGTTCGACCATGAAGCTAATGCCTGAATAGCGTCATAACGTGAAACATTACTGCTACCCAGATAGTTTTCGACAGTTTTTAACGAAACGCTTCCTCCTTCACCCGCAAAAATGGGAAAATATTTTGCTGCTGAAGGCGCAGCGGATTTAGAAATATTTGCCGCAAGGCGTTTCACCTTTGCATCCCGATCTTTGGCATACAACAATGCTCCGACAGCAGCCTGTTGTGCATATTTTATCTGGTTACCTTCTGCTTTCCCGAGGACGTCAATAGCTTTTTCAAAATCATTATCATTTACCATAGTTGGCAATGCTTTGTAAGCTGCTGATTTTACCTTGGCATCTGCAGTCTTTTCCAGTAATTCAAATACTACTTTAGATGATTGTTCGTTCGATCGTTGGCTCAAAACATCGAGCAGCGCCAACTGCGTATTTGTATCCGCCGTTGCTAAAGCCTGATTGATCTGATTGACCACATCTGTACCTTTGGAACTCAACAAAATCCCTTTGATAGCCTCCTGTTCTTCACCGTTAGCCGTGGGCAGCTGTGCCAATAGGAAAGCTGTATTGTTGCCGTTGGATAACGCCGACAACGCTTTCACCGCAGCAATGCGTGCTGTAGCGTTTTGTAGAGAGGAATAGTTCTTTTCCACGACCGAAACAGTGGCAACAGCATTATGATCTGCCAAGAACTGTAGGATATCCTCCTGTACCTCTGGACTTGCCTTTTTTAGAGAAGCCGCTAACTTCTTAGCATCCGATACCGAAGCCTGATCTTTGAGCAGATCCAATGCAACATTGCGCAAGACGGCATCCGACCCTACAGCAAGTTTTAACAATTCCTTTTTTTGTTTCTTACTCGGATCCAATTTAGCTAAAAGTTTCAGTGCACCTACTTTGGCTCCCACGGTCTGGGGGTCCGAAGCCTCGTCGTAAAAGCCAGTCGCTAATTTGATGGCCTCCTTTTCATGCCCTGTGGTGGCCAAGTGCTCTGCATAATTCAAGGCCAATGCCGCAGTGCTCGAGTTATCCAACTTATAGTTTACGGACTTCGCCTTATTTACAAAATAATCGTAGGACTTCAGCGTACCTACCTTGCTTAAGGTCGTCAAAGCAACCCGTCCAAAATTGTCGGAATTATAGCGTTGTAGCAACTCCAGTATTCTGTCCTCCGCTCCTGAAGCACCCACCTCACCGATGGCGCCCACGATAACTGTAGCAACTTGCTCACTTGCCGCTTGCTGCAAACCTTGATTCAGTGCTTTTGCAGCACTGTCCGAATGTATACCACTTAAAACACGTGCAGCCTTTTCAGCCAGATATTCATCCGAAAGGTACGCCGACACCGCTGGCACGGCTTCATCCTTTGCACAGAACTTCAACAGTTCCAGCACATAGCCCTTATTGTTTGGGTCTTTCAATCCGTCAAGTGCCTGCAGCAGACCTTTCACATAAGTTGCCCGCAGCTGCTCTTTTCCCGATTGCATTACATACAGGGCGTACGAATTGCTTGCGTATTCGATCGGTGCATTGTTGCCACCCTGTGGCTTTAGACCCGATAGCAGCGCCGCAATGTCATCCGCCGTAAAATCTTCAAGCTGTTTCATAGCCTCCAAAAATTTGGAGGTCTCCGCCGCAGGCTGTTGCGCCAATACGTCTGCTATTTTAGTAGAAGTAGTCCTATTCGCAGGCAGCTGAGCGTATCCCACTGTCTGCAGTAAAAATAAGATGGATAATGTATTAAAAATCTTTTTCATGGGATAGATAGATTAGATAGTCCAGGGACCTCTCATGGGTTGATAAATTAATCTATTGGCTGCTTCGTCGTTCACAAATTCCTGTTTCGCCGAATCGAAATGCAGTGTCCGGTTTAGCCGTAGGGCGGCCAGGCCGAGGTTGACCAACGTACAGGAATAGTACCCGTTCTGTTCGTTCAACGCAAACTTCTGCCGTGTGCGGACAGCTTCCACAAAATCCGTCATCTGCGGCGCAGGATCCGGGTACTGTGCAAGTTTTCTTTCCAAGTCCGGTATATCGGAGACAAAGCCGCGGTACAGCTTTCCCTTAGGTCCTTCTATATAGGCCTTCCCGACTTCCGTAGCCGCACCGTCCAGAATAATCTGGCATCCATCGGCATAGGTATAGGTAATCTTACGCCAGGTCCCCACCGCATCGGAATGCTGTTGAGGTGCATCGATCTCCACCTTGACCGGACTTTCGTTATCCTTGCCCAGAAAATATTGTACCGGATCCAGGTAATGCTGCCCCATGTCGCCCAATCCACCACCGTCATAATCCCAATAACCACGGAAGGTCGTATGTACACGATGTGCGTTATACGGTTTATGCGGTGCCGGCCCCAGCCACATCTCATAATCCAGTTCCTTAGGAACCTGTTGCACCGGTAAGTTTTCCTTACCGACCCAATAGAATTTCCAGTCAAAACCGGTGTGTTTACTGATTGTTACTTTCAATGGCCACCCTAACATGCCGGTATCGACCACTTTCTTAATCTTTTTGACAGGAACCCCCATACCGTAGAAGTTGGCATCAAACCGGAACCAGGTGTTCAGCCGGAAAATATTACCATGCTGTGCCACCGCTTCTTTCACTTTTTTCCCTTCGCCTATAGTTCGTGTCATTGGCTTTTCGCACCAGATATCCTTACCCGAACGAGCCGCCTCGATCGCCATAGCCCCATGCCAGTGCGGCGGGGTAGCGATATGTACGATATCAACCTCGGGATTTTGGATAAGTTCGCGGAAGTCGTGGTGTTCCTTGACACCTCCGCCTAAAGCTTTTTGCGCAATAGCTAGATGCCGGGTATCGACATCACATATCGCCACGGTCTTTGTTCCCGCATATTTAAAGTGTCCACGTCCCATAGAACCGACACCGATTACCCCTTTGGTCAAATGATCACTCGGTGCCAGATAACCTTTTCCAAGGACGTGCCTTGGAACAATCGCAAACGACGCTGCTGCAAGCATAGACTTCTTTAAAAAGTCGCGTCTGGAAGATGAATTAGGTTTAAACATGTATAAAAAATTTTAGTTCAATAAATCTAAATTCTGTTCAAAATATTTTTCAAAAGTATAACGTGCTAAGCCCTTCGCATACCCATTGCCGTCTAATGGTGAAAGCTCAACTACGCTATTTTTACGTATAGCATTCATGGTGTACGTATTTAGGCTCTGCTGAATAGGTATGGTGATCAACGTTCCGGCTTTTGCAAATTTGCCACTCAATACCACCGATTCGGGGTTTAGAATCTGCATCAGCATCGAGATCGCCTTCCCCAGATTTTTTCCTAAAGCGGAAATTAAATCAATGGCATATTGATCGCCTTTATTAGCAACTTCTATAATATGTTGGGGCTGCAAGTCTTCTATGTCTACTAAACCCTTTAATAATGTCGGTACACCCGCCTGAATATCGGCTTTGGCTTGATTGACTAAATAAATACCAGAAGCTATGGTTTCCAGGCACCCACGTTTGCCGCAGTAACATAGCTCTCCATCTTCAACGAAAACCATATGCCCCATCTCTCCTGAAAAACCATCATTTCCCATATATACGGTCCCATTGCTGATAATTCCCAAGCCAATCCCCCAATCCATCAGGATAACCAATACATTTTTTTTATGTTGGGCTGCACCATAAATAAGCTCACTCAGGGCTGCAACTTTAACATCGTTGATAACGACCACATATTTGTTATACCTGTCACTCAGGTATGTACTGATATTGAAATCAGACCCAGTGCCTGTATAAAAAGTTTCATTGGTGGACGTATTTGAGTTGACCAATCCCGGCATATTGACTCCTATGGCCGAAATTTCGGCTATATCTACTTTTATCTCCTGGAGATAGGTATTGATAACTGACGTCAAATCCGTAATCCGTGAGGAATCCGCAACAATTTCAAATGGATACGATTTAGCCCGGTATATGACATTATTATTGTTATCCAAAACGACCAAGCGTACGGAAAACCGTTCGATTTCGATACAGAGTACCTGAAAGATACCGTCATTAAGCTGATATAATACAGGTCTTCTTCCTCCGATGGACTCCCCTTTTTCCCGTGCAACAACCAAACCTTTTTCCAACAGATCAAGAATTAGCGCGTTAACCGTTGGAAAACTAAGTCCCATCTCCTGCGACAGATCACCGACAGCTGCTAACCCCTTTTTGAAAATGGTGCGCAAAAGCTTAACCTTATTCAGGACAGCTTTCTTGCTTTTCGGCAATTCTGATTTTTCTATCTGTTCCAGTAACTCTTCCAGCTTCCGCATAATTCAAGTTTGAGCTAAAATTAAAAACATCTCCGACTAAAAACAAGAATAATTTAATAAAAAGAGAAAGTTTACTTATTTTTTTAATAAAGAACAGGCGATTATAGTATATTTTGACTAAATGTATTTGATTTGTTACGATGACTAAGCAGTCGCTTGCCGCCTCGGCACAATGGATTACTATTCCTGCTATTGCCGTAACTGTATAACCATGCAACTATATAACCATGTAACTGTGTAACCCTATAACCAAACTATTGGATAATAAATATTTTTCTTTACCTTTGCATCTCAAAATTTATATATAATACAATCATGAAATCAATTGCTATTAGCGGTTCTGTAAGACAGAACGTAGGGAAAAGAGATGCAAAAGAATTGCGTTATGAAGGAAAAGTTCCTGCTGTCCTTTATGGAGGTAAAGAGCAGACGCACCTTGCTGTATCCGCAGCTGATTTGAAACCTGTCCTTTACACCGGCGATGTCGTATTCGTAGACTTAGACATCGATGGCAAAAAAGCAAGAGCAGTCGTTCAAGAAGCTCAATTCCATCCTTTAACCGACCAAGTCAGACACGTAGATTTTCTAGAGCTGTTTGACGACAAGGAAGTTGCCATTAACATCCCTGTTAAATTAACAGGTACCTCTCCAGGTGTCAAAATGGGTGGTAAATTAGTTCAGAAACTTCGTAAACTTCGCGTAAAAGCTTTACCAGCCAACCTTCCCCAGGAAGTCGAAGTTCCTATGGAATCACTTGAAGTGGGTAAATCTTTCCGCGTCAATCAAGTGAAGGTGGAAAACGCTACGATATTAAACAATGCAGACGATACGATCGTATCTGTTATCATGTCTCGTGCTTTACGTCAAGCCGAACAGGAAGCTGCAAAAGTTGCTGCGAAGAAATAAATCAGTTACTTTAAAAAATAAGAGAGAGGCGCCTGTTTTGGCGCCTTTTCTTTTATTTTGACAGATTACTTTTTACTTTTACGGCATGAATTTTTTAATTGTTGGCCTTGGAAATATAGGTAAAGAATATGCAGACACACGCCATAATATTGGCTTTATGGTCGCAGATGAGCTTGCAAATCAGGCTGGCACATCTTGGTCTATTCTCAAACATGCCTATTATACCGAGTTTAAGCACCGTGGACATCAGATATATGTTATTAAACCGACTACGTATATGAATCTCAGCGGAAAGGCGGTAAACTACTGGATGCAACAATTAAAGGTACCTATAGAAAACGTATTGGTCATCGTCGATGATCTCGCTATCCCTTTCGGATCCCTACGTGTCAAACCCAAAGGTTCTGCTGCCGGACATAATGGTTTGAAATCCATTGAAGCATCTTGTGGCGGGCAGAACTATCCACGACTTCGTTTTGGAATTGGAGACAATTATCCTAAAGGCCGACAAGTAGATTACGTACTTGGACCTTTTGATACCGACGAAGCCCGGGAACTTCCCGCCTTAATTGCACATGCCGTGAAAATGGTGCACAGCTTTGTACACATCGGCATCGAGCTGACGATGACGAATCTGAACACCAAGTAGAACATTAATACTGCTGAATATACCCAGACACCATCCCCTGAAGTGTGTAAACGTGTTTTAACTATTTTCAATCTATCTTCAAACATAATGGTAGTATTCTGATATGTGTGTAGGTACCTTTATTTTTGCTCGGCACCTTTTAGAAACGACCATTTTGAACAAACAGACGTCTCGTTTGAATAAACACACAAAAATCACACTTCCTTACGAAAACGTATCCGTAGTAAAAGTTGCAAAAATGTCTCCGTTATGTAAATATATTTAGCGGTAATTCGTATATTGAGACACATTTTTATATTTGTGTAAAGTATACTATAGAAAATTATGTCTGAAAAAGCGTTTATTAAATTAGACAATACGGAACTCGAACTGCCTATATTAACGGGAACAGAAAATGAAAAGGCCATTGATATCGCAAAATTAAGGGATCAAAGTGGTTATATTACATTAGATGCCGGTTTCAAAAACACGGGAGCAACGAAAAGTGCTATCACATTTTTAGATGGTGAAAAAGGTATTCTAAAATACCGGGGCTATAATATCGAGGAGTTGGCCGAGAAGTCTACTTTCTTAGAAGTCGCTTATCTATTAATATACGGAAATCTTCCTTCGAAAGAGGTATTAGATGAATTCAGAGCTGATATCAAATCCAAAATGATGGTTCATGAAGACATGAAAATGTTCTTCGCTGGATTTCCATCGAAATCCCACCCTATGGGACAGCTTTCATGTCTTGTCGGTGCGTTATCGGCGTTCTATCCCGAATCATTAAATCCCAATCAGACCGAAGAAGAGGAGTATAAAACTATCATCAACCTCATTGGTAAAATGCCTACTATTGTATCTTGGATACAAAAAAAATCACTTGGTCACCCTGTGGTATACCCGAAAAAAGATTCGGGCTATATCGACAATTTCATGAATATGATTTTTGGGGAAGTCAATTGTGATAAGGTATTTGATGAGGCTGTATTGGATGCGATGCGTATCTTATTGATTTTGCATGCAGACCACGAGCAAAATTGCTCGACATCAACTGTTCGTATCGTCGGTTCGTCGAATGCTAATCTATATGCCTCTGTCTCTGCAGGCATCAATGCGCTATGGGGACCGCTTCACGGCGGCGCCAACCAGGCGGTAATTGAGATGTTGGAGGATATAAAAAATGACGGTGGAGATGCCGCAAAATATATAGCGAAGGCAAAGGATAAAAACGATCCCTTCCGCTTGATGGGATTTGGACATCGTGTCTATAAGAACTTTGACCCTCGTGCTAAGATCATTAAAAAAGCCTGTGATGATGTCTTAGAGAAATTAGGTGTCAACGACCCGGTATTGGATATTGCCAAACAGCTGGAAGAAGCGGCATTGAGCGATCAATACTTCATTGATAGAAAACTCTATCCAAATGTAGACTTTTATTCCGGCATCATCTACCGTGCGCTGGGCTTCAAATCAGACATGTTTACAGTTCTATTTGCCTTAGGCCGTCTTCCGGGATGGATTGCACAATGGAAGGAAATGCGTGATAATAAAGAGCCTATCGGGCGTCCGCGTCAGCTTTATATCGGCGAGACAGAACGCCAATATGTTCCGCTCGATCAAAGATAAAAGATATAAAAAATGGAAACCGTCGGGTTTCCATTTTTTATTTACCCTCTTCCCACCAATCATTTTTTAAGTCATCGATTTCACGACGATCTCGTTTCGTAGGTCGGCCTGTTCCTCGGTCACGCTTCAATATGGGCGCATGGAAAACAGACTTGAAACCATAGGTTTCTTCCACAGGTGTATGATCTTCATAAAATTGTACTGCTGTCTTTGCATCCATCCGGCGTTCCAATAACCCGGTGACCAAAATTTCCTTTCGCTCGATCCCTTTTTGGATCGTGTAACGCTCCCCTATTTTAACGACATATGAAGGCTTTACATTTTGACCATTCAATTTTACCTTGCCCGCTTTACACGCTTCCGTCGCCAAACTCCGCGTTTTAAAAATACGGATTGCCCAGAGGTATTTGTCTATCCGAAGTTTTTCCGTCTCATTTGCCATAAACAAAAATAAGGATTTGTGCGGAGATTTATCTAAGTTTGTAGGTCATAACAAATAAGAAGAAATAAAACAAAATGGATTTACAAAAAGCTAAGAAACTCGTTGAAGAAGCTTGGGAAGACAGGCAACTTTTGGAATATAAAGAGTATTTCGAAACTATCCAGGGAGTTATCATGAGATTGGATACTGGTGAACTTCGAGTGGCAGAACCTATGGGCGAACGCTGGCATGTGAACGACTGGATTAAGAAAGCCGTTATTCTGTATTTCCCCATTCGTGAGATGAAAGAGATTGAAAATAAGCCTTTCGTCTATCACGATAAAATGAAATTAAAAACCAACTATAAAGCACAGGGTGTCCGTGTGGTTCCTGGTGCCTCAGCCCGTTATGGAGCCTATTTAGCGAAGGGCGTTATTATGATGCCTTCCTATGTCAATATTGGTGCTTACGTTGACGAAGGCACGATGGTAGACACCTGGGCTACTGTTGGTTCCTGCGCACAAATCGGTAAAAACGTACATCTATCGGGTGGCGTCGGTATCGGTGGTGTATTGGAACCTGTACAAGCAGCTCCTGTCATTATTGAAGATAATGTCTTTGTGGGTTCCCGAGCTATTGTCGTCGAAGGTATCCGTGTCGAGACGGAAGCCGTATTGGGTGCCAACGTCGTGTTGACAGCCTCCACAAAAATCATTGATGTTTCAGGCCCTGAACCTGTAGAATATAAAGGTTATGTACCTGCTCGCTCTGTTGTCATCCCGGGATCTTACACAAAGAAATTTCCCGCAGGTGAATATCAGGTACCGTGTGCACTTATCATCGGTAAGCGCAAAGAATCTACGGATAAAAAGACATCACTAAATGATGCACTACGCGAACATAACGTAGCGGTGTAAGCATATGACAAACACTATCGACAAAGCAGATCTAAATCAGGCATTAGAGACCCTTAAACAAGGCGGCCTCATTTTATATCCGACCGATACCATTTGGGGTATTGGCTGCGATGCCACCAATGCAGAAGCGGTAGAAAAAATATTTGCATTAAAAGGGCGCGATCAGCATAAAAGTATGATCGTGCTCTTACACAATGATAATCAACTGGCCAGTTATGTGCAGGAAATACCCGAAATTGCGTATGAACTGATTGAGGTAACCGACCGGCCTTTAACAATCATTTACTCCAAGGCAAAAAACCTCCCCCAGAATGTCATCGCTGCAGATGGAAGTATAGCTATCCGCATTGTTGACCACCCCTTCTGCCAGCAGCTTTTGCAACGCTTCCGCAAGCCGATCATCTCCACTTCGGCAAATATCAGTGGCACACCTTCAGCTCGGTACTTTGATGAGATAAGTTCGGAAATTAAAGAAGGCGTGGACTATAGTGTGCAATACGGTCAGGAAGACAAAGGAGATGGAAGACCATCTGTTATTATGAAGCTGGATCCCAGTGGTAAGTTTGAGTTTATCCGTAAATAATCCGGCCATGTTTAGTACTTATCCTACACAGACTATCCGGGTCAAAGGTAAATTACTCACCTTTGAACGGCCTGTAATCATGGGGATTTTGAATGTTACACCGGATTCATTTTATGATGGCGGACAACACAATACCGTCGATCAAGCCTTTTTACATGCACAACAATTAGTGGATGAAGGGGCTGACATCATCGACATCGGTGCTTACTCTTCCCGACCAGGTGCAACAAACATCACGGCTCAAGAAGAAATCGACCGTTCTGTTCCGGTAATCGAACAGCTCAGCAATGAATTTCCCAACGTCATCCTATCAATCGATACATTCCGGGCTGATGTAGCAAAAGCATGTATACATGCAGGTGCCCATATCATCAATGATATCTCGGGTGGCAATCTTGATGAAAATATGTTTGCTACAGTTGCTGAGTTGCAGGTTCCCTATATTTTGATGCACATGCGAGGTACCCCCGAAACCATGCAACAGCACACGGATTATACCGATGTCGTCACCGACGTAGCCACCGAGCTGGGCGAGCGCATTGCCAAGCTACGTGCGCTGGGTGTCAAAGATGTCATCCTGGATCCTGGCTTTGGATTTGCCAAAACCGTGGAGCAAAATTACGAATTGCTGCTACGGACGGACGAATTGCATTATTTCGGACTACCCCTGCTGGGCGGGATCTCCCGCAAGTCCATGATCTACAAAAAACTGGGAATTACCCCCGAGGAAGCGTTGAATGGAACCGTAGCACTCAACACCCTCCTACTCGAAAGAGGCGTTCAGATACTGCGGGTCCACGATGTGAAAGAAGCGAAGCAGCTGGTCGATATGTTTTTTGATAAATAGCCAGACTACCTCACCACACTACCCGGTCGTATCGCAGAAGTCGGATTCACAAAATCAAGACGTCCATCCGCATCCTCAGCCATCAGTATCATACCTTGTGACTGTATACCTTTAATCTCACGAGGTTCAAGGTTGACTAAGATCGATACCTGTTTGCCTACGATCTCTTCTGGAGAGAAGTATTCGGCGATACCAGATACGACGGTTCGTTGATCGATACCGGTATCTATTTTCAGTTTCAACAGCTTTTTTGTCTTCGCCACTTTCTCTGCTTCCAGAATGGTTCCGATACGGATATCCAATTTCATAAAGTCGTCAAACGTAATATTTGCCTTCGCAGGTGTCGCTTCAACCTCTACCACAGCGTTATCGGCTTTTGCAGCGGTTAACTTTTGCAATTGAAAATCGACTTGCTCATCGGTAATTTTTTCAAACAACAGCTGAACCTCACCCAATTGATGGCCTTCGGCCAACAGATCATGACGTCCTGCATTCGCCCAATTTTGTTGAGGCAAATCCAACATCTCAAATAACGTCGTGGCCGTCTTTGGCAAAAACGGCTGCGCCAGGATAGCCAAGTTCCCAACAATTTGAGTAGCCACATTCAACACCGTCTTTACACGTTCCTCATCTTGCTTAATCACTTTCCATGGCTCCTCGTCAGCAAGGTATTTATTACCTAAGCGCGCCGCATTCATAAAATGATTCAAAGCCTCACGGAACCTGTAGTTAGCAAGAGATTGCTCTATAAGTACCGGATATTTAGCCAGATCCGCGAATACCCGGTTATCGGTATCCGACAAGGCCGTGCCTGATAGCACTTTACCGTTAAAATACTTATGTGAGAGCACCATCACTCGATTCACAAAATTTCCGAGTATAGCCACAAGTTCATTATTGACACGTGCCTGAAAGTCTTTCCAAGTAAATTCACTATCCGAAGTTTCGGGCAAGATCGATGTGAGTACATAACGTAATTCGTCCTGTTTGCCGGGAAACTCTTCCAGATATTCATGCAGCCAAACCGCATGGTTACGTGATGTCGACAGTTTATCACCTTCCAAATTCAAAAATTCGTTGGCAGGGACATTATCCGGTAGGATATATTCACCGTGTGCATGCAAGATAGCCGGAAAAATAATACAATGGAATACGATATTATCTTTGCCGATGAAATGTACCAAGGTCGAATCCTCTTCGGGATCTGCTTGTTTCTTCCAATAGTCTTCCCAGTTTTTGCCGTGATCCAAAGCCCATTGCTTCGTCGCTGAAATATAGCCTATTGGCGCATCCAACCATACATAGAGTTTTTTTCCTTTGGCCTCTTCCAAAGGAACATCAACCCCCCAGTCCAAATCCCGCGTCATGGAACGTGGCTGCAGGCCCGACTTCAGCCAGGATTGGCACTGCCCAAACACATTCGATTTCAAAACGTCCTTTTTCCCTTCGATGAGCCATTTCTCCAACCAAGGCTGATATTTATCCAAAGGTAAGTACCAGTGTTTGGTTTCTTTCAACACCGGTGTCTTTCCGCTTAATGTCGATTTCGGGCTAATTAAATCCGTAGGGTTCAATGAAGTACCACATTTTTCACATTGATCCCCATACGCCCCTTCATTTTGACAATGCGGGCATGTCCCGACAATATAACGATCCGCTAAAAACTGATGAAATTCTTCATCGTAATATTGTTCAGAAAACTTTTCAATAAACTCTCCCTTTTCATACAGGTTCAGAAAAAATTCCTGAGACAGATGATGATGAATCTGCTCAGAAGTCCGGTGATAGATATCAAACGATATACCGAATTCTTCAAAAGATTCTTTGATCTGCTTATTGTAGGTATCGATAATTTCACGTGGCGTCACACCTTCTTTCTTCGCTTTAATGGTGATAGCAGCACCATGCTCGTCCGAACCACAAACATACACGACATCTTTATCATTCAAGCGCAGAAAGCGCACATAAATATCGCCCGGAATATATGCCCCCGCAAGGTGGCCTATATGCAAGGGCCCATTCGCATAAGGAAGAGCAGAAGTAATGGTATAACGTTTTTTGGAGAAATTATTCAAGATATTGTATTTTTAATGGGGTGTACTGAAAAATTAATCGTAAAATTGTTTGCAAAGATAATTCAATTTGCGCTGAATAAATAAAGCTAAGAAAAAAAAGACAAGGAAGAACGATGAAGATCCCTCCATTTCTCCGGGCCGGCGATAAAATTGCATTGGTATGTCCCGCAGGTTATATCAAGGCCGATCTGGAAAAAGCTTTTGATCTATTGAGAAGTTGGGATCTCGATCTTGTCGTCGGTGATTCCTTTTATGCGCAGCACCATCAGTTTGCCGGCGATGATACTTTGCGGGCCAATGATTTTCAGGCCGCCTTGGACAATCCGGAAATCAAAGCTGTTATTATGGGACGTGGCGGATATGGATTCGTGCGGATTGTAGACCGTCTTCATTTTACCAACTTTAAGAAAAACCCAAAGTGGCTGGTCGGCTTCAGCGATATCACGGTATTGCATAGCCACATCCAACGTCAAACCGGCATTCCCACGATCCATGGTCCGATGGTCAACTCGCTGTTGGGGGCGACTACCGATTCACGGCAATCCTTACAAAATGCACTTTTTGGTAGAGAAACGGATCTGCAATATCAGGCACCGGATCTTCCGCACCGATCCGGAAAAACAGAGGGTATCCTGACTGGAGGTAATCTAGCTATATTGCATAGTATTCTTAATTCTTCATCGGACGTAGACTATAAGGGAAAGATACTCTTTATCGAAGACATAGGTGAAGCCTATTATAATGTAGATCGGATGCTCTGGACATTAAAGCGGGCCAACAAATTGAGTAAGCTGGCCGGACTGATTGTGGGTAGTTTTACCAACCTCCGGGACAACACACCACCATTTGGGCAAACTGTTGAAGAGATTATTCTGGACAAGGTCGATACAGCAGATTTCCCCGTGGCTTTCGGTTGCCCGGTGGGTCACATTACAGACAATCGGGCGCTGATCATGGGACGAAAAATCCAGCTATCCGTACAAAAGTCAAACATATCCATTCATTATATGGATTAAAAATTATACGCAATCGTTTTCGTTTATGACTTTTTGAACACAAATGCCACCCAAAAGTGGCGTTTTTTTGTTTTTTATTTCTTCAAAAAATTACAATATCCTCTATTGCCAAAAACAACATAATTCAAAATAATTTCGACTTTGCTATATTTCATTCGCTATAAATGACAGTTTCGTAAAAATTAAACTCGTCCCCTACCCCTTTGATATTGTTCCTACCTTAGCCTCATTAAATTATGATAATCATGACACAACATGAAATTGAGGCAACAAGTTCCAAATTAAACCTCACGGAACTAGGCATCAAAACCGCGACTATCCACTGGAACCTGGATAACGCAACATTGACCAGGCAAACCCTGCAACTAGGCCAAGGTAGCTTAAACGATCAGGGCGCACTGTGTGTAAGCACGGGAAAATTTACCGGGCGATCTCCAAAAGACAAGTTTATTGTCAAAGACTCATGGACTTCCGATACGATCGACTGGGGCGACATCAACATCCCCACAAGTGAAGATGTGTATGATAGGCTGTATGACAAAATGGTTGCTTTTCTTTCAGAAAGGGAGCTGTGGGCACGGAACTGTTATGCCGGAGCTCATTCCGAATACCGGATAAACGTCACCGTCGTGAATACCACGCCTTGGGCAAGTCTTTTTTGTAACAACCTCTTCATCCGACCTACCGCCGAAGAGCATGAATCATTCGAAAAAGGATGGCTAATTCTTCAGGCACCGGAATTCGAAGCCGATCCCGAAATCGATGGCACCCGGCAACGTAATTTCACTATCGTCAATTTCAGTAAGAAAGTCATTCTCATCGGTGGAAGTGCCTACACAGGGGAAATGAAAAAAGGTATTTTCAGCGTATTGAATTTCTTATTACCGTATGAACACCAGATACTGCCTATGCATTGTTCTGCAAATGAGGGCGAAGACAAAGACGTTGCCCTATTTTTTGGTCTGAGCGGAACAGGTAAGACGACTTTATCGGCCGATGCAAACCGTTATCTCATCGGTGACGACGAGCATGGCTGGGCCAAAGGAGCAGTGTTTAATTTTGAAGGAGGATGCTATGCTAAATGTATTGATCTAAGTGCCGAAAAAGAACCTGAAATCTACGCAGCGATACAACCCGGGACTTTACTGGAAAATGTTTCCTTTTTCCCGGGTACTGACCGAGTAGATTTTTCGGATTCGAGCATTACAGAGAATACACGGGCGGCTTATCCTATACATTATATACCCCATGCTAAATCCATATCCGTGGGAGGTAATCCCAAAAATATTTTCTTCTTGACCTGTGACGCTTTTGGTATTCTCCCACCTATTTCAAAGCTGACGAAAGAACAGGCGATGTATCACTTCCTTTCCGGTTATACGGCAAAAGTAGCAGGCACAGAAGTCGGTATCACCGAACCACAGACTACATTCTCTGCATGCTTCGGGCGCGTATTCTTACCGCTTCATCCGACTGCTTACGCGGAGCTGTTGGGTAAAAAGTTGGAAGAGAACCCCGACGTAAATGTCTGGCTTGTGAATACCGGCTGGACCGGAGGACGTTATGGCGTAGGTCGGCGTATGAGTCTTCGCTATACCCGGGCCATGATCCATGCCGCTATGCGGGGAGATCTGGATGACGTGGATTACGAAGCCCATACGGTCTTCGGTGTATGGAAACCGCAATCCTGTCCATGGGTTCCCGATGAGGTACTCAATCCACGAAACACTTGGGAAGATAAAGAGGCTTACGATAGACAGGCGCTTATGTTGGCTAACCTGTTCGTGGAAAATTTCAAGCAGTATGCGGATAAAGCAAGTCCGGCTATTTTGTCGGCAGCACCGCGAACGAGTTTGTGACAGCAAAAACTATGGCGTCGTATTGCCGTCGACGCCATAGTTTCTATATTGATGTGTTATTCAAAACACCTTACTATGCCAGCTCTCTTTAAACGGCACTTCCCATTTGGTCTGTAGATCTTCACCTTGTTGGATCAGGTTATTGAAGACAATAGTGTTTTCTGTGACATCACCCTGTCTGATCAAATGCTCAAAGTCCACTCGGTCAACCAACCGGACGGTACCTGTAGCATCTTTGAAGGCGACCTTCATGCGGTCAAAGAAATTGACACTAAACTTCTGTTCCAATGCTTTGATAAAACGAACCGAGGAATCAATCGAACAGCCTGTTACATCGGCCTGCGTTTCATCCACCTCAAGAATCAAAAAGAGATTATAGTTGATGTATCCTTTTCCCGCCAAGGCGCTGCCATGTGCCGCCCAATCTGCCACGAAGGTAGATAACTCGGCAGCTATCTCTTCGACTTCCTTATCGGACAAAAATCGATCCGCTTGATATATCCAGATTTTATTCATGCTTCAAATTAAAAAGTCAAAATTAAAAAATCAAGAACCCCACATATCGCAATATGCCCTAATGCGTGTAGTATGGCGAAATCATCAGATACACAACCACTCCCGTAACAGCGACGTAGAGCCACATCGGATACGTGATGCGCGCCAGTTTTTTATGGCGTTCGTATGCTCCGGCGATCCCCCGAATAAAGGTAAAAAGAACAAATGGAATGATAATAATAGAGAGTAGAATATGTGTAATTAAGATAAAGAAATAAAAGTATCGGATAATTCCTTCTCCACCAAATGTTGTCGAATCGGAAGTCATGTGGTAAGCTACGTACATCAGCAAAAACAAGGAAGAAAAAACCATGCACAGCTTTATTAAGCGCTCGTGTAGCTTCCGGTTCCCCCGTTTTACCGCGGTTACCGCTATCACCAGACATACCGCCGTTAGACCGTTTATCGTCGCATAGATGGGGGGCAAAAAGGACAAAGGCGCGACATCATAACCCATCCGGCGCAAGTTGACGCCAAAAAGTGCAGCCACTGCCAATGGGACGACAATGGATAAGGTCCATACCAGACTTTTGTATTTCTTTTCCTCTGCTGTCATCATCTATTTCTTCTCTATCGTTAACGGATTATTCCTAATCTCTTCGACCAACTGTACTTTGATTTCATCCTGCAACCGATCCACTTCTGTTTTCAGATTAATATCATAAAACCCACGAATACGATGCTTAGAATCAATAAGAACATAGTTCGGACTGATAATAAAACGCGTCGAATCTACAGGATCGGGCATCGCATCTATTAATAACTGTTCACGACAAAAGGGTAATAGATCTACAGTAGAATTCCCAACGAACGTCCAATTTCCCGTATTCGCTGCATCAAATTGCTTTGCGAAGCTACCCAATTCCCGGGAGGAATCCTTCGGATCGACCGATATCGAATAGAATTTGACGGTATGATTATTTTTAAACCGCTCGACGACCTTTTGTAGATTTTGTGCGAGCGCAACAGACAATCCGTCGTCTTGCGCATAAAAGAGGTGAACAACGCTAATAATCGAATCAGTACCCATGAACAAAACCGAATCTCCTCGATTGTCGATGAACGGCATAGCGGAGACCTTGTGAAAAATAGTATCCGGTATTTCCCGGCCCATCCGTTTATTCATCTTACCCGAAAGTACCTTCTCACCATACACAGGGAGGACGACATAAGCATTTGTCCCCATACGATTAAGCGCTACATATAAAAATCCTGGTACCAGTAAAATGATGACCAGGATTATTACAGTAGAAATATTTTTCTTACGAGAACTGACGTTCATTATTACGGATGCGGATAAAGCGGGTGCTCTTGGAAATGATACAACAAATAGTCACCTTCTATCAGCAATAAGGCAATAAAATAAACGATCAGGATAAAGCCGACAGCACAGGTAATGATAAAACCCGATTTCTCAAATTTCAAGTGCATGAAGAATGCAACAATATAATAGGCCTTTATTAAGGTCAGTGTAATATAAATGACATTAAGGAACATGCCTTTCTCCAAAATACCCCAATGATGTACAAAACCTAAGGCCAGTAAAAATTCTAAGGCCGTCAATGCCAAAAGGACAAAGAATACGGACCAGATACGTTTTTTATCCATACCCTCTCCATGTCCGTGTTCGGTATGGGAAGCTGCTATATGATCGTGTTGTGCCATTTTTAAAAGTAAAAATTTAAAAGTAAAAATTCAAAACCCAGTTTAATTATCAAGCATCAGCAAGTCCTTATTCCTTGCTCCTTAATCCTTGTCTCTTACTATATAAGGTAGAAGAAGGTAAATACAAATACCCATACCAGATCCACAAAGTGCCAGTAAAGCCCTACTTTCTCTATCATAAGATAAGTACCCCTGCGTTCGAACGTATTGTTTAACGTCATGAAAAGTACAATGATATTCAACAGGATACCGATAGAAACGTGGAAACCGTGGAAGCCTGTAATAGTAAAGAACAGATTAGAGAACTGTAGCGCTGCGGTATAGGAAATTTCTTTTGTAAAATACGGTTCCAGTGTCGCCGCTATTGCTGCCGGATCGGCCAGCCCCGTTGCCGGATTTCTTCCGAACCAAAACCCCTGATGATGTAAGTGAGACCACTCCAGAGCCTGACAACCGACAAATAACAAACCACCTAAAATTGTCCAGAGCATCCATTTGACTACCTCCTGCTTCGCGTTCCGATGTCCAGCTTCAACCGCGAGCACCATGGTTACAGACGACATAATCAAAATAAAGGTCATGACACCGACGAAGACCAAAGGTTGTCCCGAATCGGCTATTCCCGGTATAGATTGAAAAACTTTATCGGCGTCAATCCAGCTGGGTTGCGCATATTTCTGAGCACCGTAATAAATCAGAAAAGACGAAAAAGTAAATGCATCTGACACCAGAAAGAACCACATCATGATCTTTCCATACTCTAAATTCCAAGGCGACCTGCCTCCACTCCATGGGCCGTCTTTAACCTTATCCAATTGCGATACTGTTGTTGTACTCATTGTTTACTAATATTGGTTCAAAAGTAAGAAAACATATATATAAATCCATAAAAGATCTAGAAAATGCCAGAAAAGAGCAGCCAGATCCATTCTAAAAATGTTATTCGCCTGCGGAATAGATTTTACCACGCCGACAAAGCAACGGAACAATACGATCAGCCCGGCTATGATATGCAATAAATGCAGTCCGGTAAATACATACACAAAAGATTGGGATGCATTGTTATTGATAAAAAATACACCTTGTCCGGTAAGTACCTGCCAAGAATGTACCTGCAAAACAAAAAACAAGATACCCAAGGCAATCGTACATAACAAAAAGAATTTCTGTTTTGCAAGAGCGGCTGCGTGTGCAGCCCTATAAGCCAAATGCAAAGTCAAACTACTGATAACGATCACTACCGTACTGTATATAAATGTCTGAGGTAATAAGGTTTTAATACCCTTATCCACACCACTTGCGGTATAAACAATGAAACCGCTCGATAAAGCTGCAAACATCATAAACATACCGATCATACCCAGCCAAAGATTAAACTTCTTCGCTTTTCTGATCCGTTGTTCTTCTTCTATACTACGAATAGTATTATTCTCCATTGCTATATTCAAACCTAAAAGAATTATTCATATCTGTTCTTCCTCTAAAACCTTAATTTAAGCGGAAAACCGACTAAAATCAAACAATAAAACCAACTGTGTCACTGGCAGATAGGCAAATGAAATATACATAATTTTTTTTGCCGATGCATCTGACATTTCTTGCAGATGCTTATAACCATACCAGGCGAACATCGCTCCGCCTATCAACGACACACCCGTAAAGGTCAGCCCCCCAAAACCAAAATAGTAGGGTAAAAAACCTACAGGTATCATTAACACACAGGATATAAAAAGAACAATAGATGACACCTTATCCTTTTTTGTTGTCGGCAACAGCCGAATACCCGCCTTTTTATAATCTTCATCCGCCACCCAGGCAATCGCCCAGAAGTGTGGAAACTGCCAAACAAACTGAATAGCAAACAGCACAAACGGCGTGATAATGATCGCTGCTTCACTGACCTGCGCATAAGCAAAACCAAAGCCGGCAGATTGAAAAGATGCGTAATACCCAATCAAAGGAGGCAAAGCTCCCGGAAAAGCACCTACAAATACGGCGATGGGTGATTTTTGCTTTAATGGCGTGTATACAAAAGCATATAAAAATATAGAGAAAACGGACAATAAGCCTGTCAGAAAGTTAAGCTGCACCAGGATCAAACTTCCGCCTATTGCCATCAACAAACTTAACACCAACGCCTGTCCGGTCGTCATACGTCCTGCCGGCAAAGGCCTGTCCATAGTCCGTCGCATCAGTTTATCGGTGTCCTTCTCTATAATCTCGTTGAAGCCATTCGCCGCACCCGTCACAAAAAAGCCGCCTAGGGTCAACATCAACCAATTGAACCAAATAATTTCACCCTGTTGAACAGCTCCAATCAAAAACGATATGGACGCCGAAAAAACAACAGTTAACGTCAATCGTAACTTTACAAGTTTGTTATAATCTGATATAAATGCTCTCATCTCATGAATACTTCATCTTCTCCTTACCCCGTTATATCTAAATCTTGGACTTCGTCATCAGCAACATCAGGTAAAACTGAGCGCCAAAAAACAAACTCGCTATTACTAAATGCGTCGTCTGAGCAAAAGCAGGCACATCAAAACGAGCCAATATTATCCCAGACAACATCTGTATCATAATCAAAATTAATGTCACCCACGCAAACTTACTTTGCAGGGATAACTTACTAAATCTGCTCTTGACCACAAAAAAATAGCCCACGGTCAACAGCAATGTCACATAGGCCAGCAAGCGATGAACGGTATATGCAGTTCCGATCTGATCAATCCATAGTGCGCGCGGTACGTTGTCATCGTTCAAATGATCAATGATTTCCCTTACCTCTGTGCCGTAAACGACTTGAACAAGGGTAAAAGCAACAGCTATAACGCCAAACGTCTTTAAGCCCACTAGTGGGAAGTTGATCAGGATATCCTTGTTACGCAAGGTGGTAGCCAGAAAAAATGTATAAATACTAATAGCCACAATCACCAAAGCCAACAGCATATGTAAAGTAATTGTCCAAGGCATCAAGTTTGTAGACACGACAATGGATCCAAACCAGGCCTGAAAAATCACCGCAAAAAGATTAAGAACGCTCCATACTAAAATGGACGGTTTTGACTTAATATAAGTAAAAGAAAAAATCGCTGTAAAAAGTAGACAGAACCCTGCTGTAACTCCCGCCAATCTGTTTATGTATTCTGTCCAGGTCTTCGCTACATTAAACTCCTCATGTACCAAAATGGATTCATCATGACGGATTTTATCGGCGGTCTCTGCATATCCAAAGAATTCAACCATCTGTGCAAAGCGTTCATTCTTTTTTACACGCCCTTCTATATAATGTTCCTCATAGCCATCGGGCAATTGTGATACATCAGTAGGCGGGATCACACGATTGAAACATCTCGGCCAGTCGGGACACCCCATACCCGATCCCGTACTTCTTACGATTCCACCAGCAGCAATAACGACAAATAAAACAATAATTGTTAATCTATTGGTCTTTATAAATCGCTTCTCTGGTGCCGGATACATCTTTCTTCTACCCTATTCTGTTCTATTATTTTCCTTATTCCACTCCTCTTGGATACGTATCGACTCCTCATCTCCCTCAAAATCGTGCATCTGATTGGAACTCATGGTTTCGGAAAAAGGAGTAGTCTGTGGAATAAAATCAGCATCGTGTCCAGGCTTGCTGTAGTCATATGGCCAACGATAGACTGTGGGAATTTCCCCCGGCCAGTTGCCGTGAATATGTTTCACCGGCGTAGTCCACTCCAAGGTGTTCGAACCCCACGGATTTTGTGATGCCTTCTTTCCTCTCCAAATAGACCCGAAAAAGTTAATCAAGAAAGCAACTTGAGCAAGTCCGGCAATAATCGCCGCCCAAGTAATCAACAGGTTAACCGACACCCATTTTTCCATAAAAGGAAACTCCGTGAAAGCATAATACCGTCGTGGCACGCCATCGATACCCATAAAGTGCATCGGGAAGAAAACCAGATAAGCGCCGAGGAACGTCAACCAAAAATGCAAATAACCCAATTTGGTATTCATCATCCGCCCGAACATCTTCGGATACCAATGGTAAACACCACATAGCATACCAAAAATCGAGGCAGATCCCATAACCAAATGGAAGTGGGCAACGACGAAATACGTATCGTGTACATGAATATCGATCACCGCATTACCGACGATCAAACCAGTAACACCGCCTGAAATAAAGAAAGACACCATACCGATAGCAAACAGCATCGCCGGTGTAAACCGAATATTACCTCGCCATAACGTCGCTGTATAATTAAATGCCTTAACCGCTGATGGCACGGCAATGATCAATGTCGTAATCATAAATACACCACCTAAGAAAGGGTTCATCCCTGTTACAAACATATGGTGTCCCCAAACGATAAAGGAAAGTACGGTAATACCTACCAAGGAATACACCATCGCGTGATAACCAAATATCGGCTTACGGGAGTTGGTCGAAATTACCTCCGAGGTAATACCCATCGCTGGCATAACAACAATATATACTTCCGGGTGACCTAAGAACCAAAACAAATGTTGGAATAAGATCGGAGAGCCACCTTCATTAGGTAATATCTGACCTTGCACTACAAGATCGGACAGATAGAAGGATGTTCCAGCAGAACGGTCAAATATCAAAAGTACAACAGCCGCTACCAGTACAGGGAAAGATAACAAACCTACAATAGCCGTCAGGAAAAAGGCCCAAATGGTTAAAGGCATTCTCCATAGCCCCATACCTTTCGTACGCAGATTAAGAATAGTACTGATATAATTAACCCCTCCTAATACCTGAGAGATGATAAACAATACCATACTGGCCAACCACAATGACATACCCAGTCCCGATCCCGATATCGCTGTCGGCACCGATGACAATGGCGGATAAATTGTCCATCCCGCGGAAGCCGGCCCACTTTCCACAAAGAAGGAAGCGCACATAATCACACAAGCGACAAAAAAGAACCAGTAAGACAACATATTCATCAGTGGCGAAGCCATATCGCGGGCGCCCAACTGATAAGGGATCAATAAGTTACTAAACGTACCCGACAGACCTGCCGTCAATACAAAGAACACCATCATGGTACCATGTATCGTTACTAAGGATAGGAAAAAGTCAGGTTTTATCCGTCCTCCTTCAGCCCATTTACCCAAAAAGACCTCCAATATCGGAAAATCGGTATCTGGCCAAGCAAGCTGAATCCGGAATAAGATCGATAACAGCATGGCAAAAACAGCCATGATGATACCTGTAATCAAGAATTGTTTAGATATCATCTTGTGATCCTGACTAAATATATATTTAGTTAGGAATGACTCATGGTGATGCCCATGTGAATCGTGATGTATAGCGTCGTGAGATATAACTGTACTTGACATATTCTATTATAAAAGTTCTTTTTCTTTGATTAATTTAATGCGGCTGTCCGAGGACTAATCTCCGTATCATTCTGTGCAAACTCCTTCTGCAGATCTTCTGTAAAATATTTACTCTGCTTGCTCAGCCAATCTTTATATTCTGCCTCGCTGACAACAATGACTTTTTTACCCATGTTAAAATGTCCTTGTCCACAGATTTTATTACACAACATAATAAAGTCATAGCTTGGATCATTCATCCGGTCACGCATCTCCTCCGTCGTAACAGTAGGGGTAAACTGAAAATAGTTTGTCATGCCCGGAACGGCGTTCATCTGTACCCGGAAATCCGGGATATAGAAGGAATGAATAATATCTTTCGAAATGATGTGAAAACGTACGGACTTACCGACCGGAAGAACAATATCGTCTCCTTGGATATCGTCCCAAGAAGATTTATCGTTGAAGTCGATACCATAAGGGTTTGTAGCCGTGGTCAATTTATAATTTCGCTTACCAATAATACCGTCAGTGCCGGCGTAACGAACAGACCACTTAAACTGCTCACCTAAAACCTCGATCTGTATAGCCGATTTTTGCAATTCCTCCGGCACATTGGTAATTTTTCGCCAAGAGAAAAATCCAAAAAGCACCAAAATGGTCAAAACAGTAGCAGGAATGATCGTCCATATCTTCTCCAGTGTGTCATTATGTGGGTAATAATATGCCTTTCGTTGAGCACGCATCCGATAAATGAGCGTAAAAGTCAAAATCAGAATGTGCATCACGACCAAGACAATCGTGATAAGTACCGTTGTAATAATAAACATTTTGTCTACTTCCTTACCATGCTCAGTCGCAGCTTCACGCCACGCCCATGATCCCCACACGGTATACGAATAATAGACTCCCCATAAGAAGAACAGTAAAAACAAGAACAACAAAACGGCCTGAAATGTATTACCCGCTAAAGGGTTATACTTGCCATTCATCTTTTTGGTGAGCACATACAGGGAATGTATCTTACCGATAACAGCAATTACCGTACAGATAACGAGAAAAAACAGCACGTAATAGAAGAAATTCTTATAGACTTGTGGGTCTATTTTCGTTCCTTCTTCCGCCGCCGGTGCTGCTGTCGTAACTGTTGTTGGAGCTGCAGGACTTGCTGTCACCGCTTCTGCAGTGGCTGCGGTATCGGTAACTGTGGATGCTGAATCATCTGACGAAACCGTATCTACAGCTTCTGTTTGTGGCTCAGCTGCTGCCGTCGAGTCCTGCTGCGCGATCGCATGAGGCATAACGAAGAACAAGCTAGCTATAAGTAGTAATCCCCCTATGGATTTGAACCTGTTATTAATTTTTAAATTCATTTCTTATAAAACGTTTGAACGTAATCTCTAAAAACCTGCTATTAAATCTGATGATGCAAACTCTCGTCAAGGAATGGATGATTTTTAGGCACCAGCGCATGTTTGCTCAGTTTATTCATAACCAGGAAGGTGAACAATCCAAAGAAACCTGCGGCCGTACCAATCTCAATCAAACCAAATCCGCGATGTGTTTCGACTGTACCCGGCATAATCATAATATAATAATCCAACCAATGACCAGCCAACAATAAAATACAAACAAACAACATGGTATTTTGCTTACGCTTTACATCCCTATCCATCAATAATAATAGCGGAGCGACAAAGTTAATGATAATATTCAACCAAAACCAAGGTTTATACTCGGGCTCCCAACGTTTGTAAAAATAGACCGTTTCTTCCGGAATGTTGGAGTACCAAATCAACATGAATTGAGCAAACCATACATATGTCCAGAAAATAGAGAAACCAAAAATTAACTTACCAAGATCGTGCAGGTGGTTTTCGTTCACCCATACCATATAACCCGCTTTCTTCAAAAAAACCAGAATAATGGTAATTGCACAAAGACCGCTCACCCATAGCGCTGCAAAATTGTACCAGCCAAACATGGTTGAAAACCAATGCGCTTCGAGTGACATAACCGTATCAAACGACCATATCGGAGTTGTAAATCCAAAGACTACTAAGAAAATAGCAGAAAGCTTAAAGCTCTTCTTATAAGAATTCAATCCACCATCTAAATCCTCTTTATACGATAGCTTCGCTAAAATAAAAGCGAAAATACTATATGATCCCATAAAGATAATCTGCCGAATTAAAAATCCGGGCACATTCAAGAAAGTCTCTTTACCCGCGATCAAGGCATCGTAATTCGGACTGTTAGGGTCGGTAAGCCCTTCCGCATGCCAGTGATGATAAAGATTATGTGTATAGAGCCCTAAACCAACGATTACCAATAGAAGAACGGAAGCGATAGGCAATATACTAGCCATAGCCTGAGGAATACGCATTATTCCCGCACACCAAGCGGACTGTGTAACAATATGTAAGGCAACAAAAAATGCTCCCGCGGCACATACACAAGTAAAATAATACCCCATCAATAATAGATTGGCATATGTACGCTCCACAACGATATGTTCACTGGATAGCAGACCAAACGCAATGGCAGCGATACCGAACACGATAGCAACTAAGCTGACAATCTTAGCCGTACCAGCAAAGGTATATTGCTCGTTGAAATTATAATCGTGATGATGACTGTGAGTTCCCATTTATATGAATTGATGTTTGATTATTTTTTTTGTAATTCCTGTACATACATGACCACTTGCCAACGCTCTTCCGGATCAAGCTGTGATGCGTGCGACCCCATTGCGTTTAAGCCGTAGTAAATCGTGTGATAAATCTTTCCTGCTGAAAGGTCAGCCATAGCACCACCCCGTGATGAGTTCGCTCCTGTAGAACGGGCATAGGACGGCGGCGGCGGAAAGTTCTCCAGCTGACGTGTGCCTCTGGAATCGGTCACGCTACGATCTTTCGTGATCGAACCGTCGCCTTTACCTTCTTTACCGTGACATACCGCACAATTCACCAAAAACAGGTGCTCTCCCTTAGCCAAGTTTTCGGCAGTAGCCGGCAGCGGGTTCTGCAATTCTGCACCAGCACGCTCGTAATCTTCCATCGTGTTGGCGTACTCATAACGATCGAAACCAATCGGGTTCGTACCGTCCGGAGGAAGCTGTGCCGTCTGTTTATTCTCAAAATTAGGATTAGGCTGATCCGGATTATAGGCTAACGGATCATACATATTACGTGAAAATTCCCAACCGGCGCTGCGTGTTGTGCCATCTCCACAAGCCGTAACTACTGCCGTCAGCGCTACAGCCACACATACAGTTCCAAGAAAATTCTTCTTATTCATAACTAACATACTTTCTTTCATTGTATTTAACGTCTACGGCACCAGCCTCTTTCAATAAGCTATCAATCAAAGCATGATCGCTGTTTTCACGGGCATCTATTGCTATAATAAAACGATCATCAGTAGCTCTGAGGTCCATCACCCGCGGAGCACGTCCGGGAAACAAATGGTTACGGTAAAAGAAAGTCGCTACCATACCTAAAGCACATAATAAGATCGTTACCTCAAATGTTATAGGAACAAAGTTTGGCAAAGGCAACGAAGGTTTACCACCGATATTCATGGGCCAATCGTAAGCCATGGTGTAATATAACAAGCTGAAACCTGCACAGGTACCCAACGCACCAAAACAGAAGGCAGCGATAGGTAAGCGTGACGGCCGTACACCCAATTTTGCTTCAATACCATGAATAGGCATCGGTGTAAAACAATCGTATATACTAATGTTGTTGGCCTGTAGCTTATCGATCCCGTGCATCATCTCATCTGGATCAGCAAAGCTCCCTAATATATATTTTGTATTGCTCATTGCTATTTGATTTCTAATTCCTTAATATCTTCTTTGGTCACCGAATCATATTTGCTACTCAACGCGGTTCTGAAATGTTCAACCTGTTCTGCTGGGAATGCACCTTCCTGAACCAGTTTCGTTTTCTGCTGCAAGCTGGAGCTTTTCAACAACAACTTCACCTCAGCGATAGCGACACTCGGCAAGAAACGCACGAACAACAGGAACAAGGTAAAGAACAATCCGATAGACCCCACAAAGACACCAACATCAACCCAGCTTGGATAAAACATCGCCCAAGATGATGGTAAGTAATCACGGTGCAATGAAGTTACGATAATAACAAAACGCTCGAACCACATACCGATGTTTACCACAATTGACAGTACCCAGGAAATCGGAATACTGGTACGGATTTTCTTGAACCAAAACAGCTGTGGTGAAATCACATTACAGGTCATCATCGTCCAATACGCCCAAGCATAAGGTCCTGCAATACGATTGGCAAAAGCATACATCTCATATTCGGATCCGGAATACCATGCAATAAACAACTCCGTCAAATAGGCAATACCGACTATGGAACCCGTTACCATGATAATCTTATTCATGGATTCAATATGGAACATGGTGATGTAATGCTCAAAATTCAACACCTTACGCAGGATCAGCAACAAGGTCTGTACCATCGCAAATCCGGAAAATATCGCCCCTGCCACAAAATAAGGAGGGAAGATCGTTGTATGCCAACCCGGGATGACCGACGTAGCAAAGTCCATGGATACGATCGTGTGTACCGAAAGTACAAGTGGTGTAGAAATACCGGCTAATATCAACGATACAATTTCAAAACGCTGCCAAGTCTTTACGGAACCGTTCCATCCGAAAGACATGATGCCATATATCTTTTGCTTTAACCCTTTAGCACGGTCACGTATAGAAGCGATATCCGGTAACAAACCACAGTACCAGAAGACCAGCGATACCGTAAAATATGTCGAGATCGCAAAGGCATCCCATACTAATGGTGAGTTGAAGTTAACCCAAAGCGATCCAAACTGATTCGGAAGTGGGAAAATCCAATACGCCAACCAAGGACGTCCCATGTGGGCCACGACATATGTAGCCGCACAAATTACGGCGAAGATCGTCATCGCCTCTGCAGACCGGTTGATGGAGTTACGCCAGTTTTGACGAAAAATCAACAATACCGCTGAAATCAAGGTTCCGGCGTGACCAATACCTACCCACCATACGAAGTCGGTGATATCCCATGCCCATCCTACTGTTTTATTTAACCCCCAGGCACCGATACCTGTCCAAAATGTGTATCCCACACTTACAACCCACAACATGGCGCCTAAAGCGGCAACGATAAATCCAATCCACCACGCTTTGTTGGGCTTGTTTTCAACCGGAAGCAAGATATCATCGGTCACTTGTGCATAAGTGATGTTCTTGCCGGTTATTAATGGTTCTCTTAGTATTGATTCGTTATGCGATGACATATTTTTTTTATTTCAGATATAGAAAAATTACGCTTCAAGAGTATTTCTGACTTTCGTCATATAACCTATATTCGGCTGTACGTTAATCTCCTCGAGTACATAGTAAACCCGCTCATTGCGAAGAGCTTTAGAAACTTCTGACTCGGGATCGTTCGCATCTCCGAAAATGATAGCATTTGCTGAACAAGCTGCTTGACAAGCCATCTGTATATCCCCGTCTTTTACTTTACGGTTCTCTATCTTCGCTTGCAGCTTACCTGCCTGAATACGCTGTATACACATCGAGCATTTCTCCATGACCCCACGTGAACGTGTAGTCACATCCGGATTCAACACCAACTGCGTAAACTCATTATTCAGGTAATTGTCAAAACGAGAGTCATTCCAGTAATTGAACCAGTTGAAACGACGAACTTTATACGGACAGTTGTTTGCACAATAACGTGTACCGAAACAACGGTTGTACGCCATGTGGTTCAATCCTTCCGAAGAGTGTACTGTTGCTAATACCGGACATACCGTCTCACAAGGTGCATGTTCACAGTGCTGACACAACATCGGCTGGTGTACTACCGTTACATTCTCGAAATCCTGAACATTTGCAATTTCCTTCTCTTCCGTAAATTTCGTTCCGTTCTCCTCAATGGTATAGTAACGATCGATACGCAACCAATGCATCTCACGACGACGGCGAACCTCGTCACGCCCGACTACCGGAACGTTGTTTTCTACGCTACAGGCAACGATACAAGCCCCACATCCCGTACAAGCATTCAAATCGATTGCCATGACCCATTTGTGTCCGGGCTGTTCAAACTTGTTCCACAAGTCGTATGTCTTATGTGTATCAGAGAAACGTCCCGATTCGGAGTTTGGATCTTCTAAATATTTCGCGAAGGTTGTTTCACGGATAATATTACGACCTTCAATCGTATGGTGTGTCTGTGTCTGTGCCAGTTCATACGTGTTGGATGCCTTCGACACGGTCGCTTTTGCAGACAACTGTACTGTACCGTTCACCAAGCTCGCTAATGGATAGGCGTTCTGTCCAACTTTATTTCCAGCCTTTCCAACTTTTGTACGACCGTACCCTAAGGCTACTGAAACCGTACCCATCGCCTGACCGGGTTGCATCAGTGCCGGCAACGTAATCGATTGGCCGTTGGCTTCAACAGTTACGGTACCATTTTCCCCAACACCTAATTGTTCTGCAAATTTTGGATTAAGTGCTGCATAGTTGTCCCATGTCACTTTGGATATCGGGTCGGGAAGCTCTTGCAAGTAAGCATTGTTCGCATAGCGACCATCACGCATTCCTGTCGACTCATACAATTTTAACTCGACATCACCTGCAATCTTCTTCGCTTCCGCTACGATAGCAGAAGCTACTGCTGCTACATCGACCTGTGCAAGATAGGCAGAACCCGTAGAAGTACCTTTATAGACAAACCCTTGTTGCAAAATATCTTTCCAGGTCTTTCCGGTACCTGCCAAAATATTCGTTTCCCAATTTTGTTTTACAAAATCGTAAATATTCGTATTATCTCCTGCCCATACCAGCAAGCTTTGTTCTACTTGTCTTGTATTGAAGACCGGATTGATAGTCGGCTGTATTATAGTAAACAAACCTTCTTTAGCCGATGCATCACCCCAAGTCTCCAAATATGTCGGTCTTGGTGCAATGGCCTTCGTCTCGGTAGCGGTCTCATCCGCACGATCCGAGAACGATAAGGAGAAATCAACTTTACTCAACGCGGCCTTTACATCTTCCGACTTAAAATAACTGTAAACCGGGTTACTGTTTAAAAACAAGGCTACACCAACCTGACCCGCTTTTGCGGCTGTCAAAAACTGTTGGAAAGCAAGGTCTGAACCTTGATATTGCTTGGAGTAGTTATCCAGATCAATAATAGCTCCGTATGCTCCCAACTGGGTGTTGATAGCATTGACCAACGACTGTATATTTACGTCGTTCGCTCCGGCCACAACCACCGAAGAACCCTTCGCGTTGACAAGCTCTTTCGCTACCAATTTGATCGCAACCTGCGCTTTCGCATTGGTCGTCCCCCCCGCCAAAGCCTGCCCTGTAATCTCATTGTACAACGAAATCAATACCGCACCTTCTTCAGAAGGTTTAATCGCAATACGGACATCCGCATTCGATCCGGTCATCGATAGCCCGGACTCAAATTGAATATGACGTGACATCTTGCCATTTTTCAAAGACTTATGGTCACGATTTTTAATATAATCTTGTGTGTGTTCTTCTCCGGACAGCCATGTGCCTAAGAAGTCTGCAGCTACCGAAACAACGACCTGTGCATTGGCAAAATGATAAGAAGGAACGACAGCTTTACCAAACGTATTCTTATTCGCTTCGATTATTCCACTGTATGAAATGGCATCGACCTGCACATGAGAAGCCGTGGGATACTTTGTGGTGAATCGCGCAATAGCCGCTAATGTAGACGGTGAGTTTATCGTATCCGAAACGAGCACGACTTGCTTACCACCGGAAACTGCTTTATTCAAAGCAGCAATGACCGTCGAATCCAATTTTGACCACTCGACGTCTTTCCCGCCGATTTGTGGATTTTGCAATTTGGACATATCGTACAAATCCAACACCGATGCCACGGTAGTCGCATCTGTACCTTGATTCAATCCTACGGCATTCGGGTTGGCTTCTACCGAAATAGGTCGTCCTTCACGGGTACGGACCAAAAGACTTTGTCCGTTGAACGACGAAGCGTAAAAATTCGGGATACCCGGTGTAATTTCTTCCGGCTTGATCACATAAGGCACTGCTTTATGTACCGGGGTACGGTTACAGGCAGCCAGTGTTACAGCTCCCAAACCAAAACCTAAAGCTTTCAAGAAATCACGACGAGGTGCTCTTGTGCTTAAACCTGCTTCATTCAAGACATCTTCTACAGGAATAGGTTCAGCAAACTCCCCTTTATTACTTTCAACGAAAGCAGGAGTTTGATTTAACTCTTCTAAACCTTTCCAATATTTTTTATTGCTATCCATTTAAGCTGTATATATAAGATTGCGTTCTGCGAATTAATTATTAATAGTGACACTTACCACATTCCAAACCACCAATCATGGCAGCCGTCATTTTCTCACCCTTCTTCAATTTTTCATGTGCCTCGATCAATTGATCGTAATATTTATTATCGGCATTCACTTCCGTGGTCTTGTGACAGTCAATACACCATTTCATGGTTAACTGAGAATATTGATACACCTCTTCCATCGTTTCAATAGGCCCGTGACAAGTCTGACATTCTACCCCAGCCACCACAACGTGCTGCGAGTGATTGAAGTAAGCAAAATCCGGTAGGTTATGAATCCGCACCCACTCGATAGGCCGTGGATTGTCACCATACGTACGTGTATCCGGATCCCAATCTACCGCACGGTACAGTTTCAATATCTCCGGCGAAACATCACCATTGTAGTGATCCGAAGCGGTAATGGTGTTGTGACAATTCATACACACATTCGCCGATGGAATAGAAGCATTCTTCGATTTAAATGCTCCACCATGACAATACTGACACTCAATCTGGTTCACTCCGGCGTGAATCTGGTGGGAGAATTTAATCGGCTGTACCGGTTTATATCCTTCATGCACACCGATATTCCACATCCCCTGCCATCCGACAACAGACAGCAGAACCACGACCAGTAATGCCGTAAATCCAACAAGCTTCTTATTCTTCAGGAACTTCTGCGCAAATTTTAAACCCCGGCTTTCTTCATGTGCTTCGTTGCGCAAACGAGCCGCCTCAATGGCCGTCTGATTATTGGCTATAACTTTCTCTAAAGTACGCGTTACTCTGTTCAATACCACGATAACGCCTATTGCCAACAGCAATAACGCCGCCATCCCGATCAACATAAAGCTGCTCGCATCATCGCTTGCTGCGCCACCAGCAGCACCACCAGCTGGTGCGCTTGCCGCTTGCGCCATTTTAACCTCCTCATCCTGAACATAAGCGATAATATTCTTAATCTGATCATCGGAAAACTGTGTAAATGCCGGCATCAATAGCTTGTTGTACTCCTCAAAAAGAGCAACAGCCACAGGATCACCCTGATCAACCATCAACTTCGAGTTGTGAATCCACTTGATCAACCATTCTTCGGAATGACGTTCTGTCATCCCAGCCAGGGCCGGACCGGTAAGTTTCTTGTCGATTTTGTGACAAGCGGTACAGTTTGCCTTAAAGAGCGAAGCTCCTTCTTTTAAATCCTGCGCATGTGATGTCAATGTAACAGCAAATAACAATACCAAACTGACCGATACTGACTTCGCAAGCCTTCCCAAAACGGATGAGATATTTCTCATATTTAGCACTTTATACTATTTATTTATGAATATAAAAATTACTTCCCTTTATTGTCAGATGTGTTTTTTCCCCTAACAATGCACAAAAGTAGGACTTTATAAGCAATCCCTGACAATTTAATGACGCAAATTATCAATTTAAAACCATTCTAAATAAATTGATTAGTTTCGACATTTTATAGGTTAAAATCATCTTCTAAGGACATTTTAAGCGGGATATAAACTGTAGCAGATTGGAGCTATGATAAAAAGTGACGCGGGATCTATTTTATAATTATTAGCATCATTTTTGTATATTCACTAATCATGTAAATTAAAGAATTTATGACAAATGTAATAGGATGTTTGGTTATTTTTGTAGGTATGGCTTTGAGTGCCTGCGCAAATAATAACACCACACAAGACACAACAATTATGGATACCACGAATTACAACACATTAACGCCCGAGGAAGAACATATTATCGTTTTTAAAGGCACCGAGAGACCTTTCACTGGATCTTTACTAAACAATAAGGAAAAGGGCACGTATATCTGCAAAAGATGCAACGCGCCATTGTATCGGTCAGAAGACAAATTTGAATCACATTGCGGCTGGCCAAGCTTTGACGATGAAATCCCAGGAGCAATAAAACGGGTGACGGATGCCGACGGTAGGAGAACGGAGATATTGTGCACGAAATGTGGGGCACACCTCGGACATGTGTTTCTGGGGGAAGGCTTCACACCTAAAGACACCCGCCATTGTGTCAATTCATTATCTATGAAGTTTATCCCTAAGGAGTAACTTCTTCCTATCATCGTCGAAACTGTTTCAAAAGGCTTTCTGTCATGTTTTCGGCAATTGAACGGGTATCCTGTTCCCATGTGAGGATCTGCGCTTTCTTTATGATCCTTGCTCCTATTCGGGCAAGTTGCTCCGTAGCAAACAAAACCGCATCCAATCGATTGTCACGCACAAAACCATCGATCTGATTTTCAATCTCTGCATCGTTTAATGTAGCAGGTAGTTTCTTAATTAATACATCGTGCGAATGGAGATCCATGACCTGCATATACCCCGCCAACACCTCACGTATACGCGAGGTGTTGGACGAATAGGCGATCATACCGAGCCGACTATTCGGATGCGTACGAAAATGTTTATGGATCGCATCCACTACTGCGGAGCGATGGTCCGTGCTGTATGTAGGCAGGTTTAGCCCCGCAGATTGACAATCATAGAGTACAACGGGTTTCTTGGCGTCAACGATCCGCCGCAACGCACGCTCCACATGTTCAAATCCCATCAGCACATAACCGTCCATTTCCTTCTCCTGCAAAAGAAGCAGCAAACGTTCTCCGGCCGCAGTCTCTCCGTCCATGCTAACAATAACGATGTGATGCCCCCTTTGCCGCATTATTTTTCCCAGGTGGGAAACAAATTCACTTTGAACGGAGCTGGCAATATCTTCGACCAACACGCCGAATACTCTCGACGTATTTGCATTTCTTTTCCGAACAAGCGGATTCGGCATATATCCGACCTTTTTCGCATAGTCCTTCACTTTACGGATGATACCGGGACTGATCCGCCCTACACCCTTATCATTCAAGACTAATGAAACCGTCGTCACGGACACGCCTGTGGCCCTGGCTACATCACTTATCGATAATTTCTTTTTCTTCATTCTTATGGACGTCTACTAAACTAACTAAAAAAAGTAAAACATCTGTACCATTCTCTGCCAAAAAGAACAATAGGCACATTTATTGAACGGAGTTTAATTCGGATTGCATGAACGCTAAACAGTTGGTAATCGAAAAAAAAGAAAGGAGCGAACGATGAAAGACAAAAGGCATATCAAAATACAGGATATCCAAAACGATAATAGCAAAGATTTTTACAGCGCTTTCCGGGAAAAGCTAAAAAGTGTAGAACAATTTCCGACCGTATACACATTCAAGTTTATTATACCCGCGAGTGAGGTATCTAAGCGTGAAATTGAAAAAATATTTCAACATCCGAGTACAAAGATCCAATCCAAAGATTCTAAAACCGGCAAGTACAATGCGTTAACCGTAGAGACCTTCGTAAACGATGCTGATGACGTAATTGCATATTACCAAAAAGCGTCTTCCATAGAGAAAATCATCCTATTATAAACACAAAAAGCTGTCAATATGACAGCTCTTGTGCTTAAAATTTTAATGTATAGCCTGTTAGGCCTCAACCTCTTCGGAAGCAAACTCTTCATATAAAACAGAGTACGCTTCGTAATCTTCATCTGTTTCCGGTCTAAACACCCGTATGTCATTATCCTCGATATATTGGAGGATTTCTGCAGGAATATTTTTATCTGCCAGTACGGCAACATCGGTATAGGACAAAGCTCCTTTATAGACATCGACATAACTTCCTGAACCATATGCTTTTGAATCCTCCGGAGAAACATCTTCCTGCGCAGGTAATTCACGATATTTATCACCTAAACTATCGTTACCAAAGTCCTCTTCGAAAAGCGAATAGAACACTTTTGCGTCTTTAAACATCGGATCGTCCTGATACATTTTTTTCAGGTACATCGGCACCATCGCAGTAAACCAACCATGGCAATGCACAACATCAGGAGACCATCCCAGTTTTTTCACAGTTTCCAACACACCCTTGCAGAAGAAAAGAGAGCGCTCATTGTTGTCCGCAAAGAACTTACCCTGCTCATCTCTGAACACCTTCTTGCGTTGAAAATATTCATCGTTATCTAAAAAGTACACCTGCATACGTGCCGAAGGCAGGGAAGCTACTTTAATAATCAACGGATTGTCATTGTTGTCCACAACGATATTCATTCCCGACAGCCTTATTACTTCATGTAGACGATTTCTCCGCTCATTGATATTACCGAAACGGGGCATCAGGATCCGGATCTCAAATCCCTTTTCTTGCATAGCTTGCGGTAAGTGGCGTGTTATCTCAGCAATCTTACTAATTTCAAGGAACGGCGACATCTCATGCGTAACAAACAATATTTTCGTTTTTGCCATCTCCAATTACTTTTATTTTTTACGTGACTCCTTAGATTTGGTTCACAAAGGTACGAATAATATCTATATTTTACAATTAACGGAAAAACATAGCTTTCTAATTCCAAATATATTATGCACTTTTGCCCCTTATTTTGACCCTATTTCCTTATGGAAATCTTAACAACAAAAAAAGAACTCCGGGCATACCTCGACACGTACCATAGTCATCAGAAAATAGCATTGGTGCCGACCATGGGTGCCCTTCATCAAGGTCATCTATCGTTGATCCGAGAAGCTCAAAAGGTAGCTGATCTGGTCGTTTGCAGTATATTTGTCAACCCTACACAGTTTAATGATCCCAACGACCTGGAAAAGTACCCCCGACCTATAGAACAGGATATCTCATTACTCCAGTCGATAGCCTGCGACGTTCTTTTTATGCCTCATGTGGAAGAAATATATCCTGATCCAAACGAATCGTGGCACATTGACTTAGGTCAGCTGGACAAAATCTGGGAAGGTCTGCATCGTCCCGGCCATTTTCAAGGTGTGACACAAGTGGTTTACAAACTCTTTCAGGCGGTAAAACCGCACATCGCCTGCTTCGGCCAAAAAGATTTCCAACAGATCATGGTGGTACAGCGGATGCTGGACCTAACCAGGCTTCCCGTTCAACTCCTTATCTGCCCTATTGTCCGCGATGAAGAGGGCTTAGCTTTGAGCTCCCGCAATGCACGTTTGTCCCCCGCTGGGAAAAAGAGCGCCTTGGTGATTTCAAAGGCTCTGCGAGCTGTAAAGAATGATTTTTCGGAAAGCACACCTGAGGTACTGCAACAAAAGGGCACACAGATCATTCAAGAAGAGCCGGATGTAAAATTAGAATATTTTGCAATTTGTGAAACCCAAACTTTGGCAAAAGCTACCACTATAGCGCACGGAAAACAATACATTGCCATAGCTGCCGCTTGGGTAGAAGGAGTACGACTGATAGACAACATGCTGTTGTATGTATAGTATACTTTTACATTTTCATGTAAAGTATATCCTAAAAATGCCTTAATTTTGCACGATGATGATCGAAGTAATGAAATCGAAAATTCACCGCGCTCGGGTTACCGAAGCCGAACTGAATTATGTGGGGAGTATCACCATTGACGAGGATCTGATGGATGCAGCCGATATCATAGCCAACGAAAGGGTACAGATTGTTAACAACAACAACGGTGCACGTCTGGAGACTTATGTCATTCCGGGTCAACGGGGCTCGGGAACGATTTGCCTGAATGGTGCTGCCGCACGCTTAGTACAGGTGGGTGATATCGTTATCATTATTTCCTATGCACTTATGGACAGAACGGAAGCCAAAAGCTATCAGCCCAAACTGGTTTTTCCCGACAACAACAATAAATTAATCTAATAGACTATAGCCTACTTTAATAGGTGACAACCGTGATACACACATTTACCACATACCGCAGATTGATTGCTTCCTTCCTCGCCGGATGGATGACACTCATTATTATCAGTGGGATTGTATTTATCCATAAGGAAGTCACGTCGGCAGGGGAAATTGTTGTTCACACCCACCCGTACGATTTTACACAAAAAACACCCAAGCATCACCATAAGAGTGATGCGGAGATACAATATCTCAATGTCCTTTTTCACGGTTCATTTATAGAAACAAGCTTTGTCGTTTTTGAAACTCCGCTATTTCAAGAGTTTCCTTACATCTTCTATAAACCGTATTACTCCAGTTATCATTCCCACACCCCTCAGCATTATTATCTGCGGGGGCCTCCGGTTTTTGCGTAGTAACTATCCTTTTCTTCACGAGCCGTGGAGACATTCTCATTTATAACAGTTTAACGCAAAAACAACATGTTAAGATTATTCTATAGCATTGCTATATCCCTATATATAATAAGCGGGGTCCATACTACGTACGCCCAGGAAATAACGGGTATTGTACAGAACCCCAAAGGAAATCCTATCGAATCGGCCACCATATCCATTGAAGGAACCACATTAAAAACCTCTTCAGATGCATGGGGCAAATTTACACTTGCTTATAACGCCGATAAAGCTAACTTATTCATCCGCGCAGTCGGTTATCAACCGTTACAAAAGAAACTGAGCAAGGAAGATTTCAGCAAACAGCATACATTTGCTCTGCAGGAGGATAACCGCAACCTGGAAGAGGTTGTTGTCTCCGGAACCATGAAAGAAATGTCCAAACTGGATAGCCCGGTTCCGGTCGAAGTATATACAGCTAAATTCTTTAAAGCCAATCCCACTCCTTCTATTTTTGATGCCTTACAAAATATCAATGGCGTACGTCCGCAATTGAACTGTAACATCTGCAATACCGGTGACATTCATATCAATGGCCTTGAAGGTCCTTATACCATGGTGCTGATCGACGGCATGCCTATCGTCAGCGGCCTGTCTACCGTATATGGCTTGAGCGGCATCCCACAAGCGCTCATCGAACGCGTGGAGATCGTAAAGGGCCCGGCATCCACTTTATATGGCAGTGAAGCTGTGGGTGGATTGATCAATATTATTACCAAAAAGCCTAACAACGCACCTGTCCTTTCTGCGGATGTCTACGGAACCAGTTGGGGGGAAGTCAGCACCGATGTAGCTGCTAAATTCAACGTCGGCAAAAGGGCACAGTCTTTATTTGGGGCAAATTATTTCAATTATCAAAACCCTATAGACAACAACAGCGATAACTTCACCGACGTAACGCTGCAAAACCGGATATCGATTTTCAACAAATGGAATTTCGACCGAAAAGACAACCGTGTATTTTCTTTAGCAGGGCGATATGTTTACGAGGACCGATGGGGTGGCGAGATGGACTGGAGCAAAGCACATCGCGGCAGCGATGAAGTGTATGGCGAGAGTATATACACCAGCCGATGGGAGTTTTTCGGAACCTACGAATTGCCGGTCAAAGAAAAAATCTTGTTCCAATTTAGCGCCAATGGGCACGACCAGAACAGTTACTACGGTGATATGCCCTTTATGGCCGATCAATACATCGGGTTCGGGCAACTGAACTGGTTCAAGACACTGGGCAAGCATGACCTCTTGACAGGGCTGGCTTATCGCTACACCTATTACAATGACGACACGGGGGCTACGGTGAATGCTTCCCATACGCACTTACCTGCCCTGTTTGTGCAGGATGAGATCACACTTCATCCACAACACAAACTCCTTCTGGGTATGCGCTACGACTACAATTCTATTCACGGAAGCATCTTTACCCCGCGCTTAAATTACAAGTGGAATTCGATCGACAAAAACAATGTCCTTCGTCTTAGCATAGGCAACGGCTACCGTGTAGCCAATGTGTTTACCGAAGATCATTCCGCGCTTACCGGGTCACGTAAAGTCGTATTTGAAGAGGATTTGAAACCCGAAACTTCGTGGAACGGAAACATCAACTTCGTAAAAAAAATCCCTGCTGGCAGCTCCTTTATCGGTTTGGACGCCACCGCATTTTATACGTATTTTATGAATAAAATTATCGCTGACTACGATACTAATCCCAATGAGATCGGTTTCGGCAACCTAAACGGTCACGCCATATCGCAAGGTGTCTCCTTAAATATTGATGTGGTATTTGCTAATGGCTTGAAAATCCTGGCTGGAGGAACATTTTTAGATGTCTATAGTGAGGAAGAAGGAGAAAAAGTAAATCAGCTATTTACAGAGAAGTTTTCAGGCACCTGGAATGCAGGTTATACTTTCAAAAACCTGGGACTGTCTGTCGATTATACAGGGAACGTATATGGCCCTATGCGTTTGCCGTTGCTGAGTGAGTGGGATCCACGAAACGAATACTCGCCATGGTGGAGTATACAGAATATCCAATTGACCAAGAGCATCGGCGATAAGATCGAGGTCTATGGAGGAATAAAAAACCTGCTGAATTGGACACCAAACAAAGGGAATCCGTTCATTATTGCGCGGTCACATGACCCCTTTGACCGGGAGGATGGTAGTTTTGATGACGTAACAGGTGAACCTATAGTTTCTCCTACAAACCCTTATGGGCTGACGTTTGATCCTTCTTATGTATACGGCCCGAATCAAGGTATACATGCTTTCCTCGGTTTGCGATATACGTATTGAGTATTGCAATAGGCGCCTGCCTGCGGTGGGCAGGTATTGCGATTGGTCGATGTTCATAGTGCTTAGCGGCAGAAAGGACGATAACACCAATGTATAACTGTATTATAAATAGTAGTTTGACATAGGTTTTATAGGGGGTTAGTAGGGGTTTTATAGGGGTATAACAGGGTTATGCCCCTTATGAACTCCCTGTAAATACCTAACTAACTCTTCTTAAAGAGAAAAGTTATCAATAGTAATGTTAGTTGTAATCGCGTATGGCAGAAATTATAATTGTCAATTAAAGAGTACATATGAAAAAGTTCCTAAAATATTTCAGTACAGTCTTCATTATGGGATTATTTCTTACGCCTGTATCTCATGCGCAAACACAAACTATCGCCATAGCACAATTGGATAGCTGTATGGCTGCGGAACCTAAGCCGGTGCTCCTACTCCTTTCTACCGATTGGTGTAAATACTGCCAAATGCAGAAAAACCAGATCCGCAAAAATAAAGATTTCCAACATGCGGGTGACCAGTTTTATTACGTACCGTTCGATGCGGAAAGCAAAGAAAAGGTTTCGCTACGTGGTCAGGAATATTCTTTTAAGCCAACGGGGGTATCCACGGGTGTGCACGAACTTGCGCTCGTCCTGAATGGCTCGAAACAGCTGAGCTTTCCGACATGGGTCGTATTGGATAAAGATTATCAGCTACTTTTCCGGCATCAAGGTGTATTAAGCAATAAACAGTTATCAGAAGTCATCAAGATCATTAAAAAGGCAGACGATTAGAACAGATAATATATTTTTTGATAACTTTGGACAATAATATGTAGCGTTGCTTATTTTTTAACGTATACTATACTTTATCACTTTATTATATTTTATGAAAAATCTATTTACAACTGGAACAATTTGCTTAGTAGCGGCTCTTACATTCGCCTCATGTGCAAAAGATGACAATAATGATGATTTATACGAACAGTACAGACAACAAGAATTACGCATAGATTCTATCTTGAACGCTCAGAAAGCTGAAATTGAAGCATATGTCACTACGAACCTGAGTGAAGCTGAACCAGATTCTATTTATTATCCTTTCAGCTATATAGACAAAAGGACTAAACGGGGTATCTGGTATCTCTACGAACCGGGAGACAATGAGGAGGAGGATTACAAGTATACCATCAACTCCACTGCAACAAATTATGTTTTTCCAACAGTAAAATTGACATATACTGCAAAATTATTAGACGGCACGCCGGTCGAATCGGAGGAGGCTGGAACGTTTAATTTTAGCGTAGGGTTTAGTGCCTTCAACGATGCTTGGTTTCTTTCGTTTTTCCCCTATTCGATCCGTTACAACGCACAAGATTATGTTGTAGGTGGTCTTACGGAAAATGGTCTCCAAGCAGGCGATAAGATTACAGTAGTTACCCCTTCTGTACTGGCCTACGGCTCGGTCAAAAAGACCGGCGGTGAGGCTGATATCCCAGCAGACTCTCCGTTAGTGTACGAGTTTGAGGTATTGGAAATTGAATAAATGCACGTTATCTAATATAACAGCATATGATTTATAGAGATGTCCTCGGGCATCTCTTTTTTTGTCCTATACATTGCTCATTGGACATAAACTGAAAAGCTTCGGACATTTTTCAAAAGAAATGTAGCATTTGCATAGTTTTTGCGTTTAGTCCGGTATAGAAAAGAGAGGACATTATGAAAAATTTAATACAAACATTATTGATGGGTAGTATAGGCGCGTTGATGTTGGCGTCCTGTATGGATAATGATTTTGATAACTTCGATCCCAATGAGCAATTCAGGCTTGACTCTATTGCGATCCGCGAGTATGTCACAGCAAACGGCATACCGGCGACGCGTGATGAAACAACCGGTATCTGGTACGAGATTATGGAAGCGGGCGAACCAGAAAGCTACACCTATAAACTTAAAGACACCTTAGGCTACAAACAGATTTGGTTCCACACCCGCGTGAAATATCAGGGCAAACTGCTTAGCGGAACTGTATTTGATAAATTTGAGGCCGACACCGGTGTGAATATGCAGATTACTTCAGCTTTAACGAACTTCTATCCTTTTAACAGTAATATAATCCCGGCTTGGGTCTACACATTCGCACCCAATTCGATCGGTGACTATGAATTGAACGGGCTATTTGCCGAAGGACTGCAAAAGGGAGCGAAAATCCGCATCATAACCCCTTCGTACTGGGGCTATCAGAACACCGCAAATGGACCTATTCCAGCAAACTCACCGTTAGAGTTCATCATCGACGTGTTGGATATTCAGGATAACAAAACGGTTGTAGAAGAAGAATAGATCATTTCCCTTTAAACTTCGATCCTTCGAGTATCTCTTGTGCATCTTCGTGTGCAAACAACGCTTGAAGACTCATCTCGGGATGTTTCTCCATGTATTTCCGGACGATCATCCACCCGATATAAGAACCCAGTTTGGGGGCGGATTCATTATTCTCTCCCAATTCCGGCGTAAAAGGGGCTTCCGTAAAATATTTCTGAATACGTAGGTAATCGGTATTGTAGAGTAAATTCTCCTGTATAAACCAAGCCCAAACATCAGCTTGATAGCGCTTTGCCCATTTCAATTGTGCTTCGGTATAGCCTATCTTGTTTTCATCGGGGACATCCTCCAACACACAATCCATCGCATACAGGATTTTACCATTGTAAATCATGTGCGCCAGGGTGTTGACATCGCCATGTTGCTGCGGATAAATATCTTCCCGCAAAATGGCCTCCAACACGCGTGGTACGATATTATCCGGGGTAAAACGGCGGGAGATATAACGTGGTATCGATTTGATTAATGCGGGATAAAACTCCGAATCAGCACCCAAAAACATATCTAAACCTATACCGACATAATCGTTGCCCACAGAGGTCTGAACCGCAAAACCGCCCACGAAAGTGATAAATCGGGGAACAACATATTCGGGAAAGTGATATTTGACATATTGCATAGCCCGCTCCAACGCTGCCTCGTATTTATCCATATCCGGATAGACTTTTGCAACCGCAGCGGATAGATCCTGAAAGTCTTTTTTTTGAAGGACCTGGGTAAGCACGTGCTGCACGTAAAGGCTGTCCTTCGGCGAACCGATTTCCAGAATTTTGGTCATGTAGTCCGGATAAAAGTAGGTATACTCCGCCTGCCAGACCCTATTATTCTCCAGGATATCCTGAGGTCGGGTAGCAGCAAGTTCCTGATCAAAGCGTTCGATTTTTACATTTACCTGGATAGCGGAGACATTTGGTCTCGAAATTGTAGCTGAACGTTGACAGGCGCTTATCACGAGTATTAAAAAAAAGAGGTATTTTTGTAGCGAAGAGTACAGCATAATACTTATTTTCGATTATCCGTACAAAAGTATAATTTAATAAACAAAATGACTATGGCCAACTTTACTAAAAAATTATTTGCTCCGGCGGTGCTGATCGCTGCCGTTCTTTTCGGCAATACGGTATCTGCTCAGGATTACTATACCAATCAGCGTGGCAACAGCCTGGATGAAAAGAATTTCCGCTTGGGCTTATCCGTCAATCCGAATATCGGCTGGTATCGATACAACGATGACAGTTACGAGTCCAGTTCAAAAATGGGCTTCTCCTACGGATTGTTAGCTGACCTGGGTTTTGCGAAAAACTATTATTTCTCTACGGGATTATTGATCAACTCCATCTCTTCTAAAGCTACCTATCCTGCTGATGCGACTAAATCGGGTCCCAGAGATTTGATCAGATTGCAATACGTGGACATCCCACTAACGGTTAAGCTAAAAAGTGAAGAGAACGAACTTGGACGTTTTTATGGTCAATTCGGCTTTACTACTGGTTTTAAAGTTTCGGGCAAGGAGAAATTTGAAGGATCGACCAAAAAAGAAGATATTGACGGGGACGATTTGTTCCGTTTGGGCTTACAGCTCGGAGGTGGTGCAGAGTGGCGGCTAAGTGATAATCTTTCTTTACTTACGGGTTTATCCTTTAACAATGGTTTCACACGCGCAATTAAAGATGGCAAACCGAAAACTTCGTTTGTTGCCCTTAATGTCGGCGTATTCTTCTAAAGAATAAACATATTCCACATCCAACCATGAAAATAGCATTAGCGCAGTTAAATTATCATATCGGCAATTTTGCGGCAAACCAACAAAAAATGATTGCCGCTATCGAGAAAGCGGTGCTTGAAAAAGCCGATCTGATTGTTTTTGCAGAGCTGGCCATAGGAGGCTACCCTGCGAAAGACCTGCTCCGAAATACTATTTTCATTCAAGAATGTCAACGGGCCGTAGAAGAGATTGCGGCCCATTGCACGGACATAGACTGCATCATCGGCGTACCTCTTCCCAATACACAACAAGAGGGAAAATCGCTCTTTAATGCTGCGGCCTATATTTCAAAGGGAGAGATTGTTACCTCCTATTACAAATCTTTATTGCCGGATTACGACGTTTTTGATGAGTATCGTTATTTCGAGCCGAACAAAAACCTGCATTGTATAACGGTCGGTGAATGGAAAGTGGCGTTGACCATTTGCGAAGACCTGTGGGATGATGACCAGGAAAATTCATACGTCGGCGACCTGATACAAGAGCTTGCTCTTGAAAAGCCTGATCTTATTATCAATATTGCAGCTTCGCCATTCTCCTATCTCCATTTTGACAATAGAGTGAATGTGTTGCGTCGGAGTGTACTGAAAGCCAATGCACCGTTGGTCTATGTGAACCAGGTCGGCGCGCATACGGATCTTATTTTCGACGGACGTTCGCTCGCATTGGACCGATCCGGAAATATTGTTATGGAGTTAAGCAAATTTGAGGAGGATTTCCGGTGCGTTGAATTTACGGGCGGAGACATCACAGCAACGAAGGCATTCCCTGCCGGTCCCTCTCCTAAAGACACGGATATTGCCTTAATCCATCAGGCCCTTACTTTAGGTTTAAAAGATTATTTTGCGAAGTCTGGCTTCAAAAAAGCAGTATTAGGGCTTTCAGGAGGGATAGATTCAGCAGTAGTCGCCGCATTAGCGATTGAAGCATTAGGTGCAGAAAACGTGTTAGCGGTACTTATGCCCTCTGTCTATTCCAGTGACCATTCCGTACAAGATGCATTGGACCTGGTGCAGAACACGGGGTGCGAACATTTGGTCATACCCATTCATGAAGCTGCAATTGCTTTTGAACAAATGCTGGATATTCCATTTGCCGGTCTGGCTCCCGATACCACGGAAGAAAATATACAGGCAAGAATACGGGGCACGTTATTGATGGCGGTTTCGAACAAACTCGGTCCTATTCTATTGAATACCTCCAACAAAAGCGAGGCCGCGGTAGGCTACGGCACGTTATATGGTGATATGGCGGGGGCGCTGAGTGTCATCGGTGATGTGTACAAAACACAGGTATTCCAGTTAGCGGAATACATCAATAGGGATAAAGAAATCATACCGATAAATACCATTATCAAACCCCCTTCCGCCGAATTGCGCCCCGACCAGAAGGATTCGGATTCACTCCCTCCTTATGAAATACTCGACGCCGTGCTTTACCAGCATATCGAAATGGAGAAATCTGGCCAGGAGATTATTCATTACGGCTTTGAAGAGGCCCTTGTACAACGGATTGTAAACTTGGTAAACCGGGCCGAATTCAAACGTTTTCAAGCCCCCCCGACACTGCGCATCAGTCCCAAAGCCTTCGGACCAGGCCGATCTATTCCTCTGGTTGCCAAATTTCCGTTCTGACGTCATTTCGAGAAAATATTTTTTTTAAACCATCCGACACATCCGTAGTCCAATACTTACTAAATTTAGGAGTTGTCATGAAAAGGGCATTATTTTTTCTTTCGATCACGGCGTTGTTGGTATTCGGATCCTGTGCATCCTACAATTACCACACCACGCGTCAGCAATCAACAGATTTTAGTCAATATAGAACGTATGGATGGTTGCCCCCTATAGATTCCCTATCTAAAGATTATTTTAGCAACGATATTGCGAAAGGGAACATTATTTCTACCGCAAATAGAGAGTTGGAAGCGAGAGGGCTTTCGTATGTGAAGGAAAACCCGGATATTTTATTTCGCTATATCGCTATTGTAAATAACAAAAGTCGATTAGTTTACAGTTCACCCTATTACGGGGGATTCGGGTGGGGCGGTCCCTGGGGCTGGTACCGACCTTGGGGGTATTACGGCTACTATGGTGGCTCCTACCCTGTCGGCAAGGAACGTCTCCGCTACGGACACATTATCATTGAAGCGATAGACCGCCGGACGGATGCCGTTATATGGCAGGCACGTGGAACAGGACAAGTCGATATTCCTGAAAAGGCGATCAATGATTTGCCCGAGATCGTAACTGGTATTATGAAAGAGTATCCGGTGCCGGTGCAGAGAAAACGCTAAATTAAATTCGTCAATTATCAGGCTCTGTGCTTGACGGCGGCCACAAATAGTCCTATCCAGCCGACCATAAAGCTCAATCCTCCCAACGGTGTGACAGGCCCTAATATGCCCGTAAAGCTACCCAGACCGAGAAGTTCACGTACGCTGAGCAGATATAACGACCCCGAAAAAAGAAATATGCCTGCTGTAAAGGCAATAAACGACACCCGTATAGATTGGCTCTTTGCCCGGGAAAAGGTGGAGATAAATAATAGGGCAAAGGTATGGTAGAAATGATATTGATTAGCCGTCTTCCAGGTATCCAAATGCTCTGCACTGATTTTACCTTCCAAGCCATGCGCACCGAAGGCACCAAATATCACGGCCAAGAGTCCAAAAAAAGAAGCCGTTAAAATAATCTGCTTATTCATAAACTATACACAAAAATAATTTAAGTCAACGAATCGTTTATAAATGTAAAAAATATCCTGTAAAGAAAGGGGATTTTTATCTTTTTTATTATCCTCGTCTTATATTAGGACAGAAATACCGAGGTTTGTACCATGCGTAATACGATATTATTCACGATCATCTTGTTTATAGCAGTCATTGCTGCGTCGCTTTTTTATTTCCGCAGCTTGGACCACAGCCGTAATCAGGCTGCAAAACCATTACAACATCTCCCGGATAATGCCATACTTATCGTCGCTCTACATAATAATGAGGTGTCCGATAATATTTTCAAAGATTTTGATATTTTCGATGCCTTGCTTGGCCATGAGGAGATACAGCTATTAGGCCAGTTCAAAAATCAACTCCTACGTGCAGACGAAATCGGGAGTTTTTTTCAAGATACTGAAATTTATATATCATTCCACCCTACAGCAAAAGGAACCGAGACCATATTTACTATTCCCACATCCACTGCCATTCCAGCTGAGGTCTTTCCGACGCTGCTACAACATATTCCGCAGAAATATAAAATATCGAGCATAGATACACTGGGTCAGACCATTTACAACATCAATTATGGAGCGCGTGATTCCATATTGCATGTGCTCTATTATCAAAATATTCTGTTTTCCTCCTTTTCTCAATCGCTTCTATTGCAAATAGCAGACAAAAGCACAAGGCATCTTCCGGAGGAACAGATCGACTTTTTCATTGAGAACAGCTCCCGCAACACACCTTTAAGTGTATATTTTCCTCATCAGCAATACGATCGTATCGTGGACCACTATCAGCGTCGTAGTAGCGGTACATTTCTGGATCTGTTCAAAAACATGCAGGGGCAATCGGCATGGAACATCAACTTCAAACAGGACGCCCTTATGTTAACGGGGGAAAGCGAGCTCGACCAGTATTCGGAAAACTATGTCTCTTTGTTTAAAAACCAACAAAAGACAGCACAATCGCTCTACAACTACTTCCCCGCTAATACGGCTGTGTATATGGAATACAGTATAAGTGATCGTCCAAAGTTCCAAAAGGATCTCAGGGATCTGTTCAAAAGGAGGAAAGAGGCCATTGCACAAGAAGTAGACACCACCCAACTGGGGCGGCAGCTCGATCTTCTTCTGGGAAACGCGTTCGCCTGTATCGAGACCGCAAATCAAAACACTATCGGCTTTATTCAGCTCACAGATACCGTCACGTGGAAAGATTTCGCGCAGACTTACCTGGAAAAAACGAATGACACGATTTTCCGTTTTAAAACTTCAGATTTGCTCTATAAAAAACTGGGGGATGTCTTTCAGCCCTTCCAACGCCCTTATCTGACCGTCATCGGTGACGTGCTTATTTTGGCCAACAGTAGCAATATCTTAAAAGCTTACCGTGACGATTGGAACAGGAAAAATCTGCTCATTGGAACGCTGGGTTTCAAAAATTTTGAAAAACTACAGAGCTATGAGGCAAATGTCACCCTTTTCATACACAGTAAAAATGCACAGCAAAAAATTGTAAACGCACTCACCCGTCCGTTTCAGGATAACTATAAGAACACGACCAACTATGGTTTCTCCGACTTTTATTCCTGGTCGGTCCAATTGTCTGGCAACGATGGGAAATTTACCTCGCAGCTCTATGCGGTCTACAAAAGTAAATCCGCATTGGGGGTAACGCCCGAATGGACGTATAGCCTGGACAACAAAGCTATCACAGCACCCTATGTTTTTGAACATTCCGATACCTCTCAGTTTATTCTCCTACAGGAGTTGGATCATACTGTCCACGCCATCCATCCCACCGGCACCAAAATGTGGTCTACTGTATTCTCGGGGCGGGTTGTCGGTGAGATACAGCAACTCGAAGACCGATCGATCCTGTTGGTAACAGATAAAAATAGGCTCTATCGCTTCGACACTGCGGGGGAACCGCTGCCGGGTTTCTCTTTGGGCTTATCGGAAGAGCCTATTGCTACCCCGACTTTAGCGACTTTCGACAGCAAAAAGATCATCCTCGTTCCGACAGCCAAGTCTGTACTGGCCTTTGATCTCAATGGTAAAGCACTTAAAGACGGTTCATTTTTCGAAACTACAGATCGCCTTGTTGGCCCCATCGTACAGGCGGGAAAACTTTTGGCTATAGCCTCCACCTCCGGTAAAATTTACTATATCAATTTCGAAGGCAAAATCCAACGGGAAGTTGTCATCCCGGGAATGGCCACGCAAAACCCATTAGCCGTCTATAACCTGTCCGGGCAACCTGCTGTACTCGCTACCGACACGATGCATAACGTCTATCGGATAGATCCCGAGAGCACACCCGTTGCGCAATCTTTTGAAAGCAATAGTCAGGACTATCGGGTAGATTTCCAACCGTTGACAGGCGGACAAGAACCGGAAATGATCGTATTGGGGGATAGCCGTCTTCAGGTCTTCACTATAGGTGATGATATAAAATCACGATTTGAATATAATTTCACCAAAAACATTACCGAGCAGCCGCAATATTTCCCATCTACGGCAACGAAAAATCAAACCGTTTTGGGTGTAGGGTCGAAGGCAACGAATCTGATTTACCTATTTGAAGAGGATGGCTCCGTGATGGACGGCTTTCCGGTAGAGGGGTTACCGCTATTTTACTATGGACGAATAAATTACAACAGTGGTAATTATCTGCTCACCATGCGAAGAGATCACAAATTATATGCTTTTAGGCATCAAAAATAATTTGTAGGTTTGTACCCTTATATATTTTATGCTTAAAGGAGAAGAGAATTTACAGCTACTGGATCAGCCAAGGCGCATCGTCATTACCACACATCATAAACCGGATGGTGATGCTCTGGGATCATCTTTAGGACTATATCATTGGTTGAAAAAGCAAGGTCATACGGTATCTGTTATACTTTCCTCCGATTTCCCCACTTTTTTAGACTGGATGCCGGGCCGGGAAGATGTTATTTTCTATCCCAAACATCCTGATGCCGGTCAAACCTTATTCGATCAGGCTGAAATTATCTTTTGTCTGGACTATAGCGCCTTATCGCGCACCAATATCTTGGAGGCTGTCATCCGCGATGCCAAAGGGCAAAAATGGATGATCGACCACCACCTGGATCCGGAGGACTTTGCGGATTTCGTGTATTGGGATTCCAATGCAGCGGCTACCGCTCAGCTGGTTTATACCTTTCTTACCGAAGTATTACCTCATGAGGAGCCAATCGATGCGGATATCGCCACCTGCCTGTATGCGGGTATTATGACCGATACGGGTTCGTTCCGGTTCCGGTCTACAACCTCTGCTGTACATCATATCATAGCCAGCCTCATTGACGCAGGAGCCCGTAATTGGGAGATACACGAACATATCTACAACAGCTCGACAGAAAAAAGATTAAAGTTCCTCGGATACTGTTTACTCAACTGTCTTGAAGTTATTCCGGACTATAATACCGCTGTTTTTGCCGTGAGCAAAGAGGATTTAACACAATTTGATATTACTACGGGAGATACCGAAGGTTTGGTCAATTATGCCCTTTCGATAAAAGGTATACGATTAGCTGCATTAATAGTTGACAGAACCGAATTAATTAAGTTATCTTTGCGTTCTGTCGGCGAAATCCCTTGCAATGAGATATGTAGGAAGTATTTCAACGGCGGAGGACACTTGAATGCATCGGGGGGTAGCTCATCAGATGATTTAAGCACGGTAGTCAATAAATTTAAATCTATATTACCAGAATATAAAGAGCTATTAACAACGTAAAAAAGAAGCAACAAATAACAATGAAGAAATCAATTCTATTTTTATCTGCAGCAACACTTATGGTCGCTGCATCATGCCAGAAATTCCAGAAAGGTGAAGGCGGTCTTGAATACAAAATCGTGAAGGATGCAGGAGCTGAAAAGGCTGTCGCTGGTGATCTGCTGTCTGTGGATATGGTCATCAAATCCGATCGGAACGACTCTTTGCTGAACAGCACCTATGATTTAGGCTTGCCCCAGATCGTTAACATCGCTCCGGATTCTTTACCTGGTATTTATCCCGGCGACTACAACTCGATGTTTAAATTTTTAGGAGAAGGTGACAGTGCAGTTTTCCGTCTCAACTTGGACACGATGGCCGCCAAAACAAGTCAGCCTAAACCAGAAATCGGCGATAAGTACGTGACATTTACCATCAAAGTGAGAAAACACTTCAAGAAAGGTCAGTTGACAGACTCGGCACTTTATGCAGAAGTGGATAATTATTTTAAAGGCGAGTTGGAAGGGTTAAAAAATGCGGAAGAAGGCAAGATTACAAGCTATATCTCTTCTAACAAATTAGAACCTCAAAAAACAGAAAGTGGCTTGCAATACATCATCTCCGATGAAGGTAAAGGCGAAAAACCGGCCGTAGGGGACACTGTGGTAGTTAACTATACCGGTAAACTGACAAATGGTACAATCTTCGACACCAACAACGAGGAATTGGCCAAAAAGCACAATCTGGCTAACCCTATGCGTACGTATGAACCTATTCGTTTCAGCATTGGCAACGATCCGGTGATTGCAGGTTGGACCGAAGGTCTTCAGCTACTGAACAAAGGTGGTAAGGCTACGTTCATCATCCCTTCTTCACTTGGATATGGTGATCGCCCGGCGGGAAATAAAATCCCTCCTTATGCACCATTGATATTTGACGTTGAATTGGTGGACATTGTTAAACCTCAGGCACCAGCAGATACGGTACCATCTTTGCCTCAGCCTGCTACGCCTCAGCAATAAGACGGATAAAGCATACAAGACTATGATTAAAAACGCGGCTCTTTGAAAAAGGCCGCGTTTTCTTTATTTTTGAGCCACTTATTTGCTTCGTCATGAATCCTCCCTATATATTAACGGATACACATACGCATTTTTACTACAATGTCCACACCCCGAAGATAGCGGAACAGATGCAACGGTGCCACGACAACCATGTATACCGCCTATTTCTTCCCAACGTCGACAGCGATTCGATACAACAAGTTATCGACACCGTAGATACCTACCCCGAATATTGTTTCCCTATGCTTGGATTACATCCTTGCAGCGTAAAAGAAAATTACAAAGAGGAGCTTCGTCATATCGAGAAGGCTATTTCGACGAATAAAATTTATGCCATTGGCGAGATTGGTCTGGATCTCTATTGGGATAAAAGTACGTTGGATTGGCAAAAAGATGCATTTATCACGCAAATCAACTGGGCGAAAGAACTGGGATTGCCTATCGACATCCATTGTCGGGAAGCATTTGATGAAATATTTGCCTTGTTAGATTCCGTACAGGATGACAAGCTGTTTGGCATTTTCCACTGCTTCACGGGCAATCTGGCTCAAGCACAACATGCCATTGCCCTTGGGTTTAAATTAGGCATCGGAGGTGTAGTGACATTCAAAAAAGCAGGTTTGGACGAGGTCGTCCGGCAGATCGCTTTAGAGCATCTTGTATTAGAAACCGACGCCCCATATCTTGCACCAAGTCCCTTCCGTGGCAAAGAGAATGAAAGCTCGTATCTCCACTACGTCGCCCAAAAAGTAGCGGATCTCCACGAGATCAGTATCGAAGAGGTCGCCCGAATAACAACTCAAAATTCAAAAGAAATATTTGGTATATAGATTTATGAAGAATATTTTCATCATATACACCGGCGGTACCATAGGCATGGTACAAGACGAAAACGGCACTTTTGTACCTTTTGATTTTGATCTGATTCAGAAAAACATCCCCGATTTAAGCCGTGTAGATTATCAGTTGACGGTACACTCCTTCGAACCGATCATCGATTCTTCCAATATGACACCGGCCATTTGGCTTCAAATGGCGCAGCTCATCCGGGATAATTATGACCGTTGTGATGGATTTCTCATCTTACACGGCTCCGACACCATGGCCTTCACCGCTTCCGCTTTAAGCTTTCTATTGGAAGGTCTGCAAAAACCAGTCATTCTCTCCGGCTCCCAGCTTCCTATCGGTGAATTCCGTACAGATGCACGCGAGAATTTGATGACAGCCCTCGAAATTGCCTCTACAAAACACAATGGCGTCTCCGTTATTCAGGAAGTCTGTATTTTGTTTGACAATAAGCTCTTCCGGGGCAACCGTTCTTTCAAATACAATTCTGCCAAGTTCGAAGCTTTCCGTTCCCCGAATTATCCGGTATTGGCCGAAGCCGGTATTCATATTAAATATAACTTTGATGCATTATTGAATAACCAACAGGAGGAGCTTGTTTTCCATGATAAGTTGGACAATCGCGTAGGGGTTCTGAGATTATTCCCTGGTATGCGCCTAGAGACTATTCAAGCGATATTGGAATCGGACGTGCGTTCCATTGTCATGGAGACTTTCGGGTCGGGCAATACAACGACAGATCCGAATTTCTTAGCCCTGCTTAAGCAAGCCATTGATAAGGGAAAGATTATCTTGAATATTTCCCAATGCAAAGTCGGCTCGGTAGAATTAGGCCGCTACGAAACCAGTCAGGGACTGAAGGCCATAGGAGTCTGTAATGGCTACGATATGACTTTCGAAGCAGCGATTACCAAATTGATGTACTTACAAGGCGAATTCGGAGACCAGGACTCTGTCGCCTTCTGGGTCGAAAAAGATATTCGTGGCGAATTGACTATTAATGATTGATTTTTTTTAACTACCTTTAAAGGTATAATCTTAAGAACCTAAAGAATGATATACCTTATAGATTATATTATTGTTAAGAATGCAATTGGTTGTATACAATTTATACCGATTACAGTAGCTTTGTAAAACAAAAGTTCGGATGAAAGATCCTCATTTGATATATGAACTACAACAGGGCAACGAAATTGCTTTGCGGACAGTTTTCAAATTGTACGGAAATTCATTGCTGTACCTTGCCCACCAACTCACCAAAAATAAGCAGACTGCAGAAGAGATCGTCAATGACATTTTTTTAAAAGTATGGGATCTGCGAGCCAACTTCGAAACACAATCTAAATTACAGGCATTCCTCTACATCGCAACAAAAAATGCATGTTATAACTTCCTCAAAAAACCCATCCAACAGCTTCGTATGGAGAATATCGAAGATCAATTTGATCTTATTTACCAAGATCAGGATATCTTCAAAACAATCATAAAAGCAGAACTATTTGAAAAAATTCTTCAAGAAGTCTCAAAATTGCCCGCCCGGCAACGCGAAATATTTTATATGACCTATGTAGAAGACTATACGGTAGAGGAGATATGTCAAAAACTTGCCCTTCACCCAAATGCGGTCTATGCGAATAAGTCAAGGGCATTGACTGCATTAAAAAATGCACTGCGGGTTTATGATCCTGATCTCAGCATTTCCACTATTATCTTGCTGCTCCTCCTGAAATAGTCAATTCTTCTAAAAAAGAAAAAATTCTCTGTAAGGTTTTCGGAAAAATACTGTTTCTATCATGTTTTGTACCACAAACGAATAAACATGAAGAATATTGATTCTATTGTAACCTTGCTCAAACAGTATATGGGAGGCGAAATCAGTCCCGCCAACAGTCCCGAATTGCAGCGCTTAATAGAACAATACCCCGTTATTATCGATATCATGAAAGAAGTTAAAGATGAGGAATCTCTTCGAAAATCTCTTTCTAACTATATCTTATATACTCAAAAAGAACTTCTCCAATTCGAAGACAGCATTATCGCACAGATACACGCTCGACATCCGTCTCCAGCTTCATATAGACAGACTGTACATAAAAGCTTATGGAAACCACTACTTACCGCAGCTGCCGCGATTATTTTTGTACTTCTTACAGGCTACTGGCTGTGGAATACGTCTCCTTCTTCCAACAGGGAGCATACCTCAGAAATGCACACCATAGCACCCGGCTCTAATCGGGCAACACTGACTTTCTCCGACGGCAAAACCATAGTACTGCAAGGTGATAAGTCGGGAATAAAAATCAACAATGACATTTCCTATCAAGATGGCACTATAGTTTTATCCGATCAACAGGAGAAGATAACAGACAGAAGCATGTTGCTGACTACACCGCGCGGAGGACAATATTTCGTCGAGCTATCTGACGGTAGTAAGGTATGGCTAAATGCCGAAAGTAGCCTCCAATATCCGGCAGAGTTTTCAGGTCCTACACGCGAGGTGAAACTCGTCGGAGAAGCTTACTTTGAAGTAAAGTCAAATGCAAAAAAACCATTTATCGTCACCACAAATACAGAACGGGTCCAAGTGCTAGGCACGCATTTTAATATCAACTCGTATTCTGATGTCGATCTTTCCCGTGTTACACTATCTGAGGGCAAAGTAAGGGTAGCCCCACTGGGTAACCGTACAAACACACAGATTCTGACACCAAATAGTCAAGCTGTTATAAAAGGTAATACGATTGAAAAAATAACTGTCAATGCGGACGAATATATCGCTTGGAAAAATGGCGAATTCATGTTCAACAATGAATCTTTATCCAGCGTCTTACAGAAGCTATCCCGCTGGTATGATTTTGATTACTCCATTGCTCCCGCTCTTCAGGATCTAAAAATATGGGGAAGTATCTCGAAATATGAAAATTTTGATAAGGTTTTACGAATCATCAAAATAACCGATAAAAAGATAAAACTAAATATTAAAGGAAAAAAAGTAATCATTATGGAAGACAAATAAACGACAATAAAAAAATCGAGGAAGTTGGCGCTCCCCCGATCGAAGGTAAATTTTCACAAAGTGTACTAATCTTTATTACAAACTTAACCCATCCAAAGTTAATGAAAAATTACATTATTCAATTTGGAAATGCGAGACGATTTCCATGGAGTAGAAGCCTAGTTATTATGAAACTCATCACACTCATTATTCTTATAGCTAGTCTGCAGGTTCATTCCAAAACAAATGCACAGAGTATCAACCTTGTCCGACAAAAAATAACACTTGTCGACGTATTCAGAGAATTGAAGAAACAGTCCAGCTACACGATTTTATGTAATTCTGATTTGCTGAATAGCGTCCCTAACTTACGTGTCAATCTGAAGCAGAAAACCTTACGGGAAGCATTGGATGTTATCCTCCCACCGCTGGGACTCACCTATCAGATCGAAGACAAAACGGTAGTGGTATATGAGATAACGCCATCAAAAAAAACACATCGTCCATCCACGACACCATCGAACGCCGTACAACAAACACAAGTCTCCGGTAAAGTAGTGGACAAAAATAATACACCTTTATATGGGGTCTCCATTAGCGAAAAAGGGGGATCTGTATTGACGACAACTAATGCAGATGGAGAATATACGGTCAATGTCAGCAATCGAGATGTGGAACTTGTATTTCGTGCTTTGGGTTTCCAAAGCATAACTATAGCAGTCAAAAATCGCAGAACCATCCAAATTGTCTTACAGGAAGATGTACAGGAGCTTCATGAAGTAGTGGTAACAGCTTTAGGAATCAAAAGAGAAGAAAAGGCATTGGGTTATGCTATTACCAAGATTGACAGTACCCAATTGACGGACGCTCCTTCAGGCAACTGGCTGGATGCATTATCAGGAAAAGTTCCTGGATTGAATATGATCCGCTCCAACGGTGGGCCGACAGGATCAAATAAAGTTATCTTACGTGGCGAAAATAATCTCACTGGAGAAAATGAAGCTCTGATCGTCGTGGATGGTGTGGTACTGAATACGAGCAGCGGTCGCAGAACAGCTACGGGGGGTGATGCAGCAGGCCCCACAGATGGGGTGCAGCCTACAGATTTTGGTAGCGGGATAAACGATCTGAACCCGGAAGATATCGAGAGCGTCACTGTTCTAAGAGGTCCAGGTGCTTCGGCACTATATGGACAACGTGGAGCCAATGGAGCAATTATCGTCACGACCAAATCCGGTAGCAGTAAGCGTAAAACCACCATACCGAGCATTACTTATACGTCCAACCTTTCGTTTGAAGAAGCTAATCGCTGGCCGGATTTACAATACGAGTATGGACAGGGACTGAATGGTGCAGCCACCTATACATATGGTACCAACAGTGGCACCAGCTTGACCTGGGGACCACGATTTAATGGGCAATCTTTTATCCAATATGATCCCGAAACGCAAAAAGCAGGAACAGAGCCCACAGCATGGATACCTTATACCAATCAGATCCGTGATTTTTTTGAAACAGGACAGACATTTACCAACTCGTTGAGTATAAATGGCAACGTTAAGAATACAAACTATAGACTGTCGGCAACACATGGCAAAAACAGTTGGATTATTCCCAATACAGGTTATGAGCGGACGCATATATCTTTGTCTGCCAATAGTAAAGTTACGTCCAAGCTGGATGTGTCCGTGAAAGCAAATTACACCAATAAATTCAGCAACAATTTGCCCGGAATGGGTTACGGCAACCAATCCGTCATGTATTGGTACGTATTCTGGGTACCGAATGGAGATATCAATTGGCTACGGAACTATTGGGTAAAAGATAAGGAATATGAGGAACTGCATGATATCTTTACAACGGCACCAGAAAATCCTTATGCTATATCGTATGAGTTTATCAACGGATCTAACCGCAATGGTATCACGGGTAATGTACAGGCAAACTACGCTTTCTCAAAAGAGTGGAATCTGCAACTACGAGCTACCTTAGACAAATCTAATGATGACAGACATCAGAAACGTCCATGGACAGCAGCTCGTCTACCCTTAGGCTCATATCGTACACAAGACATCAATATACGTGAGATTAGTGGAGATTTCTTACTGAGATACGATAAACAGATCAACGAAGATATACGGGTGACGGCCTCTATTGGAGGAAGTATGTTGAGCAATCGTTATTATAAGGACGAAAAAAGAGCAGATGGTCTGACCGAACCGAATGTCTATAGCTTTGACAATGCCGCTTATGATCTTGTTGTCATTCCAGACACTGCCCGCTTCAATATCAACAGTCTGTACGGGTTGTTCTCCGCTGGCTATAAAGATTACCTCTACTTGGATATAACAAGTAGACAGGATTGGAGCAGTATCCTTGCTACACCTACACGTAAAGATAATGTAGGCTTCTTTTATCCTTCAGCAAGTTTGAGTTTTGTGGCATCGGATTATTTCAAAATGCCGGAGGCATTTAATCTGGCCAAACTACGGTTGTCCTTGTCACAGACGGGTAGTGGTGGTACGACTCCCTATCTGACAGCTTATGCTTATCCCTTAGCAGCCAATGGCATTTACCCGGACGGCTCTTTACAGAATCCGACAATTTTGCCCAACCCTGATCTAAAACCCTTAAAAACAACCACTTTTGAAATCGGAACGGATATACGGATGTTTAAAAACCGCTTGGGATTGGATATTGCCTGGTACAGTGGCAACACCAAAAACCAGATACTGAACAGGATTATAGATCGTTCGTCCGGTTATACACGACAGATAATCAATGCAGGACAGATAGATAACACCGGATTGGAAATTGCGTTGAACGGGACTTTGGTCAAAACCAAAAATTTCAGGTGGAAAGCGTTCTCCACATTTTCTACCAATAAGAACAAAATCGTATCTATGGCCGATCAGGACAGCACGGTTATTCTCCGCACAGGTGCAGTCGGTGGAATGCAGATCGTTGCTAAGGTTGGCGGAAGTATGGGTGATATGTACGGTATCGGTTTCCAACGTTCACCGGATGGACAGGTCATCTACGATGCCACATCTGGTCTAGCGCAGATGACTACAGAACCTATCTATCTAGGTAATACCGTTCCCAGATACAGAGCCAGTATCGGGAGTGAATTCACATTCAAACAATTCCGCCTAAATGTTTTGTTTGACGGACAGCAAGGCGCTGTGGGACACTCCTATACCCACGGTCGTTTGGCAGATTTTGGCAAACTGACAGCTACATTACCCGGAAGGTATAGTGGTATTATCGGAAATGGGGTCGTACGAAATCTGGACGGCACTTTCAGTCCAAACACGACTATTACCAAAGATATTACTCCTTTTTACAATTATACGATGGGAACTGCCAATGGCGAGGGGGCTACCTATAAAACTGATTTCATCAAATTCAGGGAAGCAAGGTTAGATTATTCTTTACCAAAATCAGTCTTGGCTCCTCTCAAACTGTCAAGAGCAACTATCGGTATATATGGACGTAATCTCTTTATCTGGTCTACATGGCCGATGTTTGATCCAGAATTTGGGACATTGAGCGGTACAGACATTGTACAAGGGCTTGAAGTGGGACAGTTCCCTTCTACGCGTACATATGGTTTTAATTTAGTAGTAGGTTTTAAATGATCCAAAAAATGAAAAATATATTCACTGTTACATTAGCTGTATGGACTGCTTTGTATTTCACGTCCTGCACAAAAGATTTTGAGAAAATAAATACCGATCCTATCAGCATCACGAGTGCCGCACCAGAGAAATTGCTAGCTCCGGCATTGGTGAATATGTTAACCACCAATATGGTACGCAATCGTAATTTCAATAATGAACTTATGCAGGTCACAGTGACCATGAGCGAAGATGAAAATGCGGTGTTCAGATACGATTTTCGACCCAATATAGCCGATTATACCTGGAATGGTTGGTATTCTCAATTAACCAATTTTAGAGATATCTATGCAGTAGCTTCTACCGAAGAGTACCAAAATGACTCTTATAAGGGCATCGCTTTAATATGTGAGGCCTGGGGATTCTCGTTGCTGACAGATACTTATGGAGATGTACCTTTTTCTCAAGCCAATAAAGGAAACGAGGGGATAGTTGAACCTGCTTTTGATGCTCAAAAAGACATTTATATGGGCTTGTTCGACAAACTGGAAGAAGCCAATACGCTGTTGACCGGCAGTACTGCAAGCGTGGTGGAATCCAGTGACCCAATCTATAAGGGGGATGTGTCTTTGTGGCGCAAGTTTGGCAATAGCTTATACTTGAGGCTACTGCTCAGAGTATCGGGCAAGGCTGAAGTCTCGACAGATGTCATTGCCAAGATCGAAGAGATCATAGAAAGCAATCCGACTAAATATCCGACTTTTGCTTCCAATGATGAATCTGCTGTCCTAAAATGGGCAGGAGGTACGGTGACAACTAATCCCTTTACTAGTCCTTATGCGATACTATTACGGGAAATAGATTTCACCATTCCGTCACTATGCAATTTTTTCATTCTGAAACTGAGCAATTGGCATGACCCCCGGATCGAGATGTTGGCACCTTACGGGAATGGCACACGCAATAGACTTGGAGTTGCTCCCGGTTCGGGTGGTTTTATTGGTATAGAGAGCGGCTATGAGCCTGGTATGGCCGAACAGAAACAAGCTTATTTCTACGCCTTTGGCACTTCGGATTTTTCCCTCCATAAGAGCCCGCTTACGGGTATCCTTATGACGTATGCCGAGGTTGAGTTTATCAAGGCCGAAGCCGCGGCAAAGGATTGGATAAACAGTTCAGCTTCCGATCATTATTATCGGGGAATAGCCAATGCGATCCATTATTGGGTGCCTGCATTCACGACAGATATTGCCGACAACGAGTTTACCGATTATATTGATTATGCCAATATTGAATGGAACGATGCACTGCCATTGGATGCTCCTACGGGTGACAGTCAGATGGAGCGTCTACACATACAAAAGTACTATTGTCTTTTTATGACAGACTTTCAGCAATGGTTTGAGCACAGACGTACTGGCCATCCGATATTGCCGAAAGGAGATGGGTTACAAAATGGCAAAAAACTTCCTGTACGGCTTAATTATCCGATCTATGTGCAGTCAGCCAATTCAGTTAACTACAAAAAAGCCGTAGCCAATATGGGAGCCGACAATATTAACACCTTGGTTTGGTGGCAGAAACCTTAATGAATCGAATTTTATAAGTACAAAATATTGATATATGAATAGGTTAATAGTAAATATGATGTCGCTGTTTTTCGCCTTATTAATTTTAGGCTCGTGCGACCAAACAGGGAATTTTCCCGGAGCAGAAGTTAACCCAAATATAGCTATCTACGATTTGCGAAGCTTCTACAGAGGAACGGACTTTCCATTGACAGTAGAGTCCATGTTAGGAGCAAGAGGAATAACCGGATTAGTCATCTCTGATCATAGCGGCAAGAATTTACCCGCCGGTTTGCTGATGGTACAAGACAAAATGCGCCTTAACGAACTGCGCGGGATAGCTATTGATATCGGAGCCGATGCCACAAAGTATGTTCCCGGAGACTCGGTCACAGTGAATTTGGTAGGAGGAATATTAAAACGTGTGGACGGACTTCTGCAGGTAACAGGCTTGAATGGCACTGTGGTAACCAAAATAGCTTCGGGAAGACCGATAGCTGTCAATAGAATCCCAAGTAGCTATATCCTGGCAGATCCCGACAAATATGAAAGTACCGAGTTAGTTATTGTAAAAGGAGGATTTGACCCTATACCAGCGCCGACTGACACCTACAGCGGTGAAAGAGTTGTCAACGATGGTTTTGGCAATTTCATACTGCATACGGAATCAGGAGCAACTTTTGCCAATGAACCTCTGCCCGGTATGGCCAACTTCTTTGGAGTAGTGGCCTATACCATGGACAATGACGAGAATTATAAACCACATTTGCGAATCCGTAAGGCAGAGGACATTACAGTGCTAAGTTCTACTATTATCCGGGCACCTATTGTCATTTCGGGGTATATCGGTGATGTACAAGGTACCGATTTGGACGGTGAGTATATGCAATTTTTGGCAACACAGGATATCGATTTCTCGGTGACGCCGTTCTCGGTCGTTACACACAATACAAGTTCCGGCTATTCACCAACAGGGCCACCTTTAGATAGTTGGGCAACAGGAGGCACAACGGGAAAACGCGCCTACAAATTTGACCTGACTAGCGGTACGGTCAGTAAAGGAGAATATTTTTATGTCGGAAATTCGGCTAAGCTCATCAATGGCGTAGGTTCTACTTCGATCGCCGATGGCAAATGGATTGTATCCCGAAAAACAGGTTCGGTACCTGGCGATGGGATTGGAGCTGTAACCACCGACGTATTCCTCAATGGAGTCACTGCTTATACTGATGCAATCGCCGTATTCGAAGGGACCGTAGTAGATAAATTTTCCATTCCTATAGATGTTATCGTCAACGGCAGTGGGGGATCCATTTGGAATGCTGCACAACAAGCAGGATTGCGTATAGCTAATACAGACTGGTATGATATTATCAATCCAGTCACATTGGAAGAGCAGCCTTTTTATAAACAAGGATCCAATACTATCTGCTTGACACGGACAGGTAGAGGAGCAGGTCATTTTTATAAGCTGGGGGGAGAATACAATATACGTTTGGGTCGATGGGTCAAAGCCCGACAGGATAAGGTTATACTCCTAACATTGACCTCCACACGGAGCGAATTGGAGACAGAGTATCCCGTTGGAGGCGGAGAGACAGAGGGACTAGTCCCTACAAAAGTAGTAGAGTAGCAATTTTTAAAAAATTCATGAAATACTGTCTTTTTTCTTTGCTGATCATTCTCCTGACTAATCTTCTCGTTTCTGAAACTTATGCTCAGAAAAAACTGGATGACGCTGTAACGTTGGATATTATGACATTCAATATACGGATGAATTACCAGGACGATGGCGTCAACAATTGGCAATTTCGGCGGGAGTATATGACGGATCTGATTAAATGGTATCAACCCGATCTACTCGGCGCCGAAGAGGCCTATTACCCGCAATACAGCGATATGACGCGTTTGCTCACAGATTATGGCGCATTCGGCCCTATAGAAGGGAGGCAAGGTGCAGAGTCTGTTGCTGTCTTTTATCTAAAAAGTCGGCTGACATGCATTGATTCGGGAACATTCTGGCTTTCACAAACCCCAGATCAACAAAGTGTAGGTTGGGATGCAAATTTACGACGTACGGTCACCTGGGGTGCATTTGAGATAAAGGGCAGTGATCGTAAGGTCTATCTCTTCGTAACACACTTCGACCATAAAGGCAAAACAGCAAGAGAAGAAAGTGCCAAACTTCTGTTACAAAAAGTCCACGAAATCGCTGGGGATACTCAGGCCTTTATCGTTGGAGACTTTAACTTCCGTGAAGAGAGTATCTATTATAAGATACTCTCTTCAGGAAATGGAACTGATCGGAGGTTTTATGACACTAATAAGCTTGCCGAAAAATATTACGGTCCATCCTGGACACTCCATGATTTTGGCTTGATGTCCATAGAAAAAAGACCAAAAATTGATTATATCTTTACCAATAAAAAAATAAGGGTTACCCATTTTGTGAATATTTCGGAACAACGAGGCAACGTCTATCCGTCAGATCATAATCCACAAATGGCCACCGTTGAATTTTAAATTCTATCTTGATAAAATGACAAAATCTATTATCACACCCCTATTCCGCTTGATTGGCATCCTGTTCTTACTATTGAACACAGCATGTGGCACACAAAAAAGTAGCAGCTATGCTGCTAAAAATCAGGAATTCAATATACTGACCTACAACATCCACCACGCCAACCCTCCTTCAAAGCCAGATGTAATTGACATCGACGCGATTTGCGAAGTTATCCGTCAATCAGACGCCGATGTTGTTGCCCTTCAGGAAGTGGATGTACGAACAAACCGAAGTGGACATATCGACCAAGCTAAAGTCATCGCTCAAAAGGTCGATATGCATTACCATTTTTTTAAAGCCATAGACCATGACGGAGGCGAATATGGATTAGCTATTCTGAGCCGACTCCCTATCCGAAATCCGGAAACTATACCTCTGCCCCAGGTCGAAAAAGCAGAAGACCGCATCCTCGCCCTGCTACAAGTAAAAATCAACAATACATGGATCACTATCGCTAACACTCATTTAGATGCTACGCGATCACACAATAACAGGATTGCTCAGATGCAGTTCATTATGGATAAAACGGCGTCCATACATCAGCCGATTATACTCTGTGGCGACCTCAATAGTAAGCCGACCTCCGAAGCTATTCGAATCTTAGATAAGTATTTCAAACGTACTTGTATAGACGACTGCCTACCCACTGTTCCTCAACACAAACCGAGGTCAACCATTGATTATATCGCAACAAAACATTTTCCATGGGAACAGAAAAGTATAGAAGTCATCCCCGAAACATATGCTTCCGACCACCGGCCAGTAAAGATCACCTTTAAGTGCATAAAATAGGTGCGGTGTCCACCTCTATCCAAACTGTTGCTTATACAGCTGTACCATATTCTCCAATACCAGCAGCATCTATGGCAATTTCCAAACCTATGATCACCCTTTTGGGTCCAGCATATATTACAACGGCTATCTCCAAGAAAACCTTTCCGGGTATGGAGGCCGGACAAAGTTTGTCTTTGCACCGACTTTGGGGACAATCAAGAGCCGCTTTAGTTTAGGTGGAGAATACCAATACCAAAACCAGCTGGGAAATACCTTTACCATTATTAACGATCAGCCCGGAACATGGCCGGAGCCCGGCGACCTCTATCAGAATGATATCGTAAAATCCACCTCGAATATGCTCTTTGCACAAGCTGAGTTTGACCTACCGGCCAAAACCTTCTTAACAATAGGCGCAAGCTATATGCGTTTAAAATACGATATCCTCGATCTATATAAAGATCCTGCTCATGTCGATTATTCTGGACTTCTTCAATTTCCCGACAAAATCTCCCCCCGCATCGGGTTAGTTAAACTTATCAATGATCATATCGCAGTACACGGTAGTTTGAGTTCCGGCTATTCTCCCCCACCTGTTTGGGAAATCAACAATTACGACGGCACACTCAATAAGGATATCAAACCCGAAGATGGGCTGAATTACGAAGCCGGCATCCGTGGCGATTTTCTACACAAGCGATTCAATTTTGATATTACTGCCTATCAGATGTATTTGAAAAACGCTATTGTCCCCGTTGCACAGCCCAACGGCACCATGGCCTATAAAAATGCAGGATTAACCAGTCAGCAGGGCATAGAAGCCTTTCTCTCTTTCCTTGTCCTCAACCATCCCGAAAAAGCCATTTCATTGCTAAAACCCTGGGTAAGTTATACGTACAACAATTATATCTTCAAGGATTACGAGACACAATCTTTCGACTGGGGTTCCTCTTCGGTAATCACTGTCGATCATTCTGGCAATCACGTGACCGGCGTAGTACCCCATAGCCTTTCGGCCGGCGTTGACCTGCACACCCGCTATGGCCTTTATTTCAATACGCTTTTGTATTACTACGACAGGATACCTTTGAACGATGCCAACACCTATTATTCCGATAGCTATACCTTATTGAATATGAAGTTAGGTTGCAGAAAGGATATCAAACGCTGTCGGGTCGATATTTTCGGCGGCATAAACAATATGACAGACACGAATTACAGTTCGCTGCTGCTCTATAATGCCGATGCTAACGGATCCCCTCAATTTTACAACCCATCTGCCGGTGTCAATTATTATGGGGGATTGTCCTTGACTTATAATCTTAAATGATGACAAAAACACTTTTTATATACGCATTGAGTATTACTCTGCTACAAGGATGCCACAACAACCGTTCGGAAGATCAACATATTACTCCTACACTGCTTTCTTCGGCGGATCAAAAAGCATCCTGCGTCTACCTGACCGCGGATGAAAACAACAGTCCTATTGCCAGCTGGTGCGAAACCAGTCGGGAAGGAAAAAAATCGTTCTATCTCGCTTTTTTTGATACTTTGGCAGGACAATTCTCTACTCCTATCCCTGTTCCCATTCCGCAAAACACCAACATACACGAGGAAGGTATGCCCAAGATTGCTGTCAAACGCAACGGCACCCTTCTGGCGCTCTATGAAACTACTGTCCCCACTCCCACAAATCAGTGGGCGGGGGCAGTGTGCTATATACAATCTGTGGACCGTGGAGAAACCTGGTCGGAGCCCCATTATGTCCATGCCGATACAAGTGCTGGCAAAGAACGGTCCTTTACAGCATTGACACGGCTGAGCAATGGGGAAATTGGGGCCTGTTGGCTCGACACTCCGGTAGGTGTCCACTCGATGGGCAGGCCAGTCAAATTTGCAGCAACGTCGGGAGATCAGGGCTTCCAGAACGAAGTCCTGATTGACTCCTCCGCCTGTGAATGTTGCCGGACAGCGATCAGCAGCGATGCCGATGGACATATCGCTGTCCTATACCGAGACATCACGGTCGACAATATCCGGGATATCGCCGTTAGCCGGTCGATCGACAATGGCCAGTCTTTCGCTACCCCTATCGCTTTCAGTAACGACGGATGGCAAGTGAGTGGCTGTCCCCATAATGGCCCTTCAGTGGCACAAACCGCCGGTGCAACCTATGCCACCTGGTTTACCGGCGGGGCAGAAAGTGGTGTATATTATGGTACATTGGATGCCAGCGATCAAGCCACTCATCGCGAACGTATCAGTGCCGATGGTCGTCACATACAGTTGGCGTTATTGCCAAATGGTGATCGCGTACTGGTGTACAACGAAACGGTGTCGGGCGACAACTCTTTGCATAGCAAAATCGTCGTCCGCAAAATCGGAGATACACAGGAGTCCACCTGGGATGTTACCTCTTCAAAGGCACAGGCTGCCTATCCTGTAGTCACAGCTTTAGGAAGGGATACAATCATTGTGGCGTGGACAGATCAAGGGAAGGTGTGGTATTTGAAATATTAATTGACCCCTATCGTAAAAAATTGTATATTGACACGTATATCCTCGCGGTACATGCATATACCCAACGAACATACCTTATATACCATAGGCCATTCTACGCATCGTTTGGATGAATTTATCGCTATGCTACAATCTTTCGGAATCAAAACAGTAGCAGATATACGGAGGTTTCCGGGTTCACGAAAGTTTCCACAGTTTGATAAAGAAAATCTGGAAGCAGCATTACAAGAAAGCGGCATACAGTATCTACACTTGAGAGAACTTGGTGGTCGAAGAAATGTGCAAAAAGACTCTAAAAATACCCGCTGGCGCAATGCTTCTTTCCGCGGTTATGCCGATTATATGGAAACCGAAGAATTTGTGCATGGTATCACTTTGTTAGAAGCCTCCGCCGTGAAATCACCAACAGCATATATGTGTTCCGAAGCTGTATGGTGGCGTTGCCACCGTGCGTTAATATCCGACTACCTGAAAGCCAAAGGATGGACGGTGCTGCATATCATGGGGATAGGTAAAGCGGAAGAACATCCTTATACATCGCCGGCAATCGTGACCAGCGACGGGGTATCGTATGCTGAAGAAGATCTGTTTAAGCCATAAAACGTAAATCATCATGAGCAAGAAATTTAAAATAGGCGACAAGTAAAAATTCCAATACAAAACAAAAAGTTAAGCGGCATCCTACGCAAAATCCATTCAAAAAATTTAACTTGTTGGGTACAACTTTTATTACAAACAAATGGATACCCGCAGAGATTTCATCAGGAAGACCATCCTTCTATCCGGTGCTACCGGAATGGTCAACGTCGTCCCCGCATCAATAAAAAAGGCTATGGCTATCGATCCCGATCCGGGGAGCACCTATTTAGATGCGGAGCACGTTGTTATCCTGATGCAGGAAAACAGATCGTTTGACCATGCCTTTGGAACGCTATCTGGGGTTCGGGGGTTTAACGACCCACGTGTATTCACGCTACCCGATAAAAAACCGGTATGGTTCCAGACCGACGCTTCAGGTAATACCTATGCACCTTTCCGACTAAATATTAAAGACAGTAAAATCACGTGGATGGGATCACTTCCACATTCACGTGCCAGCCAAGTGGATGCATACCACGACGGCAAATACGATAAGTGGCTACATGCCAAAAAATCGGGTAATAAAAAATATGCCCACATGCCTCTTACCTTAGGGCACTACAGCCGGGAGGATCTCCCTTTCAACTATGCGATGGCGGATGCCTTTACGATATGTGATCAGAATTTCTGCTCAGCCATGACAAGCACGACGCCAAACCGTTCTTTTTTCTGGACCGGAAAAATTACAAACACGGTAGACGGCATACCAAAAGCCAATATCCGTAACCCAGATTTTGCCTATGCCAAACAGACCTGGAAAACTTTTCCCGAGCTGTTGGAGGCCAATGGCATCAGTTGGAACTTCTATCAAAATGAATTGAGTTGCGGCGGTGGCTTTAAAAAGGAGGAACGCTCGTGGCTGGCCAATTTCGGCTGTAACCTGTTGGAGTTTTTCGCAGCTTACCAGGTCAAGTTTAGAGATCGCTACATCGCTAGTTTACAAAAGCGGGTAGATACACTTCCCGATCAGATTAATAAACTGCAGGAAGAAAGTCCTTCCAGCGAAGAACGGGCGAAAAAGGTTCAGGAGAGCATCCGGAGTAAACAACACGTACTCGACAATGCGCGGGCAGAATTGCAGAAATGGAACAAAACGAACTTTGACAAGCTAAGCGCTACGGATAAAAACTTATATCAACGCGCTTTTGTCACCAACCAAGCGGATCCTGACTACCGCAATCTGGACCAGCTGACCTATGGGAATCAAGGTACAGAACGCACCTTGGCTGTACCTAAAGGCGACCTGTTATATCAGTTTCGTGAAGACGTACAAAACGGAAAACTTCCGACCGTTTCCTGGCTGGCGAGCCCTCAAAACTTCTCCGATCATCCCAGTGCCCCTTGGTATGGCGCGTGGTATGTATCCGAAGTATTGGATATCCTGACCAAAAATCCCGAAGTATGGAAAAAAACCATCTTTATCGTGACCTACGATGAAAATGACGGCTACTATGATCACATCCCTCCTTTCTCTATTCCGGACAACAATAAGCCTGAAACAGGTAAATGCTCTGTCGGCATTGAAACCGAAGTGGAGCATGTACGCCTCAAACACGAACTCCAACATGGTGTACCAAAAAAGCAGGCCCGTGAAGCACCCATCGGGCTAGGGTTCCGTGTGCCTATGCTCATTGCTTCCCCTTGGAGCCGCGGCGGAAAAGTCTGTTCACAGGTTTTCGACCACACTTCTACATTGCAGTTTCTGGAAACATTTATCAACAAAAAGTATAAGAAGAACATTCATCTGGATAATATCAGTACCTGGCGACGAACCATCTGCGGTGACTTAACGTCCGCCTTTGCTCCTTTCAATCCCAAGAACGAAAAATTACCTTTTTTAGATCGTAATCAGGTTGTCGAAACCATCTACAACGCTAAATTTAAGGAAGAACCCGGAAATTTTAAGGCCATCAATGACACGGAAATCCAAAACGCAGTAAAAGCAGACTCCTTTGCCACACTGATGTCCCGGCAGGAACCAGGAAAGCGGCGCTCCTGTGCATTACCTTATCAGCTGGGCGTGTCCGGTAGTCTTCAGGCTGATAAATTCCGTATACGCATGCGGGCCGACCGATCATTATTCGGCAACGAGGCTGCAGGATCGCCTTTTACGGTATATACACCGGGTAGATATGCAGACGAAAAAGGGCACACTGACGTTTGTAGGAATTGGGCATTCGCAGTAAAAGCAGGGGATGAAATTCATTACGAGTGGCCGATAAAGGCTTTTGATAATGGCACATACCAACTGCGCGTACATGGGCCTAACGGGTTTTATCGGGAGTTTGAGGGTACTGCTCAAGACCCTCAGCTGCATATTGAGGTAGAACCAGAATTGAAACGGCTCACAAAATTGGCAACCGGTAATGCCAAGGTGATAGTTCGAAATAAAGGCAATAAGCCAGTACATATTGCCTTTCATGATGTTGGCTACAAAAAACAAAAAGCGTTCATCAAGGAAATTGCAGCGCACAGTAAGGAAGAGTTTGTTATTCCATTGGAAGACACTTTCGGTTGGTATGATTTCACAATTACTTCTCCCGATCAGGTAGCTTTCAAACAACATTTTGCCGGCCGAATAGAAACCGGTAAAGAAAGCTTTACAGATCCTTTGATCGGGTAGAGTAAATAGTTAGTAAATTAATGGCGCAATATTTGATGATTTGGAGTTTATTTATGAACTTTAATTTCTAATATTACGCTATTCCATGATGTCAAGATTTTTATTCTTTCTTTTTTTCATTCTATGTACGTTTACTTCTCAGGGGCAATTAACCTTGCAACAACAGCTTCAGGCAGAGTCCGATATTAACACACAATTTTCTACGCTGCTCTCGCAATCCAAATCGCAGGATGCCGACTTCAAACTGATTCGCAGATCCAATGTGGAAATCATTCGAAAAAATGTAAATGACAGTTTGCATACCTATAAAAAAGAAATAGCCGAATTGAAGGCAAAAACGGGCAATGCTTCGGGGACTATTAGTAACCTGCAGGATACGATCACGTCCTTACAACAACAGCTGGCCGAGGAAAAAACGAAGACCCAGACGATAGGATTTCTAGGCACGGATATGGATAAGGGAGTTTATCACACCATAGTATGGGCGATCATATGTACATTAGCCATTGCCTTATTTATTTTGGCCATTTCATTTAAAAAAGCTCGGGTAGATGCTATCGAGCATCAAAAGACTGCGGAAGAAGTGCAAAACGATTTCCAGACCTTTAAAAAGAAAGCAATGGAAAAGGAACAACTGCTTCGAAGACAGCTACTGGATGAACAATTAAAGAAGAACTCTTAAAAACCGAGCATCCCTCTTTTATTTATTTCTTTTAATGTTTTGGTTTTAAATGGATAAAGTTTATTTTTGCATTCCGAAATACGACCGGGTAAAAGCGGCGGCGGAATAGTATAATAAATTTAGTCCTTATAATATGCCCAATATTGGTAAAATAGCGCAGATTATCGGCCCAGTAGTTGACGTCAACTTTGCCGAAAATGAAAGTCTTCCTAAGATTTATGATGCTTTGTACATTGAGAAAGAAAATGGACAGCGCATTGTTTTAGAGGTTCAACAACATTTAGGTGAAGAACGTGTTCGTACAATAGCAATGGACGCTACCGAAGGTTTGGTACGCGGCATGCAAGTAGTGGATACAGGTGCTCCGATTAAAATGCCTGTTGGTGAAGAGATTAAAGGTCGTGTATTCAATGTAGTGGGTGCCCCTATTGATGGTATTCCTGCTTTGGACACGACAAATGGACGTCCTATCCACAATGTACCTCCAAAATTCGAGGATCTTTCGACTGAATCGGAAGTACTATTCACCGGGATCAAAGTTATTGACTTGTTGGAGCCCTACGCAAAGGGTGGTAAGATCGGGTTATTTGGTGGTGCTGGTGTAGGTAAAACTGTATTGATTCAGGAATTGATCAACAATATTGCAAAAGGGCATGGTGGTCTTTCTGTATTTGCCGGTGTGGGTGAGCGTACACGTGAAGGAAATGATTTGCTTCGCGAGATGTTGGAATCGGGTATCATCAAATACGGTGAGCATTTTATGGAAGGCATGGAAAAAGGCGAATGGCCTACTGAAAGTGTTGACCAAGAGCTCTTGAAAGAATCGAAATGTACCTTCGTGTTCGGACAGATGAACGAACCTCCCGGGGCGCGTGCACGTGTAGCTTTGTCAGGTCTTACTGTAGCCGAATATTTCCGTGATGGTGATGGTGAAGGAAAAGGCCGTGACGTGCTCTTCTTCATCGACAATATCTTCCGTTTTACCCAAGCTGGTTCTGAAGTATCCGCCCTCTTAGGACGTATGCCTTCTGCTGTGGGTTACCAACCGACGTTAGCGACAGAGATGGGTTTGATGCAAGAGCGTATTACATCCACGAAAAACGGTTCTATCACTTCCGTACAGGCAGTATATGTACCTGCGGATGACTTGACTGACCCTGCTCCTGCGACCACTTTCGCACACTTGGATGCAACAACCGTATTGTCCCGTAAAATTGCAGAGTTGGGTATCTACCCTGCTGTGGACCCATTGGATTCGACATCACGTATTCTTTCGCCTGCTGTCTTAGGTGACGAGCATTATAATACAGCTCAGCGGGTGAAAGAAATTTTACAACGTTATAAAGAACTTCAGGATATCATCGCCATTTTAGGTATGGATGAACTTTCTGAAGAAGATAAATTGACTGTACACCGCGCACGTCGTGTACAACGTTTCTTATCACAGCCATTCCACGTAGCGGAGCAGTTTACAGGTTTGAAAGGTGTACTAGTGGATATCAAAGATACCATCAAAGGATTTAATATGATCATCGACGGTGAAGTAGATGAGTATCCGGAAGCAGCTTTCAACTTGGTAGGTACCATTGAAGAAGCAATCGAGAAAGGCAAGAAACTATTGGCGGAAGCTGTTTAATTAGATAGATCTGCGACATGCGTATTGCGATGTGCGACAAGAGAAAACGTTACACATATCTCAATACGCAATACGCAATACGCAATACTACTTACAATGAAATTAACAATTATTACTCCCGATAAATTGGCCTACGAGGGGGATGTGACTGCGGTCACTGTTCCCGGAAGTGTAGGGTCTTTTCAAATCTTGAAAGATCACGCGGCTATTGTTTCTACGCTAGATGATGGCAAAGTCATTATTAAAGTAAATAACGCCGAAGAGATTATTCGAATCAAAGGGGGTGTCGTAGAAGCAAAAGACAATAATATTGTTGTTTTGGCTGAAGGAGTACTGACAAACTAATAGTACATTACAAATTTTAGAGCCCTTAAAACCAGTGTGTTTTAGGGGCTTTTTTTTGCAACTTTGTGAAGCAAAAATCAATTTTTAGGCAGAATTTTGGCATCAAAACAAAAAACAGTCTTTTTGAAAAAATATACCGATTTTAAATATAGTTCACGTACAACAAATATATATTACGAATACACTTGATAAAATAGAATATTATTCTAATTAAACGAACAAAAAAGAAATAAAAAACTTTTTCAAAATAGTCTGTTTGTCTATTGTAAAGAATTGCAAATCGAGCTAACTTAACAAAGTAATAATTTATTACCACAAAGGGAGAGGTATGCAATACTATAATCAGGATACATTGATCTACTTGAATGGCGAGTTTGTGAAAGCAAGCGAGGCCAAAGTTGATTTATTTGGACAATCCCTCCACTATGGTTATAGCGCGTTCGAAGGTCTTCGGGCATACAGTACCCACAACGGCACACGTATATTTAAGGCAGAGGAACATTTCGCCAGGCTGCAAAGATCATGTGAGGCCATCAGCCTTCCCTACACCTGGAAAAATAGTACGCTCATCGAAAAGAGTTACGAATTGCTTGAAGCGAATAATCTTCGTGCAGCCTATATCCGGCCTTTGGTGTTTTCGGGATCCAACATGCATCTGACGACATCCGAAGATGCGCACATCATGATTGCAGCTTGGGAATGGGCGCCTTATTTGGGACAGAACTTACTGCGTGTAAATATCTCGTCCGTCGAACGGCCAAACCCCAAGTCATTTCACATCAACGCTAAAGTGTCAGGCCAGTATATCAATTCGATCTTAGCGACGAGTGATTCGATAAAAAAGGGATTCGATGAGGCCATCCTACTGGACCATGAAGGCTTTGTGTCACAGGCTTCCAGTGAAAATATCTTTATCGAAAAGGATTTAAAAATATACACACCTCCTGTAGACCATGTTTTCCCCGGCATTACCCGACAAACGGTCATTGCGATCTGTCGACAATTGGGTTTTGACATTATGGAGAAAAAGCTGACCATCCAGGACTTGTATACAGCGGATAGCGCCTTTTTAAGTGGAACGGCCGCAGAGATCATTGGTATCAAGCAAGTGGATCATGTCCGGTATCCAGAAGAATGGGAGCATACAATCGGAGCATCGATTCAACGAAAATATAAAAACTTAGTATTAGAGCAAGAAAATTATGAAGTCATCATCTGACAACGGAGACATGTTAAACAAATACAGCCGTATTTTTACACAAGATGAAACGCAGCCTGCTGCGAAAGCGATGTTATATGGTATCGGGTTGACCGATGCGGATATGGACAAAGCGCAGGTAGGTATTGCAAGTATGGGTTATGACGGCAATACCTGTAATATGCACTTGAATGAGCTGGCACAATTTGTAAAAAAAGGTATATGGGCAAATGATTTGGTGGGGCTTACCTTCGGCACCATCGGTGTAAGTGATGGTATGAGTAATGGTACGGATGGTATGCGCTACTCGTTGGTATCACGTGACGTAATTGCGGATAGTATCGAGACGATCTGTGGTGGGCAGTATTATGACGGTGTCGTAGCCATCCCGGGATGTGATAAGAACATGCCCGGCGCCATTATGGCTATGGGTAGGTTGGACCGCCCAGCGATTATGGTGTATGGGGGAACGATTGCACCGGGTTATTATAAAGGTGAAGAGTTAAATATTGTATCAGCTTTCGAAGCCTTGGGCAAAAAAATTGCCGGCACGATTTCCGATGAAGATTATGATGGTGTTATCCGTCATACCTGCCCAGGCGCGGGTGCCTGCGGGGGAATGTATACGGCAAATACCATGGCCTCGGCGATCGAAGCATTAGGCATGAGCTTACCATACTCTTCGTCGAACCCGGCTGTATCGGAAGAAAAGAAAAACGAATGTCTGGAGACAGGTAAATATATCCGTATACTATTAGAAAAAGATATCAAGCCAACAGATATCATGACACGCAAGGCATTTGAAAACGCGATGCGCCTGATTGTTATTATGGGAGGCTCGACAAATGCGATATTGCATTTTATTGCAATCGGTAAGGCTGTAGGCGTAGATATTACACCGGATGATTTCCAACGTATGTCGGACGAGACTCCGGTATTGGCCGACTTCAAACCATCGGGAAAATTCCTCATGCAGGATCTTCATCAATATGGCGGAACACCGGCTGTTATGCGGTACTTGTTGGACGAAGGATTGTTGCACGGCGACTGCCTGACGGTAACCGGCAAAACTGTAGCGGAGAACTTGGCTGACGTGAAATCTATTATGGATTATAATCAGCCTATCATCCAGCCTTTGTCAAACCCGATTAAAACTACAGGTCACTTGCAAATTTTATACGGCAACTTAGCAGAACAGGGTTCGGTAGCAAAAATCTCCGGTAAAGAGGGTGAAAAATTCACCGGTCCAGCTCGGGTATTTGATGGTGAACATGATTTAGCTGCCGGGGTCGCATCGGGCAGGATAAAACCGGGTGATGTAATTGTCATTAAAAATGAAGGCCCTAAAGGGGCTCCAGGTATGCCGGAGATGTTGAAGCCGACTTCGCTGATTATCGGAGCAGGACTAGGCAACTCGGTAGCGCTGATCACGGACGGTCGCTTCTCGGGAGGTACACACGGATTTGTGGTGGGACATATTACACCCGAAGCTTATGAAGGTGGTTTGATCGGTCTGGTACAAGATGAGGATATCATCGAAATCGATGCCGTCAACAATACGATCAATGTTCACTTAAGTGACGATGAAATTGCAAAACGTCGTGCGAATTGGAAGCAGCCCGCATTAAAGGTCTCTAAAGGTGTATTGTATAAATACGCAAAGACCGTAGCCAACGCTTCACAAGGATGTGTGACGGATCTTTAAAAATGTAATGCGTATAGCGTAGTGCGTCTTGCGAAGGGTCTCACTACCTAAACGATAGGAAGCAAACAAGTATATCTCAATACTCAATACTAATATCTCAATACTAAAAAAATGAGTACACTGGAAAAAACAGAAACAAAGGAATCCACGGTTACGGCGGCAGCTACAGAAATAAGTGGCTCACAGGCTGTATTGGAAGCTTTGATTCAGGAAGGGGTGGATACCATTTTTGGTTATCCGGGTGGTGCGATTATGCCCATCTATGACGCATTGTATGATTATTCCGAGCAGCTGAAACATATTCTTGTCCGCCACGAACAGGGGGCAATCCATGCTGCACAGGGATATGCGCGTACTTCGGGACGTGTGGGTGTTGCTTTTGCAACAAGCGGTCCCGGAGCGACCAATCTGGTGACCGGATTAGCGGATGCCATGATCGACAGTAATCCTATTGTCTGCGTGACCGGTCAAGTCTTTGCCTCGCTGTTGGGTACAGATGCCTTCCAAGAGACCGATGTCATTAATATTACTACGCCTGTCACCAAATGGAATTACCAGGTGACAGACGCGACCGAAATTCCAAGTGTACTGGCTAAAGCTTTCTACATTGCGCAGACGGGTCGCCCGGGGCCGGTGTTGATCGACATCACCAAAAATGCACAAATCCAGCTATTCGACTATAAGGGTTACGAAAAATGCAACCATATCCGGAGCTATAGGCCTGCTCCTATCGTACGAAAAGAGTATATAGAAGAGGCTGCAAAAGTGATTAATGCGGCGAAGAAACCTTTTGTCATTTTTGGCCAGGGTGTCATTCTCGGGAAAGCCGAACAAGAGTTTAAGACTTTCATCGAAAAGGGAGGCTTTCCGGCAGCAACAACGGTCATGGGGCTGAGTGCCTTGGAGACCGACCATCCTTTGCATGTGGGGATGTTGGGTATGCACGGCAATTATGCACCCAATGTGATGACAAATTCCTGTGATGTCCTCATCGCGGTAGGTATGCGCTTTGATGACCGGGTGACCGGCCGTTTGGATAAATATGCCAAACAGGCAAAAGTCATCCATTTAGACATTGACCCGGCCGAGATCGATAAGAATGTAAAAACAACTGTTCCGGTATGGGGTGACTGTAAGGAAACCTTACCCTTATTGACACAATATATTGACAAAGGGGATCACAGCGCCTGGGTGCAGGAATTCCGTGCATTGGAACAGGAAGAAATTAAGGAAGTGATCCAAGACGAACTTAATCCTACGTCGGATGTCATGACAATGGGAGAAGTCGTCCGTGTATTGAACGAACTGACAAACGGGAATGCAGTTATCACGACGGATGTAGGCCAGCACCAAATGATCGCGTGTCGGTATGCGAAATTCAACCAAAGTAAATCTAATGTTACTTCGGGAGGATTGGGAACGATGGGATTTGGGTTGCCGGCAGCTATCGGAGCATGGTATGGAGCACCGCATCGTGACATCATCGCCATCATCGGTGACGGAGGTTTCCAGATGACATTGCAAGAGTTGGGGACCATCATGCAGTTTGGTGCCAAAGTTAAAATCCTGATCTTAAACAACAGCTTCTTAGGTATGGTACGACAGTGGCAACAATTGTTCAATGACAAACGCTACTCTTTTGTCAATATTACCAGTCCGGACTTTGTTGCTTTGGCGAAATCGTATTACATCGAAGGGAATAAAATTTCGGAACGGAAAGATCTGGAACAAGCCCTAAAAACGATGTTAGAACATGACGGATCCTACCTATTGGAAGTGGTCGTAGGTAAGGAAAACAATGTATTCCCTATGGTGGCACAAGGTACAGCGGTATCGGAAATTAGATTGAAATAAAATGGAAAAACAAGAATATACCATCACTATATATACCGAGAACTCTATCGGAATGATTGGACGTATCTCTGGAATATTCTCTCGTCGGAAAATCAATATCGAAAGCTTAAACACCTCTCCTTCTGAGGTAGAAGGTATCCATCGCTTTACTATTCTGATCACGGAAAGTGAAGAGGTTGTGCGCAAGCTCTGCCGTCAGATCGAGAAACAGGTGGAAGTTTTAAAGGCATATTTCAATACGAATGATGAGCTCATCTGGCAAGAACAAGCCTTATATAAAGTTCCGGCTGACGTGATCGCAGAAAAGGCGTATGTGGAACGCCTGCTTCGTCAGTATGGTGCGAATGTTGTGGTGATCCGCAATGACTATATTGTCTTTGAAACAGCTGGACACCGGGAAGAGATTGATCGTCTGACTGAAGAGCTGGGAAAATACAGCCTTATCGAATTCGTACGGGGTGCTCGGATAGCCATCATTAAGGATAGTGCTGGTTTTCATGCTAAACTTAAAAAGTTTGAAAAAGCAGAGCCTTCCCAAGAGGTCGTTGAGAACGAATTTTTGGGTCAGCAGGACAAAGTGTTTACGATGTAGGGCTGGGAGAAATGCAAGAAACATTTAAGTACATCATACAGGCACGTCGGGCTTTCATCGCATTAATCGAAGAATTGACGTTAGAACAATTGAACCATATCCCAGATGGGTTTAACAATAACATCATCTGGAATTTTGGTCATATTGTTGTCGCCACCCAAGGCTTATGTTACCTGCGTACAGGTGTAAGGCCAGATTATACGATCAAGTACGGTGCGGCTTATACAAAGGGATCCAAGCCTACGTATACCGTATCGCAGGAAGAGGTGGACGATCTCAAGACATTAGCGATAACGACAATCGAACAGATTGAAAAGGATTACCATGCAGGTGTTTTCAAGGAAATTACACCCTTTGCAACGGGTACATACCATGCCATGATGCCTACCATAGCGGATGTGATTGTGATGACCGCGGGTCATGACAATCTACACTTTGGCTATGCATTGGCACAACGACGAATAATCAACAACGGTAAATAAATAATCAAAATCTAAACAGACAAAATTAAATAAATAGAACAATGGCAAATTATTTCAACACGTTATCTCTAAGAGAACAATTAATCCAGTTAGGACAGGCAGAATTTATGGATCCTGCAGATTTCTCTGATGGCGTAGATGCGCTGAAAGGCAAAAAAATTGTAATCGTTGGTGCAGGCGCACAAGGTTTGAATCAGGGTTTAAACCTTAGAGATAGTGGCTTAGATGTCGCTTATGCTTTGCGTAAAGAAGCTATCGAACAAAAAAGAGATTCGTGGAAAAATGCAACAGACAACAACTTCAAAGTGGGCACATACGATGAACTGATTCCTACAGCGGATTTAGTAATCAACCTGACGCCTGACAAACAACATACGAACGTTATCAATGCGGTACAACCGCTGATGAAGCAAGGTGCAACACTTTCCTATTCACATGGTTTCAATATCGTGGAAGAAGGTATGCAGATCCGTAAAGATCTTACGGTTATTATGGTTGCTCCAAAGTCACCGGGCTCAGAAGTCCGTGCGGAATTCCTAAGAGGTTTCGGTGTGCCGACATTGATCGCTGTACACCCAGAGAATGACCCGCAAGGTAAAGGCTGGGCAGAAGCAAAAGCGTATTGCGTAGGTACTGGCGGGCATCATGCCGGCGTATTGAAGTCTTCTTTTGTAGCTGAAGTGAAATCGGACTTAATGGGTGAGCAGACCATCCTTTGTGGATTGCTACAAACAGGATCTATCTTATCTTTCGACAAAATGGTCGAAAAAGGAATCGAACCGGGATATGCGTCCAAACTGGTTCAATATGGTGTTGAAGTCATCACAGAAGCTTTAAAGCATGGTGGTGTAAGTGGAATGTTGGATCGTTTGAGCAATCCGGCAAAAGTGAAAGCTTTTGAACTTTCGGAGGAATTAAAAGATATCATGCGTCCTTTATTCCAAAAACACCAAGACGATATCATGTCGGGCGAGTTCAGCAAAACCATGATGGAAGATTGGGCAAATGGGGATGCGAACCTATTGAAGTGGAGAGCGGAGACCGGTGAAACGGCTTTCGAAAAAACACCTGCTGGCGATGTAAAAATCGGTGAGCAAGAATACTTTGACAACTATGTATTGATGGTGGCTTTCGTACGGGCAGGTGTCGAGCTTGCTTTTGAAACCATGGTGGATGCGGGTATTAAACCCGAGTCGGCGTACTACGAATCCTTACACGAAACGCCATTGATTGCCAATACCATCGCGCGTAAAAAATTGTTCGAAATGAACCGCGTTATTTCAGACACAGCAGAATATGGCTGTTACCTATTCGATCAGGCATGTAAGCCGTTGTTGACTGATTTCATGGCTAAAATCGATACCGATGTAGTGGGTAAGAACTTCAATGAAGGTAAAGATGGCGCTGTAGATAACGTAAAATTGGTACAAATAAACGAAGTACTACGCAACCACCCTGTGGAAATCGTTGGTCAACGTCTGCGTAAGGCCATGACTGCGATGAAAGCAATTAAGACGGTTTAAAATCGAAGTGACGAAGGTTATACTGGTGACGAAGGTTATGGGGGCCATAAAGACCACATAACTTTCGTAACCTCCTTCACCTCCATCACTTTTAAATAAGAAAGAAGAGAGAGAAAATGGGAAAAACATTAGTAGAAAAAATTTGGGACGCACATGTCGTCAAGAGTCAGGAGGGGTTTCCGGATATTTTATATATCGATACCCACCTAATTCATGAAGTTACGTCGCCTCAGGCATTTGATGGATTACGTAAACGAGGTCTTCCCGTCTATCGTCCGCAACAAACGGTGGCAACAGCCGATCATAATGTCCCGACTTTAAATCAGCACCTTCCTATCCAGGAAGAATTATCCCGTTATCAGGTGGATATGCTGACGAAGAACTGTAAAGAGTTCGGTATTGAGCTTTACGGCTTAGGTCACCCCTATCAAGGTATTGTGCACGTTATCGGTCCGGAGCTCGGTATTACGCAGCCTGGGAAAACGATGGTCTGTGGCGATAGCCATACCTCAACACATGGGGCTTTTGGTGCCATAGCTTTCGGTATCGGTACTTCGCAGGTAGAGCAGGTTTTTGCAACACAATGTCTCTTGCAGCAAAAACCTAAGACTATGAAGATCGAAGTTAACGGTAGCTTAGGTGCAGGCGTAGGTGCGAAAGATATCATCTTATACATCATTTCGAAAATTTCCGCAGCTGGAGGTACAGGATATTTCGTCGAATATGCAGGTTCCGCTATTCGCTCGTTGAGTATGGAGGGTCGTATGACAATCTGTAACATGAGTATAGAAATGGGTGCCCGCGGTGGTCTTATCGCTCCTGACCAGACCACATTTGATTACATTTATGGTCGCGAGCTTGCCCCTAAGGGTGAGAAATGGGATGAAGCGCTGGCTTACTGGGAGACACTTTATTCCGATGAAGATGCTCAGTTTGATGAAGTATTGGTGTTTGAGGCGGCTGACATCCAACCGATGATTACGTACGGTACAAACCCGGGCATGGGTATAGGTGTGACGGAAAACATTCCAACGACCGCTTCCCAACCGGAAAGTGAGCAGCCTTCTTATAAAAAGGCGCTTGGATATATGGGTTTTCAAGATGGAGAAAAGGTATTGGGCAAACCGGTGGATTATGTGTTTATCGGAAGCTGTACCAACTCACGTATTGAAGATCTGCGCCAGGTAGCCGCCTTTGTCCAAGGCAAGCAAAAGGCAGAAAATGTAGAAGTATGGATTGTCCCCGGTTCAAAACAGGTAGAAGCACAAGCAAAGCAAGAAGGAATCGATAAGATTTTCCAGGAAGCCGGCTTTATGTTACGGGAACCAGGCTGTTCGGCTTGTCTCGGCATGAACGAGGATAAAATTCCTGCCGGTAAGTACTGTGTATCGACATCGAACCGTAATTTCGAAGGGCGTCAGGGACCAAATGCACGTACCATGCTGGTCAGTCCGCTTACTGCTGCTGCTGCTGCAATTACAGGAAAAGTTGTGGATGTAAGAGAGTTAATTTAAGAAACATGAAAAAATTTGAAAAGCTAAAATCAAGGATAGTGCCGTTACCTATTGAAAATATAGATACGGACCAAATCATTCCTGCGCGCTTCTTGAAAGCAACAACACGGGAAGGGTTTGGCGATAACTTATTCCGCGATTGGCGTTTTGATAGCAATAACGAACCCAAACAAGATTTCGTGATGAACGATCCGACGTATACCGGAAGGATTCTCGTCGCGGGCAAAAACTTTGGTTGTGGTTCATCGCGGGAACATGCTGCTTGGGCGATCCAGGATTATGGATTTGATGTAGTTATCAGCTCATTCTTCGCGGACATTTTTAAAGGCAATGCCTTAAACAATGGTGTATTACCCATTACTGTTCCGGAGGAGTTCCTTGAAAAGATCTTCGCCGTGACATTCGCCAATCCGGAAGCCGAGATTCTTGTTGACTTGGAAGCGCAAACGGTAACCCTTGCGGAGACGGGCGAGCAGATTGAGTTTGAGATCAATCCCTACAAAAAATCTTGTTTGATCAACGGTTATGATGATATTGACTTCATTCTTAGCCATACAGCGGAGATTGAAAATTTTGAGCAAACAAGACCGTTTTCTTTTTACCGATAAAAAGTAATTTTTATTTTGAAAGAACCCTTTGTGTATATCAACCAACTGACTGTTCAGTATCCACCGCAGGTGGTATTGAATAGTTTGTCATGGACGATAAATAAAGGAGAACACTATGTACTGGGCGGCAAAAGCGGTTCGGGAAAAACGATCTTAGCAAAAGCAATCGCTGGCCTGATTCCCTATCAAGGTACAATCTCTATTTCTTTTGATCGTACCCATTCATTGCCAGCAAAAGTCATTTATATTTCAAACTGGTACCAGTTTACCAATCTCGAAGGGGATCGCAACTTTTACTATCAGCAACGTTATAACCATCATCAGGGTCAAGATACCTTGACGGTAAAAGCCGAATTAGAACACTTTGCACAAGAGGAAGGTCTCGCCTTCTCAGCTATCGAGAACCGCATAAAAGAGCTGGGATTTGCGGATGTGCAACAGTCACAATTGATCGAACTGTCCAGTGGCGAACATAAAAAACTACAGCTCATTAAAGGGTTGTGGGCCAGACCCCAGCTTTTGATTATTGACGAGCCGTACACGGGTCTGGACAAGCAATCCAGAGGGGCATTAAACGATTGGTTGGACGAGTTAGCAGCCGAAGGCCTACAGCTGTTGTTGATTACCAACGACCGCAATTTGCCCCAAGCCATGAATCGTTTTGCACATATTGTAAATGGGCAGATCGCGATCGAAAGTGATATTTCATTACTCACAAAAGATGCTATCCGGGAAAGGAAAGAGCTACCGTCATTTCTTAAAATTATCCCTGAAACACCTTACGACACCATAGCCCAGCTCCGTAACGTAAGCGTACGATATGGAGAAAAGGAGGTCTTAAAGAATGTCTCCTGGGAGATCAAAGTAGGTGAAAAGTGGCTCTTGCAAGGACCGAATGGTTCGGGCAAGTCGACTTTATTGAGCCTGATCAACGGCGATCACCCGCAAGCCTATGGACATGATATCTCTTTATTTGGCCATAAACGTGGATCAGGCGAAAGTATTTGGGATATTAAGGAAAAAATAGGGATCATATCTCCCGAAATGCATTGGTACTTTGACCAGAATGCCACAGTGTGGCATACGATAGCTTCGGGATTTTACGACAGTATAGGATGGTTTATCGATGTTAAATTCCAAGAGAAAAAACAGATCGAAGAATTGCTGGAGTTTTTTGATCTCACGGCACATAAAAATCAGTTACTCCGCACGCTACCATTAGGGAAGCAGCGGCTGGCCATGCTGGCGAGAACGATCGTCAAAAACCCACCGTTGTTGGTGTTGGACGAACCTTGTCAGGGATTGGATAGTGAACAGACCAGATATTTTAATGCAGTGGTGGATGAATTGGCCTTGCACGGCAAGACACTGATCTACGTCGGACATTACGAGAGTCAATTGCCATCTTGCATCGAACATAAGATTGTATTGGAAAAAGGTAAAATAAAAGAAGTGAAGGAGGTTACGAGGGTTATGTCGTGACGAAAGCCCTGCATAACTTCCATAACTATCATAATAACATAACTTTTTATTAAAAAAATGAAGAAAAATATCCTTATCATTCCAGGGGATGGAATAGGACAAGAAGTAACAACTTGGGGAAAACAGGTATTAGAGGCTGTAGCGAGCAATTACGATCATGAATTCGTATTTGACGAAGCCATTATGGGGCATACAGCGATTGAAGCCACCGGAAACCCTTTGCCGGATGAGACTTTGGAAAAAGCAAAAGCTTCTGATGCGATTTTATTCGGTGCGATCGGCCATGCCAAATACGATAACGATCCTTCAGCCAAAGTACGTCCCGAACAAGGTTTGCTCAAAATCCGTAAAGAGCTCGGCTTATACGCCAACTTACGTCCTATTTTATTGTTTGACGAATTGTTGGATGCATCGAGCTTAAAACCGGAAGTATTACGTGGAACGGATATTTTGTTCTTTCGGGAGCTGACGGGCGACGTGTATTTCGGCGAAAAAAATCGAAATGCAGACAATACGTTTGCTTCAGATCTGATGAATTACCACCGCTATGAAGTGGAACGCATCGCCCGCAAGGCCTACGAAGCCGCACGTACGCGTAGCAAGAAGTTATGTTCGGTCGACAAAGCGAATGTCTTAGAAACTTCCCGTCTATGGCGCGAGGTGGTTCAGGAAATCGCTAAAGAGTACCCGGACGTGGAGACCGAACACATGTTTATTGACAATGCGGCGATGCAGTTGGTCAAAAATCCAAAGAAATTTGATGTCGTATTAACGGCTAACCTTTTCGGGGACATCTTGACCGATGAGGCATCCCAGATCGCGGGCTCTATGGGTATGCTGGCGTCTGCATCTATGGGCGACGGCACGGGCTTCTTCGAGCCTATCCACGGTTCGGCCCACGATATTGCAGGTCAGAACAAAGCTAACCCGTTGGCGTCTATTCTATCTGCTGCACTCATGCTGGATATCGCTTTTGGATTGCAGAAAGAAGCAAAAGCTGTCACCACGGCTGTAGCCGAGACCTTAAAAGCAGGGTGGAGAACAGGCGATATTGCGAATGCAGAAACACCTGCTGACAAAATATTAGGAACAAATGAAATGGGAGCAAAAGTGTTAGAATTTTTGACTTTTTAATTTTTACTTTTTTATTTTGAACATTATGCTACACGATCCAAATCACATCTATATTTTTGACACCACATTACGTGATGGCGAGCAAGTACCGGGTTGTCAGTTGACGACACCGGAGAAGATAGATATTGCAAAAGATCTGGAACGCCTTGGCGTCGATATCATAGAAGCGGGCTTCCCCGTCTCCAGTCCGGGAGATTTCCAGTCGGTAGTAGAACTATCAAAAGCCGTAGACGATGTCATTATCTGTGCATTGACACGGGCGAATAAAAATGATATTGACGTGGCTGCCGATGCCTTGCAATATGCGAAGAGGCCACGTATCCATACGGGGATAGGCGCTTCGGATATGCATATCAAATATAAGTTTAACAGCACACGCGAAGAGATTTTAGAACGGGCGGTTGCTGCCGTTAGACATGCTAAATCACATGTCGAGGATGTCGAATTTTACGCCGAAGATGCGGGTCGTGCAGACCTGGCGTTCTTAGCACAGATGGTTGAGGCCGTCATTGCTGCCGGAGCAACGGTAGTCAATATTCCCGACACCAATGGGTACTGTCTTCCCGATCAGTACGGATCAAAGATTAAGTACCTCAAAGAACATGTAAAAAATATCGATCAAGCTATTATCTCGGCACACTGTCATAATGATCTTGGATTGGCAACAGCCAATTCGATCGCGGCCGTACAAAATGGGGCCCGCCAGGTCGAATGTACGATAAACGGTATTGGTGAGCGGGCGGGTAACACGTCTTTGGAGGAAGTTTCTATGATACTAAAAGTTCATCACCAAGCATTTGGTAATCTGACTTCCAACATTGACAGCACGATGTTTACCTATATTTCACGCAAGGTCAGCGAGATGATGAATATGCCTGTGCAACCCAACAAAGCTATCGTGGGGCGTAATGCCTTCGCACATAGCTCGGGCATCCATCAAGATGGTTTTTTGAAACACCGTGAAAACTACGAGATTATTCGGCCGGAGGATGTTGGATTGGAGGAAGCCGACATTATCCTCACAGCACGGTCAGGGCGACATGCCTTAAAACACCATTTAGAGCGTCTGGGTTATCACTTAGATAAAGACACCTTAGCTGATACTTATCAACGCTTTTTGGTATTAGCAGATGCGAAGAAAAATATAGACGACGAAGATCTATTATCCTTGGTGCAACAATAAGCCGGGAAAAAGAACAAAAAACAATGGATTTATCAACACTACATATAGACACCACAGCGGCTAAGGAAAGGCTCCAAGGTATCGTTACCCGTACGCCCCTACAGTATAATCTTCACCTGTCCGAAAAATACGGTGCAGATATTTACCTGAAAAGAGAAGATCTTCAAGTCGTACGCTCGTATAAGCTCCGTGGAGCATTTAACAAAATCAGTAGCCTTGCTGAAGAGGATAGACAACGAGGCGTCGTATGTGCAAGTGCAGGAAACCATGCGCAAGGTGTCGCATTCTCTTGCAAAAAACTGGACATCAAAGGTGTCATCTTCATGCCTGGTCCTACTCCTCGCCAAAAGATTACACAAACCGAAATGTGGGGAAATGGGAACATCGAGATTGTATTGACCGGCGACACTTTTGATGATTGTCAGAAGGCTGCGCTGGAGTATGCAAGCGAAAATGGGATGACGTTCATCCCTCCTTTTGACGACATTAAGGTTATCGAAGGTCAGGGTACAGTCGCTGTGGAGATCCTTGAAGATCTGCCTGATGTGGACGCTATCCTAATCCCTATCGGTGGAGGGGGACTTTCGTCCGGTGTAAGCTATCATATGCGGAAATTTTCACCCACGACCAAACTATATGGTGTTGAACCCGAGGGTGCTGCCTCTATGCAAGCGGCATTGAACCACGGCGGTCCAATTGAATTAGAACACATCAACAAATTTGTCGATGGTGCAGCGGTGAAGAAGATCGGTGCATTGACGTATGCGATAAGCAGCGCGTTATTGGATAGTGTAAAATCTATTCCTGAGGGCAAGATATGCACGACGATTTTGGAACTTTACAATAAAGACGCCATAGTCGCCGAACCTGCCGGGGCATTAGCTATTGCGGCGTTGGAATTCCACAAAGAAGAAATCAAAGGTAAAAAAGTCGTCTGCATCGTATCCGGAGGAAACAATGACATTGATCGCATGAGTGAGATCAAAGAGATGTCATTGCTGTATGAAGGTTTTAAACATTACTTTATCGTTCGCTTCCCACAACGACCCGGTGCTTTGCGACTGTTAGTCACAGAAGTACTCGGACCCAAAGACGATATCACACGCTTTGAATACATCAAGAAGACAGAGCGTGAACGAGGCCCTGCGCTCATCGGTATTGAACTTAACGATCCTAAAGATTACATCACCTTTATTGAAAGATTGAAAGCGTATAAATTTGATTTTATCGAGCTTAATAAAGATCAGACATTATTCGAATATCTCGTTTAGTCCCGATCTCATACTTTTTTGAATCGACAAAGGAATAAATATTTTCTCTTTGTCGATTTTGTTTTGCACGACTTCATCGCTGATAGACAAGACATTAGACTAACTGTCTCACTATATATTTTTTTATTGTAAATCAATACTGCTTCATTCCCTTGGGATACTATCTATTTTTTTTACCTTTGCCCCCGAAAAGATTTACCATGGTGGTGAATCAGCTACATTACTTAAACAATTTATTATGAGAAAACTTTTACTTTCGATTGCAGCAGGCGTATTGATCGTGAGTGCAGCTTCTGCACAAGAAGACACACGTGCGCTAGGAACAACAACTAAAAAAGGACAAAACATTCTTCCGGCTAAAGGCGATATCGCTATCGGTGTAGATGCTGTTCCATTTTTGGAATACGCAGGTAACCTCTTTACAGATGGCTATAACGACGCCCCTGAATTTAACGGCCCTGAGAGTTTCTTCAATCCAAACACGATTTACGGTAAATACTTTTTAACAGACAAATCTGCTGTCCGTGCAAGAGTTTCTTTTGATTTTACATCTGCAAAAACGTCAAGAGGTGTTCAAGACGATGTTGCTGTAGCTGCTGACGCTACATCAGACGCACAAGTAACTGACAAAAGAACAACAAAAAATAATTCCTTAGAACTTGGTCTTGGTTACGAAATGCGTCGCGGATACGGCCGTCTTCAAGGTTACTATGGTGGAGAACTTTCTGTAGGTTTTGCGAATTCGTCTGAAAAATACACCTATGGTAATGCGATCACTTCAACAAACACCAATCCATCAAGTGCATTTTCAGGTACTCCTCGTACACTTACAGCAAAAAATGGAGGTGCTTTCTTCTTCGGCATCGGTGGATTCGCAGGTGTAGAGTACTTTGTAGCACCTAAAATCTCTCTTGGAGGAGAATTAGGAGTGAGTGTTATTACTGGTAATATGAAAGAAGGAAAAATAACTACTGAATCTTGGAACGGTACCGAGGTAGAAACTGAAACCGAAGACAATACCAACGATAAAATCGGTGGATTTGGTTTCGGCACCAGAACAAACGGTCGTTTGATGTTAACTTTCCACTTTTAATCGTTTCGATTAAAACAAAAATAAGCAAAGGGGCGATCGATGATTGCCCCTTATTTTTTGACCATGTGCCAAATTACCGGTATTCCTCTTTATTCTTCAAGTATTTTTCCAAAAACTGATCCTGCTCCCAAAGCAGATGGAGAATATTTTCCTTCGCAACATATCCATGCGATTCGCGCGGGAGAATGACCATCCGGACAGGAGCTCCCAAGTTTTTAAGCGCCTGAAAATAACGTTCGGTTTGCAGTGTAAATGTACCTGGATTATTATCAGCTGCCCCATGTACTAATAGCATCGGCGTCTTCATACGATCTGCACTCATAAACGGAGACATCGTTATATACAGCTGCGGGTCGTCCCAAAAATTGCGTTGCTCACTTTGAAAGCCAAAGGGCGTCAATGTACGATTATAAGCACCCGAACGAGCAATGCCAGCGGCAAAAAGATCCGAATTGGACAACAGATGCGCCGTCATGAAAGCACCGTAGGAATGTCCTCCTATCGCTACTCGTTTCCTATCGACATACCCCAACCTATCCACAGCATCTATCGCGGCTTCTGCATTAGTGACCAATTGCGGAATAAAAGTATCATTGGGCTCAGTTTGCCCCTCACCTACGATAGGGAAAGCAGCATTATCCAACACCGCATATCCTTTAGAAACCCAATACACAAAGGAGCCATAACTTGGAAAGGTAAATTGCTTGGGGTTGGCCGTACTTTGTCCTGCCGTCTTTTTATCCTTATACTCTCGTGGATAAGCCCAAATGAGCAAAGGAAGCTTTTCTTTTTTATCAAAATCATATCCAGCCGGAAGGTATAATGTACCCGATAAATCTACTCCATCCTTACGTTTATAATTAAGCACCTCTTTATGTACTTTTTCCAACGATTTAAATGGGTTTGGAATAGCTGTAACGACCCGTTGCTTACCTGTCTTGATATTTTTTAGGTAGAGATTAGGGTATTCACTCGACGATTGCAAGGATATGAGAATCTCCCCTTTGGCGACATCGACAATCCGGGAAATGCGTTCCTGCAAATCGGACGGTTTCGCTTGATATAGCCGCTTTTTCTTGAAGCTCTTCATATCCAGCTCATCAATAAATGGGAACTCTCCTTCTTCGGTAAAGCCTCCGCCTACCCAATAGGTTTTACCTTTATGAATATACATAACATAGGTCCCATATTGGTTTTTATCTCTAAACACATCTCCGGGATCTGCATAGATATCCTGTCTGTTTCGGTCATCGATGATTTTCGATTCGCCTGTCGTTGGATTGAGCACGAATGTCTTTACATTACGCGTATCGTACCATTGTGAATACACTAAGGCATACTGATCATTGCCCCAGGTAGTACCAGCAAAGCGATCGACAATTTTCATCAACGACCGGGGTGGACTTGAAAATGGAGCATCCCAGGAGAACAGTTCATCGCGATAGGTCGCTTCCACATTGGCATCGCCGCCGTCCAACGCTTCTACAAAAAAGAGACTCGCCGATTTGTCCTGTCGCCATCCCATACTCCTCCTTCCGGCCCGGACTGAGGAAAACCCTTTGGGCATCACTTCTATCAAGGGCAATTCATTGACCTGCTTCAATAATTTTCCATTCACCTCATAGACTGTAGTTTCCTGCGGAAAAGACGTATAGCGTACGATATAAGAAAAAGGTCGCTTTAGCACGGTGGTCAAGATATATTGTCCGTCTGGAGAGAACGAAGATTTCAAATACATAGCAGCGTCTAAAAGCTTTCGCTGATTACCATTAAGATCTACCCCATGCAATTCAGATGTAGCCAAATGCTCAAAGTCCTGCTCGTCCTGTGGATTTTTCAACAGATCCTGATAGGTCCTCAATTGGGAAATGTGCCCGTCGCTCGTCGCAACAGCAGGACCCTGGGGTAAATCATGACGCCGATCTACTAACGGCTTCTGATCGGAAGGCAGTTTGCTGACCAACAACTGTTCACTATCTCTAAACCACTTGTACGGCTCATCCAACACGGCATTCAGTTCATAATCGGTCAACTGCTTAGCGCGTTGCGTGGTCACATCGACCACCCATAGGGCGACACCTTTGTCGGTCGTATTTGTAAAAGCTACTTTTTGTGCATCGGGCGAAAAAGCAATATTTGACAACAGCGCATCCGGAGGTAAATCTTGAATTTCAAATTCCTTGTTATCCGCGAGGTTTTTCAACCGGAGGTTATTGTAGTACGTTTCCCGACTCGATATTCTTGTCTTTGGATTTATACGCAGACCAGCCAGACGTACTTCTTCCTGTCCCAGTTCCTCCAATGACTTATACGTCGGTCTATACATAAAAAGTAGCCACGTTTTGTCCGGACTTGTTTGAATAGCGGGTGGTCTCTGGTAATCAGCCAACGCTAAAATCTCTGCAGAAGGTTTTTGAAAAGTTAAACGCTCTTGCCCATACACCAAAAAGGTAATCGATACAAACAAGAGGACTACTGATTTTTTCATAAATTTTAGTGTTAAAGTATGCTACGAAGATCAAAAAAATTAGCCTTATAATATAAACATTTCAGTAGATAAACCCACTATTTCTCAAGGTTTTTTGATAAAAAAATCGTATCTTTGAAAGATACAAAAAGCTACTTGTAAAAAACAATTTTAAAGTTATCCACATATCATACAATCTGATTTACAAGTTTTTAATAAAAATCACACAACACCAAGCAGCTTTTGTATCGAAGATGGGAGATAATGTGGAAAAGTATAGCTACCTCTAGCTCATAAAATATAGGATATTTGTTTTAGATGAGATTAACACGATCTCAATTCAGCGTTATTTTATAAACTTCAGACGTTGTACCGAAAGGGAAAACGTTAAACAACTAACATAGAAAGACATGGCTAGAATCATTAAATTTGAAAAAAACGATTGTGCGCCTTGCGCACAGGTGTCTACTTATTTGGACGGTAAAGGGATTTCTTATGAGACGGTCAATCCATTCGATGAACCGGAGCTTGCTGTTAAATTTAAGGTTCGTACCGTGCCTACGGTTATTGTGTTAGAAAATGATGAAGTCAAACACCGTATTATCGGTTTTAAACCTGAGGAGCTAGCTGCAATTGCTAAATAAGTTCATTCTCTGTAAAAATTGGAGGGCAACATGATCCATTTATATTACGATAGTAAAACTGGTAATGTGCGACGTTTTATCGAGAAGGTAATACAGGTCACAGGTTGGTCGGCACATCGCATCCAAGAGCATATGGATGTAGAAGTTCCTGGCCACTTGGTTACGTTCACGACCAACTTCGGCAAGATACCCACGCTAACGGAAGACTTTATGAAAAGTCATAACGACAAGATCTTTTCCGTAACCTCTAGCGGCAACCGCAACTGGGGAAGAAACTTTGGTGTTGCCGGAGATAAGGTAGCAGAAATGTACGATATCCCATTGGCCTTTAAATTCGAATTGTCGGGCACCATGGAGGATATTAATCAATTTATCGATATAATTAAGAATCAATACTATGATAGTAAACGAGGTAGCAAAAAACTGGATATTGCTTAATAACGAAATCATGATCAAACATGATGACGAGTACAGCTTACATAAAGACAAAGAAGCTGTACGCGCCTATTTCTTAGAGTACGTCAATAAGAATACTGTATTCTTTTATACCCTTAAGGAAAAAGTTGATTATTTGATCGAGCATAATTATTACATTGATTTCTACCAATGGTTTACCTTCGCAGAGATGGAGCAGGTGTACAACTTTGTATTTGCTAAAAAGTTCCGTTTCCAATCTTTCATGGCAGCTTTCAAATTTTTCCAGAGCTATGCGCTGCGCGATGATTCCGGTGAAAAATTCCTTGAGCGTTACGAAGATCGCATTGTAGCTGTTTCTTTGTTCCTTGCTCGTGAAGAAGGTGTGCAGAAGGCTATTGAATATGCCGAGATCATGATCAATCAGGAATATCAGCCCGCTACCCCCACATTCCTGAACGCCGGCAAAAAACGCTCAGGTGAGCTGGTCTCCTGTTTTCTGGATGAGATCGGTGACAACCTAAATGGTATCGGTTATGCGGTTGACTCGGCGATGAAACTCTCTTCTATCGGAGGAGGGGTATCATTCAATATATCTAAAATCCGGGGTCGTGGTGAAGCCATCAAAGGAGTAGACGGTCGTGCGGGAGGGGTATTGCCTATCATGAAGATTATGGAGGACACGTTCTCTTATGCCAACCAGCTTGGTCAACGTCCCGGTGCCGGTGCGGTGTATCTGAATATTTTCCATTCCGACATTGAGGAGTTTCTAGACTGTAAAAAGATCAACGTTGACGAAAAGGTACGTATCAAATCGCTATCTATTGGTATTATTATTCCGGACAAATTCATGGAATTGGCCGAGAAAGACGAGCCGTGCTACCTGATTTATCCGCACACCGTCATGCAAGAGTACGGACAGTACCTGGATGAGGTGGATATGGACGTGATGTATGACGAGCTGATCACCAACCCGAATGTCAAGAAAAAGAAAATCAATGCACGTCACCTGTTGGTGAAAATTGCACAGACACAAAAAGAATCGGGATATCCGTATATCTTCTTCAAAGAAAACACCAACCGTGCCCATGCATTGAACGGGATAGGTAAGGTCAAATTTTCAAATCTTTGTACGGAGATTATGCAAGTTTCTGAAGTATCGGATATCAATATTTATGGTAAAGAAGATACGATTCGCTATGGTATATCCTGCAACCTCGGCTCATTGAATATCGCTACGGTCATGGACAACAAGCGTATCAAAGAAACCGTCAAAACAGCTATGCGTGCATTGACCGTCGTGACAGATGTGACGGACATAGAAATGGTACCTTCTATTGCAAAAGCGAACAGAGAGTTACATTCTGTAGGTTTAGGAGCGATGAATTTGCACGGCTATCTGGCGAAGAGCTTCATTATGTATGAGTCGCATGAAGCTTTAGATTTTGCAAATACGTTCTTCATGATGATGAATTACTACTCACTGGAAGCTTCTATGGAAATTGCGAAAGAGCGTGGAAGAACCTTTGTTGGGTTTGAAAAATCTGCCTACGCCGATGGGACTTACTTCGACAACTATTTAAATCGGGATTATATGCCCAAAACAGATAAAGTTAAAGAACTGTTCGAAGGTATCCACATACCGACTATTGAAGACTGGGACAATCTGAAAGCACAGATACAGGAACATGGAATTTACCATGCATACCGCTTGGCTATCGCGCCTAATCAGTCCACTTCATATATCATGAATGCTACAGCATCCGTGATGCCTATCGTCGATATTATCGAAGTGCGTGAATATGGGGATAGTACAACATATTACCCGATGCCTTACCTGACAAATGACAACTATTTCTATTTTAAATCTGCTTACGACATGGATCAGATGAAGGTGTTGAAATTGATATCTGTCATTCAACGTCATATCGATCAGGGTGTATCGACTATCCTGCACACCAATTCAAAGGATTCGACACGTGATCTGGCAAAGTATTATATATATGCGCATAAGCTCGGCCTGAAATCATTGTATTATACCCGTACGCGAAAATCGACTATCGAAGAGTGTATCTCTTGTTCGGCGTAATTTGGGTATTGAGTATTGAGATATGCGCCTGCCTGCGGTAGGCAGGTACTGAGATTGGAGAACGAGGAAAAAAGATCAAAGAATAAGGATTTACTGATCACTGACGACTGAAACACTGACGACTAATTTAAAATGAAACAATTCACTGCAGTAAATTGGAATACACCGGACAACGACTATGCGTTGATGTTCTGGGAACAAAATATTAAACAATTCTGGATCGATACAGAATATATCCCCTCGAAGGATATCGATAGCTGGAAGGGCTTAAGCTGGGATATGAAAGAATGCTACAAAAAAGCATTGGGTGGGCTGACGCTATTGGATACGCTACAGAGCCATACTGGGATGCCGAAGATCATCGACCATATCGACTCCTTGCAGAACAAAGCGGTACTGTCCTACATGTGTATGATGGAAGCCATTCATGCGAAGTCGTATTCAACAATCTTTACGACGGTATCTACAACCAATGAAATCAATGATGTCTTTGGTTGGGTAGCCCAAAATAAATTCTTGCAATTTAAAGCTTCAACTATTGACAAGCATTATCGGGGTGTTGATAAGGAAAATCCAACAAACGAAGAACTGTTTATGGCATTGGCCTCATCCGTATTATTGGAATCTTTCCTATTTTATTCTGGATTCTTTTTACCCCTCTGGCTGTGTGGACAAGGGCAGATGGTCGCATCAGCAGACATCATCAAGAAGATTGTTGCCGATGAGTCTATACATGGCGTGTTCGTTGGCTTAATAGCGCAGGAAATATTCGCCAAACTTCCGAATAAGGAAGAAGTAAAACAACGGTTTCTGACGTTATTGAATGAGCTGTACGAGAATGAAATCAAATATACCGAGGAACTTTACACGGTGGTTGGTCTGACAGCTGAAGTAAAAGAGTATGTACGCTACAACGGCAACAAAGCTTTGATGAACTTAGGGTTTGACCCGATCTTCGAAGTGAAGCAGGTAAATCCCATCGTGTTGAACGGTCTGAATACGGAGACGACGCAACATGACTTTTTCTCCAAAAAATCAACCAACTATGAAAAGGCTACGGAAATTGTTCACCTCAAGCATGAGGATTTCCAGATGGACGCTACGGTAGATATTTAAGCCTTACATGGTCTTACGCATTAACGTTAAAGCCTTTTTCGACTAGAAAGAGGCTTCGTTGTTTAACAACTTACGCGGTTATCAGTCATGCATATAATATACTTTTTTCTTCTTTTTTCGATCTTGCCGGCATGTGTATACAGTCAAAATACACCGTCAGACGTATTGACTTTGTCGTACAACAATCCTGCTGAGATATGGGAAGAAGCATTGCCCTTAGGCAACGGGCAAACGGGCGCTATGGTTTTTGGCCGGATACATCAGGAACGTTATCAGCTAAATGACCACACCCTCTGGTCCGGCTATCCTCAAGACGGGAACAATCCCAAAGCAGCCCAATTACTTCCTGTTATCCGACAACAGATATTTACGGAAGATTATGCAGGCGCAGAAAAAACATGGCGCAGGATGCAAGGCCCCTATTCTGCCCGGTACCTTCCCTTAGGTGACCTCTGGCTCACTTTTGAACATGAGGACAGTGTCGCCAGTCATTATAATAGGACGTTGGATCTCACGACCGCCACTGCAAAGGTTGGCTATACGATTGATGGTATTCGTTTTACACGCGAGACCTTTATTAGCCACCCCGCCAGGGCGATGGTTGTCCAAATCCGAGCCAATAAGAAAGGTACAATTAATTTTACGGCCGGATTGACCAGCAAGTTAAAATATAAGACGAATGCAGATGGCGACCGGTTAGTCATGCAGGGGAAGGCACCCAAATATGTCGCTGCTCGACACTATTTTCCGGAGCAAGTGGTTTATGACGATAAAGAAGGAATGGCTTTTGTATGTCAAATCCGCGTCAAGACAAAAGGAGGCAAGGTTCTGTCGAAAGACAGCTTGTTACACATTACAGATGCTGATGAGGTCACGATTTACCTCACTGAAAGCACCAGTTTCAATGGTTTCGACAAGTCTCCCGGGCTGGAAGGGAAAGATCCCGAAATAGCGGCTTCGGGCAAAATGGAGACCGTGTACAAAAAGCGCTTTAACGCGTTGCGAAAGGCACACATCCAAGATTATCAACACTTGTTTAACCGGGTCTCTTTCCGTATCGAAACCGATCGCAATCTCTCCCACCTACCGACAAATGCACGTCTGAAGGCCTTTGCCAGTAACCCGACAGACTATCAGCTTCAAATGCTCTATTTTCAGTTTGGCCGCTATCTGATGATTTCAGGTTCGAGACCGGGAAGCAGGCCCACCAACTTGCAAGGAATATGGAATGACCATATCCAGCCACCTTGGGGCAGCAATTATACGATCAACATCAACACGGAGATGAACTATTGGCCGGCGGAGAATGCGAACCTGTCTGAATGCCATCGACCTCTTTTTGACTTCATGCATGAACTTGCGGTAAATGGTGCGAAAACGGCCAAAGTTAACTATGGAATTGACGAAGGTTGGGTGGCACACCACAATAGCGACCTTTGGGCAAAGACTTCACCTGTTGGGCATTACGATCAGGATAAAACATATTATCCGGGTGCTTTTTGCTGGCATATGGGGGGAGCATGGTTGAGTACCCATCTTTGGGAACATTATCAATATACGTTAGATAAAGAATTTTTAAAGCACGAGGGATACCCGTTAATGAAAGGAGCTGCACTGTTTATGCTACATTGGCTAGTAAAAGACCCTCAAACGGGTTATTTAGTCACCGCCCCTTCAACCTCTCCTGAAAACGTGTTTACGCATAAAGGAGAGCGTTACAATATCAGTAAAGCAACGACCATGGATATAGCGATTATCCGGGAATTATTTCAAGATGTCATACAAGCAACCCAGATTTTAGATACGGATGAGAAATTTCGGAATCAAGTAGAGGCAGCCTTAACTAATCTTTATCCCTATCATATCGGCAAGTATGGTCAAATTCAAGAATGGTTCGACGATGTGGATGACCCGCTGGATAAGCATCGACATATCTCTCACCTATTTGGATTGTTTCCCGGCACCCAGATCAGTATAGCAAAAGACGCTATTCTGGCAAACGCGGCAAAACAAACACTTATCCATAGAGGAGATGTCAGCACAGGTTGGAGTATGGCCTGGAAAATCAATTGGTGGGCCCGTCTACAGGATGGAGAACATGCCTATAAGATACTCACAAAGGCTTTCAATTATATCAACCCGAATGATAAGACTATGAAAACCATGGGAGGTGGCGGGACTTATCCTAATCTTTTTGATGCTCACCCTCCTTTTCAGATTGATGGTAACTTTGGTGCTACTGCCGGTATTATTGAGATGTTGATGCAGAGTCATGAAGGGGAGATCCATTTACTTCCCGCGCTTCCCCAGGCTTGGCAACGGGGATACATCAAAGGAATCAAAGCCCGCGGTAATTTTGAGATTGACCTCCATTGGGCAGAGGGGAAATTACAGAAAGCCTATATAAAATCACTATCTGGAAGTGACTGTCAAATAAAAAGCGCAGCACCTATTCGGGTCGTGGGCTTGAAAACTATATCTAACGAAGCATCCACTATATTGAATTTCAAAACTAGGAAAGGGAAGACGTATTCGGTAGTGCCACTTTAATGAGGTATAAAGAGAAATCTATAGTCATAGAACTTGTGCCGCTATTTAACTATAGATTTCTCTTCATTGATTTTACTCCCTATCCGTCACAATCATCCACGATGAAGCAATACTTGGATTATGATTAAGATTGCTAGCATGAGAAACAGAGAACACATTATAGGCTCCGTTGTTTGGATCCTCTAAGACGCCTACAGTTGCCCCACCTCCGTTCATATATACGGCTCCTTCACAACCTAAGGCTTTCAGGAATTCCGCCATCTCGTCCGGAGAAAAACCATTCGAAATGGATGTATATCTTCCATTTCCCACAAACAGATACACCTTATTCCTAGTCGTATAACCGATAGAAGGACGGGGTTCTCTTGCTGCCGGAACGCTGACAAAGGCACCATCACGTAAAATAATACGTCCGCCTACAGCTTGTTCCAAGTTATTCTTTTCCACGTCAAATTCTGTCCGGCCGCCTACAACAAAGCCCTTGTTATCTTTCTTTATCCCGAAAAATTGATCTGTGGTGTTGTAGAAGTCGGATTTCAGTATCTGACCATTCTTAACAAGCGGCCCATTTAAGATATAAGTTGTTGGACTAGACGCTGTGACATAAAAATCACCCGTGATAGCTGCCAAGACACGCCAATCTGTACCCGCATAAGTTGTATTCTTATGACCGGCCATGACTGCGAGCGTTTGTATAACATTGTAAGGAGGTGCTGCGTCATTCGGATTCCCCGGCTCCAGTTTTACTTTTGGATTATTTAAATCTACCTCAAAAACCGTACATGATACCAGTTGTTTAGCAGGGTCAGTATCATTATTCATATAAGCTATTTCAGCCATTTTCACGCCGGGCGCAATTTCTCTTTCAGTACTCTGCACCACAGTCTTGACCAATGAGCTATTCTGCAAGACCTTTTCCATCATCGTAGGTTCAACATAGATTTCCTGGATATCGTCTACATCGCGTACATTTAGATACACGTTTCCGCTTTCGTATGTGATATACCCCTTCGCCGAACTGATGCTCATCGGCATATCATACTCCAACTCCTCTGGGATAGTGACCCAAAATTTCAAACCAGAAGTTATTTCCTGCTCTATAAGATACGTAGTTAGGCCATCTCGATCTTCCTTCTCGGCAAAATCCAATTCACTCAGGCTGACCACCTTAGAGGTAAATCTGCTGATATTGGCCGATAGATCGTCCAATGTCACCTGTGAAGCTGTGATAAATCCATTACCGACGACCGTAACTTCACCCGGATCCCTCAAGACAAAATGAGAATTTTCCACTTCCAATCTCTCCTCTCCTACCGCTATGCGTACCAGTTCACCTACGGCAAAAGCCGACGGATTAGGCACAAATACCCGTACAGCAAAATCCGAATTATCCTGGATATGGATAGAACTACGGTCTGTCCCATTGACCGTACCTTCGATATACAGCGATTTCGCAAATTGTTTTTCATTATTCTGTTCGTACAGATAAACCAGATCTGCGATCTGGACCAATTTATCGTAATCTGACGGATTTTGATCTGCTTTTTGAAACCCTTCCTGCTTACAGGCTGAAAATGTCAGCCCAAAGAGGGTAAATATATAAACATATAATCTTTTCATTTTTTTACATTTTAAATCTACTCAACTTCTTTCTCGTTGTCGGAGTCATCAGATAGGTTACGATCTCACTCTTTGTGATCTCTACCACCCGAAAGTTACGGTCAAATGACCCCCAACTTCCCCCCAGGCGCCCGTCAAACATATAGGGTACCCCTTGAATTGTCTTGATACTCTCATCATTGTGATCGTGCCCGTTGAACACGGCCCGCACGTTAGTATAGTTCTTCATCACGGCTTTGACATCGTCCGTACAGCCCATAGTATCCATATGTGGATGTATATGCCAGAAAATAAACACATGTTTCTTGTTTTTATATTTTTCCAGACTATTCTCCAAAAACTCTATATTCGGGCATCTCAACCAGTTTTGGCTTATACTATCCGACGTCGTACCAAAGACAAAAGCCATATCATCTATTGCAAAATCCGAATTAAAGCTTTGATTCCAGGTCGATTGCCAGACGGCCTCCGACACCCGGTCATGATTGCCTTGTGTGACATACAGCTTGGGATGTACATCTTTCAACGCCTCATAAGCCTGCGGCAAAAATACCGGATCATTGTGGATAATATCACCGTTCAGCACCAGAAAACCACAGGAGCTCTTCGTATTGAAGTCCTTGAAAGCAGAGACAAAATTGCGCGTATGCATTTCATAGTCTGTATTTGCCTCACCCCAATGCAGATCGGATGCCACCGCAAAACGGAAGAGTACAGGCTCCTCCTTTGGGTCAGGCACAGGATCAGAATCCGTCCCCTTACAGGCAAGAAAAATAGTCGTTGCCCCTATCGCTTGTAAAAATTTACGTCTGTCCATCATTTTATATAACCTGGATTTTGTTCTAATACTGTATTTCTATTCAATTCGGTCTGCATGATCGGAAAGAGGTCAAAATAACTTGGATACACCCTATTCTCGACCAAAAACCTTGTATATGTATACGTCCCGTCTCCATTATTGGTAGCCCTGGTCCCATAGGCATTGGGTGTGACTTGTGCACCGATGCGCCAACGCTTCACATCAAAGAAGCGCTGCCCTTCAAAAGCCAACTCTATCCTACGTTCATTTCGTATACGTTTGCGCATCTGTTCTTTCGACAGACCGGATGGAAGATCCGGCATATTTACTCCTGAACGTGAACGTATAGCATTAATAGCGCCGTAGACCTCACTACTCGGGGTAATCAATGCTTCATTCAATGCTTCTGCATAATTCAACAGAATTTCGGCATATCGAAAATAAATCCAATAATATGTCCCGTTCTGTATTGTTGGTGTACGACTTGAGTTCTGATCTACCATTTTAGCCAAATAATATCCCGTAGTCGTATTGTTAAATCCACCGCCGATGCCATTCTCCGGAGCACCTTGGTAGGTAAAGATCGGTTGCGTACGCCAAGTCGAACCATTAAATAATATCGACATATAAAATCGGGGATCCCGATCCACATAAGGATTAGTGGGATTATAACCGGAAGCCGGATTGATCGTCGGTGCAAGTCCCGGATTATCCTCTATAAAAGGCAGTTCACCGTTCCTCATCTCGTACATATCGACTATATTTTGTAAAGGAGTAATTCCCACCTGCCCACCTTGGGAAGGCACAAAGGTCTGTAAGGTAAAATCAGTATAGTTCGCCGTATTCTGAAAGATAATCTCTTTTGAATTACGGGTATGAAATAGTCCCTTGTAATCGGGGTGCAATTCATAAAAATTCAAATCCATGACATCTTTGGCGGCATCTACCGCATCTTGCCAACGTCCCACATCATTCGTTGGATTGTGCAGCTGACTCGCATAATGCAACAGGACACGAGATTTTAATGCTAGAGCAGCCCCTTTTGTTGCCCGCCCCAGATGGATAGCCGGGTATTCCAACTCCAACAAACCAGCTGCTTTGTCACATTCATCCACAATAAATTCCACCACCTGCTCAGCCGTATTCCTCGGGATTTTCATATCCTCATTGATATCTAGTGGTTCAAGCAAAATAGGCACTCCACCCCATCTCCGAAACAGCTCTGCATAAAAATAGGCTCTCAAAAAAGTTGCTTCACCGATCATTCTCGGTTTGCCAGCCAATTGATTGGCATCCAAGGTCGGGATACGGTCCGCATTCTGCAAAAATATATTTGTAGTACGGATCGCTGTGTAGGTGGCCGTCCAATTGTTGAACGGGTTACTAGCCGGAGAAAACACACCATTATTGATTTGGTTTTCACCAGCCGTACCGTGTGGGCTTTCCGAGTCGTCAGATGCGTTGGTGTACTTATTAGCATAATCTACCGGCAGTCTGGAATAGATATTGGACAAGAAACGCTCTGCTTGTCCATAGTCTCCAAAAACTTCGTCTAAGGTCATACCTCCCGATTCAGCTTTATCCAAATATTTATCGATATCACAGCTATATAAAAATAGTATAGTGAGTATAAAAATCAGTCTTTTCATGAGTTAAAAATTTGTAGATAAACCAAAATTAAATATCTGCACTTGTGGATAGGTCCAATATCGGCCTCCCGGAGACTCAGGATCAAAGTCGCCCTCGGTCTTATCCCAGGTGAACAGGTTCATCCCATTCGCATATAGGCGGATATTGTTCAACCGCTTTTTGTCAAATAGATTGACATTTCGGAAAGTATAGCCAATTTCCACATTTTTCAACCGCAGGTAATCTCCTTTCCGTACGAAAAAAGACGATTTACGATGATTATTATCGTTAAAATCAGCATGCAATACCGGATAAGTAGCTATTGCCGCAGTCTCCGGAGTCCAACGCCCAAGATGGCTTTTCATGACCTTCCCCCCGTTGTAGAATTCATATGCCGTTTCCAATTCACGGGTATAGGTAAACCCCGAGGCGCCCTGCAACAGAAAGCTCACATCGAATCCCTTGTAGTCTACTCCTCCCGAGAGTCCGTACATCATTTCGGGAATTGTACTCTTTCCGATCGGCATGACGTCATTGTTGTCTATAATACCATCACCGTTTGCATCATAGTATTTCAAATCTCCGGGAATGACCCTTCCAAAAGTTTGCTGTCGGCTATTAATGATATCTTCTTCGTTTTCGAAAAAGCCAATCGCTTTCAATCCAAATTCTTGACCGATACGTTGACCCGTACGAATCAGATTAGGATATGCCCTTGTTTCTTCATCCATTTCCAAGATCTTATTCCGGGCAAAGGACGTATTCAGGTTGACAAAATAATTGACTGCGCCTACCTTATGTGCATGCTTGACTTCCACTTCAAAGCCCTTATTTTCTGTCTTCCCAAAGTTTGCCGGAGGCAGGTTATCCGACGGAACCCCACTCATGTACGGAATACTCTGTGGCAGCACCAACATATCGTTTCTTTTTTCGTAAAACAGATCTATAGTCGCATTGAAAAGCCTGGATCCAAATAAATTCAGCTCAAAACCGACATTCGAGCGGTATGCCGTTTCCCAGGAGACCAAAGGATTGGCCAGAGGGCCTTCGACCACTCCGGGTATATTGGCTAAGGTCTCTCCAAAACTATAGCCTGTCCCCGCCATATATTCCTCGATGAATAACCAACGTCTGTTTGTCACGGTCAGCTGGTCATTTCCGGAGATACCATGAGAAGCACGGAATTTTAATAAATTGATCATAGGATGGTTTTGTATCGCTACCCAACCCACAGATACCGCCGGGAAGAAGCCGTAACGATGTTCCCTGGCAAAGTTATCCGTACCGCTGTATCCGGCATTCAGTTCAGCAAACAGCTCATTTTGATAATTATAGGCGATACGGCCGACCAGACCTTGTGAAACAAACGGAATCTGCCCGCCAAGGATATGTTGCTGCCTATTGGCTAATAATAATCCGATGAAATTATGCTTTCCGAAACTTCGGTTGTAATTCAAGCTGAGATCCAGCCAGGTATCCCGATTTTGTCCATATGAAGCCGTAGGCGCACCGAGCGGAAGATCTTGGTCTCTATAACTGTAGTTTGTAGGATCATTATAGTCACCGGTTCCCAGGTACACCGCCTTGCGCACATTCATGCTCCGCGAAAAGTTATTCTTGAAATAACCATCAAAAGAAAAATTACCTTTTATGGATAGTCCTGTTGTGATGAAGTTCAGCTTTCGGGTCAGGCTGGCCATCCCGGATAATGACGAATTGAACTCTTGCGTAAAACCAGAGCTATTGATCAAGGCATGTGGGCTCGAATACCCCGTAGGATGTATCCCCCAGAATCCAGTCGGATATCGGATAGGAAACGCATTGGGTGGAATACGTGAGATAATAGAGCCAAACATGACCCCTGCCGATACTCGTGGATAATTACGGTCCTCTATAGCTCCATACAGATTAAGCGCAAGGGATAGGTCTTCATCAAAATCAATATCTACGTTACTTCTAAAATTGTAACGTTTCATCTCAAAGTTATTGTTATAGAGCTCATTCGGTTCGGTCTTATAGATACCATCTTGATACATATATCCCATATTGACAAAATATCGTGCCTTCGTATTGCCGCCGGATAAGCTGAAATTTGTCTGCGAAGACAATGAATTGGTCAAAAGCTCCTTTGCCCAATCTACATTGGGATATTTGAGCGGATCAGATCCGGTGCGGTAAGCTTCCAGGACATCATCCGGATAAGGTATGGTACTGGAAGTGGGATTATCGTTTTTGTAAGCCTCATTATACAAGGTCGCAAAACCATACGAATCCAAGAATTCAGGGATTCGTGTAGGCGACTGTATGGCCGTCTGTGTACGCCCGGTTATCGTCGCTTTTCCTTCCTTCCCTCTCCTGGTCGTCACGATAATGACCCCATTGGCACCTTTAACGCCGTATAGTGCCGTGGCCGAAGCATCTTTCAAAATAGTGATGTTCTCTATTTCATTCGGATCCAGGGTCGTAATAGCAGAATACTCTTTTTGTACACCGTCGATAGTCACTAGAGGAGCCGCACTGTTTAATGTAGCGACACCACGTATATACAGATCAGATTTATCCCGGCCTGGCTCACCTGAACGCTGTATAGCGATCAGTCCCGGCAGCCTTCCCGCCAGCGCATTGGTAATGTTGCTGACAGGGCTTTGCATCAGCTCCTTATTGGAGATCGATGCCGTAGAACCTGTTTGAGCTATCTTCTTTTGGGTCTGACCAAAGCCCAATACGACTATTTCTTCGACATCCAAAAGATCGGACTGCAGCATGATCTCTAACTTCCTATCCGCTCCCACGGTGATCTCTTGACTCAGATAACCGATCATGCTGATCTGCAAGACTGCTCCTTCTGCCGCAGCAATAGAAAAGGTCCCCTGAGCATTCGAACTCACGCCCGATCCCGGTTGCCCCTTAATACGTACCGTTGCTCCAGAAATCGTATTGCCCAGCGTATCTTTGACCACACCTTGTATGGGCACCTGAATATCTACCGCCCTACGGGCCGGCATGTGGCTTACTTTTCTTGGCTTTAGAATAATAGTCTTATCTTCCACCTCATAATCCCATCCCTGTGTCTGTGCTACCTGATCCAATACTTCTTTCAAAGAAACATTTTGAAAGTCAATATTAGACAGCTGCACATGCTTGAGCCGAAGCCCAGAATACAGGACAGAATAGCCGGTTTGCTTCCGGATCTCACTGAAGAGACGCTCAGCAGAGGAAGTAGAAGCTTTGAAGGATACTTTCTGGGCATGGCCTATGGCGAATACATGCACAAAACCCAATAAGATTAAAAGAGAGATGAGATTAATCCGCATGATGAACTTTCTTTTTAAAATACCGTCATCGAATCGGTGGATTCCCCTTGAGGAACGCTTTTGTAACGCCAAGACCCACCGACATAAAATTGTCGTGTAAATTTTATACATTTGATAGTCTGATTAATTTTTAATTGGCTAAACAGTTTTTAGATTTTAATTAGATACTTCGAGATTGGGGGTGGTTCCAGCACTCCCAATTTTCCTTATCTTTTCCCTGATCTTTATTTCTTCATATTTTCGACTCTTTAGTAGTTTGAACTTTATTGACTATGACCTTACGATTCTGCACGGTTATCTTTACATCACCGGCTTTCTCGATCATCTTAAATACCTGTGAGGCATTTTCATATTTCGAGATACTTCCTCCAAAAAGGATGGACTTGGCGCCTTCGTCTGCAAAGGAAACATCGATATCGTACCAGCGGCTTATCTTTTTCATGACCTCCTCCAGACTTTCTTCAAAAAATACAAAATAGCCGTTCTTCCAGGCAATGATATCGTCCATATTTTCTTCAATGACACGTACTTTCTCATCCGAATAGATGGCCGATTCACCCGGCTTCAAACGGCTCTCGTTGAATAGTACCGAGCCCTCGACCAAGCTGGTCTTTATATATGTATTGTCCCCATAGGCATTGACATTAAACTCGGTACCCAAAACCTTGACGTGCTGATCATTAACAGACACTACAAAGGGTTGATCTGCATTTTTGCTGACCTTGAAATAAGCTTCTCCTTCCAATGCTACATGCCGTTCCGGCTGATTGTCATAATTATTGAAGAACGACAGCTTCGACCCGGCATTGAGCCATACCTGTGTACCATCCGCAAGACGGACCTCATACTGCCCGCCTTTTGGGGTAATGATCTGGTTCTGCTTTGCTGTACCGGATGCCTGCCCAGCCTGATAAATCAACTGCCCATCGGTAGTCAGCTTTACCCAAGCACCATCGATGTTGACCAACCGATCTTGGGTCAAGGTATCCAATACTACGGAAGTGCCGTCGCTACGCTGTAATATGGCTTTATTGCTTCCTGGTTCTAAGGCCTGCAAGGCGACTGGAGTTGTCCCATCGGGGGGGGTCGAAGAGCCAAAGGGATAATAATAGTAGGCTATACCCAAAACAAGTGCAATCGAGGCTGCATAGCCTGCTATCCGGCGATATAGTCTTCGCGTTTTCTCAGAGCGTCTTAATGGAAGTCTGGCTTCCAAGAGTTTAAAATCATCCCGTATCTCCTCTTGGGAAATTCTATCTGCACCAAATTCTCCACGGTCCAACCATTCCTGCAACAGACGAATTTCTTCCGCCGTACACTCTCTTCTTTTATATCGCTCAAATAGGGTAATAATCTCTGACTTCTCCATATACCTTGGCTATAATTTAGTAGGTAGACGGGAAAGCCCGGCAAAAGGGTTAGAAAAAATTATAAAAAAATAAAATGTAGTAAGTGGCCCAATTTCAGCTTGAGGGTTTTCAAGGCCTGATACATGTGACTTTTCACGGTCTCTTCGGAAACGCCAAGTCTCGAAGCAATCTCCTTCCGGCTTAGGTGGGATGTACGGCTGAGCTCAAAAACCTCTCGTGTCTTCGGCGGCAGGTCAGCAATTTCCTCCGCAATACGTGTAGACAGCTCTTTGGTGCGGATCAAATGGTCAGTGGTATTTTCTGTGGCATTTACATAACTGTAAAAGCTATCGATATAACGTTGCTTTACCTTATCTCGTGCAATACAATCCAAAAGCCTATTCTTCACCGAAGAGAACAGGTAGCCCGAGAGAGAGGTCTCATACTGTATATCGCCCCGCTTCTCCCAAATCGTCAAAAAGACATCGTGCAAAATATCCCGTACAATTTCCCTGTCATGCGTTCTCTCCCATAAAAAAGTGTAAAGGGGCAATTTAAAACGGTTATAGACTTCCGTATAGGCCGACTGGCTACCTTCACGCAGCTTAATCAGCAAGTCCAAATCCGAATATTCTTTATACCTTTCCAATACTTGATCTTTTACGAAGCAGGCAAACTGGCTACAAAGTTAGCGTGTTTTTTAGCACTTCATGCCGCTAACAGGTTATAAATATATTATATTTTTATTAAATGCAACAGGTCACATGAATTAGTCTGTTAGGCAAGATAATCAAACCGTTTAGGCCACTTTAAAAAATCGCCTAAGCGACTTTTATAAATTGAGTACTCGTTTTGTACAAAATGAGTACTCAATTTGAATAAAACGAGTACTCATTTTCATAAGAAGAGCGAAGCCATCTGTACAAACGTCCTAACTCTTTCATTCGTATATGCCAAGCATTTTATCTAAGTTTGTTTTTAAATAGAATTGACTATAAAGCAAATTAAACCGATGAAGATAATAGCAGTTGGCCGTAACTATCGTAATCACGCAATGGAGCTTAACAACCCTGTCCCGGAAAAGCCCGTCATTTTCTTAAAACCGGATACAGCCGTACTAAAGGATAACAAAGACTTCTACTACCCCGATTTTTCGAAAGATATACATTACGAAGTGGAGGTGGTACTTCGCATCTGTAATGAGGGGAAGCATGTGTCCCGAAAATTTGCACATCGCTATTATGATGCTATTGGTCTTGGCATAGACTTCACCGCACGCGATATCCAAAATCAGCACAAGGAAAAAGGATTGCCCTGGGAACTGGCGAAGGCATTTGATCATTCTGCCGTTATCAGTCCGCTTATTCCCAAGGAGGAATTTGATGATGTACAGAATCTATCGTTTTCATTACGAAAGAATAATAATATCGTACAGGAAGGCAACACCAAAGATGTTATTTTCAGTTTTGACGATCTCATCGTGTTTATTTCTCAGTATATTACTTTACGTAAAGGTGATCTCATTTATACGGGAACACCTGAGGGCGTAGGGTCTGTACAGATTGGCGACAGCTTGGAAGGCTTTTTGCAAGGTAATTCCATGTTTACCTGCACGATTAAATAATAGGAAGATGTACATTTTCAAACTGACTATAGCGCTACTTCTCACTTTTCAGCTGGCATCTGCGCAACAGAAAGGCATCACTACTTCACGCACTTACCCGCAAGGTTATTTTCGTAATCCACTGAACATTCCTCCCGATGCCTCGGGGACATTCGGCGAATTACGTAGCACGCATTTTCATGCTGGCGACGATTATCGTACGCAACAGCGAATAGGTCTGCCTTTACATGCTGCAGCTGAAGGGTTTGTATCCCGCGTGCGCGTGCAGATCGGCGGCGGTGGTAATTCGGTGTATATCGATCATCCAAACGGCTATACGACGGTGTATCTCCATATGGATAGATTTAATGACGCCCTGACGAATATCGTGCGCGCTGAACAATATAAGCAACAGCGTTTTGATGTGGATATCATGCTTCAAGTGGGACAAGTCAAGCTCACCAAAGGACAATATATCGGAAATGCCGGAAATACCGGAGGCTCCGCAGGACCGCATCTGCACTTCGAAATACGGGATACCAAGACACAACGGCCACTTAATCCACAATTATTTGGCCTACGTTTTACGGACAACTTTCCTCCAACAATTAACGGGATAACCGTTTATGATCTCCATGATAAAATTTTCAACGAACATACGCCGCGACGTCATCAGCGTATTAGAGCCATCGGGTCAGGTCGCTACGCACTTGTCAATGACGCTCCTATATCGGTTAATGGTGCCTTTGGGCTGGGCATCAACACCACCGACAGACATCGGGCTGGCGGATTTCGAAATGGAGTATACTCCATCGAGCTATTTCTGGACGGGAAACTGCTATCGTCCGTAGTTTTTGAAGAGCTGGACTTCAATACCAGCCGAGCTATACATGCCTATATCGATTACCCGTACTGGAAATTGTCAAAAAATAAGGTACAGAAAAGCTTTAAAGATCCGGGAAATCCTATCGAACTATTTAAACATCTGCAAAATGGAGGAATCATGGAACTCAAGGATAATGCGGTACACGAAGTCAAGTATGTGGTCAAAGATGTGAAAGGCAATTGCAGTGAATTAAATTTCAAGGTACAGCATAACAGTAGTTTTCAACCTCTTGCTAACACTATCCGAGGTGAACTTTTCGCTTATAATAAAGCGAATACTTTTGCAACTCCTGCCGTAAAACTCGAAATGCCGGTCGGCGTGTTATACGGTGATTTGGATTTCATGTATGAGGAAAGTGCACCGATAACGAACGCCTATTCACATCTACATCACATCGGCAATAACCTTACCCCTCTTTTTTCGACTTATAAGCTCCAGATCAAACCCACAGATCTTCCCAAACATCTGGAAAGTAAAGCCTTGATTGCATCCGTTCAGTCAGGTTCGGAAGGTGGTAAGTTCGAAAATGGCTGGGTGACGGTCAATACGCGAAATTTAGGATCATTCTATGTTGCCGTAGATACTATCCCACCTACAATCACCGCACGTAATCTGACCAATGGCAAGAATGTCGCCCGGCAATCGAAGATAGATTTTACAATTTCGGATAACTTTTCGGGTATACAGTCTTTCAACGGCTATATAGACGACAAATGGGTACTAATGGAATATGATTCTAAAAACCGACACTTGTGGCATAGATTTGATAAAGATCTTTCCAAAGGCACACATAAGTTGAAGCTGATCGTCAGGGACTGGAAAGACAATGAACGTGTATACGAAGCAACATTTATACGATAGAGACCATGTCTCACTTTAAAATTTAATAGATATGACAGAGCTAAAAAAAGGGGATAAAGCGCCAGAAATCATCGCGAAGAATCAACATGGTGAAACCGTTAAGCTTTCAGATTTTAGGGGTAAAAAGGTAATTTTATATTTCTACCCGAAAGACAACACGCCAGGCTGTACGACGGAAGCCTGCAATTTCCGGGATAATTACCAGAGCTTGCTGCATGACGGCTTTGAAGTCATCGGCGTAAGCATCGATAGCGAACAATCGCATCAAAAATTCATTGCCAAATTCGAATTGCCGTTTACTTTGTTGGCCGATGAAGATAAAAAGATCGTCAGCGACTACGGCGTCTGGGTAGAGAAGAACATGTACGGCATAAAATATATGGGTACAGCACGCACCACTTTCGTGATCGATGAAGACGGTATTATCCAACACATCATCAAAAAAGTAAACAATAAGAATGCGTCACAGCAGATTCGGGATTTGGTGATTTAGACCGAGATCGTACTGAAGAATCTTATATCTAAAATCTAAATACTAATATCTATATTTCCTCTATAGAAAATTTTCAAAGGCTGAGGAGAGAACGAAAATTGCTGTTTATATCTTAATATAATTGTATATAAACAGCAATTTATCTAAGTTTGCCCTTATGAGCAAACAGACAGACGATTTTTTCAAGAGCATTATCTCACATGCTAAGGAATACGGTTTTGTGTTTCCTTCCAGTGAAATTTATGACGGCCTAAGTGCCGTGTATGATTATGGCCAGCTAGGTTCCGAACTAAAGAATAATCTGAAGACCTATTGGTGGAAGTCCATGGTGCAACTGAACGAAAATATCGTCGGGATAGATGCCGCTATCTTTATGCATCCAACAACATGGAAAGCTTCGGGGCATGTTGATGGATTCAATGATCCGATGATCGACAATAAAGATTCAAAAAAAAGGTACCGTGCAGACCAACTGATCGAAGATAAGATTGATCGCTATGAAAAAGACGGAAAAACGGATAAGGCTGCACAACTCCAAAAAGATCTGGACGATGCGTTGAATGCAGATGATTTAGTTCGCTTAAAAGCCATCATCGAGGAACATAATATCGTATGTCCTATATCAGGCACAAAAAACTGGACTGATGTACGTCAGTTTAACCTGATGTTCGCCACACAGATGGGCGCTATGGCCGACGGTGCAGAACAAGTATACCTACGTCCTGAAACGGCACAGGGAATCTTTGTAAACTTCTTAAATGTCCAGAAGACCGGAAGGATGAAAATACCTTTTGGTATTGCACAGATCGGTAAAGCATTCCGTAATGAGGTTATTGCTCGTCAATTTATTATCCGGATGCGCGAATTTGAGCAGATGGAACTGCAATTTTTTGTTCGCCCTGGTTCTGAATTAGAATGGTATGAAAAGTGGAAAGAGACGCGTTTAAAATGGCATCTGGCTTTAGGTGCGGACCCCTCCAAATACCGTTTTCATGACCACGTAAAACTGGCACACTATGCGAATGCAGCAGTGGATATTGAATATGATTTCCCTTTTGGTTTTAAAGAAGTAGAAGGTATCCACTCTCGTACGGATTTTGACTTAAAGCAACATCAGGAATATTCGAAGAAAAAAATGCAGTATTTTGATCCGGAGATCAATCAAAATTATATTCCATATGTTGTTGAAACGTCGATCGGGCTCGATCGATTATTTCTCAGTATATTGGCTAACTCATTAGTGCACGAGGATTTATCCACTGCGGAAAAACAAGATTCACGGGTTGTTCTGAAATTCCATCCTGTTATTGCGCCGGTAAAGGCCGCGGTACTTCCCTTGACAAAGAAAGATGGTCTTCCTGAAAAAGCACGTGAAGTCATGGCACAGCTAAAGCTGGATTTTAACATTCAATACGATGAAAAGGATTCAATTGGTAAACGCTATCGTCGTCAGGATGCTATCGGCACACCATTTTGTATCACGGTAGATCACCAAACTTTAGAAGACGAAACAGTCACCATACGCCATCGCGACAGCATGGAGCAAGAGCGTATACATATTGGTCAATTACACCAGATTATCGGTGAACGGGTCAGTTGGACGAAACTCTTAGAGCAGCTCATCTAAGCTATCGAACAAATACTACAAAATTGGATAAAGGCAATACAATATAAGGTGTTGCCTTTTTCTTTTTGTACTTTTGTACCATACACATTAACTAATTTATCTATGGTAAAGACTATTACAAGATTTGTATGTATTATTTTCTTCGGCATAATCGGTACACACCTATCGTATGCACAAAGCGACACACCAATTAAACAAACTGCGCTAGACACTATTCCTATCTCTCAGATTGACACTGAACAAAAAAGGTTAGCTGCTGAAAAACAACGGGCAATAGATGCAGAACGACGGGAAGCTGCGGCGGAGCAAAAACGAATAGCAAAAGCAGAAGAGGAGGCCCGAAAAGCGGAATTAAAAGCGGAGAAAGAAAGAGTTAAGGCAGAAAAAGAAGCAGAGAAAAGAGAAAAGAAGCTCGCAAAGCGTGAAAAGGAACTTGCAAAAGCAGAAAAAGCACGAAAGAAAGCTGAAAAAAGATATAATAAGGCGGTAAAGAAGTCTGAAAAACTCGAAAAGAAAATTGTCAAGCAAGGAAAGAAAATTGAAAAACTCCAAAAAGACTTCGACAAAAAAATGGATCGGAAGAAACTAAGTGGTATCGATCAGGAAAAAGTAAAAATTAAAATCAGCAAAGAAAAAATTAAGTTGAAAGAACTTCGTAGGGATTTGGAACAGAATGAAAAAGAAATCAATAAGCTCCGATAGGAGCTTATTTTAAGACGATACTCGCGCGGCCCATAATAGCATTATCCGCATACAAAAGTACAGTATATGCACCCTTCCGGAAGCCTTGATTATTATTGTTCCATAAGAACTCGTATTCTTCGCCATTGTTTGTAAAACGTATGGTTTCTTTGAACGTATATTGCAGATCATCATTATTGACCTGAAAGATATTTTCCTCTTTCACAATGAGATTACCATTTGGATCTACAATCCGTATATAAATATCTTTGTTTCCCTTCGTCGCTAATGGATTGTCAGCGATTGAAAACTGAATTTGTAATTCGTCTACCCGCCTGGCTTTTGTCTCAATTTCACGGTTACCCCTTCGCTTGATTTCAACCCCATTAATCACCATATTAGAGACTTTAATGGATGAGGCTACTCCCACCTTCTCCCGTAAGGCACGATTGCTGCGTTCCAACGTCTGAACCTTGTCTGTCTGCGAATTAACAGTACTATTCAGTTCTTCATTTTCTTTTTGCAGAAGTTCATTTTGAAGGTTGAGTTCTTCAATTCTGACTTTTAGGTCGGAGACGCTATTTTTCAATAGTCGGACTTCTGATTTCAAATCTGCTAAGCGATCTTCAGACAGGTTAGCAACGTCGAGGTTTGAACGTAAATTTGCTATTCCTTCCCGCACCTTCTGCTCGCTCAACACAATATCTTCCGAGCCCATAGTCTCTCCTTCTCTTTGGATGTTATCCAATTCTGCCTCGATCCTATCGATCTCTATTTGCAGATTTTCTTTCTGCAAAGCGATAGTATATAGTTTTTCTCCTGACGACTTGAACTTCACGTAGAAATAGACATTCGTCAAAAGAAGAGCAACAATAGCGATGATAAAAAAATAAACCTTGGAATTATCTTTTTTTCTTACCTGAATTTCACTTTTATTTTCCTTACTAGTCTGTACTTCCATTACCAAAATAAGTTATCCAACGACAATCCCGCATTTGTAACAATCACGTAACAAAAACTATTCCAAATGGATAATTATTATTCAAAATAATTTAAAATGTCAAACCCTCCGTCTTTAAGGTATTGCTCTTTACGCATAAGCTTTAGATCGGAAAACACCATATCCGCAATCAGCCGCTGTAAATCATACTGAGGCTTCCAACCCAATTTCTCCTGTGCTTTACGTGGGTCTCCAATGAGTAGATCCACTTCCGTCGGGCGATAATATGCAGGATCCACTTTAACTACTGTCTGACCAAGTTTAATAGTGTCCGGATTTAAACCATGCGCCAACAACTGCTCGCTATCCTTGTCAATGATAACGCCTTTCTCCTGCTCACCCCTACCGCTAAACTCTACATCAACCCCCAACTCAGCAAAACTCAGTCTTACGAAGTCGCGAACAGTAGTCGTTACACCAGTTGCAATTACAAAGTCCTCGGGTTTCTCCTGTTGGAGAATAAGCCACATCGCCTCTACATAATCTTTCGCATGCCCCCAGTCTCGTTGTGCGGATAGATTACCCAGAAACATCTTATCTTGCAATCCTAAAGCGATTTTCGCCACTGCACGTGTAATCTTTCGGGTGACAAAGGTTTCGCCCCGAATAGGGCTTTCATGATTAAACAGAATACCATTACACGCATACATACCGTAAGCTTCCCGGTAATTAACGGTGATCCAATATCCATATAATTTAGCAACGGCATAAGGACTTCTTGGATAGAAAGGTGTAGTCTCACTTTGCGGAGTTTCCTGAACCAGTCCATACAGTTCGGAGGTTGAAGCTTGGTAAATTCTTGTCCGTTGATTCATACCCAATAACCGCACCGCTTCCAAAATTCGCAACGTTCCAATACCATCCGCATTGGCCGTATATTCGGGTGTGTCAAAACTCACCTTGACATGCGATTGCGCCGCCAAATTATAAATCTCGTCGGGTTGAATCTCCTGAATGATCCGTATGAGATTGGTCGAATCTGTCAAATCACCAAAATGAAGTATAAAGTTGCGATGATCTAAATGTGGATCCTGATACAGGTGGTCTATCCGGTCCGTATTAAAGAGAGAGCTTCTTCGCTTCAGACCATGAACCTGGTATCCTTTCTTCAACAAAAATTCCGCTAAATAGGCACCGTCTTGCCCCGTTATACCTGTTATCAGCGCAACTTTTTGGTGTTCTGTTTCCTTCATAATGCAATATTATCCAAAAAAATCGGATAATATTGCATGATAATGTGATTTTAAATGGGCTTAATCACCTATAGAACGACTATAATGCTGCTATAGCCGCATCATAATTCGGTTCGTTTGTAGTCTCTGCAACTTGTTCGGTATAGATGACTTCACCTGTCTCATCCAGCACAATAACGGAACGGCTCAACAATCCCTCCAATGGACCGTCTACAAACTTCACGTTGTACGCATCGGAGAAGTTTGAATTTTTATACTCCGACAGGGTGATGACATTATCCAATCCTTCTGCAGCACAGAAGCGCTCCTGCGCGAAAGGCAAGTCTCTGGAAATGCAAAGGACAACAGTATTTTCAAATTGAGCTGCTTTCTCGTTAAATGCACGTACGGAAGCCGCACATGTACCTGTATCAATACTCGGAAAGATACTTAAGACTACTTTCTTACCCTTAAAATCTGCTAAAGATTTCTGCGACAAATCACCAGCGGTCAATGAAAAGTCGGGTGCTTTAGTTCCTATGCTAGGTAGATCACCTGCTGTATTGACCGTATTTCCTTTAAATTTTACTTGACTCATATCGTAATGTTTTAATGTTTAGTGAACGGTAAGTAAGATAACAAATAAAAGGGACGGTCGTTCGAAATAATTAAAAAAATGATTTTTCTAAAACACAAGCTATGCTTGTAGGATGCGTAAAAATAGTTAAGTTTGTCTTACACAATAAAAGACAAGCACATGAAAGTAGAGCTAAACAGAGTAAATAAAGCCGTTCATTTTGAAGCCTCCAGCAACCTTTCCGACGTCAAAGTACACATTGACGGCTCGGAAGCAATTGGAGGCGAAGGAAAAGGAGTTCGCCCCATGGAACTCGTGCTCATGGCGTTGGGATCATGTAGTGTACTCGATCTAACCACCATCCTCCAAAAACAACGTCAGGAAATCGATGATATCCACATCGAGGTGAGTGGCAAAAGGCGGGAGGAAGTGCCTAACATTTTCACAAGTATACATATCAGCTTTTCCTTAAAAGGGAAAATTGACGAGATAAAAGCCCAAAAGGCAGCAGAGCTTGCTGTAAAAAAGTATTGTTCTGTACATGATATGCTCGCTGCTGGAGGAGTAGAGATTACGTACAGTATCCAGGTGAATTAGAATTGTCTTGTGATTTTTATCTTTTTATTACTCAGCGCTTCTACGTCGACACGTACATCTAATACAGAGAATTTTGAAGTTTCAATAATCTGATAAACAACTCCTTCCGAAATTTTGTATTTTCCCTTGGCCATAACAAATCGCACGTTGCAGTTCGGCAAGTCAACATCAAAGCCATTGCTTATTAGAGCTTCATTGGACGTCGACTCCCCCATATTGCTTTTCTTGAAATTCAACGTCAGATTCATGATTAACTCTTCATAAGCTGCAGTAGGATTTTTACAGAACCGAAGTGGTTTCGAATACGTGAAGGTATCACCATCAATTGTAAACACACGAAAGAAACCCAAGGTCTTTTTCCAGTTGGCGATCTCGCCACTCCTGCATACTGCCCCTGGCCGAATACTGAGGGTTGGCGTTGTCCCCACCAACGCCTCACGTGGACGGTGACTATGCCCATTAAGCACGACATTGATCTTGTGTCGATTGATAAAGGCAGTATCAACACGATTGTGCCGATGCTGCGCAAGTATACGAATCTTGCCGGGTCCGGCGGTATTCAGGAAGCTTTCTAATAATATGCCCTGAAGTCCGCTCAAGGGTGCCTTATCCGGAATATCTATTCGCGGGTCTCCCAAATAATCGTCCGAAGCAATAATTCGTGTATCCAAATAGGAAAACCCATAAGTCCTTTTCCCCATCAGCCGATTCCACTGGGCAGCTTTTGCCGGAAAATCGTCTGCTTTCGGTCCATAAAAATCGTGATTTCCAGGAATAGAAAATACGGGGGCATCAAAGCCATACGCCCCCGAAAATCCATGTGCCCCCTCAAAGAAATTCTTATATTTCTCCTCTGCCAAGGGAGGATTTTTAAACCCGGAACGAACTGTACCGCCCCACCCTAGTGAGTCCGCATCAAAACGTGTATAGTCATGAATAATATCACCGGTTACAATAATATATTCGGGATGAATAATATTTGCTACTTCAATAAAGCGATCCAATAACTCCAGTTCTTTAGCATAGCCATTTTCTGGAGAACCTACCCACTGCCGAGACACATGCGGGTCACTGATATGAATAAAACGATGAGGATTACGATAGGTTTTCAATACTTTAACAGATCGTTTTGAGATGTTCGTTTCACCATTGCTTTTGATGATCAAATCATACAGTTCTTCCGGCGTACCTTCAGGAATAGTTATTCGAATTTTATTGTTGACAACAGCTTTAGTAAAAGTATCATATTCAAACCATCCCTTTCTAACGCTATCAACCGACAAAACCATCCGGTTATAAGGGCCTTCCAAAATGACCGAATCAACTGGCATATCCGTCGTATTATCATACAGGATGTCTATTGTTTGCCCAACTAACACAATAGCCGGACACGCTCGCCACGGATACACAACCCGGTTGGCTTGCACCAGCGAATATTCCGAAATAAAAACGAACAAAATAAGAATAAACCTTTTCATTTTTTTGACACAGGTGATTTTGGTTAAATATGCGCTCTTTTACTATTGATATGAACCCCAGAACTGCAGCTCGCTCCATTGAATATAAGGAACGTTGTCTGTATTGTTCTTTTTGAGAACAAACCGTATATAACGGAAAGCTTTCCCTGTCATATTCGGATCAATATCAAAACCAAAACCGTCCATAACAAAAGCAACATCCTCAGCACTTTCAACCTGTGGTGCATTAGCAGGCGTTCCTGAAGGAAACTTAATTTCACAATCTGCCAGCTTTTCCCAATCGTTCTTCCATTCATCGGTGCCTCCAGCGTCAGGCCACGAGGTCCAGTACTTGAGGTTATCCGCCTGACTGCCGTCACCAATTTCGTTTATCTTCTTTGGATTATTTGTTCCCCAGACTTCAAATTCATACCACACCCAAGCGGAATAGTAAGGTGTCCGCCCCCGCGTATAATATTTAAATCTGCTATACTTAGCTGCTACGCCCAAGTCAAACGTCACATAATTGGGGGATGGGAATGCGGACGTACTTGCTCCCGGAACGTATTGGTTCATTGTAGGTGGTCGATAGTAAAAATAGCCAGAATTATCCCATGTATTATCGTCATAAAGATTCCGTACCCGACCACGGTAGACCCCTTGAGATCCAGCATTTGCCTGAAGCAGTTCGCCTCTATAGACACTGTGGTCATAATCATACAAATCCCACAGGTTAGTGTTATTTACCTTCCCTAATATTTGTGTTTCATATAACGGCGTCAGCAGGGTGTCTAAAGGAGCCGAAACATGATTCCATCGGTCAGTCACTTCAAGAGAGAAGGGCTGCTCAATAGCCTCGAAATTCCTGAACGTGTAACCGCCATTTTCGGCGCTGGAATAATGGCGTTCGTAAAGCGTCCGTTCTCCAGAGGGGTCAATGGTATACAACGATATTGCAATAGGCTTTTTTAAAGGGTTTTCCCACCTTGCACGTACACCGCTGAATGTCTCTTGTGTCTTTAATGTCCGACGTATGAGCGTCACAGGAGGAGTCAACGGTTTAATGGTTACCGATACAGGTTCCGACAAATTATCGCTTTTATCTACAGCATACAACTGAACAACATGTTCATCGGTATTGGCATACCCTTCTAAAACAATTGAATTATTGAATGCCGAGGCATAAACTTCCATAGGTTCTTCATTTTCGCTGAATTTAAAAACAGCCTTCGCTCCTAACAAGTCTTCGTCTTCGGGCAATGTATAGTGCAGTATTGCGCCTCCATTTGTATTCTCAACTTGTACATCCGTAATGCTACCTGGAGGCACTTTATCTTGTGGATCGCTCCAATCTTTTATCTCTGTACATCCCTCCAATAGAGCGGACACAAGCACACCTATATATAATGCTAACTTTTTCATATCTATGCGTTTTCATTCCGTTAATTCCATCCTATATTTTGCACCAATTTCCTGTTGGTAAGCAGTGTACTCTGTTTGATGGGCCACAAGTAGTCTCTTTTTTTATAGGTCAAGGGATATATTTCTGTTTCTTGATAAAAATCCTCGGGTGTTTCGCCACGAATATTCAAGCCTCGCACGGGACGATTCATATATGTTTCGGCAAGTTTCCATCGTTTCAGATCCCAGAAGCGCGCGCCTTCAAAGGCTAATTCGTTTAGTCGCTCCCGTCGAATAATTTCGCGCATACCTTCCTGTCGCAACGGTTTATTCGCATCAATAGCATAATCCTGCCAACTTTCCACCACACCCTTCAAGCCAGTGCGCACCCTGACTTCATCAATATACTTATACACCTCCGCTGTAGGCGCAGGAAGAGATTCATTCAATGCTTCGGCGTACATTAGATAGAGATCGGCCAACCGAATAATGGGAAAAGCATACCGATGGGCCGTAAAAGAGTTGCTATTATCCGGCACTGCAGAACGGAAATGAAGCCATTTTTTACAGATATAGCCTGTCGAAGGATACCGCTGCACTGGATTGGCGCCGCCCCCTACTTTCCCCGCCTGCAGATCGGTTACCCACATATTATTATCGGAAGTAATTCTACTATTGCCATAGAGCGTCCCCCCATCGAACATAATAGACCCATAAAAGCGAGCCTCCCGATCAAAATGAAGCTGGATGGTACGATGATTCTCCCGGATATAATATTTATCGGCTGCAGTAGCTGCTTTTATCTCCATGGGATCCACGCCGACCCAGTCTTTATCCTCTTCTATAGGTACCCCATTCTTCGTATAAAATTGTTCGACGACCTGTAAAGTAGGTGCAAAAGTCCGGTATAGCCCTCCACCATTTTGCGCAACAAAGAAGACAGGATGACAGGCTCTTTGTAAAGCCAACGTATTGGTCTCGGAATCTCCCCATATGATCTCTTCATTCCACTGTTCCGTAGCTGCTCCTCTCACCTGCATAGCAAGAATTGTTTTCTCATTCAATTGTGCCGCATTACTGGGGTTTGTTACTGTGAAATCGTACAATTTATGACCGCCTTCATGTGCCGCGTCAATCGCATCTTTTAGCGCCGCAGCAGCTCTCTCCCATTTTTCCTGGCTGTACGTCTGCGGGAAAAGCTCTATATTCCGTTCGTCTACAATACCCGCATAATCTGTATTGCCATTAAACAGAGGGCTTGCGGCAAGGGTTAATGTTTGGGCTTTAACAGCTAATGCGATTGCCTTCGTAGGGCGACCCAATTCATTAGCTTGATCTTCTATCTGAGGAGGCAAGTCTTCTATCGCTTCATCGATTAGCGAAACAATATAATCGACAACGTCATCTACAGGTTCGCGGTATCGTTGAGCCTCTTCTCCCTTGGCACTGAGAGGTAGGTTTTCCTTGATCAACGGAATAGGTCCATACATTCTGAATAGCCAAAAATGATAAAAGGCTTTTAAGAATTTGACTTCGGCAATCCAACGATTACGCTCTTCATCGCCTAAGTCATAAGGGATATGTATATTTTCTAAAAAAATATTACAGTCACTCAGTGCTGTAAAAATTGGACTCCCACCATTCAGAACGTTTGAATTTTGCTTACTTGCCCAATAATTGGCCAAAGGCTCGTTAGTTCCTTGTGCCCCTCGTGCAATGTACCAAAGTCGTGGACTCATACCATCTACCGGATCTATATACCAAGTTTCGTCACCACCGAGCAACGCAGGGTTGGAACCTGCATCAGCAAAGTTAGGGAGAAAACTGAAGCAACCATATAGAAACGCCTCCGCTTGATAACGAGTTTTAAACGCATGGTCAACAGTAGGAATATTGTCGGGAATAACATCCAGAAAATTTCCACATGCTGTTGCATAAAAGGACAATATCCACAGCAGATATATGTTTATTCGATTGCTGACACGGCGTAGCCCTGTATATCTTATATTAGTTGAATTTTTCATGTTTTTATTAAAACGAAAGATTAACACCTAAATTAAAAACGCGCTGAAGCGGATACCCCAATCCATTACCCCCCATCTCGACATCCCACTCCTTAAATTTACTGAACACCAATAGATTGGTGCCGCTTAGATAAAAACGACAGGAAGCTAGCTTAGCTCGCTCAACCCATTTTTTCGGAAGTTCATAACCCACCTCTGCACTCTTGAACCGTAAAAATGAATTATTCCGTAAGAACCAAGTGTTTCGCTGATTATTATTATCAATAAGTCTATTCGACAATCGGGGCCAGGCAGCATTGGGGTTTTGAGACAGCTCTGTCCAATGGTCGTCGGCAATAAACTGGGCTAAGCCTGTTTCGAGCGTCTTCCCACCAGACGAATATTCCCGAAAAGGGGACATAGCCGCCGCATCAATCCAAAATGACGACCGGCCGGAACCTTGAAAAAAGATAGATACATCCAAGTTTTTATATCCAGCAGACAGACCAAAACCATAATTTATTTCGGGAATAGTCGGGTAGCCAATCGGAACTTTGTCCAATTCATTGATAACATTATCACCGTTAATGTCTTTATATTTTATATCGCCTGCCATATATTCTTCAAACTCCTGACGGGGAGAAGCTGCGACATCGGCATCGTCTATAAAAAGCCGTTCAGCTACATATCCCCACTGTTGTCTGACGGCATGTCCTTTCTTCGACAACCAGTCCATATTGAGACGCGAATATTCTGCCTCTTCGTAATACACATAAGTTGAATGTGCATATGTAAAATTTGCTCTTCCAACCAACCAAGCACCACCCATTAAGCTGTGCTTATAATCCAGAGACACGTCGATACCTTTCCCCTGTGCTTCACCCACATTCACCTGTGGCGTACTCCAGAGTCCCATTTCGGCTGGAATATCCGCTCTAGATTGAAGAATATTGGTTCTATATTCATGGAATAGATCCGCGATCATATCTATTTTCCCATTAAAAAGTCCCACCTCTACTCCCAAATTAGTCTTTCGGGCTATTTCCCATCCTATGTTTGGATTAGCATAATTTCGTATCAATACGCCATTATGGTCGATACCATTGAAATTATAGCCCGTAGAGAAATTTCCTCCATCGCCAATGCCGACTTCTGAAAGATAAAAGAAGCGTTGCGAACCTATCTCATCATTTCCGACAAGACCATATGTGCCGCGCAATTTCAATTTGGAAATAACCTCCTTCAGCTCACCTCTCCAAAAATCTTCTTTATCTATAGACCATGCCAAACCCACAGAGGGGAAAAAACCCCAGCGATGTCCCCTGTCAAACTTTTCAGATCCATTGTAACCAAAGTTAAATTCCGCGAAATAACGACTGTTGTAACCGTACGTAAGTCTTCCGGATAAACCAAGATTACGTTGGGGTAGGGAAGCCGCAAGGGTGCTAGCATTTGCAGTTAGCGAATTACGAGCGATACCGACGACCATCCCACTGACGGCATGTATTTCATTGAAAGTCCGGTTATAAGCCAAAGACGCTTCGCCGTAAAAAGAGCTCTGTACAGTTTTATATCCTGGGTTATAGACAATATATTCATTTCCAGTGGTAGGATTTAATTCGGCTAGCCTATATTCATCAGTGAACCTATCATACTGTCCCGGTAAGATCTGATAGTAAAATGGATCATAGGCTCTCGTAAGATCAAATCCCGATATTCGCGTGGTATTACCTAACACCCTACCTGTAAGCCCTGGCACCAGATTGCTCAGATCTTGTTTCAACTCCATCTGAGCCATCATCTTAGATCGGCTTTCTTGTCGATAGCCTCGCAACAGTTCCGCGTAGGGGTTCATGTATTTGTCGTCTTCGTATCCTCCAAACAGGATATGGCCCGCTCCAGCAAACGTTTCATCCGGTTCGAAATAGGCTGGAAAACGCACAGGACTCACTTGAAGGACTTTTTTATACATATCGCTACCACCTGAAATTGGTCCGTTATAATCATCAAACGTGCCGTGTAAACGAATAATAGCTTCTGTTGACGGTGTTAGGTTAATATTGATATTAGATCGGAGCATATATTGTTCATAATCGACATTACTATTAAAATTATTCCGTTGATCCACCTTCAGTATACCGTTGTCTTTGGCAAAAGAACCCGCAATGTAATAGCGCGCTACCGTACCGCCACCTGAGATGTTCAGGTTTGCCCTCTGGTTTACGGCTATATCTTTCGTGACCATATCCATCCAATCTACTGCCGGGTATACAAATTGATTTCGGTCAGGATTCATGGTGGCGTCGATCTTGCTATTCAGGTAAGGAGTACTTGCCAGCGCATCGCGTGTCGAAGCCGCCTCATTGGCTAAACGCATATATGTAATAGGGTCGGCCATTTTGATGGTAGAAGTAGGTTCTGAAAAAGAGTTTTCCAAACGTACGCTTACCTTAGCTTTACCTTCTTTACCTTCTTTAGTCGTAATCAGTATCACCCCATTCGCACCACGAGCACCGTATAAAGCAGTTGCTGTTGCATCCTTCAGAATAGAAAAATTCTGAATATCATCTGGATGCATCTTTGCCAAATCCGTTGCAGAGACTTCTACATTATCAATTAATATGAGCGGGTCAACTTTACCCGTCCCGAAGGTGGTAACACCCCGAATGAAGAAATCTGCATTGTCGTGTCCGGGTTCACCACTGGTCTGATAAGAAATCATACCCGCGATACGCCCGGCTAAAGCTGTGGTGAGATTACTGCTGGGCACTCTTAAATCTTTCGGAGAAACTGAGGTGATAGCCGAAATCACACTTTCTTTTTTCTGTGTTCCGAAACCTACCACGACCACTTCCTCAAGGCCCTCGAGATCTTCTTCCATGATTACAGCAATCTCCTTCTGATCACCGATCAGCAATTCTTGCGTGATATGTCCAACTAGAGAGATGATAATAGTCTCTCCTTTAGCGACATTCAGAACAAAACGGCCATTGAGATCTGTACCTGTTTTGAGATGGCCTTTATCTTTCACAGTAATCGTTACACCCTGTAGCGGTTGTCCCGAAGTATTGGTCACCAACCCCGTAATCAGTTGCTCTTGAACAGCTGTAAGCCTATTTTTCCCCGATAAAACCTCAGGAGCTTTGGAAGCCTTTTTCTTAATAACAATCGCCTTCCCCTTCATGATGTAGGTCAATTCATTCGGCTCTAAGATTGTCATCAGCGCCTTATCTAGTGGTATATTCTTTAAATCAATATCCAAGGCAGGGGTTCCTCGGATGATCGCAGTATTACAGATTACCGTATAGCTCGTCTGCTTCTTTATCTCACGAAATACGTCAACGATGGCCATATCCTTCCTAGTGATAGTTACCGTTTGTGCTAATACGCCTGCTTGTATTTGAGATACTGTAATCAAAAGAAACAAAACGATCATCTTCATAATAAGTAGATATTCATATTTAGGGAACCGTTTTCTTGTCCCAAAGGATAAAACGTAATTTTTCATTACCTTTGACTGGTTAAGTTTTATAAATGTTATTGCTTTAGTACATTTTTCAAGAATTGAACCGTCTGCTAGGGAAGCTCCACCTTCTCTAGCTTTTTTTCAAATCTTGCATATTATTAAAGATTTTGCTTACCGCATAATGCTAACCCTCCTCCCTTCGATCTTAAATTGAATATGCTCATCAATCATTTTTATTACCTGTAATACCTCATCAAATGTATCGTAGCGAGATACTGATCCCCATATTGAGATATCCTTGACGTCCGAGGCTAAATCCACATCTATATCATACCATCTCGCTAATTTGCGCATGACACTGCTTAAACTTTCATTATTGAACATAAACTCTCCATTTTTCCAAGCAACGCTCTCCGCTATGTCTATTTTCTGCACATAGATAACATCATTTTTTACTAATGATTGCTGCCCGGGGAGAAGTGTCTCTTCAGCTTGGTTTGCTAGTGATACTTTTACCTTTCCTTCTAGCAAAGATACCGCAGATATAGGTTCTTCACTATAAGCGTTGACGTTGAAATGTGTACCCAAAACTTCTACTTTTTGCCGATTTGTCTGTACGATGAAAGGCTTTTGCTCATTTTTCGCTACTTCAAAATAAGCTTCTCCCTCCATTTGAACGGTACGGGTGTTACCAGAGAACACTCGCGGGTAGTACAATTTACTATCGGCATTTAGCCATACTCTTGTTCCATCCGACAAAGACACCTGATATTGACCGCCTCGCGGCGTAGTTAACGTCAAAGCTCCATCCATATCTATCTCCTCTTCATTCAACAGCACTGACCCATCCTCATAGACCAACTGATCGCCGACTATAATACCCTCGTAGGAAGAGCTGAGCGTTACTTCTCTACCGTCTGAAGTGGTCAATATAGCCTTGTTGCTACCGGGATCAAAATCTGCTACTAAAGCCACGGTCTCGTCATTATTGATAAAACGATTGCTAAAGACATAAAATCCAATGAATAACAAGAGGAACACAGATGCCGCTATTCCTATTTTTGGCCAATAGCGTCGAACGATCATGGGTTTGTCTGTCTCTCTGACCCGGGATAATATACCCGCCAACATATCATCCTCTTCTGCCTCTTGGTTAGCGAAACGCTTATAATCTTCTAAAGCACGATTAAGACTTTCTTCGCTATCCAACTTCCTGACAAGTTCCACGAGCGTAGGATATTTATTCAAAAGGTTATATAATTCTACGCTTGTATCGGGATGTATCTCTCCTTTCAGGTAACCTCTCAAAAGCCGGACAACATCGTCTATAGGGTGCATGATCAAGTGTTTAATATAAAAACACCATTTTGAAAGATATCTTTCATAGTTTTATTAAAAAACTCAAAATCGATCGATTATCACGATAAAATAAAAACACAGTATCCGTCAACTGTTTCCTTAATCCAACATTATGAATGCAGAAGAGGTATTAAACAAGGAGGTATATCACTAGAAGGCTAATACAAAAAATAAGATATATAAAGCATCCTTTATTTTTATTGAATTACGAAGAAAGGCGATCATTCTGGTTCGGTGTACGTACACGGCTGTAGGACTAATCCGAAGTTTTTTGCCGATCTCTTCTACCGTCATATCCTCTAAATAGGTCATATTGAATACCTCGCGCTGTTTCGGTGATAGCTTTGCAACTTCTCTGTGAATCTGTTCCAACAATTCTGCCTGGACAATCTTAGTGTACACCTCGGCATCTTCAAATAATATATCGTTCCAGCTCGATATATCTTCCATGTTCCATCGGGTCTGTGGCTTCCTCAAATGGTTAAAGCAGGCATTCTTCGTTGATATATATAAAAATGCCTTCAATTTTTGTTCGGTTTCAAAATCTTTCCTTAATCGCCACACCTTAACAAATATATCCGAAACAATTTCCTCCGAAGTCTCTCGGTCCACAAATTGCGAAGAGAAGTAAAGTAGCGAGCGCTTATAAAGGTTATAAACCGCTATCAAGCCGCTTTCTTTACCATTTCTTAGATTATCGATCATTTGCGAATACTCCATTGGATCTATTTCCTTATCATCTGTTTAAAAAATTACCTAGGCAACAATTCAAAACTATAAATTTTATTTTGTTCATCAACACCACCAGAGGTCAAAATAAATTTGATAACAGTATGGTAATATAAAGAAAACTTTGCTGCAACAATAAATTAGCATGTGTTTATAATTATCCGAAGATAGATAAGTCTTCTTAGAAATGCAAACTTAATAGGACGTATAAAAGACGTTTTATTTCCGTAAATTTGCAGGTTGCAAAAAATAAATAAGATGGCTAAGACAAGAGCAGTAGATTTAGGAGATCAGCAAGAAGTAGAAGTTTTTGGTGCCCGTGTTCACAATCTCAAAAATATAGATGTATCCTTTCCCCGAAATGAGCTGGTAGTAATCACTGGTCTGAGCGGGTCGGGCAAATCGTCTCTTGCTTTTGATACCATCTATGCAGAAGGTCAACGGCGTTACATGGAAACTTTCTCGGCTTATAGCCGCCAGTTTCTTGGCGGACTGGAGCGTCCCGATGTCGACAAGATTTCGGGGTTAAGTCCTGTTATATCTATCGAGCAAAAAACAACCAGTAAAAACCCTCGATCAACAGTAGGTACGATTACGGAGATTTACGATTTTCTACGCCTCTTGTATGCTCGTGCCAGCGAAGCCTTTTCGTATGTTACCGGCAAAAAAATGGAACGCATGTCGGACGACCAGATTGTGGACAGGTTATTGAAAGATTTTAATGGAGATGATGTTAACATACTCGCTCCGATTGTCAAGGGACGGAAAGGTCACTATCGCGAGTTGTTTGAACAGATACGCAAGCAGGGTTATACCAAAGTTCGTGTGGACAAAGAAATACTTGACCTTATCCCTAAAATGCAGGTAGACCGCTACAAGGTACACGATATCGAAGTGGTCGTTGACCGGCTTAGGGTATCACAGGAGGACAGAAAACGTCTATATACATCGGTATTACAGGCGATGAAGGTTGCGAAAGGTATTATAAAAATCAATAATAGAGACAACACCAAAGAACAATTTTTCAGTCGATATCTGATGGATGCCGAATCCGGTATTTCATACGACGAGCCGCAACCCAATACATTTTCGTTCAACTCGCCCTATGGTGCCTGTCCAAAATGTGACGGTTTAGGTTATATTTTTGAGATTGACAAAAACATCATCATTCCAGACCGTAAAATCAGTATACAAAAAGGGGGCATCGCTCCGTTAGGCCCGTATCGCGAATCTTGGAACTTCGCTGTAATCAAAGCGCTTGCAAATAAGTTTGATTTTTCCCTAACTGCTCCCTTGGAAAAACTTGCCGAAGATCAGATCGATATGCTGTTGTTTGGTGCTGATGAACCTATTCCACTTACGGTTTCTTATGGTGCATATGGCGCCCGGGAATACCGGATCAATTTTTCCGGCCTATTGAAAATGCTGGAAGAAATGCATGGTAGACAAAATGATGATTCGCCACTACTGGAGGATTTGAGAACAAAAATCTGTTGTCCGGCATGCCAGGGCACGAGGCTCGAACAGGAGTCCTTACATTTTAAGATCGACGGCAAAAATATCAGCGAATTGGCCGCCATGGATATCTCCACCCTAACAGAATGGCTTATCGGTCTCGAAGATCGCATGGATGAAAGACAGCAGATCATTGCCACCGAAATTCTGAAAGAAATCCGCACACGCCTCGGTTTCCTATTGGATGTAGGCTTAAGCTACTTGACACTCGATCGATCATCGAAAACGCTCTCGGGTGGGGAAGCCCAACGGATCCGTCTGGCGACACAGATCGGATCACAACTCGTTAATGTGCTCTATATCCTCGACGAACCAAGTATCGGCCTGCATCAGCGGGATAACGAGCGACTCATCAGCTCCCTGAAGAATTTAAGAGATATCGGCAATTCTGTCTTAGTCGTCGAGCACGACAAAGACATGATCCTAAATGCGGATTATGTCATTGATATGGGACCTGCTGCCGGTGTGCATGGCGGAAAAGTCGTCGCCCAAGGGGAACCTGAACAAATTTTAAAGGCACCCTCCCTCACCGCCGCTTATCTCAATGGTAAAAAAGAGGTAAGTATCCCTAAAACACGCCGAACTGGAAACGGAAAGACCCTTTCGCTCACCGGTGCGACAGGAAACAATTTAAAAAATGTGTCGGTCGATTTCCCGCTTGGAAAACTTATTTTAGTCACAGGTGTCTCCGGATCAGGGAAATCCAGCTTAATTACCGGCACACTCTACCCTATTCTCAACCATCATTTTTTTCGGGCCAAATCTAAGCCAATGTCCTATAAAGGTGTAGGCGGTTTGAAAAACATTGATAAAGTCATTGAAATAGACCAGAGCCCTATCGGCCGTACACCTCGCTCCAACCCTTCTACCTATACGGGTGTATTTTCAGATATCCGTACCTTATTCGTCCAACTGCCTGAAGCAAAAATACGTGGTTATAAACCGGGGCGTTTTTCATTTAATGTCAAAGGGGGGCGATGTGAGACCTGTCAGGGCGCAGGTATGAAGATTATCGAGATGAATTTTCTACCCGATGTACAAGTACCCTGCGAGACTTGCCATGGCAAACGTTATAACCGAGAGACACTGGAGGTTCGCTATCGGGGCAAATCCATCTCCGATGTATTGGATATGAGCATCGATGAGGCCGTGGATTTTTTCGAAAATATACCCTCTATTTACCGTAAAATTAAGACACTACAAGATGTCGGGCTTGGTTATATTACGTTAGGGCAGTCGTCAACGACACTATCAGGCGGCGAAGCACAACGGGTCAAACTCGCAACAGAACTTTCCAAGAAAGATACGGGTAATACTTTTTATATCCTTGACGAACCCACAACAGGGCTTCATTTCGAGGATGTCAATGTACTATTGGGTGTTATTAATCGTCTTGTGGATCGTGGGAATACGGTATTAATCATCGAGCACAACCTTGATGTCATTAAGGTTGCGGATTGGATTATCGACATGGGCCCCGAAGGTGGCAAAAACGGAGGAGAATTGCTCTTCGCCGGAACACCAGAAGACCTGATCAAGCAAAAAAACAGTGAAACAGGGAGATTTCTGAAAAAAGAAATGGCATCATAAATCGAGTTTGTACAACAAAAAAGATCAACCTTAATTCGCAATCTATTCTATAAAACTTTATCTTAGCTTTCTGCCGGCAAGCCGGTATTAGGATATTATAGGATTCTTTTTTATGATAAAAATCTTACTTATAGCTGGCTTACTATTTATTGGATTGTTCAGCTCCGCCCAACCGACCGATACACTTACGCTACCAAAGGGATTTGTGTATATACACGATGTCATACCCAATATCGTTTACGATATTCGATATTATAGTGATTATAATTTTATGGGTAGACGAGTAGACGGCTACGAACAGCCCGTTGCCATTTTAAGTATACCGGCCACTCAAGCACTTCAAAAGGTACAGAAAGAGCTTAATAAAAACGGGCTTGGTCTGAAGATCTTTGATGCCTACCGACCCCAGACCGCTGTTAATCACTTTATCCGATGGTCAAGAATACCAACCGATACGCTTATGAAATCGGTTTTTTATCCTGATCTGGCTAAACCCAAGCTGTTTCAATTAGGCTATATTGCTAGTCATTCGGGGCATAGCCGTGGCAGCACGGTCGATCTCACTATAATCAATCTGCAAACGGGACAAGATCTGGATATGGGCGCCCCCTTCGATTTTTTTGGTGAAATATCGCATCATGACAGCCGACAGGTTACCGCTCAACAACAAGCCAACCGTCAGTTGCTGAAAAATATTATGATGCGTCATGGCTTTCAGCCTTATAGCGAAGAGTGGTGGCATTATACCCTCAGAGCCGAGCCCTTTCCGGAAATTTATTTTGATTTTAAAGTGCGATAGCTTGCAAGCAGTGGGGTGAGACAATGAAATAGGAAGATTGCTGAAAAAGGAAATAGCATCATAAAATGGTTTGAAAATCAGCTATAACTTTCAAACCATTTTTTTATTGACTAATTACTTTAAAAAGCCGCCTCTATTACGCCTTCCCAAACTTCATTTTTATCGATAAGGAAACCACCCCGGGCTTCTACATCTTCCATCAATTCTCCCGTGAAGGTCAGCTGCATATTATTTTTCATATTATCACCCACCGTGAAGGTCCGAAGCAGTCGATCATCTGCATACACCTCAAGCTGATAAGAAACCTCCCCTACCTCTATCAGTGGACCTAAGAACTGATTAAATATGATTTGTTTTTCAGAAGCAAAACCTTCTTCAAAAACAAGCTCAGTAGCATCCAGCATCGGATCAGCTATCATCTCCCCCCAAGGAACAAAATAAAAGGGGGCATGTAATGGTCGGACAACTATCCGATCGGCCAGACTTAAGTCAGTGTCAGTAAACGCAAAGGAGACCTGGCTATACCATCTATCTAAAGTAAATGTAAAACTCTCATCCTGCATCACCTCAATCTGATCAACCACTCCGTATACCATGGCATTTCCGTTCGAAAAATAGTTCCCAACGAACACATTTGTCCAATTTTCAGGATTGGAAGACAGGATCAGATCAAAGTCAGACTGGTTGAGCACAAACATCAAGTCATAGGTCCCGAAAGGCAATTGAAGCGCAAAGTCGGCGAGGTCTTCCTCATTCACTTCACCAATCTGATAAATATCTTTATTTTCACGGTGATAGATAAAATAATACAGCTTTGACATTTGATTCGCTTGACTCCTATCATAAATTCCCTCCAAGTAGAAATTATCCAAACGACAAGTGCCCATACCGCGATTGAATTCATCACCCCCCATACGATCGCCGGCCTGGGGAATAATCTTAATCCACAACCGATCGGCAAAAATTGCCTTTTCCTGCAAATCATATATAAAAGAATTCTTAGCATTAGCTGTAGCCGATTCAAATTGGTTGACCTGCTGGAGTACCGAATAATTCTCTCCATCTATACTATAATACAACTCAAAGTCTTTAGGGCCTTTGCCAGAGCTTCCTATATCAAAGCCTAGGTTGGTAATCTGCTGGACACCCTTGATAGGCATCTCAAAAATAATTTCTTCTGCCCCCTGAAAACTGAGCGCTTTACCCGCCTCAAACCCCGTATAAGTATACGTTGAACTCACAAAGTTGCCCGGGGTTATACCCTGATTATAGGTAATCACGGTCTGTCTTCCTGAAGGTATCTGAATATCAGGATATAGACTACCCTGATTAAAAGCCCAGAAATAAAGATAACCCGGTGTTTCCACATCTCCCGAGGTAGACGCTAATTTCCTTGAAGAATGCTTAAAAGCTGCATTCAACGGCTGCTTCGTCGCCGTAAATCCCTCAAACTTAAAATTTAACGTATACAATTCGTCTTTTTCTTCAATGGGGATTCGATCTTTACCGCACGATACAATACTCAGTGTCAGCATAAAAGCAAAGAACCATCTTTGCTCAAAATATAATAAATAGCTCATAATATAATTGTTTTTGTGAATAAATTATTTAATAAGTTAAAAAATATTAATATATAACAAATATATTATTTTATTTCTTTAAAAAAAGAATAAAAATCATTTCATGAAAAAATAAATAACACAGAAGAAATAAAACTTTTTCATACTCCCTATTCCTCTTATAACCGTCTTATAGAAATTATGCATAGATTATATCAAAAGTCGTTACTATCGTTTGTACTCGGCACACTTTTCTTAAGCTGTACCCCTACGGCTCCCGAACCTACCGATGAGCCTCCTGTTGATAGGACAACGGCCACATTTCCCCACGCACGTTGGGAAAAAATAGACAAACCCGAAGATGTGGGCTTTTCCTCATCAAAATTGGATCTGGTCGCCTACGAATACATAAAACATCAATCCGCAGCATTACTCGTCGTCTATAAAGGAAAGATTTTATACCAACGAGGTGACATTGATCACAAATACAAGAGTCATTCCCTACGTAAAAGTTTTCTGAGCGCCCTTTATGGCAATTATGTCAAAAATGGAGACATCAATCTCCTTTCAACAATGGCTGATCTACTGATCGATGACGACGAAGGCCTGTCGGATACGGAAAAACAAGCTACAGTCCGGGATCTGATTATGGCCCGTTCGGGAATATACCATCCTGCCCATTACGAATCTGAGGGTATGACCAATCAAAAACCTGATCGATACAGTCATGATCCGGGCGAATTTTGGTATTATAACAACTGGGATTTCAATGCCTTAGGCACGATTTTCATACAACAGACAGGAAAAGATATCTTCGAAGCCATAGAGGAGGAGTTTGCGATCCCGCTGCAAATGGATTTCAAAACAAGTGATGGATGGTATGCAACAACATCCGGCATCAGCTCCCGACATAAAGCCTATCCATTTCGTATATCGGCAAGTGACTTAGCCCGGTTTGGTTTGCTTATGCTTAACAAAGGAAAATGGAAAAATCAGCAGATCATCCCTGCGGATTGGGTGACAGAAAGCACACGTTCTTACTCTGATGCTTCAGTTTCAAATTCTTCCGGGTATGGTTATATGTGGTGGATCAACGATACTAAAAATCCAAAACCCTTATTGCCCAATGTATCCTTGCCCAATGGGGCCTTCATGGCCAGTGGTGTCGGGGGGCAGGTGATGCTTGTGATTCCCGACTATGATATGGTCATTACTCACCGGGTAGACACAGACGCCGACCACAGTGTTTCTAATGCCAATATAGGTAAATTGTTTCAACTCATTTTAGATGCCAGATTGTAAAAAGACCAACCTTATTCAAAAAAAATATCCCTATATTCAACACTTAAACAACACTATTAAACGATTTATATGCTAGAAAATTCTTCTACAGCCCTTATCACAGACGATGCCGTTGTCTTTGGAATCCTGATGGGAATACTGGGATTAGTATTCTATACATCCAATCTTAAAAACAGATTCTCCCAAAAATTCTACACCATCATCCCCCCGCTTCTCCTGTGTTATTTTTTTCCTGGGTTGCTCAATTCTTTTGGCATCATTTCGGGCCAACAATCAAATATTGGTTCTGTTAGCTCCAATTATCTACTGCCGGCCTGCTTGGTACTTTTCACCTTGAATCTTAATCTCAAGGAGCTGTGGGCCATGCGAAAAAATGCGGGCATTATGTTCTTCGCAGGAACGTTGGGCATTATCATAGGTGGACCTTTTGCAGTATGGCTAATGTCGCTTATTGCTCCTGATGTGGTCTCTGGTGACACATGGAAAGCACTTGCTACCCTTGCCGGCTCTTGGATAGGTGGAGGAGCCAATCAAGCTGCCCTATACACCATTTTACAACCATCACCTGAAGAGTTTTCAGCGACATTGGCCGTGGATGTATTTGTCGCGTATGGTTGGATGGCGGTTCTGATTTATGGAGCAAGCAAAGTGAATGCGCTCAATCGCTATTTCAAGGCCGACAATTCTTCGGTCGAAGCCCTCACCCACCGGATGGATGCCATTGCTAAAAATAATGTCCGACCGACAGCGGTCAAAGATATATTTATTATGATGGCTTTAGCTTTTGGTGCTGTCGCCATTGGACATTTTCTGGCAGATCAAGTTGCCGGGCTTGTCGAACGGACAGCACCAGAACTCGCACGTTTTAGCCTGACATCAAAGTTTTTTTGGCTCATTCTCATCACGACACTATTGGGGATTTCGCTTTCATTTACCAAAGCAAAGCAATACGAAGGTACCGGCGCTTCCAAATTTGCCACCGTATTTCTTTATATCTTGATCGCTTCCATCGGCATGCAAATGAATATATTGGCTATTTTGGCTAATCCCCTATTGTTTGTCGTCGGGATTATCTGGATTGCATTCCATGCCCTATTGTTATTTATCGTGGCCAAGATCATTCGTGCTCCCTTCTTTTTCTTCGCTATGGGCAGCATGGGCAATGTAGGCGGCGTAGCATCGGCATCTGCGACAGCAGCTGCCTTCCACCCTTCACTCATTTCAGTAGCCGTCATTATATCCGTATTTAGTTATGCCATAGGCACCTATGCAGCTTATCTATGTGGAGTATTGATGTCGTTGGTGGCACCATGATAAAAAGAAATTCATGTAGACACACGCAATCATGCATGTATCTACATGAATTTTTTATGCGATGCTATCCCAATCGGGGTTGATCAACCCTATTCCAGGCGTTGGTGAAAGATGGAGCACACCATTTAAAACCTGCACGCCTTGATATGGATCATTTACCACATCCAGGTTACCATCCAAATCAATCCAATCGGCCAAAGCAGTTAATTGTGCAGCCGCAGATATGGCACAGGAAGTTTCGGTCATGCAACCCAACATCACTTTCATCCCGAGGGCCTTGGCTGTAATGGCCATCTTATACCCTTCCCGTAATCCTGTGGATTTCATTAATTTGATATTGATACCATGATAGATACCTGACACTTCTTTTAGATCTGTGAGGCGTTGAAAGCCCTCGTCCCCAATAATCGGCAAAGGACTTCGTTCGGTCAACCAGGCATTCCCGGCTTTATCCTCCTTCAGCATAGGCTGCTCGATAAAAACAGTATTTTGCTCTTTGAGCCAATGGATAAAATCCAAAGCGTCTTCCCTATTATTCCAGCCTTGATTCGCATCAATAAAAAACGGTTGTGAGCTGACCCGACGAATGGCCTCGATCATTTCTCTATCACGATCCGTACCAAGCTTTATTTTCAAATATTTGAAATCCTTGTACTCCAAGGCCCGCTCTGCCATTACTTCCGGCTCATCTATCCCAATCGTCATTGAGGTATGCTGCGCAACCGTCGGCAGACCAAACAAGCTGTGCACCGGAATGTTCAGCAGTTTTCCGATCAGATCATGCAAGGCTATATCAATTGCTGTTTTAGCCGCCTGATTTCCCGGTGCTACGCTATTGACATACGACAAAATAGTCTCGGTGTCAAATGGATTATCAAATTGTGACAGGTCTACTTTGGCATAGAATGCCTGCGCTGTTTCCAAAGATTCACCGTACAACGGCGGCATAGAACCTTCGCCATAACCGTCCACACCTTCGTAACTCAACTTAATCAACACCACAGGTGCATTTTGACGTGCTCCCCTCGATATGCGAAAGATGTGCTTCAGTTGCACATCATAAGGCTTGTATGTTAGTTTTATCATAAAATTATTAATCGTCCATTATTTATCCATTCTTGCCTCTAAAATCAATTTTAGCACTGGACCAAAATCTTTCCCTCTATTACCGGGTATATCGGTATTCACCCGACGTACAACGACCATATCATAAGCTGGAATGATAATCAGATGGTGCCCCCCTGCGCCTTGTGCAGCATACGACCCTTCGGGGAGATCCGCTCCTTTATATAAAGGGTATTTGTTAAAGTCACGCGCTACCCACCACATATATCCGTAGCCCGAAGATCCATACAGGGTGGCATCCGAATGGTAGCGGGTACTTTCGGCAACCCATGCACTATCAATAACCTGCTTTCCATTCCAATTTCCCATATGGAGCATAAGCAAACCAAATCGTGCTAAGTCCTTCGCGGTTATATTAAAAGGGTATGCTCTATGTCTCGACTCTTTTCCACTGATATACGTACCATCCGCAGGCCCATAGTCTTCCATACCGATAGGTTGAGCAATATCTTCGTTCAATGCCTCAAAAAAACGTTTACCCGTCTTTTGTTCAAAGATAGTGCCCAGTACGTTAAAATCCCAATTGTTGTAATACCAATGTGTACCTGCTCGCACGGAAAATCGTGCTGGCTTTCGTCTTTTCATACCCGAAGACTCATACAAAGCCGGATGATACACACCCGAACGTGCCTTAAGCAAATCGCGAACAGTTGCTTTTTTTTCTTCTTCGGACAATCCCTCGTTATCATCAATGCCCAAATCGGCCATTGTAGCTTCCAAATCAATTATTCCCTCACGTACGTATTTGCCGTACATAGCACTCAAAACACTTTTACGCATAGAATGCGTATTGTATTTCCGATCGACTTCACCCCATTGGTAAGCCACTTTGCCGTTGACTACAATCATCAGCGCCGAGGTATTATCTTTCTCCACCAGCTTTTTGACCTCTAACAATTTGTCTTTGGACAGTCCGGATTCTTCGGGGTCTTTCACTATCTCCCATGTTTTTCCCGGGAATACCATCTTGTGCTGTGCCGACAATTGCTGCGATAGAGGCAACAGAAAAGCTATTAAAATATATGTTAGTTTATTCATCTGATTCATTTTTTACGCTATTTTCTTTTCTTCCTTTTTACGTTTTTCGGAGATTTTACCTCCAGCTCAATCAATCCATTATTGCTAAGCACGAGCTTGGTAATCCGAAAAATATGATAAGTATCCTTATTTTCCGAACGGAATAGCAGCACATCACCTATAGTCATGTTGCGAACCCGTTGCCCTGGCCCATGTTTGCTCGGCTCGTAATTCGGAATCTCCATAATCTTATCGAACCATCTTTGATACAGCGTCTCTAAAGAATCCGCATACTGCACCGTATTGAAGGTGTCTTGTGCTTTTTGATCGTTACCAATATTAATAAAATAGCCATTGTTACGATTATTCCCCCAAGACAACAGTGCATCTTTGAACGGGTTGCCAAAAGTCAAGAATCCTTGGCTGATAGGCACCATCAGATTGCCTCCGGTATTGCGTCCGTACATATAACCAAAGTCAATCCGCTTCGGGTTGTAGCCAGCTTCATCCAAGGGATAAGCATGACGTTTGTCCAAATCCATCATATTACCGCCCAATGGACTACGTTGGGAATGTACGGTAAGTGTGTACACACGGAGGTCGCTCCTCTGCGCATATACAGATCCAACCATACAAACAAACAACCCCAACATCAGTACACTTTTTATTAATCTCATGTCTGCCCCTTACCTTTCATTTTCTATGCTCTCTTAAAATTAATTTGTATGTAATTATTCAAACATATGAAACGTTTGATCCGCCCCTAAAAAGAACGAAAAAGCACTTCCACCCATAGCACGTCCCTCAGGATTGCCGTTGGTAAATACCACTAGACCTTCATCCAAATCGGGATAAGCTATACAATAAGCAATATATCCCGGGTTACTTCCACTATGGTACAAACTCATTCCTTTCTCGTTGTTATGGATCACCATCCCCAATCCACGCGACATATTTGGATTATTTACACCATTTGACCAGGTTATCGTCGTGCTCAATAGTGCATAAGTCTCCGGTTTCAGGCCTTCGCCATCGATCAACCCACGCTTGACAAATTTGGCAAAATCTTTGGCATTAGTCAACATAGAATAAGCACTGTTCGCACCGTTCTGTGTATAACCCATCATACCCCAACCGGTCATCATTCTTAAAACACCATCGGTAACCGTATGTCCTATTGTATTCTTACCAGCGAAGGTAGACTCCCACTGATAACTTGTACTCGCCATGCCAAAAGGATCAAAAACTTCCTCTTTAGCGATTTGTTGCAGACTTTTTCCGGTCAGATGCTTCAACACTTCCTGCAAATAAGTAAATCCTTCCCCAGAATAGCGATAGTCTACACCTGGGGTATAGGCGGCCCCAGGTTCTAAAACCGAATTCCGCCAGGCAAGTGTATTCGCGTCCATGACCCAGTTTGGATATCCGGTCAAATGTGCCAGTACGTGTCTCGCAGTGACAAGGTCATTCTTTGGATTATTGGCCCTCGCTACACGATCATAAATATAGTATTGGTTTAGTGGCACATCGAGATCAAAGACCCCTTTGTCGTACAATCGTAAAAACGCATAGGTTGCAACAGTTTTACTTATTGAAGCTGCCTGAAAGAGATGATCTTCTCTAACCGGGGTTCCACTAGCGATATCCGCCACACCATATACATATGAATCGACTTGATCACCTTTGATATGAGCAATCTGCACACCTGGTATATTGTTACTTCGTGCTATTTCAGCCAACTCTTGCGGTAAAGGTTTGGCCTGACTAGGATTAGGTTCCGGATCGGGATCAGGGTCAGGATTCGATGTCTCATATCGATCGGGGTCCTTCTTGATCGTGAGCTCATCTTCTATCCCACTGCTACATGCATGTCCCATGACCATTTGGCCGATCAGGATCAAAACCAGTCCTATTTTATTATATTTTTTCATCATCATGTCGATTTAAAAATTATTTTAATTCTCTTTATTTCTCTATTGACATTAAAAATTACGGGGTACCTTCCACACAATGATTATCTTGCCCTGATGAGATTCCTCCACATGCTGCACCAACCCGACAGCATAAAAGTTTCTATCCTCGGACCGGAATAAGATCACATCACCTTTTTCCACTCGAATCAAATTATCGATAGGACCATTTTTTCGGTGTTGGTAATTTTCGATTTCATTGATATTCTGTTTTGCTTTCGTATACCACGATGTCAGGTCAGACAACACACGGGAAGCAGAAAATTTATCTTTCATCTCTTTTGTGTTACCCACATTGACTAACACACCCTTATTCCGCACATCCCAACCATCCTGTATATTAACTTTGAAATGTTCCCCAAAAGATTCGATTCGATTGCTGGATGGAAGCATCAGGTTGACCCGGGTATTGCGGCCAAACAATACGAACATATCTATACGCTCCGGTTCGTAGCTAGCGCCAATCAAATCAAACGTCTTGCGGGACTTCAGATCCAAAAAATTACGGGCAGGATCGGCATTCTGGGCCGTCAGCTTGACCCTATATGTCCGCAAAGGTACATCCTGTGCCTGCGCTATACCCAAGGAAAGTAAAAGAATACATAAAATTATTTTTTTCATACCCCAGATACTATTCGTCGTGTACATATTTTAGCACCACTTTACACATCCCTGTATTATTATCTACTTCCAGCACCTTCAGAAAACCTTGGGTTTCATCAGCGGCGTTGCGGATACGCATCACAAAGCCCGGCGCTATACTTGATCCTGTATAGCGTGAATTCCAACCTGTTCCCCCAATATAATCTCCATATGCCTTAAGGGCTTCATTATTGTTGCGGATATCCTCAAAAGTATACCCAGGTAGATATTTGATGTGGTTGTCTATACGGTACAGATGCATCTCTTTCCTTCCCGGAAGCGTACTGATCCAGTTCCATAATTCAGGTCTGTAGGTAGAACCTATATAACTACTGGTCATAGTATAGAAGTTCGACGTTACTCCATCAAAAACATGCAATAAGGTGATCTGCAAAACGTCATCATTTTCCAGCTCCTCAGCTTTATACACCTCTCTGCGCAACAAGTCCATATAATTCTCGCCCGTAAGTGGCGCCTTTACTTCCAATATCAAGGTATCCGCCCATAACGCCGGATTTTTCAATGGAAGATCAGGTTTCTGAAAATACACTTGCTCCCCCATATCGGATTTGATCAGCATACCCATCGTTCCATTTGCTGATGTCGCCACGCTCTCGATATAGATAAGGCTCTTAACTTTGCGGTTGATACCGTGAAACAAGACGATATCTCCACGTCGTAAGTTAGCCACCCGCTTGGTAGGTTGGAGTGGGGTGTCCCCTCGTTCTTCAAGCACATTCAATAGGGAATCATAGCCTCGCTGTACGTCAGCAGCAGAAGACAAAGACAAGAACCATTCCGCATCATTAATAGTCGTATTAGTATAAACATATAGTTCACCTTTATTTTTGTAGGGAAATACATGCTCTACCTCTTCTCCGACAGCGGTAAAGGAAACATTCTTAGCATCCATAGCCAGTAGGTTGTTTCCCGACATCTCACCATACGTATAAGCCAAATCGACTTCATGATAGTGATCTCCCATTTGCGCAAACGTGTATATACTCCCCGACCGGAAATCCATATAGCCTCCGGTACTGTTGTCGCCACCCCCTGGCTTCAGATAAATCCGGGAAATATCATCCCCGTTCTTGAAAAATTCTGTGACAATATTGCCCTCAGAAATGGCCAGATCTTTTTCACAGGATACTGTCAGCAATACTAAGAAAGCGAAGGCAGCATAATATTTTATTTTGATATGATTCATAACGTTAAGATTAATCCAATGAATTCCAATATTTAACACCGACACTGATCTCTCCGATAGTCTTATTGACATTCAATATTTTAAATGCCCCACTTCCCCCGTGTGTCACGTTGCGAATACGATAAGTCAAACCAACACCAGGATTGATACCATTCGAACCCCAAGATCCTGTGTTCCAATAATAGTAGTAGGTATACAAAGCAGGATTATTCAAACGAACCTGTTCAAAGGTATTGTTCGTATACAAAGGCGATGTGAAATTATCTATTCTCCAAAAATACATGGTACTGATATTGGTTCCCGAAGCATTCAGATAGTTATACAACGTACGGTCACCAGGAGTATAATGGCTCGAGCTGTTACCTGACCCTCCATACATCCAACTACTGGTCGGTGTATAGATATAATGGGAATTAGTACTGGACTTATAGGCAAACATCAAGTGGATGCCTGACAAATCTTCTAAATCCTCTAATTCGGCCCGGGTATAAACCTCTTTTTTCATAAAATCGAAGAACAATTCCCCATTGGCAGCTGTACTAAACGTAGCATTGATCACATCCTCATCATGGTTACCGTTTGCATTTAACAGGCCACCCGTCACGGGAGCGACCTCCTGCAGCTGCGTAGCATCACTCTTGATGACCAACCGACACTGCGAACCGGTGCTAGTCGCAATCTGTTGGTTGACATAGATGATGCTGGAGATATTCCTTGTCGTTGATTTAAAGATGAAGATCTCATCTCCTTTCACATCGCGGTATCGCATTTTTTGGTCGTCCGGGTTGACCGACAGTACCGCGATCATCGAATCTACAACAGCTCTAATACGGGCAGCTGACTTCGCTCCGTTGAACCACTCCACATCCCGTGGCTGCACATCGCTCAAACGATACAGCACTCCCAAGTTTTTATATCGCCAACCATATTGTATATCCTCACCAAACACATTGACCGAAAGCTCTTTCGATTCGGGCAGAGCAATATTGCCTTTGGTTGCATTGCCATAGTCCAGATAGAGCAAATCCACGGCATGTGGGTAATTATGTGCATGAGTACCACGGTAGACTTCGCCAGTTGCTAAATTAACCCCACTTCCTCCCATATCAACATCTTCTGCCGGCATAATAGCAATAGCATACACATAATCTTTTGGCTCGTCCGGATTTTCACCTTCGCTTCCGCCATCCTCATCCTGAATAGGTGGAAGCACGCGCTCCACTTTATCTTCAGGAGGTAATTGCTTGTCCTTGTCACACGACAGTATCGAGCCGACTGTCCACACTGCTCCAAACAGAGCACCTAAATAAAATATCTTCTTCATCTTATGATCCATTTAAGTCATTATTTTTGAACCTTATATTCAAATTTCATCGTGTATTTTGAAGAGACTTCCGGATCCGTGCTACTACCCTGCACAGCTTCTATTACTCGTATTACTGCATAGAAGTCGTGTGTAGATGAATATAGGAAGACAATATCCCCATTGGCCAATGAGCGAACACGTTCTCCGGGTCCATAGGTAGATGCCGATCCATGCCGTACACCTACATTAGCCTGTGCAGCCAATACAGCTGCTTCAATAGTTGCGGCCGAAGATATATTGTCAAATATAGCATCGTCGGCAGGTTGGATATTGGTGTATCGCACCACCGTTCCGGTAGGTGCTACCGACCAGTTTCGAATACGATTATAATAAGGTCCCCATGCTGTCGACATACTCGACAGTCCTGGAAAAACAAAGTTGGCATAATTCGGTCCCGAATGAAAATAAGCCACATTTGCCTTATCCGGAAACAGTGCAGCAGCTTCCCAATTGTAAATATTACCGGTCTGCATATCTAAGAAACAGCCCAAATCGGTATTATTATCACCTCCAAGCGTCAACTCTGTAACGTGAAAATAGTCTCCATGATCCACGACTACATTTGGATCTGGCTTGAGCACAGCGTCACTCATCGGAATTCCGACCATCCTATAATTCGGTGATACCTCGACCTGATCGTTGCCCAACAGTTCGATAACCAACAGCTTACTGCCTGCAATTGTCGGTAAGACCTCCACCTGTAGGTAACCAAAACTGGAGTGAGCCGGCACAGTCAAGCTGTTGCCCGTTACGAACCGAAAATCCGTCCCCTCTACAGCGGTAGTTTGCTCCTCCACGACACGGTACGCAATTTGCTGGGGCACATCGGATTGTTCACCAAACATATTGACGCGATACGACACCGTCCCGTTCAACTCAAAAATATGCCCTAAAAGCGGATAATTTCTGCCCGAAGCATTCGAATTGACCACTGCATCTTCAAACTCCACTGTTTTCTTCGTAATCAGAAAATCCTCATTGTAATCCTTGAAACAGGACGTCAACATGAACGCCGCTGTTAGTATAATAATAATCTTTTTCATCTTATCTAATGTCTGATATCTAATATCCAATCTCGCTAATACCCCCTATTTTGTCTAATCATATTTTCTGAAGCATTGACCTCGCGGAAAGGAATTCTCGCCAATATGCGTGGATCAGTAAAAGGCAATGTTCTGCCTGATTTGACGATATTGCGCCCCAACCGCTTCAAGTCAAACCAACGATGTCCTTCGAACGCAAATTCCAATCTTCGTTGTAATAAAATTTCCTCAAACAAGTCTGATCCGGATTTGGTCGTAGCTGCCAGCCCTGCCCTTTGCCGGATCGTATTCACGTCATCTCTGGCAAGTCCCGGTTCATCCAGACGAAAATAAGCCTCAGCACGGTTGAGATAAAGTTCGGACACCCGGATCACAGGCACATTGTCCAAATCCTTGACACCCCCACGGCTCATGAACTTGGTCATCTCATTACGGTTGATATTATTCCCCAATCCTTTGATAATCAATTGCTTTCTTACATCATTATTTTCGTACAAATCCATCAAATCCTCGTGTACCGCAAGGCTGCCATGCGTAGAGGGAATCTGATCCTGCAGGAAGGCACGTGTCGTAAATGTAGCCCGCAAAGAGTTGTTGGCTCCCACGTTTTCGTTGACATTAAATTTCACTTCGAAGATAGACTCGGGGTGGGTTTCCGCCCGCCATGCGTTCACATAAGATTCATTGGACTGAAAGGAACCAACCACATTGGCCAAAGCCGCATTGACTTTGTTCACTACCCGTTCATAATCTCCGCGAAACAAGGCTACCCGAGAATAAAGCGCATTTACAGCATCTATCGTCACCCGATGAGGACCAGCTCCAACTGTGTTTCTGGATAATTTGGCGTATGCACTATCCAAATCTTTATATATAAAATCATACATATAAGCGATGGGGGCTCGAGGTACCAATTCCAGATCATCGATATTGACGACGCCCTTCTCATAAATAGGTACCGTACCTCTATCGTTCGCTCCTATCACAGCTGTAGGATCATAACCGTATACCTTAGCCATATCGAAGTACAGCAAGGCACGAATAAAATAAACCTGTCCTGCCCATGCATCTTTCCACGAGCCAGGTGCATCAATACGATCTATAGCGTCCAGCACCAGATTAGCCCGATTGACCCCGTAAAAACCAACCTCCCAGGGGTCCATATGCGCGCCTATGTTATTGTTCCACTCGTTGCGCAAACCACTAACATTCGTATGCACGGTATTATCTGCCAAGGCCTCGGCAACAGCAATTAAATCCCGACCATATAGATTAACATCACGTAAGGTGGCATATACCCCAAACACACCCGCCTGTATATCCTCCATGGTTTCCAAGGCCGTCTCAGATGGAATGGATTGCTTGGGATCGACTTCGATGGCTTCTTTGCAGGATATCAGCCCAAAAGTGAGCGATAACAGTAGGATTAAAAAATTATATATCTTCATTTCTTTTAGAATTTAAACTGGACTCCCAAATTATACGTTCTCGTTTGTGGTACGATACCAGCATTGGATTCAAAGTTGCTTTCATCGATGTAAAACTCCGGATCGTATCCTGTCCATTTCGTCCAAGTCATCACATTCAATGCTTGGAAAAATACCCGTGCATTAGATATCTTGAATCTACTGGCAAAACTGGATGGAATATCGTAAGAGAAGTTAATATGTTTCAAACGGATATAGGAGGCATCTTCCAGGAAACGCGTAGAAGAGCCATCTGCAGCCAGCGCATTGAGCTCGGTAGCCCCATCAATAGGTCTTGGTACCGAAGTAATCTGCCCCGGCATAGCCCAACGGTTGTCATAATACCATGCCGCACCATTGACCAAGACATCACCTTTTCTGGACATGATACGCGCCATATTATTATACAACTCACGTCCCATGTCAAAGTGGACCAGTACATCCAATTGAAAAGATTTATATTTGAAGTTATTATTCCACCCGCCATAATAAGAGGATAAACGATTGCCTCTATCGCGCAATGTATAACTTGTCGACCCTTGTGCACCCGGGCGGTAGCTATAGCTACCATCAGATGCATACCACATTGGCCGCCCTGTTGCGGAGTTGACCCCAGCATATTGGTTTAAGAAGTTCGTATGTAAGGAATAGCCCACCCGAATCGACGCTCGTCCTGGTAAAGAAGCTAGATCGCCATACAATTTGGTCACTCGGTTCTTTATAAAACTGATGTTAAATCCCGAAGTCCAGTTAAAGCGAGGTGTGCGTACCGGATTGACATTGATTTCAAACTCGACACCTTCATTCTTCACTTCCCCCACGTTGCGGCTGATTTCGGCATAACCGCTGACCCATGGGATGGGTTGGGTTAAGAGCAAATCCTTACTAATCCGCCGATAAACATCGACACTACCATAGATCCTCCGATTCAACACCGAATAATCTATTCCGAGATTGGTCGTCGTATTGCGCTCCCATCGCAGATCGTCATTGCCCAATCGGGTCGGCACCGTACCCCCTTGCCCATCGTATTGTGTTGTACCATACAGCGAACGTGCCGTAAAGTTTCCAATACGGTCATTGCCAGTCTCACCATATCCTACACGTAACTTAAGTTGGTTGAGCCATTGTACATCTTTCAAGAAATCTTCCTGAGCAGCATCCCATCCACCCGAAATGGCGGGGAACCAACCAAAGAGATGGTTATCGCCAAAACGGGAAGAACCGTCATAGCGTAGGATCCCACTCAACATGTATTTTTTTCGATAATTGTAATTGACCTGCCCAAATACCCCCATACGTCTTACAGCCGTATAGGAACCTGTCGCACTATTGATAGTAGAAGCAGATTGTAAGGTTCTGAACCGATAGCTGGGGAAACCATCTCCCTGTACCCGAAACGTTTCATTGGAATAAGTCCTATACTCCAATCCACCAAGTGCCGTCACTTTATGATGCTTGGCAAACGTCTTGTTGTAGGTAAGATGATGCGTCGTTGTAAAAGAAACCGGGTAACGTTGATTGATCGTCAGGATACCACGTCTACCCTGTGCTTCGTTCGTTCTGGGATCTTGGAATTGGTTGTCGACATTGACCGAGTAATGTACACCTATATACGATCTCAGATTAAGATCTTTTCTAATTTTATAATCGGCCCGCAACCGCGCTAATATCGTGTTGGTCTTGCCTATGTAATCATTCATATCAGCTGCAGCAATAGCGTGATACCTAAATGTCCCCGGAAATCCTTGAGGAGTCAGGTTATACGATCCATCGCTATTATAAATAGGAAGGAAGGGCAGCATCAATGGTGCGGTATATTGCGGTGACGACAGATATAGGTATGAACCACTCGTACCTATTGCACCTTCTTGTTTTAGCATGGTCAGATCTGCATCGGCGCGGAAGGATAATTTACTATTTACCTGATGATTCAGCCGAAGGCTAGCTGTACCTCGCTGGAATTTCGTACCGACTACACTTCCCTGGTTATTTTCATAAGATGCGGCTACACGGAAGGTGGTCCGCTGCGCCCCTCCTTGTGCTGATAGGTTCAGCAAGCTGGAAAGACCATTCCTAAAGGCAGCACGCTGCCAATCGTAGCTCGGTAATGCCATAATCTCGGCATCTGTCATACCTATAGGCAACTGTAGTTCACTCAGCACTTCACTACGAACCTGCTCGTAAGAATATTCAGGATAGTAATTTCTCTTAGCCTCCATCCTTCCTTGAATGAACTGTTGTGCATTCATGGTTTCGATTAAGGGCATGGGGGCCACCAGCCCTTGGTTGTACTCGACATTGACCACTGTAGGCCCCGCCGCTCCACTTTTAGTCGTAATCAGCACTACGCCATTGGCCGCCTGTGCACCATAGATAGACGCCGCGGCAGCATCCTTCAGCACCTCAATAGATTCAATATCTTTGGGGTTCAAAAAAGACAAGGGATTACTAGACGTGACCGTACTTGCATCCTCCGAGTTGACCGGAATACCATCCACAATATACAAGGGATCATTGCCTGCAGAAATGGATCCTTCTCCACGAATCTGCACACGTACTGCTCCACCTGGAACACCCGTCGCCGAAGAAACATTTACCCCTGCCATACGCCCTTGCATGGCTTGATCAAAAGTCTGGATCGGCATGTTTTCGATATCTTTGGCTTTGATCTGAGATATTGCTCCCGTGATTTCCCGTCGTTCCTGCACCGTATAGCCCGTCACGACCACTTCATCGAGTTTACTGAGTTCTTCCTGTAGTTCGATATCAATCTTTTCGACTACACCGATATTAACTTCCCGAGTGCTGTACCCCAGCATCGCAAATATTAAGGTAGCATTCTTGCGGACCCTTATTTTAAAGTTCCCGTCTTTGTCCGTAATAGCCGAAGAATGACTTCCCCTTTCACGTACACTAATCCCAGCATGGCTTGCATCGGCATGCCTACCGGCCAGTCTTACCCTACCCTCTACCGTAACGACCTCTTGCAACGGCGAGGCAGTAGCTATAACCGGTACATCTTCATTCTTCCTTTTGACCACGATCGTCTCTCCTACGATATCATAGGTGTAGGGTTGCCCGTCGAAGATTTTATGCAGTGCATTTCTCAAGGTTATCCTTTTGGCATTGATGGTCACCGGTACATCCGACACAATAGCCCCGCCTTCATACCAGTTGATGTACTTGCTCTGCCTCTTAACTTCGTTCAGAGCATGTTGCAACGAAACCTTCTCTAATTTCAAATTCAACTGCTGTGCAAACAAAGTATTCGCCGCTGCGTACGAAATTGACGTTACCAATAACCATGTAATTACCCGTAATCGTAATGGAAACCAACGTGAACATGGATTCCCCCTCTTTTCATAATGTGCCAAATGCTTTGGCTGATTCACAAAAGTAATCTGCATACTTTATAATTTAGGTGTTCATATTATTTTACGTTCTCAAACTTTCCGAAGTTTGGACCTTTCGAAAAGCTGTCCTATTTATCCCTTACCACCAGTTTACCATTGCCCTGATTCTCTATTTTTACCTGATAAAGTTCCATGATCTGGATAAACTCGTCCAGCGTCGTACGAGAGGAGATACCTCCTGTAAATTTTTTATTTTGATTATAGGATTCATATTCGACTTCTACATCATACCATCTGGCCACTTTCTTCATAATCGACTTTAGATCCAGGTTAGTAAATGCAATTAAGCCATCTTTCCAAGCAATGATATCCTTTATATCGACCGATTTCACAGAAACATGACGATTGCTTTTATTGATTGCCCACTGTTCCCCCGGGATTAGCGTTCTACTTGTTTCGGATGCAACATCATCTTCCGCAGTAGGTACAAATACGTTCACCGAACCCGTTACCAACGTTGTCGACGAAATATTCTCATCCAGATATGCACTCACGTTAAAGCTCGTGCCGAGCACCTTTACCACCGCATCTTTTGTTTTTACATAAAAAGGTCTGGAGACATCTCTGGTTACCTCAAAATACACCTCTCCACTGACTTCCACATGACGTTCATTCCAGGCAAATACTTCTGGAAAAGAGATCGATGATTCTGAATTGAGCCATACTTTAGTACCATCGGATAAGATGAGTTTAGACTGTTTCGCTTTGGGGACATGTATCGTATGGATATTACGGCTGGCAGATGTCTCGTCCCACTTGTTTACATCAGGTTTATACACAATGGTACCATCCTCTTCTTTACGAAGATTAACTTTGTCGTAAGAAAATGCCTTTCCTGATTTTACGCTATCTAAGTTAATCGTTGCCCCCGACCCCAACTGCACATACGCATCATACGCACCTATATCCTGTTGCTTCGAACCGAGCTTCATAAATAGCGGCTGGGATACCATCGAACCCGAGAGTATCCTTTCTTGATAAAACTTTGTAAAGTAGAACGTAACCGATCCGAACAAAAGAAATACCGCGGCGATAGAAACCGCCGTGGAAAGCTTCCTAAAGCTTATACGTTTGACCGGTACAGTGTTGTCTGCGACAACTTGTTGCCAAACGGCATGAAGATCTGTCTCCATCAGCATCTCCTCCGGCAAAGACCTGTCCTCAAGCGTAGCGTGGTAATTATACCAACCCTCAACAAGGGCTTTTTCTTCACCCGTTGCTTTACCTTTCTTATACCTTCTCAGAAGTTTTTTAAATTGGCGTTTCTTCATACTCTGTCTTGCTGGTTCTGCGAACCATTATATACAAGACGTATGTGCGTAAGGGAGGGAGTAGATAAAAAGAAAAAAAATAAAAGTATCCCGGTTGGTAAACTTTGAACGTAATATTTTCAACGCATTATTCACCTGCTTGCGGACGGTCGTTTCTGATATTCCCAGTTTTTCAGCAATCTCCTTATGCGACAAATGCTCTTTCCGGCTCATCTGAAAAATAAGCTGCATGCGTTCTGGGAGAGCATTCACTTCTTTCTCTATCAACGTCCGGAGTTCTTTTTCATAGAGTATACGGTCGGGCACCTGATAGCTATGATGTTCCGCATAAAAAGACATGGACTCTAAATATTTGTTTCGACTACGATGACGGGATGCCCTATCGATAACACGGTTCCTTATTGATGAATATAAGTAAGCCGAGACGTTTCGAATAAGTAGCTCCTCTCGCTTGGACCATAGGGCTACAAAAACTTCTTGTAACAGATCTCTCACCTCTTCTCTGTCGCCGAGCATGCGATAAGCATGAGCATATAATATCCCTTTAAAACGATGGTAGATTTCCTCATAGGCATCCCTTCTTGAATCCTTCACCAATTCAAACAATTCTTCATCAGAAAGAGTCTCTAAAACAACCATACGAGTTAACGTTACGGAGGAATAAAAATCCAATATCAGATTTTATTTTTTCATTTACAAACTATTTCTCCTCTCCATCAGGATCGTTCATCAAAAATCTATGGTTTGGTCCATGCAATCTTATTGTATATAAAATGAAAAATATCTAAGTTTGTCGATCATGAAAGAAGACCAATCCCGAATAATAAGAGAGCAGGCAACACGGTCAGCGACACGGGAACATTCCGTTCCATTATACCTCACCTCAAGTTTTATTTTTGACAGTGCGGAGCAAGGGCGCGCTATTTTTGCAGACGAAGAGGAAGGAATGGTATACTCGCGTTATGCCAACCCTAACACGGCGGAGTTTATTGATCGTGTCTGCGCGATGGAAGGAGCCGAAGCGGGATTAGCGTTTTCCTCCGGTATGGCAGCGGTATTTGTATCATTTGCAGCTTTTATCCAACATGGTGACCATATTGTATCCAGTCGTGCTATCTTTGGTTCTACGCACCAATTACTAACACAACTGTTCCCCCGTTGGGGCATAACACACACCTACGTAGAGACGGCTGACATTGCCGATTGGGAAAAGGCCATACAACCAAACACCAAGATCGTTTTCCTCGAATCGCCATCCAATCCCGGGTTGGAGTTGTATGATTTAGAAAAGTTAGGTCAACTCAAAGCGAAATATCCAGATGTTATATTTTCCATTGACAACTGTTTCGCAACACCTTATTTGCAAAAGCCATTACCTTACGGTTTTGACTTGTCGGTACACTCGGCCACCAAATACATGGATGGCCAAGGGCGTGTATTAGGGGGTGTCGCGGTGGGCAAAAAAGACCTCATCGACAAGATGATGTTTTTTATCCGGCATACCGGACCCGCTATGTCTCCTTTCAACGCTTGGGTATTATCCAGAAGTTTAGAAACGCTAAATCTTCGTATGGACCGTCATTGTGCAAATGCCTTAGCCTTGGCCGAAACACTGGAGCAACATGCAGAGGTTCTCGATGTAAAATATCCTTTCCTACCCTCCCATCCACAATATGAACTGGCAAAAAAGCAAATGAAAGCCGGCGGAGGAATAGTGACTTTTGAAGTAGAGGGCGGGCAAGAAAGAGCCTTCCGGTTTATCGATTCATTGAAAATGATAAAATATACGTCTAATCTCGGTGATACACGGACGATCGCAACGCATCCAGCTTCCACAACACACTCCAAGCTACGCGAGGATGAACGTCTGCTTCTAGGGATCCGCCCGGGAACGATACGCCTGTCGGTCGGACTGGAAGATCAAAATGACATTATCGAGGATATCGTTCAGGCGCTGGAACTAACAAAATAAATAAAGAGGCTCGCGCCTCTTTTCTTTATTCCATTTTATCCTTGTTTTACTTTTGCTTCGAATAATTAAACACCAAATACCCGGTCACACCATTATCCAATGGAATAGGCATCCGCATGACTAACGATTCTTCATTCGCATAGGAAAGATCCATACGGTAACCACTGGTCACGTTGGATGCTTTATCGCCGGCATATAGCTTTTTGAATTGAAATTGAGGTTGTTCTCCAGCATCTTTCGGATTATAGACATCCCAGATAATCGTACGCACAGCACCATTTGCACATAAAGTTCCGGAAGTATTGAAGGTAATGCTCCCCCGATAATTCCCGCCGGGCAAATTCCACACGCTGCCGATAAAACAATCGACCGGAGCCTCATCAAAAATATTCTTCACGGTATATGCGCCGGGAATATTTTCCCTCGTCACCGAATTTAACACCCATGTACCTTTAATTCCCGATCGCCATTGGGAAGCCGAAGGTCCGGATTCTGTGCCGGAAGCACCTTTTTTCTGGGCACCACAGGATGCCGTCAACATAATCACCGCCAGTAGCGCTGCAAAAGAAAGAATATGTCTACGCATAGTATATAATTTATAAGTATTGAATTCGTCAAAGATATAAAACTTACTATCTTCTCACGATGATATCCAAAAATCATACCACAAGTAAGGTAGAGATAAGATTTATGTGTACTTTTACGGACCCGATAGGAAGACAGCATATGGGCAATAAAAAACGATCAAATATTATCAAGAACATCCTGAAATCCATTATCACCATTACCGCATTGTATTGGGTTTCCAGAAAGATCGATTTTAGTGAATTACAAACTGCTCTTACGAATTGCGATTGGTTATTTCTTTTTCTCGCATTGTGCAGTTATGTCATTTCGCAGATCGTTGCTTCCTCCCGGCTCAACAGCTTCTTCAAAGCGATACATCTTTATTTGTCCGAACGCTATAATTTACGGCTTTATCAGCTCGGGCTATTGTACAATTATTTTTTGCCCGGCGGCATCGGCGGCGATGGTTATAAAATCTATTTTCTAAAAAAGAACCACCAGATTTCCGGCAGGAAAATACTAAGTGCCGTATTCTTCGATCGCTTAAGTGGTTTGTGGGCATTGGCGATTATTACCTGTGCATTGGTTATCTTTATGCCCCGATTAGCCATTCCCAATGCCCTGACTATTGCAGTAGCAGGCATCGGTACGGTGAGCTACTATTTTTTCCTACGTCTATTATTCAAGCAGTTTGCCAAGATATTTGTCCGTACACACCTGAAAGCATTGGCTGTTCAGGGTTTTCAGGTATTGGCGGCGATCTTGATTTTGTATTCGCTGAACTTTGATGGAAAATTTTCTCCTTATTTATTGATATTTTTAGTTTCAACCATTGTCGCCATTATTCCTTCCATAGGAGGGGGCGTTGGGTTACGCGAACTGGTCATGATATATGGAGCGACATACTTTCAGATCGATGAACACACCGCTGTTTTGGTCAGCTTATTTTTCAATCTGATTTCGATCACTGTAGCGTCGTCAGGAATATATTATATATTCAGACCGCAACAGTTGGGAGCAGACCACCTGCCGACCGTTAACGAGGTCGAACAGGAAATAGACAAAGACGTATTAAAAGAAGAGGAATAATGGCAAATATAATCGTTACTGGAGCAAGTAGTGGCATAGGCTTCGAAACTGTATTGGACTTAACCGCCAATACCGACCATCAGGTCATTGCATTGGCCCGTTCGGCAGACAAACTTCGCAAACTGCATGAGATCGCTTCTTCCTTAAATCACGACGGCGGCAAGCTGTATCCGGCGCAATTTGATATTGTTTACGACAATTACCCAAACTCCCTCATCCCTTTTATTCAATCGAAATTTGATAAGGTCGATATACTCATCAACAATGCCGGCGCCTTGGTGAATAAGCCCTTTCTGGACACATCGGCAGAAGAGTTTGCGTATATGCTGCAGACTAATGTCCTTGGCCACGTCAATATGATCAAACACGTCGTTCCGCTGATGTCCGAAGGCGGGCATATCGTCAACATTGGCAGTATGGGCGGCTTTCAGGGGTCAGCTAAATTTTCGGGATTAAGTGCCTATTCCACCAGCAAGGGAGCGTTGTCCATATTGACCGAATGCCTGGCTGAAGAACTCAAAGACAAGGGAATCAAGGTCAATTGCCTGGCACTGGGCTCGTCGCAGACCGAAATGTTCGAGGCCGCCTTTCCTGGTGTCGAAGCGGGTACCCTGGCTTTTGAAATGGGCAGGTATATCGCCGAGTTTGCACAAAATGGCAGCAAATACTACAATGGCAAAGTATTACCAGTGTCGAATACAACGCCCTAATCTTCCGAATAGTCTATAGGCCTATGTGCTCGTCTTTCGTGACCGAAGGCTCTCCAATTTCACGTTTGAATGAAGGGTCATAGTTCCATTTGATCGTATCCTCCAGCACCTTACCGCCTTTATCGGTAATTTTGGCAACAACCGTATTCTCGCCCCGGTCCAATCGTACATTTTCAAAGATATAGTGTACATCCGTCTGGCCTTTTTTATACCCTTTTATTTCCCGCCCATTCACTGTCAATGTCGGTGTACCCCGGTTAGAATAGACGGTTATCAGTGTCAACTCATTTCCGCGATTAACCACCCTACGCTGCGTGATGTAGACGACAGGCTCTTTACTCCAGTTGGCCTTATACCAATAGAACGGATCCTTCTTTGTCTTCCGGTCAAAAGTAACCAACCCTTTGTAATTTCTCGGATTCACATTCAACGCCGTCATTGGTGTCGCAAAATCAAACATATTCCACACGTAGGATCCGATGAATATCGGACTTTTCGCGATTACCCCCCAGTTGATTTCATGAAAACGCGTCGCAAAGTCTTCCGGAAAAAAAGCCGGCTTGCTAAACTGATTGCCAAAATTGCCGGTTACTTCTGCCTGATCCTCGATCTTGGCTTCTGCACCATATTCCGAATAGATAATTTTATAATCTTTAAATTCCTTAGATATACGCTTTGCCCAGGTTTCCACATCATCATTCTTTTCCGACAAATTTTCCAGCTCCCCGTTATACCAGCCGAAATAGTGGTTGATTCCCTGCACGTCTGTATTATTATTCACAGCGTGATCGACCACATTGTAACCGCTGACCTGTGCCGTGTACCGATCGGGGTCTTCTGTCTTGGCCAGATCGTTTAGCTTGGTGGTCAAGGCTACCGTATACGTGTTCGGTGTATACACTTCGTTATGTACACCCCATATATAGATAGAAGGATGATTGAAGTTCTGACGAATCAACTCTTTCAACTGTTGTAATGCATTATTTTCCTCCCGGGTAGAAACCCGGTTGACAAAAGGAATTTCGGCCCATATAATCAGACCGATACTGTCGCATTTGGAATAAAAATAATCCGAGTGCTGATAATGCGCCAAACGTATCGATGTGGCGCCTATTTCCTGAATAATCGCCAGATCTTCATCGTGATCTGCCGTGCTTAGCGCGGATCCTTTACCCCAGCGGTCCTGGTGGCGGCACACACCATATAATGGATACTTCACGTCGTTCAAGAAAAAGCCCTCACTGGCACGGATTTCAAATTTACGGATTCCCAGAGGTTGTGTGACTTCATCCACGACGATGCCGTCTTTCCGGACCTGAGTCACCAGCTTATACAGGTACGGATCTTCCAAACCATGCCATAAATGTGGACTCTTCACTGCTATATTGTGAAACACTTCTTGTCGCCCCTGCGGACGTAAGGTATATTTTGTGCTATTTTTGGCTTTGGCTGACCCATCTTTCTCATAGATTGTCGTGCCGACCTCGATCTGCTGAACCTTTCCGGTCTTATTTTCCAACTTGATCTTTACGCCGATATCGGCCGACTTTTTCGAGACATTCTTCTGGGTAATAAAGATTCCCGGGGATGCAAAATCGTTGGTTGCAATGTTGATCGATTCGGTGACGATCAATTCTACCGGGCGATAAATCCCACCATACATGGGAAACAAAACATGGTTTATCGGGATAACCTCTGGCGTTGCTTCGTTATTGACTTTGACCAAAATTTCGTTTTCCTCACCATATTTCAGCAATGCAGTCAGTTCGAAAACAAACGCCGAATAACCACCCTGATGGCGCCCGACAAAATTATAATTACCATTTACGCTATCTCCGTTATACACGACATCATTCTTACCGATTTTTGTAGGTAAAGGTGCATTATTGACGTATACTTCTGTATTTGTATTTACACCTTCAAATTTAATGAAGACCCGTTTATCTTTCCATGTCGCACTTGGTGTAAAGGATTTCCGATAATAGGCATCGCCTGTATAAAACCGTTCATTCGTGCGGAATGTTCCCACACGCGTCTCGTAGACCTGCATATCGCGTGCATTCCAGGTATGCGGAATTTGAACCAACTGCCATTTACCCTGAAAAATACGGTTGTATGTCATCGGATCGGTCGTAAAGGGTCCTTTTTTAAAAGCCCAATCTTTATTGAATGGAATGACTTCTCTGGCGTGTACCGATAAACCGAGTAAGATAAATAACAAGCTAAATACAGTTACAATTCTCATTTTTTATGAAGGTTTAAACAGCAAATATAAAGGCTGTACCCGTCAAAATAAAACCCGAAGCGTATCCGTTGACATTATTTATTCTTTCTTTCAACGCCAAAAACATGGTCTTCTATATCTTTGGCTATACTAAAACGTTTGAGTGATTATTCCCCTTTTTATACGCAATGTCACAGCAATTATACATCAGCCAAAGCCATTTAATATTCCGTTCGTGAATACAGAGCATTTTATCTAAGTTTGTAGCGTTAAAATGAACGTATGAGAAAATTTTTTGGATTTATCCTTACACCGATATTTTACCTTTGTTTTTCGACAGCACTTTTAGTTTTCCATCCTATTCAATGGCTGTGCCTGCGGTTAGGGGGCTACGGTGCACATAAGAAAAGTGTCGATGTCCTTAATTTCTTTCTCACGGCCTGCAACTATACCTTGTTTAATACGGTCACATTTAGAGACAATAAAAACCTTCCGGTAGGCGTTCCTGTTATCTTCGTAGCCAACCATCAAAGTACATTCGATATTCCACCGCTGATTTACTTTCTGCGCCGCTTTCATGGAAAGTTCATCTCTAAAGTAGAGCTGGCGAATGCGCACATTCCAAGTATCTCTTTCAATCTCCTTCACGGGGGTGCCGCCAATATCGACCGGAAAGATCCAAAACAATCGATCTCAGAAATCCTAAAGCTGGCCAATAACATGAAAACCAAACATTGGTCGGCCTTTATATTTCCCGAAGGCACACGTGCCAAGGATGGGAAAATGAAGAGTTTTCATGTCGGCGGTATCGCTACACTATTAAAGAAAAACCCAGACGCACTGATCGTCCCTATCGCCATCAACCACTCTTACCAAATGGTTCGGTACGGCCTGTTTCCGCTCAAGCCCTTTGTGCATATGACATGGGAGGTGCTCAATCCGATTGATACAGCAGGCCAAACAGCAGAAGAGATCGTGAAACGTGCCGAAGAAGTTATCCGGGCAAAAGTAGAGGCATAGATCTATTTTACGCGACGGCCTTTCCAATCGTATTTACCCATATTGCCCAGCAATCCGATATATACCAAGTAAAGAATGTGCAGGAAAGTCAGTAGGGGCAGGTAGGACAACAACGCTCTTCGCGTTGCGAAATCGGCCAGAGGCTTGATGAACAGAAACTCCACCAACAGCTTGGCTGCGAGAGAGATCACAAACACCTTTAAATACCACAGTGAGATAAAAACACCACCAAAGAACACGCCTAAAAGTGTTGCATTATATAACCAGATCAATATGCCCAGCACCACTACTTCTTTCCTTTTATAACGGGTACTCTTCGATGCCCATCGTTTACGCTGACTGATAAAAGCTTTCACAGTGGCTTTGGCATCTGTATAAACAATCGCATCACGCGACTTACAGAAGCCTATCTTATCGGGATACTGCTCCGCGACTTTATGTAAAAACAATTCATCATCTCCAGAGGCCAGGTCATCAATGCCGTTGAACCCCCCTAACCTCAAGAAGACATCTTTGCGGTAGGCCAGGTTGGCACCATTGCAGGTTGTTGGATTGCTATGCCCTATTCCCGCAGCCCCAAGTCCGATGAGATAGAGGAACTCTAAGGTTTGTAACCTTTCGAAAAAACTCTTCTCTTCGGAATACACCACCGGTGACGAAAGCATATAGAGATCCTGCTGTTCAAAATATCCCACAACCGTCTGCAACCACGCTGGTCCCATGCGGCAATCGGCATCTGTCGTGACGATGATGTCGGCCGTACAGGACTGGATAGCTGTCACAATAGCCTTCTTCTTATACGAATTGAGTTTATCCGATTCGTTCAATTGAATCAGCTGTATGCCACGATCAGCATACGAACGTACAACAGTCGAAGTACGGTCGTCCGAATGGTCGTCTACGATAATAATCTCCCGTAGAGCTTCCGGAAAATCCTGACGCAACAAGCATTCGATCGTCCGGCCAATATTTTCTTCTTCGTTTCTCGCCGCAATGATGACTGCAACGCGCACTGTTGGGGGAGGCAACGCATCGGGCTGCCGCAATATCTTCCATCCCTTGCGCATATAGAGCACGAGCAGGATGTAGACCAAAGTCAAGAGAAACAGGCTAATTTGAAGACTTAGAATCACCAAAAAAATTAATTTTAAATACAAAAACAGCCCCAAAGATAGCGGGCAGGATCAGATTCACAAACCATATACACGAAACGATGGCCATCACCGCGATTTCCTGTGTGGTGATGTAGCTGTATAAATTGCTGGCGACAAAGCTCCGTACACTAAAATCAAAAATATCCAATGTCGGCAAAGCCGACTGTACAAAGAATAGGATGAAAATCATTAATGTCATCGGGAGAAAAGGCAGCTCGGGCAACATGGCCTCCATCAGAATGATATACTGTGACGTGAAGATAACGAACCGGGCGAAAGCATTGAACAAGACAACTGCCAGTTCCTTCGGCGTATAATCTTTTAATACGGCAAAGAAAGGTTCTATTTTCCGTAACCACCGTATTTTGCCCACCAACATATCAACCCAGCTTACGTTGAAGTAAAGCACGAGGAAACCTGCAGCGTATAATACAGCTAATACCCATACGCCAAATTGAACCGACAAAGGTGGATCTAAAAACTGACACACAAACCAGGCGATGCTTAACGATCCCGCAATGCTAGTCAGGACAAGCTGAGCGAATAACCCCACGCCCATAGCTACAGCCCCCTTTGCCCGGTTTTCAGGTTTCAAAAACAAGACACGGCCACCATATTCGCCGAGACGGTTGGGGGTGAAAATTGCCCACGTCAATCCACAGAAAACAGACTGGAAAGCTTTCCAAAACGAAATTTTTTCAATGCGACGGGAAAGATACTGCCATTTGACCACCTCCAAAAGCCAATTGACAAACATCAGCAGGATAATGGTCGTCAGCGTAAGGACAACCGACCGGTGTTCCAGGCCATGGATCAAAGCCTCAAACTTATCCAGATTGCGTCGGTCGGTCGTTTTAACGATGATATAGACCGCAGCCAGACCAAATACCAATAATTTGATTGCTATAGCCAGATATTTTTTTTGTGCTTTTGTCAATTAGGTAATTTTGGACACAATGTTACTGAATTTGCAGCAAAAATAGCCATTTTTCCTCTCTTTATCTTTTATTCTGATCTTTCTTCTTTATAGCTCGAGCCGCGATGAGACTTTTTTACTTTTGACCGCAAAAGTAAACAAAACTCGTCGCTGTACCCAGATGCTACTAAGCTAATGCTTCCTCCTGCAAACCACATCTGGCTAAGGCGACAGTTTAATTATTTGTACAGATCCTGCCTTTTTATCTTTCTTCTCTTATCTCATTATTCATGTAACTCTATAACCTCATAACATGACGACAAGGCTCAATTGTCGGATGAAAACCTTAGGCATTCGGTTGAGATTTTATCCTTTGTATAGTTACCGGGTTACGACAGGATAACTGGGGCTTGGGATAAGTAATGGAGATATAACGAGAAAGGACGGAAGGAGAAAAGATAGTAGTAGGATCTGTAGAAATACAATAAATGCTGCCTCAAAAATTTGGACAATAGCAGTGGGAAGTACTATCCGTACAGTCCAAATTTTTAAGCAGCGAGTTTTTTGTTACTTTTTTTGCGGAAAACCACGAAGTGCTCATGAATGCCGAAAAAAGCAAACACGAGTGAATAAAAAGATAGGTTATAAATTCGTAATATTGTACGATGCAGAAAGAAAAGGCAAAGGAGCGGATCATCTTGGGTATCGACCCGGGTACAGTGGTACTTGGCTATGGCGTAATCAAAGCCTGTGGCAACAAAGTGTCATTAATAACGATGGGGGTCGTCAAGATGGGCCACTTGGACGACCACGCTTTAAAGCTCCAGCGTATTTTCAAAAAAACCACCGCATTAATGGAGGAGTATATGCCCGACTGTGTTGCACTGGAAGCTCCCTTTTACGGAAAGAATATACAGGTCATGCTTAAGCTGGGCAGGGCACAAGGCGTTGCCATGGCTGCGGCGTTAAATAAAGATATACCCATATTTGAATATGCTCCACGGAAAATCAAACAATCGGTAACGGGCAACGGTAATGCCAGCAAAGAACAGGTGGCCGCCATGTTACAGAGCCTCCTCACGTTCAACGAAACACCCGAATTTTTGGACGCTACGGATGGACTGGCTGTCGCCGTCTGTCATGCTTTCCAACAGCAGACAACTACGGGCACCAAAAGTTATTCCGGCTGGTCAGCCTTTGTCAAAGACAACCAAAACCGTGTGCGTTAAATCTTTACGCGCCGAATGACATTCTTGACATTCAGCTCCACAATATCCGTCATCGACTTACAACGGCGGTAGGCGTCATTATTATAATAGTCCGCATATCCTTCCCGAAGCTGTTTGATATTTTCCGGCGTGGACAATTGCTGCGTCTGTGAAGCATCCCGCAGATCTTTTATCCGGTGGCGTTCACTACGAACACGATGCACAATAGAGGAATGTTCCTCTTGTTGATATTGAGATACGGTCCGCTCATTCAGGTGTTCCATACTCAGCTTGACATACGGATAGTTTTCCTTAAAAAACTGGGGCATATATACTTTAGGGTTGCCTTCATAAAACTGTTGATCAAAGTCGATCGCTCGGATACGGAATTGAAAATCATCAAAGTCGGCCGTAATCTGCATTACAAAATTGTAGGAACGCATATCGCCTAACAGTGAAATGATGCAGCGCTCATTGAATTTCACGAATTCCTTCGCAATCCGTGTCTGGTTATATTCGACCGTATACATACTTCCTTGACTAAATACATCCCCCGGAATGCCGACGATATGCTCTTCTACTAACGTCGTTGCATCGGCGATATAGTTGACCGGGTTGGGCGATAAGATCTGTTCCAGTTCCAAGCCATATATACGGGAAGCATCAGCCTGTTTAATGTAGAAATAGTCATATACGTCATTGAGCTTATTCACAATACGAATCCGGAAAGGACGTGTATTCCCAAAAGCACAATATTCTATCTTATCGATGATCTTATGCTCAACGATCCGCGTATTCCCCGAAGCTTTAAGTTTCGCATAGATAATTTTTAACCCATCATACAGGCGATCCTGCAGATAAGGTGGATATAACGGTGTTTCCCAAAGGGTATCGTTCCCAAGTTTATCCATAACGGGAACAGTTTCCTGAAAATTCAGCAGCTCGAAATAAGAAACAGGAAGCCGGGCATCCCGCTGGTACATCTTCAGGTATTTTGCCAGCCCCCTACCCACTGGATAAATAGGCTTTTTACGGGATATTTTGACATCATTAATTTCCATAAAAATAAATATAAAGAAAATGAAAATTATTTGTACTTGTTATTAATTTTAAATTTTACTTTTGTTATTTGTGCCTATTATAAACGCACTAACCTTAACATGCAAAACAACAACAATCTAAACAAACAATGAAATGATCTTAGGAGTACTTAAAGAAACTAAAGCAAACGAGCGGCGTGTTGCACTCAGCCCGGAAGTGATTAAACTGCTTATCAAGAAAGAATTTCGTGTTCAGGTAGAAAACGGTGCCGGATCCGGGTCCAACTTCTCGGATGAGGACTATGTACAAGCGGGAGCTGAGGTCGTATCCAAATCCGAAATCTATCAAGCCGACGTTATCGTCAAGGTGAACGCCCCTACCATAGAGGAAGCTTCTCAATTTAAAAACAATGCCGTCAGTATTTCACTATTGTACGCCTATACGCAACCTGAACTTCTTGATGTCTTTAATGCACGTCAGATCACGTCATTCGCCATGGATGCTGTGCCACGGATATCCCGTGCCCAAAAAATGGATGCTTTAAGTTCCCAGGCCAATCTGGCCGGCTATAAAGCGGTGATTATGGGCGCCAATGTCCTCGGCAAAATCTTTCCGCTGATGATGACTGCCGCGGGCACCATCACACCGGCAAAAGTGCTTATCTTCGGAGCCGGGGTAGCGGGACTCCAAGCTATAGCCACCGCAAAACGCCTCGGAGCTGTTGTGGAAGTTTCCGATGTACGTCCCGAAACAAAAGAACAAGTCGAATCGTTAGGCGGACGCTTTTTAGTGGTCGAAACGGATGAGGATGTCAAGACAGAAGGCGGTTATGCCAAAGAAGTTTCACAAGAATTTTTACAAAAGCAGCAACAACTGATTAAAGATAAAATTAAAGACGCCGATCTGGTCATCACTACGGCTTTGGTCATCGGCAAGAAATCGCCTGTTTTGGTAACAGAAGAAATGGTTAAGTCCATGAAACCTGGTGCTGTCATCGTCGATATGGCCGTTGAATCAGGCGGTAACTGCGAAATATCGGAGTACAATAAAACCGTTGAAAAATACGGTGTCATGATCATAGGCGAATCGAATATACCTTCGCTACTGCCGATAAATGCCAGCCAATTGTACGCGACCAACCTGAGCACACTGCTCCTCCACTTAGCCACCAAAGAAGGCTTTAAGTGGGAAATGGACGAAGAAATAACAAAAGGTGCGTTGATAACCCATCAAGGACAATTGGTTCACGAGTTCACAAAATCTATTTTATCCAAATAATTAAACGTAAACGATTAAGCTATGTCTGCTGAAACTTTTATCATTCTACTTTACATATTAATACTAGCCAGCTATCTCGGCTTTGAATTAATCAACAAGGTTCCTCCCACCCTGCATACCCCATTGATGTCAGGGTCCAATGCCATATCCGGTATTACCATCGTCGGGGCAATTATCGCTTGTAACGAGCTGGGGTACTTATCGGTAAGTAAGTGGCTCGGTATGGCCGCACTTATTCTGGCGACGATCAATGTTGTCGGAGGCTATGCCGTAACGGACCGGATGTTGAAAATGTTTAAGAAAAAATAAAGGAAACAATGAATATCATTATACAATTATCGTATTTAATCGCCTCTATACTCTTTATAGTCGGCATCAAAATGTTGGGGCGGACCAAAACTGCCCGCAAAGGGAATATGGTTTCTTCTGTCGGTATGTTTATTGCCATCTTGGCCACAGTTATTCAGGTGGAGGCCATCTCTCTGGTCGATATCCTAATATGTATCGTCATCGGCTCTGCGATAGGCCTAATCATTGCTCAAAAAGTTCAGATGACCAAAATACCTGAAATGGTTGCACTGTTCAACGGTTTTGGGGGGTTGGCCTCCCTAGCTGTAGCCTTGTCTGACTTTTGGTTAAACACGCAAGAAAGAGGGGTTGCCGTGGATAACATAACGGGCATCAGTGTTGCCTTAAGTATCCTTATCGGTGGGATTACGTTTACGGGATCACTCATTGCTTTTATGAAGCTGAGCGGAAGCATTTCCGGCCGTGCGATCGTATTTACGGGGCAGCATCTGATTAATCTGATTCTGTTGATTCTATCGATCGGTATTACAGTTTTCGCCTTAACCGATTTTTCCAATCCCAATTACATGATTATATTAGGCGTACTGGCATTGGTGCTCGGCGTCCTGGTTGTCATTCCCATTGGAGGAGCAGATATGCCAGTTGTGATATCCCTATTAAACTCGTATTCGGGGATGGCTGCCTGTGCAACGGGTTTCGTACTTAACAACAATGTCCTTATTGTGTCAGGGGCACTGGTAGGTGCTTCCGGTATTATCCTTACCCAGATTATGTGTAAAGCGATGAACCGTTCGCTGATGAATGTACTTTTGGGCGGGTTTGGACAAACTTCGGCCGCCGGTGGAGGACAAGCCGATGGGCCGCAGATCACCGTCAAAGAAGTCGGCGTTGAAGAAGCTGCACAGATTTTTGATTCCGTATCTTCTCTGATTATCGTACCGGGTTACGGAATGGCGGTAGCACATGCACAACACGTTATCCGGGAGCTCAGTGAGTTATGCGAAAAGAAAGGTGTAAATGTCCGTTTTGCGATCCATCCTGTAGCAGGTAGAATGCCCGGCCATATGAATGTATTATTAGCGGAGGCCAATATTTCCTACGACAAATTGATCGAAATGGACGAGATCAATGACGATTTTGCCAATACCGACCTGGTATTCGTTGTTGGTGCAAATGATGTCGTTAACCCTGCCGCGAAGACCAATCCAAGTAGCCCTATATTTGGTATGCCTGTATTAAATGTCGAAAAAGCACAAACTGTGATTGTAAGTAAACGAAGTATGGGAAAAGGATATGCAGGTATCGAAAACGAATTGTTCGGCGCAGACAACTGCCTCATGCTCTTCGGCGATGCCAAGCAAACGATTACCAAGTTAGTCGGCGAAATAAAAGAGCTGTAACAGGAGGAGGGTGTTTGGACACCCTCTCTTTTTTAAAATCTATTTCTGTTAAATAATACCCGACGAAGGATATCTCTTTCCAGAAAGATAACAACCAAACACAAGGCCATCAACATCCCGTTACCTATCCAAAAATTGCTATCAAACACAAAATAGCTAACCCACGATAGCAGCAATCCAACAACCAGATAGGCACCTATTTTCACAAATCGATAAGGGATGGGGTAATATTTCTGTCCCCAGAATAGCGATAACCCGACCATCACCAGATAAACGACAGTCGTAGAAACTACAGCGCCAACATAAGAATATCTGGGAATTAAAAGAACATTTAATACAATCGTAATCAACGCACCGAGGCCCGATATATATAAGGCATATTGCGTCTGATCGGTCAGCTTATACCACACCGATAAATTCATATATACACCAAGCAGCACATAATTGAACAATAGTATGGGAACAATCTTGAGTCCCGACCAATAAACATCCGGCTGTGCTTCATTGCCTTCAATATAATATTTCAGCCAATCCAGATTTACCGTCACCGCAACCATAATCAACACCATGAAAATGACGAAATATTCCATAATCTGTGCATAGGTCCGCGGAGCATCTTTATTCTTGGCATGAGAAAAGAAAAACGGTTCGGATCCCAAGCGAAAAGCCGTTACGAACAGACTCAGGAAAACTGCAATCTTGGCCACTGCTCCATAAATACCAAGTTCCATCTTGCCCGTGTCTCCGGGCAAAAGCTTTGGAAAGAACATTTTATCAAGGTTCTCATTAATGATAAACGATATATTAGCGACGAGAATAGGAAAACTGTAGCGCAGCATGTCTTTCATCAGGACCTTATCGATTCGTAGTTGTAATGTTAAAATTTCCGGCAACAACAGGAGCAAGGTTACACTGCTTGCCAACAGGTTGGAAAGAAACACATACCCCAACCATCCTTCGATAAACCACCCTTCCGCAAATCCGGCCCAAAAGGTGGATTGATGCACCCAGGAGGGTAAAAATACAATCAAAAACAGATTGGCAAATACCGTGATAAGAATATTGACAAATTTGAGATAACTATATCGGATCGGCCGGCCTTGTGCGCGCAACTTCGCGAAGGGAACCACGGCCAAAGCATCTGTCACCAGTATCAGCGCAAAATATTTAATATACTGTGTATAATCATCCACCGGATCTCCATCGGCAAACCATCGGGATAACGGTCCTATACATAAAAATACAGAAAACAAGAGCAATATAGAGGTCATCAACGTGACCATAAAACTGTTGTTGTAGACCTTACGCTGATCTTTTTCCTCTACTTTTTGCAGATACCGAAAAAAGGTCGTTTCCATACCAAATGCCAATAGCGCATTCAACATCGATACCCAGGCATAAAAATTCGAATAGACGCCGTAGACCGCAGCATCTTTGAATTTTTTGAGATAAATGGGCGTCATTAAAAAACTCAGCATACGTGATACGATGGTGGTAAAACCGTATATCACGGTATCACTAACGAATTTTTTTACACTAGACACCTTTCAAAATTTAGTTAATTTTTCTTTTACGTACTTCAAAGTTCTGAAAACCCTTAATATCATCCACCGCTATGCAGCTGATATCATCTACTTCTGCACGCTCAGGACCTTCCCGGCAGAATTCCAGCAATGAATTGAGGGCAAAATCATCGCCTTCAGCCTCGATGTAGGCCGAACCATCCTCTTGGTTGCGAACGAAGCCTTTGACACCCAATTGGTCAGCTACAGCCTTCGTCGTTAATCTAAAATAAACACCTTGTACTTTTCCCCGGACTGTAATATTCCAATGCTTCATGAAAACAAAGGTAACGCTTTAAACAACACGTTCTACTTTTACCGCATCCACAAGCCGAAGTTGTTTCATATTTTTTAACAAAATAAGTCCGGGAGCTTTACCGACCTCCAACGAACCCAATTGTTCGTCCATCCCTAAGGCTTTAGCGCCATTGAGGGTAGCCCATTGGATGGTGGTTACAAAACTCAGCTCCGGATAGTGCTTATGCAGTACTTTCAATTCTTCGAGCATGTCCAGCGTATCGTTAGATGCCAAGCTGTCCGTACCCATGATGATATCTGCATCCTGCTGCAAAAGATTCAGCTTCGGCAACGTATCCTCTATATATAGGTTTGCTTTCGGGCAGATACACAATATAACCTTTTTGCCCATCCGCTGTGCAAAATCCAGGTCTTTGACAGTCGTAAATGTATTATGTACTAAGATAATTTTATTATTGGTCGGCAAATAAGGCAGGTAAGATTGAAGCGAGTTTCGGGCCTGTGCTTTAAAAACGGACAAATCTATTCCGATCTCCGCGTAAAAACGTTGAAAATCGCCGGTATTATAGCGGAAAAACTTATTTTCCTCCTCACTCTCCTGATTATGGACACTGATGATATTACGTTCGGATACCGACCGTTTAAAAGCCCGCAATAACGCTTTTGAGCAAGAATAAGGTGCATGTGGTGTAATGGAAGAGTGGTCCGGGTCAAAATAATATTCCACATCTCTTGCCTCATCAATTTTTTGTTCCACCAAATCATCCTGCAAACCAATCACCTCCACAAACGTGTGGTACATCATTTTGCTGTTTTCTTTAATCGGTGCAGAAACCGAAGAATTGACGTGATCCCCTACTGCCTGTATTCCATTGGCATACATCATATCGTCCGCCTTTTTCATCGCCTTTTCCACACCCTTTTTTTCATCGTCCCGATGACGCATCACCTGAAGTATAAAATCTACCAACCCGCTCTTTGGCGGAATCTTATCTTTTAAATGTGATAATTCCAAATGGCAATGCCCGTTGACAAAACCGGGTATGAGGGCACCTGAAAGCCTGGTAACTTCGGCATCGAGGGGTGCCTCTCCACTGCTATAGAGACCTCTTATAACACCATTTTGGTCGATTGCTACGATTCCATTCCTTATAGGAGGGGAAGAAATAGGCAATACATAATCTGCTGAATAATATTTTAACATTTTAGTTTTAATGACCTGTTGTCAATTACTATTTCCGTTTCCTATCAAAAATAGCTGTTAATTTTAAATTAACACAGCAAAAAAGGTTCCAAACTGAAATTATTAGAATATTTTTTTTATAACAAAAAAATAAATTAACTTTGCACCATCAAATAGGGGTGCCTTGTTCTTCGAAACACGAATAAAGGCTGAGATTATACCCTGTCTCATTTGCAAAAGGTGAGACATACCTGATCTGGATAATGCCAGCGTAGGGAAAGGGCGGTTAAATAGGTGCTACTGTGACCCCTTGCAGTAGTTGTGTTTAACTCAAATTAAAAATTTTTTATGTTAAAGCAGCTTTATGCTACTTGGGCTTTGTGCCTGATTGCGATGCTAGGCTTCGCACAAGACCATGTAACGATCCGGGTACTGGATCAGAACAAAAATCCATTGGCCGGAGCCAATGTAACCATCCATTCCACGACACGATTGACGAATGAGGACGGAATGGCTTCTTTCCAGAATCTGGAAAATAAAAACTATACCGTTCAGGTATCTTTCGTGGGCTATCGGGAAAACAACCTGAAATTTAACCCCTCGCGCACGAACCATGTGCAAGTTGTCCTCCAGCCTAATCTCGTTGCGGTAGCGGATGTGTTCGTATATGCCACACGGGCAAAAGAAAATTCGGCAACGACGTTTAAAAACCTGTCTAAAGAAGATATAGCGGTCCAGAATCTGGGCCAGGACCTTCCCTATCTGTTGGATCAAACGCCCGGCGTTGTTATCGGATCAGATGCCGGCGCAGGTATTGGGTACACGTCGATGCGTATTCGCGGATCCGACAACCAGCGTATCAACGTGACGCTGAATGGAATACCTTTAAATGATGCCGAGAGCATGGGATCGTTCTTTGTTAATCTCCCGGATTTTGCTTCCAGCGCGGAAAGTATACAGATACAGCGTGGTATAGGCACGTCCACGAACGGTGCCGGGGCTTTCGGCGCTTCGTTGAATATACAGACGGATGCGTTAGAACAGCAGCCTTATGCTGAACTCAACAATTCTTTTGGTTCGTTCAACTCCTGGAAAAACACCGTAAAAGCCGGAACAGGACTCATCAACAACAAATATGCTTTCAATACACGCCTGTCCCGCATTACTTCCGATGGCTACGTGGATCGGGCGAGCTCAGACTTGAAGTCTTTTTATGTCGACGGCGGTCTATACACCGCAAAACATACCTTGAAGGCCACTATTTTCTCCGGTAAGGAAAAAACCTATCAGGCGTGGAACGGCGTTCCTGAGCCGTTGGTACAGGGAGATGAAAGCGGATTGAAAGATTTTGCCGTCAACGGTTTGGGATATGCAGAAGGCAGTCCGGAATACGTTCGTTTGCTGGAATCGGGCAGAACGTACAATATGTTTACATACGACAACCAAACGGATAACTATACCCAGACACACGCTCACCTTCATTATACAAGCACACTCTCAGAACAATGGAATATACAGGCGGCATTGCACTACACCCGAGGGGCAGGCTACTATGAAGAATATTACGAGAATGAGGATTTAGCATACTACGGGCTTTCCAATATCAATATTGGTGGCGAAACCATCGAGCAGACTAATCTGGTGCGCCGCCGCTGGCTGGACAACCATTTTTATGGGGGGACATATTCAGTGAATTATACGCCGAGTGCCAATTTTAATTTCATACTCGGGGGTGCTTACAACCAATACTTAGGTGATCACTATGGGGAAGTCATCTGGGCACAATATGCGTCAAACGGCAATCTGGGTGACAAGTATTACTTCAACGATGCAAAGAAGAACGACTTCAATATCTATGGGAAAGCCGATTACCGCTTTGGGAAATGGTTGGCTAATCTGGACCTCCAATACCGGAATTTATATTACAAAGGGAACGGTGTGGAAGACGGCGACGATCCGGTCGACTTTGAGGCCAACCTGAATTTCTTTAATCCGAAAGCCGGTGTGACATACTTCCTGAACAATCTTTCCAACGTGTACCTCTCCTACGCTTTTGCCAACAAGGAACCCGTGCGGAAAGATTACGTCAACAGTACTGGTGGCACACTGCCCAAACCCGAAAAGCTGCACGACATTGAAGGGGGATACCGATTTCGTAACGAACAGTTCAACATCGGAGCAAACCTTTATGGAATGATCTATAAAGATCAGCTTATCTTTACGGGTGCCATAGATGATGTCGGCGGCGGCATACGGAAAAATGAACCTTACAGCTACCGTGCAGGTATTGAGTTTGACGGTGCATGGAAAATCAATTCGCAGTTTACCTGGAAGGCTACAGCCGCATTGAGCCAAAATAAAGTCGTAACGGATGATAAAACAACGGATATTGCGATGTCTCCTTCGACTATATTGTCCAACAATTTCACCTACAAGCCTGTACAGCCGCTATCTTTTAGTTTATTGAGCAAATATGTGTCGCGGATGTATCTGGATAATACGTCGTCCGATTACAAGAGCATCAACCCTTATTTTGTACATGATGTACAGGCTGTCTATAGCTTTAGCGCCATAGGTATTGAAAACATCGCGTTAAACCTTCTGGTGAATAACATCCTCAATACTAAATATGCCACAAATGGCTATATCTGGTACGAACCGGACATGGGCGGTGGTGCCCCACTATCCTATAACATGCTGTTTCCGCAGGCGGGCACGAACTTTATGTTGGGGCTTAATATAAGATTTTAGCATAAAAAGGTTCGTTTTTGTGCCAACTTTCAGGGTACCCCCAAAAACTTGTTTGGCACAAAAGCGAACTTTTTTCGATCAAAAAAAAGACTTTTTTTGATCGAAAAACAGCTTTATAACTATCATTAAGGCTGTTTTTTTATGAAATAAACTCGATATTCCCGGATATACGACACCTATGTGTTTTGTTAAAACACCTAGGTGTTTGACAAAAACATTTATACGTTCTGATAAAACACATAAGTATCCTATCTCATTTGATAGGCGTTTAACAAAAACACATAAACATTAGACGAAAACATCTATACATTCCAACATAACACATAGGTGTCCTGTTCCGTTTGATAGGTGTTGGCAAAAAACATCTATGTATTTTGCTGAAATACCGAGGGGATAAGACAGAACACTTCTATTGTAGGAAAGAAAATATAGGTATCCCAGTCGGATACATAGGTATACTGTCAGCACATCTATGTAAAAAGAAAAAACACCTATCGTCCCGAGTGAAGCATAGCGGTGTTGGGATCAAATATTTAGGTGTTTTGCCAGATCATCGCTATAAAAAGGGAGAATACCGCTGTTGTCTGAAATTTAATTTTTACTTTTAACCCTATGCGCGCAGTCATACAACGAGTCACGAAGGCGTCTTGCACCGTAGAGGGCAAGGTGACAGGAGCGATAGATCAAGGTTTACTTATCTTATTAGGTGTAGAAGAATCCGACACGGAGGAAGATCTAAAATGGCTGGCCCAAAAATTTGTCAACCTCCGTATCTTTTCGGACGAGCAGGGGTTAATGAATAAATCTGTACAAGACATCGGAGGCAACATTTTGCTCATATCACAATTTACGCTTCTTGCACAGACAAAGAAAGGAAACCGGCCTTCCTTCATCCGTGCTGCAAAACCGGATAAAGCAAAGCCTATGTATGAAGCAACGGCAAAAATACTTTCGGACCTGTTGGGCAGGCCTGTACAGCTGGGCATCTTTGGTGCCGACATGAAGATCAATCTGCGCAACGACGGCCCCGTTACGATTATGATGAACACACGGGACAAGGATAACTTTTAAATTAGGAATTAGGAATTACGAATTACTGGCAAGCTGTAAAAATCTAAATACTAATATCTAAATACTCCATACTAAAATAGAATGACTATAAAAGAAGCACAAGCAATCGTCGATAAATGGATCAACACCACAGGTGTCCGCTATTTCAATGAACTGACCAATACAGCTATGCTGATGGAGGAGGTCGGTGAAGTCGCCCGTATTATGGCCCGGCAATATGGCGAGCAATCTTTCAAAAAATCAGACAAGGAAGTCAATCTTGCCGATGAGATGGCGGACGTATTATTTGTACTGATATGCCTGGCCAACCAAACAGGCATTGATCTTACGGAGGCTTTGGAAAAAAACTTAGATAAAAAGAATATGCGTGACGCCGATCGCCACAAAAACAACGAGAAGCTGCAATAAACAAACACGCACTAAGCTCACTCCAAATACTTATCGTCAATCTGCTTCGTCGCCTTTGCACCTAGAACTTTTAAGCTTTCGATCTTCCGAATGACATTCCCTTGCCCGGAGGAGAGCTTTTTCATGGCGTCCTGATGTTTTTCAGAAGCCTTGAAGAGATGACTCTGGATCTGCTCCATATCCTGCAAGAAGCTGACAAACTTATCATACAAGGCCCCGGCCTCACGAGCGATGGCCAACACATTCTTATTTTGACGTTCCTGCTTCCATATAGAAGCTACCGTACGTAAGGTAGCCAGCAAAGTCGAAGGACTGACAATCACGACTCTCCGTTCCCAAGCCTCACTAAAGAGTTCGGGTTTGTACGTGACGGCTAAGCTCAGCGCCGGCTCAATCGGCATAAAAAGCAAGACAAAATCCGGGGAATGGATTCCATACAAACTTTGGTAATCTTTCGTCGCCAACTCTTTAATATGGCGCTCAATAGAGAGCACATGTTGTTTCAGAAATAGGGCCCGCTCTGCTTCATCGGGATGATTGACCGCCTTCTCATAAGCAATCAACGACACTTTCGAATCGATGACCAAATGTTTGTTGTCCGGAAGATGGATGATGGCATCGGGCTGTACCCGTCCTCCTCCATCCTGCAGAAGTGACACCTGCAGGCTGTACTCTTGATCTTTTATCAGTCCTGAACGTTCCAGTACGCGTTCTAAAATAACTTCCCCCCAATTGCCCTGCCGCTTGTTGTCGCCTTTCAATGCTTTCGTCAGATTGTGCGCCTCCGTCTGAATCTGCATACTTTGCTGCATCAGCTGCTCTACGACTCCCTTTAGGACATGACGCTCGGCCGCTTCCTGATGATAGGTTTTCTCGACCTTATCTTCAAAATGCTTGATCCGTTCCTTCAAGGGGTCTAATAATAAACCGATATTTTGCTTGTTCAGATCCGTAAACTTTTGGGATTTCTCTTCCAATATTTTATTGGCTAAGACTTGAAATTCGGTATTGAACTGTGTCCGAATTCGATGGAGTTCTTCCTTCTGTTCTTGAAATTTCTCCTGCTGTGCTTGCAAATAGGCATTCGTACTCTCCAATGTCCGCTCAACGGACTGACGAGCTGCTGTCTCCTTGCTCAGAAGCTCCGTTAGATAGTCTGCATCTTGCTGCAGCATATCACCTCTTTGCAGTGCCCGGGCCAACGCCAGATCAATCTCCCGTTTTGCCTCATCCAATAACGTGTACTTTTCCCGCGAAACACCTTGACCCAGTCGCCAAAAAAGGTAGACACATAGGACAGCTAAAAATACGACGATGACAGGAAAAAAAATCTCCATAGAAAATCCTTTTGCGTTGATGTGTTACTGCAACTTCTGATGTGTCCGCCACCACAGATCCGGCATTTCGCCGGAGACGGCCAACTGATAATCTTCATAACGGCAGGGTACCATGTAATACCTTTCGTTGACGGATTTTGTGCCAAAATAAGGCACCTGCATCCACCAGCGATCTGACTTTTTACTTTTCACGAAGACAAGCTCATGGTCTTCATTCTCCAGCGGTGCACGATAAATGATATAGGCCGATTTGGGATAAAGCGGCGCATCGTGTTTACGGTTATAATAGCCATCCACAAAACACCACACCATTTGCGACAGCAACATAGCGGTATGCTCCATGGGATCAAACGTGGGGTTAAACTCATAAAAACCGATAGAACTGCATTTGTCCGACATGCCGGCATAGCGCGCCAACTGACAGGCCTCGTCACCATATAAACCATTGGGTTGGGCGTTTGCATTGCCGGGCGCCTCGGAAGCCCGGATAGCCCCCATATCAAAGCTCACGATATCTGCCGCGCGGATTACCGGTTCTGCCTGATCCAGCCGCCCCGTAATAGCTCCTATACGTTGTGTCGTAAAAAAAAGCTTATCATACATATTGATCGACTCCTTGCTGACCAGGTAGGTCTGATAGGCTACATTACTCAGATTAAAAAGATAATCGGGTTCATGAAGAATAATCTTATTCAGGTAAGTCTGCGAATCCAATGCCGTGCCTTCATCATTATCCTGATCCAAATCAAACCGGGAATCAATAACAGCCAGCTCCACACGCTGTTCCAGATTTTCGTAACCCCGATATTGTGCATACGTCAGATCCTGCCCTCCACCGATAATAATAGGCACGATATCCTCCTTGACCAATTCCTCCACGACCAATTTCAGCGCCGCATAAGTATCAGAAACCTGCTTTCCTGCTTTGATATTACCCAGATCAACGATATGAACCGCATAATCGCCCTGATAAAGGTTATAAAAATGCTTGCGCACCGCATCAGGTGCCTTTGCTGAGCCTTTATTCCCCACCGCCGCCCGATCCTCTTCCACACCGACAATAGCCAGATTGGGTTTATTGTCCTTACCCCATGACGGGAATTCGGAAACAAAAGCACGAATAACCTGTCCAAATTGGGAATTATAAAATTCCCCGTTCGAAGAATGGGCTTGTGGAATAGCTATCGGGGCAAAGAAATCAGATAAAGACATGATATAAGTAAAATGTGAATATTTACAAATATGCAGCAATTGCCTTATTCTTTTAAAAGGAAAGTTTCCACAAAATGTGGGGAACCGTTGATTTTAATCCGCCACCACACTTATTTTATAGGGTTTCTGAATTGCCAGTCGGGCTGCTTTTAGCGCAATCGGAGCCGTTTCGGCGGTAACGGCGGTTTTGTATTTGCTGTTGCCCGTATCTTCACTCAGCGATGTGCTATTCGTATAGTCTACTCCATCAAGATTTACCCCGAAAACAGGCGTAAAGATACTTTCAAATACAGTGCATGCCGCGGCATAACGCCCTATTCCCAAATCGGCAAATACGCCATTTGTCGTCATGTCCATTTTGTGAGTGGTGTTCAGCGACGAAGTACGAAGGTTCTGAAGTGTTGTACCCCAAGGAATGACAAACTCAAAAGGCAAAGCTATAACCATGGCCTGCGTATGCCCGACGATCGCATTATACATATTCATTTGTTGACTTCCGAAAGTATTGGTCAGTATATTTTTTGCATTTGTATTATAGCCAGCCTGCACTTTATCGGGATCGGCGTAGGCCTGTCCCATTATACAGGCAAATTTAGGTTGTCCATTTTGATCGGCTTTTATCTTATTCATCAGCTCCTCCACTTCGCCCTTTCTGATGTTATTCCATACCCACCCCTCTTGACTCACCGGATTTTCCTGAAGAACAACCAGATCAAATTCAGTGCCTTGCAACACATCCTGCAAGCAGGCCGCTCCTGCGTCTTTCGTCCATGCCGATGAGCCTGGGGCATATCTGTGGCGGTTGTATGACTTATCTGAAGCGTATGTGTCGCTGTGTCCTTTAATCGTCTTGCCAAACTTATGCATCCAGGTAATGCGTACCTTATTACGTACATCTGTTTGACGAAGTACATCCAGAAAATGCGTTTCTATTCCCTCTTGTGTATAGCTGTTACCTATAAAAAGGACACTATAAAGTCCCTTAACAAGGACCTTACAGGTCGCAAATTTGCTTTGGTCGGCAGTCAATACAGTTATGATGGCCTCGCCTTCACTATGTGCTGTTACCTCTCCGTCATCATCAACAGAGGCAATATCCGGAGCGCTGCTATTCCAATAAACTGCTTTATTTTCAGCATCTTCGGGAGCAATGGTCGCCACCAAAGAGACTGTTCCCTCTTTGAATAGGGTGACTTCGCTTTGATCGATAGAGACTCCCGACACCAAAGCCGGCTGCGGAATATTGTCATCCTGGCCAGATGGTTCTGTTTCCGGATCTTTTCCGCAAGCGACTATCAGAACAAGCGTAAAAAGTATCCATACATAACTCAAATTTTTCATGTTTTTTCGATTAAAGATCTGACATATCTGTTATTTCAAAGGGCTTCTCAACGGCATTCCGAGCAGCTTCAAGAGCAATAGCCGCATTTTCTGTTGTAACCGGGGTGCGGTAATCGACGGTGAGACTTACGGACCCGTCCAGATCTGTGTATGGCACAGGAACCTTTGCACCGAATATCGGAGTAAAGATGCTTTCAAAGAATGTACAGGCCGCTCCAAATCGAGAAATACCTTTGTCCATGTGGTAACTGTCCCGGGTCAAATCAGCTCGTGGAAGCAGGAGAGATGTATTGTTGTTTACAGAGGTGGTCCGCAGGTTTTGCAACATCGTACCGGTGGCGATGACTCCATCGACCGAGGTTTCGGATAGCACTTTTTTAGCCCGGTCGGCGATGGTATTGTACATCAGTATCTGATCGGATCCAAAGTTATTTTGTAAAATAGACTGTTTACCACTATACGACTGAATATCTGGAAATGCCGGATCGCCATACGCGACAGCCATCACGTACATAAATGCAGGTGCTCCTTTTTGGTCATTTGTGATATTTTTTATCAGGCTCTCAATGTTATCTTTATGGTATTTATCCCACGCCCAAGCATCTTTATTTCCGGTATGTTCCTGAATCGTAACCAAATTCCATTCATACGCCGCAGCTGTCTGAGGCAGCGGAGTAAGCCCTGTATTGGTCCATTTCAACGTATTATAATTGGGAATATTGTAATAGTAGTCCGCACTTCCAATAATATATGCCGCACTATGTTGTGCCATGGTTCTCCCGCCAAGGTGCATCCAATGCAGGTTTATCTTATCCTTCAACCCTGCTGTAGTAATCAATGAAAGAAAATGGTTCTCAATGGCATCTTGGGTAAAACTATTGCCGATAAAGAGAACGTTGTACGTATCTGTAACGACAACATGACAGGTGGCTGTCTTATTTTGATCTTCAGAAGTCGCCGTAATCGTAGCCTCTCCGGCAGCGACGGCTGTTACTTTGCCGGTTTCATCCACTGTTGCAATAGCCTCGTCACTACTCGCCCATGTGATTTTTTTATTCTCGGCTACTTCCGGAAAAATGTGAGATACAAGGCTTGTGCTCTCGCCTTTATACAAGGTTGTCTTGTACTTATCGAGGGAAACCTGAAAGACTGCAACCGGCGGTTTATTATTAGCATTGTCGTCATCTATAGGATCTGTTATCGGATCGATCTCTTTATTCGAACAGGCCAATATTGCCATGATGGCAAATACGGGGATTAATAATCGAAGTACGCTCATATCGTAAAAATATTGATTTACAAATGTTATATTAATCGAGTGTCCATTTACGAATGCGACTACTACCAAAATCGGAAATGTATAAGGTCGTACCCTCACTATTCCAGGCCAAACCTCTCGGATTGCTTAAGCGGGCTTTATCCGCTTTTCCATCTGTAGTTCCCGATTGACCAGCCACACCGATAACAGTCTCTATAGTCTTGGTAGTCAAATTAATTTTCCGAATAATATGATTATTATTATCAGATACATACAAGTATCCGTCAGGCCCAAATTGTATATCCCAAGCCTGCCCGAAACCACTGGTCTCTAAATTATTGGTCAATCCACTAACTCCTGAATTTCCAGGTGTGGTGGTTGCATGGTTTAATTTTGTAAAGCCATCTACCGGGTTGGTTAAATCCATTATATATGGCCCATAGCCAACGGCTTGTGTATTGGTCATGGCATACAACTTCGTTCCGTCGGCAGGATTGATCGTAAGCCCATACCAAGTCGGGTTCACTGTTCCTAATCTATAAATAACTTCCCCCTGTTGGGTATCCGGATTCACCTTTAATACAGGTCCGGTTGCATGTCCAAGTACACCATACAAATAGCCATCATGCGGGTTATAAACTAAGCGATACATGTATGCACTTGCTGTCGGAGGACCATCATCCGGCGGATAGGTAATTGTCCTTTCCACCGGTGTCCAATTATTAGCCGGATCTAACTCGTAGTAGCTTGTACCGTTTTTTTGATCATTCGCAACATATACGATATTATTAGCTCCAACGGTAGATCCGTTGGGAGTAGCAAAAGTACCGACGGACTCTACAATATCTTCAGCTTCGTTGATACGGACGATATGTCGGTTAGTTCCTTCATCCCTATGCGTCGCAAAGATATTACCATTGCCATCCAGACTGATGTACCGAGCTTTTAGACGACCTTGTGCCAATGTGCCTCCTCTAAAGGTGCCGTTCCCATCACCTGTAACCGTGTATAAACCCCACGACTTGATATAATCAAAAGTGGTCGGGTAGGTCAGTTCCTCGCCCAGAATATTCACCTTTATCGTACAAGGATTACCCGGCGCACGTGGGACGACGACCGTAATTGCATCGTCGGCTACGCTGACAACTTCTGCTTCCAAGGCATTGAAATACACTTTGACCAGATCTTTATTCGTTCCGAAATTTGCTCCATTCAGTACTACGGTACTTTCTTTCTCACCGGAAAGCGGAGCGAAATCGCCCAAAACAGGCTGCAAGACATTCTGATGTTGCGACACCTCAATAATCTGATCCAGATCGGGATGCCCATCAGTCATGACTTTGATATACCCTATCCGGTCACCCGGAGCTATAGGCGACGCTACGAATGTGTATAGTTTACTTCCTATATACGGTGTATTATCTCCTGCATTTGTAGCCCAAACCGGCAGCTCCAATGTGAAGTCTACATTGCTCGTAATGTGTAGGGTAAAATCCAGCTCACCGTCAATGATATCTATCCCCTCGGTCTCTGCCACGACCAACGATGGCTCAGTCCCCCATTGCTGCACCGGGATCGTAAAACCTTGTACATCCCGGCCAGATACCGTAATCTGAGCAATCCGCTCTTCAAACCCTTCGTTAGGAAACACTTCTACACGAAGAAAAGTGCCTTTATCATCAACGATAGATACTTTGCACCACTCGGCTGAAGAGGATACCTTTACTACATCCAAATTTGTGTTTAAAGGCACCATTCTATTGCCCGCCATTTGGATAAAGGGCTGTTGAAGCACCGTCAGCTGCTCATCATCCAAATTTAAAAATCCTGGCTCAGCGGTTTCTTTTTTACAAGCTATAAACAACAGACAGATACTACATACATATCCTATTATTTTATACAATCGTTTCATTCCATTTAGGTTTCAGAGTCATAAAACATACTTATTTCTTCAAGAACAAATCACAAACTACCGGCAAGTGATCTGAAGGATAGTGACCGTTGTTATAACTATCCGTTAACACAGTATACGATAGCACCCGTATACGATCATTGACGAGTACATAGTCGATACGTGAACCGGGCGCACCTTCAAATACACCACCAGGAAAACCCGTCCCTTTAGGGCCAGAGCGTGGTGCCTCACTCAAAACGTAAGAATCTCCAAGATACGTCAACACATCGGTAATCTGACTGGTCCTCGGACTTGAATTCAGGTCTCCCGTACTAATCACCGGCAGGTTATTCCCGGCTATTTCCTTTATCTTCCGAACCATCACTTTCCCTGAATTTTGTTTCGCGGTACGATATCGGTAATAGAAATGGGACGTAAAGAAGTAAAACTCCTGTCCCGTGGCTTTATGTTTCATCCTCGCCCAAGTACAGATACGTGTATCCGTAGCATCCCAACCGATGCTTTCTACATCCGGTGTTTCGCTATACCAAAACACCCCATGGTCCAACACCTCAAATTCGGCCTTTTTATAGACAATCGACGCCGTATGATTTTTAGAAGTCTTGCCGGCATACGGATAACCGACATAATCATATTCGGGCAAAAGTGTTATGAGATCAGCCATTTGACTGAAATTACCCTCTTGTGTACCGACAATATCAAATCCGTGGTTACGGATCAGATTCGCCAACGGCTCTTTACGAATAGCCCATCCGTTGCCTGTTTTCTCATCTGCTGCCGCGGCATAACGGATGTTATAGCTTGCTACCTTGACTTGTATGCCTTCTTTTGCAGATGGTTTTCCTCGTGACCCTTTGGCGGCGCCCATCCATCCGCAGGACAGAAAGCAGGTCATCACTACACCTAAAAATATATGAATATATGTTCTCATCATGTATTTATTATTTCAAAATTTCTTATCTCTTCTCAGACGTATTTATCCGTATTTATTACTTTTTCAAGAACAAGTCACAACTTACTGGCAAATGGTCCGAAGGATGCCGTCCGTTGTTATAGCTATCCGTCAATACGGCGTAAGACAGCACCCGGATCTTATCATTGACCAACACATAGTCTATCCGCGAGCCCGGAGTCCCCTCGAACACGCCACCGGCGAAGCCAGTACCTTCAGGCCCCGAACGAGGTGTCTCTGTCAGATCGTACGAATCGCTCAACAAAGTCAGTATATCTAATATCTGTGGGGTAGAAGGATTCGAATTCAAGTCTCCTGTACTGATGACAGGTAGGTTATCTGTAACTATCTCCTGTATCTTTTGTACCATAACTTCACCAGAATTACGTTTGGCCGTTACATATTGATAATAAAAGTGTGACGCAAAGAAATAAAACTCCTGCCCGGTAGCTTTATGTCTCATTCTGGCCCAGGTACAGATCCGCGTATCCGTGGCATCCCATCCTATACTTTCGGCATCAGGTGTCTCGCTATACCAGAATACACCTTGATTCACCACCTCGAGCACAGCTTTCTTATACACGATCGAGGCAGTATGGTTTCTCGAGGTACTACCTGCATAGGGGTACCCTATATAGTCATACTCCGGCAAAAGTGCCATTAAGTCACCCATCTGGCTAAAATTACCCTCTTGTGTACCGACAATATCAAACCCATGGTTACGAATTAGATTCGCCAACGGTGTTTTCCGACTATTCCACCCGTTGCCAGTGCCTTCATCCGCAGCTGCCGCATAGCGGATATTGTAACTTGCAGCCTTGACATGAATACCCTCTTCTTCTATATCCGGTATAGAGGCTTTACCTTTTTGTCGAATAACTATCTCGGCCAGCGGACCGCCCTCCACTTTAACCAATAGTGCTGCAACACGTTCACGCTCCAACACATTTTCTTCCACCGTAATGGTTAAATTGTTGTCTGCTTGCTCTTCATTATACGCTACATAACACCATGCTTTTGAAGAAATTAAAGAGACGGCTTTATCGGAGGTCACGGTGACATATTCCGTAGCACCTTCCGCTTCTATGATTAGCTCTTCCCTCGATACGGACAACGTTCCTTTTTCTCCTTTCTCATAGGTCTCATTTTCCTTATCACAAGAAAGGAAACTTGCCACAATACAGATTAAAAATATCCGGATACTTGTTTTTATCATTGCCATAATTTTTACTTTTTAACCTCTATTCTAAGCTCTTCCTTCATCGTGTGGGTGGTCCCTGCCAATACGTATTCATAATGTATAAGAAACACATTATAGGTTCTTCCGTCGATTTCCTCCTTTTTATAAATATTGGGGTAATCCGGATCCGTATTGACCTGCCGAACGGTAATGTCACGATAAGGGTGAATACGCACGCGATTATCATGTGCTACCTCCAGAACAATCGCTCCCCGCTCGATGAGAGGTAGGTCTGCCTGAAAAGGTTCAGTCCCTGCCATAATACGGACCTTGTTCCACGCAAGAGGTTGCACAAGTTTATTGCCGGCCGTCACTACACCATCATATATACCGTTCATCCTGTATAGTGATTCGGTAGCTTGGGAGGCGTATTCGTTTTCGATCACGACTCGATAGAGTACATTCCGCTTTTCTTCATTAACCTCCGAGGTTGAATAATCTTTGACGATCAGGGAAATAAAGTACGTGGAATCGGGAGATAACCCTTCCGGCCGTACCCGTACCATCATCTTGCCCTGACGCTCACCTGCAGGTATATGAATATGATAGTCGTCGATATCATAATGATCTGCCGGTAACAACTTCGCATAGCGAAACTCGTCTGCGTCGTAAATGGACCGGTTATAGATATCGAATTGTGTTCTACTCTCCATGAGTGTAATGTCAATATCTTCATCTAAAAGGCCTGTACCCCCGGTAACTGCTGCGATGTATCCGACAGACTCTCCGCCATTGAGCTGGAATGTTTGTTCAAAGACGTTATATTCTCCATCACTTACCAATGCAAATACCTTTTTATAAAGTTCTTTTTCGAAAATAGCGTTGTCATTGCAAGAGAACTGGACAACGGAACCGAGCAGTGATAATATTATGATATAGTGTTTTTTCATTTCCTTTTTACTAAATAATCCAACCATAACTTACCAACCCGGATTTTGGTCCAAAGAAGGCAAACGATTAAGCTCGGCGCGAGGGATGGGCACGAAAATTAATTTTTTATCAACCAGACGCCCTCGGATCTGTGATGTACTTGGAATTACCCGTTGATAGAATGTCCCTTTACCACCATCTAAGTTCATTCCCATAATCGGTTCACGCTCTGTTTGTTCATAAATACCCCATCGCCGTACATCATAATATCTTCTATTTTCCCATAGGAACTCTACCATACGCTCACGTTCGATTTGTTCCTGTACCACGTTGGCACTGCTCAACTGTCCCGGCGTCAGCCCCGGAAGACCCGCCCGATAGCGTACCTGATTAAAAGCTTCTTTAATAGCATTAACATCCCGGGAAAAAGTTTGTGAAACACCCCCTACTTCGACCGTATAGCTCCCGTTTAAATTATTCAACGCTTCGGCGTATGACAGCAGGATTTCGGCGTAGCGGATAATCGGATAAGCTTTATTGACACGACGATTGCCCGATCCTTGATAGGCATCCATAGGATGGACAAACTTTTTAATCACATAGCCTGTTACCGGATAATTCAGCGGATCCGTAGCCGCAGTACGCCCATCCGGCCCTCCATAGTAATAGTTCGCTGCATGGTTGTTGTTTTCAGCACTCGATCCCGCCTGCCATACGGCTTCACAAAAACCGACAGATGCGTAAAAACGCATTTCCCGATTTGCATACATATTATATATCCCCGAATTGAGTTGATAGCCTGAAAAGTTCTTTGGAGAAGTGGTAAACCCTGTTTCCGAATAATAACTGTCACTCATGGCTTCCTCTTTGGTGCGCCCATCGTCCATCAGATAAGTATCGACTACTTTCTGGGTAACACTAAACCGGCTCCATCCCCCCATAGATACAGGGAAAGCCCCTTTATTAAGGTAATCATTGATAAAATCTGTATTCCTTGCCCAGATAAATTCCGGAACAATAGTGGCTACGGCTTCACCATTGAACATCTCGGAGTAAGATCTGAACGCATCGATACCTCCTGCTCCTGCCGGAAAAGTTTCATAATAATTGGGATCAGACGTCACGCCTGTTGGCAATTCCTTTGTCTCGGCATCGGCCACTACAGTATATAGTTTATATAGCGGACCACCCGGTCCTTGCAGATCCATAACACGCTTTGCCGTCGCTGCTGCCACCGCCCATCGGCTCTCGTCATAGGTCTGGGATACATAAAACACACCGTCAGTCTTCCGTTTCCAGTTACTAAAATACGAACGGGCAACTGCTCCGCCATTAAAAAGCGGACTGGCGTGCATTAGACGCAACCGAGCAACCAATGCATAAGCCGCTCCCTTCGTGGGTCGTCCAAAATCCAACATCGAGACCTGGGCAGGCAATAAACCTCCTGCTTTCTCAAATTCAGCACATACATATTCCATCGCCTCATCATATGTGCTCCGAGGTCTGTCATAATAAGACAGGTCTTCATTAGTATTGACGACTTCGTCACCTAACAAAATCGGCGGGCCAAAATCCACGAGGAGGTTATAGTAAGCATATGCACGGATAAACCGCGTGTTTCCTTCTATATAATTTCTCATACTGATGGTCTGATCATGAGGATCATCCAAATGATTGAGGATATTATTACACTTACGGATAATCTTATAATAGTTACCCCATTGGTTTAAGTTGGGTGAGGATACACCATAAAAATCGGGATTGATATAACCGGCCGAAAAGTCCAGTCCAGGATACCAGTTATTGGATACCCTAAAGGTCATAAATCCCTCATCTGTTGCCAGTACGCCGGGCGTATGGTTGGCACGGGAAGTAGCCGCTTCATCCGGAAACATGGTAGCCGCTCCCCACATATAAGACTCCAAATACCGGCTAGAGGTATAAACGGAATCAATATTAAATTCATCGTCAAAATACCGGTCTACATTTAAATAGTCCTTGCAGGAAAAGACCAATCCCAAGGGTATCAGCAAGAGGACGATGCTTAATCTATTTTTGAAATTTATCAATGCTTTCATATTATGTTCGAGGATTTAAGCCAAAAATTATAAATTAAGATATACTTGAATAGAGTAAGTAGCCGGTATCGGATACACACTTCCATTAAATTGCGCTTGCTCGGGATCAAACAATCTGACCTTATCCCAAACATGCAGGTTGCTTCCCACAAACTGCAGATCCATCGAAGCGATACCTATCCTACGGAGGAAGTCTTTACTCAAATTGTAATTCAATGTGATCTCCTGGAGACGCAAGTATCTTGCATTGTCTTGCCAAAAAGTTGATAGCTGCGCATTATTATTGTTCATCCCGTATTGAAGACGCGGGAAACGGGCATCTCGATTTTCAGCCAACTTCGGATCTATTCCATTTGCAAGTGCATATTCCAGCGGTATCCAGCGGCTACTGGGGTCGGAAGAAAGCGACAATACATTACCCGAAGGTCCATCAAAGAAAGGCACATAACCCATGCCATTGTCGTAGGTACGGCTAGCCTGTTTTACAGATTGACCCACATGGAAGAAATCGGTATTACCCGTACCTTTGAATAAAAGCCCTAAGGTTAGCCGCTTGTATCTGAACTCACCTCCAAAACCATACATCAGGAGCGGATAGGAACTGTAAGACAAAGGAACTTTATCTAACGTGTTGATTACACCGTCGCCATTGACATCTTTATATTTGATATCGCCTGGCATCACATCACCAAAGGTTTGGGTAGGGCTGTAATCGATATCGGCCTGATCCTTAAATAGCCCAAGCGCTTGGTATCCTCGTATTACCCCGTATGGATATCCTGATTTTTCTAAGTACGGATATTCCAAATAGGCCTCTTCCCAGTTTTGCACTTTATTCTTGGAATAAGTAAAATTACCTCTTACCGTAATGCCGAAATTCGGCGACAATTCTTGCGTAAAACTCACATTCCCATCTGCACCATAACTCCTCATACGTCCCACATTCCCAAATGGCATGGTCACAACACCTACATAATCAGGCACCTGGACGCGCTGTTGGAAAATACCATTACGCTGATCGTTGAAGATGTCTACCACAAAATCGAACTTATTATTGAACATCTTGCCTTCAAAACCAAGATTAGCCTTGATCGCACGTTCCCAAGCAAGATTGTCCGCTCCTATACGGGATTCACTAATGGTCTCGACCGAAGAGGTTCCCCACGGTGACCCGCTCCCCACATTCACGCGGGTCAGATATGGAAAACGCTGATTCGTAATACGGTCATTACCTACTGTACCATAAGACGCCCTGATCTTGAAAAAATTAAGCCATGGGGCGGTCTCCTGGATAAACTTATAATTGGACGGTACCCACCCGAGTGCTACGGAAGGAAAGAAACCATACTGTCTTCCGGGCTGGAAGTTCTCAGAGCCCGTATATCCAAAATTGACGTCCAGGAGATAAGTGTCTCTAAATCCATAAGTCAGGCGACTTGATACCCCTTGATAACGTAATGGGATTGCAGCCATATTGCTCGTCGCATCTTTCGTGTGCTTCGCATCACTGACATAATAGTATACAAGTCCTGAAACACGATGGTCCGCACCTAAAAGCCGGTCATAATTGGTAACCATCTCTAAATGGTACTTCCGGTATTGTTGCGTTGATCTACTGTAGGAAGCCTTTTGTTCCTGCACCATCTCTTGCATAATCAGTTCACCGGCAGCACTGCGACCAAGTGCTTGAAAAAGGGCCGGCTGTATGCGGCGACGTTCTTCAAAATAACTCTGTATATCGTAAGCGCCCTGAACTCTAAATTTCAACCCGTCCAATACACTGGAAAGATCTTGATTAATGGCTAAGGTTGTCTTACCCTTGAAAGCTTGATCCGAAGCGGTCCCAGTTCTGTTGATAAGCACATATGGAGACGATCCGGCGCCTTCACCTATGGCAGGCAGCATACCATTGGAATACTGTGTCGGCAATGCCAACGGGTTAATCTGTGACTGTGCTTCCCAGATGTAATCCGTATTAGCCATACCCGGTTGATTTAACACCGACAAGTACCCATCTGTTCCTAAAAACACACTCGTTGTCTTCGTCAGATTAATGTCCAAATTCATCCGATAGTTGTACGTCTTATAGCCAACATTCGAACTGTACACACTATTCTTATCGACCTTGTAAGCAGCACTCTCTCCAGTTCCTCCCAAGCTCAAGAAATAACGTGCCATTTCACTACCACCGCGGCCACTCGCATAATACGATTGACGCCAGGAATTACGATTCAATATCTGGTCCTGCCAGTTGACATCAGGATACATGTCGGGATCTAGCCCATCCTTAATAATCTCCATCTCTATAGCACTGTACAATGGCGCATCGCCCCGTACCATCCGGGCTTCATTAGCTAAAGAAGCATAGTCATGGGCACTCAGGAATTGGGGCACTCTATTGAGATGGGATAAGGTTGAGTTAACCCGTCCAGTGATCTGTAGCCTTCCTGCCAGCCCTTTCTTTGTGGTGACCAATACGACACCATTAGCCCCTCTCACCCCATAAACCGCGGTTGCGGATGCATCTTTTAAGATAGAAAAACTTTCCACATCTGCCGGATCAACGGAATTCAGATCGCCCTCCAATCCATCGATAAGAACCAGTGCACCGCTATTGGCGCCAAAGGTTCCTATACCACGTACCCAAAACTCGGCAATACTCTTTCCGGGTTCGCCGCTAGTCTGCATGGAAATAACGCCTGCGGCACGACCTCCTAACAGATTACTGATAGACGGAGCAGGACTTTGCAGATCTTTGACATCGACCGTTGTAATAGCCGCGACAGAACTGATCTTACGCTGTTTTCCCATAATTCCTACCACCATGACTTCCTCTACCTCTTGGGCCTGTTGCGTAAACGTTATCTTCAATTCTTTCTCCTCCTTAGTAACAAGATACTCTACTGATTCATACCCGACATAACTGAACACCAACATATCTCCGTAGGTGGCTTTAATACTAAACTTCCCTTGTGTATTGGAAGATGTTCCGATGGTAACTTTGTCCTTGACAAAAACAGTCACCTCCGACAATATTTCGTCTTTTTCGTTATAAGTTGTTCCCTCTATGACAAAATCTGTTTTCTCTTGTGCATAAAGTGTAAAACTGGATATCGCCAACAAAAGCAATAAAATTTGGATCAATCTTTTCATCTAGGTTGTTTTTATGCTGATTATTCGATTGTTAACTTCCGGATACGAGCATTCCCATAATCGGATATATATACCGTACCGTCCAGACCTACGGCTAAGCCCCACGGATTGCGAAACAAAGCTTCCAACCGACCTCCATCCTGCATTCCGGCTACACCCGGCTGCCCCACTACAGTCTGTACAACACCATCGGATGACATCATGCGGATACAATGGTTCCCATAGTCGGCAATAAAAAGATTGCCGTCCTGATCAAATGCCAACTGCCTTGGCAAGTTGAACTGTGCCGTTTCGATGGGGCCATCGCGATGTCCTGCACCGGTAAGCGGTGTACTGATTTTCTTGAAAGCGTCCGGTGCCGAAGGATCCCGTATGTCCAACGTACAGATACTATTCTGATAGCCCGTAACGTTGCTGTGAAAAGTCATGTAAAGAATATACGGCCGTTGCGGGTCGAATATCAGACCATAACCCGCACCTGAATTTGTTTTAAAAACCAGCTCAGACTCATATGTCGTCGCATTCATTTTGACAATAGATCCGTCCCCATATCTCGCATAAAAACAGCCGTCATGAGCACTATATGCCATCGTATATTTGTAATTGACCGTGATAGCAGCCAAGTCCTCGGGGCTAAACTTCATGCTGCGCTGTCGAGGAGCCCACCCTTCCTTGGGATCAAAATTAAAGAAGCCCTCTTTGGCACCATCGTGCGGAACGGTCAATATACCCGTGGTGAGATCCACAGCCGGTGCATTGGGATTGAGTGGACTATTCGATGTGTTCATAATTAAAGGCGACACTATATTTTCCTTTTCATTGATACGTACTACACCGTAGGAACCGGCATCCCTCACGGAGGCAAACAGATTCTGTTCGTTATCTACACAAAGATAGCGCGCATAAACCTGAGCTTGCGCTAATGTACCGGCACGAAATTCCGTTGAGCCATTACCCGTTATAGTACTGACATTGGATGTCGTATGATAGGTAAACGTTTGATCGTAGATGACTGAATCTTCACCGACAACCACAGCAACCTTACATATCTCCCCCGGTAACCTCGGAACCAGAGCATATAGACGGTCACCACTGGAAGATATAACAGCCGCACGGGCATGGTTAAAATAAACCTTGATCGCTGACGGGTCGGTACCAAAATTTTCACCATTCAACAAGACCTTCTCTCGCACCCCACCCTCCAAAGGCATAAAGGAAGTCAAAACGACCGGCCTGCTTGGGTCATGTTCAACTATCCGGGATTTGTCTCCTTCTTCTTTACAGGAAAGGAGTGCCACCGACAACAGCAATGACAAGCCTATGCCACCAGAAAGTTTTTGATTCAATAGTTTTTTCTTCATAAAAGATTAATTATATATCATCATTCAAAAACATAAAATACTCATCAATTTTTAAGTCCCTTAATTCATATTTTGACAGGTCCCGAAACACAATTTTAAAGTTCAATAATTTCGACTAAAAATCATCTCACTCCCAGAGTATCCGAGTAAAAATCAAAATAACAAAAACACAACAAACTGAATTACAGTATACTGCAAACAAACGGAAGGATAATATCTAAATACAGAAACGTCACATGGAGACATGTGATAACGAAAATTACAGCAAAACTTCCTCTCGGGAGCATTCCATTATGCGGTCTTCAAACTCATCTGGGCATAACGATTTGTTTTTAGTCTTAGATCGATAGGTGTATACGGTTGTAATTGAACACCGTAAAAACTTAGCGATCTTATTGCTATCCTTGATGCCCAATCTGATCAAAGCAAAGATGCGCAATTCGGTGTTTAATAACTCGTTGTTTTTTAAGGCTTGCTTTTCTCCTTCTGGGAACAACCTATTGAATTCATCCACAAAACTTGGATAAATCTTTAAAAAAGTTTCATCAAAATTACTTAAGAAATATTTGAATTCATCTTCTATATACTGCGCCGACTGCAATTCTCTCAACACAGTTTCAAACTTGCTATCTTGCATTAACCTCTTGAGATTCATGCGATAAACATCCAGCTTATCGATATATTCAGCGCACAAGTCGATAAACTTACTCAAGTAAGTTTCCTTGACTACATTCATTTCTACAAGCTCCTTATTCAAAAACAAAAGCTGGCTATTGACTAATTGTAGTTCGGCATTTCGCAGATGTAATTCCTTACCTATCAAGTTGAGTCTGCTGTTGGCATCGAGCAATGCTCCGTTAGCTTCACTCGTTTCCTTTCTAGCCTTAAGCACCTTCTTGTTCTGCCGCATCACAAAAAGCACGAGCACGACCATGACGACCAACAAGCCTCCAATGACAAAGGCACCTTTAATTACCTTATTTTTTTCTTGTGTTATTTTAGCATTGTAGGCTTGAGCGATTCTAGGTAGGATCTGCTGAATCTTTAAAATAAATCTATAGGTGCCACTATATATGGCATCCTGCAATGAAATTTCTATATACCGATGTGCCCTTTCAACATCCCCTTCATCATATAGCAGCTCAGCAAGTTCCCACAGAGAGGCATATACTTTTTTCTCTCTAGCTTTTATCTCTGTAATGGCTGATAAAATATAAAATTTCTTTGCCTGCTCTTTATCCCCTATCAAACTGTACAAAAGGGATATATAATATACAACAGTTCCTCTTTCTTCGTTACCTACTGCTTTAGGATAGGCATCTAATAACACCGCTAAAGCTTTATTGTAGTCTCCTTCAGCTCGGTACTTATGGGATAAATTTACCGCAGACCAAATCGAGTTTGAAGGCAGATATACCGCCAAGGAATCGACACTGGATTGTATACCAATACGGGCATCTTCTCGTTCATGCACAACCTCAAACAATGCCCTATTTAGGGCTAATTGTACGCCAAAATAAAGCTCCTTTAGGCTATCGGGAAGCATATTTTCGGTAAAAATATCGCTTTCCAAAATTTCGGCACATGCATTATATTTTCCAGTATGTGTATATACACAGGCTGTGTGAAGCATAGCTTCCATCTTATAGATTGACTGCCTGTGCAATATAGCCTCGGAGGTATTTAACATTTGTCCAGCATATACTAATGCCGAATCCAACTGATAATTTATATATTGTTTATATATAGCTTTCTGTAACCTAAATCTTTCATCAGGAAGAATAGCCTTATCCAACAGGTGTTTCACATCTCTGATCTTGCGCTCTTTCAATACATTATATTCCTTTCTTTGGGTAAGAACTTGATCTAAATCTTCGAGAGAGTACGTTCTCTCATCTTTTGCATAACTAATGGCCGGAAATGCCACAGTAAAATGCAATAATAGGAGGCTTATTACACGACCTCCACATGCCCGAAATAAAATCAACCCGAATTCGTACAACGTAAACATAAGACAGTTTTTATAAGATCTCCAAATGTAAGCTATACACATAAATATATATTTAAGTGCACATTACCTCATTGTTAACTATCGTATTGCAATCCTTATTATTAATCTTTGTATCATTAATCGGTTAGCTTAACATACCAAAAGATAAGTAAATATAAACAAAGGAAACCACAATTCAAAAGAAAACATAAGCATACGTAGATTAAAAAACAATGTTTTTTCCCTCATTAAAAAGTCCATATTCTATTCTGCTACAAGAAAAAAGCACAATCATACCATTTGTATAGCCCGTATAAATGGCCTATCTTTGACCCATCAACTTTCAGCAGTACAGGTGATTTTAGTAACAGGCGGAACAGGTTTCTTGGGTTCAACGTTAATTAAACAATTAACCGATGCGGGAAAGGCTGTCATGGCAACAAAAAGACCCTCTTCGACAATTCCCGAGGCACTAAAAAGCTCCTCATTGGTGGAATGGGTAGATGCGGATGTGACCGATTATTTTGCACTGTCGGACATTCTTCCAAAAGTAAAACAGGTTTATCATTGTGCAGCGAAGGTGTCTTATCAAAAAGAAGATGCTGCCGCAATGCAGAAAATCAATATAGAGGGCACACAGCACATCGTCAATCTATGTCTATTACACCACATCCGGCTCGTACATGTAAGCTCTATAGCCGCATTAGGAAGTAATAAAACTGGGCTTCCGGTATCGGAAACCGACAAGTGGGAATACGACAAAAAGATATCGAGATACGCTTTGTCCAAATACAAAAGCGAATTGGAAGTATGGCGAGGCATGAAAGAAGGTCTGGATGCCATTATCGTCAACCCATCTGTCATTATGGGCCTGGGAAGTTACAAGAAAGGTTCAGGCGCTATATTTGAGTTGGTCAACAACGGGATAAAAATATATCCTCCGGGATCTGTGGGTATCGTGGATGTCGAAGATGTAGCTCGCATCATGATGACCTTAATGGATAACACATCCTTATCGGGCGAGCGATATATTCTGAACAGTGAAAATCTGACGAACAAAGACCTGATGCACCGTATTGCAAGTTTGTTGAACAAAAAAAAGCCCAGCATTCAAGCTACACCTTTTATGTTGGGCATGGCCTGGCGTGCCGCCCGGCTTGTCGCCCTCTTTAAAGGAGGCAGGCCTTCTTTAACAAAAGAATCGACACAGGCAGCTGCGGCAAAACTGGCGTATGCGAACGACAAAATTGTCGAAGCCTTGGGTGGATATTCCTTTAAACCTGTGGATCAGACACTGGAAGAAATAACAAACACTTATTACAGATAAACAATAAGCTGAATTATTAGCATGAAAAACTATTATATCATCGATTTTGATAGCACTTTTACCCAGGTTGAGGCCTTGGACGAACTTGCTCGGATTTCTCTGGAAGGCAGCCCTGACAGAGAAAAGGTTTACAAAGAAATCGAACATTTTACCAATTTGGCAATGGAAGGTAAAATTTCCTTCCGCGAAAGTCTTGCCGGCCGCGTAGCGCTTTTGAAAGCAAACAAAACACATCTTCAACAGCTCGTGCGCCACCTCAAGAAGAAGGTTTCCAAATCATTCGATCGTAATCGGGATTTTTTCAGACAAAATAGTGATACTGCTTGGATCGTATCCGGTGGTTTTAAAGAGTTCATCACACCCGTGGTGTCTCCCTACGGTATAAAAAAAGAAAATATATATGCCAACACGTTTAAGTTCGACGATGACGGTTATATCATCGGATATGACGAAACAAACCCGCTTTCAGACGAGGGCGGAAAAGTAAAGCTATTAAAAGAGTTGAAAATCGATGGACGTATTTTTGGTATCGGCGACGGTTATTCAGACTTCCAACTCAAGGAATCAGGGCTTATCGAAAAATTCTACGCATTTACGGAGAACATCGCCCGTCAGAGCGTTACGGCTAAGGCAGATCACGTGACACCGAGTTTCGACGAGTTTTTATACCTCAACGACCTACCACGTGCGATCTCTTATCCTAAAAACAGAATATTGACATTAATTGTAGGCGATGTTCCCGAAATATCGGCACACATTCTCAAAAATGACGGTTTCTCGATACGGGTGAAAGAAACATTTGAGGAGAAATACACAAAAGATGTGGGCTTGCTGTTACTGGGGCCTAATGTCAAAGTGGAGGAGGAACAATTATTACGGGCAGATAAGTTGAAAACGATCGGATTCTTAGGTGATATTAAAGGCCACGTAAGCCGGACGATATGTAATCAAAAAGGCATTGTCATATTTGACGATAAAAAGAACAAGAGACATAACGCTGAATTTATTCCACGGCGTATGGCGGAGTTTATCAACAATGGTGATACGGACCAGAGCCGGAATTTTCCCAATCTTATTTTACCGAAGAAAATCAAAGGGCACCGTTTGTTGCACATTCATGAGAATGTTCCCGGAATTATGGCGCAGCTCAACAATGTATATGCTGAAAATGAAATCAATATCTTATCACAGTTCCTAATGACACGGGGAAACATCGGTTATGCCGTCACCGACATTGACACAAACTATGATAAAAGTCTACTCAAACAGCTAAAACAGATAGAACACACGATTAAGTTCCGAATTATCTACAAATAAGATATGAGGCTGTCTCAAAATGGACAGCCTCATTATGAAAATTACGCAAACGTTTTCGCTTCTTGCCCTCTTGTTATTCCATCAGAAAGTATATATGTTTGGTAGTTCACGTTTATCTTAAACCTATCGTTCATGAAAACTTACTTTCTACTCTTATTTTTATTACCACTCAGCATATCCTTTGCGCAGGTGCGTGAATTGCCTGATCCCAAAGTAGCGGCGTCTGACATCAATACGAGGAAATCAGCACATGCTTTTACATTTATAGAAACAGAGTTTAGCCTATCGAAATATATACCACCGACAAAGGCACAGATCCAACAGACTTGGACAGGCTCCGGCTGGAAAAACGAAACTATTCATACACAACTTGCTTTTGCACCCAACTTGCAGGCCAATACAGCAGGATCCGTTCAATTGACGGTCACGCCGTTACGATCCGGCAAAAATCAAATCGCTGCAGATCACATCAAATTTACGCCGATTACTTTTGTCATGACAGATCATCCCGGTGACTTGAAAAGAGGATGCGGGATAAAGGAAGTGTTGGACTCCTTTTTAGTAGCAGACCGTATCGAAACTGTTGCTTCCTTTGCATATTCAGCAGGCGAAACACGTCCACTGTGGTTAAGCATACATATTCCAGAACAGGCTGCTGCAGGTACGTACCGAGGGGAGGTCATAGCGGAATATAGCAGCGGCAAAACCAAACAGGTATACACACTCCCGTATACCGTAACCGTCAACGAACATACACTGCCAAATCCCAAGGATTGGCATTTTCATCTGGATCTTTGGCAAAATCCATATTCCTCAGCGAGATACTATAATCTTACACCATTTTCCGATGAACATCTGGCCGCTATAAGACCACATTACGAGAGACTGGCAAATGCGGGTCAAAAAACGATTACGACCACGTTAATATATGACCCCTGGAACAGCCAAACGTACGATGTATATGACAGCATGATAAAATGGGTCAAAACGACGGATGGTGACTGGAAATTTGATTACGCGGACTTTGACAAATGGGTCAGGTATATGCATGATCTGGGTATTCAAAAGTTCATCAACTGTTACAGCATGATCCCTTGGAATCTGTCTTTCTATTATTATGATGAAGCTTCGGGAAAAACACAGGTATTCAAGGCAAAACCCGGAACACCGGAGTACGAAGCACATTGGCTACCGTTCTTGAAAGATTTTGCCCGACACTTGAAGAAAAACGGGTGGTTTGACAAAACAACCATTGCCATGGACGAACGCCCGATGGAAGCGATGCTGGCCGCCATTAAAGTCATCAAAAAAGCGGACAAAGATTTTAATATATCGTTAGCAGGGACTTATCATGATGAATTAGCATTAGAGCTCGTGGACTATTGTATTACGTTGCATGAAGACATGCCGGAAACGGTATTAGAACAACGGAAAGCCAAGGGGTATACGACAACAATGTACACCTGTTGCACCGAAATTTTCCCCAATACGTTTACAAATTCCGGTTACAGCGAAGCGGTGTGGCTGGGCTGGAATACGGTAGAAAGAGACTTTGACGGGTATCTACGCTGGGCTTACGATTGCTGGAATGCCTACCCAAATCAAGACACACGATTTGGAAAATGGCTCGGTGGTGATACTTATCTGGTATATCCCAATAACACCTCGAGCATCCGTTTTGAAAAGCTACGAGAAGGTATACAAGATGTGGAAAAGATCCGCATTATCCGCCAAGAACTTACAGCACAAGGCCGGACGGCGGAGCTCCACACGCTTAACCAACATATCCAGCAGTTCAGTAACAAAAATATTAACCGGAAATCCATTCCGAAGCATGTTAAAAGCGCAAAAAAATTCCTAAATTCACTGCGATAAACAACATAATATAACATGAAAACAACTTTTTTGTCTATTGTCTCTGCTTTAATTTTTCTAATTGGAATATCGACAGCTGACGCACAAGTAAAACTACCGGCAGCAAGTAGCTCCCAGACCGTTACACAGGCCCTGGGAATCAAAAATGTGACGCTAACCTATCAAAGACCGAACGCCAACGGACGGCTCGTGTTCGGAGGTTTAGTACCTTATGGACAGGTATGGCGCACAGGGGCGAACAATATTCCAAACCTAACTTTTGAAGAGGAAGTGCGTATCGAAGGCCATACCGTGCCGGCCGGAACATACGGGCTGTTCACCGTGCCGAATAAAAATGAATGGACCATCATTTTAAGCAAAAACCCAAAACAGTGGGGCGCTTATCAGTATAAAGAAACAGAAGACTTACTACGGTTTAATGTAAAACCGCAAACAGTGACAAAAAAAGTAGAAACTTTTACCATCGGATTTGAAAATGTCACCCCAAAATCTACTTTGGTTACCTTAGCATGGGAGAACACAAAAGTAGGGTTCAACATTACCGTCGATCAGTCTAAAGAAATATTGGCAAGCATCGATGCAGCCATGCAAGGTGAAAAGAAACCTTACTTTCAAGCGGCACAATATTACTTCAAGAATGATCTCGACATTCAGAAAGCGGCAGAATGGGTTAAAGCAGCCGATAAAGACAACAACTCTGCTCCACATATTAAGTACTGGAAAGCACAGATCCTTGCTAAAGCAGGAGATACTGCCGGAGCAAAGCAAGCTGCTCAGGAAGGTCTTGCCATGGCGCAAAAATCAAACAATCAGGAGTACGTAAAACTTAATTCTCAGGTTTTAAAAGAGATTAAATAAGCAACAGTAGAGACATCATTCGTGGTGTCTCTATATTATCTTCTACAGCTCCTCTTTCAATATCTTTTCCAATTCCTCGGGACTCAGGTTCATATTCACGTTGCCATCTTTAGCAAAAGAAATTTCACCTGTTTCTTCCGACACGACCACAGCAATGGCTTCTGACACTTCCGTCACGCCTATCGCTGCCCGGTGGCGTAATCCAAATTGGGGCGGTAGATCTTCACTATCCGATAAGGGTAATACAGAGCTGGCCGTCATTACCCTAAAATCCACAATAACAGCGGCACCATCGTGTAAGGGGCTATTCTTAAAAAATATACTTTCTAACAGACGTTTCGATACAGGAGCATCGATGTATTCACCACTCGTCTGATAATACTCTTCATCAAAATACTTGGAAAACACAAGCAACGCCCCGGTACGGGAACGGGACATACTCCGGCAAGCTTCAATAATCGGCCGTATCTGCTCGGTGTGATCTTGGTGTGCCGTTTTCTTTGCCCCCAAAAATGTCCAGAAAAACTTCTTTCTTCGAAGTGAAATATTCTTTCCGATATGAAGAAGAAAGCGCCGTATCTCCTGTTGGAAGACTACAATCAGCGCAATGGATCCCACTGAAATAAAGCCACCGAATATCTCCGTGAGAAGCCGCATTTCGAGCTGTTTCACGATGAGGTAAATCCCGTAAAACAACGCTACTCCTATAAGGATATTAACCGCTATTGTTCCTTTGATTAAACTATACACATAATAAATGATGACAGCGACCAAAAAGACATCGATGATATCCAGTAGACGAAATCCTTGCAGAAGATCAAAGTTTAATCCTTCCATATGCTATGCAATTTAGGATTTTTTTTGTGTTTCCCAAATTCCGTACCTTTGTTGTATTCAATGTAGACGACATGACAAAACTTTCTGTTAATATCAATAAGATTGCTACGCTGCGCAATTCCCGTGGCGGAAATGTGCCGAATGTACTCACTACAGCGCTCGCTTGCGAACGTTTCGGCGCACAGGGTATCACCGTCCATCCCAGACCGGATGAAAGGCACATCCGTTATCAGGATGTATACGATCTAAAAGCGAATATTGTTACGGAGTTTAATATTGAAGGAAACTGTCAGGAACACAAATTTGTAGACCTCGTGCTTGCAAACCAACCCACACAGGTTACCCTAGTGCCGGATGCATTAGGACAGATTACATCCAATCATGGGTGGGATACGTTGAAACATCAGGATTATCTCAAAGAAATGGTCAAAATATTTAAGGACCAAGGTATCCGGGTATCTATATTTGTCGACCCCGAGGAAGATATGGTGGAAGGAGCTGCAGAAACCGGAACAGACCGGATCGAGCTCTACACCGAAGCCTATGCAGCCGACTACGGCTATGACAAAGAAAAAGCTATCGAACCGTATTTTAAAGCAGCTGTTAAAGCCCGTGAAGTGGGTTTAGGATTAAATGCAGGACATGATCTTGACTTGAATAACCTTGCCTACTTTAATCAGCATATCCCTGACCTGCTTGAGGTAAGTATTGGTCATGCGCTGATAGCTGATGCGTTATACCTCGGGTTAGAGGAAACGATTAAAAGGTATTTAGCAGCGTTGAAGGTTTAGTTATAGATTTTATCTTACTTTTTCCTCTTTCTTTACTATCGCTCGAGCCGCGAAGGGGCTTTTTGTACTTTTTGACCGCAAAAAGTACCCAAAACTCGTCGCTGTACCGGCTCGCTACATCGTCTCTTCCTTCCTACCATCCGCGACCCGCTGAGGCGACATTTTTAGTGCTTGTACGGGTTCTGCTTTTTTTCTCAAATCCTGCCTACCGCAGGCAGGCTAACATCTGACGTCTCACGTCTCAATACACAGATCTAAATAATATCGACTAAAACCTGACCGTTGCGCACATCCAAGGACGTTTCCGTAAACAAACGGCATAGGATGCTGTAGCGTAAAAAATAGAAGAAGTCCGATAAGAATGGATTTAAGAAGTGCAGCGAAGCGGAACGGCTCAAATACATTCCGGATTTCGAGCTATTTTTAGCGTAACAGTATCCAAGCCTTGACTTTTTTGCTTCGTTTTTTTGTCAAGAAAAAAATGAAGGGCCCTCCCGGCCCAAGGGAACATTAATTAATCCCCTTAAAGATCCTGTTCCAACGGATTTTAGTCAGGAAGCTACCATCTTTATCCCAGCTCATCCAGGTAAATAACGCTTTACCGACGATGTGATCCTCTGGCACGAAGCCCCAATTGCGAGAATCTAAAGAGTTATGTCTGTTATCTCCCATCATCCAATAATAATTCATTTTAAATGTATAGGAGTCTGCCTTTTGGTTGTTAATGAAAATTTCATCCCCACGTTTTTCTAAAGTATTACCTTCATATACCGTTATCGCACGGGCATATACAGGTAACGTCGTGCTATCCAACGCTACAGTCCACCCTTTTGCCGGTACCGTCATTGGTCCGAAATTATCAAAATTCCAAGCAAAATCCTTATGATGCGGATACGTGTCGCCGCGTACCTCATCTGCCTGCTGCACGATTTCTACCACTTGCTTCACATTCGACCAGCTCTTCACCAAAGCTGCTTCTTCAGCGGTGATATATAAAACGTATATGCCATTTGCCGGGTCGGTGGACATGCTATCCATCTCGAAGCGGTATTTTTTAAAGATATCGGTCGATAAACCATAAGGATCGGTATACACAATATAAGAAGCCTGCATTTCCGGCGGAACAAAACCAGGTTGTCCGTTCACGATGAGCTTGGCTCCCTCCATCTGAATGACATCTCCCGGAATGCCTACACAGCGTTTAATGTAATTTTCACGTTTATCAACAGGTCGTGTGATGACCGTAAACTGCGCATGCACTGCTTCCTTCCCCAATCCCCGCACATAGTCATAATAGGTAATCGCTTCGTTCTCTTTCACAACCGTGTCTCCAGCAGGGAAATTGAAAACGACGACATCATTACGTTTAATTTCCTGGAAACCGGGCAAACGCTTATAAGGAAGCTGAATAAGCTCCGAGTAGGCTTTCCCTCCGGTAACAGGCATCGTATGGTGTGCGAAAGGAAAAGCTAATGGAGTATTCGGGATCCGCGGACCATAATTCAGCTTACTCACAAACAGAAAATCGCCCACAAGCAACGTTCTTTCCATCGAGCCGGTCGGAATCATATACGCCTCGAGAATAAAGCCGCGTATCAATGATGCAGCCACTGTAGCAAAAATAATAGCATCGGCCCATTCCCGGGCTACAGATTTTTTATAAGGGTACTTCTTCTTGAATTCCTCTGAATTTGTCTGGCCTAAGTATTTTACGTTGGGATCTCTCCCCCACATCGGTAGAACAACGAAAGGAAACACGACGGCAGCGGCATTTTCCCAAAACCGACGCTTACCAAAGGCTTTGACAAAGTCCAGATAAAAGCCGTAGAAAATAAAAATATTAACAATCGGAACGAACAACCACACAATCCACCACGTCGGGCGTCCCACCAACTGCGCCATTACATATTCCCTGTAAAATGGGACGATTGCCTCCCACCCCTGCTTACCTGCTTTCCGAAAAAGCAGCCAGAGACCATATAACGATACGACTGTTAAAACTCCAAAAATAATATACCACATGGATTAAAAATAAAAAGTCAAAATTAAAAATCAAAAATATCGGTAACCTGATAAAATCCCTTTTTCCCCTGTAACCATTCCGCTGCGACTACTGCTCCCAGAGCAAATCCGTCTCTATTGTGGGCGGTATGCTTAAATTCGATCTGATCAACTTCTGAGCTATATAATACCGTATGTGTCCCCGGAACCTCCTCAATCCGTAAGCTCTCAATCAACAATTCATCGGGCTTAGCGATAACTTCTTCGCCACTCCCCACGAGTTCGTTTACCCAAGAAGACTTCGAGCTGTTATTTTCCAGGATGCCCTCAGCAATAGTAATTGCTGTCCCGCTTGGCGAATCCAATTTATGAATATGGTGGATCTCTTCAACCTGCACATCATATTGTTTATAGGGGGCAATGGCTTTGGCCAACATCCGGTTGATATGGAAAAAGATATTCACACCAATACTAAAATTGGATCCGTACAAGAGTGACCGACCATTTCGCTGGCATGTTTCTTTGATCCCCTCCAGATGTTCATACCAACCCGTTGTTCCTACGACAAGCGGAAGATCCGCTTCAAAGCAAAGATTGATATTCTCCAACGCCGCATGAGGCGTACTGAAATCTATGGCAACGTCTGCACCCGCCAGATCCTCTGCGGTTATTTCGGAGCGATTATGTTCATCCACAATAAGGACCACTTCATGGCCGCGTTTGACAGCAAATTTTTCAATCAACTGCCCCATTTTACCATATCCAAGTAAGACTACGTTCATAAATTGTTATTCTTGTTTACAAGGGTTATTTATTTTATATTCATGGTTAACCTGATCCCTGGAATAAACTGCCTTCCCAACGGTGCTGCAAACCCCAGTTGGTTGGTCATGGGCAACATCGTAGGTGCCATTTTCAGTGCCAGATCGTCTCCTATATCATATCTAAATTTTAAAATAGAGGTCGTATATGCCTCTACAACATTCAGCCCCCACCATCCGATGGTGGCCAGAATAGTAAGATCCCGGTTACGACGCCCATAATCTTTCTGTCGTATCAGATAATCCAATTGTTGGATACGTGCAAGATCCGGATCGTTGACGGCTCCATTATTATTAATACGGTATGCAGCCTCATCGCCAAACTTTTTATAATACCACTGCCAGTAATCAAAGATGATCACAGCACTCACGAAGCCCCCATAAATCACAGGAACCTTAATCCACCACAGACCACCATTGGTGTACTGCCCCCATCCGGGCAGAATAAGAGACCTTTTCCAGGCTATCCTCGAAAGCTCTTCTATCGCAAGCCGTGTCGAATCTTTCAGGATATCTTTGTAATAATATTTTTCCCGCTCTTTTTCTGCCTTTAATCGTGCTCTCCGTTCCTTCCGGGTTTCTTTTTTGACCGTATCCTGAGCATTCACAAGCGTATCCATCGCCATATCTACCTTAGAAGTATCCAACTGAGGTGGAATAGAATCCTGCTCTTGCCCTATCGCGTAAAAAAAGCTACAACAAATAAGCAGAAAAATAAATACGTTTTTCATTACCAATCGAGTAGCTCTAAAATACGGCTCAGATCGTCTTCCGAATCAAAAGGTATTTCAATGGCTCCCTTACCCCGGCTATTTTTCATATTCAACCGCACGCGCGTAGAGAATTTGGACGCCAGATCATCTTCTATCTTTTGGTACTGGAAATCCAGTTGTTTACCCACATTTTGATTTTTCTTGGGTTTGGTCTGCTGTTGAATGTTGCGGACCAAAATCTCCGCCATACGTACAGAAAGCCCCTTGTCGATAATTTCCTGAAAAACGTACAGTTGCTTATCAATTTCGCCGACATTAATCAATGCCCGTGCATGTCCCATCGAAATCCTCCCGTCACGAATCCCGGCCTGAATAACAGGTGGTAGCTTCAGTAGTCGGAGATAATTCGTTACCGTCGACCTATTTTTGCTGACCCGTTCGCCGAGCTCTTCCTGTTTGAGATTACACTCCTCAATCATCCGCTGAAAGCTCAATGCCACCTCAATAGCATTCAGGTTTTCACGCTGAATATTTTCGATAAGTGCCATCTCCAGCATCTGTTGATCGTTGGCGGTGCGAACGTAGGCCGGTATCTCCGTGATGTTGGCCAGCTTAGAGGCCCGCAGACGGCGTTCACCGCTGATAAGCTGATATTGATTTTTTCCAACCTGCCGTACGGTTATGGGCTGTATGAGCCCTTGTAGCTGGATGGATTTCGCCAATTCCGATAGCGCTTCTTCATCAAAGTCAGCCCGTGGTTGAAATGGATTTACCGCAACATGGTCAATCTTTATAAAGTTTATACTACCTACCGCCGATGTCCCCGCAGGTTCTGATCCTCCTTTTTGTGCAACATCTGCTTTAGCGGGCATTTTCAGGTCATCTTGCAGCAAAGCCCCTAACCCTTTTCCCAATCCTGTTTTTCGTTGTAATGCTGCCATATATTACACTATAGCTTGTTCTTTATTATGTTCAACTAATCCATTTTTATGCAAGATCTCACGTGCTAAATTCAGGTAATTAATAGCGCCTTTACAGGAAGCATCGTGCATAATAACGGAAATACCAAAGCTCGGTGCTTCACTCAATCGTGTATTACGTTGAATAATGGTCTCGAACACCAATTCGTTAAAATGGGTGCGGACCTCTTCCACAACCTGATTGGAAAGACGTAAGCGCACATCATACATCGTCAACAATATACCTTCAATCGCTAAGCTCGGATTGAGACGATTTTGGACAATCTTAATCGTGTTCAACAGCTTACCCAGTCCTTCCAAGGCAAAATACTCACATTGCACCGGGATAATCACCGAATCAGATGCGGTCAAAGCATTAATGGTGATCAATCCCAAAGAAGGCGAACAGTCAATAATGATGAAATCGTAATCTTCTTTAAGTGCATGAAGCATTTTCTTCATCTTATATTCCCGCTCATCGAGATTAATCATCTCAATTTCCGCTCCCACAAGGTCGATGTGTGCCGGCAATAAATCCAGATGAGGCGTCTCTGTCGATTGAATGGCCTCCTTGGAATCCAAATCATTAATCAAACACTCATACACACTCGATTTTATCACCCGCGGATCAAAACCGATACCAGAAGTAGAGTTTGCTTGTGGATCGGCATCCACCAACAAGGTCTTGTATTCCAGTACAGCCAAGCTCGCCGCAAGATTAATCGAAGTTGTTGTCTTCCCCACTCCCCCTTTTTGATTTGCTATCGCAATAATTTTTCCCATGAGATTACGAACCTTTTCTTTCTTTGTTTTATTCTAAGCTTGCACCAAATTTACATTCAGACGATAAACGAAATGCTTAAATGATGTTAAAATTATTAATTTTGAACCCTCTTGAGTCAGAACTCAGGATGCTAAGATACAAAAAATTGATTTACGATTTGTTAAAGTCGTATATTGATTAAAATAAGTTACAAGTACACAATGAATTTGATTATTTCGGGAACTAATAGACTGGGGAGTAACTCTTTAAAAGTGGCTAATTATTACCGCCAAGAGCTGGAGAGAAAAGGAGAAACATGGGATCTGCTGTCGTTGGAAGATTTACCGCACGACCTGATTTTCACCGACCTTTACAACAAACGGAGTGAAGCTTTTCTCCCCATTCAAGAACGTGTTTCCAGAGCAAAAAAAATCATTTTTATCATCCCTGAATATAACGGCAGCTATCCCGGCGTTTTAAAAGTTTTTGTCGACGCCTGTACTTTCCCGGTCTCGTTTCACCATAAAAAAGCAATTCTGGTAGGTGTATCGTCCGGAAAATATGGAAACATACGGGGGGTTGATCACTTCACGGGCGTATGCAACTATCTACGCATGCATGTCTTACCCCTTAAAATACATATTCCCCATATTCAAAATGAGCTTAACGATGAACAGGTTCTCATGGATAATACAACCATCAAATTCGTCAATGAGCAAATTGAAGAAATACTAGCTTTTTAAGACGCTTTACATTTCCCATCTTTTCTTCGGGACACACACGATATCTGCTGTCTTTTTCATAATAAGGGGGCGGGAATCAAATCGGCTCTCCAACACCAGCGAATCAGAGGAATAATAAGCAATTTTAAACCGGGGGAGATATTGCCCATGCTTATAACATCCTGATATTTTTTGCTTGCCGTTTTCTTTGGTGTACACCCCTTCGACGATCATGCTGTCTCCGCGCACGACATATACAGCTTTGGCATATTCTGTCCATTGGCCACCCTTAAAACAACTGTCGGGCATGGTTTTAACGCTGGCATGTACATACATAGTGGCATACATGGAATCACAGGTGAAACGCAACTCATGTAGCGTATAACGGAGCATATCTTCCTGCCCCGGAATACTATCTTGTTGCCAGACCCCCTGCAAAAAAGCTGCCCCCTCCTCCTGCATATCCGAATGCCGCTGGCAGGACAAAAAAGCGAAAAGCACACCTATACAAAGGAATAGATGTGCTTGTTCACTATATATTTTAAAGCTGTTGTACAACGTTGTTATTTTAAGCTTCCAACCATATCTTCCGGCTTCACCCACTCGTCAAACTGCTCTGCAGTGACGTAACCCAAGGCGATAGCCGTCTCCTTTAGTGTGGAATTGTTGCGATGCGCCGTTTGCGCAATTTCCGCAGCTTTATAATACCCGATTTTGGTATTCAACGCCGTTACTAACATCAAAGAATTATCGACTAGTTCTTTGATACGTGCATAATTCGGTTCAATACCTACTGCACAATGCTCTTCAAACGACACACAAGCGTCGCCGATTAAACGCGCCGATTGCAAGAAATTCGCCGCCATCACCGGTTTGAACACATTCAGCTCATAATGCCCTTGCGTGCCACCGATTGTGATCGCCACATCATTGCCCATCACCTGTGCTGCCACCATCGTCAAAGCTTCACATTGTGTCGGGTTAACCTTCCCCGGCATAATCGATGATCCCGGTTCATTTTCGGGTATGATGATCTCACCTATACCCGAACGCGGACCTGAAGCCAACATACGGATATCGTTTGCAATTTTGTTCAGCGATACGGCCAGTTGCTTTAATGCGCCATGTGTCTCCACGATAGCATCGTGTGCTGCCAGTGCTTCAAACTTATTCTCCGCCGTGACAAACGGATGCCCGGTGAATTGGGCGATATATTTCGCAACGACGACATCATAGCCAGCAGGGGTATTCAATCCGGTACCCACTGCAGTACCACCCAGCGCCAGTTCAGACAAGTGCGAAAGTGTATTTTTCAAAGCCCTCAAACCGTGATTTAGTTGGGCGACATATCCGGAAAGTTCCTGACCCAATGTTAGCGGAGTAGCATCCATCAAGTGGGTACGACCTATTTTCACCACGTTCATAAACTCATCCGACTTCCGTTTTAAGGTGTCACGGAGTTTTTCCACACCGGGAATAGTCACTTCGACGACGGCTTTATATGCAGCGATATGCATACCTGTGGGGAAGGTATCATTGGACGACTGTGATTTGTTGACATCGTCATTCGCTTTTAGCACAGGTTCCCCTTCTCCTATCTTTCCGCCTGCCAATACTTGTGCACGGTTGGCAACAACTTCATTGACGTTCATGTTGGATTGTGTTCCTGATCCGGTCTGCCAGATGACCAATGGAAACTGATCGTCTAATTTTCCAGCTAATATTTCGTCGCAAACAGCAGCTATAGCATCGCGCTTTTCGATCGACAAAATACCCAATTCATGATTCGCATAGGCTGCTGCCTTTTTTAAATAGGCAAATCCTTGAATAATTTCACTCGGCATGGAAGCGGCCGGACCAATCTTAAAGTTGTTGCGTGAACGTTCAGTCTGTGCACCCCAATATTTATCGGAAGGCACCTGAACTTCACCCATGGTATCTTTTTCTATTCTGAATGACATGATATGAAGTAAAAAATTAAAAATTTCTGCTCCACAAAGTTAGGGAATTCCCAAGAGAATAGGGAACGTTTACATGCCTAATCTTTTCTGCACATAGTCTTGAACATGATGGAAAAGTTGCTTCGGCCGTAATGCCCGCCAGGGTATCTCATTGAGGAGTCCTCCAAAATTGATATAATAATCAATGTGGTGCTGTGCAAATTCCGCAACAACGTGATCCCGAAAATGCAGGGCAGCTATCCACCCGTCTTCAATATCCTGAAACCATTCTTCATAATATGAATCGTCCGAAGCATGGAAATTTAAAACATTTTCACCGATAAGGATAAATTTTGTAATTCCGTCGCCGATCATCGTATCGATCACTTCCCGCTTCAGCAACATGATATCATTGTATATCGCGTCATTCCACTCTCCGATCAGTTCGATAACCGTATATTGACGATCATAATCGACATAGAGAACCTTAAGGTAAAGCGTATGGGAACCAAAATCGTCCCACTGCGGATGTAAGAGGAAGTTATAGATTTGCTTATCGAACTCAAACTCGTTATACACCACGCCATAAAACGGGGATCTTTCATCTTCCGATGCAATGTAATCATGACGCCAATTGTAAAAGGGTTCGATCTCGTGCATAAATGTTTGTTAGATATCAAACTTAGATAAATTTGACGAATAAGTTAAATTAACTGTTTATTTTTGCAGCTAAATGCAAAGAGGTACAGGTCGTAATATTTTCGTGGCTGCTACGTATGGCGCTACTTTATTACTCGGGCTAATACTGGGTCAGAACTACGCCGATCAGCAAGGTAGCAAGCCCGTAAGCACGCTGGTACCGATTGGCCTTTCTGATCATTCTTACAAAATCCAACAAGCGCTGGATCTGATTATTCACAGCTATATGGATAGTTTGGATATCGATTCGCTACAAAATGGTGCTATCAACCATATCATCGCTCATTTGGACCCTTACTCTTCTTACCTCCTACCCAATGACACCCGTGCCCAGACAGAAGCCTTGGAGGGTACTTTTGAAGGCATCGGATTGGAATATTTTAATCTAAATGACACCTTGTTAGTTGTCGGACTCATCACTAATGGTCCCGCAGAAAAAGCAGGTGTTAAAGTCGGTGACCGCATCCTTCAGATAGACTCCACACAAGTAACCGGTCAAAGCCTGACACAGGCCGTCATAAAAAAATTGATAAGAGGAAAAAAAGGCACTCCGGTTTACCTGCAGGTTATCCGAGAGGGCAACCTCATAGAAGCCCCCATCACAGTCATACGCGATCAGATCCAGGTCAGCTCTATCGATGTGTCCTATATGATCGAACCAACCATCGGATATATCCGCATACGTCGCTTTGGATTGAAGACAGCTCAAAATTTCAAGACCGCTATTGCGGATTTAAAAAAGCAAGGCGCAAGTCGTCTTATCTTGGATTTGCGCGACAATGGTGGAGGGTATTTCCATATTGCGATTCGCGTGGCGAACGAATTCTTCAAAGACAAAAAGCTCATCGTCTATACCGAAGGGGCACACGAACAAAAGCGGGAGTATTATTCGGAGGGCAACGGTTCGTATGCGGAAGGGAAACTTATCGTGCTGATTAATGAGGGCACAGCATCCGCTGCTGAGATTCTTTCGGGTGCCCTACAGGATTGGGATAGGGCCACCATCGTCGGACGCCGGTCTTATGGCAAGGGTATTGTACAGGAACAATTTGACTTTGCGGACGGTTCGCGAATTAACCTGAGTATTTCCAGATACTATACCCCTTTGGGGAGAAGCATCCAAAAGAAATATATTCCAAATTGGTCCAACATGACCGACTATGCCCATATGTATAAAGGCCTATGGGCGTTAGATACCACATTGGCACAGACGCAAATGTTTGAAACGACAGAAGGAAAACAGTTGTTCAGCGGCGGCGGCATCACACCGGACCTCCATGTATCCGTAGACTCCAACACTCTCAACCTCCTCTATCAGGAAATTGTAGGCTCCAGTTATTTGGAACAGTTTGTCTACGAAAGATTTACCCGGCGCTTACCCGCTTATTCCATTGAAAATTTTCTTCAAGGCTACCATTTACCACAACAGGAATACGACACATTTATTGACTACTTAGCAAAAAAAGGCTTTGTCATTAACGAGCGGAAGCAGGAAGATTTATTGGAGCTGATCCAAACGGATATCGAGGCCATCGTAGGACGCTATTACTTTGGGCGCGAAGCGTATTTTAAAGTGAAGAACCGTACGGATGACTATGTCGAAGAAGCATTAACCCTGCTCAAACCTTTACCTTCTGACACGTTGTCTACAGATTTAGACTCAAGTCTGCCCAAATAGGATAATGATCGGACAAGCGTTCCTTGATAATACCATAATTATCGACGTGAAAGCCTTTATCGCAGAAGATATAGTCAATCTGAAATAGAGGTAGCAGGGTATAGTGTGTCACACCCCAACCAAATCCTTTCTGCTGAAAAGCATTCCACATCCCCTTACCGATCAAATTCACGCTATACGACATCGGCGTATCGTTAAAATCACCTGCCACGATACAGGGGTAGGGGCTACTTTCGATATGCTTACGTAGCGATTTGGCCTGTTCGCTTCGATGCCTGAATGCCTCTCGGAGCTTCCGCCCTATACGTTTGGTCCCCTGTTCGTCGTGTACCTGTCCACTGGCCGATTTCTGAATGAGCTCCTTATCTTCTTCCTGTAAAGCGAATGAGCGCAAATGCACATTGTATACACGGAGGGTATCTACCTCTCGTTTGATGTCTACGAAGATGATCCTATTGACGCCATAACCGTGTTTCGATATGGCTCCGGAATGAATGATCGGGTATTTTGAGAATATAGCCTGTCCATACCCTTCGAACTCATTCTTTACATAGGGTTCAAAATAATAGTCTTCAAAACCTGCTTGCCGATTCAATATGCGTGTAAATTGCCTTTCGCCTTTAATGCGGCTATAAAACTCCTGAAAGCAAACAATATCCGGGTTTACAGCATTCACCAGCTCCACGGTTTCCCCCTTGAAATTATGATCCGCGCCGACTTCTTCAAAATGTTGAAAGAGGTGCGCATTGAAGCTCATCACCCGAAGGTTACTATCGGCTTTGACCACAATTTTGGCTTCATTATTTTTAAAGTTAATATGCTGATTGAGCAAATTCCATCCCACTAAGATAGCGATAAGACTCACAAGCATATACCTTCTTTTGCGAAGCAGCCAGTATACGACAAAACCAAGATTGATAACCAAGATCGGAAGATACGCTAAACCAAAAAACGCTATGGGCCAAAAAGAAACCGGATCGATATACGCTGCGCAATAGCTTAGCAATAAGACCACTACCGCTCCTATATTGGCGAACATCACCGCCTTACTAAAATAGCCAAGTTTATGTCTATCGAATCGCTCTGCCATTACTCCTCTTGCTTACTCGCCCTAAAAAGTATCTCCTTCTCCCGTGATGTTAGATTATCATAACCACTTTGAGAAATTTTATCCAATATCTGGTCTATCTCCTCCTGATTCGGTAAATCATAAGGGTGCTTTCTACGGAATGTACTCCCCTGCTCTTCCTTTTTATGGATTACCTGGAGCTTCCTGCGTTTTTTCACCTGTAAGATCATGCTCCAGTCCTTGCCGTTTTTGAGTTGATGCATGAAGACCACACCGAATATAATCATCGCCATATAAGGTACGATAGCTTGTGTATTTTGGAGCCCGGTAAACAGCAGCTCTAAAGCAAGGTAGACAAGGGCGATTGTTCGAAACTTTACGTTGCCGAAGATAAAAAGCCTGACCTCCAGAGTAGGTACGAGGATAGCGATCCCGCTAATCAATGCCGCCAGTCCAAATGCAGTCGTATTCCAATAGGCACCACTGCTCAGCGTGCCCAGTTGTCCCATGAGTAGATAAAATATGGCGCCCCCCAACAGCCCGCCACCGAACACAAACCAAAACTGACGACGGTTCAGAAAATTCAAAAACATATTACCGATCCAGTACAGCCAGAGGCAGTCAAATAAAATATCAAAAATACCGGCGTAGATAAACGGATGTGTCAGAATAGACCAAGGTTGCTGGACAAACGTCACAAACGAGCCCGGTAGACTCAGTTGTCCAAAAAAGAAAGAAAATAAATTTTTATCGGTTATTTCTGCAAAGGCAATCAGCTCAAAAAGATGGATCAGCACGAATAGGACGACCTGACCAGTTATGATAAAAGGAATCGGAGAGGATGTTTGGTACGTATCCCGCAAAAATGATTTGACGACATTTTCCCTCATAACTGCTTTGTCTTAATAATACCCTCTTTTTATCCGCCAGGCCTTAATCAGAATAAAGCCAAACAAGGCCCCACCTACGTGGGCCAAATGGGCTATCGATGATCCGGAGTTGTTAAAGCCCAGATAAATCTCAATCAATATGTATGCCCCAACGAAGTATTTCGCCTTGATCGGTACAGGAATAAACATAAAATATAAGGGCATGTTTGGAAAAAGGTAGGCAAAAGCCAACAATAATCCAAAAATCGCACCCGAAGCACCTACCATGGGCGTCGTATAGATCGAGGCCAACGTATCAAAATCACTTTGCGAAATATTCAGCTGTGTAGACATTCTATTTTGCACCAGATTAAACTCCATATATGAGCTTGCCCGGAAAGTCCCCGCAATATGCTGTACTTCGAAAGCCTGCACTCCATATTGGAGCGCCAAAGCCCCCAAACCACATATAAGATAATAATTCAGGAAACGCTTGGAGCCAAACATCTGTTCGATAATGGAACCAAACATCACCAGCGCAAACATATTAAAGAAAATATGGCTTATTCCCCCGTGCATAAACATATAGGTAATGGGCTGCCAAGGTTTAAAAAATGGCGAATCCGGATAGTAAACACCAAAAAAACGGGTAGCAGGCTCAAATATCATGGATCCGATAAAGCAGATGACATTCAGGATGAGGAGATTTTTGACGACGGGTGATAAATTAGACAACATATTATTCATCTGTTTTACAAATCAAGTTATAGCTTATTAAATTTTTCCAAGAGCTCCTGCAACGTAAAGGTCACAAGCGTAGGCTTACCATGTATAGACGTATTCGGGCTCTGACAGGCAAACAGTTTGTCGATAATTTCTGCCATCTCGTCATTGCCCAAGGCCGTCCCCGCCTTTAATGCCGCACTTCGGGCCAGACTTTTGGCCAGGTTTTCGCGCTTACTGATCTTCAGTTCCGATTTATTATTTTTGACATCTTCCAATAGCTTTTCGATAACGGCAGTTTCGTTTACATTATTCCCCAGATCTGCCGGAATACCATCGATGATATAGGTTGTTTTTCCAAAAGGCCGGAGCTGAAAGCCTAAAGTCTGCAGGTCCGGAAGCAACTCAGACATCAGCGCAAAATCAGCCGCATTCAGATCCACCGTTACGGGAAATAAACTCTGCTGGCTCGTTCCCTTATGCCGATCCAACTGATCTACATATTGCTCAAACAGTATTCGCTCATGTGCTGCCTGTTGATCGATCAGGATAAACCCAGAATGGATCTGCGATACAATATATCGGTTATGTATTTGAAAGAACTGTTTCCTGCTCTCGGCAAACTCCCCAAACTGATCCTCTTCATTCCCCTTCGGAGTGAGATGCAGTTGCTCCACCTGTTCCTGCTCCGTGATCTGATAGAGCGTATCCCAATTTTTAGGAATATCGGCCTTCCGTTCCAACGTCGAACTATATTGCCCGGCTCGTGATACGCCCGGCGAGCCCGAAGACACTTCATCCGTATCAAAAGGATTAAAGTTCGGATTAAAAGTTATCGTGGGTACCTGTATCTCGTCCAAAGGCTTGGGTGTAATGAAATTACCGAAACTCGTCTCCTGATCAAAATCCAAAGAAGGAGCAATATTATAACGTCCTAATGACCGCTTTACCGCAGACCGTAAGATAGCATATATAGCCCGTTCATCTTCGTACTTAATCTCCGTCTTTGTGGGATGTACATTAATATCAATCTTACTCGGGTCTATTTCGATAAACAGTACATACAACGGATAGGTGTCCGCAGGAAGGATATCTTCATACGCATTCATGATAGCATGATGAAGATAGGGGTCTTTTACAAAGCGTTTGTTGACAAAGAAAAACTGTTCGCCCCGTGTCTTCTTCGCAAATTCCGGTTTACCCACAAATCCGTTGACCGTGAGAATGGTGGTCTCCTCCTCCACCGGCACCAGCTTTTGGTTGTAATTATTTCCAAAGAGATGGATAATCCGCTGTTTTAACGCGCCCGGCACGAGATGGAAAAGCTCATTTCCTTCATTATGTAAGCTAAAAAATAAATCGGGATGTGCCAACGCCATACGTTGAAATTCATCGATAATATGGCGCATTTCGACGGCATTGCTTTTTAGAAAATTGCGTCGGGCGGGTACATTATAAAATAAATTTTTGACAGCTATACAGGTTCCTACCGGAACTGCTTCGGGCGACTGATCGACCACACGCGAACCTTCGATCTGTATGACCGTACCCAGTTCATCCTCCGGGCGGCGGGTTTTGAGCTCTACATGTGCAATAGCCGCTATGGAAGCCATGGCCTCACCCCTAAATCCCATTGTCCGTATAGCAAACAGATCTTCAGCCTTACGGATTTTACTGGTTGCATGTCTTTCGAAACATAGGCGCGCATCGGTGATACTCATCCCATGTCCATTGTCGATAACCTGAATAAGTGATTTGCCCGCATTGCGAACGATAAGCTGAATACGATCTGCACCGGCATCTATCGCATTTTCCATAAGCTCTTTAACAGCAGAAGACGGTCGTTGCACAACTTCTCCCGCAGCAATCTGATTCGCGACGGCATCTGGTAGTAATTGAATGATATCAGACATACCCTGCGAAGTTACGAAAAAAAAGAAAGCCTATAGGAATTCGCACCAAACCGCGTTGTGTTTTTTACAACGTAATCTGCCGCTTGATACTTTCTTCCAGAGAAATAATAGTTTCCGTACGTTGGATCCCTTTAAGGCCCTGTATATCTTCATTCAACACCTTACGAAGGTGAGCGGTATCTCTACAGATAATTTTGGCAAACATACTGTATTGACCCGTGCAATAATGCAACTCTACAACCTCCTTCACCTGTCTAAGCTGCTCCACGGCATCTGCATACTGTGAGCCCTTCTCTAAATATATACCAAGGAAAGCGGTAATATCAAATCCGACTCGCTGTGGATTAATAATTAGGTTTGAACCGTGTATTATACCCAATTCTTCCATTTTTTTCATGCGAACATGAATAGTTCCGCCAGAAACAATAAGTTTTTTTGCTATTTCGGTATAAGGAGTTGATGCATTTTCCATTAAAATGGACAAAATCTGAACATCAAGGTTGTCTAAATCGTAATTTGAATAACTTTTTTCCATAAAAAACGGATATTTCTTTATTTTCTTATGCTTTTATTTGAAATTTTTATAAAAATAACAATTTTTGGATAAAATATTTGCACTTTTTTGATGAATAACATAAATTTGTATCAACAAAAGAGATAAAACATGACGAAAACATAAAATATCTCAAACAAAAGTGTATGTTACTCCTCAAATAACATAGGTTTATAATTGGTTAGCGTAAAAGTCCTCCGCCCGGAGGGCTTTTACCATTTTATTAACCTCTTATTTAAACCTCAGTTTTTATGCTATTATCAAAATATCAACAAAAATGCATATTTTATTTTTAATTTCTGAAAGTTACTTCATAGGTTTTTGAAACATTTAACACGAAGTAAAGCCCTCAACAGGGGAAGAGAGAATAAAAACAGAAGAAACGCAATTATTTGATCAACTTCGTATCATCGGAAGATTTTAAAAGGTTTTGTTTGAGCTCTTGTTCGGTTTGCAACAACTCCTGTTCCACCACTTTACGTTTTTCACGACCATCGCGTTGGATTTGTAACACCTGCTCTATGGTATGGATGATATCCGCATTGGCTTTCTTGATAGTTTCTATATCCACAATCCCGCGTTCTGTTTCGCGGGCCACATTAATGGTCGACTCCTTCAGCATCTCGGAATTCTTACGCAGCAACTCATTAGTCGCATCCGTCACTGCCTTTTGGGCTTCCAAGGCCCGTTGGGAATGTGCGATGCCCAAGGTTAAAACCATCTGATTTTTCCAAAGTGGTAAGGTGTTCACGATACTGGATTGAATCTTTTCCATCAGCGAGCTGCTATTGCTTTGGATCATGCGTATCTGTGGCGCCGTCTGCAGAACGACCATACGGGTCAATTTCAGATCATGTATTTTACGCTCAAAACGCACCACATGCTGCTCCATATCCTTATACGCTTGTATTTTGTGCTGATCACCAGTTTCTTCCGCTTCCTGCTTCAACTGCGGCAGCACCGTGTTGTGCACCTCCTGCAGTTTTTCCTCACCGGCAGCAATATGCAGCGAAAGCTCTTTGAAATAGTTTTGATTTTCCACAAAAAGCTTGTCAAAGATATTAACGTCTTTCATCAGGTTCTTATAATGACCCTCAAGCTTTAGTTCGATCTGATGGATATTCTTCTCAACCGACGCATATTCCGTACGCATGCGCCGAATTTTCTTTTTTAGCGAATCAAAGAACGGGATAAGAGGCTTTTTATTCAAATTTTCATCAAACGACTTGAGGTCACCACGCAGATTTAGCAGCACGTCTTCCGCACCGCCCATATCTTTTGTGCGCACCTGTTTTAAAATTTCGTTCGAAAAGTTGCTGACCTTGGTTTGACTGGCCACACCATACTGAATAATGTCAGCCGTCGAGGTCAGGTTGATCTTATCCTTATACTGTTGGATAAGGGCTTTATCTTCCTCGGAGAAATTTACCTGAATATCCTTGCCTTTGTCCTGATTTCCGTCATCGTATGTCGTCAAATCTATTGTTGCCATAAATATCGTTTTTTATTCGTCTTTTAATAGGTTTCTATTCTTAAGGGTTTGGATATACACCTCCGACTCTGCCGATACATCCAATAACCGGGATTTTATCAAATTCGTCACGTCCATTTCGATAGCCGACGCAGCCTGGGCGATCACTCCTTCCAATTTCTTTCTGGATTCCATCGTCACGGTATTGTGCAGTCGTGTATTCTCCAGCGCATCATACTCCCGCAAGATATTCACCACTGTGCCATGCCGGACTAAAAAACGTTCTGCCTCCTGTGTATCTTTCTTTTCCAACAGTTGAAACAGCCGTACAATACTATCGACATGGTTCTGTATACTTTTATTATTGATTTCCTTTTTATAATACAGCAATTTCGAGATGAAGGTCTGGGGTGTTTCCATGGCTCGCTGTGCTAACTCCAGCTGACGTTGTTTCCCGACGCTGTCTATCCAGGTCAGCGGGCGCACCTCGGCCAATTCCAGCCGTTGTAGATAGGACTTGGCCTGCCGCAACAGCAATCCATTTCCCACAATATAAGAGGTCAGAAATCCACCTATGGTCAACAACATACCTTGGGATAAGGCTCCCCAAAAAATGTAGAAGGCATACATCAATCCGATTTCACCCAATAACAGCACCCACGCCAGCGCATACCAGGCCCTGACCTTACTCTTGGTCGCCTGAGACATCATGACAAAAGGGTGAATATGAGGGATAAAAAGCAGAATGGAAGCGAAAGTCCATCCCAATTTGCTTAGCTCCCAGCGCCTGCTTTTTTTTGTTGCCCAACCCATGGTGCAATTTAGCTATTTTTTGTGGAAGTGTAGGACAAAACTTTCATGAGAAGAGGGTATCTCCATGTTTGCCGAAAGACAAATTCAGAGATACCCTCTTCCTTCAGATGGATACTAAAACTTAAAACGGCAGATCGTCGTCATCTGCACCTGATGAGGTGATATCTACAGGCGCAGGCATATCGGCATAACCCGGAGCAGGGGCTGCCGCCGCCGTATTGGCCAATTTTGTCACCCGCCATGCAACAAGGGAGTTAAAGTATGTCGTCACTCCTTCTTTGTTCGTCCAGGGACGTCCACGAAGGTTGAACGAAACTTCAATATCTTCACCTATAGTTAGGTTGTCAAAAATATTCACTCTATCCTGGGTTGCTTCAAAGCGGATGTACTCCACAAACTGGGGATTCTCGGCATATGCAACGATTAAGTCTCTTTTTTTAAAAGTATCGGTAACTTGTTGGACCGCACCTATCTCATGTACTTTTCCTCTAATTTCCATAGTCAAAATTTTATTAAAGGATAAAAATACACATTTTTTGCGTTTTAGATTACCTAACTTTGTAGAAATATGAAGGAAGTTTTCAACACCCCCCGTAAAACCATCGTGACGTGCAACAGAAGATTGTCACCGTATCTTGACCAAGAAATCCGGGCACTGGGCTTCGAGCCTAAACGTGTTTTCAACACGGGTGTCGAGGTCTTAACTTCGATAAATGACTGTATTCGGTTGAATTTAAACCTGCGTGTGGCCAGCCAGGTTTTATATGAAATCGCTTCCTTTCCGGCAAAAGATGCGACGCAGCTGTACCAAGCGCTAATCCAAATCCCTTGGGAAGAGGTTATCCCTTTTGATGGCTACTTTTCGGTAACGTCCAATGTTCACAATGAGACCATAACAACACCCCTTTTTGCGAATGTCAAAGTAAAAGATGCCATCGTAGATCGGATTAAAGATAAAAAAGGTGTACGCCCGGACTCTGGACCAGACCTCTCCAAAGCGGTCATACACCTACACTGGATTGATGAGCGGGCGGAGATTTTTCTGGATACTACGGGTGAGACTTTAGCGAAGCATGGTTATAGGAAACACCCGGGGAAAGCCCCGATGTTGGAGGCCTTGGCCACATCCACACTACTGGCCACAAAATGGAACAGTAAAGAACCTTTTGTGAATCCGATGTGTGGGTCGGGAACACTAGCCATCGAAGCAGCGTTAATGGCACAACACAGGATGCCGGGGTTGCAACGAATGAATTATTCTTTCATGCACTTTATCGGATACGATGAGGAAGTGTTTTTCGAGGAACGGCGGCGACTCAAGGAAATCACGCAAAAGAACAACCTGCCCGTTATCATCGCCTCAGATATCGCCCCCGAAGCGATCGCCATTGCCCAAGCGAATGCCCGTACCGCCGGTGTGGAACACCTTATTCAGTTTGAAGTGTGTGACTTTGCCGAAACGACCATACCGGAGGAAGCCGGTGTCATTATGTTCAATCCAGAATACGGAGAACGATTAGGGGTACACACAAAACTGGAACTTACCTACAGCCGGATCGGTGATTTTATGAAAAAGTCCTGCAAGGGTTACCGTGGATATGTATTCACAGGTAATCCGGAACTGGCAAAAAAAATAGGACTCAAAGCTTCCCGACGTTTTGAATTTTTCAATGGAAAGCTTGACTGTCGGTTATTGCAGTATGAGCTGTACGAGGGCTCCAGAGATTAAAGCATAATTTATTTCTGTATAAAGGTTTTTACAAACAACGGCATTTTTTTTAATATTTCTTCGTTAACTTCGGTTGGACAATCAAACATCCAATCTTGAAAAGTCTTTTTCTTTCTTTATTTAGCCTGTTCATTGCTTTCTCCGTAAAGGCGCAGCATGTCGATTCCATAACTTTCTGCAAGCAGGTATGGCAGGAGCAGCACGTCAAAAAGGGAATTGTCTGGAAACAGACCCATTTTCAACATCTTTTCGGGGGAGAACAGGAGATTAATCTTATTGAAATAGACCTCAGGCGACACCTCAAAAACCTACGGTTGGCCGGACTGTCCATAGGCACAAAACTTAGCTCATCTTTTGCACAGGAAAAGAATGCTATCGTCGCCTCCAATGGCGGTTTTTTTAATACAAAGATCGGCGGTGCGCATGATTTCATTAAAATCAACGGCACTGTTGTCAATGTCAGCAGTAACAAGCATCCTCGAGCTAACGCCTATTTGGCATTTGATAAGCGAACTATTCAAATCATTCCGCAGACGAAAGATAGTCTCCGGGAGACCGCATTAGACAATGTATTGCTTTCAGGCCCGTTGTTACTGGATGATGGCCTTCGGATAAATATCAAGAACGACAAATTTAACCGTAACAAGCATCCACGTACAGCAATCGCTTTGAAAGACCATACTCTTATCTTGTTGACAGTAGATGGACGCAATAAGAAATCGCACGGATTGAGTTTACATGAGCTTAGCCAACTTTTGGCATGGTACGATTGTGATAAAGCGATGAATCTCGACGGAGGCGGTAGCACGACTTTATACATAAAAGGCCAACCTGACGATGGTATTGTAAATTATCCTTCGGACAACAAGACTTTCGATCATCAGGGAGAAAGACCGGTGGCCAATATTATCTATATCAAAGATTAAAAATCATAAACAGATGAAGCTATATTCCATAACAACAATGATCCTTATGTGTGCCACATTGGGAGCTTGCGCCCAGGCACCGAAAATTATTGCGCACCGCGGCGCATGGAAAAACACACAAGCTCCTCAAAACTCTATCGCCTCCTTACAGAAGGCTATCGAACAGGGTGTATGGGGAAGCGAATTTGATGTCCACCTCACTAAGGATAATACCCTTGTGGTTTGCCACGACCAGGATTTTTACGGTATTGACATCGCGACAGCCACTTATGAAGAGCTGTTGACAAAAACACATCCCAATGGTGAAAAAATTCCAACTGCGGAAGCTTATCTTCGGGAGGGCCTTAAGCAAAAAAACACGAGGCTCATTTTTGAAATAAAATCGAATAAGCTCGGGGTCGACCGTACATTGGAAGCTACAGAAATGTGCTATAAGCTGGTAAAAAAACTGAAGGCAGAGAAAGAAATTGTCTTCATCGCTTTTAGTTATCCTGCCTGTTTAAAATTACGTGAGCTGGACGCAAAGGTAAAAATACAATATCTCAATGGAGATAAAACGCCTGAGCAGCTAAAACAAGACCGCATCTATGGTCTGGATTATAACGCAGGGGTATTGAAAAAAAACACACAATATGTAGAGCAAGCCAAGAAATTGGGTATAAAGACAAACGTTTGGACTGTCAACACGGAAGAAGATATGCAATACTTTATACAGCAGGGTGTGGATTACATCACGACAGACCAACCTGAACTGCTCAAGCAAATCTTAAAAAAATAACATGAAAAATCTTACGTTGGTCATTTTTCTGAGTGCCCTCACATTCCTTGTACACGCGCAAGACTTACATGTGGCGACCTACAATATCCGACTGCAAACAAAAAGCGATACGGGAAATATGTGGGACGACCGTAAATATGCGCTGTGCCAAGTCATCAAGTTCCATGAATTTGATATTTTTGGTATACAAGAGGCTTTTGATAGTCAAATGGAAGATATGCATGCTTTGCTTCCTCATTATAAACATATCGGGGTGGGCAGAGATGATGGCAAAAAGAGAGGAGAACACTCCGCTATATTTTATAACCCGTCCCGGTTTGAACTTCTGCGGGCGGGTACATTCTGGCTATCGGATAAAAATACCGAAACGCCCAATAAGGGATGGGATGCGGCACTTCCACGAATCTGTACCTGGGGTGTATTCAAAGATCGTAAAAACGGACGCTCCTTTATCTTCATGAACACACATTTTGATCATAAAGGGAAGATTGCCCGAGAAGAAAGTGCAAAACTGCTTTTATCCAAAGCGCACACACTTGCAGCAGGCTTACCGATTATCCTTACGGGGGATTTCAATGCTGACGAAAAAAGCCAAGCCTATCTTTCCTTGGCCAACAGCGGGATAGTCAAAGACACGTATACACTGGCACCCCTTGTCTACGAACCAAATTCTACGTTTAACGGATGGGGCCGGAGTATCAGACCGCAACAACGTATTGACTACATTTTCGTGAGTTCGGCTTTTACGGTCAAAAAGTACGGCATCCTTACCGACACGTATCGTGGTAAATATCCGTCGGATCATTTTCCCGTAATGAGCGTAATCCAATGGTAATACTTTAAGCTTTTTAACGTATTTTTGCGCCAAAAGAAACTTTAAAACGACGATGAGAACGTTATACCTCCTTGCCATCGCCACCTTCATGGCACCTTTTTTCATAAGCTGTGACACCCTGAGTCAAGTTGCTACAAATATGCCACAAACAACCCGCGGCACCTCGACCGGAACCAAAACAACTGGAAGTTCGGGCACGATTACGCAAACTGAAGCTGCCACCGGCATTAAACAAGCACTGAGCAAAGGACTTAACAACAGTATTAACACTTTATCTGCACAAAACGGTTTTTTAGGCGATGCCGTGGTCAAGATACTTATGCCACAAGAAGCCCAACAGGTCGAGAAAACACTCCGTTCGATCGGTATGGGTTCGTTGGTTGATAATTTCATCACCAGCCTCAATAAAGCTGCAGAATCGGCTGTAAAGGAAGCAGCACCTGTCTTTGTCAACGCTTTATCCCAGATGACGGTTACTGACGCATTTAACATTTTATTGGGAAGCCAGCAAGATGCAGCAACGTCCTTCTTTAAAAGAACGACTTCAGCCACGCTAACCGCTAAATTTAATCCGATCGTGGAGTCTGCATTAGGAAAGAATAATGTCTCGACGTATTGGACACAGCTGACAACAGCTTACAACAATCTGCCGCTGTCCAACCAGAAAATACAGACAGACCTGAATGCTTATGTCACACAGAAAGCAATCGACGGACTGTTTGTAAAAGTAGCTCAGGAAGAACTTAAGATCAGACAAAACATCGGAAACGCCCGCAGTTCGGGTATCTTAGATAAAGTTTTCGGATGGGTGGACCAGCAAAAATAGTCCACCACATCATTTCTATCAATACAGTTGATTGAAAATCAACTTAAATGTGCTGTGTGTTTGAGCGCGGAAAGTGACTTCGGGTCCAAATACAAAAACTTTTCCCTTTCCTAAATCTGCGCGATAGGCTGCTACGGTATTCGCTAAATGCTGCTGCCCTAGCGCCCAGCCGCTTTTCAACGCGTCAGGGCTGTCAAAAAAGAGCAGTGCCTTCAGGTTATATTTCGCAGCCCCCTTACCCCAGGTAAAAACAGGGCTATTGCCAAAATATACGTCGACCCTATCCTCCAGACCGCTTGTTGCCTTATCATCCGTTGACACGCTTACTGTCATCACACTACCCGGAATATAAAATTCCTGCTTAGACAACGCAAGACGCTTGCCGTCGACTACCTTCGTCAGCGCATTTTCCTGAGGAATACCCAAATGCTTGGCCAAATAACTGCTGCTGCCTATGAGGATAAGTTTACCACCGTCATCTACGAACTGTCGGATTGCCGGCAAGGAATAATCGGAAGAAAAGCGCCCTACTCTGTCTCGGTATTTCTCAGGGATAGTAGGGCTACCTTGACCGTCCGCTGATCTCTTCTTTAACGTTGATGTTATCCCTCCTCCTGGAAAGATGATAACATCGTATTTATCCCGCAATGCTCCCCGGTCGATATCCGGATTATAGATCACGTCAAAGTCATAGTCGAAATCTTCCAAGAGCCAGCGCATCCACCCCGACTTCATGGAACCTCCATACGTATCCCAAAGTGCGATACGAAGCGGGCGTGCAGGTGTGGTATCTTGAGGTAAACGAGTCACAGGCTCGACGCTATAAGCGACCGTCGTATGCAACTCTTTCAGCAGACTTTGGTTGACCGCATTGTTTTCAATATAAAAATCACCGTTCGTATCGGTGTACGCCGTACCTTTCGACCGGAGCACATTATTCAGGAGTTTAAAATTGTCGTTAGCGGCCGTACTCAACTTCAAATACTTGCCTTCAACAGCATATTTTGAATCAAATGGAATAAGCTTCCCTCTTTCCAGACGGACAAACATATTTTCCGCAACAGGCGTTTGGATCCTGTCGAATTTGACACCCATAGTATACGCCAATGTCCACCCAGCTGCATCATACGGCGGGATAGGAGGTCCACCTTGATATTCAAAATCATCCGGATGGTTCTGCGGCTCAAACATATCCAATATATGAGGACGGAAAGCTTGGGCCAAACGTACGACATAACTTCCCGCGGGATAATTTTCTCCTTTCAGCCCAAAGGGCTTATCTGTTCGCTCGACCTGTATACCCGCCAAAATCAATCTGTTGATAAATTTAATAGCCGTACCGAAATCCGGCTGATCCGAAGGGATAACATAGGCCACGGGATCTCGGCGGCTTTTGTCTTCTTTCAGCACATCAAACCATTTGACGGGCACTTTTTTAGTGGTATTCAGGTTAGAAACCTCTTTTAAATACTGAATCTGACTCGGGTTGATGGACAGAGACGGTTCCATTCCTCGCTTGATAGAATTTCGTCCCATTTTATAGATGTTGTAAAGCAGATCTTCCTTATTATTAGCCGCGTAATGCAGTACAGCCATATTGAGGGATACCGAATAATCGATCGATTTCTTAAAATTCCAGGTCTGCGGATGTATTGGATTAGGCGAATCACCATTAGGCAATATCCGGTTGTATATCAAGGGTGTACTGCTCGGGTTAGGTCCACCAATAATTTCGGTCAGGATACCGATCATGTTGTGAAAATAAACCGAAGTGCGGAGGCCACCATTCCACCACGTGGAAAATTGGGAAGCGCCACGCTGCCCATAACCGGGTTTATCTTCCACATTCAAACGGGTGTGCATCGCCGCGCCTATGGCATCCAAGCTGGTCACAAGAATGGGATCATATACGTAATTAAAGGGATCCCGATAGGGTGGACCAACCACAACTGTTCCTGCTGGCGCACTTTGATGATGATTATAGACGATCTGCGGGATCCAATCTACGAACAAAGGCTTCGCCATATTACGCGATTCGGCCATATTGAACATGAAAAAGTCACGGTTATTATCGTGGCCTACATATTTCTGGTACAAGACAGGTAACTTTTCCATTTTTCTCCGACTCGGTTCTTTCTCCCGCATATACCAATTGCCGACCAGCTCATGCCCGTCGGGGTTTGCATGAACAAAAAGGATAATCACGTTATCCAATATTTTTGTGACCTCGTCGTCTTTCCGGCTGACCATCTGGTATAGCGTCTCGATCAGCTGATGGGTGGCCACCGTTTCTGTAGCATGTAAGCCCCCATCGATCCATACGACGGCTTTACCCTCCTTTGCAAATTGCCTTGCCAATGAATCGGACATTTTTGCCAATGCCAGGTCTTTGGAAATAGTTTGATACCGCTGTACATTTTTTAGGTTTTGTGGCGAACTGACCACGAGCATATACTGATTTCGCCCTTCTTCGGTCTGACCCAAGTTTTGAAGTAGAACCCGATCCGATAGATCAGCAAGCTGTTGAAAGTACGCTTCGGTCTGCGTATAATTGGTAAGATGGTAATCATCGCCTATATGAAATCCGAAATGAAGCTTAGGACTGGGAATCGTCGTCTGCGCTTTTGTACTTCCTCCAATAAAGTAAAGGAGCATCCACGCTAAACATAAAGAGTATCTCATCGGTATTATTATTTATCGGTATTTAGTTCATAATTATGCCGCGCAATATACAAAAAATGACACGCCGTTATCCATTTTATCTTTATACTTTTGTAGCTTTGAGCGAATAGCATGCATACTCCAGAAATCATCCCTACAATTACAGATTACCAAGTGGCCGCACATTTCATGCGCTATGTGCAGATCGACACGCAGTCCGATCCCTACTCCACGACCTTCCCATCGACGGCCAAACAAAAGAACCTCAGCAAACTGCTTGTGGAAGAGCTTTTAGCGATGGGGATAAAAGACGTACATTTGGATGAGCATGGGTATGTCTATGCGACGATACCTTCCAATACGACTAAACAAGTGCCAGTGATCTGTTTTTGTTCACATGTCGACACGTCTCCCGATTGTTCGGGAACAGCTGTCAAGCCGATTGTGCATACGAATTATCAAGGTCAGGATATTGTATTACCCGACGACCCAGCAGTGGTGATCCGATATGCGGAACATCCCGATTTGGCCAATCAGCTTGGACATGATATCATCACCGCTTCGGGAACAACTCTTTTAGGGGCGGACGATAAAGCCGGCGTAGCGGCAATCATGGAAGCTGCCCGGATATGGACAAGCCATCCACAGATCAAGCACGGTACCATCAAAATTCTTTTCACTCCCGATGAAGAGATCGGGCGGGGTGTAGACTACGTCGATCTGCAAAAGTTAGGTGCGGATTTCGGATATACCATAGACGGTGAAAAAGCCGGTACCATAGAAGATGAGACTTTCTCTGCGGACGGTGCTAAGGTAACCATTCTTGGTGTCTCCGTCCATCCGGGATTTGCAAAAAATAAGATGCAAAATGCCCTAAAAATTGCTGCAAAGATTATCGATTCTTTACCTAAAGATAGGCTGTCGCCCGAGAGCACATCCGGTAAAGAAGGCTTTATACATCCCACTCACCTATCGGGAGGGGTAGAGCAGGCGATCCTCGAATTTATCATCCGGGATCATGACACCAAAAACCTGGCCCGCTATGCCAATGAACTGGAGCAGATCATCAAAAGGACAATCGGGGATTTTCCGGGGTGTACATACGTCTTGGATATCCACGAACAATACCGTAATATGAAAGAAGTGCTCGACCAATACCCCGAGGTGATGTCGGTCGGTTTGGAAGCTATCGAACGCACAGGACTGACGTCCGAACGAAGAAGTATACGCGGGGGAACAGATGGCTCCAGATTATCCTTCATGGGATTGCCCTGTCCAAATGTCTTTGCGGGAGGTCATGCTTTTCATGGAAAGATGGAATGGGTAAGCCGACAGGATATGGAAAGGGCCGTGGAGACTATATTACATATTGCCTGTATCTGGGAAGAGCGGGCGTGAAATAACTGAAGATCACAGACTAAAGCGAAACTAAAAAACTATGCATAAATCAAACGAAGTATTAAAAGCTATCCAGGGTCGACGTGCTGTTATGCAAAACAGCTTCACCCAAGAAGAGGTATCCAAGGAGGATATACAAACCATTTTAGAAGCCGCCAATGCTGCGCCTACACATAAGCGTACACAACCTTGGCGATTTGTGATCTTTCGAAAAGGCGGTCTGGAAAGATTGGGGTCGGAACTCGCCCGCATCTATAAAAACAGTACACCTGCGGAGAAATACAGTGAAATGGCGGAGCAAAATATGGCTAAAAAAGCTACGATGTCGAATGTGGCCATCGCTATCGTGGTTAATTATACTGGCGATGTCCCCGAATGGGAAGAATTGGCAGCAACCTCTTGTGCAGTCGAAAACCTCTGGTTGGCCGCACACTCGTTAGGAATAGGAGGTTACTGGTCTACACCGGGACTTATTCAGCATTTAGGTGACTTCCTGAAATTAGAAGACAGCCAGAAGTGTATCGGTCTTTTCTATCTTGGGCACCATAACAGTGAACCACGTACACCTGCCCGTTCGCCCCTTGAAGATAAAATCCGCTGGGAAGAATAGAAAAATCACCTATTGAATAGATAAACGATGGATATCTAAATGGAATGACGCTGCGCTACCATTCCATTTAGGTCCATTCTCCAAGAGTTTCAACAATTCGTCCGTATCGGCCAAATCTTTATCTTTTATGACTATATCGACGACTTTTCCGGTCTTATCAATTGCCAACACGACAGCAGCTACCCTTAAATCCTGCTCTCCCGCGTAATTTTCGGAAAGATATGCTTCCAATTGTTGCCATCCGCCTACAGGTTTGCCGTTGTAGCTCTCGTCAGGCGTTAATGTTACAGCATATACATGATCCTGCATAATTTCAACTTCTGTTAAACCCGCCGTCTGCTGGGGCAAATACCGAATCAGCAATAAGGTACATACCGTTACAAACATGACCGCAGCTGCCATTCCTATAGCTAAGCGTTGCCAGCTGTAGAAGCGCTTGTTTTTCGCTGAGGCTTGGCTATTAATACGGGCGGCCAAGCGCTTTTGGAGCAGGCTAAGGCGCCCAGCATCTACCCCCTGCTGTAATGCATATCCGTCAATAGCATCCTGCAAAAAAGGATCATCCAATGCCTCCCTTTCCAAGGTATACATATCCTCCTTGCTCATCAAACCATTGACATAGTTGTGAATACGTGACAATTGATAATTATTTTCCATTTTGCTTATTCTCCATACATATTTTCAGATTGCGTTTACCGTTTTGAATAGCACTCTTCACTTTGTTGAGCGCATATCCCGTTGTGTCGGCAATATCTTTATAACATAGCTGCTCCAGATAAAACAATCGTACGCATCGCTCTTGCTCCGCATTCAACCCTTGCATACAGTCTTCCAGTTTTTTAAAATCCCGTTCGTCCCATTTGTCGTCCTCATCCTGACGCAATTGCTGTTCACTTTCATACAGGTTCTCTTCGATATCAACGAAGCTGGAGCGCTTATCCTTGCGGAGCTGCATCAAACAATAGTTCCGGGCATAAACATAAAGCCAACTCTTTAGGTTGGCTACTTCATGGCTCCGCAACTTGGCAATCAATTCCTCAAAGATCTGCATGACCGCGTCCTGACTTCGCTCGGGATCCCGCAGGTACTTTAAGCATACACCATATAGTAACGACATATAAGGAGCATATAGCTCGCCCAAGGTTTCCAGATCACCTGTGCGCTTATAATACGACAATAGCTCCTTTTCGTTCATGTACAATTAACCTTCAACAATAAGATGATGAAAGGTAGCAATTTCCATACAGTTTCCGGAGTTTTTCTTCTTTGTTTCTGTTGTTAGCCAAATAGTATCATCGCTACAATCAAGGTCACAATAATATTAAATGACTGCGCAATCAGAAATGCATACAGCGGTTTTTTGTTATTGTGGCTGAATAAGTCCTTAAAATTGGTTTCGAGCCCTATGGAGGTAAATGCTAAGGCAAACCAAAGTCCTTGCAAACTTTTCAGACTCCCTTTTACAACATCAACGGTCTCTGGAGAAATCACAAAAGAAAACAACAAAGAGGCAAAGACGAAACCGATAACGAATTTTGGAAACCGATCCCAGATAATGCCTAATGTCGGCTTTTGCTCTTTTATTTTATCGTCTGCAGATTTTGTATACGTCCAATAGATACTAATAAAAAAGGCTGCTATTCCTAGCATAACATTCTGGGAGAACTTGACAATGGTACTGATTTCCAATGCAGCATCTCCCACAAGGGAGCCAGAAGCAACGACTGCCCCTGTGGTATCGATGGACCCACCCAACCAGGCACCGGTAACTTCCTGTGACAAACCTAACATATTGGCGATGTAAGGCATAAAGATCATCATCGGCACCGCCGTGATTAACACTAAGGAGACCACATAGGATAGCTTTTTACTATCCCCCTCAATAGCCCCTGAAGTAGCGATGGCAGCAGAAACACCACAGATGGACACCGCACTCGACAGCATCAGGGACATTTCTTTATCGATCTTCAGTTTCTTACATATCCAAAAGGCAAAATACCAGACCGAAATAACCACAATCAACGCTTGAATAAGTCCCAATGATCCAGCTGTTAGAATCGACCGAAAGATGATGCTTGTACCCAACAAGACCAAACCTATTTTAACATATAGTTCGGTACTCAGCGTATCTCTGAACCATTGGGGCAGTTTAAAGCAGTTGCTGATAAAGAGCCCTATTCCTAAACTGAAAATGACGGCTTCCAGGTTATATTCCTTAACAAGAGAATTTCCTGCGGCAATCAACGCGAATAGGGTGAGGAAAAATACGACCGGAAAAACAATCAATAATGATTTTAAGTTCTTCTTGAGCAAAATTGCACCCAAAATAGCGACACCGTATACCGTAATAAACTGTAAAGCGATAGCTCGCAGGTTTTCTATGGCAAACACCTTTGTATTCAGCTGCCCCACATTTTCCCAGCTGAATGTTGGTTTTGGTATAATAATTCCTGATAGGGCTAAAAATATAAGCCCAAGACCTAAAATGACGACTACCCAATCTTCGGATAAGTCAATTTTTTTGGATGACATATGGCTAAGTTGATTTAAATTAAAAGTATAGTAAAGTTATAGAAATTCTAACTTTTCTCATAATTCGATCTCCTGATGAAACCAATCCGCTAACACGGTTCTCGCAGCGTGATAACCGCACATCCCGTGAACCCCTCCACCCGGCGGAGTGGAAGAAGAGCAGATATATACTTTTTTGTTTGCAGTACGATACGGTGTCAGCGATCGTGTAGGTCGGGTAAACAGTTGTCCGATATCCATAATACCTCCGTTAATATCTCCGCCCACATAATTGGGGTTATACACCTCCATTTGTTGTGCGTTGATGGTATGTCTTTCGAGAATAATATCCTTAAAGCCGGGAGCAAAACGCTCAATCTGATTCTCAATGGCTTCTGTACGATCGGCAGTAGACCCATTGGGCACATGACAGTATGCCCAGCTCGTATGTTTCCCTGCAGGTGCTCTGCCTGAGTCGAACACACTTTGTTGTGCAAATAACACAAAAGGTTTGTCAATCAACTCACCTCGATGTGTTTCTCTTTCAGCTCGGGCAATATCTTCATACGTATTGCCGATATGTACTGTAGCCGCTTGCCCGCACCGTGGATCCTTAAAGGGAACCGGTTCGGACAGGGCCCAGTCAATCTTGAAAACGCCCATCCCCTGCCTATACTTCTGCAATTCGCGTCTATACGATTCGGTAAGGTCAAGCCCGTCCAGTTGTAAGATCTGCCTGGGTGTTAAGTCCAAGATCATTGTCTTATAGTTGGGCAAATCAGCAACATTTTTTACCCACAAACCGGTTTGCACCTCTCCACCCAAATCTTTGTAATAGTTTACCAGTGCTTCCCCAATCGACTGTGAGCCTCCTATCGGAATAGGCCAACCATATTTGTTGCCCACAGCCATCAGTACCATCCCGATAGCCGACGTAGCCCAATTGGATAGCGGTTGTATACCATGCGCCACCATACCTGCCCAAAGCGCCTTACCCTTTTCGGTTTTGAAAGAGCGGGCCAGCCAACTAGCGGGCCGTAGTGCATCCAGACCAAAATCCGCCAATTGTAACGGCCTTTTTGGAAAATGTAATGGCCCCATAATATCTTGAGCTAAACTCTCCCAATGGTTAACTACCGGCTGTATTAGTTTTTTATAAAAATCACCGTCTATACCTAATCCATCAGCCGTCTCTGCCAGGCTATGTGTCAAAAGCGCAACATCGCCGCTATCCAGCGGGTGTGCTGCTGCGTAAGGAGCCTGAACAAATTCTAACCCATACTCCTGAAGCGGCAGCGAACGCATAAACGGCGATGCCACAGCCATAGGGTGTATAGCCGAACAGACGTCGTGTTTAAAGTCTGGCAAAGTCAGTTCCTTCGTCCGCATGCCGCCGCCGATAGTATCTGCACCTTCGATGATCAGCGTGGAAAGGCCTCTCTGCTGCAGCGTGATCCCCGCAGCCAGTCCGTTCGGACCGGAACCGATTATAATGGCGTCGTATGAAATTTTTAATGACATAAGCTTGTACGAATATAAGCTTATGTCATTAAATTCACCCCTAATACTACCTCAAATTGTACCTTAATGTCACCCCGTAAGTTAACGGGTCTCCGATAACCCCTGCATATTGTCCAAAATTACCCGGTGCTGCAAGTAATTGTTCGTAGTAATCCTTATCCGTCAGGTTTCTGCTCCAGACAATAACCGATAGTCCATTAGTCGCCCGAAATCCAACACGGGCATTCAACAAGGTATATGCATCAATATTCAGATACTGCGAAGGTGATGGACTAGACGAAAACTTGGAACGGTAATACAGATCAGCTCCTAAGAAATAATTACCCTGAAGACTTAGTAAATCACCTTTTGCTGTCAATTCTGTAACAAGCGACCAAGACCATTTCGAGATACCCGGAAGTTCACCTCCCGAAATATCTTTAAAAGCCTCTGCCCCAGCTACTTCCTCCAAAGGAACAGGCGCATTGGTAAATGACACATATTTACCATCGGTATAAGCCAGCGCGCCATTCAATCGAAGGAAACTCCATGGTTTAAGACTTCCATCCAATTCGACGCCTTGCACACGCACTTTTTCCGCGTTCGCCAGATATCCTCTGTTTACACCCGGGTCTGGTGTTTGTACCTGAGTCTGGAAATCCTTGATATTCGTCTGGAACACCGTCAGGTTTAAAAATGAGTTGCGGCTTGGGTTAGTCTTTGCTCCAAATTCTACGTGATTTACAGCCTCCGGTCTGACCTCAGCCAAATCTGTAGCCACCTTACCATCTATAACGGGTAATCCTCCCACATTGATACCAATTGGTTTGTAACTCTTCGAGTAAGTAGCATACACATTGTAATCCGGCGTAAACTTATATTGTAGGGATAATTGACCAGATAAATTTCCCGCATCCGCATTCACATCAAACTGTTGATCTGAATAAATACTATTTACAGCGGCAAGCTGATCCGGAGTGTAGGCGATATTATTATCGATGTATTTTTTCCTGTCGTAATCGGCTACTTTTTTATCATAATTATACCGTAATCCAGGCAACACATGCAATTTGGAAGTAATCGCCCAGTCGATCTGTGAAAAAACGGCCAAACTTGTGCTCTTGATACCATACTTTGTGCGAATGCCAACCTTGTCAATCAAGCCCGGCGCCCATTGTGTGGCAGCAGCATTGTTCTGCTGAAAGCGCCATAAAGCATCTCCAGCTTCCTCTGTATGTACAGGATCCGTCTTCAGATCTTGCCATAAACCAAATACACCTACCACGCCACTGACCTTATCGCTAATCTCTCCCGAATAACGAAACTCTTGTGACCATTGATCATGTGCCGAATTACCGGCCGACGTGGTATATGCCGGTACCCCTAAATAATCTCTGTCATTGAGCGGCACCCAATTCCAATATCTCCAGGCAGACGTAGAAGTCAATGTACCATTGCCTACTTTATAATCTATATTTATAGAGGCTCCTCCCAATTCATTATCTGCTTTAGAGCGGGTATCTAAGTCTACCTTCCGTTCAAAGGCACTTTTATAAGGAATCTCGTAACCAAGGTCCTCAATAATCTTATTGAATTGGCGATAATCGGATCGCTGCGTCTGCACGACTCCAGCTACTGCCCAGCCATAACCATCGGGACGCTGTGCGGTTACATCTCCTGCTAAGGAGATTTTCAGATTTTCTGTGGGTGTGAATAATAATTGACCTCGCACACCGAGGTTATTGATATCGTTGATTTTACGATCCGAATAGACGTTATACAAGGTTCCGTCACGCTGTGTCCCCGAAAAGGAAAACCGCGCCGCCAGTTTATCTTTGACCAAAGGACCTGTTAAAGAAGCTTTAGCCTGTATATAACCGTAGTTACCATAACTCAATTCAAAGTTTGCCCCCGGTCTAAATTCGGGTAGACGTGAGGTGATATTAAATGCACCCGATGTCGTGTTCTTGCCAAACAACGTACCTTGAGGACCCCGCAATACTTCAATTTGTTCGATATCGATAAAATCTAACGTCGTCGCCGCAGGACGTGCTAAATACACACCATCCAAATAAAAGCCTACCCCTGGATCTATACCATCATTTGTAAGACCATAAGTAGAGCCTAACCCTCTGATATTTAAAGTTGTATTACGGGGATTGGAAGAATAAAGTTGTACCGAGGGGATCACTTCCTTGACTCTCGCGACATTAAATGCCCCTGCATCTTCTATCGTACTGGCACGTACAATAGAAACCGGAATAGGAATATCCTGAATCTGTTCGGTTCTTCTACGGGAGGTCACTAAGACTTGTTCCAAAGCATTTAGGCTTGATGTCAACGCTATGACGGTCGGCGAGCTCTCCACAACGATCTTTTGAGTGACGTATCCTACATAAGAAACAATGACAGTGAAAGGGAGTTTCTGTCCGGTTACAAATTGAAATTTGCCGTCACGGTCTGTTTTAACCTGATGAGTCACGGCATCTAATCGTACTGTTACGCCAGAAATCGGTTCTTTTGTTATAGCATCAATAACTGTTCCTGTTAGCGATGCATTGATGATGGGCTTTGTCTCAATTTGACCCTGAGAAGAGGAGTATACAGAAATTAAGGCAAAAAGGACAAAGGAGATTCGGAAAAATCCGTCAATTTTCATATTTTTATCATGTTTAATGGTGAATACTTACAAGTGCCAACGCCAATTGAATACTTGTTTTCATTATTGGACAAGAGGGGAGGCCTAGCTTCCCTTCTTTATTCATGTGTTAAGAGAAATAAATTTATATACACATTCGCATACGGCGCGAGAGGCAGTATAGGTTAACGCGATGATTTTTCATATATTTAATTAATTGTTAAGCATTCCTATAGCCAAAAAGAGATAACACCCCATGCAGAAATCAGGACCACTGCAATTCCTACAATAATAAGTAACAGCCGTTGGTTGATACGTGAAGCAACATACGCTCCTATAGGTGCTGCTGCCACTCCTCCGATAATCAAGCCCAGAACGATTTCTAAATGCTGAACACCAAGTATAAAGATGAACACCACCGTTGCAAAATAAGTTACAAAAAACTCCGCTGTATTCACCGTACCGATAGTATATCTCGGACTCTTTCCCTGACTCAACAGATTGGAAGTAACAATCGGGCCCCATCCGCCTCCACCTATTGCATCCAGCAAACCTCCGACAAAAGCCAACAATGGAGCTCTTTTGACTTCTTTTTTCTCCTGCTGCTTCTTCTTAAATGCTTTATACAGCAAGTACCCCCCCAGAAAAAGTAAATAAAGAGATATAAAAGGTTTCACCGCAGCACCATCAAAAAAATCAGCAATGAGGTAAGCACCTATCACAGCCCCAATGACGCCTGTCACGACGAGCTGAAAAAACAATTTCTTATCGATGTTATCAAAGCGGATATGCGAGAGTCCAGACACGCCAGTGGTAAAAATCTCGGAGGTATGTACACTGGCAGACGCAAACTTTGGGGGGATACCAAACCACAATAATAAGCTCGTACAGCTCGCCCCATAGGCCATACCCAATGCACCATCGATCAGTTGTGCAACAAATCCCGCTACAATAAACCACAGAAATTTTTCACCAAATTCAAAAGCATTATGTCGAACCCCCTCAAACAGAAGGTAAAGAAAATAGCCTGCGATTACTACTTTTAACAAAATCATCAGCCAGCCTACATGCTTCAATGTGATTTTACCCTTGATGTGATTTAATCGTAATAAGGCTATTGCTTTCTCCATCGTTTTTATGTTATATTTTCGTGTCTATTTATACTACCGTAACAGTGCTTCACTATTGACCCGACAAATATAAAAACATTTTTATTATAGTCTACTATTTTAATAGACTTTATATTCTTTTTGCAAAAACAATAAAAAAATCTGATATAAATTATCAGATTCAAAAAATAACAACTATTTTTATTACAAAAAGCAAACAATAACGCTAGCGATCCTCAATTATTTTTGCTCTTTTTAGCACTCTTTACGCTATAGCAACTCAAATATTCCTGCTGCTCCCTGACCTGTACCCACACACATGGTGACCATACCATACCTCTTCCCTCTACGCTTCAATTCATGCAATAGCCGAACAGTCAGCTTGGCTCCGGTACATCCAAGGGGATGGCCTAATGCGATCGCACCACCGTTTACATTCACTTTTTCCTCATCCAACCCCAGTTCTCGAATAACCGCCAAGGATTGCGAAGCAAAAGCTTCATTGAGTTCAAATAAATCAATATCCTCTTTCGTAAGCCCCGCCTGTGCCAATGCCTTGGGAATAGCAAATATAGGCCCTATACCCATTACACGAGGGGGTACCCCCGCTACCGCATAAGAAATCAAGCGTGCAATAGGCTTCAATCCTAACTCCTGCACCTTCTTTTCCGACATGACTAGTACAAAAGCAGCACCATCCGACGTTTGCGACGAGTTTCCTGCTGTTACGCAACCTCCTGCTGCAAATACAGGTTTTAGTTTAGCCAACGCCTCTAACGTGGTATCCGCTCGTGGTCCTTCATCCGTATCAACAACATATTCGCGTGTTGCCATTTTTCCGTCCTTCAGATAATTCTCCGTCACCGTTATCGGGACAATACCATCCTGCAAGTGACCATTTTGGATAGCTGCCAATGCTTTTTGATGGGATTTTAATGCAAATGCATCCTGATCTGCACGCGAAACGTTAAAATCCTGTGCTACAGCCTCCGCAGTCAGACCCATACCCCAATACCAATCCGGATGCTCCTTGGCAACAACAGGATTGGGAACGATTTTCCAACCCCCAAATGGCATACCTGACATCACCTCCGCACCTCCCGCGATGATCACATCCGCCATTCCGGTCTTTATTTTTGCAGTCGCTGTGGCAATTGTCTCCAAACCCGAGGCACAATACCTGTTCACCGTCACCCCCGGTACTTTGTCAGTATCCAAGCCCATCAACGAAATGAATCTCGCCATATTCATGCCCTGTTCAGCTTCAGGCATCGCGTTTCCGACGATTACATCGTCGATAGCATTTTTATCCAAATTGGGAACAGCAGCCATCAAATGCTTAATGACACTTGTTGCCAAATCGTCTGCACGCATAAAACGAAAACCGCCTCGCGGAGCCTTCCCCACCGCCGTACGGTAACCTGCTACAATGTATGCTTCCATATTTTTATTAGTATTGCGTAAAGCGTATTGCGTATCGCGAGCCTTTCCATCGCTTATAACAATACACATTATTATTTTTTCAAACTTTGTTGTAGTTTATAACACATTTTCTGAATTTCATCAATTTTGTCCAAAACCAAAACAGAATCTGTGCTAAATAGTCCTAGCTTTTGAGCGATGATTACTTGGGTTTGAAGTTCATAAGCAGATCCGTTTGCTATACCTAAAAATTGAATAAATTCGCCGTTAGTATTCCGACCTGCTCCTTCAGCAATATTTGATGCTACTGAAACACAGGATCTTCTTATCTGAGAAATCAACCCGAAACGTTCATCGCTTGGAAATTCTGCCGATATTTTATAGATAAGTGTACAAAGATCAATAGCACGATGCCAAATTTTTAAATCTTGAATATTATGCATAATTAATCACATTTCTTTTAAAATCATGATACACCATATCGCAATACGTCCATCGCAATACGCAATACTAATTACGCAACGGCTTCCCTTTCGTCAGCATATGCTGTATCCGTTCTAATGTTTTTTTCTCAGCACATAATTCGACAAATGCTTTCCGTTCAAGATCAAGCAAATATTGCTCGGACACCTCAGTCGGTGCAGAAAGGTTGCCACCGCACATAACCCAGCCCAGTTTTTCTGAAATCTTCTTATCGTGATCGGAAATAAAGTTCCCGGCCCGCATCGAGGAAGCTCCTACATATACAATGCCCAACCCTTGATTTCCCAATACCTTAATATCTTTTCGAGGAGCCGGTTGTACATATCCCGCATCCGCCAGCTCAAGTGCTTTCACTTTCGCATCCGCTAACAATCGGGCCCTATTCATCGTAATGCTATATTTACCCGCTTGCAGATAACCCAGTTCATAAGCTTCCACCGCAGAGGTAGACACCTTAGCTTGACCTATCGTCAGAAAACGATCTTTCAATGTATTTTGCACAATCTGATCCGCTTTATATTCGTCCGAAGCACGTAGGGCAAACTCTTTCGATCCTCCACCTCCCGGAATGACCCCCACGCCAAACTCGACTAGCCCCATGTATGTCTCGGCATGTAACTGCACAAAATCGGCATGCATCGAAAATTCGCAACCACCGCCTAATGTCAGCTGAAACGGTGCCACCACTACCGGAATAGCCGAATAACGAATACGCATGGCTGTATTTTGAAAGGTACGCACCGCAGTATCCAGTTCATCAAAATCCTGCTCTACAGCCATCATGAAAATCATGCCTATATTTGCTCCAGCAGAGAAGTTTTTGCCGTCATTACTGATTACCAGCCCGCGATATTCTTTCTCCGCCAGATCAATTGCTTTATGGATCCCTTCGATAACATCCCCTCCAATGGTATTCATCTTGGTATGAAATTCACAGTTGATAATACCGTCCCCAAGATCGATGATCGAAACACCGGAGTTTTTCCAAATAGTTTTTGTTTCGCGAACATGATCCAGCACAATTCGATCTTCTGCTCCCGGAATAGGTTTATAGGACTTCGATGAAATATCGTAATAATGACGAACACCATTTTCTATTTTATAAAAGCTTTCATGCCCTGCCGCCAACATGTCGAGAACCCATTGCGCCACCTTGCCTTCTTGTCCGGGCAAGCGTTTGAGCTCATCCTTGATCTTCGCTACGGTATCCCGCACCCCAAGTGCATCCCATACTTCAAAAGGGCCGATTTCCCAACCAAAGCCCGCACGCATGGCATCATCAATACGAAAGAAATCATCCGTAATTTCTGGAACGCGTTTGGATACATATTCAAACAACGGGTAGTGCATTGCACGAAACAGTTCCCCTGCTTTATCATGACCCTGTGCATACACCTGCATCCGCTTACGGATATCCTCTACCCCTTTCGTTGCCTCCATTGTATCGGATTTTATTTTATGTTGTGGGCCATATTCCAAGGTTTTGAGGTCCAACGACAAGATCTCCGAACTTCCATCTGTAGCCTTTACTTTTTCATAAAAACCCTTCTTTGTCTTCTCACCCAACCACTTATTTTCTACCATTTTGGTGATAAAAGCAGGTAGCTGGAAGACTCCTTTCGCTTCATCATCCCGAACATTCTCGACCAATCCTTTCGCCACATTCACCAAAGTATCCAATCCCACCACATCCGCCGTCCGGAAAGTTGCAGACTTCGGGTGCCCCATCGCAGGCCCGGTATATTTATCGACCTCTTCTACAGAAAGACCCATTTGTTCGACCAAATGTGTCAATGCCAGCATGGAGTAAACACCGATACGGTTACCTATAAAAGCGGGGGTATCTTTACACAGTACCACAGTCTTCCCCAGCATCTTATCGCCGAAATGAACCAAAAAGTCAATGACTTCCTGATGGGTAAATGAGGTCGGAATAATCTCCAACAATTCCAGATAACGTGGCGGATTAAAAAAGTGTGTCCCGCAGAAGTGCTGTTTAAAGTCTTCCGAACGGCCTTCAGCCATCAGATGAATAGGAATACCGGATGTATTGGACGTAATCAAAGTTCCTGCTTTACGAAACTGTTCGACCTGATCAAAGACTGTTTTCTTAATATCCAGACGTTCAACGACAACTTCAATGACCCAATCTGCTTCTGCGATCTTCGACATATCATCGTCAAAGTTGCCCGTGGTGATACGTTTAATAAAAGTTTTACTAAAGAGAGGGGCTGGATTCGATTTGACGGCAGTATCCAGCGAAAGATTGACGATACGGTTGCGGACTGTCATACTTTCCAGTGTTAATCCCTTCGCCTCTTCAACCGGCAAAAGCTCTTTCGGCACCATATCCAACAACAACACCTCCATACCGATATTGGCAAAATGACAGGCAATACGCGACCCCATCACCCCGGACCCTAAAACCGCTACTTTTTTAACAATCCTTTTCATCTGTCTATTTTTGTTTATTCATTACTGTGTACATTTCTAAAGGCATTATTCATGTTATGCTCGCTTTTAACGGCATGAATGAGATCGCTTCGCTCAGTTCATGCTGCCTTCGGCGGTTTTATCTGTTCTTGATATATCAGGGTCGGGTTCATAGCTGGCAGCCCCCTCGTTTACCTTGGCAAGCATTGCTATCAACTGTTCCTTCTCCTGTTCAGAGAATTGTGATTCCAGATAATCGTTGAGTCCCCTGACCACGTTTTTGGCAAGTTTTCTTTTCTCCACACCCAAGGGCGTAAGATACACTTTTACAGATCGTTTGTCCTTTGCACAGCTTTCCCTATAGATAAACCCCAGATTCTCCAGATTGTTTAGTACCCTGGATAAGGAGGTTGTTTTTACACCTGTGTAATTAGCGATCTGCGAAACTGCCGTTCCTTCTTTATGTATATTTATTAAAATATATCCCGCTGCTTGGGTAAAACCATGCTGTGATGCAATGTTATTATATTTATTGGCCACAGTTTGCCATGCAGCTTTTAAAAAATAGTCAATTGTATTATTTTGGCTCATAGCTAAGGTCTCTTTTTGAACACCTGCAAGTTATTATGCAGGCATAACAAAATTAACGTAATTTCCCCCGATCTTCAAATACTTTTTAAGAAAAGCTGATGAGATCACGTATTGCCTTTGGTAGGGACTGAAAAACCAGATCGTAGCTATGGTCAATTAGTTGCTTCAACCTATCGTCTTCCAACTGTCGATTGCAATACACCGTATTCCAATGTTTTTTGTTCATGTGGTAGCCAGGGAGCACCGTATGTTCAAATTGTCCCCGCAATGTAACCGCATATTCGGGATCACATTTGACATTGAACTTTAGATCGTCGATCTGGTCCAGACCCACAAGGAGAAAAATTTTCTCACCAACTTTAAAGACTAACGTGTCTGGTCCGAAAGGCAGGCTTTCCGTAGCTTGTTGTTTCGACAAGCAATAAGTTCGTAATTCCTCAATATGCATAGGCTTCATTCTGGGTATCTAAAAATACAAACTTTTTTTGATCCTCAAAACTATATTAGCGCTGGTAGTATATTTTATAATTATGATCTTATCTTTCAAAAATGAAAACCTATTATTGTATTCTACACAATAAGTTAGTAAATTAGTATCATTACCAAAATAAATCATATTTTATGAAGGCCATTGAATATAGATTGCCCAAAGAGTTCGACAAGTCATTTATCGTTTTCAAAGAGACTGGTTTATTCTTTCCCTGCCCCTGGCATTACCATCCGGAGTATGAATTTGTATTAGTCAATAAAAGCAGTGGTCGACGTATGGTCGGCGATCATATCGGTACTTTTTCAGAAGGGGATCTTGTTTTAATGGGCCCGGCACTTCCTCATGTCTGGGTTAACGATAAAAAATATTTTGACAAAGAAAACACGTCCTTTGCAGATGCGGTAGTTGTACATTTTTTAGAAGATTTCTTGGGAAATAATTTCCTAAACCTTCCTGAGGCTGAGTCTTTAAAAAGAGTGTTGACTCTGGCTAACCGAGGCTTGGTCATTTTAGGTTCTACGCGTATGCGGATCGCAAAGATTATGAACGATATGCTTGAGCAAAACGGTTTGAAGCGGTTGTCTTCTCTATTTGAAATATTCGATATTCTGGCCAACAGCACGGAATACGAACCTTTGGCCAGCCCTTCCTATATGGAACACACAAAAGAAATTTATTCGGACCGTTATAGCAAGATCACCGAATACGTATTGCGCAATTTTCATCGGGAAATTACGCTCAAAGAGGTCGCCGATGAAGCCAACATGGCCACAACGACATTCTGTAATTTCTTTAAGGAACACTTTAGGATGACTTTTGTCGAATATCTTAACGCTATACGTATCGGACATGTCTGTAAACTTTTAGCCAATAAAGATAAAACGATCATATCTGTAGCCTACGAATGCGGATTTAATAACCTTGCCAATTTCAACCGACAGTTCAAAAGACTGAAAGATATGACACCAAAAGAATACAGAAAAGCACTGGAGGCCGAGCCGATGACAGCGTAGCGTTCGTCTAACGTTACTCTTATATATATCTACATATCAGCTCGTCACCATTAAATATCGGTCACCTAACACGGATATTTCGTGCTATTTTTATTGTTTATCGATATTTTTTTATCTAATATAGAAATTTCATTGTCTTTATAGAATGGATACAGCATATTTGTAACTGTATCTATGAGAAAAGCTATGAGGAAAAAACAATTGAGCTTAGCAATAAGCTTTCTCCTTTTTATGAATATAGCTGCAGCTCAACAAAAATTGTCGGATAATGCTAGTAGTGGTGCTCCCCCGAACGCAAACGCAATTTTAGAGCTGTCAAGTATAAATAGAGGGTTATTGCATGCGCGTGTAGCGTTGGTTCGAACAACAGAATCAGCACCTTTATCCGCACATGTTGCCGGCATGATGTTGTACAATACTGCGACTACAAATGATGTCGTACCAGGTATATATTACAACGATGGTACAAAATGGATTTTGCTGACCCCTGGCTTTGCGTCTAATATATCTTATAATCCCAATACTTACGTCATCAATTATATCGATATAAATGGGAATCCACAAACGATTAATCTAGTACAAGCTGTTAAAGCTAATGAAACGCAGACCGCTCTTGCTTATGACGGGACGAGCCACCAACTGACCTATACAGGAGAAAACGGAACACCGGTCGTACTGGACCTGAATAAAGGGGCCGTAACTTATGATGCAGCAACCAATATTCTAACCTACACCGATGAAACAGGAGTTGCCACGCCGGTCAGCCTCAACAATACCGGATTGACTTATGACGTCTCCACCGCTGTTCTAAGTTATGTGAACACCCTAGGTGTAACGCAGACCGTTGACCTGGGCGATATCGTGGAGGCCAATGAAACCATGACTACTTTAGGTTACAACTCGACGACCAACGAGCTGACCTATACAGGTGAGAACGGTACACCGGTCGTACTGAACCTCAACGAAGGAGCTGTAACTTATGATGCTGCCTCCAACGTTCTGACCTATACCGACGAAGCAGGGGTTGCCACACCGGTCAATCTCAACAATACGGATCTGACTTATGACCCGGCTACTTCCATCTTAAGCTATCTCAACACCCTAGGGGTAACGCAGACTGTGGACTTAAAAGATATTGTACAGGCTAACGAGACTTTGACTACGTTAGGTTACAATGCCGCAACAAACGAACTGACCTATACAGGTGAGAACGGTACACCGGTAGTGCTGAACCTCAACGAAGGAGCTGTAAGTTATAATGCTGT
>NZ_JAAKGO010000010.1 GCF_011043525.1 Sphingobacterium sp. SGG-5
GTTTATCATGGCTGTAGTCCGTAACCGATAGATTTGATTGGTACCATATATAGAATATACCAAGTATCCGTTGGGTGTGAGCGACAGACTAACAACATTATCGCCGACCTCTTCCGAAACCGATACGAAAGAAGTAAAATCAGAAGTATATTTTCGCACACCACCGCCCACCATGGAAACATAAAAATCCCCCTGCTTATCCTGACGTATCGAACTTGCAGAGTTCGGCAGCCCTGTTAACACAGGAGTTAGCGCTGCTCCATCATAGCGCGTAATGGACGGCCCCATCGCTATATACAGGTTATCGTCAGCACCGAAAGTCAAGCCGTAAGGAGATGGGCTTAATCCTGTCAATATATTTTCCTTTACTTTAGTGGTCTTGTGTACGCGATATATATTGTGACCATCATAATCTGCCACATAGATCCAGTCTTCATGGTCTGTCAGGGATACTGCTCCGGTAGCATGAGTCACGAAAACCTCTTCGGGGCTATCCGGGTCGGCAAGGGAGATACGGGTGATACTGTATGCCGCATTGCCAAGACGAGGGATATACAGGTACCCATCGACAATATGGAGTGCAAAGATATCGCCGCCATAAGAAGATGATTTCCAAAGCGTTGTTGTACCATCCGGTGCGATCTTATAGATCTCCGTACCATAAGGAGTAGCCGCATACGTATTTCCTTGATCATCACCAGCTACCCCTTTGATAACTTTTCCCGGAGGAATTGCTCCAAATAGTTCTGCCTGAGTTTGGTCATTCTGGTAGAAATCCAACCAGTCAGGCGACACTTCGGGAGATAAAGTGGTGGGCAGGGCCTCCGTCCCGGTAGTTGTCACGCTGTAATTATAGAACTGCCCATAAGGTACCGTCAACGTTGGCGTGCTCGTGAATTCGGGCGCCGTGCCGCCGATAGCCTGAAGCTCGTAGGCACCCATATCGATCACACCCCCATCGTCATATTTATAGACCCGAGCGTTGTCTGCTAAGTCTTTGGTATTCACGCTTAAACCAGTGAACAAACTATTGTTCCCTGCATTCACTGCCGGACTGGGGACTGTTAGGCCATAATCACCACTTGAAGCATCGGTGAATAGTGGATCAGCATTCAAATTCTGGGTTCCTGCATATCCGCCCTGCACGATACTGTGACTTACCGTAACGGGGTCATTCTCGATTCCGCCGTTACTGTTTCCCCAGATAATACTGTTTTTGATGAGGAAACTACCTGATCCGTCGTTATGTATTGCCGCACGTGCAGATCCTGTAGTGTTCGCTGTAACGGTTACATTGATTAATTCCGGTGCAGATTCGGTGTACATATTAAAAAAAGCACCACCAAATGCACTGGCATCATTATGATGAAGGATTGAATTAACTATTTTCGGGTTGGAACGGCTATTCCAAATACCCCCTCCCAACGTCGCCCAATTAGCGGAGATTTCCGCAAACTCAATAACAGGGTCAGAAGAACTAATAGCAATTCCAGCACCGTATGAACCGTTGTTCCGCGTAATTTTCAAATGCCGCAGCACGGGATCTGAGTCTTGAATAATGGATAGGCCTGCCCCATTATCCCGTTCTGCCGTATTGCCATTTACAGTAATATCTGTATTCGAATCTGCCTTTCCTCCACTGATGGTAAAACCATCCAAAACGGCTGTTCCGACAGCACCGGAACTGACCACAACGTGATAGGCGTTATTACCTATAATTGTGCCATCCGATTGGTCGTTATTATCAATATCTCCGCTCAGGATACTCGCATTAGTGGTTATACTTAAATTTCGGTCAGACAACTCGTCTTCTGTTCCTGCAAAACCACCATAGACTTTGACATTGTTGACCATCAAGAAGGTGTTATCCCTGCCCTCGTCTTCAAAATTAGCACCATCCCGAGGGCTGTACATCGGATTGTAAACTCCTCCTGCAACCCAGATCTCCTTGATATCGGTATTTGTTTTTGCCGCTTTCAAGGCATCTGCCAATTCGCCAACAGCATTATCCCAGTCATATCCCGATTCGCTGCCCGCGCCTCCTTTTTTTACATAGAGAACACCGTTGATATCGGGCTTGATCTGCCAGTAGTTGACCAATGTACCGTCCAATCCATTGGAACCGTGATCCTTAAAAACCCGAGCTACCGCATTGGAGCTATCCAGCACATCGGCATCCACCGGATAATACGCGATCAATCCCGGACTCGCTGGGCTAACAGTATAGTTCATATTGTCCTGAATCTGGACGGCTGTACGTGCCGTATTCCAAATCCGGATCTCGTCCATCTCACCTTTAAAATATTCACCTGAAAAACTAGCGGCGATCTCTGATATACCGATCTTCAGGTCTAGACCCGTTACTGCGGCGTTGAGAACATTGTCGGTATAACCAATCGATTGCCCATTGATAAATATCTGGGTATTTGACGGTGTCATCACAAAAGCCACATGATACCAGGTGTTGTTCGTAAACGTATAGTCTTGTGTCAAATACAGTCCCCCATTCCACAGTCCTATTTTATCTTTCGTTTTCTCCATATGGAAACTAAATCGTGTCTGTCCGGGAGTACGCATGGATATAATACAAGGATTTTGAGAAATGCTTTCCCAATTTGGCTTCAGCCACATTTCTATGGTACCTGTTGTGAAGTCGAACGCAGTATGATGTGGCACGGTTACGTATTGGTCGATCCCGTCGAAACTTAATGTATTGATTGGAGGAGAAGATGCTAAACCCGGTGCAGGATCTTGAACTACACTACGAAGATATGGGTAGGAAATGTACTCCCCTTCTTTGATATCCCATGTCGATGTAAAATTCCAATCGTCATAGTTCGATTTGTTTTTCATTTGGGCAGTGGTGAGACCTGTCCCCCAGTTTCTGGTAACCGTCCCACTCACCTCATTATCCCAATATACCGCAGTAATCGTCCCAGAAACACGATTTGCTACTGTTGCGCTCGTTAGAGCGTTTATCGCGGAAGATACCTGCGCGGCAGCGTAGCTATATTGTAATGTTGCACTACTCACCATAGATCCGACAATCCCTCCTACCCTGTCTGTGCCAGTTCCTGTACTGGTAGCGTCACCAATAGCATATACGTTAGTTAGGGTACCGCCTGACAAGTAACCGGCAATTAACCCCAGATCGTTGTCAGCAGTCACACTACCATTGACATACACATTACGGATGGTACCATAGCTTCTGCCCGCTATAGCTCCCGTGTTACTGCCTCCGTTCAAAATGCTTACCTGATTCATCCCCAGGTTTTCTACAATGGCGACGGCGCTTATTGCGCCGAACAAACCGACATAGGTCTGGTTCGTATTTATGGTCAGATCGTTAATTTCGTGTCCATTGCCATCAAAAGTAGCCGAAAAAAGGTGACTATTGTCGCCAATCGGCAACCAGCCTGCATTACTATTGGCTGCAGCACCGGCATAAGTAGCATAACCCGGACTATTTTTATCCAATGTATGCACCAACTGATAATAGGAGGTTAAGCCGAGACGTAAATTATTTAGCTGCCCCCATGTGCCAATCTTGTAGGGGTCGATGGCATCTCCGGTACCTCCTGCAAATGTCTCCATGAGCCCTTCATCTCCGTAGCTGGTACCTTCGCTGTTCGTAGCGTAAGCACGGTAATAATAGGTCGTCCCTGAGGTCAGACCAGTTACATTTACCGTAAATGTACCAATACCGGCTGCTGCGGCAGCAACCTGTGTGCCAGTGCCGCCAGTAAAACCTTCTGTAGTGCTGTATTCAATTCCCCGTTCAGTGACCGTTGCGCCACCATCTGCGGTGACATTGCCGGCTACAATTACGCTGGTAGCGGTAATGGCAGAAGGTGCCGTGGTGGTGACCGTGGGAGCATCAACAGAAGCTTCCGCTGATCCAACTTTTATATTATTAATACTATGATTAGTGAGCGATTGATCGCCTACGTATCCACCCGCAGATATGTACATTCTTACTTCATCAACATTTGAAAATGTCGACGGAAGGGTTACCGTGATAGGGTCGTAATCCGCATCGTACCCCTGAAACGTTGTTGAAACCACTTCAATCCCGTTACGATACCCTTTTATGGTGTTTGTAAAAGGAGAACTTTCTCCCCAATTGTAATATCGAAATGAAATAAGTTTAAATTCGCTGCCGTCCGCTGATTTTATTAATGTACCCTTGGATCCTGATTGATCTGTCAAAGGTGAAGCAGGATTAATTTCAGTAGTCAATCCAGAATAGCTGCCGTCATTACTATATAGAAAGTTATTGTCTTTCCATGTTAAAGTATTTAGCTTTGTCCCTGTTATATCCGAAATATCATAGATTTCGATATCAATATCAGAGATAGCAGTAGATCCACCGTCACCATCATTAGCAATAAAGTCTCCCAAACCACTTGTACTAGAAAAAGTTAACGTAGGATTAGTACTCAGTTGTGCTACGGCACTCTGCACGCCCAGTATCATGCACACCAAGATGGCACATACATTCAAATAGTTTTTCATATTATTGGTTTTCACATTTAGCCCCGGTTTGGAGTATTCATATTTAACAACCACCCCACACTAAAGTAGAAGCGGTTGGCCAAAAATACATATTTTCAACTAAAAGTGAAATATTTTTTACTCTTACCTTATCGTGCCCAGCATGCGCGCTAAGCTGTCTTTCCAATGTGGGACATCTACGCCGAAGGTGGCTTTTATCTTGGCCTTATCGAGTAAGGAGTATCGAGGCCGCTTGGCGGCTGTAGGATAGGCTGTTGTGGGAATAGGCTTGATGGTGCAGTCGAGGTTTTTGCTATCCCGGATGGCTACGGCAAAGTCATACCAGGAAGTTTCGCCTTCGTTGGAATAATGGTATATGCCCGGCACCCATTGCTTGCCATCGATGATATCTACAATAGCTTGTGCCAGATCTTTGGCATAAGTGGGAGAACCGATCTGATCGTTGATAACCGCGATTTCGTCACGCTCCGTCATCAGGCGTAACATGGTCTTAACGAAGTTTTTTCCATAGGTGGAATATACCCAGGATGTGCGGATGATAATGGCATCGGGACACCATTTCTGGATGGTCTGTTCGCCTTTTAATTTTGTAAAACCGTACGTATTAATCGGTGCTACCGGCGCTTCTTCCCCCAAGGGTACGGAGGCCTCCCCATTAAAGACATAGTCGGTGGAAATGGCCAACAGCTTGCAGCCGTTCAAGCGGCAGTATTGGGCAATTTCTTCGGAAGCAAGATGGTTGACCCTATCGGCAAGCTCGGCCTCACTCTCGGCCTGATCGACAGCCGTATAGGCACCGGCATGGATAATCACATCGGGCTGATACATGCCTAATATATCGGTAATGATCATCGTCTGGTCCAACGGCAGTTGTCTTCTATCGAGAAAAAAACAGGTTTTGTCACCATCGCTTGACAATATGTCGCGCAGTTCGGAACCTAATTGACCGCTGGCACCGGTGATGAGGATGGTTTGCATAGTCTACAGTAAGGTGGATTCGGCCTGCTCGAGTTCTTCGTACAGGTGTTTCACATCTTGCGCGTGCTGCTTGTGTACCACCAGAATGGCATCATCAGCATGGACGAGAATAGCGTCGGACAGACCGATGAAGGCGACGTATTTGTCGGTACCGATAGCCATATTGCCGGCGGTATCCACGGGGTGCCCTTTGGTCCGCAGATAGTCGTATAGGGAATCGTAGGCGCCCATATCCGACCAGATGAAATTGGACGGTACCACCTTAATCCGCTCGCTGCGCTCCATCACCGCGTAATCGATGCTTTTTGCGGGTATCTTTGAGGAGAGTTCGGCGGAAAGCACACCGTTGTCGGCGGCTTCAAAGGCTTCTTTGGCTGCCCGGAAAACCCGGGGTTCGAAGCGAAATAGCTCTTCCAAGTATATGGAGGCTTTGAAGCAGAAAATACCGGAGTTCCACAGGAAATTTCCTTTTTTCAGGAATTCTTTGGCGGTATCGAGATTAGGTTTTTCACGGAAAGAAAGAACATCATTGTCCTGGTGTTCGATATAGCCGTAGCCTGTCTCGGGGCGTGTAGGCTGAATACCGAACGTGGCCAGAAAGCCTTCTTCGGCGTATTGTATGCCTTGCTTTAAGCTTTGTTCGTACTTCTGCTGATCTTCGATCAGATGGTCGGAAGGAGAAACAATCAGGATATCGTCGGGGTCACAGGCGAAAGCTGCAAATGCAATGGCGGCAGCGGTATTTCGGGGCACAGCTTCGACAATGGTACGGCTGTTTTCGACAGGCAGATAATCTTTGGCCTGATCGACGTTCTGTATGCTCCCTACCATAATACATTGCGTCGCTACATTTTGGTTGCGCTGTACGGTGAGCTCAAAAAGGGATTTCCCTTCAAAAATTGGGAGGTACTGCTTGGGCATGGCTTTGCGTGACAAGGGCCACAACCTCGACCCAATTCCTCCGGACAATATAACATTGACAATGTTTCCCATAGTATTTCTTAAATCTCTTCGTTCATTTCAACGACAGTAACTGGCACTTCGTCTTGCTTTAAATAGAGTAAGGCGCTTCCCCGTGCATCGGATAGTGCGTCGTGATGATCCAACTGTATACCCATGATGGCACAGCAAATGCTGAGCTTAGTTTTGGGAAATCCTTTGCCGCGATACAGCTGGCTGGTACACTCCCATTTTTCGGGCAGATGGAGCTGCTTATAGTTGAGACCATAATGGTTCATGGTCTTTTGTAAAACTGACCGATCGAAGGCCTCATTGTGGGCGACCATCTTTTGCCCTTCCAATAAACGTTGTAAGGTTGGAAAAAGTTCGGCAAATGTCGGCGCATGCAGCGTGTCCTTCGGCTTGATGCCGTGCACACGTGTCGTCTGCCACATGTATTTGTTCTCCGGTGGTCGCACTAAAGAATAGTATTCGTTGACGATAATGCCGTCCTGGACATTTACAATCCCCACCGAGCAGACACTGCTATACGCTGCTGTGGCCAACTCAAAATCAATCGCCGTAAATGTATGCATGCACAAAAGTAAACAATTAAAGCTGACTATTCAACGCTACAGCACTGATCTGGTTCATCGGAATAAAATCGGCCATAACGCGCAGGCTTTCATCAAGGATGAAATCGAAATCAAGCTTGGGCTGGGGTTCTCCTTCTTTCCACAGGGGTTTACCGTGAAGAGCAAGCACCTTATTGACACGTTCTCTGTTTTTAATTTTCTGCTCGTCACGTTCTTTTTTCAGCTTAACCTGGTTTAAGGTCGCCTTGGGAATGGAGTCAATTTTGCTAAACTCCTGTATGTCTTCCATCAGGTAATTGTACTCGGGTGATTTCTCCATCCGCGTCTGGTGCATTTCATTCAATAGCTTCGTTGTTTCGTTGAGGTCGGCAAGCTTTTGGAAAGAGGCACTCTGAATCTGATCCCAAGGTAGGGCGGCAGGCTCGGAACTTTCGCCAAATTTCTCCGCACTGTATTGGGTCGGGAAAGATACATCTGCAGACACGCCTTTGTGCTGGGTGCTGCTACCGGTAATCCGATAAAACTTACCCATGGTAATATTGATCTGACCAAATTCGGGTGCACCCACAGGGATAGCTTCACCTTCACCTCCTGCAGCTTTCAGCAACAGGCGATTCGTCGGACTGATAAAGCGGGACATATCGACGGCAGACTGTACGGTACCTTTTCCATAGGTCGTCGAACCCATGACAATACCACGGCCATAGTCTTGTATGGCACCGGCAAAAATCTCAGAGGCCGACGCAGAGAAACGGTTGATAATGACACCGAAAGGTCCGGTCCACTTGGCACCGCTGGCTTGGTCTTTTTCGACTTCGACCCTATCGTCGACGTTGCGCACCTGCACCACGGGACCTTTATCGATAAAAAGACCGGTGAGCTCAATCGCTTCCTGTAAAGATCCTCCGCCATTGTTGCGCAAGTCCAGCACAACGGCGTCAACTTTCTCCTGATTTAAGGAGTCCAGGATAAGGCGTACGTCGCGGGTGGTACTCTTATAGTTGGGGTCGCGTTTGCGGTAGGCCTCAAAGTCGATGTAAAATTTCGGCAGGGTAATCACACCTATGCGATAGGTCTTGCCATCGTCACCAATGACGGTCTTGACCTGCCGCTGGGCGGATTCTTCTTCCAGCACGATCTTATCGCGGGTCAACGAGACAATGACGGGCTGGGCGGTAATATCTTGTCCGGCAGGAAGGATCTTCAAACGAACGACGGTACCTTTTGGGCCTTTGATCTTGGTGACGGCGGCATCAAGGCGCCAGCCTATGATATCTTCAAACTCGCTGTCACCCTGTGCTACGCCGATAATGCGGTCGTCGATGTGGAGGCTTTTATCGCGAAAGGCGGGTCCGCCGGCGATAATCTCCTTGATGGTGACCATCTCGTTTTCCATCTGAAGGCGCGCCCCGATACCCTGAAAGGTGTTGGACATGCCTTCATTGAAGGCCTGTGCGAATGATGGATTGTAATACGTGGTATGGGGGTCTACCGCATCGGTGTAAGCTGACATAATCAGCTGAAAGGCATCGTTGGAATTTGTCTTTTTGGCCTGTGACAGCAGGTTGTTATACCGCTTTTTCAGCGTTTCCTTGTGTTTCTCTTCATCGGCTGCAGGGTCGGAACTGGCCAGCCGCAGACTGAGCAGATCAAATTTGACGCGTCGCCGCCATTGGTCTTTAAGTTCTGCTTCGTTCGCAAACCAGTCGAGCTTTTCCCGGAAGTTGGTATAGGTCTCATCTACCGTAAAATCATGGGGAGCATCGACCTGCGTTAAAGCGTATTCCATGCACGACAAATAACGCTCGGTATAGACATTGAAGATATGAAACGCTGCGGATAAATCGCCTTTTTTCATATCCTGACTGATAATATCGCGGTATTGCTGCAAGGCGTCGATATCGGATTGAAGCAGGTAAATTCTACCTTGATCGACTGTCTTGATCAGATTGTCAAAAACAAGATGGGATAGGGAGTCACTGGCAGGTACTTTCTTGTAGCTGTAGTTTTCGAGTAAATTGACGACTTCCTTCGCAATCACTTCATGCTGCAGCGTCGGCTTTAGCTGTATCCCCCCTTCATCAATTTGTACCCGCGGCTTGGAACCACAGGCAATTACTGAAATCAATGCTAAACAAAAAACTAAATTTCTAAACATATATGCTGTCCTGTTAAAAATCATATACAAACGTACCACTTTGGTCTCTTATCTTTCTTTTTTAAATATTCTCAAAAGCTAAAATACTAAAAAAAGTGGTGCTTTGGGTATTAGATTGTCAGGATGGAGGAAAATTAATTTTGGAGGTGTAACAATTTTATTACTTTTTTCTCTCAAAAAAGTAACCAAAAAAGTCGCTGCTTAAAACTTTGGACTGTATGGATAGTGCCTCCCACTGCTATTGTCCAAATTTTTTAGGCAGCATTTTATTTAGCTTGTACGGATTCTGCTTTTTTCTCAAATCTAACTAATCACTTGTATTTCTGCTTTTTTATTGCGTGACTCTATAACCTTGTAACTGTATAACTTTGTAAACCATTTAACCCTACACTACACATATTTAAATATAACACGTCGGTAGAAAAATGGCATAGGACTGTACAGCGTTAAGAAAACATCCGAGTGCCCGTATAAAACAGATCGAAAAAATGGAGCAACGCGGAATGGCTCCGAGCTGTTTAGGGCAAAAGGACTGTTTTTAGCGTCGTACCGTCCAAGCCTTGACTTTTTTTGCTTCTTTTTTTGGTCAAGCAAAAAAAGAAGGGAAGCGATGCTCCATCGCAATACCCTATTCAACGTACACGGGCGACGACGTCCCAGGTGTCGGTAATGGAGTGGTCTTGCACGACTTGAAGTTTATCGTATAGGGCAACGGTGGGGCAGATGTGTATGGGCAGCGCATACAACACGTCGCCGACTTGAAAGGTATGATCTTCACTGGCGTGGAGCACGAGGTGTTCTTCGCTTTGGCTTACGGGTGTTAATTGGGGGGCGTTCAGGAAGTGTACGCGGTGGTCTAAGGGATTTTCAGCAGCAATGGCTTTATAGCCGAGATCGACACAGATATGGGTGGCTGTGGGGAGGGAAATGACGCGGGTGAGCAAAACGGCGGCAGGCAAAAATGCTTGCTCGGGCAAGGTTTCGCCGTAGCCTTTATCCCACAGGACAAAGGTTCCGGGGCTGCATTCGACCTCGGGATATTGGGCATAAATGGGAAAGGAAGGTGAGCCGCCAATAACGATTTGGGGCTTGTAAAAACCTTCTTTTTGCAGTTTGTCGACTAATGTTGCAATAGGTTCGAAATTACGGTCGCATATTGCTTTCCGCTTTTGGATATCGATCTCGCGGACATGTCCATCGTAGGCATGAAAGCCTCGTATTTCCAACCCTTTCATGGTCTGGCAAAGCCGGTATAGGTTCAGCGTAGCTTCTCCAGGAGCAATGCCGGTACGGCCCATACCGATATTGAGGTCGATATATACAGGTATACGGATCTGCTCTTGCAGGGCTATAGCGGACAATGCAGCTGCGGCTTGACTATTATCAACGAGGGTCGCATAGGTGGTCTGAGGGTATTTTTGGATCAATGCTACAAAGCGTTGCATCTTTGGCCCTTGCAGGGGATAGGCAAGCAGTACATCGGGTGCCCGGCATGCACCGAGCATGTCCGCCTCAGCGATGGTGGCGCATTTGAATTTATGGATTCCGGCGTTTAACAGAAGCCGCGTGATTTCTTTGGTTTTATGTGTTTTGACATGGGGGCGCAGTCTATCGGGATTGTCGATCATGCTTTTTAGCTTGTCGATATTATATTGAATACGGTCGGGGTATATCAACAGTGCCGGTGAATCGATGATATCTGTTGTTTTTAATTCGTACCAGTTCATATTTCTATTTTTTACTTTATTCCGTCTGTCTTTTTCCTCTATTTCTTGTCTCTCTACTCCTTTTTCCTTTTATCCTTATTCTTTATTCCTTCTTCTCTACTCCTTATCTCTCTTTTTTCATCGCTCGAGCCGCGAAGGGGCTCTTTTACTTTTTTTTCCGCAAAAAAAGTAACAAAAAAACTCGCTGCTTAAACCTTTTGGCTGTAGGGATAGTGCATCCCACTGCTGTTGCCAAAAGCTTTGAGGCAGCATTTATTGTATTTGTGCGGATATTGCTTATCTTTCTTGTTTCTTATCTCCTTATTCTTCTCTTGCTTCCTGTTATCCGCGACCCGTTGAGGCGACACTTTAATTATTTGTACGGACTCTGCTTCTTAAATCTCAAATCTCAATTATCCTACGCCGGTAGAAAACGGCCTAGGACTGTACAGCGTTAAGAAAACATCCGAGTGCCCGTATAAAACAGATCGAAAAAATGGAGCAAAGCGTAATGGCTCCGATCTGTTTAGGGCAAAAGGACTGTTTTTAGCGTCGTACCGTCCAAGCCTTGACTTTTTGCTTCTTTTTTGTCAAGAAAAAAGAAGGGAAGCGATGCCCCATCGCAATCTAAAGCGCCTGTCGTAAAAACCGCAGCCAGTTGCCGTGAAAGATGTTATCGATGTCTTCGGACGTATAGCCTCTTTGGGACAGAAGGTGATCAAACTTTTGTAGATCGGCAATGGAATCCATATCCCAAGGGGATTGTTCGGTGCCGAATATACCGTCGAGGTCGCTTCCGATACCGATATGTAACGCGTTGCCGGCGATCTGGCATATATGGTCCCAATGATCGATCAGTCGCTCTAACCGAATATCGAGCTGCCAAGGGTCGGAAACCGTGTCGATAAAACGGATATCCATAGCCCAACAGTCTAACATACCGCCAATAACTGCCCCTCTGTCGACTAACTGTCTGATCTGGGCGTCGGTCAGCTGCCGCTGATTGGGAACAAGCGCCCGCACGTTGTGATGGCTGGCCCAAATGGGGCCTTCGTACAGCTCGAGTGCCTGATTGAATCCATCATCGGTGAGGTGTGTCACATCCAATATCATATTCAGCTCGCCCATGATCTTCATCAGTTCCAATCCTTCAGGATGAATACGTCCTGCCGTTTTGGTGCCGTCGGCATACCGCCCCCGGCCAAAGTGCGACGGTCCCAACGCCCGTAATCCATAGCGGTGTGCCTCGTACAGATAGTCGGAGCTGACCAACGAGTCGGCACCTTCGAGGCTCAGGATATAACCAATAGGCTTTTCCGCATCAGCGATATCCGCATTGTCCCACAAAGCAATATGTGCATCCAAGCCGTTGCGGTCTCTAATCTGAACCATCTCCCCTTGCTTTTCCATCTCCCTGTACCAGGACAATTGTGCCTGTGTCATCGCCCAGGCCTGCTGGGGTGAATTCCAGCCCGTCAATGCACTATTGAACGGGTTCACACGAGCGAGCTGTGTCGCTACGACGAGTCCTATTTTACCCTTACGCAATTCAGGCAAGCATACCGTACCCTTCCCACGGTCGGGCTTGTCCTGCATATTCCGCTCGCGAAGACGGATTTCTTCCAACGGAGCCGACAGATCGCGGTTCCATTCGATGGCATTCATCGCCAGGTCGAGGTGGGCGTCAATAATCAAGCGGCTCATGAGGATATTTCGTAATGAGTTGTTGTATTTCGTGGCTAAACTCTTTAAAAATGGTATGCCAATGGGCCTTTTCTTCCGGAGAATAGTGATAAAATCCCGCTCCCACATCCATGCCTACAGCTCCGCTATGCTTCTTTTCGAGCAGGGTATCAGGAAGACTATCCATACACGACAATTCCCGGTTAAGATCTTCCATGACCATGCCATAAGCATATGTCCCCATCAGGTCCATATATCGGAAATTGCCTGCAAAGGGCAAATAATAGCCGGCATCATTGCGGCAGGCTCGGTCTACGCTTTCGATGGACGCATATCCTTCTTCGACCAAATGTAATCCTTCCCGAACGAGAGCGGCAAGCATCCTTGCTCGGGTACTGAATCCGCTCTTTACAACATAGGGGTCTTTGCCCCAACCTTCCCTTGCCTGATACAGCAAGGCATCCAGGCTATCCGGATGGCTGACCGCATTGGCCACAATCTCGGCAAAAAAGGTCCGATGCACTGGATAGGTCCAGTTGAGACCAAATATGTTGGACGGGTTATGGCTATGTGCCTGTAGCTCTTCCAGATGAATAGCGTCCATATTGGTGGCGATGATCGGCTTGGCAGAGGCACTTTCTTCGACGCGGCGGATCAGGTCGGCTTTGACCTCCACCTGATCGGCCGTAACGAGAATGACCAATTTCTGTGTCATAACAGCCGGCCAGTCGGTCTGGACCTGCAAGGTCTTGTATCCCAACCCGATTTCTTCATAGATAGCCTGCTCGGCCTGCTGTCGATCTGCCGTCAGCAACAGCACCTCATGTCCCGAAACCAATAAGCTGCTCGCCACACTATAGCCTAAGCGATCCTGTCCGATTACCATAATCGGACCGGCTATTCCCTTCTTGCTTTTCCTCGTATCTGTCTGCATTTTTTTTAAATGGATTGAAGTACCTCGGCACTGACAGCAATGGCATGGTCTATCTCCTCCTCGGTATGTACAGCACTGATATACCATAGTCCGCGGCCGATAACCCGCACGCCCTTGTCGTGCATCCCGGCAATAAAATTTTTCAGCTTTGTCTTATCCGTCTGTAAGGTGTCCCGGTAGTTTTTGATTTCCGGGAGCGCCGTAAACGAAGTGTTCAACATCGGCCCCGGCCCCTGCACGAGCAGGTCTTGTCCGGCTTTCTTTGCCGCCGCACGAAGCCCTTCCATCAACCGGTTTCCCAAGCGGAACATGCGATTGTAGGTATCCGGATCTTGTTCGAGCACGTGGATTGTCGCCAGCGCTGCAGCCACGGTAGGGTTGCTCGTATTCATGGTGCCGGCATGGATAACCCGTGCTGACGCAATTTCTTCCATCCATTCCCTTTTGCCGACAATAGCACTGATGGGATACCCGCTGGCGATGGCTTTTGCAAAGATGGCCAGGTCAGGCTTAATGTTATAATACTGTTGCGCACCACCCAGCCCCAAACGAAATCCCGTGATTACTTCATCGAAAATCAGGGCAATGCCATAGCGGTCACAGATCGCACGTAACCCTTGCAGGAAACCTTCCTGGGGAACGATACAGCCATTATTACACATCACCGGTTCGGTGATAATGGCCGCCAGCTCGGTATGCCTTGTAGCGACGACTTTTTCTACCAATGCGAGATCATTCCACGGCAGGGTGATAAAATCCTCTTTGCTATGGGGTGATAGTCCTTGTGACCAGGCATATACATTCGGGTTTTCGGCATCCCCCAAGGCTTCCACCGAAGGGGTGCTGATACCCCAGGCTACGTTGTCGAGCCAGCCGTGGTAATGGCCTTCAAAGCGGAGGAACTTCTGCTTTCCGGTTTTGGAACGGGCCACACGAAATGCCGTTTGTACGGCTTCCGATCCATCCAGACAAAAGCGCATCAGTTCCGCCGAAGGGATCAATTGCGCCAATTTCTCTGCCAGCTCGACTTCCTGGATATGCTGCCCGGCAAACAGTTGCCCCTGACGGGAATAGCTATCGACTGCATCCAGCACCTGCGGGTGTGAATGGCCGACGATCAACGGGCCTTGGCTTAAGGTAAAATCCAGATAGGCATTGCCATCGACATCATAGACCTTGCTCCCTTCGCCATGGGTATAAAAGATGGCGTGGGGATGATTATATTTCCGAAACTCGGAAGACACCCCGCCTGCCAAAACGGCTTTGGCCCGGGCCAGAAGTGCTTCAGATTTTTGATAGCTTATTTTCTTCATAATAGGGTATCGCTTCTATAAGTTGTTGTTCACTATACTTGGAAGCCAGTTCATAAATGTCTTTGTTGAATCGTGCAAAGGCTTCCTCCCACGCTTTTGCCTGCTCTTCGTTATAGGTATACAGCCCACGGCGATTGTGTACCCCTTTTGCATCTTCGGCAACCATGCGGCTCATCTGCCGGGGTACGTCGGATCGGTTGGAGAGTTCCTTCAAGAGGCGTTCGAATGATGTAATATAGTCTCCAAATCCCATAAAGTCCATCCGTCGGAAGACACCCATCAATGTCACCCAAGAGCCGACATCGTAGCGGAAGACCTTATCGGCATCGGCTAATGTCGTGTCGCCGTTCTCCACCAACGTCAACGCCTCCCGATAGACCGCATACATCAACCGGTTGGTGATGAATCCACGGATATCTTTCCGCAGGAGTGTCGGCTCCTTACCCCAGCTTTTTCCGAGCTGTACAACCTGCTCGGCGATGCCAAGATCGGTTGCGGTACCACAGGTGACTTCCATAAAGCGCGTCATATAGGCCGGTTCGGCCCAATGCACCCCCACAAAGCGATGCGGTGCAGGCACAAATTCCTGCAATTCGCTAATGGGTATGGCCGAGGTGTTGGATGCAATAATGGCGTCGTCGGCCACGTGTGCAGCAATCTTTTGGTACACCATTTTTTTTATCGCCTTGTCTTCGATAACGCATTCTTGCACAAAGTGGCAGGCAGCGATCTCATTGTAGTCCTCCGTCACGCGAAGGCGCTGTACATAATGGTTTAAGCCCTTCACCAGCAGACCGGAAGCTTCCGCATGCCGCAACAGATCCACAATATGCTGGAGCGCCGGTTCTTTCTCGCCAGGAACGGGGGCCAAAGCAATAACCGGATGGCCGGATGCCAGCAAAGACACCACGATACTGCTCCCCATAAGCCCTAATCCCACTACGGCCACAGGCATGTTTGGCCTTGCATTATTCATAGGCGGCAGGAAGCTTTACGATGCAATCAATTTCGACACAGATACCCTCGGCCAATACCGATTGCACCGTAGTCCGTGCAGGCTTTATACCCGCAAAATAGGTGGCATATATATGATTGAATCGATCGAAATCGCTAATATTTGACAAATGTACGGTGCTTTTGACGACGTCATCCATGGTGGCCCCTGCTGCCTCGATAATGGCTTTGATATTATCCATCGTGCGTGCTGTCTCTTCTTCGATTGTACCTAAGATAAAAGTTGATGTCTTGAAGTCTACGGATGCCTGCCCACTGATAAAAAGAAATCCGCCTGCTATAACACCGTCGGAATATGCGCCGGTCACGAAAGCGGCATCTCGGTCGGGATGTATAATTTTCTGCTTACTCATGTGTAATTTATTTGATTTATCTCGTGTATAGCAAAGGTACATGCACCGCTCGAGTAGGTCTATTACATTTGTTCCTAATTATAGTACTATTTTTCAGGGGGCTAAAGCGTATTGCGATTTGAGATTCGCTACTAAAAAACTTTTCGTAAGTTTGATGTTGGAAACTATGAGAGGATTGGTCACAAAATCTACGGGCAGCTGGTATCAGGTACAGGGGGAGGACGGCAACAACTATGAATGCCGTATCAAGGGGAAATTTCGTACGAAAGGTATAAAAACGACCAACCCCATTGCGGTGGGTGATTGGGTACATTTTGACTGGGAAGAAGATGAGGAAAGTGCAGTCATTCACACCCTTGAGCCTCGTCGGAACTATATTATCCGAAAGTCGGTCAATCTTTCCAAACAGACGCAAATCCTGGGAGCGAATCTGGATCAGGCACTATTGGTGGTTACGTTAGCTTCACCTCCGACTTCCCTCGGCTTTATCGATCGTTTTCTGGTGACCGCGGAGGCTTATGGTATCCCGGTCATTCTGGTGTTTAACAAATTGGATCTCTTTCACGAAGATGGCTTGAAAATTCTGGATGAATACATCGCTATATATGAAAACATCGGCTACCGTTGCCTTGCTGTATCAGCGCTTGAAAAGACGAATATGGAGACTTTGCAAGGGCTGCTCAAAGACAAAATCTCCTTGGTGTCCGGCCATTCAGGTGTAGGCAAATCGACCTTTATCAATGCACTGATCCCCGGCTCGGAGCTCCGCACGGGAGATATATCGTCCTGGTCGGACCGGGGGAAACATACAACGACTTTTGCCGAGATGATCGATTTGCCTTTCGGTGGCAAGCTGATCGACACACCCGGCATCCGGGAGCTGGGCGTTGTGGACATCGAGAAAAACGAACTGTCACATTTTTTTCCCGAAATGCGAGCCTTGCTGAATACGTGCCGGTTTAACAATTGCCGACATATCAACGAGCCAGGTTGCCGTGTACTTGCTGCGGTGGAGGAAGGGCTGATCGAACCCTCCCGATACGAGAGCTATCTGAGCATTTACGCGAACGAAGATAACCGGGGATAATCTGCCTTTATCCGATGTTTACACCAAATTGACCGGATGCCCTTCCAAAAATGCTTTAAAATTATCGACGACCGTTGCCATGAGGCGAACCCTCGATTCGTGTGTTGCCCAGGCGATATGCGGGGTAATCAAACAGTTCTTTGCGGTAAACAAGGGGTGATCTGCCACGGGAGGTTCTTTCTCCAAAACATCAAGTCCAGCCGCCCGGATCTTTCCGGCATTCAGAGCATCTGCTAAGTCCTGTGCATGTACCAAGCCTCCTCTCGAGGTATTAATCAGCACTGCGGATGACTTCATTTGTGCCAATGACCTGCGGTCGATCATATTCGCTGTTGCTTCGGTTAAAGGGCAATGTAAAGTGACGACATCGGCTTCGGTGAATAATTCGTCCAACGAGACCCAGCGGAAGTTTTGCCGATGGGACTGATCGGTCTGGGTGCGACTAAATGCCAATACCTCCATACCAAAAGCGCTTGCGACATCAGCGACCTTCTGTCCGATGGACCCTAATCCGATGATTCCTAATTTCTTCCCGGACAGTTCCACTAGGGGGTAATCCCAAAAACAAAAGTCCGGACTCGATGACCATTTTCCTTTTTTTACGGCATCGCTATGGCGCTGTGTCCGAAAGCAAAGTTCCAACAACAGGGAGAATGTCAGCTGAACGACAGAGGTGGTGCTGTACCCGGGCACATTGGTGACGACAATGTCTCTTTCTTTTGCCCGATCAAGAGCAATAATATTATAGCCTGTGGCCATGACACCAATATATTTGAGCTGGGGTAAGGCATCTATGACCTGCCGGCTTATCGGCACTTTATTGGTCAATAGCGCGTCGGCCCCTTCTCCCTGCTCGATGACCTGCGCTTCGTCGGTGCGATCATGGATGACCACATCACCAAGCGCATGCAGCGCAGCCCAATCGAGATCACCGGGATTCATCGCATATCCATCTAATATCACTATCTTCATTCGTTTATTGCCCATAATTTTTGTGCTTTTATCTACTGAATAGGGTAAAAATACGGATTTTATTGCTTTCCTTGTCTCCCGACATGGAATAATGAAGTTTTTATCTTGAATCATAGCAGGATACTAGAATTTCGCTTAACTTGCAATTGCCTTACTAAATAAGTATACCAAGATGCCGTTTAATGATGATGATAAATTACTGATCGAGCAAATAAAAGATAAAGACGAGCGCGCTTTTGAGCTATTTTACAACAAATATAGTGGCAAGGTTTATAACTTCGTATTATCTATTACCTACAATCCTGATCTCGCCGAAGATATCACGCAAAACTGCTTTTTGACAATATGGGAAAAGGCAAAACACATCGATGGGGATAAAAATATAAAAAATTATGTATTTACGATAGCCCGGAATTTTGCATTTAAAGAGCTAAAGAAACAGTTATTGACGCATGAGTTTACAGATGCCGATGATCGGGAGTTTGACGATTATATCCTTGAAAAGCTAAATGTGAAATATCTGGAAGCACATATCAATAAATTGCTGGAGACCCTACCCGTTATCGCACAAAATATTTACCGTCTCCGAAAAGAAAAGGGCTGGTCTTCCAAAGAAATTGCGGAGCGCTTAAATCTATCCGAGCGATCGGTAGAAGCGCATCTCTACCGCACATTCAAACATCTACGGTCCAATCTAAAGGATTATTTTATTTTGCTGCTGATTGGAGCAAACCTCTAAATGTTAAATTATGTTAAAAAGCGCTTATCTTGTGCGTATTTTTTCTCTCACAAAGCTATAAAGTACAGTGCGTATGGATGACAGATATTATATCGAATTATTGGAGAGGTTTCGTTTGGGCTTAGCGACAAAAGAGGAAACTGATCAGCTCAAGGCGTGGATTACCCACCCGGAGGCGAAAGAAATCTGCTATTCCCATTTTCAGAAAAAGTGGGAAGAAGCATCACCGGTGATGAACACACAACAGCAAGTATCTATGTTAACGCAGATCATGGACAAAATAGGTGCCAACGAAGAGCCTATCCGGGATATATCAACCAAAAGATCACCGCGAATACGCTGGGGTTCTTATACCGCCGCGGCATCTATTATATTGTTGATTGGCATAGGCGTATTCTTCTGGGTAAAGAACTATCGTCATGCAATGCTTGGGAAGGGCATTGTTACGATTGCCGCCGATAACGGGCAAAAATCGCATGTGATGTTGGCGGATGGAACGCGGGTGTACATCAATTCTGATTCCCGAATATCGTATGACGAATCGTACAACAAGAAAGAAAGAACGATAATCCTCGAAGGCGAGGCTTATTTTGAAGTAGCCAAAGATGCCAAAAAAGCGTTTGTTGTAAAGGCAAATGGAATAAATGTAGAAGCGTTAGGAACGAGTTTTAATGTGAAAGCGTATGCACAGGATGAGTCGGTATCAGTCATACTGATTGAAGGTAAAGTAAAAGTTAACGATAGTAAAAATGAAGAGATCCTGCATCCTTACGAAAGGCTTGATTATAAACAAAGCGATAAGCGTTTTACCAAAACTGAGCTTCATCCGAATGCCAATTACTTGCTATGGCGAAGTAAAGAGCTCATGTTCCAAGGCGAATCACTTGAGGAAATCTGTAAGACGCTACATCGCATTTATAATATCGACTTCATTTTCAAAACAGAAGATGCAAAAAGGTATACCTATCGGGGAATTATAAAAAACAGCAGTTTGGATAATGTGATGGAATTTATAAGCCGAACGGCTCCCATCAAATATAGAATGTTGTCAGACAGTACGATCGTAATAGAATAAATCGAGAACTAATATTAAAAAAAGATGTGATGAGAAAACCTTAAAAGAAATAAAAAAATACGGAATCATCCCTGAGAAAGCTGATCCCGTAATCTTTGTAATTAAAGTAATTGAAGAAGTGTACAAGCCTATTAGCCGTTGTTATTACTTAACGCGGGCTATTTTTATACGCTTTCTCCAATCGTAAAGTTAATAAAAATCTAACACCAAATCTAAATACATGAAAAATCAAATCATACGATGTATTTGTATCGGCTCTTTCATGCTGTTTTTCTATGGGAATACTTTTGCCCAAATCACTTTATCCGTTAAAAATAAAGCTATCCGGCAGATCATTCCAGAAATCGAAAAGCAAAGTGGCTATAATCTGTTTTATAGTAATGCATTGTCTGGGCTGAATATTGTAAAGGATCTTTCCGTCGACAACAAATCGATAAAGGAAACTTTAGACCTCCTGTTCCAGGCTACGGACATTGCCTATCAAATGAAAGAAAATAAGCAAATATTACTTGTGCTGAAAACACAAAATTCAGCCCTGCAGTCTGAAAATGCACAGCAGCGACAGCAGGTCTCGGGTATTGTCAAAGATCATTCGAACACGCCGGTCGTGGGAGCCAGCGTCGCCATCAAGGGGACAACAGCAGGCACCTTTACGAATCCTAAGGGTGAATTTTCCTTAAATATCGCTAAGGGACAGATACTCCAGATATCTTATGTAGGCTTTATCACGCAAGAAATAATCATCAGGGATAACCGTCCGCTAGCTGTAACGCTGGTTGCGAACGATCGAGTATTGGACGATATCGTCGTGGTGGGGTACAGCACGCGGTCAAGAGAGAAACTGATAAGCTCAGTGAGTACGATAAATAATGCCGAGCTCGTGAAAACGACCACGCCTAACTTAGAAAATGCCCTTACCGGGCGCGTATCCGGCGTATTTTCCCGCCAATCGAGCGGAGAGCCGGGTTCGGATGCCGCTAACTTGCAAATTCGAGGCTTTGGCGCTGCACTTGTTGTGGTAGATGGCATTCCCGGAAGAAATTATAGCCAGCTTGATCCTTCCGAAATCGAATCGATTTCGGTATTGAAAGACGCATCGGCTGCCGCGGTGTATGGTATGCAAGGTGCGAACGGAGTGATATTGGTCACGACGAAACGGGGCTCAAAACAGAAAAAGACAAGTATCGATATCAGTACACGTTATGGGCTGCAGATTCCACACAACTACCCGGAGGTCACGAATGCAGCAACATGGCAACGCTTGGTAAACGAATACAATGCCAACATGAAGTTGATAAACGATAAGAATGCAATCATCAACGACAGCGAACTGATGATTCGGGATTTTCCTAATGAAACAAACTGGTACGACGAAATGATCCAAAATGCGCCTATCTCGCAATCAAACATCAACTTGTCGGGCGGGTCGGACAAAATGGCTTATTTCTTTTCTGTCGGTTTCTTGCAACAGGAAGGTATATGGTCGACAAACTCGACATCGAAAAAACGGGTCAATCTGCGTAGTAATCTGGATATAGATGTGTCGGACGACCTTAGCCTATCTATGGGAGTGGGGGCTTTTCTCGACAATCTGGATTACCCGGGCCGTGGTGCCGCAGAAATCGCGCGAAGCCTAAAAAATACGGCTCCGAATATCCCGGTACGGTGGGATGCTTATCCAGATTATTATGCGTTCGGCGGAGAGGGAACGGACAATCCGATGGCGATGGCGGACGACGCAACATCGGGGTACAACCGACATCGCAGAAAAAACCTGAATGTGGATTTGGGACTCAAATATGATATACCTTTTGTTGATGGGCTTTCGTTGAAAGCGAATATCGGCTATACGGCAGAGGACGCCTGGAATAAAAATTGGTATATGAATATCATCTATGCAGGCTATAGGGTCGATGCAGACGAATATTATCAGAGTGCCTCTGCTTCTAACACCAATAAAGCCAGCCTTTCGCTCAGCGATGGAAACAATTGGAACTTAACCGGACAAGGATTCATAAACTATTTAAATTCCTTCGGGCAGCATAATCTCAATTCAGGGCTGGTTTTTGAATTCTCTCAAGCGCAAAATAAATCGACGATAACATCCCGGGGAGAGTTTCCATCGACAATATTGGATATGTTGGCGGGGGGACTGAATAACAAGCAGGTATCGAATAGTGAGGGGCTGCGGGAGTACCGTTCGGCATCTGTCATCGGTCGCTTTTCTTATGACTATGCCGCTAAATATTTTGTTGACTTCAATGCTAGATATGACGGTGCTCAATATTTTGCAGATAAATGGGGCTTATTCCCGTCTGCTGCTGTAGGATGGATGTTGACAAAAGAGGACTTCATGACGTCCTTAAAACCGATAATCAGCGAATTAAAAATCCGGGCATCCTGGGGGCAGCTTGGGGATTTATCCGCTGCTAAAAGTTATTATGATTCGTATGAGCAATACTATTTTCAGAGCGGGTACCGATATCCCGGAGAAATCATCAATTTTGGTGACCGGGCCATATACGGATTGACTCCTACGGTCAATGCCAACACGGCGTTCACCTGGTCGAAGTCGACGATGGTTAACCTAGGGATTGACTTTAAATTATGGAATGGATTATTAGGGGGTTCGGCCGAAGTATTCCGCCGCAATCGTTCCGGTCTTCCTGCACAAAAAGCGAACGACAATGCAGGAGCCTTAGCTACCTGGTACAACCTGAACAATGATAACACGCGTGGATTTGAAATAACGCTGAACCACCATAATAAGTTTCGGACGCTGGATTACTTCGTCGGTGGAAATATCTCTTGGTCCCGCACACAAAACGGGCATTTGGAGCATGGGCAATTTACAAGCGGCTATCAACAATGGAAATGGTATAACGGAAACCAATGGAATAATGTGCGATGGGGATTAAATCAGGTGGGGCAGTACCAGTCTTATGATGAAATCGCCAATGCCCCTATGCACAATAATTCGAATAATAATGCAGTGATATTGCCGGGCGACCTTAAATATGAAGATTGGAATGGCGACGGCTATATAGACGACAACGATATGCGCCCTATCGGTCGTACATCCTACCCGGAGCTCGTGTTTGGTATTAATATGGGCGCTGCATGGAAGGGCTTCGACATCAATCTGTTTTGGCAAGGGGGTGCATTATCGAACTTCCAGATCAGTGCATTTGATATGGATGCTTTCGAGGAAGGAAAAACTTTCCGCAATGCATGGAATTACTTTAGTGACCGTTGGTATAAAGCCGATTATACAGATCCTAATGCGGTTTGGATTCCGGGATACTTCCCAGCTATACGCGACATGAATGCCCAAACGATCAACCGTCAGCCCTCTAATTATTGGATGTGGAACGGTAATTATATCCGATTAAAAAACATTGAATTGGGCTACACGTTTCCGAAGAGTATCATCGGATCTAGGATAAAACAGCTGCGTGTATATGGTAATCTTTATAATTTCCTAACATTCTCATCGCAGAAATATTTTGATCCTGAACAAGCGGAAACCATCTTGTCGTTTGCCTCCTATCCGCAGATAAAATCCTTCAACGCAGGTGTTAATCTAAAATTTTAAAGTCATGAAAATAAAACTGACCCTATTATGGTGTATAGCTTTCACTTGTTTTGGATGTAGTGATTGGCTCGATATTGATTCAAAGGTTATTATTACAGATGAAGATATTAAAAACTATCCCGAGCTGGCGGAAGCGCAATTTTTGTCCAATTATGCCGAACTGCGCAAGACGGTTCATTCCATCGGCGATGGAGCAATGACCTACAGGCAGCATCATTTGGAATCTTTTACCGACGATGGTGCAAGTAATATAGACTGGGAGGCAGGGGTTATGCGTAACAACTCTCCGGGACTGGTCTTTGGTGGAATATTTTCACAAAGCAGTGGCGAAAGTTTCACCGCGGTATGGAATTACAAACAGATCAATATCGTCAACAAATTTATCCACGCGTATAGCAATTCTACGGATGAAAGAATATTGCATATGGTGGGTGAAGCCTTGTTTATCCGCGCATACCTGTATTTCGAAATGGTAAAACGTTATGGCGGGGTTCCGCTGTTTGCCGGGCCGTTAGATGGCGTGTCGGCCATCAATAAAAGAGCAACTGAGGAAGAGTCATGGCGCTTTATCCAAAACAGCGTGGACTCGGCTATACTGCTTTTACCTGATACCCAGCCCATCATCGCCGAAGACAAAGATAGAGCCAATAAGTATACTGCGCTGGCGCTGAAGTCCAGAGCCATGTTGTATGCAGGTACTATTGCCAAATATGGTAGTGTATTAAATAATAACTTGCAAGGAATACCGCAAAGCAGCGCCAAAGAATTCTTGCTGGAAGCCGCCGAAGCCGCGGATCAGATCATAAATCACAGCAACAATAAGTACAAACTCAGTGCAGCTTTCGGCGACCTGTTCAATGGAAAGGATGAAGATAACAATGAGATTATCTTTCGTTTTAGCAACACGGCCAAGTCGGGGACACAAGTGTTTATCGACTATTGGAATCAATCGTACCGGATGAAAAAAGCCGGGTACACGGCCTTTATGGTGCCCGCTCTGGATATCGTCGAACAGTTCGAAACCCTGGATGGCACTATAGTTCCTTTGGAATATGGAGTAGCAAAAAATAACATGGAAGATTTCTTTACCAATAGGGATAAGAGGTTGGCAGCGAGTATTATTTATCCAGGTGGGGAATTCTTGGGTGAGCGCTTTAGTATCTACAAAAAAACTGTTGTCAAGGAAGCTGGTGGAGCTACCAAGGAATATTTTTACAACAATCAGCAGGAATGGGCTGATGCCGGAAAAGTTCCCGGACATGAGCAGTATATGAAAAGTGGATTTGATGGTATTTTTTTCAACAACTCCGGTGCAGGAACAACGAATTTCGGCTTTTTCTTAAAGAAAACGCTGTATGGCGTAAAGCGACAAGAAGACTACCTCAATCATGAGAATGACCAGGATGCAGTGGTATTGCGTTATGGAGAAGTGGTATTGAATTTTGCCGAAGCGGCTATAGAACTCGCCGATTTGGGGGAACCGCAATATATGATGTCAGCGCAGGTTGAGTTTGACCAATTGCGTGCTACCCATGGAGGTCTGCCGCCGAAAACACTCACCATCACATCCGTGCGGCATGAACGGCGGATTGATCTGCTGTATGAAGGGTTCCGGTATTGGGATCTGAAACGCTGGCGTATAGGAACGCAGATGCACAACAGCACATTAAAAGCTTTGCATCCTGTATTAAACATTGATGAAACTGTGTCTCCAGTGCAGGTATTTTACACATTGGAAATGGCGGATGCACCTGCCTTAGCCACACGCGTAAAATGGTTCGAGGAAAGGGATTATTACAGTCCTATCCCGACCAGCCAAAATCCGGGGATAACGCAAAATATAGGTTGGGAGTAATTATTTACCTAAAAACGAATAATGATGAAAATGAATTATATCTATACAAGCATCAGCTTGCTTTGCCTCTTATCGGTTTTCAGCTTTTCCGGTTGTGAGCTGGACGATCGTATGGACGACCTGACAGGCGGTTATGAGGGTATCCTCATCGATAAGTTGACCGGCGACACGGTCTCCACGGAATATTACGGAGCGAAGATTAAATTATTGGACATGGCCTATGGCGAGGTCGCCCAGCCTTTGGTTTACAATATTTTACCGTCGGGTGAATATAAAAATACGAAGGTCTACCCATCGAAGTATAAGATCTGGGCAGAAGGACCTTTCTATCAACAAGACACCATCTTTGGTGATATAAAACAGATGAAGAACATGAATCTGACGGTAACACCGAATATCAGCCTGACGATAGAAAAGATTGAACTCAAGTTTGGGATCGCTGCCGAGGTGACCTATGCGTATGAAGTGTATAACCCCTACGCGACCAGTAGTGACATTGGCATCGTATATGGAACCGATCGCTATCCTGGATTTCGTACAGCAATGAATGAAACGGAATCTGCAAAAACGTACAAAAGAATAACAACGGGGCTGACGGCAAAAACGGGAACATTTACGGAAACGATTTATCTGGAACCCCACACGGTCTACTACCTGCGGGCGCTCGGTAAAACCAACAATAGCGGGGATTATTGGAACTACTCCAAACAACATGTGATTTCCGCTTCGGATGTGGATATCAGTGGTATACCTTTAGCGATGAAGCAGGGCGTAACGAGTGCTACTTCAGCGGTTTTACAATGGACCTTCCCTGAATCCATCGTGGACAAGATAAAAGTATCCTATACCGACAAGGATGGCACTACTGTCACGGATTTATTTGCTCCAGGTAAAAGTTCTTACATCGCCAACCTGCCTTACAACTCCACTACAGCAGTCAGCGTAGAATTATTGACCAAAACAGGCGAAAGCAGCGGCGTGAAAACAATCCAGATAGTAACCAACGCGTTGTCTGATTATTATGTAAAGGCGACCCAACTAGGCAGGCCCGAAAATGTTCCATTGTTCAATGACCGGGCTTTTAAGATGTCGCTATCCAAGAGTTATGCTGAAATAAAGGGTCCGTCTGTCGACCCGGGATGGGTCACAAGTCCTTTTCGGGTAGAGTTTATTGATTGGTGGAACAGTTGGGCGGATCCAACAAATATGCCTAAAAACCAAGATATAGAAAACTATACTGCGTTCACTTTGTATGGCGAAACTAAATCATTGCTCGATTTGCTTCCATTTACAAATCTGGAAACGCTGACCATTAGGCGAGGAGAAGACTTGTTCGATACGGGACTGGCGATTGATCCACAGGTAGATCTTACGGTATTGAAAAAACTGAAGAAGTTGAGCACCGTAGAAATAGGCCCTGGGGTACCGTTGACGGAATCTGATTTTAACGATGCAGGCCTCGCACATCTGACGATAATAAAACATTAACCGATGAATACAATACATATGAAATTTAATCGTATTACAATCATTATGCTCTGCTCCTTACTGATGTTCTTCACTAGTAGCTGTAAGGACGATGTTGTTGTGGAAGGAGATTTTAAGACGGAAGCAAAAAGCCTCACGCGCATCGAAACGGATAAAACGATGTATAAGACAGGAGAAAATGTATCTTGTTCTTTTACAATCGATAACCCAACGAGCAATGCCATACTGGAAATCAGGGAAGTGCGGCTTACTGTAAAGGATCTGACGGACAAAACAGATCAACTACGTGTGCTGGGCGCATCGCAGACCGTGGCTGAAAATGTCGTGATCGAACCAGGAAATGCGGCATCCGTAGACGCGCCTGCTTTCTTTACGATAGCCGCAAACATTCCGGTAAAAACAGCGTGTGGTGTATTTGTAGAATACATATTCGAGGATGGAAGCATAACGTCTGAGTTTGGCACTTTCTTCCGTGTTATTGATGACAATACGTTGTTTACCTATCAAATCGACACGGATAACTATCAGGGCCTTCCGATCTATAAATTGACGGGTGGAATGAGTGCTGAATACGGTGTAGAGAAGGCGTTGACGTCGTTGGGTACAGGAATATCACATACTTGGTTTACAGAAAACAACAATGGTCCTTATCCCGTGTGGGCCAGTCCGGATTTCCTACAACTTTCGTTGAAGAAAACCGTGGACATGTACAACGCGGTACTTGGGGGTGATAAAGTGAAGCTGAAAACGGTCGTACTGGGTACCGGGGTCCCTTCTGTTCCCTACATCGCGACGGCAATGCATGCGGCTTACTTACCTGTGCACTTTCTGGCCTCAGTCAATAGTGTGGCGGAAGTAGAGGCCATTATGGATTACTCCAACAGGCACGTATGCGCGAGCTATGCGACATTGGGTTACGATGGCTCAATGCCTGACCCGGCTGTAGCCTGGATAAAACTACTTGATCTACCGGAGGAATATCGAAAATTTATAGAAGATCACCAAGTGGAAAAAGTTATCCTCTGGGGTGTCGAGGAGAATGTATTGGGCGAAACATGGGCTAAAAAAGTGATCAGGAACAGCCCTTCGGGCGAATTTGGTGCGGGTTCCGTTTATATGCAATATACTGGACATGGTTCGGAAGCTGATGTTCAGAACCTGAAAAAACGTATCAATGATTATGACCTGACGGCGATGGAAGCCGAAACCCATATACCAGATTGGGAAAGTGGTTTAGCGAACAAACAGATCAGTTGGATAACCGCAGGCATTAAAAATAATACCTCCGCTGACGTCTACGGGGTCACGGCTTTTGGCGATATGATCCATATCTACGATGTAGCGTCGCACCTGTCGCTGGCATACCTGAAAAAAAACGGCAGTGTTCTGGATAACGTTACTGTAGATGCTGTGATTTTAAACGAGTATCTTACGTCCAATCCTCAATTTGAAATAACAGTTGGCCGGATACCATTGCTATATTGGCAGTTTGTACCCACGCAGTCGACAGTAGATCGTATCTTCAACGGTTACCTGGCAAATACGATTACCAGTTATTATCCGGATATAACACCCGACGTGCTGAAAACGAGAGAATTTTACCTCAACTCGAATTATGGGAAAAATGAACTAAAATCCATTCTTCAGAACTATGGGGTAACGGGAAATATCAACATGCGTGAAACTTCGCATGATGTCTGGACGGGCAACGGCAATTCTTTCTGCGAAGTATATGCCTGGGTTATCGCCAACATCATAGGCGTAGAAACCTATCAGCAGATGCATAAACAGAGCCATGCGCTTACCGTGGAAGAGTTAGAAGCTATCTGCGGGAATGTGGGCAACAGTGCTCAAGGCTTACATTTTCTAAAATATTAATTTTTATACCGCAAAAACACCTGTCCTTCCCCTAGTATCATAAGGGAAGCAAGGTGTTTTATACCTTAAAATACATATCATGAGAAAAACTATTATCATTATTTTGGTCTTCATATGTTATAACCCGGCGCATCTTTTGGCTTTCGATGTTCGAACAGATCGGTTTACCTACCGGGCGGGGGATACCATCTTCTTTTCCGTCGAACATAACATGTCGCCGATGAAGATACAGTTGCGGGATATCTCCATAAAAGGAGAACCCGTCGTCGCGGAGATCGGAACGCAGCGCCAGTGGGTCGTCCCGGCTGACGCACCTCGTCACGCTATGGGCATTTATCTGAAAGAGGACAATACCGGAAAAACCACTTATTCGAGTTATTTCCGCATCGTAGACAGTACAATGATAACGACTTATGACATCGAAAAGACGAAACACGAAGGCTTGAATGTATTTACGCTCGACGGGGGAATGAGTGCGGAATATGCTGTTCAGAAGTCATTGACCGATTTATGCGGCGCAATCAGCCATACCTGGAAAATAGGCCCAGGTGGTGGGCCCAACCCGGTGTGGGGCACTCCAGACTTTTTAGTGTCTTCCATCGATAAAACCATTTCGCTTTATAATGAAAATTTAGGTAAAACAACACCCATAGAGACGGTTATCATTTCCACAGGCGTTCCGGTAATTCCGTATTTGTCGGCAACGTTAAATGCTGTTGTTCTCCCGCTGCACTTTCTAGTATCGGTGAATGCGATAAAAGAAATTGAATCGATATTGAATTATTCCTCTGCAAATGGATATCCTTCTTATGCCACATTAGGCTACGACGCATCAATGGACGACGTAGGGGTAGCTTGGATCAAAATGCTCGATATACCGAAAGAATATAAGCAATTTATAAACGATCATCAGGTAAAAAATGTGATAATAGCTGGTGTAGGGCAAGACGTACACAGTGAGTCTTTTTGCCGCAAACTAAAAAATGCAGGACAACGACAGGGGGAATATTCCGATGGTTCACTTTATATCCTCTACACGCAAAGCGGTTCACCATTCGACATTGCTTCTTTATCATCACATCTTAAGGATTATGATGAGCAGAAATTGGAAGAAGGAAAGTTTTTAGCAGATTGGGAAAGTGGTATCGTTGATCGCCAGATAAAGACATTTTCAACAACCATACATAAGCATACGCTAGCGAAACCGTATACATTGATAGCTCCATCGGATATGGGACATATGTATAACCTGGCGGTTAATCTTTCCTTAGCGTATTTAAAAAAGAATGATATTGTGGCGAACGGGGTGGTACTTAATGAATACCTGATATCACATCCGAAATATGAATTGTCACACGGAAAAATCCCGTTATTGTATTGGCAGTTTACCCCTGCTGCAACAACGATAAATACGCTGGATAACTATATTACCGCGGCGACTGCCGATTATTTTCCAGAGATTAGATTAAAAGAAAAGAATATTCATATCAATGCCCGCATTGGGAAGTATGATTTAGAAAACGAATTGAAAAGCAGAGGTTATTCCAATACCACAAAACGTCTAGACCATATCGAGGAAATATGGAATATGGCGGATGGTATCAACGCTCCGTGTGAGTTTATTGCCCATGATATTATTTGCTCGGGAATATCCGCTTATCAGGAACAGATAAAAGCTCATGTTAGCTTGACGATGGAAGATCTGGACAATTTGATAAAACAGGTGCCCGGAATTATGCTAAATCCGGAATAGGTTTATATATAAAGATAAATTTCACAATAACTTAATGCCCTGTTGATATGCCATTCATAACAGAACCGTTATTTTAAACAGATGAAATATAATTACCTATCATACATTAAAATTCAGCTTATGAAAACGGTCAACTATTTCTTTCAACGCGTTTTCATCCGGCTGTTTCTGACCCAATTCTCTTCTTTTTATTCGCCGTTGAAGTTCCACAAAACGTAATCCGAATGAAGAAGAGAAAGGTTGAAATTCTGGTATTGAGTGACGTGCACTTGGGCACCTACGGTTGCGAAGCTAAACGTCTTCTGCGCTATTTGAAAAGTATCAACCCCAAAACGGTTGTCCTGAATGGTGATATCATCGATATCTGGCAGTTTAGTAAACGCTATTGGCCGCGCAGCCATATGAAAGTCGTGAAGCATATTATGCATCTGATCAGCAAAAAGGTGCCGGTGTACTATGTGACGGGAAACCATGATGAAATGCTACGGAAATTCAGCGGCTTGAGGATCGGTTCGCTGAAAATTGTGGACAAAGTCATTCTGGACCTGAACAACAATGAAAAAGCCTGGTTCTTCCATGGCGATATTTTCGACGTCACGATGCAGCATTCCAAATGGCTTGCAAAACTCGGTGCTGTGGGTTATGACATATTGATCCAAGTCAATCGATTTGCAAACTTTATTTCGGAGTATATCTTTAAAAGGGGGAAGCTCTCTTTTTCCAAAAGGATAAAAAACAGCGTAAAGGGTGCAGTGAAATTCATCAACAGCTTTGAAATGACGGCTGCTGATATTGGCATATCCAACAAGTATGATTATGTGATATGCGGCCATATACATCAACCGGAGATGCGCAAAATAACAAATCAACAGGGATCTATTATGTACTTAAATTCCGGTGATTGGATTGAGAACCTGACCGCCTTGGAATATACCAATGGAAGGTGGTCCCTGTATAGATACAACGATGCAGAAATGAACGGCGAAATTGACGAACAACCGGAAGAAATGGTCCTTTCCAACCACAAGCTATTTGAAAACATGGTCTTGGATTTCAAATTGATGGCGGTAAAATAAAAACTCTGTTTACTATTAATGTTGCTAAAGAAAGAAGCTTTCGGGAAGGATTTTATCTGGGGTGTTTCTACTGCGGCTTACCAGATTGAGGGAGCGCACGATCAGGATGGAAAGGGGCCTTCGATCTGGGACATTTTCGTGAAGAAAAAAAACAAGATATTCTTGGGACATCATGGTGATGCGGCTTGTGATTTTTACAACCGTTACCACCGGGACCTGTGTCTGATGTACCGCTTAAATATTCCGAATCATCGATTTTCAATTTCCTGGAGCCGTATTTTTCCAAATGGAATCGGTGAAATCAACAAGAGTGGAATCGATTTCTATAACAGGCTCATTGATTTTTCTCTGGAGCTGGGCATTACGCCGTGGATTACGCTGTATCATTGGGACCTCCCTCATGCGCTGGAGAGAAAAGGTGGTTGGGTGAACCGTGATATCACAGCGTGGTTCGGCGATTTTGTATCCACCTGTGTCACGCATTTTGGTGACCGGGTAAAAAACTGGATGATCCTAAATGAACCGATGGTGTTTACAGCTGCGGGTTATTTTTTGGGTGTGCATGCACCAGGGAAAAAAGGGTTGGATAATTTTTTGGCAGCCACGCATCACGCCGCCCTTGCCCAGACGCATGGTGCAAGGGTGATAAAAGGGATGCAGAACGACAGTATCGTAGGTACTACTTTTTCATGCTCACATATCGAGCCGTTCCGAATGCGAGATAAGGATATGCTAGCAGCTAAAAAAGCGGATGCATTGCTCAACCGGCTATTTATTGAACCATTATTGGGGTTGGGATACCCGACGGATGATATTAAGATCTTGGGTAGGATCGAGAAATACATGGAGCAGCACGATGAACGTGACTTAGCGTTCAACATGGACTTTATCGGCGTGCAGAATTACACGCGCGAGATGATACGCTATGCATCTTTCGTTCCTTTTGTGAAAGCGAAAATTGTAAGTGCTAAAAAACGCAGGGTAGAAATGACGTCTATGCATTGGGAGGTTTATCCAGAGTCGATCTACCATATCTTAAAAAAATTCAGCGCCTACCCGAATATGCCGCCATTAATCGTTACGGAGAACGGCGCAGCTTTTCCAGATCTGGTCGAGAACGGTCAGGTGGATGACCCGAAAAGGTTGGATTATCTCCAACGGACCATCGGGCAGGTACTCCGGGCAAAACAAGAAGGAGTAAAGGTCGATGGGTATTTTGTATGGACATTTCTCGACAACTTCGAGTGGGCGGAAGGATATCATCCCCGATTCGGACTAGTATATGTTGATTTCAAAACCCAGCAGCGTATCGTAAAGTCCTCAGGACAATGGTATGCCGATTTTTTGAAGTAGCCCCGAGCAGAATCGAACTGCTATCAAATGTTTAGGAAACATCTATTCTATCCGTTGAACTACGGGGCCATTTATAATCCGAGAGCAAATGTATTATTCTGTTTGCTTCCAAACAAATCGGAGTTACAAAAAAGAAAATAAAGTATAGAATATAATAATATTACCTCAATATATCTATAGATTTCATCAATGACATATCAGTAAATTCGATATCTTTCCGTCAACAAAAGCCTTATCTTTGTGGTAAGAAAAAATTAAAAAATATAATATGAGTTTTACAGGTAAAAATTTCCCAAACATTACAGTTGACGCGATCGATTATTTAGGCGACAACCTTTCGATCAACATTTTTGAAAAAGCCCAACAGGAGAACAAAAAAGTTCTTTTATTCTGGTACCCGAAAGATTTTACTTTTGTATGTCCTACCGAGCTTCATGCATTCCAAGAGGCGCTTCCGGAATTTGAGAAACGGAATACAATCGTTATCGGCGCTTCATGCGACTCCAATGAAGTTCATTTTGCTTGGTTGAATACTGCGAAAGACAACGGTGGAATCGAAGGTGTAGAATACCCTATCATCGCGGATACGAACCGCAACCTTTCCAGTGTATTAGGTATTCTCGAAATGAAAGAGGTAGAACACCCGGAATATGGAACTTTGGTTGAAGGGTCTGCTGTTTCTTATCGTGCAACGTATCTGATCGACGAGACCGGAAAGGTTTTCCACGAGTCGGTCAATGACATGCCTTTGGGCCGTAATGTAAAGGAATACATCCGCTTGATCGATGCTTATGCGCACGTACAGAAACATGGTGAAGTATGTCCGGCCAACTGGGAAGAAGGCAAGAAAGCCATGAATGCAACACGTGAGGGTGTAGCATCCTACCTTTCCATGAATTAATAATATCTCCCTTAGGGATGGGAAAATCCCATCCCTTCATCAAAAATTTTAAAATATTCAGCAATGCTACAAGAATTAGAAAATGATACGCTACAAGAGTTGGTGGCAGAAAATGAAACCGTCATGGTTCAGTATGCAGCCTCATGGTGTGGCAACTGCCGGATCATGAAACCTAAATTCAAGAAATTGGCGAATGAAAATGAAGGTGTAAAATTCCTTATCGTGGACGCGGAGAAATTCCCTGAATCCAGAAAATTGGCTACCGTAGACAACTTACCGACGTTCGCCGCTTTCAGAAACGGAAAACTCGTGAACCAGGTTCAAACGAATAAAATTGAAGGATTAATCGACTTGTTAAATGAAGTTACCCATAATTAAACATCTCACGGAATTCATCGCCGAGAACGACGCTGATTTCGTACTGGAAGCCATTGAAACATTAGAATCTTTGACTGAGGTACCTTCGCTAAAAGATGAAGAACTTGATGTTATCGGAGAGCTGATCTCCAATATGTATGGTGCCATAGAGGTGGACAAACTCATCAAGGAGGGTACACCAAAAAAAGAAGCCTTGAACAACTTCATGGGACGCGTGCTGGGTTCTATCGATAAAGGATAAACCACATCTCTTCGTTGTTGAGAACTCCCGTGTTGTGGAAATCTTTTTTTATAATACTTTCAATATCTGGACTTTTTATTATACTTTTACTACTGGGTTGTTAGGTTATAAACTTAAACACATGTGGGTTTAATACTTTGTATCCTTTTTAATAACATTAATCGCACACTGTTTTAAGACTCAAAGATTTTTAATTGTTGGAGAAAGAGCTGTTATCATACAGCTCTTTTTTGTATAGACAATATTACAATAAACCCACTCCTCCCTTCCGGCTATTCCACATATTTATGTATTTTTAGGCATGTTAAACAAACTGCTGTTAAGCTTATTTGCAATTTGCATTTCTACGACATATTCATGGGGTCAACAACGGACATGGAGCTCCGCCGATATCAAAATTGGACTTGAAAAGTTGAATGTACTGGGTTCGGTATTATATTTTGCTGCACATCCTGATGATGAGAATACACGATTAATCGCCTGGCTGGCACAAGAGAAAAAATACAGAACGGGTTATCTTTCTTTAACACGTGGTGAGGGAGGACAAAACCTTATTGGTACTAACCTGAGCCTGGAATTAGGGCTGATCCGCACCAACGAACTGTTGGCGGCGCGAGGTATTGATAAAGGTGAACAATTTTTTTCTTCTGCGGTAGACTTCGGTTTCTCAAAAACACATGCGGAGACATTCCGATTTTGGGACAAAGAGGCGGTGCTGGGAGACGCTGTATATATCATCCGCAAATTTCGCCCGGACGTCATCATTACACGTTTTCCGCCCGACCCAAGGGGCGGGCATGGGCATCATCAGGCCTCCGCTATTCTTGCCCACGAGGCTTTTGTGGCTGCGGCCGATCCGACACGATTTCCAGAACAGTTAGCGGAGATGGAAACCTGGCAGGCCACCCGGTTGGTTTGGAATACGGCCAATTTCGGTGGGATGAATAACACCTCAGAAAGCCAGCTGAAAATTGATATCGGCGCCTACAATCCCTTGCTTGGACAATCGTATGGCGAGATTGCTGCACATAGCCGTTCCCAGCACAAGTCTCAGGGTTTCGGATCGGCAGCTACCCGTGGACGCGCAATTGAATATTTTGAACACGTTGCCGGAAAAGAAGCTACGCATAAGCTACTCGACAATGTAACCACAACATGGGAACGGATTCCGAATGCGCAAAACATCCCCGGTCTGGTGCAAAAAATAAACACGGCTTTCGACCCGAATCATCCGGAGAAAAGTATAGCAAACCTGTTTGCCTTAAAAAAAGAGGTGCAAAAAATAACCGACACCTATTGGAAAACACAAAAGACCAAAGAAATAGATGATCTTATTGTGGCATGCTCGGGTATATGGATCGATGCAGTCGCGCCTGCCCCTGCATATACCGTCTCTCAGGAAGTTCCCATACAGCTGGAAGCCATTGTTCGAAATCCGGATATATCGGCCGTATTGACGCATGTTGATGGACACAACATAAATCAGCCTATGACGTATAATGTACTTTGGCGAGGTCAGCAAAACGTGACATGGAATGCGACGACCCAACCCTACTGGCTGCATCGCACGCCGACGTTGGGGAAGTTTTATATGGACAAGCGGTTTGTGGGATACCCTCTGAATCCGGAAAAGCCCCATGTCACATTCTCCTTCCAGATTGGGCAAGAGAAAATAGAGATACAACGCGATATTACCTATCGTTTTGTTGATCCGGTACAGGGAGAGGTGTATCAGCCTTTGGCTGTGCAGCCGCCATTAACGGTGGCTTCGGACCAACAGACTGTCTTAGTGCCAAAAGGAGAGAGCAAAGCGGTACGACTGACTTTCCAGAACCATGATGTCGGGAACAAACAATATACGATCGATGTCTTGGCACCTGAAGGCTGGGAAGCATCGCCTAAACGGATCGATCTGGATTTTACCACCTCAAATACGATGGATCAAAACGTTACCATCAAACCACTCGGGCATCCGGTTGGAAAAGCATCCATTGTCCTGAAATGGAAAGGTGACACGTTGCGTTCGCTGCGGGCAATCCACTACACACATATTCCAGCCATTACTTGGTTTCCTACATTTGTGCTCGAAGGTCGATCGCTCGACCTCCACAACCCCGTGCAGCAAGTAGGCTATTTATCTGGTGCGGGGGATTTGATACCCCAATCTTTGCGCCTTATCGGTATGGACGTCCAGATGTTGACGCCACAGCAGGTGCAAAACGATAATCTGACCCCGTTTGATGCCATCATCGTAGGTGTTCGTTTTTTTAATGTCGAAAAGCAGAGCGGGAAGGTGATGGACAAGCTATTGGATTATGTCAACAACGGTGGTGTCGTATTGGTACAATACAACGTGAACCAGCGTCTGCAGTCTTCCAAACTGGGTCCTTATCCGTTTAACCTCACACGGGATCGTGTCACCGAGGAGGATGCTTCGGTCGACTTCGATCCGAGCGATCCGGTATTCAACTACCCCAATAAAATCACGGCAAGCGATTTTGACGATTGGGTGCAGGAACGTGGCTTATATTTCGCCGGGCAGATCGACAAGGCTTATCGTACGCCGATCCGGATGCACGACACGAATGAGTCTCCAAAAGCAGGGTCGCTGCTGATCGGCAAATACGGCAAAGGGAAATTTGTCTATACCTCACTTTCTTTTTTCCGGCAATTGCCTGCCGGAGTGCCGGGAGCTTATAGATTATTTGTAAATTTGCTAGCGAAAGAAAAATAAAACTATATTTATAACATGGAAAATCAAATAAACGAAACGAAACCCTTGAATGTAAAAGGCCTCATCTTATTAATCGGAACTGTTTTTGGAGCATTGATTGCTTTCGCTACATGTGGTTCTTTTTTAAGTATCGTCGGAGGTCTTATCGGCGGGTTCCTTTTCGCTGTTTTTTTTAACACCTTTTTATTACCGCATAGATCACATGACAGATAAGAGAGGACTGCCACCTTTTATACGTAGCTGGCGACACTTTTATATAGTAGTCGTGCTCTGGTTATTGGTGTGTATTCTTTTCATGTATCTATTTACTGTCTTTTATTCTTCATGAGTACTATTGACTGGATAGTACTCTTCTTAACGCTACTCTGTATCGTTCTCTACGGGCTATATAAGAGTAGAAATATCAAAAATATCGACGGTTATCTTCTGGGTAACCGCTCTCTCCCCTGGTATACTGTTGGGCTCTCCGTCATGGCGACACAAGCCAGTGCCATCACGTTCTTATCGGCGCCGGGCTTGGCTTATTCATCCGGAATGAGTTTCGTCCAGTTCTATTTTGGACTTCCTCTTGCCATGATTGTCCTGTGTATTACTTTCGTACCGATATTTCATCGGCTGCGGGTATTCACGGCTTATGAGTTTCTTGAGAAGCGCTTTGATGTCAAAACACGCGCACTTACGGCTTTCCTGTTTTTAATCCAACGGGGAATCTCCACAGGCATCACGATTTTTGCGCCTTCTATTATACTTTCCACCATTTTGCATATCGACGTGACGTATACTACCCTCGTCATCGGCGGATCTGTTATCCTATATACAGCCTACGGGGGGACGAAAGCAGTGTCCTATACGCAACTGTTACAAATGGGTATTATCTTCGGTGGACTGCTCGCCGCGGGCTTTATGGTCATCCATCTCTTACCGGACAACATTGGCCTTCAGGAGGCATTACATATAGCCGGGAAATCAGGAAAAACAAATGCCATTGATTTTTCGCTTGACTTTAACAATCAATACACGGTGTGGACAGGATTGATCGGTGGTTTCTTTCTACAACTTTCTTATTTTGGCACGGATCAAAGTCAGGTAGGACGATATTTGACAGGTTCTTCTATCCGCGACAGCCGTATCGGTCTCCTGATGAACGGCTTGTTAAAAGTACCCATGCAATTCTGCATCCTATTCATAGGTATATTGGTCTTTGCCTACTATCAATATCACACTCCACCTTTATTTTTCAATACGGTAGAAACACAAAAACTGGAACAAAGTGAGTACAACGAATCCTATCAACAGCTTCTTCGGGAACAGCAACTGCTTAGTGATAAAAAGCAGGTAGTAATCGATGATCTGACAAACAGCCTCGCGACGAAGGACCAGACCCGAATAGAACAGGACCGTGAAGCGTTGGCGGAACTGAATAGCCAGGCGGGTGCGTTAAGGGAGGACGCGATCGCGCTGATTAAAAAGAACAATCCCGATGCAGAAACCAACGATAACAATTATATCTTTTTATCCTTTGTAACCTCGACGTTTCCCAAAGGTTTTATTGGTTTATTGGTCGCCATTATCATGTTGGCTTCTATGGGCGCAACGGCCAGTGCGATCAACTCCTTAGCGTCCACCACCGTGATTGACATTTATAAAAGATTTGTCCACAAAAATGGATCCGAGAAAAATTACCTCCAAGCCTCCCGTATCCTCACGCTCGCATGGGGCGTATTTACCGTACTTATTGCCTTATACGCCAATAAGCTGGGCAATCTGCTGGAAGCCGTCAATATTCTCGGATCCTTATTTTATGGAACTATTCTCGGCATATTTCTCGTCGCTTTTTATGTCAGACGCATCGGCGGAAAAGCTGTATTTTGGAGCGCTGTTCTTTCTGAGATCCTCGTTGTGGGCATTTGGTCGTTAGACGTTGTCGCCTTCCTCTGGCTCAACCTCATCGGATGTATGCTAGTCATTATTAACGGTCTCCTGATACAACAGTTCCTGCCGAATAAACCGAAAGACATCAGAATTTAAAAGTGGCACCAACATTCAGCACGGATACACCATAACCCAATTCCGCATAAGCACCTACGTTCTCGCTGAAAAACCAACGGCCTCCAAGAAACCCGGAGAACCCCAGTCCACTGCCATAGTTGTTCCCCATCCCCATATCACTGCCGTCGACAGTATAGGAGACGATGTTGTAACCCATCATTACACCGCCGTAAACATCCAGATTGGGTACGTCGGTAAAACCATTGTAGTGGTATGCCCCACGGGCGCCGACAACGATATAATTCCATTTCGCGGTATAACTTGGTGCTGTGTATTTATAGCCCGTGTTGCCAACATAGCCACCCAAGCTGATGACGCCTGGGCCGCCGACTTCCCACATACCGTGGTCAAGCGAAGCACTGATGGCCGGCCGGGATTTCCCAAGGCCACCCAAAGCAGTTCCCAAGCCAATGCCGATATTGGCCGCTGTTGTACCTTGTTGAAAAGGTTGTGCATAGGTTGCTACTGCAATAAAAACTGTGAAGAGAATAATGATTGATTTTTTCATCGATTGTAAATTATTGTTTAAATAAGATTGTAAAAGTTTCAGGCTATTAATTAGCTGCATATAAAATATTTGCACCATTTATCCACTCGCTATATACATCTGTATTAGCAAAACCTTCCCAATCGCCTACAGCAGGTGTTGAATTGTTCCCATCTCCGTTAGTATCTCCCCCATGCGCATCATCTTTATATGAAGTGAGAAATGCTGCCGCATTAAGATGTACGTTCCCATATCGCGAGTTAAGCCCCGCAGTTGGCCTTTTAAATTTCACGATAGCATTGGCTCCGATATTTATAGTAGCCGATGGATGAACCTGAAGCCATTCATCCAAGACATAAGGCACTTCCGTATTGTTCCAATTCACGGTTACGTCAAATCCGCCAGAAGAATGATGAATGTAAATGCCATTGTGTGTGTTTGTTTGTGATGGCTTTTCAGGGTTATGGAATTTATTACTGGGGTCTAACGTATAATACACATTGACCAACAAAGGCTTTCCATTATCATATAATGCATTATTGGTGAATTTACTTATCGTTGCATCCATCATAGAACTCGTACCATAAAATGCACAGGAGCTATCATAAGAAGACTCTTGGTACAAAGTGTGAGCGATCCTACAGTGGTCAAAGGTAAACGACACCGAATTTGGTCCGGATATTCTGACGGCATTACTCGATCCTCCTCGATTTTTTCCGGCATAGAATATATCTACATATTTAAATGTCGTTTCTGTCGTACCATTGAGATAAATTTGTTGCCAGTCACCTTTTGCGGGTGTCGTTGCCGCACCATCTCCATTACTATCCCCACAATATCTATCATCACCAATAGATGTAAACACAATACGTCTTTGGGCTGTCCCTACGGCTAGTATTTTTCCTCCGACGACATCGATGCTTGCATCTTTCAGTTTTACGACGACGCCTGGCTCGATAGTTAAGACACTTTCCACCGAAATACCGCGTTTGATAACATATACATTTCCATACGTCCATGTCGTTGGCTCCTGAATATCGTCCTCGACCAGAACTACATTACAGTTCTGCAAAACCTCCTCATCAGGCGAAGGATCACTTTTTTCGCAGGCCATCATCCCACAGGATAATAGGACTACGGCGCTCAGGCGTAGTGCTTTCGCAGCACTGTTTGTCTTTAAGTTACGCGCTTCATTCTTTCGGCTCGTGTTCACGTTTTTTTTCATAGCTCTTTTTTTAGTTTATTAATAGTTATCGCCGCTTCTTGCAGCTTATGATGACAAAGTTACCTGCACAACCGTCCCCAGCTTACCCCCCAAAGGGGGTTTTTATTGGAAAGAAATCATTTATCTTTGTTATAGTGCACACTATTAAATTGACGGACCTTATTTTAGAAAAACATGATAAAAGGACACATAAATAAAATGAAATTATGGTTGTTGTTGGTAGCCCTATCGTCATTCGGGCTTCCGCTAATGCTATTCGGACAGTCGTTAGATTCCTTGATTCTAAAGCACACTGACAAAAAAGGAAGAGTTGACATAAAATCAGTACTAGATGCCAGTAAAGCACATATTTATAATCAACCTGCCGCAGTGTTTAAGGTTGTAAAAAATATCGTCAGCATTGCAGAACGACAAAAGGCGCCGTTGGCGCTCGCACAGAGTTATCAATTTATGGGATCCTGCTATTTCCAAGTAAAGGCAGATTATGACTCGGCTTCCTATTATCTACACCAGGCAGAAGAGCTTTACAACACACTGGACACAAAAGAAGCTACCGAAGGTAAAGCCATGGTTTTTCACAACTTCGGCACGATCCGGCAAGTTAATGGTGAATATGCCGAAGCTATTGACTATTATATTCAGGCTTTGAAATTATTTGATGAAACGGGTGATATGAGAGTCCGTCCTTATACCTTGAACAATATCTCTACGCTGTATGCACTTGCGAAAGATTATCGGAAAGCAGAAAAATATGCGCGAGAATGTATCGAACTGTCACAACAGGCGGATGATGAGTTCATGAAGGCCACCGGTAGTATAGCCCTGTCTGACGCTTTGATGGAACAAGGTCGATTCGATGAAGCTCTTCCTCCGCTGGAGGTGGCTTTGGAATATGGAAAAGCAAAAAATGATCCATATAAAGTATTCCTATATCATCTCAACTACGGGAACTATCTGATGGATCATAAAAAAGATTATCCTTTGGCGGTTCAGGAACTCGAAAAGGCGCATCAACTTGCCGAATCGATCGGAGATGAATGGGAGATCATGAGGCACAATTCAGCCCTGTCCGAAGCATACTTTGCGAACAGACAAAATGAAAAAGCGTATACCTCAGCACATAAAGCACTTCAAATAGGTAAAAAATTAGAGTCGAAAGATAAGATGGAAATAGCACTTTCTGTAATGGCACGCGTCAACGCGAACAGGCGTGATTTCGAATCTGCTTATCAGCAGTTACATTCGGCATATCTACTTAAGGATACGCTTTTCAATGAAAACAATCAGCAACAAACTGCGTTTTTGGAAACCATGTATCAAACCGAGAAAAAAGAACTAAAAATCGAAGCATTAGAAAAACAACGGCAGCTCTATATCTGGTTGGGCATTGCTGGAGGAGTTATTATGTTAATCGCTTTGGCTTTTGCCGTGATCCGTTACCGACTCGCCATCAGCAGGAGAAAACTCGCAGAGCAACAGACTATACGCCTCCAACAAGAGAAACAGCTCGTCGCTGTACAGGCTACCCTAGACGGAGAGGCAGCCGAACGCACGCGTTTGGCTAAAGACTTACACGATGGTCTGGGCAGCATGCTCTCGGTCGTCAAATTCAATCTGCCCGATATGAAAGGTGGAGCTATATTAGAATCCGTAGATGTATCTCGGTTCAAGATGGCCTTGGGTATGCTGGATGACTCCATTCAAGAACTTCGCCGGGTGGCACACCACATGATGCCCGAATCGCTCTTACGGTATGGCCTAAAGGTTTCTTTATCCGACTTCTGTACGGCAATCCCTATTGTTGACTTCCACTATTTTGGAGATGAAGCACGCTTACCGGAAAAATTGGAAATCATGATTTATCGCTGTATCCACGAGCTGGTCAACAATGCTTTAAAGCATGCTCAGGCTACCCATATCAATGTACAGCTCGTCCAGGAACCAGACCGTATATCTTTCACGGTACAGGACGACGGCGTAGGCTTTGACCAAAATACAGTGACCGAAGGAATGGGTCTACGCAATATACGACAGCGCGTAGAAGCTTTTCAGGGAAAACTAAACATCTACTCTTCAGGGCAGGGAACGGAAATCCATGTGGAACTGGAATTGACAAAAAAAGAACAACATGATTAAAGTAGCTATCGTTGACGACCACAAGATTTTGACCGAAGGATTACAGGGGTTGATTACCGATTCGGGGCTGGCAACGGTAGTCGGTGTTGCACATAGCGCTGGGCAGTGTCGCCTGTCTATCGGATTTTGGAAACCCGATGTCTTGTTATTGGACGTAGGACTACCAGATATCAGTGGTATAGACTTCTGTAAAGAACTCAAACAAGAATTTCCCGACATCGCTATACTTGCATTAACCACACACGATGAATACAGCGTTGTACGGCAGATGCTGGACAACGGTGCCTCCGGCTACGTGATCAAAAATGCACTGCCCGACGAAATACTGGCCGGTATTGAAGCTGTTGCCGCCGGACAGACCTTTCTTTGTCATGAAATAGATCTATTGATGAAAAGACCTTCGGGGAAAAATATCTGGCTGACGGAACGGGAAAGAGAACTACTGAGATTAGTATCGGAGGGCTTAACCAACGGTGAAATCGCCGATAAAATTTTCCTCAGCCCCGAAACAATAAAAGGTTACCGCAAAAATCTACTATTAAAATTAGGTGCTAAGAACACTGCGGTATTGGTCAAAATGGCATTCGAACAAAAATTGATATAACAAAAGATCCCCTTCCGGAATAGGAAAGGGATCTTTTTATATAAAGACAGAATAATGATTACATCATTCCACCCATGCCGCCACCCATTGGTGGAGCACCGGCACCAGCACCTGCTTCTTCCGGCTCATCAGCTAATACACATTCCGTTGTCAACAACATGGATGCGATAGAAGCTGCATTTTCCAATGCTACACGAGATACCTTTGTAGGATCGATAACACCTGCACCAATTAAGTTTTCAAAAACATCAGTGCGTGCGTTATAACCGTAGTCCGCTGAACCTTCTTTTACTTTTTGTACAATCACAGCACCTTCGATGCCTGCATTGTCACAGATTTGACGAAGGGGTTCTTCGATAGCACGTTTGATAATATCAATACCGATCTGCTCATCTTCGTTTTCACCTTTCAAATCTGCTAAAGCTTCTGTTGCACGGATAAAGGCAACACCACCACCAGCAACGATACCTTCTTCTACAGCTGCGCGAGTAGCGTGCAATGCATCATCTACACGATCTTTCTTCTCTTTCATCTCTACTTCAGTTGTCGCACCGACGTAAAGTACTGCAACACCACCAGACAATTTAGCCAAACGCTCTTGCAATTTCTCGCGATCGTAATCGGATGTCGTTGTTTCGATTTGTGAACGGATTTGCGATACCCGTGCTTTGATATCATCCGCATTACCTGCACCGTTGATAACAGTTGTATTATCTTTGTCAATAACGACTTTTTCTGCCTGACCTAGGTAAGAAAGCTCGGCATTTTCCAATTTATAGCCTCTTTCTTCGGAGATTACGGTTCCTCCAGTTAAGATCGCGATATCTTCCAACATCGCTTTACGGCGGTCACCGAAGCCGGGAGCTTTCACTGCAGCTACTTTCAGTGAGCCACGGATTTTGTTCACAACCAAAGTTGCCAACGCTTCACCGTCCAAATCTTCAGCAATAATCAAAAGCGGCTTGCCTGTTTGTACTTGTTTTTCCAAAACCGGCAACAGTTCTTTCATGTTACTGATCTTCTTATCGTAGATCAAGATATAAGGGCTTTCCAGCTCCGCTTCCATTTTGTCAGAGTTGGTGACAAAATAAGGTGATAAATAACCACGGTCAAACTGCATACCTTCTACAGTTTTCACTTCGGTCTCTGTACCTTTTGCCTCTTCTACTGTGATAACACCGTCATTACCAACTTTTTCCATTGCTTCTGCAATCAACGCACCGATGACCTCGTCATTGTTAGCTGAAATCGAAGCAACTTGTTTTATTTTTTTCGTATCCTGTCCTACAGTTTGGGACTGTGTCTGTAAATTAGCCACAACAGCAGCAACAGCTTTGTCGATACCACGTTTCAGATCCATCGGGTTAGCTCCGGCAGCAACAGATTTGATACCTGGAGCAACGATAGCTTGTGCCAATACAGTAGCCGTGGTTGTGCCATCTCCCGCCTGATCGGCAGTTTTTGAGGCTACTTCCTTAACCATCTGCGCACCCATGTTCTCCAAAGCATCTTTCAATTCGATCTCTTTCGCTACCGTAACACCATCTTTTGTGATAGCCGGAGATCCAAATTTTTTCTCGATAATCACATTACGACCTTTTGGCCCTAAAGTTACCTTTACCGCATTTGCCAACGTGTCTACACCTTTCTTAAGGGCGTCACGTGCTTCAACATTATATTTTACTTGTTTTGCCATTTTTATTTAGTATTGAGTACTGAGTATTGAGATGAAGATCTCCAACGCTCAATTGTCATTTGTTAATTTTGAAATAATCTTGTCTTCGCAATACCTGCCTACCGCAGGCAGGTGCATGTCGCATATCGCTATACTTCTTAAAGAACAGCGTAAATATCAGACTCACGCATAATTAAATATTCTTTACCCTCATAGGTGATTTCCGTACCTGCGTATTTGCCGTACAATACTTTGTCGCCTACTTGTACAGTAAGGGGCTCTTCAGGCTTTCCGGTGCCCACTGCCACAACAACACCTTGCGAAGGTTTTTCTTTTGCCGTATCTGGAATATAGATACCTGATGCCGTTTTTTCTTCTGCGGGAGCGGCTTCTACAACCACTCTGTCTCCGATAGGTTTAATACTTAATGCCATAATTATGTCTTGTTTATATGTTTTAATTAAATATGCAATACTCTTATCAGCAACTATGCCAAATTATAATCCCTCTTTTTTCTTGCCAATTTTTCATTTTTTTCAGCAAACAATGCCAAAAAATCACATTCTCATCGTGTCAGGATGACAGTCAACAAAAAAGTCCTACAAAGCTTTTGCTCGCAGGACTTCTCTAATTTTTGCACTATCCTTAGTTAGATGAATCGGGTGCGGCTGCTGCCGGTTGCTGCCCTTCCGCAGGAGCCAGATTATTTAAGTTCAAAGGCGATGACTGTGCCGGAGCTTCCACTTGGTCAGACAGCCCACCTCGGTTACCTGACGATGGTCCCAAGAGATTGATCGCTAAGCTAAATACCATTAGTGCGATAACCAATGTCCAGGTCCCCTTTTCGAGGAAATCACCTGTACGTTTTACACCCATCAAATTACTTCCTCCGGCAAATCCCGATGACAACCCTCCACCTTTAGGATTCTGAATTAATACAAAAAACCCTAAAATTGCACTTGTTATAATAATCAGGATAATCAATAATGTAGTCATTTCTTTATGCTATTATACTATAAATTTCGTTCTAATTCTTGAATTCGGGCCGCAAAATACGATTTTTTTTCTGGATATTTCAAAATTAATTTTTTGAAGACCTCTATACCTTTTAAATACAATCCCTGGTCGACATAAATATTAGCCAACGTCTCCGTAACCAACATATAATTGTCCTCCGCACTACGACGGGCCATATTTTCCGTGTTCAACTGCTCCGGCGACGGCGGGTGAATAACAGGCTCTTCCCGAATAAATTTGTCAATGATCTCATTGCCTTTTTGGGGCTCAGTTATTTCCTCCGATTGCTTCTTTGCCGCGTCACTCAACTTCAATTCCGGATCTTGAAAACGAATGATATTCTCTTTGATCTGTTGATCTAAAATCGCCTCATCCAGTTTCTGTGGGTCGAACTGTCCTTTTTGCGGTTGGGGTAATACCGGTGTGGCAAAAGGTTGATAGGTATCGGCATGCTCCAAGCGGGTCTTATGCAACCACCACCTAAAGCTATAAGGCATCAACTCATCGTTATACAGACTTATATTCTCTTCATCTACCAATGCATCGCCACCTTCGCTATCGGCCTCGATAGAAGCCTCTTCTAAGGTCTCTTTCTCTTTTTGTTCAAAAACGAAGTAATCACCCATACTTCCCTCATAAGCGAGCTTTTCTATTTCGTCATCCGCTACAGGTGCTTCCGTCTCTTTTTGGAGCTCTTCGAAAGGTACATAGTCCTCAGATACCGTCTCCAATTCCTCGATGTGTTCTACAGGCGTATGCGCATACTGCCACAGCCAACCTGCATCAGGTGCATAGAGTAAAGTGCTTTCCAGACCGGCATACTCTTGTGTTAAAAGCATTTTTTTACGGAGTAAAGCGTAACGTAAAGGCTGTGAATAGGGATACTTATCGATCAATCGCAGGAGTTGCATATCATCTACCTCCAGCGGATTGGCGACGGCTTTATAATATAGTTGATATTCCTGCATCTGTGTATCCATACTTCTCTACCAGTTTGCAAATGCCCTATTATAAACATCTTCCGTCAGCATCTTGATGAGGTCTTGGTTCAACGCCGCCTCATAAGAAGTGACATCACTCCCCGGAAACTCTTTAAACTGTGTGAAAGTTTCCTCGAAATTGCTTTCCCCTGTCTCATCCAGCCGATTGGTGTATTTTACCTTTACCGTTATGGTCAGCCGGCTATTTGCAGCACGGTCTATTCCTCCTGCTTGAACGGATGCAGGTGTGATCGAGTAATTTGTTATCGTTCCTTCAAAAATAGCATCCCCATCGCTATTTACCTGACTCAAGCTGGATTGCGTACGGATACGTTCTTTCAGTCCTTCCGTAAAATCCTGGCTCAATGTCGTATATACCATGGGTGCAATATTCTCGAAGAACAGCACCGTATATGTCTTCATGTCTTTGGGAATCGATCCGCCGGTAAAACTATATTTCACCCCACAGCCATGTACAATTCCCGATAGCATAAGGGCCAGCAGTACACCTAATTTTATAGCATTATTGTGCGTAGGACCCATCATCTATTCTAAATTCAAGTCTTTAATTTTTCTATATAAAGTCCGCTCCGAAATGCCCAGTTCGAGCGCCGCAGCTTTCCGCTTGCCCCTATGTTTCTTCAACGCTTTCTTAATCAAATCCGATTCCTTCTCCACCAAGGACAACGACTCTTCCACCTCTTCAGCCTCCTGTGTATCTAAAGGCATATAATTATTGCCCCCTTCACGGGCGGGGCTATGTATCGTAATCGTAGGAGAGGTGTTATTATCCTCCTGATACAACTGTGGTGTAGCCGGTTGAACTTCTCGGTAGAGCTGGTTGATATAAGGCGTATGTTGGTCAAAATTATCGCCATCCGCACCATGCTGTAAAAGTTCCACTACAAGCTTTTTCAGATCCACCATATCTTTCTTCATATCAAAAAGCACCTTGTACAAGATATCCCTTTCTGAAAAATCCTCCTTCCCTTGATCCTTCACAGATACCGGCAAGGTGTTCATGGTATGTTCTGCCGGCAGGTATTTATGGAGTATTCCGGCATCCACAACACGTTCCTTTTCCAAAACAGCAATCTGTTCTGCAATATTCTTTAGCTGACGGACATTCCCCGGCCAGCTATAATTTGCCAGCAACTGTTGTGCATCCGGTGTCAGCTGAACACTTGGCGAGCGATACTTATCCGAAAAATCAGCAATAAACTTCCGAAACAGCAAGTAGATATCTTCCTTACGCTCCCGCAAGGAAGGAATACGTAAGGGCACCGTATTCAAACGATAATACAAATCCTCTCGGAACTTCCCCTTTTTTACCGCCTCATAGACATCGACATTTGTCGCGGCCACAATACGTACATTCGTTTTCTGAACTTTAGAAGATCCAACACGTATATATTCCCCTGATTCCAATACCCGAAGGAGCCGGGCCTGTGTACTCAGCGGCAACTCACCGACTTCGTCCAAGAATATAGTACCGCCATCGACGACCTCAAAATATCCTTTACGCGCCTCATGTGCTCCGGTGAATGAGCCTTTCTCATGCCCAAAAAGTTCCGAATCAATCGTTCCTTCCGGGATAGCCCCACAGTTGACCGCGATAAAGGGATTGTGTTTACGAACACTCAACTGATGGATAATATGAGAAAAGACTTCCTTTCCTGCCCCACTTTCACCCTGAATAAGCACAGAAATATCCGTTGGCGCAACCTGTCTCGCGATATCAATAGCACGATTGAGCAAAGGCGAATTACCGATAATCCCAAATCTATTCTTTATATCCTGATTGTCCATTCTCTATTCTCGTATGGAGTATTGCGTAGTGGGTATTGCGACTATCGTATCGCTATACTAATCAATGATTCTTCCTATTAATGTTGCCGAAGTACAGCTTTCTCCCAAAACATGGACATACTGCCCCACTTTATACCGCGGATCTACCGGAAAGACCACCATCGTGTTTTGGTCATTTCGGCCACAGTAATCCTGATCCGAACGTTTCGAGAATCCTTCGATCAATACCTTATGTGTTTTACCCACAAAATTCTGCACACGGTACAAGCTATGTTCCTGCTGCTTGTTGACCACCTCAGTCAACCTTCTTTTCTTCACCTCTTCCGGTACATCATCTTCGTAGCGCTTTGCCGCCAACGTTCCTGGACGTTCAGAGTAGGCAAACATATACGCAAAATCATATTTCACATAATCCATCATGGACAGTGTCTCCTGATGCTCGTCTTCCGTCTCCGTACAGAAGCCGGTAATGACATCGGTAGAGATACCACATTCCGGAATAATCCGACGGATAGCGTCTACACGGTCGATGTACCATTCCCGATCATAGGTTCTGTTCATCAGTTCCAATACACGGGAATTGCCCGACTGCACCGGCAAATGAATGTATTTGCAGATATTTTCATAGCGGGCCATAGTATATAACACCTCATCGGTGATATCTTTCGGATGAGATGTCGAAAAACGCACCCGCAGTTCCGGGCTTACATCTGCTACCAAGGCCAGCAGATTTGCAAAATTGACCGTCGCCGAAGTTTCTTTTCCTTCCTCCACCACAGGGGTATATTTATACGAATCGACATTTTGCCCCAATAGGGTGACTTCTCGATATCCTGCGTGAAACAAGTAGGTAGCCTCTTTCACAATAGACTGTGGATCCCGGCTACGCTCACGACCTCTGGTAAACGGCACGACGCAGAACGAGCACATATTGTCACAACCTCTCATAATAGAGATAAATGCCGATACGCCGTTTGAGTTAAGCCGAACCGGACTGATATCCGCGTATGTTTCCTCACGTGACAACAATACATTCACGGCCTTACTGCCATCGTCGACTTTATCGATTAAGTTGGGGAGGTCACGATAGGCATCGGGGCCTACCACCACATCGACCAATTTCTCTTCTTCTAAAAATTTGGACTTCAACCGCTCCGCCATACACCCTAATACGCCCACGATCATACCCGGGTTTTTCGCTTTTGCCGACTCAAACTCTTTCAAGCGGTTGCGAACACGTTGCTCCGCATTTTCACGAATGGAACAGGTGTTGATAAATACCACATCAGCTTCCTTATAATCCTTGGTGGTTTCAAATCCCTGATCTGTCAATATAGATGCAACAATCTCACTATCTGAGAAATTCATCTGACAGCCATAGCTTTCTATATATAGCTTCCTACCATTGGATTTCCCTGTAGCCACCATCTCCAATGCTTCTCCCTGACGAGATTCATCATGGGTTTTCGTAGTATGTGTTAATTCTAACATAGCGAATTTTAAAGAAGACAAAGTTAAAAATAAAAAGTGACTTTCGATGCCAGTTTGGCAGAGGTGACCAAATTTTAACAGTTACCTGATAGGTTACATGAATGGGGATATTAGATTTGAGATGTTAGATTTGAGAAAAGAAAAGCAATATCCGTACAATTAAAATGAAATGCTGCCTCAAAACTTTTGGCAATAGCAGTGGGAGGCACTGTCCATACAGTCAAAAGTTTTAAGCAGCGAGTTTTTTGCCTATCTTTTTTGCGGAAAAAAAGTAGGAGCCCTATCGCGGCTTGAGCGATAAAAAGCAGAAAAACAAGTAATTAGTGGTGATAGGATTCCATGGGTACACTTTATAAACAAAAAGGCTACCCGAATATGGATAGCCTCTTTGATTTCTCATTATTATCTTGCGGCTTACTGACCGACTTCTCTTTTCGCTTCTTCTTGCATTTTCTTGCTCGCTACGATGACGATCTCTACACGACGGTTTTCTGCACGTCCTGCATCTGTTTCGTTCGACGCAATAGGTTCCGAGTAATTCTTACCTTCTGTTCTTATACGGCTACCGGAGAGCCCTTGAGCAACAGCATAATCTCTTACCGACTTTGCACGTGCTTCCGAAACTTTCTGGTTTGCTGCCAACGTACCGATATTATCGGTATGGCCCAGCACTAAAATTTCAGTATCCGGCTCCTTGTTCAACGTTGCCACCAATTTAGAAACATTATCTTTTGCATTGGCTTTCAAAGCCGAACTGTTGAAATCGAATAAAATACCTGAATCAAACTTCACCAATATACCTTCACCCACCTGTTCAACTTCGGCTCCAGCTACTGTATTTTCAATCTCTTTCGCTTGCTTGTCCATTTTCTTACCGATCAGTGTACCTGCTGCACCACCAATAACGGCACCTGCAATAGCACCTACGGCTGTATTACCGGCTTTGCTACCGATCAATGCGCCTAATCCAGCTCCGGCGGCTGTACCGATGACAGCACCTTTTGTTGTGTTGCTTGTATTTTGTACCGCAGTACAACTTCCCAATAACATCGCTGATGTAGCCAACGAGAGACCATATACAGCCAGTCTTTTATTCATTTTCATATGCATTAAATTTTATATTCTTTAATTGTTGTTATTAGATGATTATCAAAGCTAATGCCAAAATTAGACAAAAACAATATACTGTATCTTAAAAGTAAGGTATTTTTTATTTATTTTGTAGCGGAATTTCTAATTTAGGCAGTTTTTGCGGGGCCGGACGTCCCTGTTCGTCCCATGATTTAAGCGAACGATCAATATAGGCCAGCAAATCATATTGCCCCCACCGCTCGACCTGACCAAATGAAGGCCGATAAAGATCCATAAAATTTTGCAGTTCTTCCCCTTTCAGACCTGTAGCTTGGGACACCGCTGCTTTTGAAAAAATGCGGTCAACAGCCATTTCTTCCACCTCACGGTCCATAAATTTTTCAAACCGCTTCATATTTTTGGCTTCGCGGCCAAATAAGTTATATAATGCCGTCGCGGGACTGTTCAGATACGTACCTACCCTATTTTTCCCACCATTATATATACCCTTTTTTTCGTAATCCTTTAAGATATCTTCCATTTGCTGCTCTCTCGTGCGGCGCGAAACGACAACTGTCTCAATCTGCAGACCCGCCTGCATTTCCAGCAAAACATCTTCCGTCGTATACAGGATGGTCTTTAACGGTCCATAACCGGTTTTGGAAACCGATAGGCTGTCGCCAATAGTTGCTTCTATATAGAATACACCATAGACATTCGTCCGTGTGGACTTATTCGTCCGCAGGTTGATGACATTGACATCGCCCAAGCGTGTACCCGTACCCTTCTCCATCACAAGACCGGAAATAGTCGGTAGTTGCTGCGCCTGTAAGGAGGGCAGCAATATTACTACACCCAACACGCATCCTATTATCTTTATTAGAAATTTACTCATTCTGCACGAATGTAAACAAATATTGGACTACTCGAATGTTAAAAAGTTTTAAAGATGACGTGTTTATTTATATGGATAATAGACAAAATTGGCTCCTTCGGGAACGACAACAAATAGGCACATAAATTCATTAGCCGTTTTATATTGTTTCTCAAAATGTTTCCTTTTCGCGTCGTTGATTACACCTTTTTCTATAAATTCCTCCAAGGAACTCGCATGGATAGACCAGTTTGTGCCTAATTCCTCTTTTACCAATATAGGTTCACCGAGGCTCACCTCATGCTGATGTGCAATAAAAATCGGATAAAGCGTATAGCCTTCCGCAATCATTTCGGAAGCCACCTCTCGAATAGATTCATTATAGAAATCCAAATCCGTTTTTAAACTGGTCAGAGGACTTGGTGTCGAGGGCTTTTGCCCATCTCCATCGGAGGATGCTCGATTGAACAGGTCTTGAAAATCCATGTAGTTTAAGGCTTAAGCGTAAATAATACGACATTTTCGACATGCTGGGTGTGCGGGAACATATCGACTGGCTTGATACGGCTGACCTCATATTTTTCAGACAACAGCTGTATATCCCGAGCTTGTGTCGCCGCATTGCAGGATACATAGACAATTTTGGGCGCTTCCATCTCCAAAATGCGGGTAACCACCTGCGGGTGCATTCCCGCGCGCGGCGGATCGGTAATCACGACCTCGGGCTTCCCGTGCTCCGCAACAAACTCCGCCGTCAGCACATCCTTCATATCCCCCGCATAAAATTTTGTATTGGTGATATTATTAATTGCGGAATTGACCTTCGCATCTTCTATGGCTGAAGGTACGTATTCTATCCCGATGACCTCCCGAGCTGTCTTTGCCACAAAGTTAGCAATCGTTCCCGCCCCTGTATAGAGGTCATACACCAACTCATCTCCTTTCAGCCCGGCAAACTCCCGGGTAATTTTATACAATTCATAGGCTTGTGCCGAATTTGTCTGATAAAAAGATTTTGGACCTACTTTAAATTTTAAGCCCTCCATCTCTTCATAGATAAAGTCACGGCCATTGTAGACGTGTATATCCTGATCGAAAATCGTGTCGTTACGTTTTTGGTTGACGATATACAACAGCGATGTCAAATCCGGAAATTGCTTATCGATATAACTCATCAACAGATCTACCTGCCCTTCTTCGGGATATGCGAATACCACGATGACCATAACCTCACCTGTAGAGGATGTACGTATAATGAGATTGCGTAAGGCCCCCGCATGCTCCCTTAAATCGTAAAACGAAATACCTTGCGCAATCGCAAAGTTTCTGACCTGATTTCGGAGATCGTTCGATGGGTCCTGTTGCAGAAAACAATGGTCAATATCCAGAATTTTATCAAACCGGCCCGGTACGTGAAAGCCCAGTGCGCTCATATGCTCGGGGGCAACTTCTTCGTCTTTGTCAGTCAGCCACCGCCTGTTGGAAAAAGTAAACTCCAATTTGTTGCGGTAATACGTCGTTTCAGCGGAAGGCAAGATTTCTTCCATATCGGAAGTATCCACTTTGCCGATACGTGTCAATACATTATCTACATACTGTTGCTTGAATTTCAATTGTGCTGCATAGGTCATATGTTGCCACTTACAGCCTCCACAAGTTCCAAAATGTGGACAAAAAGCATCCACGCGATAAGGTGATGCCTGTTGGATATCGACCACCCTTCCTTCGGCAAAGTTTTTCTTTTTCCTTTGCAGTTCGACATGGACAACATCTCCCGGCACGGCTTTTTCGATAAACAGCACTAAATCTTCGTATCGTGCAACCCCCTTGCCTTCTTCTGCTATGTCGATAATCTGGATATCGTTCAGGAACTTTTTCTCTTGTGGTATTCTTCTGCCCATATGTGGGCAAAAATACGGTTATTATTTGAAATTAGCTTTTACTTTTGTCTTGCCAAACCGAACGCAGCGAGCTCATGGATACCATTGAAAATAAACATTCATCCATAAAGTAAACAAAAGCGTGTCGCTCGGACCTTTTGGCTGTATGGATAGTGCCTCTTCCTGCTATTGCCAAACCGGAACAAAGTGGAGCTCAGCCAAGCTAAATCTCCACAGGCGACAATTTATATAAATGTACAGATCGTGCAAGCTTTAAAACCTCACATTTTCACAGAAAATATGTACGTACACAAGTCTGAACAAACCTTTTAGCCGCAGAGAACAAAGACCCTATTGTAACTCAAGCGCGGAAGCGGATATCAAGTGATGGAACATATAATTTAAGACAGTGTAACGACATTGTTTGAACAGATATTAGACAGTGTTTATTCAGTTGTGACTGAACAAGCACTGAGTAAGCACTGAACGAGCACTGAACAAGCTCTGTCTAAAGAGCGAATTTGTTATCCAGAAAATGAGACTGTTTGGAATAGATTGAATAAAAAGTAACAGCCCTCTCGTGGCTCAAGCACTATTATGCTAAAGTCGCCTGCACCAGATAAGGAAGCATTTCTTTTTGGAAAGAAATAAAATTCTTGCGCACGTCACCATCGGTCACTGCGGTGAAGGCAAATGAAAACACAATACTCTTGCTTGTTTTGATGAGGAAGGTCAGTTTTTCTTCCGAAATGGTACTGCCGATAGTGGCGTTTTTTATGAAGGAACTCAATAATAAAAACTCCAGGTCATCGGACAACGTTTTGAGGTATTCCTGCGCATTGGTGGACTCTCGGATAAATTCCCAGCCAACGAATTCATTACAGACGGTATAGGTCACACGGCTAACCCGCAGAATGGTATTTGCCAAAAAAGTAGGGAGGTCTCTTTCGCGTACACCTTTATTTAAGATATCTTCTACGTTCTCGCGTATGTAGTCCATGAGCACTTCGTGCAGAATTAACTCTTTCGAATCAAAATGCTTGTAGAACGTAGCCTTCGAGATACCGGCTTGTTTAGCCAGCTCATTGACACTGGTTTTATTGTAACCGTATTTACGGAAGAGCTCCCTCGCTGCCTTTTTTATTGCTATCGTTATTTTGTCTTGCTCCATGGGTTAGTTCGATACATAATAACTATCACCATCTTTCCGTACGTTGTACCGTTTCAGTGAACATTCGGCGATATGGGTAGGCGAACCGTCCATTAATAGCCACTTCGCTCCCGACGCCGGATCAATAATCGATAATCCATCTACTTCCACTCGGTTTTGTTGCTCTGGATTTACGGTACTACAGCGGTCATAGGCAATCAGACCGTCACCTGTATTATACACGATCAAGCCTCTTACGCCACCGGAGGCATTGCTCCATCCACCCGGCGAATAGACATTCAGATGTTCACCTCGATTGATATTCGTGCGGAATGTTACGTTCGGTATGACATTACATGCGCCATCGCCGCATCCTATACTGCAAAAAAGACAGCAAATGCATACGACGCCATATCGAACGAGATTGATCATATCACTTCGCTTTCAAACTGGGATAAGAAACGCACATCATTCTCCGAGAATAAACGTAGATCTTTGATCTCGTATTTCAGGTTGGTAATACGCTCGATTCCCATACCAAAAGCAAAGCCACTGTACTTTTTGCTATCAATACCGCAGTTTTCCAACACATTGGGGTCAACCATACCACACCCCAGAATCTCTACCCAACCCGATCCCTTACATAGATTACAGCCCACTCCTTTACATATCGTACAGGAAATGTCCATCTCGGCAGAGGGTTCGGTGAACGGGAAATACGACGGACGGAACCGCACTTTAGTACCTTCACCATAGAGTTCCTGAACGAAATGGAACAACGTCTGTTTCAGATCTGCAAAAGACACATTCTCATCCACATACAGTCCCTCCACCTGATGGAAGAAACAATGTGCGCGAGCTGATATAGCCTCGTTGCGGTACACCCTTCCGGGCATAATCGCACGGAACGGTGGCTTACCCATTTCCATCAGTCTTACTTGCACAGAAGAGGTATGTGTGCGTAGAGCAATATCGTTGCCTTCCTGCTTCTTGATGAAAAAAGTATCCTGCATATCCCGGGCCGGGTGTTCCGGTGGGAAATTTAATGCCGAGAAGTTATGCCAATCGTCTTCAATCTCCGGGCCTTCAGCAACCACAAAACCTAACTTTTTGAATATTTCAACGATTTCTTTGCGTACCAGAGAAAGCGGGTGTCTGGATCCCAACTGAAACCCCTCCCCCGGCAAGGTAAGATCACCCTCCCGGCGTTGCGGTGTCGCATCTCCTTTCCCGAAAGCCGCTGTAGCTTCCTGAAACGTCCGCTCCGCCAGCTGCTTAAACTCATTCAAGGCCTTGCCTAAAACACGTTTCTCCTCACCGGAGACGGTTTTAAACGCTTCGAATAAATTCTTTACAACACCTTTTGAAACTAAAAACTTTAATCTGAAGCTCTCGACATCTGCTGCCGACGTAGGCTTGAACTGCGTAATCTCTTGGGTATACTGCTTAATCTTCTCTTGCAACATACCGCCAAAGATACAGCAAAATATTAAAATTTAGAACGGCAAGCCGTCATTCTCCTCATCATTTTCTTTAAAATCAACGGTTTGTTCCTTCGTATCTGTTGCGGTTGTACTGGATGTTGTCTGACCCGCGTTGGATGGTCCTTCGAAGTCCGAACGCCGGCCTAAAAGATTAAAGCTTTCCGCGACAATTTCTGTCGTATACCGCCGTATACCTTCTTTATCCTCGTACGACCGGGTACGCAATTTGCCTTCGATGTACACCAGGCGGCCTTTGGAAAGGTATTTCGCAGCGACATCCGCCAATCCACGCCACATGACAATATTGTGCCATTCCGTCTGCTCGACCTTTTTGCCGTCTTTATTAAATGTTTCAGATGTTGCCAACGGGAAGCTGGCTACACTTACATTACCTTCCAGGTAACGTAATTCCGGATCCTTCCCCAGATGACCTACTAAGATTACTTTGTTTACGCTCGACATATAATTTATGGTTAATTAGCTTTTCCTATACTTATCCCAAAAGGTGAAAATAAGTTTATGTTTAGCTAATGTATCTATTTTTTCTAACAAAAAATAGTTCCATTGGGTTTTTTTTTCTTTTATTGCTACACCCTCCTCCAATCGATAAAACCGTGCAAAAATATTTTGATGGCTCAGGATGTGCTTGATGACACCACCCACAGGTTCTATAGCGGCATCGCCAAAATACCGCTGATAATCCGCATGGTGGGCGATATCCCCTATCGGGTAATCTTCGGATGTTTCTATCATCGGAAACTCGTACAGATTGGTCCACACATCCCCTTCGCCACGCTTCGATAGGAGAATATGATTATCAGCTTCGACGATAAAGTAATGAAAATAACGATTTCTGCTGGCCCGCCCCTTTAGCTTCACCGGAAGTGCATGCACCTTTTCCTCCAGGAAAGCCCGGCATTCCAACCGAAAGACACAGGTCGCACACAAGGGTGCCTTCGGCTTACAATGGATGGCACCAAAATCCATAATGGCATGATTGTATTCACCGGGATTGCCCACAGGAAGCAGCTCGTCGGCCAGCTCCTTAAACACTTTTTTACCTTCCGTCGAATTAATGGGCGTGTCAATACCGAAAATCCGGGACAAGACCCGGAAGACATTGCCGTCTAATACGGCTCTATGCTCATTGGAGGAAAACGATGCGATGGCAGCGGCGGTATAATCGCCCACGCCCGGCAAGGTAATGAGTTCGTCGTATTGTGCGGGGAAAATTCCTCCAAAACGGGATATCACCTCTTTCGCGGCTTTATGCATATTGCGTGCTCTGGAATAATATCCCAGACCCTGCCACAAGCGTAGCACCTCTTCCTCCTCTGCTGAAGCAAAGTCTTCCACCGTCGGGAACCGCTCGACAAACCGATGGTAATAAGGGAGCCCCTGGTCCACACGGGTTTGCTGCAAAATAACCTCCGAGAGCCAGATTATATAAGGATCGACAGTCTCACGCCACGGCAGATTTCTTCCATACTGTCTATACCAAGACACCAGAGTTTCGGCAAATGTCATAGCGCAAATATGTGTATTTTTAACAAACATTAACAACAAGATGTTGATTATCAATAATAATGAATTGGCTACTAAAGGTTTATTTTCATACTTTTGTCAACGTTCGAAAAGAAAAATGAGGAACCAGCCATGTTAAAAAACAAACTGTCTATTCAGATCAGCATCGAAGGAAAGGGAGATAAAAGCTTTGTCGTGCCTTCTTTCTTCGTGAAGTACTGGAAGAAATTAGCTTTTTCTTCACTGGGTTTAATCGTAGCTCTTTTTGGTGTTATTGTCTACCTGGCCACAAAACAGAAAGAAGAAGCCATTACATCGCAATATACGGAAGCTTTACACGAAGTGCGTCAAAAAAACAAGCTGTTAAGCATGCGCAAGAGCGAAAGTGAAAAAGAGATCGGCGAAGCCAAGAAATCGTTCAATAAGATTGACAGTACCTTAGAGAGCATCAACAAAAAAATGAAGAAAAGGGGGTTGAAGACCATCGTACTGGAAAATGCCGGAGGTCCTGTTGAGGCCGACGAGGAAAATATCGAGCTGATGAGTTCCTATTATGAGGAAGCATTGACCGAACTGGAAAAAAAACTTGAAAACCTTCCTATTGGCATTCCTCATCCCGGCAGGATCACATCGAAATTTGGATACCGACGAAATCCATTCACCAACCGCGGACGGGAAATGCATTCAGGGGTTGATCTGAAAGGAAGAACCGGCGACCGCATCAAATCTACAGCAAAAGGGGTCGTGAGTTTTGCAGGCTATGAAGGCGATTACGGTTATGTGGTAAAGATTAGACATGCCAACCGCTACGAGACGCGCTATGCGCACCTGTCCAGACCCTTAGTACGAAAAGGAGCGCGTGTTGCTGCCGGTGATATTATCGGTCTTATGGGAAGCACAGGACGCAGTACGGGTCCTCATCTTCATTACGAGATACTCAAAAACAACAAAAAAATAAATCCACAGAAGTATTTTAGTTTTTAAATGCATCAGACTTTCTCCCTTCATACCCTACACCGGGGCAAATATATGCTTTGTTTTTTTGCACTACTTTTCGCAGCAGGAGGGATAAGCTCTTTGGTTCCGGCGCCGGAGATTGTTAAGATCATCACCGTCCTATTTTTCATTCCGATTATACTGTATTGCGCCGTAAAGTTCAGCCAAAGCCCTTCACAATGGATATTGGAGGAGGACAAATTGACGCTATCTTTTAAGAACAAAAGCATCACGTATCTTTACGCTGACATCGATCATATCCGCAGCCTGACGCGTTCGGGTGGCAACCTCTATGTTATCTATTTCAAAAAGAAGTCACCTCGGCGCTATTGGCGCAATAAGCTATTCCAGAAAGACGACGATCATCAGCTCCTTCATGAAGCATTGTTGGAAAGCCCCGTCGAGTTTTATAAGTTTTGATTCCGCAGCGTCGACTGCCGAACGACCAGATTCCCTTTTACTACTTTGGTTTTAGCCACAAAGTTCTCCCCTTCGATAATCTGATCCAGAAAAAGCTGCGCTGCGGTTTCACCCATTTTAAACGTATGTGGATCAAACGACGTCAAGCTCGGTTCGATAAACTCCCCCATAGGTTCATTACCAAAGCTCGCCACACACATATCTTCCGGGATCTTTATTCCCCGTTGCTTCAGATGGGCAAGGACACGAATAGCACCCGCATCATATATCGAAAATATCGCGTCTACAGGAATATCACTTTCGAGAATCCGATCCACGACACCCAATACCGATGGAATGGTCAGATCACTATGAAAAATCAACTTCGGATCCGGTTCGATATTATATTTTTTAAGTGCCCTTAAATAACCGTCAAGCCTCATCTTCGACACATACAGATGTTCGGGGCCCCCAATCGCGGCGATACGCCGGCATCCTTGTTGGATCAGATGCTCCGTTACCTGAAAACTTCCGTTGCTATCTTCAAGCAGCACCTTGGATGTATCCACTTCTTCACACACCCGATTAAAATGTACGATAGGAATGTCTTTTTTGAGGTACATCTTGATATGATCAAACGTCTTCGTCTCCTTCGAGTGACAAATAATCAAGCCATCCACCCAGTTTGTCATAAACGCATGGGTATTCGCCACTTCATCCGTATGCGACTCGTTCGACCAACAGACCATCACCTTATACCCCGCTTTCGACGCCACCTGTTGTATCCCAGTCAATATCGATGAATAAAAGTAGGTCTCGATATCCGGCATAATAACCCCAATAGTCTGTGTCTCCCGCTTACTCAAGCGCTGCGCCAGGGAGTTGGGGCGATAATTAAGCTCTTCGGCAATTTTCTTCACCGCCCGCCGGGTCTGCATACTGGTATCCGGATGATCCCGCAAGGCGCGCGAGACCGTAGATACCGCAAGGCCCATGGCTTTCGCAATATCAATAATAGTCGTTTCATGATTTTTCCGTCTTGTTGGCTTATCACTCTCCCGATCATGGTGGATAGTAAAATGATAAGCACACTCTTTACATAAGAAACGTTGACGACCTCTTAAGAATCCGGCACGGAGTACCGTTTCAACTTTAAGACATTTGGGACATTTGACACGTGGCATAATTAAGCGAATATTAATAAGATGTTAAGCTTATATATCACAATCGATTGTGGAAACGCTTGTGATATATAAAATGATTTATTATCGGCTGAATATTTTGTTTCATACCTCAAATGTAATACTTTAGCTTCATAAACAAGACAAAAAATCGATTATAAAAAAATTAAAACTATCTATAAAGGATCTTTTTTTATGACTTTTTACACAACACTTAAAACTAATTAAAATCTATTTTTTTATTATGAAATTAGCTTTTTTTTCGTGGATAACATGTATGTTTTTTTGTGCTGCCACGACAGTATCAGCACATAACATCACCTTATTTTACAGTAAGGATGACCACAAGGGCGACGGACAACTATTGACGTCGCAACAACAGACGAATCTCGAGGTTCAAGGCGTCGTCACCAATTCATCTGGCGCAGCATTAGCCGGAGTGAATATCTTTGCGAACAACCGCACGATTGCCCTGACCGATGCAGAAGGAAAGTTCGCCTTCAAGATCGCTTCCGGAACACAGGTCAGCTTTTCGTATTTAAGCCATCGCACCTATACGACGACGGTCTCGAAAGCGGAGAAAAATCTTCGGATCGTCTTGCAGGAATCGAGCAGTGAACTCGACGAGCTTGTCGTGACTGCATTAGGGATTGAGCGAGCGAAAAAATCTTTAGGGTATGCGGCCCAGCAAATAGACGGTTCGGAAGTACAGGACGCACCCACAAACAACTGGGTAAATGCACTAAATGGTAAAGTGCCCGGCATGATGCTGAACACGGCAGACGGCCCAATGGGCTCTTCGGATATCATTCTACGAGGAGATAAATCACTCTCCTTAGGATCCAGTGGAGCACTAATTGTTGTGGACGGAGTCATTATCAGCAATGAGACCAGTGGAAATGATGGTGCAGCCTATTCCAGCAATGAGTCACCCGTCGATTTCGGAAGCACGATGAGTGATATAAACCCCGAAGATATCGATAATATCAGCGTATTAAAGGGTCCCGGCGCGACAGCGTTATATGGCTCCAGAGGTGCTAATGGTGCCGTCATTATCACGACTAAATCGGGAGGGGCCCGTAAAGGCCTAGGTATTACTTTTAGCTCAAACACCCGGATCGCCACCGTCAACCGTTGGCCGGACTATCAAAGTGAATACGGCCAGAGCGGAATTTCCTCTTTTGATTACTATTCTTTTGGCGATTCGGAAGACGGAAGAGGTATTAATAGTTTATCGGATTGGGGAGCTAAGTTAAATACTGGCGTAAAATATTATCAATATGACCCCGCAACACATGAACAAAGCGCAGAACGGTTGCCATGGGTATCCCATCCACACAATAGACAAGACTTTTTCCGAACCGGTATTACGACAACGAATTCCATTTCTGTAGAAGGTGGAAATAATTCAACAAAAGCACGGTTATCTTTTAGCAATCTGCAAAATAAATTTATCCTGCCAAATACGGGCTATCAACGTACATCGGTCAGCCTATCGCTAAATCACACCTTAAGCAACAAGATTAAATTGGGTGCAAAAGTCAATTACAACAACAAGTCTTCGGACAACCTGCCGAGCAGTGGTTACGACAACAAATCCATTACCTACTTTATTATGCAAATAAGCCCCAATATGGATTCGGAATGGTTTAAAGATTATTGGATCACAAAAGACGTCAGGCAACGGCGGATCTTTTCGGGAATTTTAGAGAACCCATATCTCGCTCTGTATGAAGAATTGAATCCGATGTCACGTCATGGTGTCTTTGGAAACGTCAATTTCACCTATACAATCACCCCTGAGTTAACCTTAACAGCGAAAAGTGGTATGGATATGTATCAGGATATAAGTTCCAGCCGTCAACCAATAAGTAGCCGCAGATATACGAATGGTTTCTATAAAGAACAAAATGTATTTCGTTATGAAATTAACTCGGACTTCCTTCTATCCTATAAAAAATCGTTAAGCGATGATTTCAATTTAGGTATATCTGCGGGAGGAAATCAAATGCGTTATAATTATAACCGTACCCGGGCATATATTAATCAACTGGATGTACCCGGCCAATATACCTTAGCCAATGGTATAGAACGCCCCATACTGACACCGTATAAATCGACGAAAGCAATCAACAGTTTGTACGGTTTCGCCAACTTATCATACAGAGATTACCTGTTTCTTGAAGTAACAGGACGTAACGATTGGTCAAGTTCGTTACCTCTACATAATAATTCTTATTTCTATCCTTCTGTTAACACCAGTATCGTACTTTCCGATCTGTTCGACTGGCATGGAACTACGGTGAATTATGCGAAGTTGAGACTCTCTTATGCAGAAGTAGGAAATGATACACACCCCTATCGAACCGAAAATTATTATGAGCCGAGCAGTTTTGCATATAGCCTGAATAATCCTACGACAAGACCAGATGCCGATCTAAGGCCTGAACGCACGCGCAGCTATGAGGCAGGTGCTGAAGCTGTGTTATTACGCAATCGGATTGGACTTGATGTCGCTGTTTATCGAGCGGACACCTATGACCAAATACTGAATGTACCTGTCGAGCGAGCCAGTGGATACTATAATGCCGTCATGAACGCCGGGACTGTTCGCAATCAAGGATTGGAAATGCAAGTATGGTTCAGACCTATTTATAAGAAACTCAAATGGCGCGTAACCTTAAATGCCGCTATCAATCGGGGTAAGATTTTGGAATTATCCGATAACATTGAAAGTATAGCCATGTATTCAGGACCGGGAGGAGCGACAATACTTGGTGTTGAAGGCGGTAACATGGGTGACATCTACGGATTGGGGTATGTACGCAACGCTGAAGGCGCTGTTGTATACGATGGTGGCCTACCCGTATTAACAACGGAAATCGCTAAGCGAGGAAACGCTATACCGAAATGGAAAGGCGGTATAATGAACCAATTCCGCTATAAGAACTGGAGCATGAAAGTACTAGTTGATGCAGAATTTGGTCATGACAAATATTCCTTATCCTTTTCAAGGATGATGACCACGGGCAAGCTTAAGCAAACCCTGCCCGGTCGGGAAGAAGGAGCTTTAATTGGTGTAGGGGTCGTACAAAATGACGACGGTTCGTACCGGCCGAACGATATAGCCCTCATGCCATCGGTTTTTTATCCAACCACTTATCAGCGCTCCAATGCGGAAGCCAACATCATGGACGCCTCCTTTATAAAGTTGCGCGAAGTCGCCTTGGATTATACCATCAAATCCAAATACCTGTCGGCAATAGGCGTACAAAATCCGTCAATCGGTATTTATGGCCGCGACTTATTTATCTGGACCAAGTGGCCTGTGTTTGATCCCGAAAGCGGCACATTGGATGAAGGACTATTGATACGTGGGTTAGATATAGGGCAGTTTCCTTCCACCCGGTCCATAGGAGCGACAATTAAAGTATCTTTTTAAACAATTGAAATCTATATATAATGAAACAGATGTCTTTTAAATTGCTGCTGATCCTGCTCATATGGACAGCAGGAGGTTGTACCAAGGGATTTGATGAGCTTCTCCATAATCCCAATGGGGTACAGGAGGCTTTACCAAAAAATTTACTTTCACCGGTATTATATGACATCGTAACAACCGATGTTAAACAGGCATTCCGAGTGGGTAATGAGCTGATGCAATACACCATATATACGGTCAACAATTCGTATGTACAGCGTTACGACATACGGGTCTCTGCAGGCGATTCCATGTGGGGTTATCTCTATACCTGTGCCAATAACATTGCGGATATGGAGGAAAAAGCAGAAGCGCTCGACCAACCAAATTATCTTGCCATTGCACTGACTTTAAAGGCGTTAGTATTTTCTCGATTGACAGACACATACGGGAATATCCCTTATTTCGAGGCATTGCACTCGCGCGGTCCGGTAGTCAACTTCTTGCCGAAATACGATAAACAGGAAGAAATCTATGCCAGCTTACTTGAAGACCTCGAACGAGCTGCCCTGCTATTCGACAAAAATGCAGAACTGAATGCCGGTGGAGACTTGCTTTATCAAGGAGATGTGACCAAATGGATGAAATTTTGCAACTCACTACGGTTACGTCTATATCTTCGGGTAAGCAACCGGCCTGAAATGGAGAGTCCGATCAAGATTGATGAGATTATCAGCAATCCGTCTCTATTTCCAATTTTTACCAACGCCGATGAGCAGGCTTATCTGCCTTTCACTAATGAAGCACCTTATTATAACCCCTACTATAATTCGACTACCGGAGAGTTCGGCAGCCAGCGATCACCTAGTACATTCATTCTCAATATTCTGCAAGGCTTTAGTGACCCGAGATTAGGCGCCTGGTATACAAAAAGTCTCAGTGAATATACCGGGGCACCGGCAGGTTTCCCGATCGGAATGGCAGATGAAATCGGAAAAACTTCCTATTTAAAAAATGGGTATAGAACCTCGCCCAAATTAGGTATGGTCATGAGCTATGCAGAATTACAGTTCATTTTGGCCGAAGCAGCTCTCAAAGGCTGGACAGGTAGCCCGGCAGACGCAAAGACCTATTATGAAAATGGTATTAAGGCCAGCATGAGTTTCTGGGGAGTTTCAGTACCTTCAGGGTACCTTACACAAATTGGTGTAGCTTATGATGATCAGCTTTCGACAATCATGCTACAAAAATATCTATCGTTATTCTTTGTAGGACAGGAAGCCTGGTATGAACATCGCCGCACGGGCTACCCTGTTTTAACGGTACACGAACAAGCGTATAACAATGGAAATATACCTCGCCGTTTATTGTATCCGACTACCACGCAGAAATATAACCGTGCAAACTACGATGAAGCCGTTAGTTGGATAGGTGGAGATAATATTAATGTAAGATGCTGGTGGGAAGACCAGTTGTAAAAAAATAAACAGATGAAAAGAATAATTTATATGGCTTCAAGCCTGTTAATTGCAGCAGTAGCCTTAGTTTCTTGTTTTAAAGATCCTTCTCTTACCGAAGCTCTCCCTACAAAAAGACTATCAGTAGCGTCATTGCGGGAGCTGTATGAGGGGCAAACTATTACACTTAACGAACAAAATGTAGGTATCACTCCTCTTTCAGGAACGATAATTTCCGATATTAGTTCAGGAAACGTAGAACCTGGAAAGTTCGTCATGGTACAAAACTTCGCCGATGAGCGCAATGATGTCATTGTTACAGCCGGCATTACGGTTTCGCTTGAAAGCGCCGAACCTGTAACTTTCGCAAAGGGCGATTCCGTCGTGTTTGATATACGTGGCGCCACCTTGACACGAGAGAATGGAAGCTTAGAGGTACAAGGTATCCGCTCTGCTGCTATATACAAAATACGCTCCAACTGCGTCGTAGAGCCTATATCATTAACATTAGCTGAACTTTCAGCTGATTTTGACAAGTATGAAAGTATGCTGGTACAAATTACAGCAGCCGATGTCTTGCCGATAGATGGTGGCACCAAATATGAGGGTACAAAAAGACTCAATGATGGATCGGGGGTTAATAATGTCAATATATACACCTCGCCGGATGCTACATTTGCTTCGGAAGAGATGCCCACAAACGCGAATTTTAGGGGTATTGCGACTTCTGTTAATGACACAAAGCAAATCCGTATACGGAATACGGATGATGTGACAATAACCAGCATTCCGCATGAATCAGCTATTCTTATTACCGGTTTTATGAGTGATCCGGCAGGTACGGATATTTCTGTAACGGATGGCTACTTAGGCGGGTTCGAATACGTTCAGTTGATGGCTACGAAGGATATCGATTTTTCCACACACCCATATTCCGTCGTCTTTGCGAGAAATGCACCAAGTTCAACGGCTCCGGGAGAAGGCTGGGCAACCGGTGGAACACGTTCGTTTAAGTTTAACCTTACATCGGGTACAGCCGTCAAAGGCACCTTTTTCTATGTAGGTGGGCCTGAAAAGCGGATAGCGGGGTCTATTTCGGGTACAGAAAAAACAACGGATATCAGCGAGACAGCACCAATTGAGGCAAATCGGGCAAACTGGATACGTGCCATACCGATGGGTACAGGTTCCAACTCTGCAACAGCTCCATATGGAGATGATTTCGGAGGATCCACAAACGATTGGCTCTATAACAGGTCCTCTTATTTCCAAAGTATTGCTGTTTTCGACGGCACAACGGTGACCGCGACAACTGCACCGATAGACGCCATTTTCTATGGTGACTCGGGGTATGCAAGTTTCCGTTTATTCGATGCCACAACTTCAACGGGTTATCTGATTCCGAATAACGATTGGTATAATACAACTGGTCTTGAAGGCCCTCAACCCTATTATAAGCAAGGTGACAATACCTTCATATACGGCGGTGTCCAGCCTACTGCCGATAGTGGCAACTGGGCAAGCTTGGGCGGAGTATACAGTTTGAGTGCACGTGTATGGATAGCACCGAGAACGATTAGTTATAGTACGTTGCTGCCGACAGGAACACCTCCAAATCAACCTCAACTTTCTGATATAGAAACAGGAACGACGGTAACTAAAGTAAGAGAATAATGTAAACTAAAAAATATATAAGCAGATGAAGAAGATTTTATTAGTAGGTATAACGACGTTTATAGTAGGCAGTTTGAATGCCCAGATTATCATTACCGGTTTTATGGCCAATCCTTGGGGTACCGACAACCCCACTCCCGGTACGAAATATAAAAAAGGATCGGTTGAATACACCCACAACGGAGGTTACGAATATATCCAGCTTATGGCAACAGAAGATATCGATTTTTCAAAAACACCCTACTCGGTCGTCACCGCTAACAATGGTGGCGATCGGGTAGCGACAACCAACGGCTGGGCCGAAGGGGGGAAAACTACCTTTAAGTTCGATCTTACAGAAGGCAAAGCTGCCAAGGGCACCTTCTTTTATGTTGGTTCGCCGTCCAAAGTAATAGCCGGATATCATTCCAAGGGGAAAAGCGCCGATATAAGCCAAGCGAACTGGATACGTACAATAGCGTCAAATTCCAAAAGTAAAAAAGTGTTAGGTGATGGTTTTGGAAATGCCATCGGAGGTACGGGTATCTTAGGGGATCCTTACAAAGGAGACTCCAATACGGACGCCGATGGTATCGCTGTTTTTAAGGGGACAAAAGTAACTCCGCTCACAGTACCTATTGATGCGATATTTTATGGAAACGCTGTAGGTGTTGCCAAAGGCGAACGGGGTTCAGGTTATATTTTGCCGACCAATGACCATTACAAAAACCAAACGGGTAAGAGTTGCTATGGCGAACCGGGAAATACATTCTTCTTTGAGCAAACCAGCCCAAGCTCCAACGTGTTTATCAAACTGGGGGGCGCATATCATGCCGAAAAGAATAACTGGGATACCCCGCGGAAAGCAATTAACAAGAAATTATCGGGTAAAGCATCGACATTACCCGATATTGAAACAGGATTAAACATCACACAGCTGGCGCCTTAGCACACGGGGTATGTTTTTGACTTTTAATATTATCTTATGGATACGCGCAGAGAATTTATAAAGAAATCTATTTATATATCGGGGTTAGCCGGACTTTCGTCGGTCTTGCCTCCCTCTATACAACGTGCCTTGGCTATTGATCCTGCACCGGGGAGCACTTTTCTGGATGCCGAGCATGTCGTGTTATTGATGCAGGAAAACCGCTCGTTTGACCATTGCTACGGCACGTTGCAGGGTGTCCGTGGATTTAATGATCCAAGAGCCGTGAGGCTACCCGATGGAAACCCCGTTTGGTTGCAGAAGAACGCGGCCGGACTGACCTACCCGCCTTTTCGGCTCAATATCAATGATACCCGGATAACCTGGATGGGATCGCTTCCGCATTCCCGTGAAAGTCAGGTCGATGCTTTCAACGAAGGTAAATACGACAAGTGGCTGTTCGCCAAACGGCCGTCTAATAAGAAATACCGTGACATGCCGCTCACCATGGGCTACTATGACCGGGAAGATTTGCCGTTTAACTACGCATTGGCAGACGCCTTTACGATATGCGATCAGAATTTCTGTTCGGCGAATTCCAGTACACACCCGAACCGACATTACTTCTGGACCGGAACGATCCGGGATCCCAAGGATCCGCAATCCCGGGCGCTCATCCGAAATCAGGAGGCAAAAGAAGTGTATAAAAATTGGAAGACCTTTCCGGAGCGGCTCGAAGAAAATAACATATCATGGAAAGTGTACCAGAACGACGTACGCGCCGGTGGTGGCTTTAAGGGAGAAGAAAGGGATTGGTTGTCCAACTACAACTGCAACTCACTGGAATACTTCGATCAGTATCATGTCAACTTTACGGAGCGGAATATCAAGAGTTTGAAAAAACTCGCGGATGATCTCCCTAAAGCGATCAGTAAGCTCGAAGCGCAGCTGGCGTCATCGGAAGAAGGCAGTGCGGAATATGTGAAACACCAAAAAGCCCTCAAGAAAAAGCAGAGCGTATTATCCAATACCCGGAAAGAACTGGAGACCTACTCGGAGGCCAATTTTGACAAACTATCGCAGAAGGAAAAAAATCTCCATCAAAAAGCTTTTACCATCAACAAGGGCGATCCGGATTACCATTCGCTGGAAACCATCGCCTACCTGGACGGTAATAACGAACATGAGATCACCCTGCCGAAGGGCGATATTCTCTATCAGTTTAGAAAAGATGTCACGGAGGACAAGCTGCCTACGGTGTCGTGGCTGGTTCCGCCACATTATTTCATTGACCATCCCAGTGTACCGATGTACGGTCCCTGGTATTTTTCGGAGGTGCTGGATATTCTCACAAAAAACCCCGAAGTATGGAAGAAAACGATCTTTATCATCACCTACGATGAAAATGATGGTTATTTCGATCACGTGCCTCCCTTTATGCCGTATGACATAACGAAGCCCAATTCGGGCAAATGTTCGGAAGGGATAAACGTAGAGGATGAATACATTTCCCTCAGTCAGGAAAAGAAATATCTAAAGACGGGTGGCAAACTCGATCCCGATGCGGATCCAAATGAAGTGTTTGACGGGGGTAAGCCTCGCCCTGCTCCTATTGGTCTCGGATACCGGGTGCCTTTGTTGATCGCGTCGCCTTGGAGCCGTGGCGGTAAAGTATGCTCTGAGGTTTTCGACCACACGTCTTCATTGCAATTCCTCGAAACGTTTTTAAACAAAAAATTCGGATTGCAGATCAAAGAAGAAAATATCAGTCCGTGGAGGCGTACCGTTTGTGGCGATCTTACCTCTTCTTTTACACCTTACAATCCGCAAGCGGACAATCTACCCTTCCTGGATCGCGAGGCTTTTATGAAAAAGATCCAGAATGCCCGGTTTAAAGGAGAACCTACCGGCTACAAAGCGTTGTCCGAAGAAGAAATACAACAGGCAAGAAAAGAATGGTCTATGGGCATAGCACCGCTACAGGAAAAGGGCGTCAAAGCTTCTTGCGCACTGCCTTATGAGTTGTATGCCGAAATGGATCTGGCATCAGACAAAACCGCGGTAGATTTAACCTTTGAGGCACGTAATAAAGTTTTCGGTCAACAAGCCGCCGGCTCACCTTTTACGGTATATGCTTGGGGGCTGCAAAAAGGTGAGTCACCCGAAAACAGGCAGTACGCCGTGGCTGCAGGCAAAAGCGTCCAAGATCAATGGGCTATAGAAGATTTTACGGATAGAAAATATCACTTGGAAATATATGGCCCGAATGGTTTTTATCGGGCACATAAAGGTAATGCCAGCAATCCCGATGTATCTATCAACTGTGCTTACGAAACCACAGGACAAAACGGCAAAGCACCTACCGGAAATATCGCGCTGAAGTTGGCAAACCGTAATGCGGCGCAAGCGTATACGGTGGAGATTGTCGACAATGCCTATAAAAGCGGTTCACAAAAGAAAGTGTTGGACAAAGGAGCCTCGGCCAACATCGTATTGGATTTGAACAAGAGCCACGGATGGTACGATTTCACTGTACGTATTGTCGGGAATGATGTGTTTGAAAAGCGTTATGCGGGTCGGGTAGAAACCGGCAAAGAAGGATTCAGTGATCCGTTAATGGGAGGAGTTATTTAATAAAAACATATGTTCCAGCTTTCAAAACCTGAACGTCGGCGCTGGGTAATCGCTTTCGTGATTTTTCTGGCCACCGTATTCAACTATTTCGATAGACAGATATTGGCTGTTCTCAAGCCCATTCTCAAGGATGAATTCCATATGGGAGATGATGGCTATGCCTTGATCGTCAACATTTTTACGGTATGCTATGCACTGATGTATCCCGTTTCGGGCTGGTTGGTCGACCGTTTTGGTCCGCGCCTTATTATGTTGATGGGTATTTTGGGGTGGGCCACGGCCAGCATCGGTGGCGGATTGTCCCGGACATTCGGGCAGTTTGCCTTCTTCCGTGGTCTCCTGGGAATCTCTGAGCCTTCCAACTTCCCGGTGAAACTCCATGTCGCCACCGTGTGGTTTCCTCCGAAGCTGCGTGCTACTGCAAATAGTCTCTGCGAGGCGGGAAGTTCGATCGGCGCTATCCTTGCACCTCCCGTGGCCGCATGGCTTGCCATCACATTCAATTGGCATACCGTGTTTATCGTCGGTGGTATCGCCGGCCTTATCATCGCCCTGTTATGGCTGCTGGTATACCGCAACCCACCGAAAGACATTGCACAGGAAGCAACAGGCAGTGCGGTGATAGAAGAAAGTGTATCATTCAGCTGGGGGCAATTATGGACCAAGAGGAGTTTGTGGGGTGTGCTGTTGATCCGCTTTGTAAGTGATCCGCTTTGGTACTTCTGTCTCTTCTGGCTACCGGGCTATTTACAGGAAGAGTCGGGTCTGTCGCTGGTACAGATGGGTCTATTTGGCTGGATTCCGTTTTTAGTTGCCGATATCGGAGCGATATGTGCATCCGCTTGGTCAGACCGGATGGTAAAACGGGGAAAGGAACCCCTTCGTGCGCGAAGGATCATGATGACCTGTCTGGCTTGTGTTGCGCCATTGTGTGTATTGACACCTTACCTGCCCAATGCATTTGCCACACTCGCCATCTTTAGTTTGGTGGCCATCACCTGCCTGACCTGGTTATTCAATATCAATGTCGTCGTGGCCGAAGCCTTTCCGGTAAGAAATGTAGCGAGCGTACTCGGCATTGCCGGAGGTTTTGGTGCTGCAGGAGCTGTATTGCTCAATTACTTTGTGGGGCAATATATAGGTACACTTGGTGCGGAAAAGATCTTTATGGGTATGGCTGTTCTCCATCCTATCGCGGCAGTCTTGCTGTGGACGATGATAAAGAGAGAGAAACCGGAATAATAAATTTTAATAAGAATATAAAAATAAAAAAGAGCAATTAAGAAAATGAATAGTGTAAAAAGATTAGCGGACTACGACGTCATCGTCATAGGTGGAGGTCCGGGCGGTATTCCTGCAGCAATAGCATCAGCAAGGTCAGGAATGAAAACGCTGTTGGTAGAGCGAAATGCATTCCTTGGGGGGGTAGCGGCAACAGGTTTGCCGATACTGGCATTTTACGATCGTACAGGAAGACAGGTTGTCGGAGGAATAGGCGACGAGCTGATACAAAAACTTATTCCCCTTGGAGGCAGTTTCAGCGGTCATATCCCCTGTCCGATCCACAATTCGTTTACACCGGTCAACCCACATATGTTCAGAAATGTGGCCGTGGCAACCTGTAAAGAAGCGGGAGTCGATATGCTGTTTTCGACAGAAATCCAAGATGTCGTCGTGGAGAATGGCAAAGTCACAGGCGTAGTCCTCTTTTCAAGAAGTACCGTCATGGAAGTCAACTGTAAGGTTGTCATCGATGCAACGGGTGACGGAACGGCTGCCTATCTGGCGGGTGCCCTGTATGAGGTAGGTACGCCAAACGACAAAAATATACAGCCGGTATCGCTTGTTTTTAGCTTAGGGAATGTGGATATCGCTGAAATGCTGGCCTATATAAAAGAACATCCCGAAACCTTTACTACTCCTGATACTTATGGGGAGGGCATCGATTACACGTTGGATTATTTTCTCCATTCCGAATCCTTTTATTTTACCGGATTTTCCGAATTTATCGCTATGGCGAAAGCCAACGGCGACTTTGACGTGCCGAGAGACCGTGTTATCTTTGCGAAGCAACCTAATAAAAATGAAGTGGTTATCAATGCGACCCGGATGATCAATGTAGATCCTACAGATCCTGAAAGTTTAAGTCTTGCGGAGATCGAAGGTCACCGGCAGGTACAGGTCTTGCTCCAATTCTTTAAGAAATACTGCCCGGGCTTTAAAGACGCTTTTCTTGCCCATACCGCATCGGGGACTTATGCCCGAGAAAGCCGCAGGGTAGTCGGGATAAAAACGATAACAAAAGCCAATATCGACGAACTGCTTGTTCCCGACGATTCGATCGCACTGGCGGGATATAATGTAGATATACATCAATCCGGTGTAGGCCTTCATCTCTTGCCATCAGCACATGCCATCGGTATTCCGTATGGCTGTTTGGTTTCGAAAAATATCGAGGGTCTGTTGACAAGCGGAAGATGTATTTCCGTCGAACCTTATCCCTTTGGTCTGACGAGAGCCATGGCAACCTGCATGGCAATCGGTGAGGCTGCGGGTACTGCAGCTGCATGGGCCGTAAAAAATAACACTCCTCTGGCCGAGATCGATGTCAGAGAACTACGGAATATATTGGAAGCGAATGGAGCGATTGTTTCGACAACAGCTTCCGACCTGAATCAGCAAAAAGTGGAGAAAGTTATGTCTTTAAGTTAAAAGGGAATGCTATTGTTATCCTGGCTTTTATTTGTCTTATTCCCTTACAACCAAGGAACCGATACGGATTCAAACATCGGACCGGATCAGGGCAAGGCTGCGGTTCAGTCTTCTTCCATCCAGGAAATCATACTCATCGGGGAGGATAGATTGATTATTCTCGATTATTCGAAAACGACAGCAAGCCATAAACACATTGTCTGGCAACTTAAAACATCCGAGCTAAGCGGCCTCCCCGCCGCTTTTCACAAGTATTTCAGGAAGCTGGATGATGCCAAGTCCGTAGACAAGAATCGAAAGCTATTGATCAGCTCTTCGGGTGGAGGAATTGCGCTGATCGACCGGAAGACAAAAAAATGTCTTTTTTATGCTAAGGCTCCGAATGCGCATTCCATCGCCTATCTCCCCGGTGGCCGTATAGCCGCCGCGTTGTCGACAGCAAAAGGGGGTGATCGGATTGAACTCTATGATCCCCGGCGATCAAAACGTCCATTATTTACCGACTCGCTCTACTCGGGCCATGGATTAAGCTGGAATAAGGAACGTCAGCTGCTGTATGCACTGGGGTTTGACAAGCTGCGCGCTTATGCTTTAAAGAACTGGTCAAGCCGCTCGCCCGAATTGGTCCTGGAGCAGGAATGGAAGTTGCCTACAACCGGCGGACATGATTTATTTGCTCCTTCCGCAGATAAGCTCCTGCTGTCGACCAACAGGGCCGTGTGGGAGTTTGATATCGATGCAGCTCGCTTCAGTCCTTTTGCTCCACTCGCGAAAGAACGGTTGGTCAAGTCTATCTACTATAATGAGCGTACCCAGGAAATTGTGTACACGAAAGGAGAAGTCAGATGGTGGACACATCAGATTCATTTCCTGAATCCGGATAAAGTTATTCCCATACCGGAATTGAACCTGTACAAGGTCAGGGTGATAACGAGATAGCTTTTATCGCAACAGTTGGAGCGCCTCCGTATCTTTATACTTGGTGGCCTCTGCTTTTAGCAGCTTCTTCATCCTCTCGACCTCCTTTTTATACTTCGGATCGTCATACACATTCTTCAACTCCGAAGGATCGCTTTGCAGGTCATAAAACTCCCATCCGTCAACTCTTTTATAAAAACGGATCAGTTTATACCTTCCGTCGCTGACTCCAAAATGCGGGGAGACGGCATGTTCTCCATTTTCATAATAATGGTAATAAGCTGCTTTCCGTATATCTTTCTTTTCACCTTTCCATAAAGGTAAGATAGACTGCCCCTGCATATCTTTCGGTACAGCCACACCGGCCAGTTCCAAAAACGTCGGTGCTAAGTCTATATTCATCACCATATTGTCTATTGTCGAATGCGGCCTGATAACACCCGGAAGCTTGGCAATCATGGGTGTGCGGAACGATTCCTCGTACATCCAGCGCTTATCAAACCATCCATGTTCGCCCATATAAAATCCCTGATCGGAAAGGTACAGCACCAAGGTATTGTCTTCCAGATTGTTTTCTTCCAGGTAATCCAGCACCCGACCGATATTTCGGTCCATCGATTCTGCCGTATTCAGGTAATCGATCATGTACCGCTTATATTTCCATTCAGCCAGGGCTTTTCCAGAAAGATTTTTCTGTTTTAATTCTTCATAAATCGGCCGGTAGTAATCGACGTAGGCTTGGAACTGGGCATCTGTCATCCGTTTGAAGTTACCACTCTTTCTCATCTGTTCCACCGAATCATACATCTTTAAGTCGTAGCCCATCCGCAGATGCTTGGCAATACTCATTTCCTGCTGGGCAGCAGCAGGTCTCCCTTCATAGTTGTCATAGAAGGTTGCCGGAAGAGTAAACTCTTTATCATCGTTTTTGCCGAAATCCTGCGGATCGGGCATCCATGTCCGGTGTGTCGCCTTATGTCCGATGACGATGCAAAACGGATCATCATGATGTGTCTTCAGCCACGTTAAGGCTTTGTCAGTGACGACATCGGAAACATAGCCCTCCGAACGTACGGTACCTTGCGGACTGATAAAGTCCGAATTGAAATAATGTCCTTGGCCAACGAGGATATCGTAATCGGTAACCCCCTGCAGGTTGTTGCCTAAATGAATTTTGCCGATCCAGGCTGTTTTATAGCCATTTTTTGTCAGCTGTTTGAGAAAAGTATCCTGTCCGTGATCAAAATTGGATGTCTCATTATCTTTAAAGCCATTGATGTGGCTATATTTCCCCGTCAATAAGGTTGCACGACTGGGGCCACAGATGGAGTTCGTCACATAGGCCCGGTTAAACACCGCACCTCCATTCGCTATGCGGTCTATCTGAGGGGTATGGCCAGTCGTCGAACCATAAGCACCGATGGTCTGATAGGCGTGATCGTCCGAAATGATGATAACGATATTCGGTCGCTTTTGTGCACTGACTGCACTCCACAATAAAAGAAAACAAAACGTATACGTCAGGTGGGTAAGTCTCTTCATAAAAACAAATATAGAATTTTCGGCACAAGTGGTCGACACAAATTTCGTATGTTTTCCTCTATTAAAATGTTTTCAATGGCTGAGGAGACCTGCCTGCCGGTAGGCAGGGAACGATAAATCCATTTTATATGCAGGCGTAATTATATTGCATATAAAAATGTATTTATCTAAGTTTGAATCATGAATAGATATTTCTTCCTCCTATTTATAGCGATTGTGATCACTACGCTAAGGGTATCTGCACAACGCAAAGGCTACTGGCAACAAAAAGTAGACTACAAAATGTATATCGATGTCGACGAAAAAGCCTATCAATATACGGGCAAAATGACCTTGAAATACACCAATAACTCCGGTCGTCCTTTATCAAAGGTGTACTTCCATCTGTATTTTAACGCCTTCCAGCCGGGCAGCATGATGGACTACCGGTTGGCTCATATTGCCGACCCGGACAAGCGGATGATTGTCAATACCGGGACGGAGGAAAAGCCGGTCTGGATCAGCAAGATCGCTTCGCTGACACCCGAGCAGATCGGCTATCAAAAGATAGAGATACTCACCTACAATGGACTGAACACTTCTTTCAAAGTCGACGGTACCCTGATGGAAGTAACTTTGCCCCATCCCATCGGTGATGGCGACGAGGCGGTCTTCGAGATGACCTGGCGGGCCCAGGTGCCCGAGCAGATACGTCGGAGCGGCCGCAACTCTCAAGAAGGTGTGGCCTTGTCTATGGCACAATGGTACCCCAAGATGGCTCATTTCGACGAGTTTGGCTGGCATCTTGACGAATATATTGCCCGGGAGTTTATCGCTCCTTTTGGCGATTTTGATGTAACGATCAATATACATAAGGATTATGTCATCGGTGCATCGGGCGTACTGCAAAACCCACAGGCTGTCAAAGGTTACGACAAACGGGCAAAGGTTCAGGCGACGAACAATAAGGTATCGTGGCACTATATCGCCAAAAACATCCATGACTTCGCTTGGGCTGCGGATCCCAAATTTGTTGTCGACTCGGCAAAAACCGAAAGAGGGGTAAGTATCTATACCGTATTCATCCCTTTGGGCAAGGAAAATACATCCAACTGGAAGCAGGCCTTAGGCTTAGCTACCGAATTTTTTGATTTTTGCGCGACGCGTTTTGGCCCCTATCCCTGGCCGACTTACACGATTGTGCAGGGAGGTGATGGTGGCATGGAGTACGGTACCGCCACATTAGTTACGGGCAATAGAAATATTAGAAGCCTCGTGGGCGTGATTTTTCATGAGGCAGCCCATTCCTGGTATCAGCAGCTTTTTGGTATCAACGAAACCGTCGACGAGTGGTTTGACGAGGGTTTTACCTCGTATGTGGCCGAACTGGGGATGCAGCATCTTTTTCACAAAAAGGGTGGGGTGGCAACCAATCCGACAATAGATGCCTATCGTGCGTATTATAAGTTGGCGTTGTCGGACAAGGAAGAGCCTATGAGTTTATTGGCGGACTATTACCATACCAACTATGGCTACAGCAATGAGGCATACAACAAAGGAGCTGTGCTGGTCGAGCAGTTGGGTTATATCATCGGCCGGGAAAACCTGGAGCAGACATTTTTAACCTTCTATGACTTGTGGAAATTCAAACATCCTACGCCGAACGACTTCAAACGTGTGGCGGAGGAGGTTTCGGGCATCAACCTGAAATGGTATTTTAACCTGTTTATCAACACGACACGAAAGATTGATTATGCGGTAACGGATGTGACGGATAGCGCGATTACGATTACAAATAAGTCCAACTTCCCGATGCCCCTTGATGTGCTGGTGGAGTATGCAGACGGCTCCAAAGAGCTTTTTTATATTCCGCTGCGCGAAATGCGGGGGGAGAAACCTGCAGAAAACTATACGCTATACGAGGGGGTGAAGCGCACGACGTTAGAAGACTGGTTCTGGACGAAGCCGACGTATACTTTTCCGGTGCGCAAAAAAGTAAGCCGGGTACAGCTCGACCCGACACAACGTCTGGCGGATGTGGAATCGGGGAATAATGCTTACGAAAGATAATAATATAGACTACACGAGCGTGCTTCAATTAACAAAGGCAGCCTCTATTTGTGACACCTTTGTTAATTGAAGTACGACTATCTACCAAGGCATAGAAAATGTCTTCACATAACTGAAGCACTTGATCGCTTCTATAACCCCTTCTTTGATACCTAAGCCCGAGTCTTTAATACCACCGAATGGTGAACATTCGATGCGGTATCCCGGTACTTCATTGATATTCACTGTTCCGGTTTTCAGTTCTTTGATAAATCGTATCGCATACGCCATATTATTGGTCACTATACCCGAAGATAGGCCAAAATCTGTGGCATTGGCCAGGGCGATTGCATCATCGATATCCTTAAACGATAGAATAGGGGCTAACGGACCAAATGACTCCTTAACGATCATCTCGGCATCGCGGGGCACATCGTCGATGACTGTAGGTTCAAGCAAGGCTCCCGTACGCTTGCCGCCCAACAGTACTTTGGCACCTTGGGCAACAGCTTTCTGCACAACACTCTCCAAATGGGTAGCCGCAGCTTCATCGATAACCGTACCGACCTTTGTTTCTGGATCAGCGGGATCTCCACAGTTGTATTCCTTGGCTTTTTCGACGAATCGTGTGACAAATTCATCTTTGATCTTCTCGTGTACGAGGATACGCTTCACAGCTGTACAGCGTTGTCCGCTATTGCGGAATGAACCCTCGGCTGCTAAAAGTACAGCCTTGTCCATATCGGCATCTTCCATAATGATCAACGGTGAATTGCCACCGAGCTCAAGGATTACTTTTTTGTAACCGGCAGTGGAGGCAATGCGCTTTCCAACGGCCACACTGCCCGTGAATGATACAATATCAATGCGTGGATCCTTCACCAGGGCTTCGGCTACATCGGCCGTTTTGCCGAGGAGGACACTCAGCATGCTCTTGGGTAGTCCTGCTTCGTAAAACAGCTCCGTAATCTTGACCGCCGACAGCGGTGTTTTTTCGGATGGTTTCAGGATTACCGGGGTACCTGCAGCGAGGGCCGGGGCAATCTTGTGCAGGACTTGGTTCAACGGATGGTTGAACGGCGTGATACAGGCTGCCAGATTGAGTGGCTCCCTTTGCGTGAATATCTTGCGGGCTTTGCCCTGTGGTGATATGTCACAGGAGAATATCTGTCCATCATCTTTTAGGCATTCCGAAGCGGCAAAAAAGAGTACATCGTGTGCTCTTCCGGTTTCGTAGTGGGCCTCACGTATGGCCAGCCCGGCTTCAGCACAGATGGTTTGCGCAAATTCTTCCTTACGTTCCAGCAAGAGCTTGCGCACATTGTCCAAGATCTGATAGCGCTCGTATCGGGTGAGCGACACCTTATTTTCCAAGGCTTGTTTAATTGCATTCTGGGTATCTTCGGCACTAGCCATGGTCACAGTCCCCACAAGCCTGTTGTCGTAGGGGCTGTGTACCTCCAATACTTGTGATGCGTGTATCGGTGTCCCGGCGACGTAACTGGTCGCCTGGATCACTTCTGTGGATATTTCTGTCATGATATATGCGTATTAATGTGTTCCGTTTACGGTAAAGTCAAAAATGTCAAAGTTGCGCGGATCGCCGGCCGCTTTGATACGGTATTCGCTATTCAATGAATGCGAGATAACCATGGGCACCATTTCCTCATAGCGTCCGCCGTGTGAACGCAGCGTACCGTCAAGGGCTGCCAGGTTATGGTACTGTGGACGGCGACCGACGACTACATCCCGGCCGGATAGGACAACGAGGTCACCGGTACGGTCTTCGGGCTGTTCCAGATTGCGCACGGCAGATAGTCTGTCGTGGACTTCGGTGATACCCGGTTGTAGGGACAGCCACGTTTTGATCTCTTCGAGGCGGGATTTGTCGTCTACATGGACAACGACGTAAGAGCCGAGTGCGCCGTGATGTTTGACATAAGGATCTGTGATCGGGCAGATCACTCTAAAGCCTGAGCCAAACTGCTGTTCCAGCATATCTTCTACGTACAATACGTTGGGCGATCCATCGGATTTTATCTTGGCGTTCATGCCGTGGTCTGCTGTGGCGCCGATCACAGCGCCCAGCTCCAACATCTTGCCTATTTCTTTGTCCATCTCTTCGTAAAAAGCCAAGGACTCTTCTGTATCGGGCGCATAGGTGTGCTGCATGTAATCTGTCAACGACAGGTACAGAAAATCGGCCAAGCCCTGTTGTATCAATGTTGTTCCTGCCCGAAGTACGAATAAGCTAGCTTCGGGACTGTAAATAATCGGTGTGTGATAGCCTACTTTTGCTTCTACATCATCGATGCCATGTGTTTCTATCTTGGCCTGGTTTGCTTTTTCTGCCGAAATGGCAATACCCGTAAGCTTATGGGACAGTATATCACGTAGTTTTTCCTTGGCGGTCACGACGGCCACTTTGCGGCCCGCATTGGCGGCGGCAGCGAGCAGGTTCTCGGCACGCAGGTACTCCGCGGAGTTCATCATTACTTCCTCATCTTTGGTGGTATCGTAAAAGAAATTACCGCAGATACCGTGAACGGCAGGAGATACACCCGTCACGATGGAGGAGTTATTGACATTGGTAAAAGAAGGCAAAGCGCCCCGTACCATCCCCCGGTAACCGGTTTTGCTCATGTGCGTCAGCGCTTTCAGGCGGCCATGTGCCGCGGTGACATCAAGATATTCATCGGCTGATCCGTCGATACAGATGACGACGATGGGTTTGTTGGACGGACGATACGTTTTTCCGTTTGCTTGAAAACTGTTGGTTGAAATTGTATTCATGTATTTTTTATGTTTAACGTTTTTGTATTCCATGTATGAAGAAAGCACACAGCATATCCATGTGCGAACTATCTTTTTATATTGGGGATGATCTCTTTCTTTGTATAGCCTACAAAGGATATGACGATGGTACATATGAGCGAGATGACTGCAATCGCCAAGAAGACATAAGATGTGTTTTTGGTGAGGTCAAGGATCTTGCCCAATATGGGTTCGCCCATCGCCGCAAACAGGTAAGCGCTCATGTTCATGATACCAATGCCGGTACCTGTGTACTTGCGACCCAATAGGTCGGGACTCATCGGCCAGAAATTGGCCTGCACACCGTAGGCAAAGAAACCGGCACAAAACATCAATATGCTGTTGAGCACGATATGATGGGAATGGGTGAAGAAGATCAGTAGGGCAACAATGGCGCTGGCTGTCATACCAACCGCAATGGATCGTGGCCTGTTGCCTTTGAAGACACTGTCGGACAGATTGCCAAAGGTCAATGCACCAATTGCCATACCTATGGGCATCAGCAAGGTGACCCATAGACTGTTTGGGGAGATTTTCCAATTTTCACCCAGAAAATGCACCGGTGCCCAGAAAATCAACCCATAGCGCGCCATATTCTGAAAACCTATGGCGAGAGAAGCAATCATGAATTTGCGGTTACTGAGTACAGTTTTGTATCGATCCTTCCAAGATGTTTCGGCATCATCTTCGCCATGTTCTACGGTATCGGGATAACCCTTGTCACTGGGCTTATCACGAGCCACAATGGCAAAAATAATAGCAGCGACCAAGAGCAGAAGGACGGGCAAACGAAACAAGTAGCGCCAAGATTGATCCTGATGGAGCAGCAGTATAGAGAGCAGATAGGTGACTGCCGATGAACTGCCGGCAGCCATGGTATAAAATCCGAAAGCCTTGCCCCGTTCTTCAGGGCGCCACCAGTTAGAAATGAGCCGGCTGCCCGGTGCCCATGCCATCGACTGGAAATAGCCGTTCAGCGCCCACAGCACCAAGACTACCGATACATCTGTCGCATAGCTGATTCCAATATTGGCACCGATCGATAAGAACGCGCCAAGCGGCACCATGCGCCGGGCACCAAAATGATCCGCGAGATTGCCATTGATCAGCTGCCCGATTGCATATCCGATCAGCATGGAAAAGCTGATCCAGCCGATGGTGGTGTACGATATGTGCAATTCGGCGGCCATATCTTTCGCCGCCCAACCGAAATTGTGACGCCCGGTGTAAAAGAACAGGTAACAAAACATCGTTACCAACAACATGAGCCATTGATCTTTTCTGAAATTCTTCATATCCATTTCAATTAGTGTTGTTTATATGCGGATGCCCACACGCAGTGGCTTATGAGCAACGGCATATTCAAAAGCCTGTTCGGCATCTTTTAAATCGAACTCTTTTTCGACCACTGTGTCAAAAGGGTATTTCTGCCAACTCTTCTCCAGAAAATCCAGGGCATATTTGAAATCATCAAAATTATAATTATGAACCCCCTTGATCGTATGGAGGTTACGGATAACTTGTTCGGCATCGATCTCAATCTTTCGGCTTTTGAATACAGCGCCTACCCACACCGCCGTGCCGCCTATGCCCAATACCTCCATCCCCAATTCCATCGCATCGGGCGAACCACTCATATCGAACACCACGTCTATACCTTTTTTTGTAAACTGCTGTTTCAACGCCTGAATGTCTTCTGCATTAGATTTGCGCAGATTGAGACCATAGTCTGCTCCAAAATGTTGAGCGTGAAGCAACCGGTCGTCTGCAATATCCGCAGCACCAACCCATGTAGCACCTGCTTCGCGGCACATAGCGAGACAGGCAACACCCAATAATCCCATACCAAAGACCAAGACATTTTTGCCCGTAAGATCGCCGGCTACACGTAAGGAAGCGGCCACCGTAGAGATGGCACAGTTTAAGGTTGCTGCGATCGGCAACGGTAGTGTTGCAGGTAATTTTAACACCCCCGTATTGCGACGCAATACGCAATATTCGGCCAACCCTCCGTGGAAAGCATCCCCGTCGGTGATCTTTGCATGGCCATATTTGAAGAGGTCATCGCCTTTTTGGGGTATACCCTCTTTTGCGAGGACCGATTGCGGATTGCTGGAAAAAATAGACCAGGTAACGGTATCACCGACGTGGAGTGCCCGGCCATTGTCGTCCACACCGGTATGTGCGGCATCTATTTCGACAATCTCGCCCACAATTTCATGCCCCAGCACGGTAGGACATGCTTCCTGCCGTACACCACAATAGGTGTGCATATCGCTGCCACAAAGGGTGGTATAACGGTTTTTAACTAATATCTCTCCGGTTCTCAAAGCGGGAAGAGGGTGCTCTTCCGCAACCAGGTGCTGACCACTCCCGTTGAATGCTATAAGTGTTCCTTTTCTCATTGTTTGTTTTTAAATCATAGTTGCATTTTCATTGTTACTTTTTAAATCATACGTCCCATAAAGGGGTCGGTATACGTTTCCTCGCCAGTCTCGATATGTCCCGCAAAACGCTGTTCAAATATGTCGAAACCGGTTATGCGAACGGTAAAATCATACCATCCGAAACTTTTTTCGAGCGGCAGTACGACGCTTAGATTTCCCGGCCTCATGTCTTTTGATGGGATCTTCTTTTGGATAGTTCCGGTGTTATAGGCGTTGTCCTTTATCTGTACCGTATACCCCTCCCCCTTGCGCAGGCTTTTTATACGTACGACGAGATTGCCCGTAGGCTTCCCTGATGCAGGGTTACGTTCATCGCTGACATTAACTGTAATATCCGGATCCTTGACATTTCCTATAAATTCACGATAAAATCCATTAGGGGCATAGACACGGAGGTGATAGGTCTGATCTTCAAATGAGCCGATCGACCATTTATCGCTGATAAGATCGCCGGGAGTAACGGCATAATTCCAGCTCCGGGCGGTCTCAAAATTATTTTTTGAAGTCTCTTCCCTGTATTTGCCGGGGACATAGATTTTAAAAGGTGCACCTGCCGCCTTTTTGCCAAACACTTCATTGCCCGCACCGAGATGGATTTCAAAGGCTTTTTTATCGGGGCTCAATTTACCGGCGACCTGCAATTGATATGGCAGCGCACAGGCCGTACGTATTCCCCGCTCTTGCTTGGACATAAAAGGGATAGATAAATCTGTCACTTCTCTAAATCCGGAAGGCACATCTTTAAACTGTGCTTTGTGTATGCTTTCGATCTGGCTATTTCGGGACAAAAAATCAATCTTAGGTTTCTTAGCATCGGGATGGTAAGGCCTGAATACCGACGTTAAATCACCGCAGACTGTCCTCCGCCATTCGCTGATGTTATGACATTTTATATCTTTTCCTGTCTTCTGGCTGAGAAAGCCCTCCAGAAATTGTAAAGTAGATGTATGGTCAAAAACCTGTGAGCAGACTTTTCCGCCCCGGCTCCATGGCGAAGCAACAACCATGGGCACCCGATAACCCAAACCAATGGGGGCTTGCCGGGCATACTTTTTTGCAACACCTGCTTTTAACTCATCTTCGAGCCGGACAAATTCCGTATCCACATCTATTCCTCGAGATGTTTTGCCCGAATCAGGATGTATGGGTGATGGGGGTTCGAAGGGCGGAATATGATCAAAATATCCATCATTCTCGTCATAGGTCAAGATGAATATTGTCTTTTTCCAAACTTCGGGGTTCTTAGTGAGGATATCCAGTATTTCCGATACATACCAGGCTCCGTACCAGGGCGAGCTCGGGTGGTCTGAAAATTTAGCCGGACCAACTAACCACGATACCGTAGGCAACGTGCCGTTATTGACATCTGTGCGGAACTGGTGCAATACATCGCCTTTTGGGACTTCGACAGTGTACTGTTGACCGTCATCCTCATACACCAAAGAGTCCAGTTTATCGTAATCTGGATCGTTTTTATTGATTGTAAAGGCCTTGTGGTAGAGATTCTTTTCTTCTGGAGACAGCTTCTCAAAATTCGCCGCGGTGTATTTCTTTATGTCTTCATACGCCTTGTCCAGTACTTCCTGCTTCACCTGTATGGTTTGTTGAATTTTTCTATATTGATCGGAATCGCTACTCAGCTTGCCTAATTTGGACTGAAATGCGGCTATTTCGTCGGGAAGTTTATGTATTTGGGCTTTTATGCTACGGATGTACCGCGCATTGAACTGTACATGATAACGGGAAAAATATTCGATGACATTACAGTCGTAGTTGGCCAGCCAAGATTTTTCTTCTCCCTTATACCCTCCTCCTGTGCTCAGATCATTCTGATAGATCCGCCAAGAGATCTGGTTTTTCTCCAGGACTTCGGGGAACACCTCCCATTGGAGTCCTCCCCTCGTAACATCCGGATTGCGGATATGTGCCTGATTCTCATGTCCGGGTTGTTCACGTATCGCACCGGACATGAGGTAAAGCCTATTCGGAAAGGTGCTGGTATTGACCGAACAAAAGTTATGGTCACAAACCGTAAAGGCATCCGCAAAAGCATAATTAAAAGGGATGTCCTGTCGATTGTAATAGCCCATAGTTAAAGGAAGATCTGCATATTCTTTTTTCCGGCGGGATTTCTTTGCTTCCAGCCATTGGTTATGCTTACCACCGTTGCCCGCATCGACCTGATCGTGCCTGCCGTGCGGCAAGGCACCCATCCAGGTTGCTTTACTGCCTTTTATATCTAGGCGGAACGGTGCATATGTCTTTCCTATCGCATTACTTTGCAACCAGACCGGATTGCCATTGGGCAGACTTATGGCCCGAGGGTCGTTAAATCCACGCACACCTTGCAACGTGCCAAAACAATGGTCAAACGAACGGTTTTCCTGCATCAGAATAACAACATGTTCGGCGTCCAAGTAAGTACTTCCGGGCTGGGGGTCGATAGCTAAAGCCCGTTGGACAGAAGCAGGCAAAAAGGTTGACAATCCCGCTGCACCCGACAGCAGTAATGATTTTTTGATGAATTCTCTACGTGTATTTTCCATGCTTGAGAATGTTGGTTTATATCGTCTTATGCATTCTTGAATTGCTGTTACAAATATATGTTTATTTTCACATTATGAAAATTAAATTTTTTTTGTTTTTTCATGAATTCATTGTAATATTCTGAATATCAATGTTAATATTAATAAAACACATCCTTAACATCAAAATAATATAAGTTTATTTTTTTTGCATTATGAAAAAAAGTATTTATGTTTGTCTTACTAAACAGTTAGAATTATAAACAATTGTGATTACGATAAATTATCAAATTTTGATCGAGACAGTTGCCTTGACGCTGTAAATGAAGAAAGGGGGATAGTAAGAGCAATCCCTGGAAAGATTATTTTCCCTCAGAGGTTCGTCTAAATCTCTTTGCGTCATCAAATATCAGATGGAAACGTCAAAAAGAAAAGGAGGTAACGTATATGTAAAGTGGAATTATAATGTATGAATAAGTGTCAAGCATAAAATAGGGATGCTGTGAACACCCCTATTATTTAGCTACTAAAGTAACTCATTTAAATTATCAATCAATTTAAACAATGCAAAGGTATAAATTACGCACGAATTCTCACTTTCTTATGCGAATAAAGAAAGGTTTAGGATTATTTTATCTATCTATTGTATTCGGCACATGTGTCAATACGGGATTGGCACGCAGCCAACCGCTGAGCCTTGCCGCTTCAAAAAGCAAAGCGGCCAAATCGACTGCGACGTTGAAGAATAGTACTTTCAGGCCCCATCAACAAGTAAAGACATTAAAGGGTAAGGTAAGCGATGAGCGCGGCAAGCCGCTGCCGGGAGTGACAATACGTGTAGTCTCTACCGGCGTACAGGCTATCACCGATGGATCGGGCAACTTTTCTATCCGAGCTACGGAAGGAGATTACCTAACCTTCACAATGTTAGGATATGAAACGCTTATTCAACAAGTGGGAAGTAGCTTGGAATACACGATAGAAATGACTCCTATTTCTACGGCGATCGAAGAAGTTACGGTCAATATAGGTTACGGAACAGTGGACAAAAGTGACCTGACAGGGTCGGTAGCACAAGTCAACATGGAGGATCTAAGCAAAGCACCTGTTGCTTCATTTGATGAGGCGTTGGCAGGGCGCGTTGCCGGTGTGCAGGTCTCCGCCAACGAAGGACAGCCCGGAACGGAAATGAATATTGTCATTCGAGGCGGAAATTCTCTTACGCAGAGTAATGACCCCCTATATGTTATTGATGGGTTTCCCATTGAAGATCCGGGTGCCGCGGTGATCAACCCCGGTGACATCGAATCCATCAGTATCCTAAAAGACGCTTCAGCAACCGCTATTTACGGATCAAGAGGGGCCAATGGCGTGGTGATTATTGAGTCTAAGAAAGGACAGATCGGCCGGCCGGTTATCCGATACGATGGCTCCATTGGATTTCAACAGGTCACAAACAAGATGGAAATGATGTCTCCCTATGATTTTGTGAAATATCAACTTGAAATGAACCCGGAAGTTAGCCCGATCGTATATTTAACGCGTCCCGGACGTACGTTGGAAGATTACCGGAACCTTCCTGGAGTTAATTGGCAGGACTTGATGTTCCGACAATCGCCGATGCATAACCACAACTTGTCTGTCACTGGGGGAACAAAAGAAACACGCTATCGGATAGCAGCTTCGCTGTTTGATCGTGAAGGAATTGTTGTTAATTCGGGCTATGGACGTGCGCAAGCTCGGATTGGATTGGATCAGACGGTGACGAATAAATTGACCGTGGGTTTGCAATTCAATTATTCCAGGGACAAAAACTATGGAAGTTTGTCGTCTGCATCACAGGGAGTGTCCACGGGTTATTCTACCTATATGTTATATCGGATATGGGGATACAGACCGATCACAGGTGTAGGGAGCGCTGCCGATTTAGTAGATGAAATAATGGATGATGAGGGTCTTGTGTCTTTTGCCGATGCACGTGTTAACCCGGTAATGTCAGCGGAAAACGAGATACGTGAACAGTCAAGAAATACACTTATCGGAAATGCATATGTGAAGTACAAAATTACGGATGATCTCGAACTGGATATTCGGGGAGGGGTCAACTCCAGGTGGGTCAAAGATGAAGAGTTCTATAATTCCCGGACCGCTCGAGGATATCCGAGTCTGAGTAACTTCAAGGGCGTGAATGGGATATTTGGACAGGTTGAGCGAACGGATTGGATGAATGAAAATACCTTAACGTATAAAAAGCGAACAGCAAATAAGCGCCATTCCATCAATGCGGTTGTTGGAATGACTATGCAAGCACGGGATCAGTCTCGATACGGTTACGAGGCATATGAGTTACTAAATGAAAACTTAGGGCTAAGCGGGATGGATAATGGTGAGCCCGGCCCACTGGATGCGCTCCACACTGGTCATACCTTGGTTTCTTTTCTGACACGTGGAAACTACAGTTATCGCTCTAAATATTTGGTGACAGCTACATTCCGAGCAGATGGCTCATCGAAATTCTCGCCCCAGAACAGATGGGGATATTTCCCTTCCATGGGCTTGGCATGGCGGATTTCCCGGGAGAAGTTTATGAAGTCATTACCGCTGTTTTCAGATGCTAAATTCAGATTTAGTTATGGGGAAACCGGAAATAACAGAATTGGGGATTTTGTACGGTTTTCCTCCTTAAGCACGGATTATCCCCGATACTACCCTTTTAATAATACGCCTACGGCCTCAGTTAATACGAATCGATTTGGTAACGAAAACCTGAGATGGGAAACAACAAAACAGACTGACATTGGACTGGATTTAGCACTATTCAAAAACAAACTGAATTTAACCGTCGATGTATATCGTAAAAATACACACGACTTATTGTTAAATGCAAACGTGCCCTATAGTTCGGGCTATTCTACGATCTACAAAAATATCGGATTGATACGGAATGAGGGTCTCGAGATCTCCTTGAGCACAACAAACCTGAAGAAGAAACATTTCATATGGACGACGGATTTCAATATCAGCTTTAATAGAAACAAAGTATTGGGGTTGACGGACGATGAAGAACAGATACTCTCCGACGTGAGCTGGACATCAACCTACAATAGCCAACCCTTGTATATGGCTAAGCTGGGCGGCAGTGCAGCTTCGTTTATTGGATACGTGTGGGATGGGGTGTATCAATATTCGGATTTTAATGTATTGCTAAATGGGACGTACGTGCTGAAGAATGGCGTACCGACCAATGGACTGGATCGTGAAGCCATACAGCCGGGAGATATGAAATACGTGGATATCAACGATGATGGAATTATGAACGAGCAGGATATCGTGGAGATTGGCCGGGGAATTCCGGTTCATATCGGTGGATTTAATAACAACTTTAGCTATAAGGGGTTTAGCCTGAATGTCTTTTTCCAATGGTCCTATGGCAATGATATCTTCAATACCAATCGAATTATGTTTGAAGGGAATTCAGAAGGCAGAGGACATTTGAATCAATACGCTTCCTATGTCGATCGTTGGTCGCCCGACAATCAAGATAGTCGAAATTATCGTGCCGGTGGGCAAGGTCCCCGGGGAGTTTATTCCTCCAAATATGTTGAAGATGGGTCTTATCTGCGCCTAAAGACAGTGGCTTTGTCGTACAACTTGTCTCAATCTCTTGTGGGAAAATTAAAAATGAACGGTTTGGAACTCTATGCTTCGGCCCAGAATCTATATACCTGGACAAATTATTCGGGCATGGATCCTGAGGTATCCGTCAGGCATTCGACGCTCACACCAGGGTTTGATTATTCAGCCTATCCAATGGCAAAAACCTTAGTGTTTGGTGTCAAGGCTAAATTTTAATGGTATTGATAGATAGTGGGGTAACACACCGATAAAATTGTGAAAAAATGAAAAAAGAACTTATATATATCGTTGTACTGGGATTAACACTGCTAACATCGTGCGATAAATTCCTCGATGTAGTGCCCAAGGATTTTGTCAGTCCGGAAAACTATTTTCAGACTGAAGAAGAGGCCAATTTCGCTTTGGCCGGCATTTATTCAACCTTGACACAAAATGCGACCTATGCCTCTTACATGTTGGGGCGAATGGGATTGGAAGGAGACGAGTCGTGGAATCACTATACGGGAGATCGTTTTACTGTTGCAGACAATAATTACGGACCCAACGAATCTCGAATATTGGCGAATTGGCGGGAATGGTATGGGGGTATAAACCGTGCCAATATCTTTCTGGAGAACATTGACCGGGTCGCTATGGATGAGGCCAAGAAGCAGAGTATGATTGGTGAAGCACTGTTTTTACGGGCCTATTTCTACCTCATGTTGGTGAATCGATTTGGTGATGTTCCTCTTATTTTGGAAAGTATAAAAACGAGTGATGTGGAGAGTCTTCAAATACCACAGACGCCAGCAAAACAGATTTATGACAAAATATTAGCGGATATGGAAGAGGCAGCCGAAATGGTGGACGATATAACAGCTATTGGATATGGCGGACGCGTCAGCAAATCTGCTATCTGGGGTATCATGGCCAGAACGTGTCTCTATGTTGCGGGGAATCCAATCAACGATGTATCTCGATACAAGGAAGCTAGAGATTGGGCAGAAAAAGTAATAGAAACAGGTGTACACCGTCTGAACCCCTCTTTCCCACAGATATTTATCAACCATGTACAAGATATATATGATATTGAGGAAAGCATATGGGAAGTGGAATTCTGGGGGAATGGTACGGGTATATATGCCAATTTAGGGGGGTATGTAGGACGGAACAACGGAATAGGTAACACGGAAGATCCAACAGTGGGGTATGCCGTAGGAGCAACCCGTATCGCCCGACCGTTGTATTTCAAATTTACATCCGATGATCTCCGCAGAGATTGGGCAATCGCACCTTTCCGCTATGTCGGAAAGGAAAAGGCAGATACTGTATATTGGGAACCGAGCCAACTCTACCAGCGGTACTGTGGCAAGTGGCGGCGGATATATGAATTAATCTTACCTCGCTCAACCACCCGGACAGCAACGAATTTTCCCTTGTTGCGGTATTCTGACGTATTACTCATGTTTGCAGAAGCTGAAAATGAAGTGCATGGTGAACCTACAGATGCCGCTTACGAAGCGGTGAATCAGGTGAAGCGAAGAGCTTATGGATACGACCAATACACATCCAATCCGACTATCGATGAGGCCGATCTGTCTTACCAGGAATTTTTAGAATATATTCAAGACGAACGGTCACGAGAATTGGCATTTGAGGGGTTACGGAAAAGTGACCTGGTCCGATGGGGGATTTATGTCCGAAATATGCAGTATGTCGCACAGGATGTCGCACCGATATCCGGGGATTTTTATGACTTCCCGAGGAGAACTTTCGGATCGGTAACCGAACGGCATACCCTTTGGCCGATCCCGACCTATGAACTCGGGCTGAATCCTCATTTGGTACAAAATCCCGGCTGGTAACAGTGACAGCAGTATGTTAAGTTAAAATAAAGTCAATCATACATAAGAGTAAATTAGACATGAAAGAATTATTTAAAAAATATCTCCCGATATTGTGCATACTTTGCACTGTCGTGTCGTGTAAGGATATGCCAGAAAGCTTCTTGACCAATACAAGTGAATTGCCTATGGATGTCGAAGAAAAACCTGGAGCTTTGGAGTTTAATGTAACCGTTGATCCCAGTAGTCTGTTGAAAGTAGGTGAGAAGGTCACCTTTCAGTTCACCGGGAATGCCGAGGTCATTGCGTTTTATTCCGGTACTTTTGGCAACGCTTATGCGTATCGGGATCAGGATCGGTTTTATGACGTTGGTGCTAGCTTAAGTTTTCAATCGTCCAAGTCGCCCAGCTCCTCAAACACCCAACCCAATTGGGAACCCGCTGAATTATTCTATTCTACAGATTTCAATGGTGATAGAAGTAGCCCAAACGCTTATACTAATGTGAAGGCCGCGACATGGCTACCTCTTACAGACCGCTTCGAATTACCAAGAGGTACGCCTCAGGGCCTTGCAGCCTATGTCAATTCGGGTATGGAAGATATATCTGACATTTTTGAAGGCGGTGGACCTGTTTATTTGGCTTGGCACTGCACCACTCAGGCAGCATCCAATCGGGTACAATTTAATGTGATCGAATCAAGCATTCAAGGGATTGTGACCGACAATCCCACGTTGTCTACCGAACTGTATAATCAAAGTCAACTTAATTTTCAATGGGTGTTAAATCCGGCAGCAGCGAATCAGGGATCGCGTCTACCCGATGAGTATACGTCTGCTACAGTACTACAATGGGACGGTGTGTATAATAATCTTTCGGGGCCATTTAAAGAAGGATATGCTATTAGTGAACCGCTTGAGTTGCCTCAATTTAATGCCGGCCGGGACACACCGATGTCCATCGTCGGACGATGGAATAACAAAACGATGAAGCATACCTTTACCTACGACAAGGCTGGTGAATATGAAGTCGCCTTTATTGCTTCCCACCTCGGCTCGGAACAGGAGATTATCAAGACAATAACCATCAATATTGAAGAATAAGAATAAAAATAAAGCTATGAAAGCAAATTATATATTAGTTTCCCTGTTTATCAGTTGTACCTGGTTTTCTTGTGAGAAAACAACAGTGCCTAAGGCTCCCGAATTTGATGCAAAGGTTCCTTCCTCTATTTATAAAGTTGGGGATAGTATCATTTTTAATCTGGAGGGAAACCCCGACGTCATTACCTTCTATTCGGGAGAAAACGGTGCAGCTTACTCATTTAAAGGCCAAGAAAGGGTGTATGCAGCAACAACAGGACTCTCGTTTTATAGCGCGATGTACGCGGGAGATAATCCGGAATGTGCAGCGTTGAAATATTCTACTGACTATACCGGTGTATATACACCGGAAGCGATACGTCAAGCGACTTGGGTGGATATTACGGATCGGTTTCATATTCCTCCCATTAATGGTACGGCGGCTGTGTTGGAGCCATCAGGTGAAAAGGATATATCCGATATATTTCCAGATGAAACGACACCGGTTTATTTTGCTTGGTTCTTTACAACGAACGAGAATTCTGGTCGTACACGTTTCCAGATTAGAGATTTTGAGGTAAAAGGCATAGTCACGGACGATCCAGACGTGTCGGGCGTTACCTATGATTTTCTTTCTTGTGGATTTCAAATGATTAAAGGTGAGGGTTTCGAAATCCAGGATCATGAAACCACGACTCCCCGGGTCACCGAAGCAATGATCCTATGGGATGGCGTATTTGCAAATACTTCGTTTAAGGAGGGATGGGCTGTTTCCCTTCCGATTTATCCCACAACTGAAGTCAATCTTGGCAGAGATTATGGTGTTGGTATTAAATCAGCCTTGGATGCAAGACTTTTAAGTCATGGCTATGTCTATCGGAAACCAGGAAATTATAGGGTTACATTTGTCGCAGCCGATGCCAATGCATACGGGAAAAGTGAAGTAGTCAAACATATCGATATTACAGTTATACCATAAAGAGAATATATATGAAACACAATAGTTTTATTTTAAGCTGCCTCTGTTTGTTTCTCTGTGTCGGAGGGGCCTGTACTAAGACACAACAGCCTAAAGGCGAATCAGATACTTCAATGGAAGAGGCGACCACAATTCGGTTAGCAACTTACAATATCCGATCAAATTTCGGATCAGACACGCAGGATTGGGACACCCGGTTAGCATCCTTGGATGCGTTATTCCAAAAGTATAATTTTGACATTATCGGTGTTCAAGAGCCTTACCAGCGCCAAATCGATGATTTGATGGAATTATATGGAGATACCTATGACTATTATGTGGTCAATACCGGCAATGTCGTCGGGGGCGGTGTGTCACATAGTAATCCTGTCTTTTGGCGAAAATCCCGTTTCACGTTACAGGATAAAGGTGTTTTTTGGTTTTCTACGACACCTGAAGTGGAGGGTTCCGTCAGTTGGGATGCCTCTCAGGCACGAAACTGTGTTTGGGTAAAGTTATATGACAACGAATATAAACTTTCCCTCTTCGTCTTCAATGTACACTTTGATCATGAAAGTACAGTAGCCAGGAATAATAGTGCCGGTCTATTAGTCGATAAAGTGAAAGCGATAGCTGGCGCACATTTAACCCTTTGTACAGGCGATTTTAATACAAACCAGAATACAACTGCATTTGCTACCTTAACGACAAGTGATGTGCTAATAGATACACATCCGATTGCAGAAAAAATGGTAAATGATGACTATAAGACGAATCATGGGTATACCGTCATCCCACCTGAGGAGGGTAGTTTACGCATTGATCATGTATTGATTTCCAAGTTATTTCCAAAAAAGGTTAAGCTATGGCAGTGCGTTATTGATAACTTTAATGGAAATTGGGCCTCAGACCACTATCCTGTTTTCATTGATCTTGATCTGAACTAATATCCATCCTGAGCAAAATATATAGACTATGAATAGAAGATTTTTTATCAGAAATACCTCATTGATCGCCGCTGCTGCAGCGACCTTAGATGTACCTGTGTTAGGTGCCAAGACCGAGGTTGAACAATTTAATACCTCGGCCAATATACGATTTGGAATCTGTACTGATTTGCATTATGACATCATGCCGGACGGACTGGATCGGATTAAAGCATTTGTATCTACCATGAATGCTGAAAAAGCTGACTTCATTATCCAAATGGGGGATTTTTGCAAGTGTTATGACTACAATCGTCCCTTACTTGATGAATGGAACAAATTTAATGGGCCACGTTACCACGTTATAGGCAATCACGATATGGATGGTGGATTTACCGAGGAGCAGGTTGTGGAGTTCTGGAAGTCAGACGGCAGGTATTATTCGTTCGATGTCAAGGGTTATCATTTTATTATCCTCGATGGCAATGAAGGTAAGCGTACGGATTGTCGGAGATACCCGTCTACCTTATCGAATACACAGTTAGCTTGGTTGGAGAAAGATTTGGATCAGACTTCATTACCAGTCATTGTCTTTATACATCAGGGACTGGACAGCGATTCTGGTGTACAGAACGCGACCAAAGTCCGGTATATATTACAAGAAGCTAATATAAAATATGGGCGGCAGAAAGTACATGTTGTTTTTTCCGGTCACCATCATAAGGATTATCATAATGTCATCAATGGAATCCATTATATTCAGATCAACAGTATGTCGAATCATTTTCTAGGGAAGAATTATAAGGCAGCATCTTATCCGCCGGATATCCTCACCAAATATCCGAAACTATGGGAGGTAACTCCATATCGTGATCCGTTATGGGCTAAGATTGATATTGCGCCAGACGGCACATTTACACTGATTGGTCAAAAATCTACGTTTATTGGCCCTTCTCCAAAGGAGCGAGGCGTATCGCGATTTAAAGATATTTATCCTGCTGTTCCCTATGTCTCTGATCGAAAGTTTAATTTATTATTCACCTAACGACTTATTATGATGAATTCTTTGTGTATCAGTACTGTTTTATTGCTATGTATCGGCTTCCATATAAATTGCCGGGCCGCACATTCGGTGAAATCTGATTCGATCAATATCAACGGCGTATCCGGTTCCGTGGTGGCATACAGCCCAGCATCGACGGGGATTTATTTAGGATCTCCTAGTTTGGCTATTTTGCCGAATGGAGACTATGTGGCATCGCATGATACATTTGGACCAGAAAGCTCCGAATGGGTTCAGGCCGTATCCCGGATTTATCGATCTACTGACAAAGGAGCCAACTGGACACAAATTGCTGAAATCAGTGGTGCTTTTTGGAGTAAGCTGTTTGTACATCACGGAACATTATATTTTTTAGGCCCGGATCGGCACCACGGAACATTACTTATCCGCAAATCCTTAAATGGTGGAGAAACCTGGACAAGACCAACCAATAAACAAAACGGGCTATTGCTGGATGGTTTATATCACTGCGCACCAATGCCTGTTATCGAACATAATGGACGGCTGTGGCGTGCGATGGAAACCGCCCATGGTCCTATCTTACAATGGGGTAAGCGCTATGGCGCTATGATGATGTCTGTGCCGGTGGATGCGGACTTGCTGAAAGCTAAAAGTTGGACATGTAGCAATTCCCTATTGTATGATTCGACCTACTTGAACGGTCATTTCAATGGTTGGTTGGAAGGGAATGCAGTTGTGGGTCCGCATGGAAATATAGTGAATGTGTTGCGGGTAGATGATCGTACGACATTTGAAGAAAAGGCTGCCATCGTATCCGTAAGTGAGGATGGTAAGACAGCCACATTTGATGATGATATTGGGTTTATACCTTTTCCCGGGGGGAGCAAAAAATTTGTTATCCGTTATGATAGTGCGACCAAATTGTATTGGACGCTGACCAATTATATCCCCGATTCGCTGAAACAACAACTTTACCAGCAGTCTCCAAAGTTGCGCTCATCGCGAGTGCGTAATACATTGGCCCTCTGCAGTTCCTCTGATCTCATCGATTGGACAGTAAACAAAATCGCCCTGCAGGATACCAGTGTCGCTAAACACGGCTTTCAATACGTAGACTGGCAATTTGAGGGAGACGATATCATTTTCTTATCCCGCACAGCATATAAGGACGACATGGGCGGGGCGAATAACTGCCATGATTCGAATTTTATTACTTTTCATCGGATATTGAAATTCCGTGCGTTCAAGGATAGCGACGCATTACACGCAGGAAATAGAGCCAACCAAAAATGAGTTTATAAAACACAGCCTGCATGAATGCAGGAAACATCGCTTATTGTTACCAACGGATATAAAAGTTTGCAAAATAACCGGCCATATTGTTATTTTTGTCAATCACTTTTATAACATCCGATTTGGAAAAGAAATTCGCATATAACGAGATCGGAAATATTATCCGCAAGCATAGGAAAGGGAAGAAGTTAAGGCTAACAAGCCTTGCTGAGACATCAGGGGTCAGTATCGCCATGTTATCTAAAATAGAGAACGGTCGAATGCTGCCTACAATACCTACGCTATTTGCTGTCATCGGTGCGCTTGGTATTGCACCTGACACCTTCTTTAGCGAGCTTGGGAGACACAATACATTTCCAGGGTATGTTTTTATCCCTAAGACGGAATATGCCTCTTTTGTTAAAGAGGAAAATGCAAAAGGTTTTCATTATTTTTCCATTCTGGAACACCATATTGAAGGAACATCATTGCAAATCTCTCTTCTCCATCTTGACCCCGGTGCCAAGCGGAAAGTGGTAACGACACATGCATACGAATATATTTATCTGATATCGGGCACTATTGAATATGCACTCGGAGATCAAACATTTCACATGCGTGAAGGCGATTCATTGTTCTTTGACGGCAACATTCCGCATGTTCCCCTGAATAAATCGGACAAAATCGCTACATTACTTGTCTTCTATCTTTTTAACGAGGCTTAAGAGGCGTGGTTAAGAGACTTCTCTCTCCGCTGCCCTATCATAATCCTCCCGCAAGACAACAGCAGGAGTATCCACACCAAGCTGCACCACATCAAAAAGCTCGGTTTCGACAAGACGTGTTGCCACCGATAGTTTTATCTCTTGGCAATGGGGTGAAAAAGTAGCTAAGACTTTTTCCACGGTATTGTTTTCACCGGAAAGATGTCCCAAAATAAGATGCTTCAGCCGATCGGTCTTGTTTTCTAGAAAAAGCGCTAACGCTGTGCTATTCGAAATATGCCCCCAACCACTGCGGATACGGTTTTTCAAATAAAAGGAATACCGTCCTCTTTCGAGCATCTCCTCATCGTAGTTACTCTCCAGCAAAAGCACATCCGTATGTTGGACGACATGCTTCACATTCGCACACCCCCTACCCAGATCGGTCAATATGCCGATATTTGTCTGTCCGTCGGTGACGACGAAGCTACAGGGTTCCCGGGCATCGTGATATTTCGGAATACCAAGCACCTTCAATGCGCCCACTGCAATTTTGGCATCAGCTGGAATAAAACGTACAAGATGATCGGGTAGACGCAGTCGAGATCCATTGAAGGTGCCTTCGGTAAGATACACAGGAATCTGGTAACGTTTGCAAAAGACGGAAAGACCTTTGATATGGTCGGTATGTTCGTGGGTGATGAAAATGGCGCTAATGGCCCGCGGTTGTATGCCCAGATTGGCCATACGAAGTTCCACATGTTTGGTATTGATCCCTACATCGATCAATACCGCATCACTACCTTTGGCGATATAATAGCAGTTTCCGTTACTTCCAGAAGCTAGTGCACAATACTTCATCGGTTATATTTTAGTCTTGTCGATTTCATCATTAACATTCGGGCAGGCTTAACGGGACTTTGACTGCCAGTCCACCATCGGCCGTTTCCTTATATTTCACGTTCATATCCTGTGCAGTTTCCCACATCGTGCTGACGACAGCGTCTAAGCTTACTTTTGCTTTATCCGGATTAGACTGCAGGGCAAGCTGCGCTGCGGTAATCGCTTTGACAGCACCCATGGTGTTCCGCTCAATACAGGGTATCTGTACGAGTCCGCCAATAGGATCGCACGTCAACCCGAGATGGTGCTCCATCGCAATCTCTGCCGCCATCAAGACTTGCCGTTGTGAGCCTCCTAAGCATTCAGTCAGCGCACCGGCAGCCATAGCGGAGGAAACACCGATCTCTGCCTGACAGCCACCCATGGCAGCCGATATAGTAGCTCCCTTCTTAAATATCGCTCCGATTTCGGAAGCAGTTGCTATAAATTGAATGATTTTGTCTTCCTGATAAGCATCGTGAAATGCAATATAATACTGGAGTACCGCCGGTATGACGCCTGCGGCACCGTTCGTAGGTGCGGTTACCACTCGGCCGAAGGACGCATTTTCCTCGTTGACGGCCAATGCAAAACAGCTTACACAATCCAGAATATAGCCAAAATCTTTGCCTCCCTCCCGGATGGCGACGATCCAGGAATCATAGTCCGAGTAAGGCCGCCCTTTTACCATCCGCTTATTCAACTTTGCCGCACGTCGCTCGACCTTGAGTCCTCCGGGCAGTAGCCCCTCCGTATGACATCCTTTATAGATGCACTCCTTAATCGTGGCGAATATTTTTAATATGCCTTCCTTGGTCTCTTGTTCAGGCCGCCACGACAATTCATTTTCGAGAACGAGTTCGGAAACCTTTAGCCCCGTACGCATACACCATTTCATCAGCTCTTCGGCCGTATCGATCGGAAAAGGCAGGTCTACTTCGGTCAGAACGGACTCCGTGTCATTTTCCTGGACGACAAAACCGCCTCCGATGGAATAGTAGGTCTCGCTCATGGCGGTTCCATCGTCCAAAAACACCTGAAAAGTAACGGCATTGGGATGGAAAGACAGGCTCTGATCAAAGAGAAACAGGAGATGTTCGTTATAGCTGAAATCAACTTCCTGCCTTCCTGCTAGCAACAGTTTTCCGGCACTTTTTATAGACTCCACTTTCGGCAGGACGTCCTCAACTGAAAACGTAACCGGATCGTCACCGCTAAGGCCAAGCAGTACGGCAATATCGGTACCATGCCCAACGCCAGTCTTGGCCAATGACCCGTACAGCAGAATATTGACCTGGTGTACTTTGGTGAGCACCTGCCTATCGTCAAGTGTCTGCACAAAGCGCTGTGCAGCCCGCCAAGGGCCTAAGGTATGCGAACTAGATGGTCCGATACCGATTTTGAACATATCAAATATAGAAATCCGCTCTTCTGCCATGATTATTTTTATATACCGTCACCATACGAAAAGGTTTTGTTGATCGTGACGGGCAATTTTCCAATGGGTTTGATTTGTTTCAGCAATACTTTCAACGCCGCGCGTTGCATAAAGTCGTCGTTTTGATAAGCCATCACAATGGCATTACTTCGCCCTACATCGATATCATCGAGCACATACGGGTTTGTAAATAAGACAGAAACTGTTCGTCTCCCCGCCAATTTATCAATAAACACCCGGATAGGCTCTTGTACATGGAGCTCATTGCCCGGTCGGGATCTATTGTCATGAATAGCTAATATAATCTGCTTGTAATCACGCACCTCTTTCAATAATTCTTTGAGTTGCTCCTCCGTTTCTACTCCTGTGACATAAAAATTTTTTGAATCTCGCAGCTGTAAAGCCAGGCCGTCTTCAAAGGCTTGAGGCTTCGAGATACCGACGCTTACTACAGCGGTATTGTGCTGTGTATTGAAGCGCAGTATACCTTTGTCCGAACGAAGTAAAGTAACAGCAGCATCGGCCATCCGTTGGATTAAAGATTTTGTCGATGGCCGGTTGAGATCTTCAATCAGACGATTTCTATTGACGGGCTTATACTGATGAAGTCCCAACCAATATTTTGTCGCCAATATCTTTTTTACGCGGGCATCGATGTCACTTTGCTTGAGACGTCCGGCTTTTATCGATTGCTCGACCAATGCGATCGCCCGGGCACTGTTTTCCGAAAGTTCCAACAGATCGTTTCCTGCTTCAATGGCTTTAATATCCGCTTCACCACGGGGAAAGAATTTTGTCACCCCTTTCATATTCATGGCATCGGTGACTGCAAGCCCTTTGAAGCCCATTTCACCCCGCAATATATCAGTAACGACCTTCTTCGAAATCGATGAAGGGATATTCTTCGTGGCATCGAGTGCGGGAATATGCATATGGGCCACCATAACTGCCGGGGCACCGGATTGGATCAGCTCTTTGAAGGGATACATCTCCAATGATTCCAGTCTTTCCCGTGAAAAGTTGAGCTGCGGAAGATCATAATGCGAGTCCACATCGGTGTCGCCATGCCCCGGAAAATGTTTTAGCGAGGCAATAATCCCACCGTCGAGCATGCCTTTCATATACATCCTGCCTTTATTGGTCACGTTGAATTTATTGTCACCAAAAGAACGGAAATTGATAACTGGATTTTTAGGGTTATTGTTAATATCAACGACCGGAGCAAAGTTAAAATGCATGCCCATTCGTAAAAAGTCTTTAGCTACCTCCCGTCCCATGTCGTACAACAGACGATTGTCCTGTATGGCACCCAAGGTCATCTGATAGGGAAACGAAAGGGTAGAATCCGGCAGGCGCATGCCCAACCCCCACTCGCCATCACAGGTAATCAGCAAAGGAACCTTGGCCAGTTTCTGGTAACGGTTGAACATATCGACGTGGCGCACTGGTCCACCCTGAAAAACAACCAAACCTCCCAGCTGCTCGTTTGCAATAACCTTTGCTACGGAGTCTATATATTTTTCCCCTAAATTGGTATGGGCTCTTACTAAGAAAAGCTGCGCTATACGTTCTTTTGCAGAAAGCGATGAAAATACGGAGTCGACCCAACGGTGCTGCTGATGGATAAAAGGGACAAAATCAGGTTTATTTTGTGCTTCTGCATGCCCGCCAAGCAGGATATACAGTACAGCTATCAGGAATATTCTATGCATAATTTTTATATAAAAAATCCTCGTTTACTGGAGATTATACTTTCCCTCCAATAAGGATACCATTTCTTTTGGATGGTCCAACTCACCACAAGCTTCTTTCTTCCAAAGCATGTCAATGACAAGCAGCAGAAACTCCGTTTCCATTTCAGGCTTACTGTATCCCAGCTCGGTGAAAGCTCTCAAAAGCACAGGCTGCACGGGCTTGATAAATTGATCGTGCTGTAGTTTTGAAAAAGGCATGTGCGCAAGACGCCGCTGCATCTTCCAGAATGTAGGTTCTTCGGTGACAAGCTTGTGCGGCAATGAAATCATATTTCTCAAAAAATCTTTTGCATTTTTGTAGGTGATCATACCGCGATGCTGCTGTAAAACACGCCTATATCCCGCCTTGATTAAATGTGTCAATAAGGCATCCTTATTGCCAAAGTGCTTGAAAATCAAAGCCTCGGATACACTGGCATGAACAGCAATTTCTTTTGTTGAGGTATCCGAAAAACCCTTCTCTGCAAATAAATTCAACGCGGATTGTAAAATTTTTTCTTTTCGACTATATGTATCCTCTTTCATACCTCCTCCTTATAAGGAACAAACTTAGATAAACTTCCTTTTATATACAATATAATGATAATGACGTGATATTTACTTTGTATCATTTTCGACATATATGTGCGGTAATTGTATAAATTTATTATACTTACAAGCTAATATTATCCGAGCGTGTGACACATTTTTACCGTATATCTATATTATGTATTGTCCTTTTATGTTGTAAACATCACCTTTATGGGCAAAATAACCTATCTGGTCATGTGATTGACAAGACGACGGCTACACCCATCCAAGGGGTCACTATCGTTGTCGAAAGCCTGACGGATTCAGCAAAGTATGTGATGTCATCCAATGCAAAAGGGGTTTTCAACCGGGCAAATATCAAAGCCGGGCGCTATACAATAGGCAGTGCGTTTATCGGCTACAAGGCCGAGATGAGACAGATAACTTTCGCGGGAAAACCTGTGCATGTGCTTTTCAGACTGGAACCTTCGGAAATTGCATTGGAAGAGGTCGATATTACAGCTCCGCAGATGGTTTCATTGCGAGAGGATACAATGGAGTTCGACGCGAAAAACTTCTCGACACGTGAGTTTGCCGATGCGGATGAGTTAATCGCACAAGTGCCAGGTGTAATGATCGATGAAGACGGCAATGTGTCGGCACATGGAGAGCAGGTCACTAAAATTGTTGTGGATGGTAAAGAATTCTTCAGTAGCGATCCGCGCATCGCGCTTAAATCACTTCCAGCCGAAATCATATCGAAAATCCAGATTATTGATGAAAAGAGCGAACAAGCACGATTTTCGGGCTTTGACGATGGGACACGGAATAAGGTCATCAATATCGTCACGAAACCCGAACGACGGCATGGATACTTTGGAAAGGCTAATGCCGGTGTGGGGGCAGCAGAAAAGTTTGGTTTGAATGCAAATGTCAATCAGTTTGCCGGCGACAAAAAGTTAGCAATCAACACGATGGCGAACAACATCAACGAAACAAATTTTGCCGAACAAGGAAGGGGAGGCGTACGTCGGGGCAACAGCAATACGGATAGGGGGCTATCGGATACGTATGCTGCAGCAGTCAACTTTACAAACACATATTTGGACAAAAATCTGGAACTAAGTGCAGATTATAATTATCGCTCACTGTCTACGGCAACCACATCTTTATCCAATATTGAATACATCTCCACCAAAAAGGTTAATCAGTTTAGAGATCAGAACCAGTTTTCGGATATATTGCAAAGCGACCACAAACTTAATGCCCGCCTAAGGTGGAAAATAGACGCGGACAACCGCTTAGATATTGCACCTAATATTCGATATCGGGCAAATGACAGGGAAATCATCACGGATTTCATAACGTTAAAAGAGGTGGATACGCTAAATAGCTCCGACCGGTCAAGCCACAGTAACACGTCAAATTTTAATTTCGGCGGATCCCTGACCTATATGCACCGTTTTAAGAAACAGGGAAGGACTATTTCATTGAGTATGTCGGGCAACGCGAGCAATAATGAGGCGGAGTCCCTTAACCTGGCTGTGACCTCTTATTACAAAAATGAGGTTATTTCTCGTAGAGATACCAACAATAACCAGAGTCTGACAGACGGCTATGGATCGGGGCTCCGTAGCCGCCTGGCCTTTACAGAAACGCTTTCCAGAGCTAGTCGCTTACAAGCAAATTATTCGCTCAGAAATACGGTAAGCTATTCGAATCGGGAGACGTATGAATTTCTGGCAGAAACGGGACAGTTGGGGGAGTTGAGGGATCGACTGTCAAACGCGTTCAGAAACGATTATATTTATCATGGAGGCGGTCTTGCATATATCTACAACAAAAAGGACAAGATACGTGTACAGGCGGGGATCAACTATGAGCAGGGCGTGCGAAAAAATGACAGGACCGTACCCTACCCCATCTATACCAAGGCTGACTTCGATAGCTTTCTGCCAAGTCTTACCTTGGTCTATCACTTCTCGAAGGCAAAAAATCTGGAGATCAACTATCATACGGAAACGCGAACACCCACCATCGGTCAGCTGCAGGATTTTATCAATAATGCGAATGAGCTAAACATCACCAATGGAAATCCCAACTTGAACCAGGAATACGCACATTTGGTCAAATTTCAATACAGAGATGTTAACAAGAAGACGGGCAGAAGTCTCCATACGAACATACAATTTGACTACTTCAATAATAAAATCATCAACTCTATTCTAAGACCCGATAAGGACACGGTACTTTTCCCGGAAACAGAAACAACCCCCAAAATTACCCTTCGGGAGGGCGGAAGATTTATAGCACCAGAGAATCAAGATGGAGCCTATACCTTTCGGGCACGCAACAGCTATGGGCTGCCGATAAAGAAATGGAAATTGAACCTCAATTTTAATACGAATGTATTCTATAACAATAACTATGTCATCCTCAACGAGGAATTGCTGAAAGACCTCTCCTACGGGTTCTCACAAAGTTTTGGCTTTAATTCAAATATCAAGAAGAAATACGTTATTGGACTGAGTTATCATATCAATGCTAATTATTATGAAAATATGGCTGCACGGGTGACAAAATACAACGTGTACGTACACCGTGTCACGAATAATACAACGATTGAGTTACCGAAGAGATTTGTGGTCAGTTCTAATTTTTCTTACTTTTTTGATACCGGTTTTGAGGAAAGCAAGCCTATTAAAATGGCATTGTGGAGTGCTTCTATAGGATACAAGTTGTTCAGGAAACAGAATGCTGAGCTTGCTATTAGGGGATTTGATCTGTTAAATAATGCCCAGAATGTAAGAAGGAGCGTCAATAATGATGCTGTCACCGATATAGTTTCCAATACGTTAACTCGTTATTTCATCCTATCTTTTTCCTACAACCTGAGACAGTTTGGCGGTGCTCAAAATAGAAAAGGAAAGTAGATAGGAGTAGCTTTTCCTATCGTATACTCATCGTATATCCTATACCGCGTACATTGGTGATTTTGATCCTTTCGTCCTGCGCCAGGTATTTACGGATACGGCTGATAAATACATCGAGACTCCTCCCCGTAAAATAGGTATCGTCGCTCCAATATGCCCGGACGATATCTTCCCGTGCCACTACGGTATCCTTATTTTCAAACAGCCGCCGCATTAATTCGCATTCCCGAAAGGAAAGACTTTCCTTTTTGCCGTCGAAAGTAAGGGTATTTCGGTTGGTGTCCAATATGTAGTTTCCAATCTGGAGTATCTGGGGACCTATTTTTCGTGTTCTCTTAGTCAGCGCCTCAATACGGACAATGAGCTCTTCGATTTTAAAGGGTTTTCGTACATAATCATTAGCACCCAGATGGAATCCCTTGACAACATCTTCCGTCTGCGTCATCGCCGAGAGAAAGAGAATGGGCACTTGCATATCAATCTTTCGAATTTCAGCAGCAAGCGTAAAGCCGTCCATCAGTGGCATCATGATATCGATCACCAGAATATCGGCTTTATCTTTTCGGAATAGGGCCAGCGCATCCTGGCCATTCTCACGGTGTATAACCTCGAAGCCATAGTCTTCCAGGCTGTCTGCGACAATCAGCGCAAGACTTTGCTCGTCTTCGACATATAACACCTTGATCATACAGACAATTTTGGTAATGTAATTTTAAAAGTCGATCCTGCTCCCGGTTTACTTTGCACGGCGATACTTCCACTATGTTTATCAACGATGAGTCGCACATAAGACAACCCCAACCCAAATCCCTTCACAGGATGTAAATTTCCTGCTGGGACCCGAAAAAACATATCAAATATATCATTTTTGTATTTTTCTGCAATTCCCAGCCCATGATCTTTAACGGTAACCGTTATTTTATCTTCCGTCTCTTGGATATGAACGATGATATCTACTTCTTCGGGTGAATATTTTATAGCATTGTCCAACAGGTTGCTGAATACATTTTTGATATGCGAGCGATCGCCAAAATAAGATATAGGATTATCGGCAATCAAATCAATTGACATCTGTTTAGGACAACTCAGCCTTGCCGTATCTATGCATTGCTGCATCAAAAGGGTAAGATCGAATTTTACCTTATCCAATACAAGGTTATGGACACCATCCATATCCAACTGCAATACGCGTTCGATCAATCTTGACAGATGTTCCAGTTCTCGGTGGGATATGGCCAGATACCGGGCCATTTTCTCCTTGTCATCCCTGGCACCATAACGCTGCACGGCTTCAATGGCTGCCATGACCGTGGCTACGGGCGTCTTGAGCTCATGCGTCATATTATTGACGAAAGATTTCCGCAAGACGGCCATCTTATTTTGTCTATTGATGGTGTAAAGTAGGTAGCCGAATATGGCTATCAACGCCAGGATCAATATAGCGGACATAGTCGCCTGTAGTGCCATTCGCCATATCACGTCGATAAAAGGCCGTTTGATGGTCGCAAATAACAGCAGATTTTCGTCCGGATTGATTAATATAGGTCGTGTCTGGATATCTCCATCGGGCATAACCTCATACCGTCTACGCCCAACTCCAACCGTATCGTCGTCGACCGTTACCATATTGACATTCACTTTGGCGATCATACCTTTCACCTTAAGAGATGTATCAAGCTGTGCGGCAATTTCCGCCCGGTCGCTTTCACCAAAATCCAAATTCTGTAACATGAAAAAAGGTGTCCTTCCCTTTTCACGGCCTTTAAATCGCTTACTCCAATACCCTTTTCTTTCATTGCGCAAGCTATCCCACACTGTTTTTAGCTTCTGCTGATCGACATTTGGATAATATTTATGTACTTCTGTAATGAAGACTGTTCCGTCCCGATCGAAGGGTCGGCTATTATTTTCTTTTATCCTTTCTTCGGACTGTAGGTAAGACTGAACGGTATTAAACAGAGATCTTTCCACGTCAGATACAAGAGCCTCTTGTTTGGTTTTGTAAATACCATATAACCATATGGATATGACGACGACGATTCCAAGCCATATCAGTACGATCAGTGCTGTCAGTATTTTATACTTTTTTAACATGATTAAAACAAATTTAAATTGTTAGATTTGCACCGCGCACTGTTTTAGTGACTTTTAACATATTATAACACATATTAACAGTGTGGATTAACTACATTTGCAGATAGCAAAAATTTATGAAGCAATTAACACGACTTAGCTATATTCTGTTTTCTTTCTTAGGGCTTTTGGTTCTTACCTTCAGTAGCTGTAATAAGGAGATGGGTATGTCGCTCGGTAATCCGGATGAAAATCTGAGTGTCACCTTGGTGGATTCGCTTTCTATAAGTACATCGACAGTACAGCTGGAATACCTCCCTACGGCTAATACGGGTGTCTTGCTGGTAGGTAAAACTAACCAACCTGTTATTGGCGAAACAATTGCTTCGACCTATTTCAGACTAGCATTAACCTCCTTTACGAATGATATTCCAGAAAATGCCGAATTTGAGTCTGTTGACTTAGTCTTAACCCCACATGCGTCAAAATACTACTATGGAGATACCTTGCAGCCTCAGACATTCCATGTACATGAGGTGACGGAAACCATAGAGACAAAAACTATCCCTACTATACCGGGCATCGTTAACACACCGGTATATGTAACGGGGGCTACCATCTTTTCGGATCAGGAGTTTGGTTATGACGCAATCGCATTGGGGACTTTAGCTTTCAATCCCCGGGTAAATTCTGGAGATACCATTCGCATTCCCTTGGATTATGCTTTTGGAGAAGATTTATTCGAGAAAATTCAATCGGGAGACCCCGCCGTGTTATCGAACGATAACTTTCAACGATATCTAAAAGGGCTGGTGGTCGTACCGGATGTGGATAATACGGCTATACTCGGACTAAATGATACCGTATATGTAAACCTGAACTACACCTATCCTGGAAGTGATGGTTTTACTAAAACGGGTAAGAAGACGATAACAACGGGCTCCAGCGCTTATCAATACAACAACATCGAGTACGATAGATCAGGAACCGCTTTTGAGGCATTGGATCGGGACAATAGGGAACTGAAAAGTAGCAGTACCAACGGCGATATTTTTCTTCAGGCAGGGGCAGGGGTTGTAGCAAAATTGGAGTTTACTTCGTTAAGACAGTTTTTAAACGAGCCTAATATGGCCATTAACAAGATTGAATTGGAAATAGAGACTACAGGATATAATTACGGTGTTTTTCCAAACCCCAATGCCTTGATGCTGTTCATCGCCAATAAGTATACGGGTGTTCCTATTTCGTTCGTTCGTTCGCCGCTATCGACGAGTATTCAGACGGCCACGATGGTTCCGGGAGATGCCTTCGGGAAAAAGACGAAATACACTTTTAATCTGATCGACTATATAAAAACGATTAATGATGCAGCTTATGCCGAAACGTGTTTATATCTTGCGGCCTCTTCTCCTAGTCTGTTCGGAACAACAGATATGGCAGTGATTGCGAAAGATGAATTTAATCAACCCAAAATAAAATTAAACATTCTATATACTAAATTTAAATAATTTATGAACAAGAAAAATTGGCTATTTCTTTTTTTAGCCTGTGCGTTTACTTTGACGTTCAATGCATGTAAGAAAAGTGAGGATACGGACTCCACAACGGATACGGGACCTACAGAATGGGTAAAGTCTACTGTCTTTACTGGGGACCCAAGAAGCAATGCAGCCTCTTTCCAGATTGGAGAGACAGGCTATATCGTAGGTGGTCTACTTAAAAATAACACGGCATTAAAGGATGCCTGGTCTTTCTCTGATGCACAATGGACTTCTATTGCTGAGTTTCCGGGTGAAGCACGCTATAGTGCGGTAGGCTTCTCCGTAGATGGTAAAGGATATGTGGGCTTGGGCCACAACGGCACTGATGCATTGAGTGATTTTTGGGAATACGATCCATCAGATGATACTTGGACAGAACTTACAGAAACACTCCCAACGAACGCAGCTCGTTCCGGTGCTGTAGCTTTTGCTTTGAATGGTCATGGGTATGTTGGATTAGGCGCAACGGCAAACGCCAAAAATTTAAGTGATTTCTACGAATTTGACCCTGCCGACGGGAGCTGGACTCCAGTACCTGCTCAGTTCAAGTCAAAACGTGTAAATGCTTTCGCTTTTGTTATTGGCAGTAAAGCATATATCGGTGGAGGATTTGACAATAGCCAGTATCCAGATGATTTCTATTCTTTCGACGGCGAAAACTGGAAGGAATTGAATACCATCAACAGGAATGATGACAGCTACACGTATGACGTTACGCGCCAAAGTGCTGCCGCATTTGCTATCGGCGATTATGGTTATGTCGCTGTTGGTAACAAAGGCGTTGCATTAGGTACGGTTTGGAAATATGAGCCGGCTTCGGATAGCTGGACAAACAAACATCAAGTATTCCAAGGTTCGTACCGTGATGGTGCTGTAGCATTCTCAATTGGTGGAAAAGGTTATGTCGCAACAGGAAAGAATAACACAGCTAGATATGACGACAACTGGGTGTTTACGCCAGTACGCTAGTCGACAGATAGTATTATACAAAAAGAGAGCGGCTTTGAAAATTTCAAAGCCGCTCTCTTTTTCATATAATCCGTACTCGACTAAATAAGGGATTTCTTATTCAACAATTCAGCCACTTGTACTGCATTTGTCGCTGCTCCCTTTCTTAGGTTGTCGGCTACAATCCACAGGTTGACCGTATTCGGCTGTGTCTCATCTCTACGAATACGACCGACGAATACCTCGTCTTTACCATGTGCATCTTTTGGCATCGGGTATTCGAGATTAGCAGGATTGTCGACAACAACAAGCCCTTCCTGGCTTCCCAACACTTGGCGAAGTTCATCCAGATCGAAATCATGCTCAAATTCAATGTTCACCGACTCGGAATGCCCACCTATCACCGGAATACGCACTGTCGTCGCTGTGACCTTAATGCTGTCATCTTGCATGATCTTATTCGTCTCTAAGATCATCTTCATCTCTTCTTTCGTATATCCATTGTCCTGGAATACGTCAATATGTGGGATAACATTCAGATCAATCGGATAAGGATATGCTTTCTCTCCCTCTACTCCTGCCCGTTCGTCGTTCAACTGCTGTACGGCCTTAACACCTGTACCCGTGACCGACTGATAGGTAGAAACAACAACACGTTTGATTTTATATTTGTCATGCAAAGGCTTCAACACGACGACCATCTGAACGGTCGAACAGTTGGGATTTGCAATGATTTTGTCTTCTGCGGTTAATACATCGCCATTTACCTCGGGTACGACGAGCTTTTTTGTCGGATCCATCCGCCAAGCCGATGAATTGTCGATGACAGTAATTCCTGCCTCTGCAAACAAAGGAGCATATGCTGTCGAAGTACCTCCCCCAGCAGAGAATAACGCAACATCCGGTTTCATGGCAATAGCTTCCGTAGGAGTAACAACCTTGAACTTCTTTCCTTTAAACTCGATTTCTTTTCCCTTGCTACGTTCTGACGCAACAGGAATTAATTCGGTTACTGGGAAATTACGTTCCGCTAATACATTCAACATTTCTGACCCGACAAGACCTGTCGCGCCTACTACTGCTACTTTCATTGTACTAAAATTAATTTAAAATTCATTTTTACTTTTTACTCCTTTATGAGATGCCAAACATAGCAAATTTATCGGTTCATTATTGCATTATTTTGAAAATTTTTAAAATAATAACACCATTTTGACTTTAATACTGTCAGATTAAGTGATTTTTTTATGATTTTGTCAATAATCAATTAATAACTTCTGTCATTTAGAGATAAGAATTTTGACGACCTAAGCTCCCGAGTAAAATGACGCCCTATGTTATCTGTATAAAAATTATATCTAAACAATATTAATTTTATTTTTAAAGAAATTTTATTATTTTTGATATATGAAAATTCTATACATATTAAGTCACCTTTCTATATCTACTGTCGTCTGTTGCATAGCCTGTTTTTGGCCCATGTCGTTTCTAATGGCTCAAACGGATGTTATTATCAATGAAGTTCTTTTTAATCCGGTGAAAGGCGGTGTAGACTTTGTGGAAATATACAACCGAAGTGGACATCCCATCAACCTGCAGCATTGGAAGTTAGGCAAGTACCCAATCAGCAGTGAGGTTCTTCTTTTAGAAGCGGGGCAATATCTGGCACTAACAACCGACCCAAACGCTTTATATAGACAATATAAAAAAGGAGAAAATCAATGTATCCATGCCATGGATCGTTTACCTGCGTATCCAAATGAACAAGGGGCAGTCACGTTATTTTCTCCGGAAGGAAGAATGGATTCACTGTACTACTATGCAGGGATGCACATGCCTCTTCTCAAGAATACAAAAGGAATTTCACTCGAAAGGCTATCTCCGGACGAACCGACCAATAGCCCAGATAATTTTCTTTCTGCGTCAACATGGAGCGGAGGGGCGACTCCTGGATATAAAAATTCCATACAAAAAGATATACTCCGCAAAAAAAATAACTTTTTTTTGACCTCAAAAACTGTCTCGCCCAATCAGGACGGATTTGAAGATTTTTTGGAGATAAATTATGAATTTTCACAGCCGGATTACCAGATGAGCGTCTCTATCTTTGCTGAAAATGGTCGACCAGTCAACCGATTGATTCGGCATCAAAGTGCAGGTTCATCGGGGAAAATCATCTGGGATTGTCGAGGTGAAAATGGTGTCGTAGCTCCTAACGGTATTTACATTTTTCTAACTGAAATTTATAACGGGAAAGGTGACAGAGAGCTTTATAAGGGTGCTTTTGTGATTGCCGGAGCACCATTATCTATTGACAAATAGAAATGAAATAGCCTATCTTTGCCTCTATGAAAGAGACAATACTAATCATTGGATCAAATGGCCAGATCGGAACCGAATTAGCTATAGCTTTACGTAAGAAATTCGGCGCTTCCAGCGTGATTACTTCGGACATCAGAAAGCCGGAAAATCTTCAAAGCGACGAAATATTCGAACAGGTTAACGTATTGGATAAGGAGGGGCTGAAATCACTTTTTGTGAAACACCAACCGACGCAAATCTATTTGTTAGCAGCCATGCTTTCAGCTGTAGGAGAACAGTATCCTCAAAAGGCCTGGGATCTGAATATGAATGGTCTCCTGAATGTATTGGATCTTTGTCTGGTCCTGGGGATAAAGAAAGTCTTCTGGCCAAGCTCCATTGCCGTGTTCGGGCCACATTCTCCAAAATCAGATACTCCGCAGCATTGTATTATGGACCCCAATAGTATTTATGGCATAAGTAAATTGGCGGGTGAAAGGTTGTGCGAATATTACCATACGAAATACGGGCTGGATATTCGCAGTATACGTTATCCGGGAGTAATCTCCTGGAAAACCGTTCCGGGTGGTGGAACAACGGATTATGCGGTTCACATTTTTTTTGAAGCGCTGGCCAAAGGCCAATATAGCTCTTTCCTTTCGGCAGATACAGCCCTACCGATGATGTACATGGAAGATGCGGTCCGTGCAACGATACAGTTAATGGATGCTCCCAGCGAAAATATTACCATACGTTCCAGCTATAATTTAGCAGGAGTTTCATTCACTCCGGCGATGTTGGCCCAAGAAATTAAAAAAATTCTTCCTAATTTTGAGATGTCTTACATCGAAGGAGATCCACGACAAGCTATAGCGGACTCATGGCCGCAAAGCATCAATGACGAATATGCCCGTAAGGATTGGAATTGGTCTTTAACGTTTGATCTACCCACGATGACGAAAGATATGATTGATAATCTTAAAAATAAACAGGCATAAACAATGGGTAGAGCTTTTGAATTCAGGAAAGAAAGAAAATTTAAACGCTGGGCCAAAATGGCGGTCCAGTTCACGCGTTTAGGAAAAGAAATCGCAATAGCGGTAAAAGAAGGTGGCCCTCACCCGGAAAACAATTCCCGTCTACGCACAGCTATACAAAATGCCAAAGCGGTCAATATGCCAAAAGACCGGGTAGAAGCAGCGATAAAAAGAGCATCGGAGAAAGACGCGAAAGGATATGAGGAATATGTATATGAAGGTTACGGCCCACATGGTGTACCGGTACTTATCGAAACCGCGACAGACAACACAAACCGTACTGTAGCAAATATCCGTAGTTATTTCACAAAAGCGGGCGGATCGCTGGGGAAAACTGGATCCCTAGATTTTATTTTTCAACGGAAGTCTATCTTTCGTTTTCCGGCAAATGACGGGATCGACATGGACGAACTGGAGCTAGAGCTGATTGATGGAGGTTTGGAGGAGTTATATGTAGAGGCAGACGAAGAAGGGAACGATCAGGTCGTCGTCCAAACTTCATTTGAAGATTTTGGAAATATGCAACGTCTTCTGGAGGAAAAGGGCGTAGAGACAACTTCCGCAAAGTTGGAGCGCATTGCGTTATCTCACACCCCTCTAAGTGAAGAGCAGGCAGCTGATGTATTGAAAATGGTCGACAAGATCGAAGAAGACGACGACGTCCAGGCCGTGTACCATAATATGGAGTAATAGTAATATAAAGCAATTTTGCCTATGTTTGTATATGGTGACTTTTGAGGATTTTTTTGCAAAGAAGAAAATAGACCTTCAAGCGCTACAGCGTGATAAGCCGGAACTATATACAGAGTTCCATTCGCATTATTATGCTATGGGTGAAAAAAGTTTTGACCATACCAAAAAGTTCTGGTTCAACAGGCTGCGGAAGAGCTACAAATTAAATGAGCCCGAACTAACTGTAGAGAAAACAGATAGTACCGCAAAACCAACATCTGTATCGGCTTCGTTGGGCTTCAAGTCCAAATTTAAAACGAATACTCCACCGGCGACGCCAGAAAACGCAAATGTGGAGACCGAGAAGGAACCAACGGCATCTACCCAAGAGAATAAACCTACTGGCTTCAAGCCACGATTCAAAGCTGGGGTAACAAAAACCGCAGATCCAGGCTCCAAAACTCCACCGGAGACGTCTACAACCGAAGAAAACACGAGCAAACCGGCGGGGTTCAAGCCACGATTCAAAACGGGAGTGACAAAAACAGAAAATACAAACTCTAATACACCACAGCAGACAACACCTATTGATCAGGAAGTCTCTAATAAACCTGCTGGATTTAAACCCCGCTTCAAGGCCGGAGTAACTAAAACTGAGAATTCTGCAACAGAAGTAGACACAGATAAAAAATCAGAAGAGCGCTCTCCAACAGAAAATAAACCAACGGGCTTTACGCCAAGATTCAAAACAAAAATAACGAAAAATGATCAGGGAGATGGCGATTCGTCGGATTAATATGTTGATCTAAATGACAAACGAATCACTAAAATCGAAAACGGTAAAAGGGATATTGTGGGGGGGAGCCGCTACAGGAGTTCAACAGTTATTAGGATTGATTTTCGGCATATACCTGTCGCGTAATCTTTCAGCCGAAGATTATGGTTTAGTGGGAGTGTTGGCCATCTTTTCACTCATAGCCTCATCTACCCAAGAAGCGGGTTTCATAACCGCATTGGCGAATAAAAAGAATGTTGAATTTAAAGATTACAATGCTGTATTTTGGGCGAGCTTGTTAATTAGCTTCGCGTTATACCTCATTTTATTCTTGACAGCACCGCTGCTTAGCCTTTTTTTTCAAATGCCCGAATTAACTCTTTTAGCAAGATTCTTATTCTTAAGTTTCGTGTGTAGCAGTTTTGGAATAGCTCACAATGCTTATCTTTTTAGAAACTTAAAGGTTAAAGAACGTTATTTATCCACGACATTAAGTGTTCTTATCTCAGGGATTACGGCAGTTATCCTCGTCTATTACAACTTCGCTTACTGGAGCTTGGTCGCTCAATCTGTCTTATATAGTTTAAGCTTCTCGATCTTTTGCTTTTTCTTTTCAGGTTTTAGGCCATCTTTGAATATCGATCTTAGACCAATAAAAAGTCTATGGAAATTTAGCAGCAAAATATTGATAACAAACATTCTCAATCATATTAACAACAACTTGCTCACGTTCTACCTCGGAAGAGTTGCAAGTAAAAATACCGTGGGATATTACTCGCAGGCCACTAAATGGAGTGGTATGGCTCAGGGTGTTATTGCTAATATGTCACATGGATTTGCCCAACCCATGTTATCAACACTTGGAGAAGATCAGGAAAGACAGACGCGCGTATTCCTAAAATTACTAAATTTCATCTGTTTTGTTACGTTCCCTGCACTTACCTTGTTATATATAATTTCTAATGAATTTATCCTTATCACGATAACAGAAAAATGGTTGCCCAGTGCTCATTTGTTACAAATATTGTGTATCCAAGCTGCATTCCTTCCTATTATTAATTTTTATGCTAATTATATTTTAAGTAGAGGTGCATCTACCGTATATATGTTATATATGATTGTCTTTGGCCTTATGCAATTGGCTATTATCTTTTTTCTTCATCCAAACGGGATAATCCCGTTGGTATGGGGTATTGCACTCTTCACCGTAGTATGGACATTTGTTTGGCAGATTTCTATATCGAAGTATACCAATATCAATTATCTCGACCTAGCTTGGATTATACTGAAATATATGGTAGCATCAGTAATATGTGGCTATCTTTCCTATTCTTTGGGCGAATGGTATGATAATATTTACCTCTCATTATTTATGAAAGCTCTTGTTTTCGGATCTACGTATCTTGCTATAATGTATATCTTTAAATCCATAATCCTCCGAGAAACCATCCTCTTTATAAAAGAAAAATATGTCAAATAACAGTGATGGAATATACGCAAGCGGTGTAAGTGTCGTTATTCTGACCTATAACACCCCTATAAGATTGTTGGAGAACTGCTTGGCATCGATATATAACCATAACGATATCCAAGCAGAATTGGAAATCATTGTAGTAGACAATAACAGCACAAATCAGGCCGCTATTAATCAAGCTGTTCAAGAAGCTTTCCCACTCGTAAAATGTATAAATAATCACGCTAACGAAGGCTATGGAGCGGGAAATAATTTGGGTATTCTTCATGCCCAAAGCGAATGCATATTGCTCATAAATCCTGATGCAGAACTAATCGAACCAGTTTTCAAATGGGCGATAAATCAATTTTCAAACGAGCCCGACCTTATGTTGCTCGGCTTTCGACAAGTAGATCAATATAAAAAAAAGACACACTCTTTCTTGCAAAGAAAATTATCGGTGACCTCTTTTATCCAGAACTTTTTCCTTCATAAAGCAAATGCTTTCTCACCAAAGTATTCCGTCATTTCGGGCGCTTGTTTTTTTCTCCGAAAATCTTCTTTCTTAAAAATTGGGGGTTATGACCCCAAAATTTTTCTCTATGGGGAAGAGAGATATCTGCACGAAAATCTATTGCACCATTTTTCCAATACAAAAATCAGGATGGACTTATCAAAAAAGTATCAGCATGCTATTTCAGACCGACCATTTTCGATTGAAACAACGGAGAAAGGATTAACGTCTTACTTTTATTTGCAACGCAAAATGGGTGTGCCACACAAGAAGGTGCTTAAAACCCTAATCAAATATTATAAATTCTTGATTTTGTTTTATACCATCAAAAATAATAAGAGTTCTGTGGCCAATACAAACGAAATTATTAAACTGTTAAAAACAAAGTTCTAATACGAACAGACAAAAGAAGTCATTTTTTTGCAGTCTCTGCAAAAAATACTTGCTTGAAATATTTCGGCTCTCTTAAGTTGATCAGTTTTTCACGGTTCCTATCGAAAAAAGCATAATCACCAGACCGGATATCCTCCAACGTAAATTTCGGCTTAAACTCAGGAACCCCTTTCATAATGATGGCCAACCCAAAATCCATATTGAGCGTAAATATGCGTAGGTCATCTCTGGTCAACGCCAAGTCAGCAATAGCTTTCCACACATCTCCATTCCAATTTCCCTGCCACCCTTCTAAATCCCAATGTCTTACCTTTTTCATTACTTCATTGATAGATTCTTTAACGGGATAGGCCGCAGTGACACCCCTATTCCCAAATAGGTCTGACCTTTATTCCATGATATAAGTGTATCGAGAACTTCTCTTCTATTCATATTATAGTATTTTATAAAGAAAAAAGCTTAAAAGCAAAACAGCACAGGCAAAGACGTATTCATTCATTATCTTTGTAACAAATTTTGTTATCCCAATGATAGCCCCAATAATCCTCTTCGTCTATAACAGACCCTCTCATACTCGTAAGACGCTACAAGCACTAGAACGAGCAAAGATGGCGTCAGATTCTGAATTGTTCATTTTCGCAGATGGAGCCAAAGATTCTGATACTATTGCGAGAGTAAACGAAGTAAGGACAATATTACGAGAACCGTGGGTATTTAAAAATATTACAATTATAGAGCGGGAAAAGAACTGGGGGCTGGCGGAAAACATAATCGATGGCGTCACCAAAATAATAAGCGAATATGGCCGAGCAATTGTCCTTGAAGACGACCTAGAAATCTCTATGTATGGATTACGGTATTTTAATGATGCCCTGGAAAAATATGCGGACAACAATAAGGTCATGGAGATTAGTGGCTATATGTTTCCTATTAAAGACAGTGACAAACTTCATGAAACCTTTTTCTTCCGGGTAGCAAATAGCTGGGGTTGGGCAACGTGGGATAGAGCCTGGAAACATTTCAACGCAGACATCGAAATGTTGACAGCACATTTTACAAAAGAAGATATAAGACGGTTTAGCATTGATTATAGTGAAAATTTCTGGAAGCAGGTAAGAGAATTTAAGGCTGGTAAAATTAACTCCTGGGCTATCCGCTGGTACCTTTCTATATTTAATCAAGGCGGGTTAGTACTCTATCCTCAACGTTCCATGATTCAAAATATTGGCACAGATGGCTCCGGCACACATTCAGATAGGGATAATGCATATCGCGTTGAATTATCCGATACTCCAATCCGCATCTTTACCGATAAGATCGAAGAAGACCGACAAGCATATAACGCTATTAAATATTTTTTTCAACATCGCAAAGGCAGTCTTCTTCAAAGGGCAATTCGTTATCTTCAAAAAATAACGAAATAATAAAGAAAATAATCGTGAATAATCTCAAAATATCTATTATTACCGTCGTCTATAACAACGTTCGGGACATTGCATACACCATCGAGTCTGTGCTTTGCCAAACCTACACGAACATAGAATATATTATTGTCGATGGAGCTTCGACGGACGGTACATTGGATGTAATCACCTCCTACCATGATCGGATCGACATTGTGATTTCCGAGAAAGACAAGGGTATATACGATGCGATGAATAAAGGCTTGGCAGCAGCTCACGGAGACTATGTACTTTTTCTGAATTCCGGAGATGAGCTTTTTGATGAAAACACAATCCAAAATGTGGTAGAGGAAGGGAAAGGTGCTGACATTATCTACGGCGACACCAAGCTCGTCAACGAACAGCGGCATATCATCGGTGATAGAAGACACCGCGCACCAGTAAACTTTGACTGGCAATCTTTCCGATATGGTATGAATATTTGCCATCAGGCCATTTACGTCAAGAGAAGTATTGCAGAGCCCTATGATCTCCAATATCAGTTGAGCGGAGATATCGATTGGGTTATTCGTGCGGCCAAAAAAGCAAAAAGCACCAAAAATGTAAATATTTATGTTGTCAAATACCTCGTAGGTGGCCTCTCAAAGAAGAGACATCACCAAAGCCTAAAAGAGCGATATCGTATTTTCAAAAAACATTACGGCACTCTTCCTAATATCCTAAATCATTTCGTCATCGCGGTTCGACTGTTCAAACACCGCATTTTACATGGCAAAATCGAAGAATGAGGATTTTTTCAATATATTTATCTGGCTATTTATGAGGGGATGAGTACTAAATATTTTTTCAGCAGGATACGTGAGAAACTTAATTTCTGGATAGGAGGCAGTTATGAGTTAGACCTGGAGACCCGGATATTTCATGTTTTTTCGTTAATAGCAATTGTTGGCGCCGCCCTAACCTGCTTCTTAAATCTATATATCGGCCTCGGACAAGCAGCGCTGGTTTCTCTAAGTATATTTTTGTTACAATCTTTTCTATATTATATTAGTAGGTTTAAGGGAAAACAGAAACAGGCTATCCTTATATCTGCATGGGAGATACATATTCTTTTAGCAGTGAATTATTTCATCAATCAAGGAATAAAAGGGCCCTCTCTATTATTATATATCGCATCGTTTTTTTTTATAGCGGTTGTGTCCTACCGGAGCAAACTAATTTACATGTTTATTGGAAACTCACTGCTTGTAGGGATTTTAATCCTTTCTGAATATATAAACCCGGATCTGTTGACAGCCGACTATCCAAGCAGAGACGCTTTCTTTATCGACACTTATTTTACTTATATCATTACCATCTTATTGATATATACCGGCACTGGCTATCTGCTACGTGCCTATGTACAACAAAGAAAAATGCTGGTAGAGAGAGCCGAGGCCCTGAAAAAAATCAATAAAGAGAAAGACAAACTGTTTTCGATAATTTCCCATGATTTGAGAACCCCTTTAGCAAATGTACATCAATATTTGGAAATGATAGGATCCGGTGATCTGAGCCAAAAGGAGAAAAAAGTTATTGAAAATAAATTGTTGGACATCACGCGTAACACACAAGAGCTTTTGACTAATCTTCTTTATTGGAGCAGAAATCAGATGGAAAGCTCTCGTGTCAACCTTCGACCGATCCATGTCCTAAAAGAAGTTGCATCGACAATAGCATACTTAAGATTGATCGCTTCAAAGAAAGGTATTGTGTTAAGTCATCATTTTAAAGACGATTTAATAATACGAGCGGATTACGATTTGTTAAATCTTATTGTACGCAACATCCTATATAACGCGATTAAGTTTACACCATATGCCGGAGAAATATTATTTGTAGCCGAAAGGCAGGACAATCGCTGTGTGATTTCTGTTAAAGACAATGGGCGGGGAATTCCTACGGAAAAACGTAGCCAGCTCTTTGATTTTAGCACGGAGAGCAGTTTAGGGACCAACAATGAACAAGGCACGGGCATAGGTCTAACGTTATGCCGAGAATATATGTTATTGCAGCAAGGAGAGATTTGGTTTGAAACAGAGGAAGGCCAGGGTACGACATTCTATTTATCATTCCCGATCGCATAATCTCTACTTTCTATACATGATTATTAGATACCGATTTATCAAATGATACCACATGACAAAACAAGAGGATAACTTATTCAACCCCGATATTCTGACAGAACTGGCAACTGCCAAGATGCCATTTGGAAAATACAAAGATTGGCCCTTGTACAAATTGCCCGAAGCCTATCTGGTTTGGTTTCATAATAAAGGGTTCCCTCCCGGAAAATTAGGTATGCAGTTGGCTACACTCTACGAAATGAAGCTGAATGGGTTAGAATATCTATTGAAGCCTCTGATCAAAAAATAACTATCGCCCGTTTAGATTTCTCAGGAATTCGTAACTTTGTGCCATAATTTAACATTAAACGCCGTTTGCAGCGGTATCAATGACTTATGAGATATTATCAAACATTGCTGTATTATTGCTACAGCCCAATCGAAAATGCAGAACAGTTTGCTGCAGATCATTTAGATTTTTGTAAATCATTAGGTTTAGTAGGACGTATTATCGTGGCCGATGAAGGTTTAAATGGCACTGTCTCGGGAACATCAGAAGCTTGCAAAGCTTATATGGACGCTATACATGCTGACCCTCGTTTTGCAAAAACAGATTTTAAAATCGATCATGTAGAAGAACCTTCTTTTATCAAAATGCACTGCCGCTATAAACCAGAGATTGTGCATTCGGGACTCCGCAATCCATCCGAAATCGACCCAAATAACGAAACCGGAAAACATCTCGAGCCGAAGGAGTTTATGGAAATGAAAGACCGCGATGATGTCGTCGTATTGGATGTGCGTTCGAACTATGAGCATAACGTTGGCCGTTTTAAAAATGCTATTACCTTGGACATTGAGAATTTTCGCGAGTTTCCAGAAAAGATCAAGGAGCTTGAAAAATATAAGGGAAAGAAAATATTGACCTACTGCACGGGAGGTATTAAATGTGAAAAAGCGTCGGCGCTCCTCTTGAAAGAGGGATTTGATGATGTATATCAGCTTCACGGAGGTATTATTAAGTACGGAAAGGAGGCGGGGGGAAAGGATTTTGAAGGTAAATGTTACGTCTTCGATAACCGGGTGACTGTAGATGTTAATACAGTTAACCCAGTCGTCGTATCCACATGCAAAAATTGCGGTAAGACTACACCAAAAATGATTAATTGTGCAAATCCTGAATGCAATGAACATTTCACACAGTGTGATGAATGTGGCTGGAAAATGGATGGCTGTTGCTCGGACACATGCAAATCAAATCCACGAAAGCGGGAATATGACGGGACAGGCTACTATGTTAAAATACCTCAACCGGTAAATATAGAGAAGATCTCCAAAAGAAAACATAAAAAGTTTCAAAAAATCGAATAAAATCAGTTTAAGCTTATCCTTTTAAGTCAAGATTCCAAATTAAAATTCCTTAGGAAGATCTACAGAGTTCGCTTGCTAAATTGCCATTGTAAGTAACTAATATTTTTATCCTCCGCCAAATACTTTCGCTCGTAATAGGTTTTGATGGAAAGCACCGTATCTACCAGCTCAGAACGGTATAAATCTGTTGTTTCCTTTTGTATTAATAGTCTTTGAAAGGTAACTTGTTCCAACGTATAGGCATAGAAACCATCGTTATCGGTCTTGAGATGCATAATCCCATCTTCTTGGAGAATGAACTTATATTTTGCCAAAAAGGTAGGGTTGGTTAATCTCCTCTTCTCTCGGCTATCTTGAGGTTGGGGATCGGGAAAAGTAATCCATATTTCGGAAACCTCATTTTCTGCAAAGTGTTCGAGAATATCTTCTATCTGAATACGTAAAAATCCAACATTGTGAATCTTCTCTTCCAGTGCTGTTTTTGCCCCACGCCATATTCTGTTGCCTTTGTAGTCGACCCCAAGAAAGTTCTTGTTGGGGAACATCTTGGCGAGATTAACGGTATATTCACCCTTTCCACAAGCCAATTCTAAAACCAAAGGGTTGTCATTTCCGAAAAAAGCCGACGACCATCGGCCCTTATACGCTTTCCCAGCATCCAATTGGACGACGTTCTTAAACGTCGCTACTTCTGCAAATTTCCTTAGCTTATCTTTACCCATAACTCCTATTATAGCCGCAAAAATAATCTTTATTTATTAAAATATTCGATAACAATGCGTTCGCAAATGCAGCCATTTTTATCTAAGTTTGTTATATTAATCAGCTGCTAGTGGAAAAAAACGACAAAATATATGTTGCGGGTCATAGGGGTATGGTTGGATCCGCTATTCTGAACCAACTTCAAACAGACGGTTTTAAAAATATAGTTACGCGGACATCAAAAGAGCTCGACCTTCGCGATCAGCGTGCCGTGGCTGACTTCTTTCAGTCCGAAAGACCTGAATATGTTTTTTTGGCAGCGGCAAAAGTTGGTGGTATTTTGGCTAATGATACTTACCGTGCTGATTTTCTCTACGACAATCTCGCGATACAAAACAACGTTATACATCAATCGTACGTTCACGACGTTAAAAAATTGATGTTTCTCGGATCATCTTGTATTTATCCAAAGATGGCTCCTCAACCGTTGAAAGAAGATTATCTGCTGACTGGCATACTTGAGTCTACGAATGAACCTTATGCTATCGCAAAAATTGCAGGAATAAAAATGTGTGAGGCTTATCGCGCGCAGTACGGCTGCAATTTCATTTCCGTGATGCCTACGAATTTGTATGGTTATAATGACAACTATCATCCCAAAAACTCACATGTTCTTCCAGCCTTAATCAGGCGTTTTCATGAAGCGAAGGAAACTGGTGCCTCAGAGGTTGTCATTTGGGGGACAGGTACTCCACGTCGCGAATTCCTTTTTTCTTCTGACTTAGCAGATGCATGTATCTTCCTCATGCAAAAATATAACGAAGCTCAGTTTATCAACATTGGGATTGGAGAAGACATTTCAATTAAAGACCTAGCTCTACTTATTAAAAATATTGTCGGCTATACCGGAAACATATCTTTTGACCGCAGCAAGCCAGACGGCACGCCTCGTAAATTGATGGACGTATCCCGACTCCATGATTTAGGCTGGAAACACAAAATCCCTTTGGAAAAAGGGATTGAGTTAGCTTTTGAAGATTTTAAAGCCAAAAAATTCTAAGAAGTCTCACTATTGGGAGGAATCCCAAAATCGGGCACCTCTGGTTGCGTCCCTTCCAACGGGGGCAGGTCATGGTGCTGTTTCTTTTTCTTATTTGGTCGAACAAAATCTGCAATTTTTGTGATTACATTTCCGATTTTATCCTGATTTACCTGACCTGCAGCACGTTCAGACAGCAGAAGTACCAAGGTTTTTTTTAACCACCCTACATTTTTAAGCAAAGTTTTGTTCAACACCAAAGGAAGGCCTACACGCAATGTATTGGTCAACCAATCGGATTTACCGTCTGACTTTTCTTTGGATAAAACCGAAGAAAAAAGTCCTTTCACCATATCCACACCAGGAATACTGGATGTCAACATACCTAATAGACGAGATGGTGCTTCAATCTTCTTACGGAGTAGCAAATATTGATTGGACAAATAGGCCTCTTGCTCATTTTTAAGCTGAGTCAATCGCCTTATCTCTTCCTTCAGCTCGGCTATATTATGAATTTTTACGCTCATCACTTTCTTTGTCATCTATATCTTCATTCTCTATAGTCCCCGGTGGGACGCTTTCGTTTTCTACATCTTCATCATCCTTCCACATGCTAACGACTTTACGTATCGTCAAATCCATGAATTTGGATTCCAGCGTGGAAGAAAAAACACGAACCAACAACAGAAAAATTAAAAATATACCTCCTGTAACTAAAAAACCTAAAGCATAGCTTCCCAATAACTCACCTAAATAAAAGCCTAATGCCAAGGAAAAGAAAAACACAATAATCAATCCCAACAACAGCTTGCCAATGTCAACCACTAATGCTCCCACGATACGTGCACTTTTTGCTATGGCCTTCAATCGGACGAGCTCTATCTGAGTATCGATATATTCTTTAGCCTTTTGAAAGCTTCCTGAGAAAGAAAATTTTTGTTCACTCATGTTCCCGATTTATCTTACCACCTTCCTTATGCATGCTCTTCGATCTCTTCGTCGAGACTTTCTTCAGTTTTCGAAATCTTAGCCCGCACTGCCGATAACACCTTCTCTTTAAGATCATTTAACTGATCAAACTGTTCCTCAGCACGCTCTTTAATAGCCTCTCCTAGATCAGCTAAAGATTCGTTGAGTTTATCCCTTGTCTCCGACCCCTTATCCGGAGCAAATAAAATACCTAATACAGCCCCCGCGGCTAACCCGGCCAACAAGGCTGTGACTACTTTTCCACTATCGTTCATGTACAATATTAATTATTAAAAAAACCAACGTTCTATATTCAATTAAACACTCGAAAAGAAGAATGGTTTAATTTTTTTCGACTTTTCAGTTAAGACAATATACAACTATTATTTCTCAATATAAAAAACCAAACTTGTTTTGTAAACAATATTTTATTAACATAAATTTTATTAAATTTACCCGATGGATAATAAAAACAACAATGCTGGTAAAAACATATTGTAGTGCGGTATACGGAATCGAATCCGCTATCATTACAGTTGAAGTAAATATATCTACAGGAACAAAATATCACATCGTGGGCCTGCCAGATAATGCTGTGAAAGAAAGTTTAAGACGTATAGAAAGTGCCATAACGGCTATAGGATACCGTATGCCCCGACAAAAAATAGTTGTAAATCTTGCCCCTGCCGATATCAGAAAAGAAGGCTCTTCCTATGATTTAAGTATAGCTGTTGGTATCTTGGCAGCTTCCGGTCAGATAGGTAGCGAGAGGATGGAAAACTATACACTCCTTGGCGAGCTTTCATTGGATGGTACAATTCAACCGGTCAAAGGAGCACTTCCTATCGCTATTGAAGCAAGACGGGAAGGCTTCAAAGGTATCATATTGCCTAAAACAAATGCACGTGAAGCAGCGGTTGTATCGGATCTAAATGTTCTCGGGGTAAATCGACTTGACGAGGTCATTGATTTCCTTGAGGATAGAAAGCCGATGGAACGAACACATATAGACATTGAAAAAGAATTTGCTTCAAAAATAAACAGCTATGAAGTAGATTTTGCGGATGTTAAAGGTCAAGAAAATATAAAAAGGGCACTGGAAGTTGCAGCCGCAGGCGGTCACAACGTCATACTCATCGGGCCACCCGGGGCCGGAAAAACCATGCTTGCCAAGTGCCTTCCTACTATCCTTCCTCCGCTTACTGTCGAAGAGTCTCTACAGACAACCAAGATACACTCTGTAGCGGGTCAGCTCTCTTCTTCCCAGTCCTTACTACATACACGTCCTTTCCGAGCACCACATCATACGATATCAAACATAGCATTGGTCGGTGGCGGTACCACCCCGCAACCAGGCGAAATATCGCTCGCACACAACGGCGTCTTGTTTTTAGATGAGCTACCCGAGTTTAAGCGAACGGTTTTGGAAGTCATGCGGCAACCCTTAGAATCACGTGGTATAACCATCTCAAGGGCGAAATTTACCGTAGAGTACCCAGCGAGCTTCATGTTGGTTGCTTCCATGAATCCGTGTCCCTGTGGATATTATAACCACCCTGAAAAAGAATGTATTTGTGGATCCGCAGTTGTCCAACGTTACTTAAGCCGGGTTTCGGGTCCCTTATTGGACCGTATAGATCTACATGTTGAAGTCACACCTGTGGAGTTCAAAGAACTCATCAGTACAAAAAGCTCAGAAACAAGCGAACATATCCGATCAAGAGTTATACAGGCTAGAAAAATTCAAGAAAGGCGGTTTCAGCATTGCAAACAAGTACATTGCAACGCGCATATGGATCCCAAATTACTACGGAAAATCTGTTCCATTGACGATACGGGGAAAAATCTCTTGAAAACCGCTATGGTCAAGTTAAATCTTTCTGCACGCGCTTACGATCGAATTTTAAAAGTTGCCCGTACGATCGCTGATATGGAAGGGGCAGAAAGTATCCAAAACTATCACTTAGCAGAAGCCATACAATTTAGAAGCTTAGACCGTGACAATTGGACCGGTTAAAATTGGTCTATAAAATGCTTGATAATCCAGTGGTGCATGATTATGGTAATCAACAGTCCTGAAAGTGCCCCAAATAAATGGGCATCATGGTTAATTCGGTCTGCGGACTTTTTTGATGCCCAGATACAATAACCGATATACAACACAGCAAACAGATAGGCTGGCATTGGAATAGCAAAGAATATGCGCAATTCTGCTTTTGGATAAAAAAGTATAAAGCTAAAAAGAACCGCCGATATAGCCCCTGAAGCGCCTAAGCTATAATAACTGGGGTTATTCTTTTGTTGTATGATAGTTGGAATATCACTCAACACTAAACTCACGATATACAATAAGCCGAAATATAGATGCCCAATGGGACCATTCACTTGAACAAATATGCTCTCTAAAGCAAAACCAAAATAAAAGAATGTCACCATATTAAAAATGAGGTGCATCCAATCGGCATGTATAATGCCACTTGTAAACACCGTAATCCATTTTGATTTGTCACGATGTATACTGTACGGGTTCAGCATCATATTGCCGTACAGGTGGGGATTAGAAAATGCATATATACTCGTTGCTATGGTTATCGCAAATATGACACTTGCAACCGGTGTCGTGTACAAATATTGTAACATAAATCAGAATCTGTCTTCTATCAAAAATACATATAGACTTTTGGGCCCTTGAGCCCGGATTATTAATTTGTTCTCTATGCTGGTAGTTCTACCCGGACCGGTAATAACACTTACCATGGACGGTAACTGGTTGCCGTATTTTTCCTTCATCATCGCCATGCCATGTTTGATATCCATGACGATCTTTGAAGCTTTGGCGATGACAATATGAATCGGCGAATAAATACTTAAAACTCTACCACTCATATTTGCATTTGAAATCAAAATGCTACCGTTTCTGGCTATCAGAGCTTCACAACTCGTTATACCGGCATCGATATCACTAAAATCGGTCTGGTTGGTTAAGAAAGGGAAACCATAATGTTGTAACAGCTGTTGTATCGAAGGCTCCCAAACATGAATTTTTCTGATATTATGCTTTTCCACAACGGCTATCAGATTTTCCACAAGAGCAATCTCCCCATCACAATACATAAAATTTCCTGAAACAGCATTCAGTTCTCTGGCGAAGGTCACATCGGATGGTTCGTCCTCTTCCATATATAAAGGAGAATCTTCCAAATCCGGATAGGGGTTCTCGCTTTTTTGAAGCAAGGCTTGTCGCACCTTCTTCAACATACGTTCCTTTGATGTCGTGTTCCTAATATTCATACATACACACCTAAGCTCCCCTTCTGTCCTTAAATTGCTTTAACTGTTCGGTTCTCCGGAGGACGATGGTCTCGGCTGAATATCCGCTTTATTCGTTTCCTCCGGTATAGTCGGCAACGGATACTCCGTTGGAGGTACGCCCCCCCCATCTGCACCCCCGTTTACAAACTCATCATATGTTGTACGGTTTGTAAAAGGTCGTTTTCCTAATATTTCTTCCAGATCCGCTTGAAACAAGATTTCTTTTTCCAACAATTTTTCCGCAATTTTAATTAGGCCATCTTGCTTATCTAACAACAGTTGTCTCGTACGCTCATAGACTGACGAAATAAGCTGACGTACTTCATCATCAATTAACTCTGCTGTCTGGTCGGAGTATGGCTTCTGAAACTGTGATTCGCCGGAGCTGTCACGGAACGAGACATTTCCAACCTTCTCATTCATTCCATATACAGCGATCATGGCATAAGCCAACTTTGTCACACGTTCCAGATCATTTTGCGCGCCCGTGGAGATGCGCTTAAAAGTAATGTCTTCAGCAACACGGCCACCCATGGTCATACACATACTATCCATAAGTTGCTCCGTTGTGTATAAAAATTGTTCTTTCGGCAAATACTGTGCATAACCTAAAGCGGCGACACCACGGGGAACAATAGAAACCTTAACCAAAGGGTCCGCATGCTCCAAGAACCATCCGGCAATAGCGTGACCGGCTTCATGATAGGCTACGATTTTCTTTTCTTCGGGAGATATAATTTTATTCTTTTTCTCTAAGCCACCAATGACACGGTCAATAGCGTCCTGGAAGTCCTGCATCTCTATAGCAGGCTTATTCTTTCTTGCTGCAATCAAAGCTGCCTCGTTACAAACATTCGCAATCTCTGCTCCTGCAAAACCGGGAGTTTGTGCAGAAAGCTTCTTCGCATCCACTCCTGCACCCAATCGCAACGGCTTTAAGTGCACATTAAATATCTGTTCACGACCGATCAAATCCGGTTTATCGATAGAAATCTGACGGTCGAAACGTCCTGGTCGTAATAACGCAGAGTCTAATACATCTAAGCGGTTTGTAGCCGCCAGGAGAATGACGCCTAAGTTCGTACCAAACCCGTCCATTTCCACCAATAGCTGATTTAAGGTATTTTCCCGCTCGTCATTACCCCCCATAACGGAATTCTTTCCGCGGGCACGGCCAATGGCATCGATTTCATCGATAAATATAATACAAGGAGCTTTTTCCTTCGCTTGCTTAAACAAGTCCCGGACACGCGACGCACCTACGCCCACGAACATCTCTACAAAGTCAGAACCCGATAAAGAGAAAAAGGGCACCTGTGCTTCACCGGCAACAGCCTTAGCCAGCAACGTTTTTCCTGTTCCCGGAGGGCCTACTAGCAATGCACCTTTCGGGATCTTACCCCCCAAATTTGTATACTTCTTCGGATTTTTAAGGAAATCCACAATTTCCATCACTTCTGTCTTTGCTTCTTCCAAGCCTGCAACATCATTGAACGTCACGTTAATTTGTGATTCCTTATCAAACAGTTGCGCCTTAGATTTACCGATATTAAAAATGGCACCACCGCCGGCACCACCGCCGCCGCCCATACGGCGCATTAAAAACATCCACAGTGCTACAATAATGATTAACGGAAGAATAAAGGATATAAAGAAACCACCCCATGCATTCGTCCGCTCTTCCCATTTGGCTGATATTTTTGTTACATCCTCCGGTAGATCTTCCTGGGATTCGCGCAATCTTTCATTTAAAATATCTGCAGAACCCTCTGTGAATACGTATTGTGGCCCCGTCGATGACGAAAAGCTTAATGTGTTGTCGGTTGGTGCGACTTCTTTATATTTGGGGTCGTCTTGAAGCTTATCTTTCTTAATATATACTTCGACTTCGACAATATTACCCTTGTTGTATGCGATCAATTTCTCTACATCTCCCGTACGAAGCATATCTTTTTCAAACTTTTCGTACGAGATATCCTTTGCCCCGCTACCGCTATACATATAGTTAAGCGCAATAAACCCTATGATCATGGCGATATATATCCACATCATATTGAACTTGGGAGGTATCGGTGTTACTTTTTTACTAGGAATCTTCTTCATTATTTACGTATAACTCTCTTTTTCTAACTGCTATATTATGCGCTCTGGTAGGTTTCGATTTTGGCATCCCCCCAAAGATCTTCTATGCGATAATGGCTGCGCTTCTCGGTTTTAAAAACATGAACGACTACATCTACAAAGTCCAACAATATCCACTCTCCATTGCCTATCCCCTCTTTGTGCCAAGGCTCTTCGCCAAAAGCTTTATAAACTTCATCCTCTATATTTTTAGCGATCGCATTCACTTGGATATTTGAGTCTGCATGGCATATCACGAAATAATCAGAAACTGTGGCATTAATTTCCCGCATGTCTAACTTCACAATTTCGTGTCCCTTCTTCTCCTGCATGCCGTAAACAACTATTTCAGCCAACTTGTTCGACAATTCTAAATTTTTCTTTTTACTCATTAAGAAATAGTATAGTTTTACCTTAAAACTTTAAAAACGTATTCTCTTGCAAAATAATACAATTTTTGGACATTATTTATCTCACCACATAATTGTTTTGAACAAAACAACGTCTACAAACGATTATTTGAAAGATTTGACGGCAAAATTCACGCCACTCCCTCAGTTTACTGCCATAATGGCAAAGACGCAAACACACGGGCGTGGGCAACGCGGCTCTATTTGGGAAGCTGAACCTGGACAAAATCTAACAACCAGCATTTATTTAAAACTCAATAAGCTTGACATATCCAACCAGTTTTTTTTAACCGTGATCAGCAGTTTAGCACTATACGACACGATGCGCCATTATGTCAATAAAAGCGTATCCATAAAATGGCCAAATGACATATTTATTGAAAAGAAGAAAATTTGCGGACTGTTGATTGAAAGCAAAGTATCCGGTCGCGAACTAACAAGCGCGGTATTAGGCGTCGGCTTAAATATATATCAAACGGTATTTCCAGAAGATATTCAACATAAAACAACTTCTTTCAGACAATTGAGTCTACAAGGCGACATCTCTTTCATCGAAGTTGTGGAAACGATACAAGCCCACCTGAACCACTATTATCAACTGTTACTAAAGTCTCGGCACGACGATCTCCTCGAACAATACAATGATAAGCTTTTTCAGAAAGATGAACCTGCCATATATCGTAGTGGGAACGGACAACCCTTCACGGGGAAAATTATAGCCGTGGATAGAGATGGTCTGTTACACATGCTGATAGATGAACAGCATATTAAATTCGATTTAAAAGATATAACTTATCAGCTATAACAAAAAAATTACTGGCATAATCGTCCCAATACCTGTATCTTAGCATTAAACTTTCAGGCCCGCTTTGCGGTCAGAAATATAAAATACAATATCATGATGAAGAAACTTAGTTTATTGATCGTAGTGGTATGGATTACAATGGGTAGTGCAGTCGGTCAAATTCATAAGCCTGTTAAGTGGAGTGTCGCCCAAAAAAGACTAAATCCAACAGAAGGTGTGGTTTTCATTAAAGCGACGATTCAAGAAGGCTGGAACATATATGCACAAAATGTACCGGATGGCGGGCCAATTCCAACTTCATTTATATTCAAGCCCTCCAAAGCGTATACATTATATGGAAAAACGGCACAGCCTAAACCGAAAACCAAGTATGAAGACGTTTTCAAAATGAATGTCCCTTATTTTACCCGGGAAGTGGTTTTCCAACAGAAAGTAAAATTAAATTCGAGCAAACCGACGACAGTATCAGGAATCGTCGAATGGCAAGCCTGTGATAAATCTCAGTGTCTTCCTCCTGATGAATACAATTTTACCGTCACCATTAAATAGATTTCGACACTCCATAATCCTAATATTTCAAATAGCATGGATTTGAAAAAACATTCTTTAGCAATAATCGTATTGCTTCTGTTCGTCTTGACATCCGTTTCCTTTGCCCAAGACACACTCCTATCCTTCGAGGGACTGGAATTCTCTAACGGTGCGGACACCTCCCAGCTCCTAGAAGTCCCCAATGATCTGGAGTTTACAGATGGCACAGAAGAATCGGTGTCTGCCCAGGAAGACATCAGTTTACCCGCAGATATTGACATCCCTTCACCAGCCAGCGGCAAGCAAACCCTCTGGGCAATCTTTATTGCTGGCCTACTTGGCGGTTTTGCAGCCTTCGTAATGCCATGTATATTTCCCATGGTACCGCTTACCGTAAGCTTTTTCACCAAAAGAGCGGGAACAAGAAGTAAGGGCATATCCCAAGCCGTGTTATATGGGCTATTCATTATCGTCATTTATGTCGCATTGGGTATGCTGATTACAATAGTCTTTGGCTCGGATGCACTGAATGCGCTCTCGACCAATGGCGTTTTTAATTTCCTCTTTTTTCTGATTTTAGTTGTTTTTGCAGCTTCTTTTTTTGGTGCATTTGAAATCACCTTACCCAGTTCTTTTGTGAATAAAATAGATGCAAAATCGGACAGCAAGGGATTAATAGGGTTGTTTTTTATGGCTTTTAGCTTGGCGCTGGTATCCTTCTCCTGTACCGGCCCTATCATTGGCACATTGCTCGTAGAAGCCGCATCAAAGGGGGAAAGGCTAGGCCCCGCGATAGGTATGTTGGGCTTCTCTATTGCCCTCGCTATACCTTTCGTTATTTTCGCCATTTTTCCATCCATGTTAAAATCACTCCCAAAATCGGGCGGATGGTTGAATAGTGTTAAGGTGGTTTTAGGTTTCCTGGAATTAGCTTTGGCACTGAAGTTTCTCTCCAATGTGGATTTAGCTTATCATTGGAACTGGCTCGACCGTGAAGTATTTTTAGCCCTGTGGATCAGTATCTTTGGACTGATGGGATTATACCTGATCGGAAAGATAAAATTTGCAAATGACAGCGAGCTGAAATATTTATCTGTACCCCGTACCCTCTTAGCCATCGTCGTTTTCTCTTTCGTCGTCTATATGATACCCGGATTATGGGGCGCTCCCTTGAAATCGATTTCTGCGTTTTTACCGCCTTCAGCAACCCAAGATTTTGACTTATCTGTTGTACATCATGATGTCAGTATATCAACAGCCACTGGAAAGCAGAAAAAGTATTATGAGATTTTCCATGATAGAGGCACACCAAAGGGGTTTGACCCCTACTATGACTATGAAGAGGCTTTGGCCGCTGCAAAAGAAAGCAACAAGCCCGTATTGGTAGATTTTACGGGATGGAACTGCGTCAACTGTCGGAAGATGGAAGCCAATGTATGGACAGATCCGAAAGTAGCCACCCTGCTCCGAACAGAATTTGTCATGGCCGAACTATTTGTTGACGACCGCACAACCCTCGACCCGGAAGAGCAATATACCTCCTCCTATAGTGGTAAGTTAATCAATACAATAGGAAAAAAAAACAGCGATTTTCAAGCGTCGACCTTCAACAGCAATTCGCAACCGCTGTACGTCATTGTCGATACAGCGGGAAATGTGCTTATTTCCCCAAGTGGTGCAAATTACGACATCAACAGCTATGTAGGCTATCTTCAATCCGGCATCGATGCATTTCAAGCAAAAAACCGCGTTCTTTAATGATTTTTTAATAAAGAAATCAACAAATTTTCGATATTTTTGAAAAATGAGTGAAATAAAGAATATTGCAGTATTGACTTCCGGAGGAGATGCCCCTGGCATGAATGCTGGAATTAGAGCTGTCGTCCGGACAGGCATTTATCACGGACTACATGTTTTCGGTGTCCGCAGAGGCTATGACGGATTGGTGAACGGTGAGATCATTCCCATGGATGCCAAATCTGTTGCCAATATCATCCAGCGGGGTGGAACGATATTAAAGACGGCCCGTAGCGATGACTTCAAGACCAAAGAAGGCCGTCAAAAGGCATATGATAATATTAAAAAATTAAATATCGATGGTCTGGTTGTCATTGGGGGGGACGGAACCTTTACGGGTGCTTCAAAATTTATCGAGGAATTTGATATTCCTATTCTTGGCATGCCGGGGACCATTGATAACGATTTAGCAGGGACAGACTTTACCATCGGTTACGATACGGCCATTAACACTGTTGTAGACGCTGTAGATAAAATACGTGATACGGCAGAGTCGCACGACAGATTGTTTGTCATCGAGGTGATGGGGAGAGACTCTGGATTAATTGCGCTTCGCTCGGGTATAAGTACAGGTGCGGAGGCAGTATTGATTCCGGAGCTGGAAGTGGATTATAATGCCATTATGAAGCGACTTGATACTTCCCGCAAGAACAAATCTTCCCGTATTATTATCGTCGCTGAGGGGGACGAAGAGGGCGGATTGGTCGTGGCAGAGAAGATCCAGGAGAATTTCCCGCATTATGATGTTCGGGTGTCCATCTTAGGCCACATCCAGCGCGGAGGAAAACCATCTTGTATGGATCGTGTTCTCGCCAGCCGTCTAGGCGTGGCCGCTGTAGAAGGCTTATTGGAGGGACGTCGAGGGGAAATGGCGGGTTTAATTGGTGGGCAGGTTCAGTTTACTCCATTTAGCAAAGCGATAAAACATATCGACAAGATCAATACAAACCTTACCCGAATAGTAGAAATACTGTCCTTATAATATTTTAGATGCGGCTTATGCCGCATCTGTTATGCTATAATCCGAGCACCTTCATCGGCATGAACAAATATGCCTTCTAATTCAAGTCCAAACTTTTCCTTATACAACGGGGCTATCTGATCCGCTAATGCCTTGCCGTATCCTTTCGCGATAATATTGATTGTACAACCACCGAAACCTCCGCCCATCATTCTTGCACCAACAACCTGAGGTACCTGTGTAACATAATCTACCAAAAAATCCAGCTCGGCACAACTCACTTCATATTCCGTACTTAACGCCTGATGTGTCAAAAACATCTGCTTGCCCAGTTCTTCAATATCACCACACTCCAAGGCACGACAAGCCCTATTGAGCCGCTCATTCTCCTGAATGACATATCTACATTTAACATACGTATCTTCATCCCTCGACCGGACAGTTTCGTCCAACATATCCAATGTCACGTCCCGTAAGCTCCGTACCTCCGGATACTTCTCGCGAACCCAACTTACCCCTTGTTCACACAAGGTTCTCCGATTATTATAGGCTGACGAGGCCAGAGAATGCTTAACGTGGGTATTGAATAAGACAATCTCGTAGTCACCCAACTCCAACGGCACGTACACAAAATCTAATGAGCGACAATCCAATCTGATCACATGCCCTTTCTTACTCAATACCGACGCAAACTGGTCCATGATCCCGCATTTTACGCCAGCATACGTATGTTCAGCTAGCTGGCCGATACGGGCAATATCCTTACGGTCAAAAGATAATCCAAACAGTTCATTCAATGCAAATCCCGCGGCACATTCTACCGCGGCAGAAGACGACAGCCCAGCTCCTAAAGGAACATCTCCATCAACGTATAGATTGAAGCCTGAAATAACCTTTCCCCGTTCCTGAATCTGATGAACAACACCCAGGATATAATTCGCCCAGCCCACTTCAGAAGGTTTTATATCCTTTAAATCCGTTTCAAAACCTTCCTTAAAGTCTTCTGCAAAAAGGTGGATACGTGTGTCTTCCCGCTTCCCTACGGCCACATAAATCGCTTTATCTATTGCTGTGGGTAATACGAAACCCTCATTATAATCGGTATGCTCACCTATGATGTTGATCCGTCCCGGAGATTTAGCCAATAGGTCTGGTGCTATCCCAAACACTTCCTCAAATCTATTCCTTAGCTGTAAAGTTTCCATTACCTATTTATTTTTATAATGTATAGTCTCCTGCTTTCTCAATACCTCAGCGGCGTACTCCGCCGTAATATCCCGTTGCGGATTCGCTAACATTTCGTAACCAACCATAAATTTCTTGACTGTTGCCGAACGCAATAATGGAGGATAAAAGTGCATGTGCCAGTGCCATGCCGATTGATCGCCTTCATTCACCGGCGCCTGATGCATACCCGCAGAATAAGGAAATGAGGTTTTAAAAATATTGTCATAACGTATTGTCAACTCTTGCAAGGTCCTAGCCAAATCCCATTTTTCCTCTTCCGTAAACTCCAGGATATTCGTGACGTGTCTTTTACTGACAACCAGGGTCTCATAAGGCCATGCTGCCCAAAAAGGCACCAGCGCCACAAAATGGGTGTTATCCACAACAATACGCTCGCTCTTCTGCAGTTCAAGAGCTAAGTAATCGCTCAGCAGGGACTTGTTATGTGCCTTAAAATATCGATCAAATTGTACGTTTTCCTTTTGAATCTCGACAGGTAGAGAACTTTGCGCCCATATCTGCCCATGCGGATGCGGATTGCTACATCCCATTATCGCCCCTTTATTCTCAAATATCTGTATGTATTTAATCCAATCTTTCTGCGCCAGTTCCTTAAATTCCTTCTGCCATAGGTCTACCACGGCCTTAATAGCAGATTCTTCCATCTCCGGAAGCGTCAGATCATGCCTGGGTGTAAAGGAAATCACTTTACAAATCCCCTTTTCTGTTTCGGCCTGAAGAAGCCCCCCCTCATTGTGTATTTCTAAGGAAGAGTCCTCCAATAAAGCTGAAAAATCATTGACAAATACAAAACTGTCTTTGTATTTCGGATTCACGGTACCGTCTGCCCGAACATTCCCCGGACATAAATAACATTTAGGATCATACTCCGGTCTACTATCAGTAGCGATATCTTCTACCTGTCCCTGCCAGGGTCTTTTGCTCCGATGTGGTGAAACCAGTATTTTTTCTCCCGTCAGGATATTCACCCGGCTATGGGGTTGATCTAAAAAAGAAAGCATATTAATACAATTGATCGATTAAAACAATAAATGTATATTGTACACTTATTACCACAAACGTATTAATTTTTTTTTAAATTCTATTCAATTTGAAAAAAATAGGGAAAATTAACTTTTAACCAACTCGAAGATCGTAATCTCTGGCAAGATACCTACTCGGCCGGGATAGCCCAAAAAGCCAAATCCCGTATTGACATACAGCTGCTGCTGCTTCTCGGTATACAGCCCCGCCCACTCCTTGTAGACATACTTCGCGGGACTCCACTGGAAATGCTCGCCTCGCACACCAAATTGCATGCCGTGCGTGTGACCTGCAAACATGACATCGACATCAGTATCCAACACCTGTGCCCTCCAATGCGAAGGGTCGTGCGACAACAACAGTTTAATATCTTTATCTGCCGTCCCCGACAATGCTTTCGTCAGATCACCCTTTTTCGGAAACCGACCGGTACCCCAATTTTGTACACCAACGATTGCTATCTCCTCATTATCCACACGAATCGTCCGATTTTCATCCATCAACAGATCCCAGCCCATGACACGATGTGTTTCTATCAGATGTTGTAGATTTTTGCGCTTTGCCAAACTGTCTTCCTTGCCATAATAGTAATCACCATAATCGTGGTTGCCTAAGGTAGAGAACACCCCTAAGTCTGCCTTCAACATGGAAAAGATATCCTGGTAGTTGCGCATTTCGGAAGCTTCATTATTAACCAGGTCTCCCGTGAAAAAAATCATATCGGGCTTCTCCTGCAAAAGCATTTCAACCCCTCCACGTACAGCTTTATGGTTATAAAATGAGCCCGAGTGCACATCCGATATCTGTGCTAACCGCAGGCCATCGAATGCGTTAGGTAAGTTGGGCAATACCAGCTTCTGCCGACGTATTCTATAATCGTATGCGCCGGAAATAATTCCCCAAGACAAGGGAAACACGGGTAGGGAAGCAATGACAATTCCTGATTTAAGCAAAAAATCTGACCGTGATATACCATTTCTGGGCTTCTCCGGCAAGGGTTCTTCCAATTCTGCAATACGTTCCGCAGGCAACTTCCCTTTCTTGGGTAGAAAAAGCCTGGAAATCCAGATACCTCCACGCCGGATATCATCGATCAATACTACTGCAATATAAATAAACTTGCTGATCGCTGTCATAAAAAAGGCAACCAGTATAATAGACCGGTAACTTAACGGGATGCTAAACTTTGCAGCGATAAACAGCCCGGCAAATAGAATAATAGAATAGCCCCACCACACAAAGGGAAACCATTTTTTATGTACCAGCTTAATTTTTGTCGCTCTAAGCGCAAAAAATATATAAAAATCAAATATGAATAACAGTACAGCGTTGAATACTAACATCTCTTCATCAATTATTTACGGCCAACCTTTTCAAGGCCTGAATCCATTTCGGATTATCGTTCAAACTTTCAACCATGGCCACCTGCTCCCCGCCCAATGCTTTAAATTCATTCGCATACTCAACTTGGATCTCATCCAACGTCTCAATACAATCTGCCACAAACGCAGGGCTAAAAACCAATAGCTTTTTTACGCCCTTTTTGGCAAGATCGTGCAGTGTATCTGAGGTATAGGGCTGTATCCAAGGGGTTTTACCTAGGCGCGACTGAAAACAAACCGTATATTGATCCGCTTTAAGCCCTAACTTCTTGACGATGGCCCGGGTTGTACCGTAACATTGGGACAGGTAGCAGAATGCATTCGTTTCCACCTTACAGGTCGCACAACCGTCGTCATTACATTGCAGTTCACCGCTCGGATCTACTTTACCCAATTGCCGTACCGGAAGGCCATGATAACTAAATAAGACGTGATCGAAGTCTTCCAGATTATATTTCAAGGCATGTTCGGTAAACGTTGCGACGACCAAATCATCTTCACAAAAACTGTTTACAAAAGACACTTCGGGAAAATACTGCCATGTCCGCATAATCTCCATCACCTTATCAATCACAGAACCTGTGGTCGCCGAAGCATACTGGGGAAACAGCGGTATCACCCGGATAGACTCTAAGAACATACCTTCCATTTTCTTCAAAGCCGATTCAATGGATGGGTTTTGATAGCGCATAGCCAACTCCACATGATATTCTTCACCCAGCTCTTTTTGCAACATTTCCTGTTGTATCTTACTATAGTAGAGGAGGGGAGATCCTTTTTGGCTATCCCAGATCGTCGCATAGGTTGCAGCAGATTTGGGCGCTCTCTTCGGAACGATAATACCTTTCACCAAGAGCAGCCGGCTCCAATAAGGAATATCCATGACCCTACCATCCATCAAAAATTCATTCAGGTATCTTCTTACATCTGGAGTAGAAGAAGAATCGGGTGTGCCTAACTGAACCAACAAAATCCCCTTTTTTGCTTTTTTAAACATCTTTACAAAAATATACAAATTTTGAGGGGATTATCGTTTAAACGATTGAAAATGAAAATAAGATGACCAAGGCCTACAGTGCCTCTAAGGTAGCCTTCACCTCCTTCATCAGCCACATTGGTGTCGACGTAGCTCCACATATACCTACAGTTTCACCTTCGGCAAAAACATCTACATCAAGCTCTTCAGCCTCAGAAATAAAGTAAGAATTATCATTGGCAGCCTTGCACACGTCATATAACACACGTCCATTGGAAGACTTTTTGCCCGATACAAAAACAATCTTATCGTACTGTCGCGCGAAATCACCCAACTCCTCATATCGGTTGGAAACCTGCCGACAGATCGTATCATTCGCTTTCACATCATACCCACGTTTTATCAATTCACTTTTAATCGAATAAAACTTGTCGACGCTCTTTGTCGTCTGGCTATACAATGTAAAAGACGGTGGCAGTTTAACAGAATCCAGCTCTTCAATATCTTGAAAAACAATGGCCTCATTGTTGGTCTGCCCCTGAAGACCAATAACTTCAGCGTGCCCATGCTTTCCGAAAATCAGAATTTTTTCATTTTCATCAAATGACGTTTTGATTCGATTCTGCAGCTTTAAAACAACAGGACAGGAGGCATCTATCAGGGTAATATTATTCTCCAAGGCTATTTTATACGTCTCGGGGGCCTCACCATGTGCCCGTATCAACACTTTCTCATTGGTGAGTGTCGGTAGTGTCTCGTGATTAATTATCCGCAGACCTTTGGCCTTCAATCGGGCAACTTCTTCGTCGTTGTGGACGATATCACCAAGACAATATAAATAACCCTCTTTCTCTAAGATTTCTTCGGCCATATCTATAGCGTATACCACCCCAAAGCAGAAACCCGAGTCTTTATCTATTGTTACCTGTAGATTCTTAGCCATTATTATACAAAAATAAAAATTATATTCATCAAAAGTCAAAAAGAGCTTTCTTTTATCTTTACACCATTTACCGTACCTTTGCAAAAATTTTTAATTCAGGTTATGGCAACGAACAGAACTTTTACGATGATTAAACCAGACGCAGTAGCTAATGGTCACATCGGCGCTATTTTGAACGATATCATTGCTGGGGGGTTTAAGATCGTCGCGATGAAATACATCCAATTATCACCGGAAAACGCCGGCAATTTTTATGCAGTCCACCGCGAACGGCCTTTTTACGGAGAGTTAGTTAAATTCATGACCTCAGGGCCTATTGTAGCGGCAATTTTAGAAAAGGACAATGCCGTGGAAGACTTCCGCAAACTCATTGGCGCGACGGATCCGTCAAAGGCCGAAGAGGGAACTATTCGCAACAAATACGCAAAGTCGATCGATGCCAATGCGGTGCATGGTTCTGATTCCGATGAAAATGCAGCGATAGAAGGCGACTTTTTCTTTTCGCAGTTCGAAAGGTTTTAGCAAAAAATTTTACAGCTTTTCCAAAATTCAAGCAACGGAAAAGCTGTAAACCGTTTAAAAATTCCGTTTTCCCAAATACTGATTCTCCTTCTCCGTCATCAAAATCTTATCTGCTTTCTTCTTATCCAGATAACCACACAGGTGCAATACACCGTGTATGATGACCCGATGAAGTTCATCTGTTTCAGATACATTAAACTTCCGGGCATTCTCTTGGACACGTTCTACAGAGATAAATATATCCCCCGCTATGACCTCCTCTTCTTCTGACGAATCAAACGTTACAATATCGGTATACGTATCATGGCGCAGATACTGCTGATTGATATCGAGTAGATAATCGTCCGAGCAGAATATAAAGTTAAGCTCTGCAACCCGCTTAAACCCTTCGTCCAGAACCGTGCGATTTACCCAATCCCGTACTTTTTGCTTTTGAGAGAGATGAAATGAAACACCTTCCACAAAAAATGAAATATCTTTAATTGCCATACATCAATAGCTTTTACCCTCCATGTACGTTTGTAAAATCAGGGTAGCCGAAATTGCGTCCACCAAACCTTTTTCGCGTCTCTTGGTACTTTTTAAACTGCTTTGTGCAATGACATTTGAGGCCATTTTTGACGTAAACCGCTCATCCACTTCTACGACCGGAATGGTAGGAAAATCTTTCTTTAATTTTCGAATAAACCCCACTATATGTTGCGTTGATTCCGATGGGGTCCCATCCATCTGTAGTGGCTTACCAACGATAAATGTTTCCACGGACTCCTTCTGCAGGTAATCTTTTAAAAAGTCACCTATCTTCTCCGGATGAATAGTCGTCAACGCGGTCGCAATGATCTGCAAAGGATCCGATATCGCAATCCCTATTCGCTTGGTTCCATAATCAAAGGACATTAACCGCATACTTTTTACTCTTTCTGCAAAGGTACAATTCCACCCGCAGTATTGAAAATCTCACGGACTTGGTTAAAGTTTGTTAAAGGCCGGTTCTTTCTGACAGTCAATTCAGTAAAACCACTAAATTGCAAAGCGAAATTTATGGATTATTGTTTTAATTGATGTATCTTTGTCAGATGTTTTTAAATAGGCGTATTGGTGCAATTGTATTCTTCGTGGTTTTTTGCTTATTTTTCTCGGCATGCAAAAGCAAGTTTGAGAAACTAAAGAATAGCAATAATATTGCTATGAAGTATCAAGAAGCTGTGAAGTTTTACGAAAAAGGAAAGTATTCCAAAGCCCTGATATTATTTGATGACTTAGCGACCAAATATCGGGGTCGTGCAGAAGCGGAAGATTTATATTACTTCTTAGCCTATACCAATTACCGTATAAAAGATTATACCGCTGCCCGCTTTCACTTCAAACGTTTTGCAGAGACCTATCCCAGCAGCCCCAGAGCGGAAGAATGTCGGTTTATGTCCGCTTATTGCTATTACATCGAATCTCCACGTTCTACATTGGATCAAGCCAATACCAGGAAGGCTATCGATGAATTACAGCTTTTCGTCAATATTTATCCCGAGTCAGAGCGAGCAAAGGAGGCGGGGGAACTGATTCAGAAATTAAGGGATAAGTTAGAAAAAAAGGCCTTCGATAATGCAAAGCTGTATTACAACATGGGAACAGCTGATGACTATAGAGCAGCGGTGATAGCACTGGAAAATGTGTTAGAAACTTATCCGGACACGAAATATGGTGAGGATATAGAATTTCTCATTGCCAAATCGCAATATCTATATGCGGATAACAGCTACCCTAACCGGCAAAAACAGCGTTTCGACGACGCGATAGATTATGCGCAAAGCTTTATAGAACATTTTCCAGAGAGTAAACTCCAGTCGGATGCAAAAGATCTGATTGAAGGAGCAGAGAGAAAAATAATTTTAGCGATCCGTAAGATGGATGCGATTAATAAAGCTCGGGACGAGCAAAACAAAGAATTGGGAATCACTGCTATCGAGGATATCGCGAATAATAACAGTGAAAGCAAAAAATAAGGAACAAAAAGTAGAGTAAATAAGCATGAGTCAGGTAAAAAACAATAGCATTCCAAATACCACAGTAACGAGAGACTTAAGAGATTTGGATAAAGGTACAGACAATTTGTACGAATCAATCGTTGTGATCAGCAAAAGAGCGAACCAGATTTCTGTCGAGGTAAAAGAAGAGTTAAACTCGAAATTAGCCGAATTTGCAAGCAGCAACGACAACTTAGAAGAGGTATTTGAAAATCGTGAGCAGATCGAAATTTCAAAACACTATGAGCGTATGCCAAAGCCTACATTAGTTGCTATCGACGAGTTTCTGAACGACAAAGTATACTTCAGGAATCCTGCTAAGCCCCAAGAGTAGGTCACATTTTTAAAATCTATGTCTTTTAAAGACAAAAATATTTTGCTTGGTGTATGCGGCAGTATTGCCGCATACAAAATAGCTTCTCTCATCAGACTATTGGTAAAAGCAGAAGCGCAGGTACAAGTTGTGATGACTCCCGATGCCACGCAATTTATTACACCACTGACACTTTCCACGCTTTCCAAAAACCCTGTTCTGGTCGATTACTATAATACGAAAACAGGCGAGTGGAACAATCATGTACATTTGGCTTTAAAAGCCGATATCATGCTAATAGCGCCAGTCTCCGCCAATACATTAGCGAAGTTTGCAAATGGGCTGTGCGATAACCTGCTCACCGCCTGTTATCTATCCGCCAAATGTCCGGTATATTTAGCCCCGGCTATGGATCTGGATATGTGGAAGCATCCGGCGACCACGGGCAATATCACTACATTAGAATCTTACGGCAATATAGTCATCCCCCCGGGAAATGGTGAGCTAGCCAGCGGATTAGTCGGTGATGGAAGATTAGCTGAACCTGAAGATATCTTCGCTTTTTTAGTACAATCCTTAAAAGATACTCGACCTTTATCCGGCAAGAAAGCGTTGGTCACAGCAGGTCCGACATATGAAGCGATCGATCCCGTGCGGTTTATTGGCAATCACTCCAGTGGTAAAATGGGTTATGCTTTGGCCAACAGATTGGCAAATCTGGGCGCCACGGTAACATTAATCTCTGGTCCGACGCATTTACAAGCTCCTTCCGGCATGACACTTATCAACGTACAATCTGCCCAAGAGATGTTCAATGCTTGCGAACAATATTTTCACGAAGCTGATATCATGGTCATGAGTGCGGCAGTGGCCGATTACACACCGAAAGAAGTGGCCTCCCAGAAAATCAAGAAAACCAGGGAGGATTTCAATATTCCCTTACAGAAGACAGTGGATATCCTCAGCACATTGGGTCAACAAAAGACTAGGAAACAGACTTTAGTTGGCTTCGCATTAGAAACCAACGACGAACTGAAAAATGCGCGAGAGAAGCTCACACGAAAAAATGCAGATTTTATTGTATTAAACTCCATGCAAGATAAGGGCGCAGGCTTTGGAACGGATACCAATAAAGTCACGGTTATACAAAAAAATGGGGAACCTGTTTCATTCGGCCTAAAATCAAAAGATGAGGTCGCGAAGGACATTTGTGACCTTATTATTCAACACCAACAGCAGCTCAGCTTATAAAACGGCTATTCGCGATTCTTTCGGATAGTAATTGTTTATGCGGTTCGGCATCGCTTTGATCCAGCCCAGATTCACTCCTTTATATCGTATCAAGACCCATCCCTTTAAACAATTTGCATTAACTGCAGGGTCTACGACTTCTTTTCTCAAGTAATTCAATGCGGCGTCCAAGTCCAATTCAATGGCCGGTAGATCCGGTAATATCCGTATGCTCAACGCTAAATCATGCGACGGTACCAACTCTTTGCCTGTTAATCTTCCGATCTCCGTACCGACATTTTTTAAATAAAGAACCTGTTGCAATACCTTGACATCGAGCTCATATTGTTTCGGAAATACATGTAGTTCCTCATGATGCGCAAATGTATACAGGCCATCCATATTTAACCAGCTTCCTGCCAGTTCCTGCGGTACGTTGCTTTTTTCTGTTTTGATTTTCTTGCAAGAAAAAGAGGTCTGTTCCTTCCTTTTTTGCAACACAGAAAAGAAAAAACCTTCTCCGCCCACCATGTGCGGATAGAATCGATATCCGGCAGCTCCATGCCGTGCACTTTTAGTCTGCTCAATACCCCAATTCTCGCCTATGGATAAAGACACGGGAGCCATATCAAACTCATGGACAAGCCAATCCACAATATCTTCATTCTCTTCTGTGGAATAGGAGCAAGTGGAGTAAAACAAATAACCACCCTCTACCAAACAATCTACACTGCCTGCAAGAATCCGTTTTTGTCGTTCACTGCACAGTTTTACATTGGCTAAGGACCATTCATCTATCGCCGAATGATCCTTGTGAAACATGCCCGAACCCGAACAGGGAGCATCCACCACCAGAAGGTCAAAGTAACCCGGCAAATGTTTAAACGTAGAGGGATCATTATTAGACACGACGACATTTGGACTGCCCCAACGAACAAGGTTATCCGATAATATTTTTGCCCTTGTCTTTATGATCTCGTTGGATACCAGCAAGCTGTCTTCATGTAAGGTGCTATTTAATAAAGTCGATTTACCGCCGGGTGCAGCGCACAAATCTAAGGCTTTCAAAGCCCCGTCTCCCAAGGCAAGCTCTTTTATGGCGTGAGCCAAGAACATTGAGCTGGCCTCCTGGGAATAATAACACCCCGCATGGAAAAAAGGATCTAAAGTAAATACGGGTCTTTTTTTAAGATAAAATCCATTCTCGCACCAAGGAATATTCCCTTCAATCTCCAGCAAGCTCGTATCAAATGGCTTTCGAGGATTAATTCGTATTGAATTCGTCCTTTCTTCCAAATCGTGCTTATGAAAAAAAGCTTCTACATCAAAGCCCGGTTCTTCCTTCAAACGTTTTATTAAATCGTTAGGTAGCCTGTTACTCATAGTCAAAAGTAAAAATAAATCACAAAAAGTAAGCAAATATATCTATGTTTGGCTATGAGAAATTTTAAAAAATATTACATTATCCCCGCTACACCGGAGGAAATATACCTAGCTTTAACCACGGAGACAACCTTGTTATTATGGACGGGGGATCGTGTCGAAGTTGACCCTACAATAGGTGGTGAATTTTCCCTATGGGACGGTGCCATCGTAGGAAAATTTCTCGAGCTGGAACCAGCAAAAAAAATAGTGCAGGAATGGTATTTTGGGAACCAAGACGAATCATCTATCGTTACCATTAAACTCCATGAACATCCAAAAGGAACCTCTTTTGAAGTTAATCACACCAATATACCCGAGGAAGCATATGAGGAGATTGTCGACGGTTGGACGGAAGAATATGTAGGTGGTTTGATAGACTTTTATAGTTAGCAATAAGCAATATAGTAAACA
>NZ_JAAKGO010000011.1 GCF_011043525.1 Sphingobacterium sp. SGG-5
CGCTCATACTTGCTGTAATCTACCTCTTCCTGTGCAAAACCTTCCATATTGTCGGATAGGTTGATACTTAATTTATTCATTTTACTTGACTTTTTATGTCAAGGCATTTCAGTATAAGACAAATTGGCTGATTTTGGTCTAAAAATGAACGATGTGAGGGTGAGATTACGACAAGATTTCTTTTAGTGTTGCGGTACCTTCCGAGAGATCGGAAAAATTGAAATTGTGGGGTAAGGATATGATGACAACACTGGATGTGTTTAAATTAGCATATGTTCCGCAGATGTAATTGGTGAGATCGGATAACCCTGGGTTATGCCCGAAGAGTATAACAGTATCGACGGTATCGGGAACTTTGTTGATAATTGCTAATATATCCAGAAAATGAGCTTCATAAATAGATTGTTCTTGATGTATCTGTGCTACCGGATATCGCAATAGCTCACAAAATAAGGTTGCCGTTTGCAGCGCTCTATTGGCTGGTGAGGAAATTACTAATGTGTTCGGTGTTAATATCGACTTGGTTTTCAGTTCGGTTGCGATGCGTACAGCTCTTTCTTTTCCTTTTTCGACGAGATTGCGGTCATAGTCGCGCTTGGCAAAGGAATGTTCCTCGGCTTTTGCGTGACGGATCAGATAGAGGTTTTTTGTTTTCATCCTTAAAGGTAATTATCTTTTTTGGTGATAGCGTATTCAAGTTTTTATTTGCCTTGATATTTTTCTTCTGATAAAGAATCCCATCCAGGAAAATAAAATACTGTTGTTTAGTAATAAAAACAACTTTGCCAAAGCTTCGTTTTTTCTAATCTGTTTCAAGCTACCCTTGTTCCAAACTTCGAATGTAACATAATGATATCCCGACTTTTTTAAAAAAAATAACGAAGTACGCGTGGGCAAAGATCCAAATAGTTCAGCTCCAAATCTATACGATTTTAGTTTATTTTTTGCAGACCTTATTTTGATTGTATCTGGAAAATACTGAAGTATGTAATTTCCATACGTTTCATATTCGGAAAATCCAGACAAAAGTAAATCTTTTATGTCGATTTGACTAAGTATATATTGTGACCAATGTAGAGTATTATTTCTTCCTTCCAATTTCTTTATCAAGGACAGCATAATTTCCTTGGAAACCATAAAATGTTCCGAAATAAACGAATTTGTACATGATTTTTCTATATTGAGTATCTTTTTTAATGTATTAAAATAAGGAATATGGTATTCATTACTTGGCTGTACCAAGACTTTTGACATTGCTTTTTCAAAAAAGTAAATATGAGATAATGGGATGGTGTCAGCATCCCAAATCAGGTAATGATCTGAAGACACTATTTTACATATTTCCATTTTTAGGAACTGCTGAAAATACCATCCTGTTCGATCTGTACTAGCTGTCTTCTTTTCTATAATTTCTGCTATGGTATTAAAGGTTATATATGGATTGAGTGTGTTTTCATCAACAAACAAGAGGTTGTTTAGATTTTTTGTCAGATTGTCGAATCTATGAAAATGTTTTTTGTTTGTTATTACAATAATTTTCTGAGGTGTCAGATATTTCTTTATGTATAATATTGAGGTTTGCACAATGTCTAAGTGTTGCTCACCGACACAAATGACAATATCATAATTTAAGTGAATCATTAATCTCAGAAGTAAAGCTTTTTAAAAAGTAATGAATGTTGGGGATATTAAACCTAACACCTCACTTTCAGGAGTGTTTTTCCATCTTTTAGGACTTACTATAATCTTTTGAGGGTGATTGCTTAGCCAAGCCCCCCACCAACTAAAACTACTATTGGCAATAATAAAATGCTTACATAAGGACATCAACTGCATATCCCTAAAGCTATCTTTCCCCATATTCCAATCCACAAAATGAGCGTTGATATCGCCAAAATGTTGCCTACACCAATTGATATCATTGGAAAAGAAAACAAACAAAGGATCTTCTGTTTGCTTCATCATATAGGTAATGCCTTGACGATAATAATCCTCTGTACAAATTCCTCCAAAATTGGGATGCCCAATATAATCGCCGTGCCGTACATGTACTGCAACTGTATTGGGATGATTGATTATGACAGCCTCTTGCTGTCTGTTCTTTTCATCGACAAAAGGCGGAAACACTAAATGCTCTTTCAATTCTTGTTCGACAAGATTAAGATAGTCTTCATGTTGCCAATACCCCCAATAATACTTTGACCTCTTCTCTTCAAAAATATGTGGATTGAATTGAAATTTTGGATTTTCCTCCCAATAGGCGTTTTTTGTGCCCATTATCCGTCGAAGTTTCCGCCATATCCATTTTCTATTGTGTGTTAAATAAAGATTACGATCAAAATTGGTGGTTCTTTGCAATTTGAAGCTAAAGATGTCTTCTAACTCAAAGCCATTGTGTAGTTCATACTGTTCAAAATCAGTTAGATCCGCTTTGACTTTATGACCTTTTTTTGTTAGAGCTAAATAAAAGGCATATTGGAACATTTGATTGCCAAGCCCTCCAAGGAATTTAACTATCTTCATTTGGCTAATTTTAATAAATGTTTAATAGATTTTTTGAATGTTCGGCGTAATTGTTTTCCTGTAGCATACTTCCAATTAAATATAGGCCCTTTTAGGAATAAAGGGAAGGTTTTTGCTTTACCCTTTTCTATTACAATGGCGTACCAATTTTCGAAGAGTATTTGCTCAAGTTCTCGCTTAGGGTATAATCTTTTTTTTCGATTTTGAATGATTATCTCCCGATAGAACGTATAATACTCATTGGTAGTGTATTTGCTGCCCATAACCGGATCTAACAAAATGTTAGTGGAGATAGGCGGAATTCGTGGTAACAAGAGATTTAATTGATATAATAAGATATCTTGTAATACCTGTTCGACGACGATTTTTTTTCGTAGGGAAATATTTGTGTCATGCATACGATAGTCTACGAGGTATTCAGGGAGATTGCCAACTTCGTATTTTAGACCGATTCGGGCGAATAAAGCATAATCTTGCGCTACTGGGTAGTTTGGATAACCTCCCACTTCCCGAAAGACAGAGGTACGCATCATAATTGATGAGTGTACAAATGTATTACTAAAAAACAGTGTAGCACAAAGTTGATCCGAATGATTTGAAAGTTCGATGTTCTTACCCGTTCTATTTCCGTTTTTGTCTATGATGTGGGCACATGATCCTAAAACGGCTAGTTTTGGGTTTGTAGAGAAGTGGCGAACTTGTTTTTCTAGCCTATTTGCTGATGCTATATCATCGCTATCAAGAATAGCTAAAAACTCGCCTTCAGCTTCTTTTAATGCAACATTCCGTGTAAAACCTAAACCTTTGTTACTCTCATTTTTAATTAAGCGTATTCGAGGATCGTGAAAGCTATTGACAACATCAACAGTGTTATCAGTAGATCCATCATCGACAATAAGCAGTTCAAAATCACGAAAGGTTTGGTTCAAAATACTTTGTATCGCCTTTGTGATATACGGGGCAGCATTGTAAGCTGCCATAAAAACGGTTACCGTTGGCAAATTTTTCTCCATGTATATAGCAAAGGTCAATAAATTTCTGCAAACGACTTCAATTTATTATTTCTTTAAGAGAAGTGCTCTTATGCCTTTGAACCTTATTTGTAGTACTTGTTTTTTTACAGAAAAAATATTAGGAGGTAAAAAAGACAAATTTTAAGTTATATTTATCTATGTTTGTTATATTATAGATTAGCGTTATAATGCCTTTACCAAAAATAAGCATCATCATACCATGTTATAATGTCGGTAATACAATCACCGAAACGTTGGATTCAGTTTTGGTTCAAACTTATCCGAATATCGAAGTAATCACGGTGGATGACGGCTCAATTGACAATACCCATGAGATTCTTGAGCAATTTGCTGCAAAGTATCCCCATATAAATGTATATGCACAAGAAAATAAAGGACTACCTGCCACACGGAATGTCGGTTTTGTACACTCTACTGGAGAGTTTCTCGTTTTTCTGGATGGGGATGATAAATTAGACCCCTTATATATTGAAGCATGCTATACCAAGTTTTCTCAAAATACAGAATTAGATTTAGTTTATACAAAAACAGAGTTTTTTGAAGCAAGAACTGGTATTTTTGATTTGCCGGATTATTCTTACAGACAACTTTTAATAGGGAATTGCATTCCAGCTACAGCCATGATAAGGGCCAATAATTTTAGAAAAGTAGGATTATATGATGCCTCGCTCCGCATTACCGAAGATTGGGAACTATGGATAAAATACCTTTATGAGTATCCGAATGTTTATCAAATTAAAAAGCCTTTGTTTTTTTATAGAAAACGACTTTCTAAAGATTCTATGACGGATCTTAATGCTGAAAATAATAACAAGCTAGGGGAAAGCACGCGCCTATATATATATCACAAACATTATAATATATATAATGAATATGGCTATGGGCTTGAAAAGCTGTTTGTTTTTTTTGAGAATGAGAATAAATACAGAAAGAAATACTATAATGTTTGGTACCGCAAACTCTTTTACAAACTTTTTAATAAGAAGAAACTCGAATAACTTGATATGTCAAAAACGAAATTCTTATTAGTATCTCCTCAAAGTTTTAATTTGTACCAACTGATTGTGAAAAATCTGGAGCATCTTGGCTACGATGTTGTACATATCGAAGATCATGGCTATGCCTTCAAATACACTTCCTTAGGTCAGCGTATCTATAACTTTATTCGAAAAACGTTCTTTAAGGATCGTATATATAAGGAAAAGTTAAAGCAGGCCTATACTTATAAAAAGCAGCAAGAGATCTTAGCGACCTATAATCATTATGATGTTGCGCTTGTTCTTAGGGCAGACTTCTTTCAAAGGAAGCTCATCGACATGGCACGTCAGAAGACTGATCTCATGCTATGTTTTCATTTTGATGGTATATCACGTGATCCCCAAATATTGAAATACATTCCTTTTTTTGATCGGTTTTATGTTTTCGATGAAGGAGATGTCGTTAAATATCCTTCTTATAATCTGTTATATTCTCCCAATTTTTACTTTGATTATCCCGATTTAACAGATAAACAAACTCAGGATTCCCCATACAACGTATATTATGTCAGTACGTTTCATGAAAGTAGAGCGGAAGACTTGATTACTTTACACCAGTATATGAGTCGATACTATCAGCGAGTTAAGTTTGTTGTTGTAACCAATAGGGGAAAAGAACATCTGATACCCGACTATATCCATGAAAATATGGAAATTCGTTTTGAGCATGTTCCATTTGATGAACAGCTTCATCACATAGCTCATGCTGATGTGATTATCGATTTGGTCATAGCCGATCACAAGGGATATTCGTTTCGGATTATCGAAGGACTTAAATTTGGAAAAAAGATAATAACTACCAACCCAAAGGTATTAGAAGCTGAGTTTTACCATCCAAACAATTTCTTCATTTTGACAAAAGACAACTATGGTGATATGGCCGCTTTTTTAGAAGCGCCATATGTACCTATTGCTAATGCGATAATAACTAAATATAGTTTCTCGGAATGGCTACGGCATAAAATATATGTGCAGTAATCCATGCGGATGTTTGTTGCTAAACGAGCGTGCTCTTCGTTGTAGATAATTCAATGGAAGAGTATTCACCGATGTCAAGAACGTAGTTTATCCAATTGCTGAAGGCATATTTGTGCTTGATCTCATAGGGGATCTCGACATATTCAGCTTTCAAAAATTCGGCAATGCCATTTTTGTCTATTGTATTCCAAATAAAAATGTTGTTGGGATGATAAAAGTCGTAATTGCGAACGCTGCGATTTGTGGTGATGAGCTTTTTGTTATAGTTTAATGCTTCAAACACTCTGAATGAGAGTCCTGAATGTATAGGAGAGTGGATATCCACTAAAATGGATGCTTTTTCGACACGGTGTATATTTTCCTGATATGTAAGTGGCTTCTCTACGGGTAGGCCAGCATTTTGTATATTCTGGATCTGTTTATCTTCCGAGCTGACAAGATAGAGTTGGGAATCTACGTCTTCATGATCAAATATGGTTTTCAATTTTTTAATGAGCTCGAATCGGTGCTCGTCATAACTGGCGATAAAATAAGCGGATCTTTCCGAAGATTCTGGAATGTTTTTTTCAATAAAGAAGTTGGTTAAAGGAAGTAGATCTGTTTTTGAAGCTAGGTCCTCTGCATCAAATACAAAGAATCGATCGAATAGGTCAATATAGTCAATGACTTCGGGAAAGCGTTGCAAACCGTCCCACTGATATCCTATAAGTTTGTCCACTTTCGACTTTACTTCTTTTACAAATGGCAGTGGGAATAAGTCGGGGCGAATAAATAATGCGTAATCTGCATGATCGATGTTTTTTAATTGACGCATCAGGGTTTTATTGCGCTCCGCCATTTTTAATTGACGCTTATATGCGTAATTTCCTAAAATGGTTTTTTTGTATATATTAAGGAGCCGTTCGGCGAACCGCTTATATTTATATCGCGTATCTGAGACAGGAAAGTCATACACGGTAAAACCTTGTTGCTGCAACTCGGATTTTATAACGTCTGAAAAACCAAAATCAGATGGGGCACAAAAGATTATTGTTTTGGAACCTATCATTGTTAAAAAGTATCTCTTATATTAAATACGGTGGATTCAATTAAAATGTTACAATCGAGTAGCTTAAACGTATGTTATTTTTTTGTTAAAAAAGCAATCCATAATTCACAGACAAAGTTACAGAGAACTGCAAAAATACATTGATTAATCGTATTTTTGTGTTTTATTTTATTTTTATGAAGCTGGCTTTGCTTATTTCTACATATAATAGACCCGATGCATTAGAACTTTGCTTGATAAGTGTATTCAATCAAACAGAGCTTCCAGATGAAATTCTTGTTGCTGATGATGGTTCTGGAGAAATGACAAAGCGATTGATTGAGAAATACCAAACGATATGCAATATTCCCATGGTTCATGTTTGGCATGAGGACACGGGGTTTGAATTAGCAAAAATTAGGAATAAAGCAATTGCCCAGTCCACCTCAGACTATATCGTGCAAATTGACGGAGATCTTATTCTACATCCCTTTTTTATTCGCGACCATAGAGAATTTGCAAGGGAGGGTTCCTTTGTTAGGGCTAGCCGGATATATTTGGATGAAGATCTCTCACAACAGAAAATCCAGAATTTAGATTATCATGTCAATCGATTTGAAAAGGGAATGACTAATTTTTTCAGTGCTTTTCGCCTTCCTTTCATGTGGAAATATTTTGAGACTAAATATAAAACCAAGGGAAATGAACGATGGGAAATCCACGGATGCAATATGGCGTTTTGGCGTAAAGATGCTATCGCCGTAAATGGCTATAATGAAGATTTTAATGGTTGGGGGCCCGAAGATAAAGAGTTTGTCGCTCGGTTATTAAATAAGGGGCTTCAAAAACGATTCTTGAAGTTTGGGGGCCTTGTTTTTCATTTGTGGCATCCCATTAATACGAAAGAGAATCTGAAAGATAACGAATCTCTGTTTGAGCATGCAAAGCGAGATGGGATAGTGTATTGTCAAAATGGTATTGATAAATATTTAAAAGTCAAGGATGAAGGCTGATTTAATCATTACTACTTATAATAGACCGGATGCTTTGGAGGCTGTATTGGTGTCGGTCATACACCAAACGGTCATGCCGAATCGAGTCATTATTGCAGATGACGGATCCACTGGATTTACAAAGGATTTAATACAACGATATCAAGAAATATTTCCTACTCGGCTCTTATATGAATGGCAAGAAAATGAAGGATTCAGAGCAGCTCAATCGAGAAACAGAGCGTTAGCACAAGTTGAGGCCGAATATGTGATTATTATCGATGGCGACATGGTTTTGGAAAAGCACTTTGTTGAAGATCACATAACGTATGCTCGTAAAGGATGTTTTCTGCAAGGGGGGCGGATTCTTTTGACGGAGCGAAAGACTCAAGAGGTTCTGCAAGAGCCGGGACATCTGTTTGCGCCGAGTATTTTTGACAAGGGATTAGAAAGTCGAATAGAAAAACAGCTAACGGCGTTTAGATCAACTTGGCTTGCCAGATTATGGGGAAAAGAGTTAAAGGACCGGAACAAGATCCGCTCTTGTAATATGTCTTTTTATATGACAGATATCAAACGTGTAAATGGATTTAATAATGCTTTTATAGGTTGGGGGAGGGAAGACAGTGAATTTGTGGCGCGATTGATAAATAGCGGGATAAAGGGAGTGATAATAAAGTTTGTTGCATTGGGGTATCATCTTTATCATCAAGAAGAGAATAGAGCAGCTTTAGATCGAAATGATGAGTTGTTAAGAAGAGCTATAGAAAATAAATTGACCTATTGTGCGGATGGTCTGTCGAAGTTTTTAACGGGTGACAAGGACTCATTATAGGACTATATCTATGAATTTTAAAAGAACTTTTCTAAGAAATAGGAATAATAAGATATATTATTACATCAAAGCTATTCTACGAGAGATTGTTCCTGACACATTTGCCCGGCGTAGGCTTAGAAGGCTACTTGTTAATAGCCACGGGGATGATCGTTCTTATATAGTGGACAGGGTGAATTACTATAATAAATTGGAGAGGGGCAAAGCTTTAGGGCAGCAGGCCATAGCCATAAGAGACTATGCTATACCAGACCGTATAAGAGTTTATTATTTTGACAGCAAAGTGTATTTAAGATACTTTGACCCTCGATTTAGATTCAACATCCTGCCGGGGGACATTGTAGATGTGCCGGAGTTTCCAACTATTGTAAAAAGTAGACCCATAGCAGGGGATAATACCAATTCTATTCTGCTAAACCTCGATAAGTCCAGGCATTTTAATTTTATAAAGGATGAAATCCCGTTTCATCAGAAGGCGAATGTGTTGGTGGGAAGAAGCGGGTTTACCCAGTCGCACAGAGCACTTTTTTTTGATACGTATGCGCATCATCCCATGTGCAACCTTAAAAAGGCAGCTCGTTCTTCTGATCGGGACTTTCTATCTATAACAGGGCATCTACAATATAAGTTTATCTTGGCTTTGGAAGGCAATGACGTGGCTACCAATCTTAAATGGATCATGTCTTCAAATTCTATTGCAGTAATGCCTTTGCCCAAATATGAAACATGGTTTATGGAGGGAAGGCTTATCCCGGATTATCACTTTATTTGTATCAAAGATGATTACTCAGACTTGGAAGAGAAGTTGAATTATTATATCCATCATGAAGATAAGGCAATAGAAATTGTGAATAATGCACATGACTATATCGCTCAATTCAAAAATAGAAAGCGAGAAGACGTTATCGCGTTAAAGGTATTGCAGAAATATTTTGACTGTACCCGGATGTTACCTTAATTCCTGGACAGCGACTAAATGGATTGATAAAGATCAATCCACTGTTTGGCAAGCATATCGTCATTAAATCGCTGCGCATAAATGAGGCCCTCCTCGGTCATCTTAAAACGTAAGTTACTGTCAGACAAAATAGTACTAATACCCTGTGACAGCTCCTGGATATTGTTGGGATCTATATAGCAGGAAAAGGGTCCTCCTGCTTCGGGGAAAACGCCCGACTTATTGGTAATGACCGGGGTTCCAGCATACAATGCCTCGATGATAGGAATGCCAAAGCCTTCATATTTAGATGGATATACAAATATATCCGCCATAGCATATATTGCAGCCAATTCGCCCATGGTGAATCCTTGAAGGATATGGACTCTATTTTGTAATCCTTTTTGATTGATATAGCTGTGTATTTCTTGAGAATACTTTGTTTCCTTACCAATAATAATCAATGGTATATCTATATTTTCGATAGCTTTGACAATCTGAAAAGCATTTTTTCTTGGCTCTATTGTGCCTACATTAAGAATAAAGTTCTCGGGAAGATTATACTTTTGACGGATAATTGCCTTGTCTGCATCTGTTTTGATTGTTTTGAAAGCGGGATGGCAACCTTGATAGATAACGTCTATTTTCTCTTCCGCTAGATCGTAAAACTGTAGAATGTCTTTCTTGGTCTGCTGACTGATAGCGACGATTTTATCGGCATGATGAACAGCATATTTAAATTTTTTATTGTAAACGATTCTGTCTACAGGCTTATAAAGTTCAGGATGCGTTAGGAATATTAAATCATGAATAGTAACAACAGAACGGATAGGTGTCTGGCGAAGTCCCATAGGGATTTCACCAGATAAACCGTGATAAATATCAATTTTGTCTTGAATAAGGTCATTAACTATCGACTTTTGCCGCCAAAGGGACGAGAACATGATGTCGAAAAAGGTGTGAGGTGTTTTTATATCATCTCTATTATTCCGAATATTTTTAGGAACCTTGGGTGTGTATTTAAGATAGATATGTTCTGGATAATACGTTTTTAGTATGCGGATAAGGTCTCTACTATAATTCCCCAATCCGGTGTGATTGAAAAAATAACGCTTTCCATCAAAACCTATTCGCATATGTGTTGGATATAGTTTATTACCATCTCCGAAGATACTAAATCAATTGCTTCTACACCATCGCAATTACAGGGTTTATTCCCATACACCGAACTTGGTCTATTCGGGTGCGCTACCTGTACACAATCTTCCATGGACTGCCCATAGCCTAAAAAGCCAGCAAACGGGTGGGTTGCGCCCCAAATAGATATACATCTCGTGCCTACCAATGAAGCCATGTGCATGCCTGCACTATCCATACTGAGCATAAGGTCTAAATGAGCAATGATATCCAGTTCTTGGCTCAGCGAAAACTTGCCGATTGTACTTTGTACGCCTGGGTATTTTTGTGCCCACTGTTCGGCGATAGCCCGCTCTTCAGTACCCCCGCCAAATAAAAATACAGCATAATTGTTGGCAGATAGATATTGAATAACCTGTTCCATTTTGGTTAGATCAAATACTTTGTACGGATGCTGGGCAAAGGGAGCCACTCCGATTTTTTTTTGGTCCGAAGCCAGTATGTTTAGTAATCCGTTGGGAATAAGACGATGTTCTTTCCGAAGAGTGTGGCTTAGTTTGACTGAAAACCCGAGTTGTCTAAATACATCTGCATATCGTTCAGTCATCGGGCGCAGAGGTTTTAAAACTTTATGGTGTGTTCGGGTGATAGCTGTCTTGTCGGAGCGCCCTTTATCTAAAGCTTTGATTTTATAACCAGCAGCAGCGAAAAATAAATTTAATGTTTTGGAGCGTATATTGCTATGTAAGTCGGCGACATAATCGGCTTTATATTTCTTTAATTCATAAAATAATCCTACCAGCCCAAGAAAACCGCGATGTTTACGTTTCGGGTCTATGGGATGAAAAATAATGCGAGGTATCGATTCAAAAAAAGCCTTGAATAATTGGCGTGATACGACGATAATCTCAATGTCTGTATGTTGTGACTGAAATTCTTTTAATACCGAGGCGACCATGGCCACATCGCCCATAGCGGAAAATCGGGTTACGATAATACGCTTCATCCTACGACGTTATTTTTGTGAGCTGTAAAGCACCGGGTTTAATGTGGGGTCGTTATACATTTTCATTTGTTTGTACACTTTCATGTATTTTTTTCCCATCTTGATATCTTCTAATAATTCATCTATACTGCGTGATAAATCTTGTCTTTGGTTCAACAGGATATCCAGTTTTTTTTGACAAGCTTCAATATGATTTGCCTGCACATCCGTACGTTGTGTCTCCTGTGCCATGTGGTAGATTTTTAATGCCAATATAGACAATCTATCAATAGCCCAAGCTGGGCTTTCTGTATTGATCCTAGCGTCAGATTGTGGTTGCACATGTGCAAATTCACGTAGATAATAACTGTCTATATATTCTACTGTATCTGTACGCACTTGATTTTGCTTATCAATTCGTCTTTTCCAATAGAGTCCGTCTGTAGATGTAATGGCAGGGTTACGTACGAGGTCTTCCATATGCCATTGTGCCGTATCAATCCAACATTTCAGATAGAGAAGGTGCTCAAGTGAGCTTGGCTCATAAGGATTGTCAATACGTTGATCTATCTGGTCAAAGACGTGGTAATCATCAAGGACACGTTGGAAAATAGTGTTTGCTGTTGCACTGATCATGAAGCAAATATAACGAATATAAATATGCGTCCTCTAGAAACCTACACTTTTCAGATTCAATCCCGCCCGTTCATCCAAACCAAACATCAGGTTCATGTTCTGTACAGCTTGTCCCGATGCACCTTTCAATAAATTATCGGTAATACTAAGAATAAGCAATTTGTCGCCATGCTTTTCCAAGTGTAGGATACATTTATTAGTATTGACGATCTGCTTGACATCAATATTGGCTTTGCTTACCCAGGTAAAAGGATGCGGAGCATAGTACGTTTCAAAAAGTTCGTATGCTTCGTCCTGACTTAGTTCGGAATCAATATAAGTGGATGAAAAAATACCTCTTGGGAATGCACCACGTTGCGGAATCAAATTTATTTTTGACATAGCCCTTTCGATCAGTGATTTGCCCGAAATAGGCAGAAAGCCGCTTTGCAGTTGATCTAACGATTCCGAAATCTCTTGTAAATGTTGATGCTCGAAAGATTTGTAAGCCGAAAGGTTATTATTCCTCCAGGGGAAATGAGATGTAACTGTAGGCTTTTGTCCCGCACCTGTAGCACCGGTAGTCGCATTGATATGCACTTGATCAGGCAATAGTCCTTTGCTTGCTAACGGTAATAAGGCCAGTTGGATATTCGTCGCAAAACAACCCGGATTTGCAATATACTGTGCGGACTTGATCGCTTCTCTATTGAGCTCCGGAAGGCCATATACAAAGTTATTACTCTGATATGCCGTATTGGCGCGAAGACGATAATCTTGTGATAAATCGATAATCTTGACAGTAGGGTCTACCTTGTTTTCTTCTAAAAACGTACGTGCATGCCCATGCCCTACACAAAGGAAGAGTACATCAATATTGGAGTGGAAATCCGAAGAAAAGGTGATTTCGGTGTCTCCAAAGAGATCATTGTGAACATCGTATAATTTGTTGCCTGCATTGGATGCACTGTTGGCAAATACAATTTCTACATGGGGATGGTAAATCAGCACCCGAAGTAATTCACCTCCCGTATATCCCGCAGATCCGACTATTCCTACTTTTATTTTTTTCATGTTTATTCAGTTGTCAGTGATCCCACATTCTCATATCTCAAATCTGAAACAATTATCCGTTTACTTTGTGCCATATCAGGGTCTGATTGCCGAAGATTTTGGAGAAACCCTTGACATCATCACCGGTATAGCCTTCATTCATTTCACCATAGCTACCAAATTTGCTCGCCATAAGATCATGCTCGGATTCAATGCCGATTACGATAAACCGGTAGGGGTGCAGTTCTACAATCACACGACCGGTTACTGTAGCCTGTGCACTTTGAAGGAAAGCTTCGATGTCGCGCATGACAGGGTCGTGCATTTGACCTTCATGCATATAATTTCCGTAAAAGCCGGCTATCTGATCTTTCCAGGAAAGTTGCCATTTTGTTAAGGTGTGTTTTTCCAAGGTATGGTGTGCCTTAATCAAGATCAGGGGTGCAGCAGCTTCAAATCCAACACGTCCTTTGATACCGATGATGGTATCTCCAATATGGACGTCACGACCAATTCCATAAGGCTGCGCTAAGTCCTGCAACTCTTGGATGACCTTTACCGCACCTATTTTCCGACCGTTTAATGCGACAGGTTCGCCCTTTTCAAAATCGATTGTTATCTGCTGCGGCTCCGTAGACGTAATCGGCGTCGGCCATGCAGACTCGGGTAAGTATTGATTCGAAGTCAAGGTTTCCGCTCCGCCAACAGATGTTCCCCACAGCCCTTTATTGATCGAATACTTTGCTTTTTCGGCGCTATAAGGAAAACCGTGTTTGGCGAGGTATTCAATTTCCGCCTCACGGGATAATTTTAAATCCCGTATCGGGGTTATCACTTCAACACCAGGGATCAGCGTATTGAAAATCATATCGAAACGCACCTGATCATTTCCTGCCCCAGTAGACCCATGTGCGACACACTCGGCACCGATTTTCTTAGCATAATTAGCGATAGCAGTCGCCTGACAAACCCGTTCAGCGGATACCGAAAGGGGATAAGTAGCGTTCTTCAGTACATTGCCGAAGATTAAATATTTAATCGTTTCGCGGTAGTAGTTTTCTGTTTCGTCAATGGTTGTATGTGACTTTACGCCAAGTTCATACGCTCTTTTTTCAATGTTTTTAATCTCTTCATCGGAGAACCCCCCGGTATTGACGACGACAGAGTGGACTTCCAGTCCTAAATCTTTAGAAAGATAGATACAACAGAAGGAGGTGTCCAATCCACCGCTAAACGCTAAAACTACTTTTTTCATACTTTATGTTTGATACAATATAATTATAAATAAAAAACGTCATTTCGAACGAAGAGAGAAATCTATAGATTAAGTAAGGCAATTTATCTAAAATCTACTCATCCATAGATTTCTCTTCGTCGTACCTCCTCATCGAAATGACGATATAGTCTACTTATTGACTATCTGCTACAAATCTAATAAATTAAAATCCTTTTGCAGGTCTTGTGCCTACAGGAAATATAGATGCGACGAATTTCCGGGTTGATTTCCATAGCTTCGCTTCTATACGCTTCAATAGCGATTGTTTCTTGGCTATACGATCCAGCCGCTCTTTTGCTTCCGCCTTACGTTGGATCTTTTCTTTCAGTTCTTTTTCTTTTTCGACCGGATCCCAGAGCATGGCGGTACACATGCAGTTTTTGCGCTCCTTACTCATAAGGATGTCGTAATTGATGCAGCTCTGGCACCCTTTCCAGAACTCTTCATCCTGGGTCAGTTCGGAATAGGTTACTGGTTCATAACCTAGCTCTGAATTGATCTTCATCACCGCAAGCCCTGTAGTTAGACCAAAAATCTTAGCCTTCGGGTATTTTTCACGGGATAGATCGAAAACCCGTTTCTTGATTGCTTTTGCCAGCCCTACTTTACGAAATGCAGGGTTGACGATTAATCCGGAATTGGCCACATAGTCGCCATGACTCCATGTTTCGATGTAACAGAATCCTGCCCATGTTCCATCCCGATGCAAAGCAATGACAGCTTTACCCTCCTCCATTTTTCGAGAAACATATTCGGGCTTACGACGCGCTATACCTGTTCCCCGGGCTTTTGCGGATTCGAACATCTCGGCACAAATTTGCTCGGCATACTTGATATGTTCTGCCGTCGCAGGAATGATTAAAAAATCTGAAATTGTCATTTAATGGTATCGACCTATTTAATTTGTACGTATTATGTACAATGTTAGCAAATTGAGTTTTTGAAATTAGCCTGCCCCTTCCTTCATCAGGCCCGAGGCAGAATAGGTCGTCGAAATCGTAGAATAGGACAGTTTAATCTATTGCAGATAGCCATACTGATCTTTGCAAACTTACTCAAAGTCTGTGAGACTACTCCGATATGTGCTTTACTACAATACATTTTTAAACGTGTTGTTTTTCAAAAAATCTGACTGTACAAAATTAGCAAAAATATTCGTTTCTTTTATGCAATCTTTTATTGGTTTTTTGTATATACCTTGTAAATAAAGTACCTTTGGGCGATTAAACAAGAGCATCATGGTAGGTCCGAGCATCATTTTTTATCTTTTTTTTGCAATACCTTATATATTTCTCATGTATTGGTTAGTCAAGCAGGATAAACGTAAGTATGTCTGGGGCTTGATAGTCGTCACGATTATTGCCGTTTTGGGAGTATATGTTTCTCAAAAAGCAAGTAAAAATGCGATACAAAACTATCGGCAGCATCAAATCGATGCGCGTGAGCAGGAGGCGGAGATGCAACAGGATAGCCTGAAAAACTAAAAAACAAAGTCCCTAATTTTACTTAGAGACTTTGCTGTCATTCCTTTTTCAAGGATCTGGAATAATCCAGTAATTTTTCAACAACACTTTGCGAAGGTTCTTTCGCTAATCTTTGAATACACATTTTGATCTTTACTTCGAATTGATCGTCTGTCTCTGCGATAGTCTCCCTCAAATCATTCGGATGTGTTGCTGTGTCAATTGTAGTAAAATTCTCTACCATAAGCCTCTTGATTTATGTGTTTAGTCTTTAAACGTCAACAGTGTAGCTTATATTGTAGAAAATTTAACATTTTTTTACTTTTCTTTGGAGAGTGTGTATTTATTGGCCTCCACAACGGCATTGTATGCGTTGGCAACGCCTCCACTTACACTGATCTCATCCAGATATACTTTTTTGTTCGAACCATCCTGCCGTACTTTGACTTTCTGGTCTACTTTTACGGCCGATTTCAGAATAATATCTTTTACCTCTTTTGCGGTAAGCTCGGGATAGTATGCACGAAGTATCGCTGCTAAACCGGACACTACGGGAGCGGCCATGCTTGTGCCTTGTTGATCTTTATATTTGTTGTCTGGCATTGTCGAATGTATTGCAACACCCGGTGCAAAGATATCGACTGACTTATAGCCATAATTGGAAAAATCAGCCAATAAGTCACCGTCCATCTTCCACGCCGTGGCGCCTACGGTAATCCAGGCGTCTGCTTCTCCCGTGACGGCTTTTAGGCTGTCGGTGTAATATTTGGTGGGATAGTTGGGGGTAATGTCTATGTTTTTGCCGTCGTTACCTGCTGCATGTACCAAAAGTACATCTTTTTCCATAGCATATTTTATCGCGTCATCGACCGCTTTTTTATTGTAAACGTAACCCTTGCCGAAGCTCATATTGATGATCTTTGCGCCATTGTCTACCGCGTAGCGAATTCCATTTGCCACATCTTTGTCCCGCTCGTCACCATTAGGAACCACGCGCACGGCCATGATCTGCACATTGTCGGCAATTCCGTTGATTCCGATATTATTGTTCCGTTGAGCACCGATAATTCCGGCCACATGGGTGCCGTGATCGGCATCGGGACCTTTAACGTCGTTATTGCCGTAATACCGCTCGGTGGCATCCTCATAATTGTCACCTACAATAGGACGGGGATCGTATTGTTTGTTCAAATGATAGTTGACTTGATTGTGGTAGTATTCAACTGCTTCTTTTAATTCCTCGTAGAATTTTTCGAATGACTTATCATCGTCAATTTCCTTTTTTGCAACCTTCAGCGCCAGTTTTTGGCGGTCATTTTCGGCAGAAAATTGATCAAGATCCTCTTTGGTGATATCTTTAGGTGTCTTTCCGATTTTGGTGACTATGTTGTCGACCTCTTGTTTCAGGCGCCCGTAATTTAAATCTCCGAATTGGGCTTCATCCATTTTCGAGGTATAATCCGAGACCATTTTCTGATAGGCGACAAATTCACGGCGTTCTGCTTCGGAAAGAGGCGTGCTTGGAAGGACAGAAATATATTTTGGTTCGTATTTGGCAATCAAACGTGTGACCTCAAGGTTATCGTAGTTTACATTTTCACCATTCGCATTGCCGATAAAGTTCCACCCGTATTTGTCGTCGATATAGCCGTTTCCATCGTCGTCTTTTCCGTTATCATTGTCGTCTTTTTTGTTGGTCCAGACGACTTTTTTGAGGTCTTCATGCTCCACATCAACCCCTCCGTCGATTACAGCCACAATAACAGGGGAGGACTTACGGCCCGCTAACAGGTTGTAGGCTCTCTCCGTGCTGATTCCCATAATACCATCGGTGGCATAATCCAGATTATACCAATTGGCAGGGGGAGTATCTTTTTTGTCTTGTGCAAAACCGAATAAGGGCAGGATGCTGATAGCTAAAAGCGCCGTAAAGAGATTTGACTTGTGCATATTAATTTTGTGTTACGTCTGCAAATATACGTTTCATACCGTCCTCATAAGTGTTAAAAATGACTAAATCCTACCCCAATAATGTAAAGTCGATCTGCCGCTTCTCGAGATCTACCTTTTTGACTTTGATCTGCACTTCATCGCCCAGCTGATATACTTTTTTCTTCCGCTGGCCAATGATGGCATAGTTCTTTTCATCCAGCGTATAGAAATCGTCGGTGATGTCCCGCAAACGCACCATTCCTTCACATTTGTTGTCGGCGATTTCAACGTACATACCCCACTCCGTTACTCCGGAGACAATGCCGGTGTATTCTACACCGATCTGATCCTGCAGGAACTCGGCTTGCTTGTATTTAATGGAAGCTCTTTCCGCCTCTGCTGCCTTTTTCTCCATTTGCGAGGCGTGTTCAGCAAGCTTTTCGTAATGTTCGATATTGACTTTTGCCCCACCTTCTAAATAAAACTGTAACAGCCGATGTACCATGACGTCCGGGTACCGGCGGATAGGGGAGGTGAAGTGGGTATAATAATCAAAGGCTAGTCCATAGTGAGACGAATGCTTGGTGGTGTATATCGCTTTTGCCATGGATCGTACTGCAAGGGATGTTAGTAAATTTTGCTCTTTGCTGCCCTCAATTTTATTCATGAGTGAATTCAGCGATTTGGCGGTTTCTTTGTCTGATTTGATAACAAGGCGATGCCCAAAGCGTGATGCGAATTGCGAGAAGTTCGTCAAGGTTTCGGGATTCGGTACATCATGAAAACGATAGACGAAGCCCAGCTTATTTTTACCTTTCCCTTGTTTTCCGATATATTCCGCAACTTTACGGTTGGCCAGAAGCATGAAGTCTTCAATAAGTTTGTGCGCATCCTTGCGTATTTTCGTATAGACGCCCAATGGTTTTCCTTGTTCGCCCAATACAAATTTTACTTCTTCTGTCTCAAAGCTTATCGCCCCGTTCTTAAAGCGCCGCTCTTTGAGGATTTGTGCCAGATCATTCAATTTTAAAATTTCTTCCGCATGGTCGCCCGTTTTGGTCTCAATGATTTCTTGTGCTTCTTCATAGGTAAAGCGCCTGTCGGAATAAATGATGGTCCGTCCGTACCATTGATCCATAACATTGGCTGCATCATCCATTTCAAATACAGCCGAGAAACAAAGCCGTTCCTCATGAGGCCGCAGGGAACACAGGTTGTTGGAAAGGCGCTCTGGGAGCATCGGTATCACCCGATCGACGAGATACACAGACGTACCCCGTTCGAATGCCTCTTTGTCGAGCACGCTGTCCGGTTGGACGTAATAAGAGACATCGGCAATATGAACGCCTATTTCGTAATGACCATTGTCCAATTTCTTAAAAGAAATGGCATCATCAAAATCCTTGGCATCGACGGGGTCTATGGTGAAGGTCAAGGTGTCTCGGAAATCACGACGTTTCTGGATTTCGGTTTGCGGAATTTTTTCGGGGATAGCCGAAGCAGCCTCTTCAACTTCCTTCGGAAATTGTAGTGGAAAGCCGTAATCCGCCAGAATGGCATTCATCTCTGTATTGTTCTCGCCCTTTTTTCCCAATATACTTTTTACCCGACCGATGGGGTTTTTTGCATTCTTTGGCCACTCGATAATCGTGACGACAACCTTTTCACCGTCCTTTGCGCCATTCAGATTATCCAGCGGAACGAAAATGTCATGTAGCATTTTCCGGTCATCGGCGAGGAAGAAAGCATAACTTTTTGAAATGTCAATAGTGCCTGTGAAATCAGTCTTCGCGCGTTGTAATATTTCAACCACTTCGCCCTCTCTTTTGTTGCCTTTCTTGCGGTCGTAAACATGGACCTTGACGGTGTCACCATGCAAGGCCTGCCGCAGTTTTCTGGGGGCGATATAGATGTCGTTTTCGAGTTCGTCTTCGGGTACGATATACGCCGATCCATCGGCTGTCATATCCACTGTTCCGGTGATATAAACTTGTAATTGTTTAAGCTTAAAACGACCTCTTTCCGGCTGTGCGAAAAGACCGGACTGGGTGCCGTTTTCGAGGATGTCTGCAATGGCTTCCTTGGACTCCGAATCAAATAGGTTTAGTTTGGAAGAAACTTGCTTGTAATTCAAAAGTTGGTTGTTGGCTTTTTCAAATACGCCGAGGACCAATTGGGTGAGAACTTCTTTATAGGGATTGTTTTTTTTTGATTTCATGTGTTTGTCTTTTTTTTGACTATTGCTTGTCTTTCATGACCGCGACGAGATGACTGCGTGTGCGATAATTCAAGGTAAATATACTAATCATTATCGGAAAGTAATAGGGGAGAAGATAGGATTTATAATATAAATGTTTAGTATATTTTATATGTGTTAATTTTCTGTTTATCAAATGTATGTGTTGTTTATGAATAAAACATGATTAATGTAAATTATTGTATTACAGTGTTTTATATTTAATGTCACGTGTATTGGTAAGAATGTATAACTTTATTTATATATACTTTTTATATATTTTACAGCATATAACATGCTATATTACAGTATAATAATTGTTTATTTTATAAATTATGATAAGATATAAAAAGATTATTTTCCTTGACATTTGTCACAAATTCCGACAGCATTAATGGCTATCGTATGCAAGGAGAAGTTAGCAGGAATTTGAACTTTCGGGAGTGAAATTTCATTCAAACAAAAGACGCTATTACAGATAGAACAGATGAAATGTACATGCTGGTCGTGGTGGTGGTTTGCGGTGCACGCCGTCGAACAGATCGCATAAGTTGCGGTTCCGTTGAGGTCAAAAACCTTATGCAGTATTCCCTTTTCCTCGAAGCTTGCGAGAATACGGTACAAGGTTACACGGTCAATTTCACCACCTAAAATCTTCTCCAGATCGGGTTGGGATATAGCGGATTTCTTGGTGTCGATAATTTCCAAAACACGAAGCCGGGGTTGCGTAACTCTTAACTGGTTGGAGCGTAAAAGCTGCTTGAAATCTTGACGGATTTCGGCATGGTTTTCAACTTTGTCTGAAGGCTTCATAATGGATAAAATTACAAAAAAATAAGGGTAAAAAAAAGCCTCTTCCTTTTAACAGAAGAGGCGTAAAGAAATGTATTATCGTATACTTATTTTCCCGCAGCTTTGGCGTGGTCTGCGAGGAACTGTGCCAATCCGCTATCGGTCAATGGGTGTTTCAATAGGGCAGTTATCACAGACAATGGACCTGTCATGACATCTGCGCCAATCTTTGCACAGCCCAATAGATGTGCGCTATGACGTACCGATGCAGCTAATATTTGAGTGTCGAAATCATAGTTGTCATAAATCAGACGAATCTCTTCGATTAATGCTAAGCCATCTACCGATATATCATCTAACCTACCAATGAAAGGAGATACATAAGTAGCACCTGCTTTAGCAGCAAGTAAAGCTTGTCCGGCCGAAAACACTAAGGTACAATTTGTTTTGATACCCTTTTTGCTAAAATATTTTATGGCCTTTACGCCATCTTTGATCATAGGGACCTTCACGACAATCTTGGAATCCAATGCAGCGAGTGCTTCTCCTTCTTTGATCATGGTTTCATAATCCGTACTGATCACTTCAGCACTGACATCGCCATCTACAATGGCACAGATGGCTTTGTAATGGTTGATAATATTCTCTTCACCGGTGATACCCTCTTTTGCCATGAGACTTGGATTGGTTGTCACCCCATCCAAGACACCCAAATCCTGGGCTTCTTTAATCTGTGCCAGATTAGCCGTGTCTATAAAAAACTTCATGTTTAAGTTTGTTGATTGTAAATAAATTAAAACTATGTGAAACTTTTGTTGTTGCAAAGATAGTGTTTTATTCAGAACTATTTAGCTTTGAGGCCCGCTAATTCAACAGAAGTAGTGGGCTGTATACTATGGAACTATTCAGGTCGCTTCAATATCCTAATTTTCGGTTGCACACGATTGGGCAATCGATTTCCCTATTGGGAACCTGGATGCAACGTATTGCTATCAGCTGGCTGGTATATCGGCTGACTGACTCTGTCTTTCTCCTCGGCTTTGTCTCGTTTATCTCGCTATTGCCGTCACTGGTACTTTCGCCTTTTATCGGCAGTGTGGTCGACAGGCGGTCCAAGTACCGGCTTGTTGTGATGACGCAGATATTGCTTATGCTACAGGCGGGTGTATTGTCTTTGGTGGTGTATCTGGGATGGGCATCCGTACTGTGGTTGTGCGTACTTGGTTTCGCACAAGGTGTCATCAATGCCTTTGATGTTGTCGCTCGGCAAGCGCTGTTGGTCTCCTTAGTTGACCATAAAAAAGATCTCCCCAATGCTATAGCATTGAATTCTTCGGTATTTAATGCTGCGCGGATGGTCGGCCCTGCTATTGGGGGAGTTCTGCTAAGCCTATACGGCGAGCAGGCTTGTTTTATGATCAATTTTTTGAGCTTCGTTCCGGTATTAATGACACTGTCCATGATGAAAGTAGTAGAAATTGCTCCCGTGTACTCCCGTGATTCGTCAAATTGGCAAGGTCTGGTCGACGGGTTTAACTATTTAAAGCGCTCGCCTCATATCGCTTCCTTGATTATCATCATGACCTGTTCGAGCTTATTTGTCATACCCTATACCTCACTGCTACCGGCAGTGGCCAAGGATCTGTTTCATGGCGATGAGACGATTTTTTCCTGGTTTGAAAGTATCGCTGGTTTTGGGGCGATGATAGGTGCGATCAATATGGCCAGACTCAAATCGGGTGAAAACCTACGCTATAGGGTGATGTTTTCTGCCTTTATGATGGGAGCTTCCCTACTGTTGTTGGCCTATGCCCATTATTTACCCTCGGCCTTATTTTTTACGGGCGCTGTTTCCTTCGCGATGATGATGCAGAATTCCAGTATCAATACCTATATACAGACGCATGCTGTTACGGCTTATAGAGCGCGTATCATGTCGTATTACGTCATGGCCTTTCAGGGCATATTCCCTATCGGAAGTTTGTTGATAGGAGGGGTGGCTGATAGCATAGGGATTAAGAATACATTGTATATGATGGGGGCGACAGGAGCGTTAATAGCCGTCTGTTATTATACCTACCTACGATTCCGAATACAGCGCCGCTTATTTAAATTTAAGTAACATTTTCTTCCTCAGTCCATCTCCCATCACTTTTGATGATCTCAATCAGTTCATCTAATGCATTGCGGGAAGAGACATTTCGTTTGACGACTTCTTTGCCGCGATAGAGTGTAATTTTATCGGGTCCTGCACCCACGTAACCATAGTCTGCATCCGCCATTTCACCGGGGCCGTTGACAATACAGCCCATGATACCGATTTTAAGACCTTTGAGATGGTTGGTGCGGCTACGGATCATCTGGGTAGTCTCCTGGAGATCAAACAAGGTCCGGCCACAGCTTGGACAGGATATATATTCGGTTTTTGATATACGCGAGCGCGTAGCTTGCAGGATGCCAAAGGAAAGCGACGTAATCTTATCCATTGCTATGGCCGGAGCGTCGACCCATATTCCCGAACCCAAACCGTCAATCAGCAGTGCCCCCACATCGGTAGCGGCATATACCTGTAATTTGGAAACCGGCTCTTCGGGATCCATGATATTGCCGATGGGGCCCGAAAAGTCGTCCACCTTATAGGTTCTTTTGATGATGATGGGATTGTCGAGACCGATGACCTGTATATTGGCAAAAAACTGCCGTTGATCTGCCATGCCATGCGCATGCTCAGTTTCCAGCACAAAAACGATAGTTGGATCATTTTGCAGCAATTGAAAATCTTCGCTTTGAAGAAGATCATTGGATATGTGGATCATATTCAATACGGGATCCTTCAGCGTTGCCCGGTTGAATTCCGCCAATTGATAAAGCGGGTGAATATTGGCGCGCTCTGTCAAGCCCAACCAGGTAGGATAGTCGTACAGTTGCTTCAGGTTCCCGGGCATGGTAAAGGATGGTAATTTATCGGCCAGATATACGAAATCGACCGATTGATCGCCCATGTGGTATTTGTCGTTTATTGGGTCGTATTTGTAGCCGACACCGGACAGTATAAATGGATCTTTCAAATTAGCTGCCGAAATATCGGCAATGACACGTGGAACCAGCGAGCCTCCAACGAATGTGTTGACTTCACGTGATATATAGGGCTTCGTCTGGGTATCGTCCGAAAAGACCAAAATGGGACTGTCTTGTGCGGATTCCTGTGCACGGTTTTTATAGCGATTGGCCAAAGCTATCGCGACGGGAGCCTCATATTCGGGTTCTTCCGTAAGTGAAACCCGTATGGTGTCACCTAAACCATCCTCCAGCAGGGTACCTATACCTACAGCCGATTTAATTCGGCCATCTTCACCGTCGCCGGCTTCCGTAACCCCCAAGTGCAGGGGATAATTCATCTGCTCGGCAATCATTCTATCAACTAAAAGCCGATAGGCCTGTACCATGACCTGTGGATTGGAGGATTTCATCGAGACCACCAGATCATAATAATTCAGATCCTCGCAAATGCGGATAAATTCCATAGCCGACTCTACCATACCTTCGGGCGTGTCACCATATCGGCTCATGATACGATCGGACAATGAACCATGGTTGGTACCTATGCGCATGGCTGTGCCGTATTCTTTACAAATGTGTACCAGTGGAGCAAATTTTTTATAGATGCGTTCCAGTTCACTTTGATAAGCAGCGTCGGTGTAGTCGATTTGATCAAACTTTTTCTTGTCGGCATAGTTGCCCGGATTAACCCGTACTTTTTCCACGATACGGGCTGCCACTTCGGCTGCGTTAGGGGTAAAATGTATATCAGCAACTAATGGGACTTGATACCCGCGGGATCGAAGTTCTCTTTTTATATTCGCGAGGTTTTCCGCTTCTTTGATGCTGGGTGCTGTGATGCGTACGTATTCACATCCCGCTTCTACCATACGGATGGTCTGTTCGACAGATCCCCGGGTGTCCATCGTGTCGACAGTCGTCATGCTTTGGATACGGATAGGATAGTCCCCTCCCATAGGGATGTCTCCGATGTGGACGACACGTGTCTTGAAACGTGTATAACTGAGTTTGTTGGCCTCCATACAGGCACAAAGTTAGGTATTTATATCCTATGAATTGCAATAGAATTAGCAGCACCTTTTATCTTCAATAGGTATTTATTTGTTGCCTGATCATAGTTTTCTGTCTTATAGGTATTATCCTCTTTAACGAACCCTTCCAGCGTCTGGCTGGAAAGCATACTATCATGTTCGATTTGACATGCCGCAGTTTTGGGTAGATTGATCGTGCAGGAAGATGCTGCTGTATTGATTTCGATAGTCGATAGGGAGAGCCGAGGCATGCCGAGGTGTAGCGTTAAAGAAGTCACACCGGCGTTGATCTCAAGGTCTGTGAATTTATAAGGGGCAAGGTGACCCGTAAAACTTGCTGCGCCCATATTGAATTTCAGGCTCCAGATAGGTGCGGTATTTAAGGCCAGATGAATACTATTTTGATGGGTGCTTGCTTTCTGTGTAACTCCTGTTATTTCGATATAGCTTCTATCTCCTTTTAAGTTATTTTCGACCTTCAATCCTCCATTGCCATTAGGAGAGCTAGCCTGGATAAGGTCTTTGGAAGGCAGACTATCCAGTACTAATGCCGCCGCACCGAGGTCGAAAGTCAACGTTGCTGCGTTAACGTTAGGTGGAAACGCCAACGTCACGGTATCCTTTAACGTGCTGTCTTGTGCGGAATTGTTCGATGTGAAGATCGGTAGATTGAAGCGTTTTGTCGAGGTGAGGCCGATATATAATAAAAAAATGCACATGCAGAGACTAACAAGCGCAGACCACATCGGTCCATTTCGCCTGTTCTGCAATAAAATATGGATCCCCACAGCGATGATAATCAGTGGCCAATAATCCAAGAGGGCATAAAAATTAAAATCGATGACATCGAAGTTATCGAGCAGGATGATAATCCCGAAGAAAATAAACCAAATGCCTGTGCCGACTTTTTTATTCATGCTGTATTCAATTGAGCAATATCTGGACGAAATATACCATTTATTGTGTAAAGCTACGGACCTTGCTTTTAATTATTTAAAGAAATTAGGCCGTTTATAGGTATAAATCGATCAATAACCCGTTATAGACGGTGAGTATGTTTTTCTTCAAAACAAATTATTAGATAAATTTTTAAACAAGCTCTCATATAAATATGTATTTTAGCATAACAAGAAGAAGATAATATATGTTTTTTTTCCATTTTGGCGAATACATCCTGCTATTAAAAAAGATCTTTAAAAAACCAGAAAAGTGGAAGATCTATTGGCGGGAAATCCTTCATGAAATGAACGAGATAGGTGTGGGGTCGGTTGGCCTAATTATTATTATCTCGACATTCATTGGAGCAGTAATGACCATGCAGATTGCCTTTCAATTGGTATCGGACCTCATCCCCAATTCTGTAATCGGGCAGATCAACCGGGATTCGAATATTTTGGAATTGGGACCGACGATATCGGCGTTAGTGTTGATGGGGAAGGTAGGGTCTTCGATATCCTCGCAAATCGGGTCCATGCGTGTTACCGAGCAAATTGATGCACTGGAGATTATGGGTATCAATGCAGCTGGCTATCTCATCTTGCCCAAAATAATTGCAGGAGTAATCATGGTACCCGTCTTAGTGACGATAGCCATATTTTGTGCATTGATAGGTGGTTTATTTGGCGGTTCTTTGACCGGAGCTGTGAGCTCCAGCGATTATATTATGGGAATTCGTGAATCGTTTAACGGTTTTACGGTTGCTGTAGCCATGGTCAAGGCATTTGTGTATGGTTTTATTATTACCTCTGTTCCGGCATATAAAGGCTTTTTTGTTAGAGGCGGTGCATTGGAAGTCGGACAAGCGGGGACTAAGGCGGTAGTCGTTGGATGTATCGTTATTTTGGCTAGTGACTATCTGATCACAGCATTGATGTTATAAGAATTAGAAGATGATAGAAGTTCAGGATATACATAAATCGTTTGGCGATAACAAGGTGTTAGAGGGAATTGATGCTGTTTTTGAGCCGGGCAGAGTCAGTTTGATCATCGGTGGGTCGGGTTCGGGGAAAAGTACCTTGCTGAAATGTATCGTCGGGTTACATAAACCCGATCAGGGTCGGGTATTTTTTGATGACCAGGAATTTACAAAAATGGATTTTGAAGAGAAGGTGCCTATACGTAAAGAAATAGGGATGTTGTTTCAAAACTCGGCTTTGTTTGATTCCATGACCGTTGAGCAGAACATCATCTTTACCTTGGATATGTTTTCCGACATGAGCAGAAAGGAAAAAATCGAGCGTGCAAACTTCTGTTTGGAACGCGTTAATCTTACCAAAACCAATAAGCTATATCCCGCTGAGTTATCGGGAGGGATGAAGAAAAGAGTAGGGATTGCCCGTGCGATCAGTATGAACCCCAAGTATCTTTTTTGTGATGAACCCAATTCAGGGCTAGATCCGGCAACGGCGATTTTAATCGATGAGTTGGTGCAGGATTTAACAGACGAATTTCAATGTACGACGATCGTCGTGACACACGATATGAATTCGGTCATGGGTATCGGTGATTATATTATGTTTTTATATCAGGGTCAAAAATTCTGGGAGGGCACCAAAGATGATATCTTACGTTCCGATACCAAGGAACTGAATGATTTTGTATTTGCGAGTCCCTTAATGAAAGCCGCGCGGGAAGTGATTAAGTAAGATCAATCTCCATAGCGATGTGATCCGTAAATTTGTGTATTAAGTGCTGTCGATTTTGCCTACCTTTGCAAAAAAGGATATTTTGTCGACGGAAACGAATATACAGCTACTCACACCGCAGCACTGGAAAGACTACGAACTCATCGACTGTGGTGATTTTGAAAAATTAGAACGGTTTGGTGACCTGATTTTGATTCGTCCGGAACCGCAGGCCGTATGGCCGAAAGCACTTGGCGATGCGGAATGGAACAAACGTTACCACATCAAATTCCGGGGTAGATCAGCTACCAGTGGCGACTGGCTCAAAAAGAATCCGAAAACGACCGATCGCTGGCATATTACATACAAAAACAAGGACGTAGCGATTAAGTTCCGGTTGGGACTGACTTCGTTTAAGCATGTCGGTATTTTTCCGGAGCAAGCAGTCAATTGGGACTATATTTCTGAATCCGTCCGATCTTTTAAAACTCCGAATCCCAAAGTACTTAACTTATTTGCTTATACTGGTGGGGCTTCCCTGATCGCCAAAGCGGCAGGTGCTGATACTACTCATGTCGATTCGATCAAGCAGGTAGTGACCTGGGCCAACGAAAACCAGGAGCTGTCCGGGTTGGACAACATCCGGTGGGTGGTTGAAGATGCGTTGAAGTTTGTCAAACGTGAACTCAAACGTGGTAACAGATATCATGGTATCATCTTGGATCCCCCTGCGTATGGGCATGGTCCGAAAGGCGAGAAATGGAAGCTCGAAGATCATATCATGGAAATGATGCAAGATGTTGTCCAGCTCCTCGACCCAAAGGAACATTTTTTGATCCTCAATACCTATTCTCTAGGCTTCTCATCGGTTATCGTCGAAAATCTGATCAAAACCGCTTTTTCGCAGGTCGAAAATCTCGAGGTCGGTGAGCTGTACCTACAAGCTACCGCGGGTCCTAAACTTCCGTTAGGTGTATTTGGAAAGTTTAGGAAAAATACTTGACCCTCAGATGGTTAACCAACGGCTTGCCTGCCTTGGGCTATGGCAAGAAAGCCCTGTACAAATTCATTATCCGTCAGCTCCGGGTATGCTTTATGTATCCGCGATAGTTCATCATACTGACCCGTCGATAATATTTCATTTGGGTTGAGGCATAAGATGTTTTTCATCAATCCCTGTCGCCGCAATGCTTCATGTATACCTGGGATACAGCCTTGAAAACTGTTTGCTGCATCAAACAATACCGCATTGGCATCGGTAGTCTGATTGGATAATATTTGCAATGCTCTCCAAAGTTCTGGATTTGGGTTGTTTTTATAAGCTCTCACCTTGTCCAAAAGTTCTACTGCTCGGCTAGTCCAAACGGCCCAGTGTCCCAATAAACCGCCACTAAACTCGATCTCGACCTCTTCTCCTTGGACATTGAATCGATAAATGGATAAAAGATCTTGCACAATGGTATCGTCATTTCCGGTATATAAAGCGATCTGGTCTCGCTTGGAAGAATAAGCAAGAGCACGTACAACGTCCAGCGTTTGGTATCGGTTGAAAGGGGCACATTTTATAGCTTCTACATTGTCTATCTCGACAAACTTTGACCAAAAATCATAAGTAAATATCCTACCGCCTACAGAGGGTTGTAGATAAAAGCCGAATACCGGGATGATTTTTGCAACTTCTCGGGTGCGGTTTAAGATCTGTTCTTCCGTTAATCCCTGCAGCCCTCCCATGCTGAGCAATCCCATATCGTAACCCAGACTTACCGCAAGATGTGCTTCATCGATCGCTTGCTCAACGGGTCCGCATATTCCGGCAATCTTAACAAAAGGGCGGGAGAGTTCAGATTGTTCTACCTCGTCGGCCGAGACTCGAAGTACTGTTTCCAAAAGATTGTGTTCGGGACGGCGTATCTCAAATTGAGTGGAATGCACGCCTACGGCGATTCCGCCAGCTCCGCTCTGGAGATAATATTGCGTGAGCAATCGCTGGTTCTCCTCATCAAATTGACGGTTTTCGTCGAGGCACAACGGGTGGGCAGGAATCACCGTGCCCTCTTTTAAAAGGGATTTCAGATTATTTTCCAATCGTTTCATATACTCTATTGTATGTTTTGATCTTGTTTTTAGTTATCGGTCGCTTGCTGTTTCAGCTTTTCGATCAGCCAAGCGTAGGTAACTTTTTTCTGTTCCGGGTAGATCTTGTGTTCGCCATCGCGTATGATGGAGACCTGCTTTGGGGACTGTATAGTATTGTAAGCCGCATAAATCGAGGTGGGCGGCGTGACCCTATCATTGAAACCCCAAGAAAAGAACCCCGGTACCCTTAGACGTCTTGCAAAGTTGACCACATCATAGTAGGATACGGTATTCATGATTTGATCTTTATGGTCTTGGTAGAACGCCGGCTTAGCAAAGACATGGGGCCATCCTCCGGCCCTGTTACTCAAATATCCGGTGTGGTCACACATCGCTGGGCAAAGGGCAACAAGGTAGTTGATTCTGTTTTCCAGTGATGTCGTGATGATAGACAGTGCGCCGCCTTGACTGGAACCCCAACCACCAATATTCTTGCGGTCAAATTGAGGCAGCGAATAGATAAGATCTACCGATCGGACACATCCTAAAATAACGTTCTTATAATAGTAAGAGTCTTTGTTTGTGATACCTTGAGTGCGATACTCTTTCAATTCATTGTGTTGCAAATCTTCATAGTACGATCTATCCATTGTCACGGGTCTGCCATGTATATAGATATCTAATGTAATGAAGCCTTTGGCGGCAGTCGTTTGATCTCCGCCAAGTGGTGCATACCCTGCTCCGGGAAAACGTATGATCGCGGGATATTTCCCTTCTTTTTTGGGAACACTAAGCACACCGTAAAACTTTTGGATGCCATTGTTCAGAAAGTGATACTCTGCTTGATACACATCTACCAGGTCGTTGCTTTTTTTGGGGATAGGTGTGAGTTTATAATCCAAGGGAATGCTTCTTGCATCGTTGATAGCTGCTGCCCAATATTGTTCAAAATCCGCAGGCATTGTTGCTGTGGGCTTGATTTTTTCGGGATCAAAAGCTGCGGTCGCTGCTGCTTTCTGTACTTTTCCATTGATATTTGCCGATACTTCACATCGCAAGAAACCTGCTTCATGCATTGTTCCACCGGACAGCTTGGCATATCCATCGGTGATGGCGATTGTGCCTCTCTTGACAGGAGGCATTTTTTCAGGGCCAATCGTATACGATAGATTAGCAGCCTCTATTGGCTTGCCGTCTACAAATAACTTTATGGTGAATTCCGTTGGTTCTCCTACGGTATATAGCCAGTCGCTTTTATCAAGCGTTATCGAAAAGTCCAGACCTCTGGCTTCGACGGTTCTAAGATCTTCTACATCTATTCCTGCTGTAGCGACTTGGGCACGTATTGGATATTGGATGTTTGCGAGTATAAACGCAAGAACCAGTTTAATTGTTGATTTCATTTTTAATATAGAGATACTGTTGTAGATTTATGCCGTCCGAAAAATATACGGCAGCCCGGTTATTAGGGGCTACCATATATTTACTATTCTATAATTTTGGCAATAGCCCAGCTTTCTGACGCTTTAACAGATTGATTGGAACGGAATCTCATGGTGTCTGCTCCTTTTATCCATGTTGTCCCTTCATGGTTATCTTTGTTATTAATAATTTGAAAGTCCTTGATAGCGATGGTTTTGGATTTCCCATTGTTATTGACAACCACATTGGATACACCCCAGCCCCGCTGTGCTGGCCTTGCAGACGCTTGCCCGATATATTTAAAAGCAATGTAGAGGGGTTTGTTAACCAACTTGTTTTTGGAAACATCTATTTCTCCGGATTCAACAGGTACTTTATCCGTAGCAAAATTCACCTTCTTCGTGATGTCTTCCCATGTTGCCGATTTAATTGATTCTAACGTATAATCTCCGTTAAAATCGGATGATACCCATATAGACAGGTTATTCGACTGTTTGCCATATTGCACACTGGTCTTAAATGACACGGTTGTTTTGTCTTTCTGGGCATACACATTATTAAGCGTTAAAAATATAATAACAGCCGTCAGTTGCAAAAATTTACTTAGATAATTTCTCATAGTTCTTTTTTATGGAGTAATATATTTATATCCCTATTGGTTTTTTGCCGCTTCTTTTAAGTCATTGTATTTTTTTAGCTGCTCCGCCGTCAATGCGGCTTCGTAATCTTTCTGTCTTTTTCTGTAGACCTTCGAGATTGCAGATTTTTTCTCCGAATCGGACAGATCGGTGTTTTTTCTGATTTTTGCGATGTCTTTAAATGACTGTTGTGTCAAATTGGTGATTTTCGCCTGTTGTTCTTCATTTAGGCCAATTTCGTTCATGGTCGCTATCTTATGTAAAAATACCGTGCTTTTTTTTTGCTGTGCACTGACAGTCAATGAAATTGCGAATAACAATCCTGCTAATAAAAGTGATTTTTTCATGATGAATTTGAATTATGTAAAAAAATTAGTTTAAAAAATTGACAATGGTATCTACGTATTCGGCTTCGATGATTTTGTATATAGCGTGCCCTTTATCTTTGATAATATGTGTCTCGGAGACTGCTCCAATCTTTTTCATTTGACGATCCAGTGCATAAGCATAATCCACATGTATCAAGTCGTCTTTCTCCCCATGAAAGGTCAGCAAAGGAGGAGCTGGCTTTTGGATGATGGATGCATCTTGTAATCCGCCCCAGAAATTAACGACTGCTCGAATAGGCACTATCCTTTGTCCGGATGCATAAGCTACATGCAATGCGGCCATTGCACCCGCCGACCCACCGCCGATTGCGACTCGCTTTAGGTCAAAAGGGTATTCGCCTGATTTTTCTTTTATCCAGCTCAGCACTTGGATAATATCTTCTGTAGCGGTCTGTACGGCTTCTTGCATGGCGGGATGAAATTTGCCATTTGCCCGGAGTCCCTTACTCATATTAGCCCGAGCGCTGGCTCCTGAGGTCTTATGGTGTTTGAGATAAAGTCTATAGTTGACCGACATTACGGCAAACCCCCTGTCCGCCAACTTACGTAAAAGGCCAGAAAGCGCAGACTTATCACCACCGGAGAAGCCACCCCCATGTATGTACAGGAAGACAGGGACCTTTTTCTTAGTGGTATGCAGAGGTAGATACAGATCAAGGGTGCGGTCACTAGACGTATCGGAATCATAGGGGACGGGTGGTTTATCGCCATACCTTAGGTTTCGCAGAATTTTTAATTCCCGATCAAGGGCGTTGGTCGTCGATTGCCCAGATACCACTAACGTGATGGAAAGCACCAGTAAGGTAGTTAGCCACAAAGCTCTTGGCATCCGTTGCAGATCTGGTGTGTCTATGATAAGTTGTTTTTTCATTATAGTCCAATTATATTTGAAGTATTTATCACTATTATTTTATGCGAAAATCTCTTTTCAGCGTCAACCAATGGGGACCAATATCTTTTGCGTTGAATAGTGAAGCTTGAATACTGGTCTCGGCTTCGAATCCCGTTCCTTTTGTGGTTTCTTTTGTCCTTTCCATGACGCCATAGGTATCCCGTTTTAATTTGGGGTCTTCGATCCGTACACCTGTAGGATAAGGTTCATTTTGCGGTCGCTTTACATTAAAAAATACATTATTCTCAAATTTGATATTTTCTGGATTTTTCGCCTTGGCTTCTGTCCACGTAATTGCTGTATCTTTTGCCGACACGACAATGTTGTCGGCGATTAAATTATTCCATGGGGGCAACACCGTTTTTTCATTTTTACCAGAACCTATGACAATCGGCTCTGCGCAATCCACTATCGTATTCCCTCGGACTTCGGTGTTTTTTATTTGCCAATATCCGTGTAAGGGCGGATTTTCCCATGCATTCATAAATGTTATGGTGGCGTTCAACCCCACACCGGTGAGTCCATGAAAGTAATTGTTAGTTATCTTGTGATCTTCGCCGATTATTCGGATCCCGCCTGTCCTTTCTTTTTGATTTCCAATGAAATAGTTTCCATAAACATTTGCTTTGTTGCCGTGTCTTAGGGTTACCATTCCTTTGCTTTCATAGAACAAGTTGTTACGGATCGTATTATTGGTGGATTTGTTGGAGATGATTTCTATTTCACCGTCACAGTTAACAAATACATTTTCTTCAACCAGGGTAAAGGAGTCGTGCATCGACCATTTGTCGGTTCCCATTCGAATCGTCTCACCTCCATTTCTCCCGAGAGGGGGCCGATTGGCAAAATAGTTGTGGTCGATCCGATGGTAATTAGGTTGATCCGAAACATAGACTCCGATGGTTGTACCGAGGTGAGTTTTGCCTTCGATATAGCAATGGTCGACTCGGTTTTTCGTGCCATAGAGGACGATCCAGCTGTTTCTTACTGCTTTATCAGGATTATTGTAATTCACGATAGCGCAATTTGTCAGTCTACAGTTGTTAGATTTCGCTGAAAATGATATAACATTTTCTTTTAATGTATAGCCATTTTTAAAGAGTAATCCATCTACGATCAACCAGGATCCTTCGATGATTAAACTAGAGCTTCCGGTCAATATTGTTTCTCCTGGATTTTCTACAGTCAATAGGATAGGAGATGTCTCTGTTCCTTGTCCTTTGAATACAAGCTTTTGGTCTTGCCACGTTTCGCCTTTCAACAAGACTATATCACCAGCAGCTAGATGAATTGTATTCAACTCTTCGGCAGAATGAATAGAATACTCTTTCGCAAAAAGAGGAAAACCTACGATGATCAAGGCTAAACTGATGACGATACTTTTCATGTTTTGTTTGAGTGGTGGTCTATGAATCAATTCAAGGTGGTTTCTCCCTGCTTAGCATTACTTTAATTTCCCTTCTTTGCTTCGGCCTTCATTTTCTTTAGTTTTGCCAGTTGTTCTGGTGTCAGGACGGCATTTTGTTCTTGTGTACGCTTACGGTACATTTCTATTTTTGCTTTTTTCTTTTCGCTTTCACTCAATGTTGTATCATCCACGATAGATTTGACATCTGTCGCTTTTCTGATTTCCACGATTTTTGTACGTTGTTCGGGAGTCATGTTCAATTCATCCATCACCGCTTTATGGTGTAAGAATATACCTTTTGGTTTTGTTTGTGCGTTCAGGCCAAATGATAGAAACATCGAAATAGCTGCAATTAAAAGTGATTTTTTCATGTTTTTTTGTTTTAAATGGATTAATATTAAGATTGTATGTAATACGCATAGACCTTTAATGTATAACTCGGACACGCATCAGCGATGGGCCAGTCGGATAATATAGGTATCCATCACTTTGAACCTTCGCAAAGCGGGCTCCTCGGAGAGAATTGTGCTGTGCTAATATATGGACGCTATGGTCAGCAGGATTGATAGCAAGGAGGTTTCCACTTATATTGTCTATGCCGTAGAGTAGTCCGTCAGAACCTACAGATTCACTCAATATTACCCTGCTGCGACCCGATGCGTCTGATCCTTCTACTTCACCGAGACATACGGTTTCACGTTTTACCGGATTAAAGACATAAAACTTATTATTGCCCGAGAAACCATAGATATTACCATTGGGAGCCCGTACCGCGGTGGTGTACGTTGTCGCGCCCGGAATAGGTTGGAGTTTATGGGATATTTTTTGTGTTTTGGTATCCCATAGGAAGACCCATGCTTCCTTTTCAGTCGGCTTTGCACTTGTTCCACCACGAATAGAAGAGGTGACAAATATCTCGTCGGTCTCCGGAACGGCCGTCACGGAAGTATAGCTTTGCTTGGGTATGAGATCCTTGAAGGTCACTGTTTTTAGGGCAACCGGATCGATCTGCACCAATGTACCGCCCAGATATCCTTTGATCGGGGCTGTTGGTGAATATATCTTCCCGTCAGATGCCGAGACAAGTTGTACAGGCCGCTCTTGTTTGTCTCGCCCATGCAGTTGTACCAGTAGACGTGGATTGTTAGCAGATTTTGGACGGTTCGGTTCGAAATATTCGATATAACCGCCCGTGTAACTGCTGGTAAACAACCCCTTGCCATAGGAGAGTAGGTCGTATATCTGCACACCGCCACGGGCAATACGCCCCATATTAGTCAATGCTCCCGTTTTCAGGTCATACGAAAACATATTGCCCGGTTTCATACTGCTTCCATATAGTTTTCCATGATGAATGTCGCTAATGCTGAATACCAGTTTGGAAGAGGCTTCAAATGAGCTTTTGACGACAGTCTGTTCTTTTGTCTTTTGATTCACCACTATGAGGTTCCCATTGTCATCGATATGCGAAGCAATCTTTCCATCAAGGGCCACAATGGGTTTCTCAATAACAGGTTGTGTCTCCCCGATCTGTATCCCATCCGCTGTACATAGGAAAAGTGTTTTTCCTTTCTTTCCATAGACTTTCCCATCGGCCGCCCGCCATATCGGAGGCGCACCATAAGTCTGTAGGTTTTCGGGCAACAATTGCTTTTTTTCTTTTGTCCGAGGGTCGTAAGACCATAACTCGCCATGCTGCATACCCATAGGGAAATAAATGATCCCATCGGCATCGCTCGCCGGTTTGATGACATATTCTACATTTGCATTTGGCGAAATACGGGTCAGATGTTCGACCTGCTGCGTGGCAGGGTCGAGAATGGACACGGACCCTCGTGGGAATGTGCCTACATAAATTTTACCATTTGGGGCGATCGTATAACTTCCTCCTACCCAGTAGGTACCGATGCCTGGTTTGCCAACAGTGGATATCTTTCCAGTTGGTATGTCGTATTTCAGAAAACGTCCCTTATTGCCCGCAAACAGATATAATACTTGCTCACTGTGTTTGAATAGTAATACGCTATTGGCTTTGCCATAGGGGGTGAGGTCTATCTGGATAAGCTTCCCGCTGACTATATGCACCCCAACTAAGGCACTTCGGTCAGCATCGGTAAGACCTGCCCAAGCTATAGGGCCGGTTTCCGGGTCGTTTGTCAGCAATTCAATGGAAAGATTCATTCGTATAGGCTTGCCTATATCTTCAAAAACATACTCTTTTTTTTCTTGAGCTAATGCAGTCGTTATACATATATGGAGAAAGAAACTCCACAACACTAATTTTTTCTTGATCATTATCAATTTGTTTTAAGCTAAGGTATTGACGATTTATTACCTATCCTCCCATGGGAACGGCTGTGTACTGCTATTCACTAAATCTGTAATGTCAGCCCAGCCTGCAAATCCTTTGGAAATGGCACCGTACGATACGAATGTCCCCAAGGCGACCTTGGTGACTATCTTGGACGAATAGGTATTGCCGCTGATCCTGACTTTGTCTGTATCTATTCCAAAATTGCTCAACAAGAGTGCTTTCTTATCTGTTACCGATCCGGTTTGTAAGGTGTTCCCTTCCTCAGCTGTTAACAGATAATTCCATTCGGGAGGACTGAATCCCGCATGGTAAAAGGTAATCGCATTCTCTGTGTTGGTGGAAGCGTTGTTTGTAAAACTATTATTTGTGAAAGCGTAATTCGTACGGAAATATTCATCGCCAACGGGTTCTCGACTGTTAAAAAGGGGGACAGAAATAAATACCTTGCCATCAAAACCCTGATTTCTGATAAAGGTCGACCCGCTCACCAGAGCGTAGTCCATATCGTCCCTAAAACGCACATAATCTCCTGTGCAGTCTTCAAAATGCGAATCAACGACCGACACATAGGAGGTGCCGTAAGCATTGTAAATATGGTGTGAATGGCTATCGATACCAATTCGTTTAAATGTACAATTTAGGAAGGTCACATGGCTTGTTCCCGGTTGGTGCGCTCCGGCCGCACCATAAATAATTCCCCGCATATCCGTCCAAGAGCAGTTTTCGATCAAAATATTCTTTGCTGATTTATCTGCATCCGATGTCACCCGAAAGGCATAACCCAACTCACCGCTCCCCGTAAACGAGATGTTTTTGACGTGTATATTTTGGGAATTTTTAATATCAAATAGTGAACTTTTGGATAGCGCGAGATCCTCAGGGGCCATAAAGACTGTCTTACCGTCTACGCCTTGCAAGGTGAGCCTATTTTGGGAATTACCGATTGAACTCAGTACCAGTGTTTTTTCTGTATAGGATCGGGAATAACTCCCTTCCGAAAATTGAACGTGAACTGGTGTTTTCTCAAGCAATTCATTCACTTTGTCCCAAAAGGCAGTGCTTAAGAAGTCGGCGGCATTTTTTGGGGAATCTCCACTTCCGTCACCTTGTTTTACATAGGACACATATTGGTATTTCTCGGTAGCGACATCATTTTCATCCAACGTTATTAAAAAGTCCGTGGGATACGAGCTTTTACTGCAAGAGACAAGAAAGAAAAGACACAGTATAATAAGATTTGTTTTCATAGTAATATGTAGGGACTAGTATAATTAAGGTTCGACGATGACTTTAACCTGTTTGACCACCTTTACTTCTCCCTCGGCATTGATGTTGGACGCCAAGAATGTAGCGACATATGTTCCGGGGACATCATAGGTGTACTTAAACTCGCCCAGCTGCGGATCTGCATAGCTTTTTATGGGCTCTCCCATATCGGGGCCTATATCTTTAGCACTAAAATCAATTTTTTCAGTGACGATCCAATTATCGTATGCCGGGTAGGGGCTATTGCCCCTTGGAAACCAAACGGCACTGCCTGAGGAATTAGGTCTACCTGGATTCCCTGGTGTTCCTAATTCAACAGCTGTCCATCCGCCGGTCTTTGTCTCAATCAGTCTCTGCCTTCCGGTCAACGTATTCGCCGTGACTGAAACCTGAGAAAGTGTCCATTGCGTCGGCTTTCCGCCGGGGATAGTCTGATTTCGGAAAGCAAAATACAGTCCTTTTTTCTCGGGGCCGACGATATCGGACAGGTCGAAGACACCTGAAGCTACTGTAGTACCATTATAGTTGCCATTACTTCCTATGGCTGAGGATAAAATGAACATATCAGTAATGTCTGTCCACTCGCCTGCATCAAAGCTGGCGCTTACATTTTCTGGTGAGAAATCTCCATTGAATGCCGTAGATACCAATACGGACAGTTGATCTTCTTGGTTCCCATAATTTGCATTCGACGAAAAAGAAACCTCAGGATCAAACAATTCCAAAGCTCTGCCTTCCCGATAGACGTAATCGTTGCCTAATTCCCCCGAATAGAATGTCACAATATTGGCACTACCTGTTAGGTCAAACTTGATTTCTTCGCCGACTTTTGCGGTGATCTCTCTAGTTGGTGCGTCAAAATCCAGCGTTTCGAGATCCATGGTTTTGCTGCAAGAGCTCAACAGAGCAGCTGCGAGTAGTAAGCAGATATATTTTTTTAACATAGTCATCATTCAATATTTTTGAGTTATGGTTGTTAGGGCGTAACCGTAATTTTTAGTTGAATAAGCTTTTTCGTCTTATCTTTATTTCCTCCATGAAAGGTAACATCATACTCACCAGGGATGTTATATACGTACGTATATTGCTCTAAAGGAAGGTCCGTATCTCTTTTAATAATAGTTCCCTTGTCGCCACCAACAGGAACTTTATTTGCTATAGCTTTGGTCACCGCCCAAGTATCCATAGCATTAGTAGATGTTTTATTCCGTGCTAGAAATAGACTGTTAAGGACACCTGTAGTAGCGTGGTACATTACACGAGGACCGGCTGTGCCGTCCCATTCTGCTCCATCCGTTCCTACATATCCATGCACTGCCATTTTCCAGTCTGCGTCGGCAAACGAACATATTTCAGTGGACTCTCCGCCTATTAATCCGGTAAATGACCAGCCTGGGTAAGTCACGCTGTTGGCCGTTCTGTCGTAACCATAAAAATACCACTGGGTAGGCCTATTACCCGAGGTACTTTGTTCTATATTATTTCTTACAGCGAGATAATAGGGTTTGTCTTCCACAATGAATTCGGATATGTCTGTAAGATCGGAAGAGAAGTTGACTACAGTTGCTCCCATAGGTGCTGGTATGTTGAATTTTGAAGTCATGTCTCTCCAATTGGCAGAGGTGATTCCTTCATAGCTATAGTCTTCATCGAAGTCCTGCGAAAGCAAAATGGATAGTGACTTTTGCTCCCCATAGCTGGAATTTGTATGGATGCGCAAAGTCGGGTTTTCAATAGATACCTCTCTTCCCCCGATATAATTATAATCTTTCCCAAACTCACCCGAGTAGAAATAAACGGTATCGGCATTGCCTTCAAACTGAAACTTCACAGTTTCCCCCGCCTTAACTTCCAAGGAACTCATTTTGACGTCAAACGGAATGATCTGAAATGTGCCGGGAGACATCTTGGGGTTTTCCTTCGTACAGGATAAGGCTGCCAACGCCAGCAAGCTCATATAAAATAAATTCGTTTTCATAACTTAATGCTTAATTGTATGAATAATTATTGCCATCCCGGATTTTGTGTCAGTTCTTTGTTCAGCGCCCGCTCACGAATAGGAATGGGGAACAACAGATGTTTTTGTGCCACGTTTTGAAAAGCCCATGTAGCATATGACGGCGCGCTGCTTGTAGAGATCTCGATTTCCGTGTCTTTCATCACCGATAAGAAATCTCCCCACCGGATCAGGTCATATTTTCGCAACGCTTCAAAACCGAGCTCTCTGGATCGCTCGTCTTTGATCAGTTTCATAAATTCCACCGGATCATCTTTTTGTACGGTTGTCAAGCTGGGATCGGCCGCTGCAATAGTTGTAATCGTGGCCGTAGCTTTTGCAGCTGTTGTGGGGTCTCCTCCGGTAATCACGACTGTAGGGGCAGAAGTGTATAGACGTCCTTTATTCGTAACATCTATATAGGTTACCTTACCGTCGGCAATGGTTGCTTTTGCAGTCGCCTCAACCCCTCCGCCATCGATAATTGCAATCGTCGGAGCTGACTTATATCCCGCTCCCGCACCGGTCACTTTGATGGATTTTACCAATTCATGAGGTAACAATTTTCCATAAGCGCGGTTTCTCACCTCTTCTACAGCTTGGATTGCTTCGGGGGAAGGTTGTGCACCGGCATTGGCCATAACATCCGCTTCGGCAAACATCAATAACACGTCCGAATACCGCAACAACGGATAGTTTTGACAACTCAAGCTGGTACTGTGATCCAACTCGTATTCACGACGCCATTTTGCGATATCCCTTTCATAGATCGAACCGGTATGATTGACCTTACTTTTTCCCTCGTAGCTGAATGGAGCAATCGTCCAATCCCGCCTTAGATCATTGGCATCGAAAAGATTGTAGTATCTTTCGGTTGGCCGGATGATGCCATAGGAGTGGCCTAATGAAACATCCCGGGTCGCTACGCCAAGCCGCACACCAATCCAGCCAGCCTCCGAATAGTTATCTGAGCCATTGCCCCAAAATTCCACTTCCCAGATGCTTTCATTGATGTCATATTGATCCCGGGCATAATTGATAAATATCTGCTCATAACTGGGATTTAGCGAATGGCCGGCAGTCATCACTTTCTGCGCCCAGTCTCGGGCTTCGGCATATTTAGAGACATCGTTCAGCGGATTGCCTGCTATATAAAGGCATACCCGCGCTAAGATCCCCTGCACTGCCGATTTGGTCACTCTTCCTGCATGTCCGACAGCTTGTATAGAAAGCACCTTTTTTTCAGCATCTTCCATTTCTTCTAAGATGAAGTCATAGATTTCTCGATCGGTCTTTCTTGCGATACTATTGTTGGTGGGACCTTCCGTCGGCTTTAGCACCAACGGCACACCTCCCCAGTTGCTCACCAACAGGAAATAGTAGTAAGCACGTAAGAATTTGGCTTCACCTATGATGACATTTCTCGCGGCGTTATTCATTTCTGGCTTGTCGGCATTAGCCAACAACAAATTCGCCCGAGCTATGCCGTCGTACAGCTTTTGCCAGGTGGTGCGTATGCGGGTATGTGCCGGCGTATAATCGTAGATCTGAGGACCCTCGGCCGAACTGCGGTTATAATAACCTAAGTCTGCTTCAGTGCCGAAATAACTACTCATCATGTACGAGTAGAGCTCAGATGCTCCCAACGGATCGTACACTCCTGCCAATGCTCTCTCTAGTTGCTCTGCTGTCTCGTAATATTGGTCAGGTTCAAAAAAGTCCGAAGGCTTGGTATCTAAGAATTTGTCACAGCCCATAGCAAATACACCAAGTATTGCCGCACAAATTTTAACAGCTATTTTTTTGCTCAATGTTTTCATTTTTCTTAACATAATGGTCCAAATTAAAAACCGGCTATAAGCCTACATGTAATGGTTCGTGCATGCGGGTAGGCGGAATAATCAAATCCAGGTGTCAGCGCGCTACTCCGTACAGCTACCTCGGGGTCCATCCCGGAATACTTCGTCCAAGTCAGTATGTTTTGCCAGTTGGTAGAAAGACTCAGCGACTTTAACCCTATTTTTCCCAAGTATGCAGGAGGCACTGAGTAAGACAAACTCATGGTTTTCAAACGCAGGTAAGAAGCATCTTCCAATACCCTCGAGGAGTAGACGCCATAATGCGATTGCCCATTATTCAAAGGAATCAAGCTTTCTTGATTGTCAAAGCTCCATCGGTTGGCGTAAGTCGCATACTGATTCAGATGTGAGCGATTTCCAACATTCTCCTCCAACATCAAGCGGTTGGCATTGTACACATCGTTGCCGTATGACCATTGAAAGAATATGTGTAGCCTAAAGCGCTTATAATTGAAATTGTTTGCAAAGCCACCGATATGTTTTGGAACACCATCGCCGAGAATGGTGGCATCTTTGGAATCAATCACGCCATCTCCGTTGATATCCTTAAATTTGATATTCCCCGGCCGGATGCTTGTTCGGGCAGCACCGTTATCCGGGACGTTGGCTTTTAGTACATAATTTCCCCCTATTTCATCAAAATCATTAAGGGTATATACGCCGTCCCATATATAGCCATAGAACATGGAGATAGGCCGGCCGATCTCAGTGATATAAAGCGGGACACCATTGTAACCACTATCCCATGCCATAGGAGTCAACATGTTGTCTTCCGACTCAGCAAGTGCCAATACCTTGTTATTATTGAAGCTGATGTTGAAGCTGCTGGTCCACTGGAAATCTTTGTTTCGAATATTGGTGGTGTTTAAGGTGAATTCCAGACCTTGATTTTGTACTTTTCCGATGTTTTTATACGCCGTAGCAAATCCGGTTGTGTAAGGGATATTGGCATTCAGTAAGAGATCATAGGTTGTCTTACGATACGCATCGACCTCAAGCTTGATTTTTCCTTTTAAAAGGCTAAGGTCATAGCCCAAATTGAACTGCGAAGTGTTTTCCCATTGCAAGATATCATTACCCAATTTACTAGGTACCATGCTCTTTATAGGGGTTGTACCGCCGAAAGAATAGGCTGCGGCAACAGGCATGGCCAAGGTGCTCATGTAACTGAAATCACTGACTCTGTTATTTCCTGTCACACCGTAGGATACCCGCAGCTTGGCATCATGAATAAACTTGAGGTTTTTCATAAAACGCTCTTTGCTCATTCTCCAGGCAAATGCGCCGGAAGGGAAGTAGCTCCACCTGTTGCCAGGGGAAAATTTGGATGAACCATCCGCACGGAAGCTTGCGGTAAATAGATATTTGGACCGATAGTCATATTCGGCTCGAGTCAGGAACGAGGCTAATGCGTAGTCACTGATGTCCGCGTAGCCTGTGTTCAACGTGCCTTCTTCCAACCCACTCATACCTAATACTTCGTTGGGAAGGAGTTTAGCGGAATAACCAAACCGGTTGTAATTATAAGCTTGCATCGTAAACCCACCCAATAAACTCATTTTATGATACCTCTTGAACGTTTTTTTATAAGTCAGTGTATTTTCATTGACCCAGCTCGAGCGTTCCGAATGCGTAATGGAACCGTTCACACCGTTGACATTATTGACCCTTGGTGCACCTCTACGCGTGAGTGAATTATAAAACGTTTCGTTGATATAATTGCGGAGGGTGGCTCCGCCTCTTATATTGAGTGTAAAATATTTGTTAATATCATAGGTCAGATTCAGATTCGGAGAAAACAACCTCGTCCTTCGGGTGACCAATTCATTTGCAGTAGATAGAACAGGGTTTACTCGATTGTCAAATGTCAATTCTTCCTCTTCGGGATCGTACAGTTCTTCATCAAAAAGATCGTCTTCCAAATCGATGTTAGAACCCGTCACCGGTCGATACCCCCAAGCACTGTACATCAGGTAGCTGGTCGACTGACCCGCATTTGCAGACGGAGATGGGCCATTTACAATGCCATCGCTATAACTTACGTTGAGCGATGCCCTGATTTTTTTGTTCAAAGCTTGCTCAAGAGACAGCCTCCCCTGTATGCGGTCAAAAGCGGAGGCTATCATAATGCCGTCTTGGTTATATAAGGAAGTAGAAAATGCATATTTTGTAGAAGCGTTTCCTCCCCGGACGGAGATATTATGGTTCATTGTTGACCCCCGTCGAAACAGACGATCTTGCCAATCGTACCCGCGTGTATTTCTGTATGATTCCAAGGTCTTGCCATTGGTGAGGTAGGAAAGAGCGGCTTGAGCAGGATTGCGCTCGATTTGGTACCTTACAAATTCGTAAGGGCTCATGACCTCGATCTTTTTCAATATGTTTTGGACTCCTAAGTAGCCGCTGTACGTGATTTTTGGCGCAGAGATCATCCCTTTCTTCGTTTCGATGACGATAACCCCGTTCGCTCCTCGGGCGCCATAGATCGCTGTGGCCGACGCATCTTTTAGTATCGTCATGGACTCGATGTCTTCCGGAGCAATTCCGGAGGCCTCAAAGTCGTCCATAGGAAAACCATCAACCACAAATAAGGGTTCGTTTCCTTGTGTAACGGAGTTTTGTCCGCGGATGACAATTTTCATTGCCGATCCAGGTTGCCCCTCATCCGCACTGACCTGCACACCCGCTATTCGGCCCGCTAGGGCTTCGTCGATCGACCCTACAGGCGCTTCCATGATATCCTGCATATTTACTGTTCCGACAGCACCTGTCAGATCTTTTCTTAACGTCGTTCCATACCCCACAACCACAACTTGTTCCAAGTCCTGGTTGGATGGAGAGAGTTTTATATCTATGGTCTGTTGATTACCTACTACATTTTCTATCGTGCCGTAGCCTAAAAAAGAAAATACCAATACGGATTGCGCATTGGATGCAGAAATACTGTATTCGCCTTTGGCATCAGTTTTGGTCTGTATAGCGGTACCTTTAACGTTAACGGTCGCCCCTATTAAAGGGTCGCCATTATCATCTACTACCTTCCCACGAACTTTAATCTGCTGGAGACTCTCTGATGGGCGTGGTATCGCCGATGTACTTACCGTGCTTCTTACAAATATGGTCTTTTCCTTGATTTTGTAGCTCATATTGTGCGCTGTCAACACTTTTTGCAGAAAAAGATCCAGCGGCATCTGTTTTGCAGCGATCGTGACTTTTTTATGTGAATCTACAAGCTGGTCGTTGTAGATAACCCCAAAGTTGGTTTGTTGATGGATTTCATCAAATACCTGTTTGATCGCGACATTCTTCACATCCAAGGTGATAGTCTGCGACAGCGAGGCTGCACTGAGGTGCATTGCTCCGATCAACAATAATGCGATAATTATTTTCATAATCAATAACATTCGGTTTACAAGTCCATGCACTTGGATATGCAAATGGACCATGGTTAGTCTTACCATATAAAAGTCTCCAATTCATACCAGTGTACAGACTTAAGAAGTTTTTCTTAGATTTGTACGTCTGGTGTTAGTCAAATAATAAATTCTTAACTCGGTTTATTGCGTTGGTTACCCGGACGCTCAGGGGAGTGGTTCCGACACTTCCCTGTTTTGTTTTTTTTGGCTACATATTGTTAATGGTGTCTTTTACGTTGCTTCCATAACTGTTTATCTTTAATTTAAGGTTTAAAAAACGATTATTTATTTTTTTTTGCGGTTACGATTACTATTTTATTTTCGAGCCTGAATTCATACCGCGATGATTCCCCGAAAAATTCTATCAGTGTTCGCAAACTTACTTCCCTATCGATTACACCACTAAATGTTCCTTTGGGAATTCCCGTTTCATACCGTATATCCACATCGTACCATCTGGCGACCTGTTGCATGATATCTGCAAAAGGTGTTTCGTCAAAATAGAAAATTCCTGATCGCCATGCTAACTCCTGCTTTAAATTGACTTTCTTTTTGTTCAGTATGCCATCTGTGTAAAGTATCGATTGCTCTCCAGGGGAAAGCTGAAGAGAAGTTGAAGGTAAGGATTTTGAGGTTACCCGTACGCTACCCTCCGACAAGGTCGTTTTGGTAGAAGTTTCTTCGTAGGTAGAAATATTGAATTCCGTGCCCAAAACTTCGATTTTTTGTCCTTCAGTGCTCACAATGAACGGAATCCCATTCTGTTTCACTACTGAAAAATAGGCTTCTCCTTCAAGTTCTACAAGACGTTTTGTAGTTGCAAATTTGCCGGGGTATCGAATTTGAGTATCGCCATTTAGCCATACTTTCGTTCCATCCGGCAACGTGATTTGAAAAGTTGCTCCCTTTGGTGTGGAAAGTTGATAAGTATCGTGAGGCAACAGTCTTTCGCCATGTATGGAAGATCCATCTGCATAGGTGATCGTATTATCTGAAAAAACTATTCCCGTCTGTTCAGCTTTGAGTTCTATCATGCGACCGTCTGCCAATGTCAGTGTTGCGCGATCCCCGAGAGGAACAATATCCTGGCCGATTTTTGCAATTGAAGTCGCTGGATCTGCATCCGGTTCGTGAATCAAAAGCATTCCTCCCGTCAACAGAACGATAATTGCAGCGACATATGGCAACCACCGTTTCCATAGTGGTACTATTGATTTTTTCTCTTGGTATTTATCGATTTGATTGTTAATAGCATCCCAAGTATTCCCACTGAGCCGTTGAATTTCATCCGGAGACAGCTCTTCATGATGAAGGTCGAGAAGCTCATTGAAATAGGCAAGCAGCAACGCGCGCTCTTCAGGCGTACATTCCCCCTTTACGTATTTATCGGCGAGTATTGATGCTTTGTTGCTGTTCATAATTGTTATCAAGAGGATGCCCTCTCAATATAATGAACCCTGTAAAGCTATATTTTCACGCAAAAAATGCTATTTTTTTTAATATTTTTTTCAAAACATTGATTATCAACATGATTTGTTGTTAAAATAGCGAGTGCTATCCCCAAACCCATGCCGAGGCGGGCACGTTTGGAAGCTTGGCTGATCAGGTTATGTACGGTACGTTCCGATATATGCAATATCTCCGCTATATTTTTAGGACTGAGGCCTTCAAAATGAGCCATAACAAAGACCTTACCCATATTTTCCGGAAAGCCTTCAGCCAATTTTTCGAGCCTCTCCATGAGTTCTTTCTCTAATATATACTCGTCGATGGCATGGTGTTCCTGTAACAGATATCTTTGCAGGTCTGCTTCATATTTGCTAAATGTCTGCTTACTACGCAGCGACTTGTAAAAACCAAACCGCACGCTTCTGATCAGATAATTGCACAGCGAACTTTCAATTGTTAGTCGTTTGCGATTCGTCCACAAAGAGACAAAGATGTTTTGTACAATATCCTGAGTATCTGAGGAATCCTGCGTAATCTTATAGGCATAAGCTAATAGAAAGTGTGAAAACCTATGGTAGATTTCGGAGAAAGCCAGATGGTCTTCCTCCTGTTGCATCAAGAGAAGCAGCTCTCGTTCATTCAATCGGCTATAATCTGGCATACATAAAAATTTTTATGAATTTAGCAGATTTTGAATGAATATCAAAGAGACTTCTAAAGTTTAGGAAAATTGCAACAGGCTCGCAGGAATTTGTTTGAGCTGCTGTGCGGCAGTTTTCAGATACCCCGTGAATTTATCCCATTCTTTTTGGCACATTGTCGTATGCAGTTCTTTTAAGTTCGCATAATAGGTGATGGCCTGGCTCAGTTGGGTTTTAAAGTTGTGGATATACTTTTCCTTTTTATCATCCAGTGCCTCCATATTCATTTCTACGTACTTGCGCAGATATTCCATGTACAGGGAGAGCTCGTTGATAAAGATATGTGGCCGATCGGTCTGCTTTAAAAGGTCCTGACGTCCGTAGATATGATCTACCATTTCTTTTAACGAATATTCACGACTGAAATAGGCGGTATTTGGACCGGGACAAATCGATACAGCTGGATTTTCTTTTGCTTTTAAAACATCATATTTCAGATAAGCCGATGTGGCCAGACCTTCACAAAGGCACGTCTTTTCGACGATAACATCGAAACGCTTTTGATATTCACTACTTGGCAGTTCCATCGCTTCCAGCTCTTTTATCTTCTTATGTTGGTATTCCCGCGAAGCTGTGCAGATGGGTTCTGTCGTAAATTCTGTATTGGAGATGAGATATTTTTTTGTACAGGGCGCGCCTGGCCGGCCTTGTTGGATGCGATCGAGCCGATTTTTTTCGGCTGTACTGTGTCGGAAATTGTTGAATGGAACACCAAGGGGGGACGCGCCGCTTACGTAAAAGTCTTCCTTCTTAGCCGTCGATAGGGCTTGTAATGTATTTTGTTCTACTGTGGTTGCTTCAGGCACCAGAAGGAAAGGAGAGCCCCAGCCTGTACCATCCAGCTGATAGTGACGCAGTAAAAATTCCTGTTCCTGTGCAGTACCAATACCTCCTTGTGCTTTTATCTTTATGGCGGGAGCGTCCCGTAGCATGATACCTTTATCGCGCAATGCCTGCTGATATATCGGCAAAAGTTCTTCGGTGAGAAGTTTTTTCTTTTGTTTAAACTCCTCAAGAATGGGGCCTAAGAGATACCCCTCGGTTGCGAAGGCGTGACCGCCACAGTTCAACCCGGACTCGATCCGGAATTCGGAGACCCATACTCCTTTTTTTGCTAAAATCTTGGCCTGTATAAATGCCGAGCGAAAATCACTGACTTTCAAGATGATCTTTTTTGTAAACTCTCCTTTCGCATCGGGCAAAAACTGATCAAATTCAGCCATGTATGAAAATAACTTCGGATTAAGCCCTGCCGAGATAATTAGGGACGATCGTAGACGACTATTAGCAAATCCACGGAGTGCAGCAGAAGCATCTGTATAGGTAGAAGGGAGGGCATTACCGTGTACATCTTTGTTCACTTTATCGACTTTGGACATGATATTGACATCGATTTCTCCAGCTTCGATATAGTTTTTTAATTGGGATTCAAGATTTTTCTGTGTGACAGTATCGGTTTCCGTTTTATAGCGTTCATATAGTATCTTCTTGGGTGACGAAGCGGGCAGAAGATCGAAATAGGTATGAAGCGCCTTGTCTTGTTTGAAACTTCCGGATCTTAATTTCGCAATTTGATAATGGACGAGATCATGTACCAAATTGAGGTAAGCGGTGATGCGTCTGGCCCGGCTGTCGTCTTCTTTGGTATGGATGAGATCGTATGCGATATTATTTATCTTACAATAATAAGCTCTCATCCGTTCGAGTAACTCATCGTCAACAATAGAAATTACGGATGAAATACCGAATTGAGCTACTTTGATCGGAGTGTCTATAGAAAATGCTAACCCCAATACAGGGATATGAAAACTGTGTGCCATGGATACATTATTTGGCACACAAGGTGGGGATTATTTAGAAATTAAAAAGTAACTCTGCCCCTAACCAAAATGTGATAAAAGTTACTATTTCGAGCCTGTTTAATTTTAAACAGGCTCTTAGGATTTGAACACAATAGTCTTATTGCCGTTAACCATGACACGATCTTCTACCAAAAGCTGTATAGCCCGACTTAATACGGATTTTTCAATTTCTTTCCCCATGGTTTTCATCCGACCTAAGCCGTAGCTGTGGTCGATTTTTTTGATATCTTGGGTAATGATAGGGCCTTCATCAAGTTTGTCGGTGACGAAATGGGCAGTAGCGCCTATAATTTTGACCCCTCGTTCATGGGCCTGCCTATAAGGATTGGCACCGACGAAAGCGGGTAAAAAGGAGTGATGGATATTGATGAGCTTGTTCTCAAACCGGCTTACGAAGTCGGGCGAGAGGATACGCATAAATTTGGCGAGAATGATATAATCTACATCGTATTTCTCGATCTGCGTTGCCAGTTCTTCCTCAAACTCCACTTTGGTCTTGTTTTCGTGTGAAACGAAATGGAAAGAAATATCGAACTTCTTAACAAAGTGAGCCAGATCATCATAGTTACCTATGACGGTCAGGACATCGGCATGTAAGGTGTCGAAATAATGCCGTATCAATATATCCGCCAGACAATGGTGTTCTTTCGTCACCAAAATAGCTATTTTTTTCTTTTGTGAAGGGTTGATCGCTATTTCAGCATTTGAAGGAAGCTTATTCTGGAGGTCCATAGCAAAACCCGAGGGATCCTGCGGCTCGCCGGAACACACGACGCGTACGAAAAAACGTTGATGTTCTTCATCGACGTATTCACGCATCGTGATAATATTCAACTCGTGTTTAGCAACGATATGGGATATGCTGGATACCAAACCAACGGCATCCTTACATTTTATAAGAATTAAGGTTTGTTTCATCCTGCTTTTTGCGTAAGCTCTTCTTCGATATCTATCTCTATTCTTAAATTGTTGACAATATGTTTTTGGCGGTCGGGGGTGTTTTTACCCATATAATATTCCAAAAGCTGTTGTAATCTGTTTTCTTTCGAGAGTATGACAGGCTCCAGACGCATATCTTCCCCGATAAATAGCCCGAATTCCGAAGGCGATATTTCACCCAGACCTTTAAATCGTGTGATCTCCGGCTTACCTCCAAGTTTGAGAATAGCCCGCTGCCGCTCTTCATCCGAATAGCAATAAATAGTTTCTTTTTTGTTCCGAACTCTGAAAAGAGGAGTTTGTAGGATAGAGACGTGACCTGTTTTCACCAAGTCAGGAAAAAACTGAAGAAAGAACGTCATCAGCAACAAACGGATGTGCATCCCATCCACGTCGGCATCGGTAGCTATAACGATATTATTATAGCGTAGTCCTTCTAGGCCATCCTCAATGTTTAGGGCATGTTGCAAAAGATTGAATTCTTCATTTTCGTAGACAATCTTTTTGGTCAGACCAAAACAGTTTAGTGGTTTTCCTTTTAGACTGAATACCGCTTGGGTGAATACATCTCTTGATTTGGTAATCGATCCACTTGCAGAATCACCCTCCGTAATAAATAATGTGGTCTCTTGATTCCGTTCATGTTTGTCACCAAAATGAACCTTACAGTCCCGTAATTTCCGATTATGCAAGGATGCTTTTTTTGCTCGCTCGTTGGCCAGCTTCTTAATGCCCGCAATATCTTTCCTTTCCCGTTCAGACTGCATGATCCGTTTAAGAAGCGCATCTGCCGTAGCAGAATTTCTATGCAGGTAATCGTCCAACGCTTTTTTGATAAAATCGTTGATGAACGTGCGGACGGTCGGTCCGTCCGGCCCTATACTTTGCGATCCTAACTTTGTCTTGGTCTGTGATTCGAAGACCGGTTCTTGTACTTTGATGGCGATGGCACCAATAATCGAAGCACGAATATCGGAGGAATCAAACTCTTTCTTATAGAATTCACGGACCGTTTTCACGAGAGCTTCCCGAAAGGCTGCTTGGTGTGTGCCGCCTTGTGTGGTATGCTGTCCGTTTACAAAAGAATAATACTCTTCGCCATATTGTTGGCCATGGGTCAGGGCTACTTCGATATCATCGCCTTTCAGATGAATAATCGGATAGCGCATCGATTCGGTTTCCACATTACGTTCCAACAGATCCTTTAACCCATGTTCGGAAACAAATCGTTGTCCGTTGAAATTGATGGTCAATCCCGAATTGAGGAAGACATAATTCCAGATCATGTTCTCCACAAACTCTACGCGATATTTGTAATGCTTGAAGATGCTGTCGTCCGGGTAAAACGTCACAGCTGTACCGTTGCGCTGCGTGGTTTCTTTTTGCTCATCGGCCACCAGTTCTCCCTGACTGAAGCTGGCAATCCGGGTGACCCCTTGGCGATAGGACTGTACAGTAAAGCTTGTCGATAGCGCATTGACGGCTTTGGTACCGACGCCATTCAACCCGACCGACTTTTGGAAAGCCTTACTGTCGTACTTTCCTCCGGTATTGATCTTAGAGACCACATCCACTACCGAGCCGATAGGGATCCCTCGTCCATAATCCCGCACCGATACTTTATTCTCATTGACCGTAATATCGATGGTCTTTCCCGCGCCCATCACAAATTCGTCGATGCAGTTGTCGACGACTTCTTTCAATAGCACATAAATGCCATCGTCATAAGCAGAACCGTCCCCCAATTTACCGATATACATACCTGGACGCAGCCGGATATGCTCTTTCCAATCGAGTGAACGTATACTATCTTCGTTATATGTAGTCATGAATTTGTTGCTTAAAACAACAAAGTTAAAAATAAAACCTTAATAATTTTTAGATGCTTCGTCCAAAATCGTCCTGAACCCTGACGATATCGTCTTCGTCCGACGGATTAGCACTATCGGTATGTTGCCATATTTCGGCTACAACACCATATTCCCCTAATCCCACAAGGCGATGGCGTTCTCCCTGCGCCAAGCGGATCGTTTCACCTTTTTTGAGAATTTTCAACTCATGTTCATCATCGTTAGGACTGGTTACCACACCGACTTCACCGCGGATGACGCGCCATATTTCGGCCCGGCGGTGGTGATATTGCCACGACAATCGCTTACTGGGGGCCACAACAAGAATTTTGGGGCTTAATTTGCCGGATATTTTGAGATCCTGTACATCTAAGCCTTCAAAAAATTGATTGGCAAAATTCTGTGCCTGCTCTTCACTTATCACGAAGAAGCCTCCCCACGGCCGCCTTTGATCGACATCCTCAATAGTAAACCCGGAGTCTGTTAACTCTTTTTCGATTTGATTGAATAATTCGCTTTTGTCTATGTAAGTCATAAATTGTTTTGTTTTGCCTTTGTTAAATTAAGGTTTAAACTTGAAAGTAGCTAAAGATAATTATTTTTTTCTTTTTTTGTCCTTTCCAGGACGGGGACTTCATTTTTTTTGCTTGACCAAAAAAACGAAGCAAAAAAAGTCAAGGCTTGGATACTGTTACGCTAAAAATAGTTCAAAGTCCGGAATGTATTTGAGCCGTTCCGCTTCGCTGCACTTCTTAAATCCATTCTTATCGGACTTTTTCTATTTTTTACGCTACAGCATCCTAGGCCCTTTTCTCCTTGCGATCAATAGAATACGGTTGCTGTTGGCAATTCCTTACACATTGAAAAAATATAGAGATAAGAAAAAAGTACAATCCGTGCAAAGAGCTAAAAATGTCGCCTTAGCCAGATGCGGTTTGTAGGAGGAAGCAGTAGCTTAGTAGCATCTGGGTACAGCGACGAGTTTTTTGCCTATCTTTTTTGCGGAAAAAAAGTAGGAGCCCATCGCGGCTCGAGCGATAAAAAAAGTAAGAAAAAAACCATTACTTTTGTAAGAATGGATTCTTTTGAAATTGACCAGAACAATACCGTATTCAAGCAGGCCGCTGCATTTGTCAACCAGACCAACCAGAATTTATTTCTGACGGGGAAGGCAGGTACAGGTAAGACTACTTTTTTGAAGTACATCCGGAACAATTGTTATAAGAAAATGGCAGTTACGGCTCCGACCGGTGTGGCCGCGATGAATGCCGGAGGTACCACCCTTCACGCCTTATTCTGGCTTCCTTTCGGGACGTTTATCGAAGATTACCCGTTGCGCTGGGATGAAACGGATACGCATATCTATAATAAAAGCAGACTATTCAGTACGATCAAGTTGACCAAGCAACGGCGGGCTATCTTGCAGGAACTGGAGCTGTTGGTTATCGACGAGGTGTCTATGGTACGTGCCGATACCTTAGATGCGATTGATGTCATCCTCAAATCGGTTCGCCGCGATATGCGGCCCTTTGGTGGGCTGCAAGTGTTGTTCATCGGTGATCTGTATCAGCTCCCACCGGTCGTGCGGGATCAGGAATGGCAGGTGCTCCGACATCATTATTCCAGTCCGTTCTTTTTTGATGCGAAGGTATTGCGCGATCATGCGCTGGTCAAATTGGAGTTGCAGCATATTTATCGACAACAAGACGAAAATTTTATCTCCTTATTAAATAAAATACGTAATAACCAATGTGCAACGGCTGATTTGGAGATTCTGGATGGGTATTACGACCCCAATTTTGTACCTCCAGCAGAAGATCAATATATTGTACTGACCTCGCATAACCGTTTGGCTGATCAGATCAATCAGGAAGAACTGCATCGGCTTTCGGGGAAGTTACATAATATTAAAGCCGTTGTAAAAGACGATTTTCAGACCAGTGCTTTTCCGACGGAGGAGATACTGACCATCAAAGAGGGAGCGCAGGTGATGTTTATCAAAAATGACTCAGGAGAAGATCGAAAGTATTACAATGGAAAGATTGGTGTAGTAAAGGAGTTTGATGCGGAGAAAAGCCAATTACTCGTGGGGTTTAAAGACGGTACAGAAGATGTCGTCGTGCGTCGAGAAACCTGGGAGAATATCAAATATAAATACAACAAAGGTGATGATAAGATTGAAGAGGAAGTGCTTGGGACTTTCTCGCAGTTTCCATTAAGGTTGGCCTGGGCCATCACCATCCACAAGAGCCAAGGCCTTACCTTTGATAAAGCCATCATTGATGCCGGAACCTCCTTTGCTGCGGGACAAGTCTATGTAGCATTGAGCCGGATGACCGGATTGGCAGGCCTCGTGCTGAAGTCTAAAATTCCGTCTTATGCCATTCGAACCGATATGCAGGTGGTGTCCTTCATGGGGGGATTGATGGACGAAGAGAGGGTGGGCGAGGTGTTGAAGCAATGCCAACGAGCCTATCTGGGCCAGATACTCCTGCAAAGCTTTCGATGGACAGAGCTGAGTGCTGCCGTACAGGACATGCTGTCGAGCTTTGCTGAGCGCAATATTGACAATAAAGAAGGTGCAGAATTGTTTTTTAACCAGCTACTCGCACAAATCAAGCAACAGGAAGCTGTGGCTCACAAATTTGTCGGTCAGCTGTACCAAATGTTGGCCGATACCGATGCGGTTGACTACGAAAAGATCTGCACACGCACGGAGTCAGCGGTACATTGGTTTTTGCCGAAAATGGAGACGGAGCTTATAGAAGCTACTACGCTTCATATGGAAGCATGGAAAGTGCGAAAGCGAACCAAAAAATATATACAGGAGGTAAAGGCACTTTTGTTGGATTTTAAACGGAAGCACGAAACGTTGAAGCATTGTCTGACGATCGCTCAGGCGCTAACAAAGGAGGATGGTCTGGAGGAGGTGGTTCTGCATGTGGAGAAAATCAAAGGCGACGGTGTGGAAGATACGTCTCCAAAGCAGGAAGGAAAAGAGGATACCAAGCAGATTTCCCTAGGCATGTATTTAGAAGGGATGGAGATCGGGGAAATTGCACAAAAAAGGGGGATGGTCGAAGGGACAATATATGGGCACCTTATTCATTTTGTCGGTACGGATATTCCGGCAGAAGAACTCATACAGCCCGAGAAATTGGAGCATCTTATCACTGTGCTAAAGGATAATGAAGGAAAATCGTCGTCAGAAATCAAGGTGATCCTAGGGGAGGGGTATTCTTATCCCGAAATCAAATTAGGTCAGAAGGTGTTGGAATTAGACGCATCGTCGTGAAAGAGAGTAAGCCCCAGAAAAAGTGGAGCAGATGGCTCGTGTTTACATCCATGCCTTTCCAGATCGGCGCGACAACCTATCTATTCTATTGGATAGGAACCTTGCTGGATGAGAAGTATCAAGTCGAGGGAGCGTGGTGGAGTAAGGGGTTGGCTATGCTCGGAATTGTGGTCTCCCTCTATCAGTTTATAAAACAAGCAAATCGAATGAATAAAGATGAATGACTATTTGAAATTTATTTTACTGTTACTTTTGGTGTCTGGAATAGCATTTGGAGGACATCATTTAGTGGTCGCAGGGATGGACAGCCATTCCTTTTGGGAAGAGACAAGTTACAGCTTAGAAGGGATGTATACCTTTGGGTTTGTGTCGTCGCTATGTGTCGTCGTATTCATTTTATTGGCGCAATGGGCGATGCCAAAAAAAGTGGGGTTGGTGTTTCTCGGACTGATGACGATCAAGGCCATAGCGAGCTATATTTATATCCATAATGGATTGGATGTATTCGAACATGATTTCATCGAATACAATTTTTTGGTCGTGTTTTTCGTCTTCTTATTTTTTGATGTTTTTGTGGCATTTCGCATTATTAATGAGCCCGAAAGAGCTGATTGAGCGCATTTAAAAAAAAGTTTCCGTAAAAGGTGTTTTATGCCAAATAAAATTGTATTTTTGCCAAAATTTTTAACTTCGTCAATACTATAAAAATGGTGAGTTTTAAGAAAGCTCTTTTGTTATTTGCAGTAGTCCTTTTTGCTGTTCGCCCTCTCCACCTGCAAGCAGAGGAAGTTCACACACAGCAAACTCCATCTTCCGCAGAGGAAATCAATGAATATGTGCATCACCACTTACAAGATGACCATTATTTTTCTTTGTTTACCGATAAGAAAGCAGGTAAGCATTACGGTTTTCCGTTGCCAGTTATTTTGATTGATGGCGGCCTTAAGATTTTTTCATCGGCAGAGTTCCATCATGGTGAACAGGTTGTAGAAAAAGGAGGGCAATATTATACCTTGTACCACGGCAAAATCTATAAGACCGATGCTACCGGTACCATTCATTATGATGAAGAACATCATCCTACCAATGCAAAGCCTTGGGATTTTTCAATAACCAAAAACGTCGCTGGTCTATTGTTGGCGACCTTGCTCTTATTCTTAGGTTTCTTAAGTTTAGCTAAAACCTACAAAAATGGCGCGAATGCTGTTCCTAAGGGTATTGGTAGATTCTTAGAGCCTTTGGTTATTTATGTGCGTGACGAAATGGCAAAGCCGAATATCGGACATCGGTATAAGGAATTTATGCCTTATTTGTTGTCGGTGTTTTTTCTGATCTTCTTGTTGAATTTAATGGGTCTTACCCCGTTAGGGTTTAACGTGACTGGAAATATCACCGTAACCTTATGTCTGGCGCTGTTTACGTTTGTTATTACCACATTCAAAGGCAATAAGGATTATTGGAAGCACATTTTCTGGATGCCAGGTGTTCCTGTCCCATTTAAGTTTATTTTGGCTCCCATTGAAGTCTTGGGTATGCTTACAAAGCCGTTTTCGTTGATGTTGCGTTTATTTGCGAATATGACGGCAGGTCACTCGGTAGTGATGGGATTGATTGCTATTGTTTATTTATTTCAGCATCAGTTGACTATTCCCGGTAGTATCGGGGTGTCTATGGTATTGACACTTGTGTTGATGTTGTTGGAGCTGTTGGTAGCTTTTCTACAAGCTTTTATTTTCACGATGTTGTCCTCTTTATTTATCGGTATGGCCGTAGAAGAGCACACACATCATTAAAAACTGAATTTTGTTAAATTTTATAAATTAATTACTATGTACAACTTAATTGGAGCAGGTTTAATCGTAATCGGAGCAGGTCTTGGTCTAGGTAAGATCGGTGGTTCAGCAATGGAAGCTATCGCTCGCCAGCCAGAAGCTACTTCTAAAATTCAAACCGCAATGATCATCATTGGCGCTTTATTGGAAGGTTTGGCATTCGGTGCCCTAATCTTAGGTAAATAAGCCACGAAAAGTACAGGCATAATCTGCAACGGTTGGTTGCAGATTGTGCTTTATTTAACAAAGAAGAATTTAAAACATAATCTATACATACATAAATAATGGAAGCATTAATTCATCAGTTTTCGTTTGGTTTGTTCTTTTGGCAGCTTATTATCCTTTTGATTGTCATCTTTATATTGGGTAAATTCGCTTGGAAGCCTATTATCAATGCTTTGGAAGAGCGTGAAAATGGAATTGCCGATGCACTGGCTTCAGCGGAAAAAGCCAAATTGGAAATGGCCCGCTTGACCAACGAGAATGATCAATTGCTTAAGGAAGCGCGTGAAGAGCGTGATAATATTCTGAAAGAAGCGAAGGTATTGAAAGATAAAATCGTTGCAGAAGCGAAGGAAGTAGCTCAGGTAGAAGGTGCGAAGCTGATTGAGCAAGCAAAGCGTGAGATTGACGATCAAAAGGTTAAAGCGATGGCTGAGGTGAAGAATCAGGTTTCGTCATTAGCACTGGATATTGCTCGTAAAGTATTAACAAAAGAATTTGAAGATCAAAATAAACAAGAAGCGTTGGTGTCTGACTTGTTGAAAGATGTCAAATTGAATTAGGTCTAAAGCGTGTAGTTTTGACTTTTTTAATTTTTAATTTCTAATTTTTTAACATGTCCGTATTCAAAGTAGCTTCCAGGTATGCTAAATCCTTAATAGATTTAGCAAAAGAGCAAGGTCATTTAGAAGAGGTTAAGCATGAGATAGAACAAGTCGCTGCTGTCCTCAAAGCGAGTACTGAATTACAGGCTGTTCTCAACAATCCTATTATCAAAATAGACAAAAAGGGCAGTATTATAACGGCTTTATTCCAGGATAAAGTGAGACCAGAGATCTTGAGCTTCTTCCATATTATGATTAGAAAAGGTCGTAGCGGGTTGATCTACCCAACGACATTGGAATTTATTCGTGCATACAATGAAGTCAAAGGTATTGTCAAAGCAGAGGTTACATCCGCATCCCCAATGTCACCTGCAAATCTCGAATCGCTTCAGGCTACGTTAGCAGAGCAGATCAAAGCCGATATTATCCTGAGCAATAAAGTAGATGAATCGTTGATCGGAGGTTTTGTCGTGACTGTGGGAGACAAACAGATAGATGCCAGTATAGCTGGAAAGTTAAATAAATTAGAAAGATATTTTAGCAATCAAGGCATCTAATGCCTGATGTATTATCAAAGTAATAGAATTAAAACCCCTTATACAAAGTAAAATGATAGAGGTAAGACCAGATGAAGTTTCGGCAATTTTAAGAGAGCAATTGTCAGGCTTTAAGTCAGAGGCTGAATTACAAGAGGTTGGTACCGTTTTGCAAATAGGTGATGGTATCGCTCGCGTTTATGGCTTAACAAAAGTTCAATCCGGAGAATTGGTTGAGTTTGCAAACGGATTACAAGGTATAGTATTAAATCTGGAAGAAGACAATGTTGGTGTTGTTCTTTTAGGACCTTCCGATGAAATCAAGGAAGGGGATACCATCAAACGCACGAACCGCATCGCATCTATTAAGGTAGGAGAAGGTATGTTGGGACGTGTTGTTAATACCTTAGGCCAGCCTATAGACGGGAAAGGTCCTATTGTCGGCGAGACATATGAGATGCCTATTGAGCGTAAAGCGCCAGGGGTAATCTATCGTCAACCGGTAACAGAGCCCTTACAAACTGGTATCAAGGCCATCGATGCGATGATACCTATTGGCCGTGGTCAGCGTGAGTTGGTCATCGGTGATCGTCAGACGGGTAAAACCGCTGTTTGTATCGATACCATTATCAATCAAAAGGAATTTTATGATGCAGGTCAGCCTGTATTCTGTATATATGTTGCTGTGGGGCAAAAGAACTCTACCGTAGCGAATATTGTAAAGACTTTGGAGGAAAGAGGTGCGATGGCCTACACCGTCGTTGTAGCAGCTTCAGCTGCTGAACCGGCACCTCTTCAATTCTATGCACCTATGGCAGGAGCCGCTATCGGGGAATTTTTCCGCGATACAGGTCGTCCGGCGTTGATTGTTTATGATGACTTGTCGAAGCAGGCAGTGGCATACCGTGAAGTGTCGTTATTGTTGAGACGCCCTCCGGGCCGCGAGGCTTATCCGGGGGACGTATTCTATCTGCACTCTCGTTTGTTAGAACGTGCGGCGAAAATCAACTCTTCCGATAGTATTGCTCAAAACATGAATGACTTACCTGAGTCGATCAAGCATCTGGTAAAGGGAGGCGGTTCATTGACAGCTCTTCCTATTATTGAAACGCAAGCAGGTGACGTCTCGGCGTACATTCCTACAAACGTGATTTCGATTACCGATGGTCAGATTTTCTTGGAATCTAACTTGTTCAACGCAGGTATCCGTCCGGCAATCAACGTGGGTATCTCGGTATCGCGTGTCGGTGGTAACGCACAGATCAAGTCGATGAAGAAAGTCGCAGGTACATTAAAACTTGACCAAGCTCAATTCCGTGAGTTAGAAGCGTTCTCTAAATTCGGTTCGGATTTAGATGCAGCAACAAAAGCGGTACTGGATAAAGGTGTGCGCAACGTGGAGATCTTGAAACAAGGTCAGTTTGCCCCTGTGTCGGTCGAAAAGCAGGTGGCAATCATTTATGCCGGAACAAAAGGGTTGTTGCGTAATGTTCCTGTAAATAAAGTAAAACAATTCGAAGAAGAGTATCTGACACAATTAGAACAGCGCCATCCAGAAGTTTTATCCGCTTTGAAAGCAGGTAAATTCTCTGATGAACTGACAGATGTGTTGGAAACAGTAGCTAAGGAATTGGCTTCTAAGTATTAGATATGCGTACAGCGTATTGCGTATTGCGACGTGATCTCAATACGCATATCGCAAATCGCACTACTGAATAGGTATGGCAAATTTAAAAGAAGTAAGAAATCGTATTACGTCGGTTACGTCGACTCAACAGATTACCAAAGCGATGAAAATGGTGTCTGCGGCGAAATTGAAACGAGCAACAAATGCTATCGTGCAATTACGTCCTTATGCCAACAAGCTTAGAGAGATTCTTGCTCAGGTATCTGCCTCGGTTGAAGGTAACGATTCGCCGTTTACACAGGATAGGGTACCGAACAAGGTTCTTATCGTTGTCATTACATCAAATAGGGGATTGGCAGGCGCATTTAATGCGAATGCGATAAAAACCACGAACAATTTGATTGCTACAAAATATGCGGATCAGTTTGCGAAAGGTGACGTAAGCATTATCGGTATCGGTAAGCGTGGTCAGGATTTCTTTGCAAGACGTAACTTTAACGTAATCGGTGATAATAACGAATTATTCAATAACCTGAACTTCGAGAATGTATCTAAGGTTACTGAATATATTATGAAGGCGTTTAAGCAAGGTGAAATTGATCGCGTCGAGGTCGTTTATAACCAATTCCGTAACGCAGCGGTACAGGTACTGACTTCCGAGCAATTGCTTCCTTTGGTTCCAGAGGAAAAAGAGGAGCCTACGGTTGAGTTGGATTACATTATTGAACCTTCCAAAGAAAAGATTATTGAAGAGCTTATTCCGAAAGCGATAAAAATTCAATTGTATAAGGCTGTATTGGATTCAAATGCTTCAGAGCATGGGGCTCGCATGACCGCAATGGACAAAGCAACGGAAAATGCCGGAGATTTGTTGAAGGCATTAAAGTTATCATACAACCAAGCCCGTCAGGCTGCTATTACTACCGAACTTACAGAAATTGTATCGGGTGCAGCAGCACTGTCGAATGGGTAACATTCGATTTACACTACCAAAAGAGGGATCACTTATTCATAGAAAGTGATCCCTTTTTTTATATAAAATGGGTAGATTTACCGCTATGGAAAACAGAAGAGAATTCTTGAGGAAGGCTGGATTCTTAGCTGGATCTTTCGGTTTATGGAATGACGTCAGCAGTGCTGTGGAGGCAGCGGTATCCATCTTGCCAGAGAATGGATCAACTTATCTGGATGCAGAACATATTGTGCTATTGATGCAGGAGAATAGATCCTTTGATCACTCATTTGGAACACTCAAGGGAGTGAGAGGATTTAACGACCCCCGTGCTGTAAAGTTGCCGAATGGCAATCCGGTGTGGTTACAATCGTCGCGTGAAGGCAAGACGTTTGCTCCTTTCCGTCTCGATATCAAAAATTCAAAAGCGACCTGGACGAGCTATCTGCCCCATTCTTGGGAAAACCAGATTGGTGCTTGGAATAAGGGAAGATATGATCGGTGGTTGGATTGGAAACGGTCGGGTCATAAGGCGTATCAAAATATTCCGTTGACTTTGGGGTATTATACCCGGGAAGATATTCCATTTTACTATGCGTTTGCTGATGCGTTTACCATTTGCGACCAACATTTTTGTTCATCCTTGACCGGGACGACGACCAACCGACATTTTTTCTGGACAGGCAAGTGTACACCGGAAGACGGAGCTAAACCTTTAGTGCGCAATTCTGACGTTTATTTCAATAAGATGGCCACATGGAAAACCTTTCCCGAGCGCTTGCAGGAGCATGGTATCAGTTGGAAGGTGTATCAAAATGAGATTAGCTTACAAAATGCGGCCGGTGGTAAGGATGAAGGTTTGTTAGGTAATTTTACAGATAATAACCTCGAATGGTTTGAGCAATACCAGGTGCGATACAAGAAAAGCCATATTGATTTTTATCGTCAGCGTTTGACTGAGCTTCCAGCTGAGATCGTGGAATTGGAAAGCCAGATACCACTGTCGGACGATCGCAATGCCCTGCAAAAGCAGCTAAAGCAAAAACGGCAACAGATCATTTCCTTTACGAGAGAAGTGGAAAACTTTAATGAAAGCAAATATGCCCAGCTGGATGCGTTTACTCAACAACTGCATCAACGTGCTTTTCAGACCAATGAGGGCGATGCTCATTATCATCAGACCGAAACGGTATCTTACCAAGGAGAGGATATCCGCGTGCCGAAAGGAGATGTACTCTATCAGTTTCGGAAAGATGTCGAAGAGGGAAATCTTCCAACGGTATCGTGGATTTGTGCGCCGCAATACTTCTCCGATCATCCCAGCGCACCGATGTATGGGGCTTGGTATGTTTCGGAGATACTGAATATCCTGACTAAAAATCCAGAGGTGTGGAAGAAGACGATTTTTATCCTGAATTACGACGAGAATGACGGTTATTTTGATCATGTTCCACCATTTGTTGCCCCTAAACCAGAGGATGAGTCGACTGGTAAGGTCAGTAAAGGTTTAGGAATTGTAGCTGAATATGTGACTCGAAAACAGGAGCTGGATTCCGGTTTCAGTGAAAAGAATGCAACAGAAGGCCCCGTGGGATTAGGGTATCGCGTACCACTTATCGTGGCGTCTCCGTGGAGTAGGGGCGGATGGGTCAATTCGGAAGTGTTCGATATTACCTCTACTATACAGTTTTTGGAACATTTTGTCGAGCAAAAATTTGGTAAGCGTATTGTGGAAGATAATATATCCTCATGGCGCAGAGCCATCACCGGAGACCTGACCTCTGTTTTCCGACCTTTTGACCCCAGTGAGAAATTTTATTTTGGGGATTTTGTAGATCGGAATCAACAGATATTTGATATCAATCAAGCAAAAAACAAGCCTCTACCGGATGGTTTTCATCCATTTTCGGATGTGGAAGTGCAGGAAATCACAACGGGAAAGACCCACCCGAAATTGCCGGTTCAGGAAAGAGGAACAAAACCGTCCAATGCCCTGCGTTACGAATTATACGTACATCAAAAATGGCATAGCGATAAGATAGAATTGCAGTTTGCAGCTTCAAATAGATTTTTCGGTACAACAGCGTTGGGAGCCGGGTTCAATGTGTATAATATAGTACAGGAAGACGATTTCTTTCGCTCGTATACTGTTGCCTCCGGGGAAGACTTGTCAGAGACTTGGTCTAAATCCGGGCGGTACGGTCTGCATGTATATGGTCCAAACGGTTTTCTACGGACTTTTGAAGGGGATGTCAATGAGCCGGAGGTGATTGTACAATGTCATTATAATAAGCAAGGAAATATTTTGCTGAAATTTTTGAATTATGGAGACAAGGACGTTGTAATAGTATTGGAAGATGGGTATAATCGAATGTCTAAAAAACTGAGCGTCCGAAAGAAAAAGGAGCTACAAGTAGCTATCGATACCGGAAAGTTTTACAGATGGTACGACATTACCGTATCTGTAGGGAGCTGGAAACGGCAATTTGCCGGACGTGTGGAGAATGGTCTGACCAGTATTACAGATCCCATGATGGCTTAAGTACGAATAGGATTCTTCGTCAAAATATGGTACTTTTGTTTTCCTAAACGAGTTGTTTCAAATGAAGATCTGGCAAAAAAATATAGACGTTAATTCCTTTGTTGAATCATTTACCGTTGGTCATGACCGCGAGATGGATATGCACCTAGCTGCAGCCGATGTGCTGGGTTCGCTGGCACATACACGCATGCTGAATAGCATAGGCTTAATGACAGACCAAGATCTGGCATCCGTACAGGGCGAGCTCAAACGTATATATCAGGAGGTTCTCGACGGCAACTTCAGCATCGAAGATAGCGTGGAAGATGTACACTCCCAAGTGGAGATGATGTTGACACAACGTGTCGGTGAGGCAGGTAAGAAAATCCATTCGGGAAGATCCCGTAATGACCAGGTGCTTGTCGATTTGAAACTTTATTTTAGGTCGGAAATACACAACATCTTCAACGATACAGAAGTGCTGTTTCGACAACTGCTCCAGCTAAGCGAGCAGCATAAGAATATTCTGATGCCGGGCTATACTCATTTGCAGATTGCAATGCCCTCTTCGTTTGGTCTTTGGTTTGGTGCTTATGCCGAGAGCTTGGTAGATGACTTGGAGTTATTGAAAGCTGCATGGCATATCTGCAATAAAAATCCCCTGGGCTCAGCCGCTGGATATGGTTCGTCCTTTCCATTGAACCGAAAGATGACAACCGAGCTGCTGGGGTTTGAAGATCTGAATTACAATGTGGTTTATGCGCAGATGGGGCGTGGTAAGACCGAGCGTATATTGGCCCAGGCCATGAGTTCTATTGCGGCTACGTTAGCGAAATTTGCCATGGACATCACTTTGTTTATCAATCAGAATTTTGGGTTTATTTCTTTTCCGGATCATCTGACGACAGGATCCAGCATCATGCCCCACAAGAAAAATCCGGATGTCTTCGAATTAATACGCGCACGTTGCAATAAGATACAGGCATTGCCTAATGAAATTGCATTGATGACAACCAATTTGCCCGTGGGCTATCATCGTGATTTACAGCTTCTGAAAGAGAATCTACTTCCGGCTTTCCAGTCATTAAGTGATTGTTTGAAGATTGCTGCTTTTATGTTGGAACATATCACCGTTAAGGAAGATATTCTGAACGATCCAAAATATGATTATCTATTTAGTGTGGAGGTGGTAAACAATGCTGTTTTACAGGGTGTTCCTTTCCGGGAAGCCTATCGGCAGATCGGTTTAGATATTGCAAATGGAACATTCCAGCCGTCTAAAGAAGTACATCATACCCATGAAGGTAGTATCGGCAATCTGTGTAACGATCAGATCGAGAAGATGTTTGCAACGGTCAAATCCGGCTTTCGCTTTGAAAGGGTAAAACAGGCTTTGGAAGACTTGCTACGGTAGCGGAAACTTTCTTCTTCTATTCCTCGTTAACAATATTGTATAGATAATCGAAGAGATTCGTATTAGCCGAAACATTGAGCTTCTTTCGTAATCGATAGCGGCTTACCTCGACAGCTCTTATGGTGATACTCATTAATTGGGCAATCTCTTTAGATGATAGATTCATTTTGATGTAAGCACATATTTTGAGATCATTAGCGCTGAGATTAGGGAATTTATCTTTTAGTTTGCTTAGAAAATCAGAGTGTATACTGTCAAAATGTATTGAGAATTGTTTCCAGTCCGCATCTCCTTTTTCAGCATTATTTAGCAACTTTATCACTTTTTTGATTTCATGCGACTGTTTGTTTTCTGGAGCTAAGTCGATAATAGGGAGGAGTTCCTTTTTTATTTTGGAAAGCAGTTTGTTTTTCTTAATGAGGTGCATGCTTGTCGTGGCCAGCTCTTTATTTTTAAAGCTAACTTCAGATTCCAGCTTTTCATTTTTTAATCGAACAATTTCGTTTTCGCTGTACTCGATTTCTTGTTGATGTTTGTTTTCAAGATCTTCCCGCTCTCGTTCGTGCTTCCTCTTCTGTCTGAGGATAAGTAAAGCGATAAAGCCTGCCAGCACTAGGGTGTACAGCAAGTAGATCCAATAGGTTTCATACCAAGCGGGTTTAATTGTGAAAGGATAAGAGACTTCATTGGATTCACTGCCGAGATTATTTCGTGATTTTACTTTAAATACATAATTTCCTTTTGGAATATTGGTGTAATATTTTTCGCTTTTTGAACTCCATTCCGACCACTCCTTGTCAAAACCAACGAGTTGATAGCTAAATTCTATTTTCTTTTGTTGTTCGAATAGTGTCGACGAGTATTCGAAATAGAGCGAATTTAAGGCTTTTGGTAATGCTATTTCATGATCACCATCGTTTGTATTGGCCAGAACACTTTCTTTCACTTGGTATCCACCATATAGTATACTGTCTTTTTCTCCACTTGCTTTTACCAGGGAAAGAATGGTGTTTAAAGGTTTTATATTGTCCAGATAGTTCTGATAGTTGATATGTATAAGTCCTTTTTTTGCTCCAATAAATACATTTTGACGATTAAAATGATAGATGTTCTCAAAGCCGGCGACAACTTGCCCGTTAAGTTCCGGAAAATGTACAATATTATAATCCTTATCGGGTGCTTTCGTGTGAAAATCAACCACACCTACATTTTTATTGCTAATAAACCATATGTTTCCTTCCCTGTCCTCATTAAGATAATGGTAGGGGTATTCACCTAAGATAGGGTAAAGCTTTCCTGAAGGTTCGAACTTGTCTGTAGCAGGATTAAACTCATAAACTCCCTTTTGTGTAGCAACCACGATCTTATTTTTAATCTTGGCAATCTGGTTGCCCAGCGTCGAAGGTAAGCCATCTTTTACCGTATATAGCTTCAGCTGGCTAACGTTTTTTTTGTCTGGAGCAAGTTCAATTTTGTACACGCCCCGATAGGGATGAGAAGCCCAGAGAACAGGGTCGTCATATATCAAAAAGCGGATAGACTCATTGAGTCCAGCAATTTGATTACGAACTTTAAATGTTCCGTTGTTGTAGGTTAGAAGCCCGAGTCCCTGATAGGTGCCTGTAATTATATCTGACGACGATTCGGTCTGTGATAACGGAACGGATAGCCAGGTTCCCGGAGAATGATATAGAGGGATCGCTGCCTTTTCGTCGACTAATAACGCTCCCTCTTCATGACCCGCAATAATATGTTGATTAATTAGATTGAGGTTCCAGGTCTGCCCTGCGGTTCCGGGGATTTCCTTAAAGCCTCTCTTTGAATAACTTAAATCAGATGCTTTACTATCCAAATAATTATAAAATACGCCGTTAGAAGTGCCTACGTAGAGTTTGTTATGATGGATTAGGGTCGAATATGCACTGGTTTGTTTATCTTTATCTGGATATATATATCGTATAGCATTGTTAAATGCGATGAAATTGATACCATCATCCAGTCCAAGCCAAAGATTTTTATTCCGGTCCATGAATATAGACCGAAGTTTATTTTTGTATAAGCCTTCCTCCGATGAAAACTGTTGGATGATTTCTCCTTGTTTATTGATAATATAACATCCAGCAGATGAAGTAGCCAGGGCATAACGATTATCATTGACCGCAATGGCATCATATAGCCGATGCTCTTTGAAAGTTTCGTCATACCGGCCTGTTTTCTTTACAAGGAAGTCTCTACCCATTAAATATATTCCACTTTTGAAGGTCGTCACCAATAGAGTGTCCAATGCGTAGTGTAATATAGATGTAACAATATCGTTGTTGGATGGAGCGATGTATGGAGTAGATTCCCATTTTCCACTGTTGAAGGTCAATAATCCATTTCCTGTATCTTGGGCATACAGCTTACCATTGGCCTCCCCCATAAATTCCCATAACTTGTGAGGAATGTAGACTTTTATCTTGTCGTCTTTCAGATGAAATATCTTGTCGGTTGTTCGGAAGAAGACTTCATTCTTAAGAATAACAATATCCCATATATCCGAAAAATTACGCGCTTGCTCGGGTATTAGCTTTTTGAGTGATACAAATTTTAAAGTTCCATTTATATCCGGAATAAAGTAACCAATTTCATCTTGTGCGCCGACGTATATTTTACCTTCTGACGATATTTTTATCGATCGGACAATCGTTTTATGAGGTAGGGGATGTAATTTCCAATGCCTTCCATCGAACGTTAATAAACCTTCATTGTTTGCAAAGTACATAATCCCTTGATTATCTTGGTCCATATCCCAATTTTGGGTACCTCCTTTATAATCGAAAGTTTCGTAAGTACTTATATCTGGAATGCCAATAGGATTTTGCGCGGATAGATTGATGTTTAACGTCGTAAGGAAAAGCAGATAAAAGTATTTCATTGTCCACAAAAAGGTTTTCATAAAGCTAGTTCAATCATAAAGAAAGCAAAATTTATAGTATGTAGCAACATTTAATCATTAAAATCGACACAAAAAAAGGAGTACGTTTAATTTTATCTACCTGTTAAGGTTGTGTTTTTACATTCTATATATCTGATTTAAAGTGATTTAATTTTTTATTGTAGTGGTTTTGTATGGGTGTTTTTAATTCTGTGTTGTGTTTTTGTGCAGGGGAAAAATAGTAATAGATGATAGGATGTATGATATATTTGCTCTTGTTGTTAATGAACGCGATAACAGCTGCTTTATTGGCGACACCAATTTATAAACAAATAACCACTTATAATAAATGAAGAAAATAAAATTAATATTGGTTTGCTGTGTGTTGCTTTGCATCTTTCAAAGTTCCATCGCTCAGAGGTTGCAGATTTCGGGATCTGTAAGAAGCGCTGTCGACGGGGTGCCTATGTCAGGCGTGTCTATATCTGTAAAAGGAGAGACCATAGTTTCCGCCTCAACAGATGCCCAAGGTAGATATCGCCTTGAAATATCCGGTCCATCAACTTTAACGTTTTCTTTTATAGGATATAAGACAAGCGAGCTGTCCGTCGGGACATCTGGTGTATATCATGTTATAATGGAGGAGGAGGTCAATGTGTTAGATGAGGTGGTTGCGATAGGTTACGGAACCGTTCGCAGAAGTGATCTGACCGGTGCCGTAGCATCCGTGAAAGCCGAAGATTTGAAAAAGACACCAGCCGCCAACTTAGACCAGGCATTGCAAGGAAGAGCAGCAGGCGTAACCGTCAATGCGAATAGTGGTCAACCTGGTGCTCCGGCGGTCGTCCGTATCCGCGGAATTGGCACAGTAAACGATAGTTCGCCCATATACGTAGTGGATGGGGTGATCCTTAGTGATATTTCTTTTTTGAGTCCGAATGATATTGAGACCACAGAAATTCTAAAAGATGCCTCGGCAACTGCAATTTACGGTTCTAGGGGTGCGAATGGTGTTATTCTGGTGACGACGAAGAAAGGTAGATCCGGTCGTACCAACATTTCGTTCGACAGCTACTTCGGTTTACAAAATCGTTGGAATCAGCTTGATCTGATGAAGAGCAAAGAATTTGCGGAAAAGATTATCGAATTGGATGGTGTCAAATCTCAACAGAATTATTACGAGGAATACGGCTTCAACAGATGGCTGGCAGCCTACCGCTTGGGAAACTCTCCCTACTATCCAGTTATCCGGTCGTCTGCAAATCCGGATGGGGTAAATTATGCGGGGATTGAAACCGATTGGCAGGATGCTGTTTTTCATAAAAATGCACCCATACAAAGCTATTACCTGTCTGTAGATGGCGGAAGTGAGAAAAGTAATTATGCCATGAGCAGTAGTTATTTCAATCAAGATGGGACTATTATCGGGTCTAACTTTGAACGGCTGACCCTTCGGTTTAATTCCAATCATCAGTTGAAAGATTGGTTGACAGTCGGTCAGAACCTTACTTTTTCTTCCTCAGAAGGACGTAATGCGATGAACAATAACGCAAGTCCCGGAGCCTCTGTCTTATCGGCCGCTTTAGCTATGGCGCCGTGGGATCCTACCCATTATCCGCGGGGTGCCGCAAATAGCGCTGACAAAGATCTGAGCGGGCAGATCAGCGCTTCATCTAATTTTAGGAATGTAACAAATCCTTTTTCTATGGTAAGTAACTCTTATCCGTCGGATAAGAACGAACGTTGGGTAGGGGATGTCTATGTCGAGCTCAAACCTTTTGCCGGTCTGAGCTTGCGGTCCAGTGTCAGTATGGACATGAATAACAATAGAAATCGTTTGTTTAAGGCAGCTTATGAGTATTCAAGCTACGACAAAATGGATAAGAACTTTTTGTCGAGCAGCATGTCACGCTCGGCAATGTTGCGCTACGAAAATATCCTTACCTATTCCAGGGAGATCGATAAACATAGTTTTTCTGTTATGGGCGGTCAGGTTACGGAGCAATACAGCTATTATAGCACGGGTGGAGCAGGAGCAGCTATATTGAATCCTGTTCCCACTAACTGGTATCTCGCACAGACCACGGAAGATCGCACCTTTTCTTCGGATAATGTCGCTCGGACACGGATGTTCTCACTCCTGGGGCGCCTGCAATATGCTTACGATAATAAATATTTAGCAACCTTCAATTTTCGGGCCGACGGATCCAGTAAATTCCAGGAAAACCTCTGGGGATACTTTCCGTCGACAGCGTTAGCGTGGCGGATCAGTGAGGAAGACTGGATGAAAGACGCGACGTTTTTCAATGACTTAAAACTGCGTGTGGGCTACGGTCAGATTGGAAACGAAAAAATCAGTGCCGATAATTTTGTGTTAAAAATGTTTAATGAGGGACCATCGTTCGTTGGTTATGTCTTTGGAAGAGACCAGCAACTGGTCAATGGGGCTACCATATTAACGTATGTCAATCAAGGAGGCAAGTGGGAACGGACGGAACAGTACAACTTCGGGGTAGACTTTGATATGTATCAAAGAAAATTTTCGGGGATAGTGGATCTTTTTGTACGTCATACAAAAGACATGTTGTTGAGTGTGAAGGCACCGGCCCACGTCGGAAATAGGTATGATCCCGTTGCTAACGTAGGAACGGTAGAGAATAAAGGGATAGAACTAACTTTGACCTACAGGGATAGCAAGACGGTGGCTGATAAGGCCTTGAATTATAATATTACGGGAAATGTATCCTTTATCAAAAATGAGCTTACCTCACTGAATGGCGGTCAGCGGGTATTCGGAACGTATACGTTGAGTGATGAAGGATTGCCATTGTTTTCGTTGTGGGGTTATAAATACGAGAGAATATACCAATCTGATATAGAAGCTTTGTCTCATCTCACCGGATATTTGGAAAATGAGATCGCTTATCATGCGGGAGATGCCCGATATACGGACATCAACGATGATGGCCTCATCGATGATAAAGATCAAACTAAAATTGGCAACCCTTTCCCTTGGCTCACCTACGGGTTAAACGTAGGTGCTAGCTGGGGGAGTTTTGATGCACAGGTATTTTTGCAGGGAATTCATGGCAATCAGGTGTTTAATGCAGCCCGCTTCCGTACGGAGGGAACAGGTGCCGATGCAACCTTAAGTACGACGATGCGGAATGCCTGGCATAAAGACAATAATCCGAACGGAGATATCCCCAATCCATATAGTGCAGTAAACGGCTTTGCTTCGAGCCGTTTGGTAGAGAGCGGTTCTTATTTGCGGTTAAAAAATGTGCAGATTGGTTATACGCTCCCTGCGACTATCAAGGGGTTGAACAGATGCCGTATTTATCTGGCGGGAAATAACTTATTGACCCTGACAAAATATAGCGGTTACGATCCGGAAATCGGTAGCGGCGTAGATTTTGGAAACTACCCGCAGTCCAGGACGATTATGATCGGTGCGAATATTAATTTCTAAATCACGGTAGTATATGAAAAGTATATATAAAAGAATATTTGGGACAATAAGCTGTATAGGTGTACTGACACTGTCCTCTTGTGACAAATGGCTGTCGGAACCGTCTCCCGGTGTTACCAAATTGGAGGACTTCTTTACATCTGGACAAACAGCTGTGCAATCTGTCAATGCAGCCTATGTGCCTTTGGCATGGGAGTTTAACAATACATACTTTAGCGAGTGGTTTATCGGGGATATCGTGTCGGACGATGCGCTGAAAGGAGGGCAGGGTATTACCGATATGGCTGCTGCTTATGATCTGGAGAACTTTAAAGTCCAGGCTAACAATCCAATGTTGCTTGAGTTTTATCGGGCGCAATACCAAGGCATATCCCGCTGTAATCTTGTGCTGGATCAGGTGCCGGCAATGAACGTAGATGAGAGTATGTCACAAGAACTTAAAGACCGGCTCATTGGCGAAGCTAAATTTTTAAGGGCACTATATTATTACCGTCTGGTACGTGTATTCGGCGGGGTACCGAAGATCGATTTTGTCATTGGAAGTGTGAATACCTGGCAGCAACCCATTGCTACGGCTGATGAGATCTATGACCTCATTATCGAAGATCTGAAAGATGCTGAAACCAAGCTTTGGAAAAAAAGCGAGTATGAAGATGTTGATCTGGGAAGAGCAACAAAAGGAGCTGCACAAGCGATGTTGCTGAAGATGTATCTGACGCGCCATGATTATCCACAGGCTGAAATCTGGGGTAAAAAGATTGTCGATCAGGCGGAGGTGGAAGGGGAATATGCTCTACTGGTCGACTATGCTGATAACTTCAGACTAATTGGCGAGAATGGCGACGAGTCTGTTTTTGAGATCCAATATATGGAAGATCCGACGAGTGATTTTGGTGAAGGATTTGGCTTTACCCGGGGTACGTTTACCGTTATCCTCACACGGTCTCGTTCGTCCGTGCTTGGGGGAGGCTGGGGTTTTAACAAACCTACACAAAACTTGTACGACGAATATGAAGTGGGAGATCCGAGACGCGATATCACGATTTTGGATCCGGATAGTCAGATGGAAACACCGGAACAGGAAACCTACTTGGGAAGCACATATGTGAGCCGGAAGTACGCGATGATGGACGATGGTCCAGGAGGGACTATTTTTCCGTTGAGCCATACGAGTAGAGGTCCTATCAACAACAAGGTGATACGCTATGCTGATGTGCTGCTCATGTATGCCGAAGCATGTCTGGAAAACAATAATACCACACAGGCAAAGTGGGCTTTAGAGAAAGTACGGGAGCGGGCACGGCATGGCGATACGGGTATTCTTCCTGCATTTCCATACGGTGTATATGCTGATAGCAAAGACGATCTCCGTTCAGCTGTTCGCCATGAGCGACGCGTCGAGCTGGCCATGGAAGGGCATCGCTGGTTTGATCTGACACGCTGGGGAGTCGCGAAGGGGACTATGGACGCTTATAAAGCTGCGGAAACGCCGGAAGCACGATCACATATGGCGGATTTTATCGCGGGCAAGCACGAGACGTTTCCGTTGCCGGAGGAAGAAGTTAAGCTGGGAGACTTATAAACAACAACTAATTTTAAACAATTAAAACGTATAAAAATGAAGAGACAAAATTTACTCATTCTTTTATTGGGCGCGATAGTGTTCAGTGTGTCGTGTGGTAAGGACGGCGACAAGGATATAGTCACTCCTGATGGCATTTTATTAAATAACAATACCCTTTCATTAGCCGCTGGGGAATCGGAGACACTGACGGCAACGCTTACTCCGAAAGGCGCAGAAGGAACCGTTTCATGGACTTCCGATAAACCGGAAGTTGCGACGGTCGACGACAAAGGGTTAGTGACCGCAGTGGCGGAAGGAACAGCTATAGTAGAGGCTACGGTGGGTTCTCATTCCGCTCAGTGTACTGTTACGGTGACTGAAGAGGACGTTGTAATAGTAGATCTTAACTTGGCGAGTATTACTTATGGAGGAGCCTCACTTGAAGGTTTTCAGGGGAATGTCTTATCCTATGATGTAGAATTGCCCGAGGGAACAGTAGATGCGCCGCAGGTCGCCGCCACAGCTGTAGCAGTAGCTTCGACAGAGGTTACCGTAACACAAGCTGAAGCATTGCCGGGTACAGCGACTGTTGTTGTAGCTGAAAAGGCGAATACGGCTAACAAAAAAACGTATGTGATTAACTTTACCGTAGATGACGGATCCAATCCCGGATCTGGCGACGCGGAATGTTCGGGAAGTTCTACTGTGAATTTGGAAGGACAACCGGCTTTTGATACCAATGGATACACGTATTCATTCAAAACTGCCGAGAATGGGAAGGATGTTATTGTCGAATTTGAATTGCTGGATGATCAAATAGGGGTGGTTGCGTTTGCATGGTTATATAATCCCGATTTTGCCGAGGCACAACTTGATCCTGTTGCCGGAAATGATAAAAAATTTACAAAAACATTTACCGCCGCGGATGGAACCACTGTGTTCAAGATGGCATGTAAATTTGCGTTCGCCGGAGGAATGGCGGTTACAAAAGTATTCGAATATAAAATTGGTGAAGGGTGTAATTAGACGGCGCAGGGAAATAACAAATTAACGGATTGATAAACAATTAAAATTAAAACAAATGAAAAAGCAAAATTTACTACTATTATTATTAAGCGTCTTTTTTGTGGGCGTATTGGTTACATCATGTGGCAAAGATTCTCCCGCACCTAAAGATGACGATAAAGATCAAGATGGTGATGGCAATGGTAACGGGTCCAATGCAGTATATCTGCAGGGTAGCGATTATTATCTAATTTCTATGGATGAGATCACAAAGGCGAAAATCGAAAGTAAAGTTACCGAAGATTATAGAGTGGATGAAGCTAATCGATTTTTATACGTATGGGATAATACCTATGTTGCAGGAAACCCAACTGGCCCGAATTCATTCGGAGAGGTAGAGGCTTGGACATCCTTGGTTGTTGGTGGTCTGGGTTGGTCGGGAATGGGGATATCTCCAGGAGGAGTATCTACGGTCGATCTGAGTAATGTTACTCCGCAGCACACTTTTCACTTTGCGATCAAGAGTAAGGATAACGCTACCCACATGATTGGTTTGGGTGATGGTACAAACAATTTTAGACTTGCTATCGGTGCAGCTCCGTTTGTCGATAACGGAACAACTTTTCAGCCCTATGCTAACTTCGACCGCGATGGCGAATGGCACCATATAGAGATTCCTATGTCCGCATTTATGGGGACAGGAAAGCTGAATTTCCGTGAAGATGGATTCACCACTGACAACCTGTTCTCTGTATTAAGCGGCGGAACAGCGGGTACAACATTGGATATAGACGCTGTGTTTATTTATAAGAAGAAGTAAACGAATTATATAGAAGAGGTTGTCTGAGAAAACCTGATGTCGTCTTTTCGGACACCCTCTTCTCCTTAAAAACACGATAAGAGACGAGGATTAAAATATGGGAAATAGAAATAAGTTGCAGTGGGCCTTATTGGGGTGTCTGGTATTGTTGGGATGTGGCAAATCAGGCAATACAGTTCCCAAGGATGAAGAACCGAAAGACACGACACCTAAGGAATATCAGCTGGTGTGGTCGGATGAATTTGAAGGGACGACTCTGGATATGTCCAAATGGAACTATACGACGGGTACGGGGTTTGGAAATCAGGAAAAGCAGTACTGCACGGACAGGATACAAAATGTACGCGTAGAAGATGGAAATTTAGTTATTGCCGCACTTAAGGAAAACTATACTCCTCCCGGAACTACTTCGACTTACCGGTATACTTCTGCGCGGATTAATTCTAAAGGGAAGGGCTTTGTAAAATACGGCAAAATCGAAGCACGTATCAGTCTTCCCTCGGGGAAAGGCACCTGGCCTGCCTTTTGGATGCTGCCCGAGGTAGGGAGCTGGCCCTTATATGGAGAGATCGATATCATGGAACATGTGGGTTTTGATCCAACTATGATATCGCATGCCCTGCATACCTCCAACAAAAATGGCTCGAAAGGCAACAATTGGCACAACAGACAGTATCCTGGAAATGTGGAAGGTGAGTTTAATGTGTATACCATGGAATGGCTGGAGGACTTTGATGAAGGGGATGACTGCATTATTTTCTCTATTAATGGAAAGGAAAGTGCTCGAGCCTATCAAAATTCCGAAGATATCAAGGACTGGCCATTCAACCGGGATTTCTATGTGATACTTAATATTGCCATAGGCGGTACTTGGGGTGGCACAATCGACGATGCTATCTTTGCCAATCCGGTGGAAATGAAAGTGGACTGGATACGGATGTATCAGAAGAAGTAAATCATTAATTAGTAGTCTTAAAAACACCTGATAACTGCTTATATAGCGGACAGGGTATGTTATGCACTACGCTATTTAAAAATCATGAAACAATATATAAGTTTAATGTCAGTATTTGTTATTACACTGTTTGCAATGTTGGCATGCAGTACAACTGTAGATGCGGATGCGGGAATAGGTGATAAAGATAATAAGGAATCCGAAAAAGAACACGAAGAAAATGGTTCGGGTGAAACCAACGGATATAAGATCGTTTGGCAGGACTTGTTCAACGGTACAGAACTGGATGCAAAAAACTGGTATGTAGAAGTTAACGGGGATGGTGGAGGTAATGCTGAGCTGCAATACTATCGTAATGAAAATATCAGTGTCGGAAAAGAACCGGTGACAGAGCGAAGCTGTCTTGTCATCACGGCAAAAAAAGAAAATTATAAGGGAAAAGCGGCTACGTCAGGTAGGTTGAATACCCGGGACAGATTTGCCGTAAAATATGGAAAGATCGAAGCGAGTATCAAATTGCCTAAAACGGCTAATGGACTCTGGCCCGCATTCTGGATGCTTGGAGCTGACCATGCCGCGGTAGGATGGCCTAAATGTGGTGAGATAGATATTATGGAATTCGGAAATACCTTTGGTATCGCAAACAATATACAAGATAAATATTTTAATGGTGCTTTGCATTGGGGCCCAAGCTGGAACAATGGGGCTTACCCCAATTATGCCAAGCATTACACGTCAGCATACGGTTTGCAGGATGATTTTCATCTGTATACGATGATCTGGGACGACAAAAAAATCAGTATGTTTCTGGATTTAGATAAATATCCAGATGCAAAGCCCTATTTCGAAATGAATATCACAGATAAAACAGACGACAAATCACCTGGACATTACTTCCACAAGGATTACTTTATTCTGCTCAATCTGGCAGTAGGCGGTAATTTTACTGGGATATGGGATATCGACAAAGTTACCGGGTTAAATAGTGGCGAAGCACAAATGTATGTGGACTATGTGAAGGTATATCAAAAGTAAATCAACATATCCAATCAAAAAAGGCATGAAAAAAATAATATACTGCTGTTTGTTCTTTATTGTTGCTGTTGCAGGTTGTGGAAAGGATAAAATTAAAGAGGAATCCAAACAAGAAATAACGCCGGAATTTTTAGCATCGTTAAATTTTAGGTTTGAAGCGAAAAACAACGCGGGTATAGATAACGATGTCTTATGCGAATTTGATGGAGATGTAATTCAGGCTGTTATTCCAAAATTGGATCCAGATAAGAATGCACTCGTATTGTCTTTTGATGAAGATAAGGTCACCGTGACGGCGAATGGAAACGAGCAGTGGAGCGGTGTTTCTGCGAACAGTTTTACCCAACCGCTGACCTATCGTTTAATTTTTTCGGATGGCACAGAGCGGGACTTTGAATTTAAAGTCAAAGAGTTTACTGGTTTACCTATCATTCGGATCAATACCGCAGGTAACGTTCCGATCGTGTCCAAAGACGATTATCTGAATGGAATTGTGTCGGTCAATTCCAACCTTAGTTTCGAGCAGGAAGCCAATGATATGGTTATGGAAATCAAAGGACGAGGTAATTCAACATGGGGCATGCCTAAAAAGCCGTATCGTATCAAGTTGAATAAGAAAGCAAAGATGTTGGGAATGGGTGAAGCACGAAATTGGGTTTTGCTGGCAAATTATTCGGACAAAACCCTGATAAGGACGGCTCTCGTATTTGATCTGGGAAAAGCAATAGGTGTAGATTTCACGCCGGAATACCGGCACGTAGAAGTTTTTCTAAATGATAATTATGCAGGAACGTACACGCTTACTGAGCAGGTTGAAGTAAAACCAGGAAGAGTGGAAATTACGGAATTGAAGCCAGAGGATGTTGGAAGTGAAATGATTACCGGTGGGTACTTGGTCGAGCTGGATAAACGGGAGGATGAAGATTATATCGTAAAGACAGATAGGAGGAAACTGCCATTTGCCATTAAATCTCCCGATGATGTGACAGCAGAGCAGTACAACTATATCAAAGACTATCTCATCGCTACTGAAAATGCGATCTATGCTGAAAATTTCGCAGATCCGATCGATGGTTATGCGAAATATATCCAAGTCGAATCTTTTATCAATTGGTTTTTAGTACAGGAACTGGTGAAAAACCAGGATGCACAAAGTTACAGTAGTATCTATTATTATAAAGATCGTAACGGAAAGCTGGGGATGGGACCGTTGTGGGATTTTGATTTAAGTATGGGTAACGTCGATTATTCCGTCGCTGTGAATCCGCTGGGTTGGTGGGTAAGGCACGGACCTTGGTTTGTAGAATTGTTCAAAGATCCGGCGTTTGTAGAGAAAGTACGGAAAAGGTGGAAAGAAATCAGGAATAATGAAGTTAAAACGATGCTACATAATATTGACAAGCAAGCGGCAAAGCTGAAATTAGCCCAGCAACAAAATTTCGCGCTCTGGAAAATCTTAGATCAGAAAGTATGGCCTAATCCCGAGATTTATTATACCTACGAAGGCGAAGTTAATCAAATAAGAAGCTGGCTGAATACCCGGATTGCATGGCTGGATGCGAACTTATAATAAAATCACCAACTCTTTTATCTGAAAATACCTACTTCATAAGCGAAAATGTATATATCGTCTGGCTTTCGAATACCTCCCCGGGGTGTAGTACCACCGATGGAAAATCAGCGTGGTTCGGACTGTCGGGATAGTGCTGTGTTTCCAGACAGAAGCCGCCGTGTCTAAGATAGTGTTGCCCTCCCTTACCTTGATCGTTTGTCAGGAAGTTGCCTGTATAGAGATGGATACCCGGTTCGGATGTAAACACATCAAGCTTGATACCGCTTTGTTCGCTAAAAGCAGATGCTGCAGGTTGACTTAAAGGTTGCGTGTTAACAAAAGTATGGTCGAATCCGTTGGCGTATTTCAGCTGCTCGTCCTCATGACCTATGCCTTCCACAATTTTCTTGGGTGTAGTGAAGTCAAAGGGTGTGCTTTGTACCGGTAAAACATCACCTATGGGGATTTGTTTCGCGTTGATAGGGAGGAATTCTACTGCCGGAATATGTAGAATATGGTTAAGAATATCGCCATTTCCTTCTCCATTCAAGTTGAAATAGGCATGATTCGTCAGATTGATGATCGTTGTTTTATCCGTTTTCGCCCTGAACTGTATGATGATTTCATTGTCATTTGTCAGCTCATAAGATATATTCGTTTTTAGCTCACCTGGAAAACCTTCTTCACCATCCGACGAAACATAATAGAAATCTACTTTCTTGTTAAAACTCACTTGCCGATCCCACACGCGATTATGAAACCCGCCCGACCCGCCGTGAAGACAATTTTCACCGTTGTTTTGCTCCAAGGTATATTGCTGGCCATCAAGCGTGAACCGACCATTGGCGATGCGGTTGCAGAAGCGTCCCACACTGGTGCCGTGGTACTTTTCCTGTGCGTTTAGATAACCATGTATACTATCAAAGCCTAAGACCACATCGGTAAGGTCTCCCTGTTTGTCCGGAACTAATGCACTCACCAGCCTTGCGCCATAATCCGTTAGTGCAATCTGCATGCCTCTACGGTTGGTCAGCGTGATTAAATGCGTGTTTTTACCGTCGATGGTATGTTCGAAGTTCTTAGGATCAGGTAGTCTGTAATTTGCCATCTTTTTGTTTATAGTGCCGTATAAATATAGCAAAATTCTTAAAGTTAATCGTGTTCAGGCGAATCGTTTTCCAAGAAATTGCAATATATGAAGATAGATGTCATCTGCTACAATGACGTAGATAAATCGTTACAGCTTTGACTTTTTTATTTGCAATTATTTTTAATATTTCTCATATTGAGGCTATTATCCAAAAAATAAATTTTATGAAAAGTTATTTAGCAGAATTTTTCGGCACCTTCTGGTTAGTATTCGGAGGGTGCGGCAGTGCAATCTTTGCTGCGGGTATTCCGGATCTGGGTATCGGTTTTATGGGTGTAGCATTGGCATTTGGTCTTACAGTCCTGACGATGGCCTATGCTGTCGGACACATTTCAGGGGGACATTTTAACCCTGCAGTTTCGTTTGGTTTAATGGCAGGGGGAAGATTCGACAAGAGGGAGTTGATTCCCTATATCATTGCACAAGTCGCCGGTGGTATAGCGGCAGCGGGGGTGTTGTATCTTATCGCTTCGGGTAAGGCTGGGTTTTCTATCGATAATTCCGCCGCTGGAGCCTTCGCAGCCAATGGATTTGGTACCCTATCGCCACAGGGCTACGGTGTAGTTGCAGCATTCATCGCCGAGTTTGTTCTGACGGCTTTCTTTTTGATCGTCATTATGGGAGCTACGGATAAATGGGCAAATGGTAAGTTTTCGGGAATAGCTATAGGTTTGGCATTGACCTTGATCCATCTCATCTGTATTCCTATTACCAACACTTCTGTGAATCCTGCGCGGTCTACCTCACAGGCTTTGTTTGCAGGCGGGGAATACTTGCCTCAATTGTGGTTGTTTTGGCTGGCTCCAATTTTGGGTGGTGTAGTCGGCGGGTTGATTTATAAGTGCTTATTGCAGCGAAAACAAGAAGATGCTCCCCAGTCTTGATATGCTTATAAGCGAATGAAAATAGGTCGGATCAAACAGGTCTGACCTTTTTATGTAACGCAATTATAATTGTGTATGAAAGCAAATTACCCATACATGTCTTTTTTCCATAGGCAGTCGTGAATGCAAAGCATTTTATCTAAGTTTGCGTAGAATAATCCACAATCTGAATGAACTGGAAGCAACTTTTATCAGCAAAGCGATGGGGCTACGAAGAACGTATTTCTACCGGACAACTGGATGCTCGCTCGGAGTTTCAGCGTGACTACGACCGCTTAATATTTTCTTCTCCATTTCGTCGCTTGCAAAATAAAACACAGGTATTTCCCTTGCCAGGTGCCGTCTTTGTGCATAATCGGTTGACACACAGTTTGGAGGTAGCTTCCGTCGGGCGGTCACTGGGCCGGTTATTCTACCACAAGATGAAGGAGCAAAATCCTAATATTGATCAGGAAGAACCTTATTTGCAAGAAGTCGGCAATATTGTGTCGGCAGCTTGTCTGTCTCATGATCTTGGAAATCCCGCTTTTGGTCATTCCGGTGAAGCGGCAATCTCTTCATTTTTTATCGAAGGTAAGGGCAACGAGTACCAACGCCTTGTTTCCGAAGAACAGTGGCAGGATTTGATTCACTTCGAAGGGAATGCCAACGCCTTACGTATACTGACGCATGCCTATAAGGGCAAAGATCCCAAAGGCTTTGCGTTGACATATACGACACTGGCGTCTATTGTTAAATACCCGTGTAAGGCGATCGACGGACATGTGAAAGGTAATCACCACCGCAAGAAATACGGTTATTTTGATTCGGAAATATCTACATTCGAAAGGATTGCCAAAGAATTGGGACTGGAACGAGATCCAGAAAATGCAGCAGGATATCTGCGACATCCGTTGGTATATCTGGTCGAGGCTGCTGACGATATCTGCTACAACATTATCGACCTGGAAGATGCCCATCACCTCAAGATATTATCGTACGAAGAAGTAGAAGAGCTACTATTGCCCTTATGTGGTGGAGAAGATCTTAAGATCAGGCTTGCTAACCTGGATGATACTGCAAGTAGGGTCGCATTATTACGTGCGAAGGCTATAAACACACTGATATGGGAGTGCGCCGCTGTTTTTGCGGGACATCAAGATCAGTTCCTTGCCGGTACTTTCTCACAGTCACTGATGCATGCCCTACCTACCGAAATCGTGGAGCAGATGAAACATATCGAAAAACTTTCCTACGCTCGCATCTACAATGCACCTGCAGTTGTACAAATCGAAATCGCTGGATTCAAGGTGATGAATGCCCTGCTGGAAGAGTTTCTTCCAGCCTATTTGAAAACGGAGAAGACTATGTTTGATAAAAAGATCGTTGCCATGATACCCGAGCAGTTTCGTACAGATAATGAAGATACGTATAGTAAAATACGCTCCGTCCTCGATTTTGTGTCGGGCATGACCGATATCTATGCTGTTGATCTCTATCGAAAGATCCAAGGGATTTCTATTGCGTCGTTAGCGTAGTCCGTATTGCGATGTGCGGTTACAGGGTTACGAGGTTATGATGGTTATATAGTTACAAGGTCATGCTGTTGCGGATAAAGGACAAAAACTACAGCTTTTTTTGTTTTTACGTATAAAAATAATATTTTTGTCGTATAACCAAATGGGGTATATACCATGGATAGTAAAATTACATTGTCTTTTGATAAACATGTCATTAACGAGGCCAAAGCATTTGCCGCCAAAAATGGCATGAGCTTATCTCGTCTTACCGAGTTTATATACAAACAAATGACTACACAGCATTATAAATCTTTGGAAGAGCTGCCTATTGCTGAATGGATTGATACGGTTGCAGAAGGAGGTGCCGAATATACCAAATCTTCTTCCCGTAAACAGTTGAAATCCGAGTTCTATAATTCCCGCAAATGAGGCTTTTTATCGACGCAAATGTCATTGTGGCGGTGTTGAATAAGCAGTACCCCTTATTTCCGTATGCGGCCCGGATTTTAAGCTTAACAGAGAGTTCGAGGTTTAAGGTCTATACGTCGCCGGTATGTCTTGCTATTGCCTTCTATTTTGCAGAAAAGAAAAGCGGAACTTTGCAGGCCAGGAAAAAAATCAGTTTACTGTCTGAAAAGTTGGATATTACAACTACGGATAGGGAGACCGTGCAGTCGACTGTTCAAAATAAGGCTGTTCATGATTTTGAGGATGGATTGGAGTATTATGCGGCGCAGCAATCGTCTTGCGATATCATCATCTCCGAGGATTTGTCGGACTTCTATTTCTCAGAAATTCCGGTACATAATTGTGAGACGTTTTTAAAACAAGTATTTAGCACCTAATATATAAATAATAGATTTTTGCTGTCGCGAATTATATACGGATGAAAGTTGTTATAGCAGAGAAACCTTCGGTAGCGCGTGATTTGGCTCGTGTGATGGGAGCGAAGGAAGTGAAAGATGGATATATTGCCGGCAACGGCTATGCTTTTACCTATGCGTTTGGGCATTTGGTGCAATTGTGCACACCTCAGGCTTATGGTTATCCAACTTGGTCGGTGTCCAATCTTCCCATTATTCCGAGCGAATTTAGGTTGGAAGCCAAGAAAATAAAAAGGGATGGAAAGCAGATCGATGACGCCGGCGCATTGAAGCAACTGCATACCATCAAAAGTCTGTTAGCACAAGCCGAAGAAATCATTGTAGCCACGGATGCGGGGCGTGAGGGAGAATTGATCTTCCGGAATATCTATTATTATCTGGGATCCAAAGTGCCCTTCAGACGATTGTGGATATCGTCGCAGACGGACAAAGCTATACGTGAAGGATTTGCTAATCTCAAGGCGGGAACGGAATACGACAGTCTGTATATGTCTGCGAAATCCCGTTCAGAGTCGGATTGGCTAATTGGTATCAATGCGACACAAGCGCTCACCTTGGCTGCTGGTAATCGTGGGCTGTTATCCTTAGGACGTGTACAGACACCGACATTGGCCATGATCTGTTCCCGCTACCTGGAAAATAAGGACTTTAAACCACAGGCTTTCTATAAAATTCAGGCCGGTTTTGAAAAAGACAATATATCTTTTAAGGCAACCTCCAACAAAATGGATAAAAAGGGGGAGGCCGAAGAAAGTATCGCTAAAATAGTAGTTGGATCGCCGGCTAAGGTCGTTAAGGTCGAGGCCAAAGAAACGAAAGAACAGCCGCCCTTGCTATTTGATCTGACATCCCTACAACAGGATGCCAATAAAAAGTACGGTTACTCGGCTGATCAAACGCTGAATATTGCACAAACTTTATACGAGAAAAAGGTGATTACTTATCCACGTACAGGCTCACGGTATATTGGGGAAGACGTGTTTGAAAAAATCGAAGAGTTGTTTCAACATTTAGCGGATACGGCGGAGGAAAGTATTGCGGTAATTTCCCGTAACCTTATTGGTACAAAGCTCAACAAACGCTCAGTTGATGATAAGAAGGTTACGGATCACCATGCCCTGTTGGTGACGGAGGAAAAGCCCGATCCCATGCCAAAGGAGCAGCAACATATTTACAACATGATTGCCAAACGGATGGTCGAAAGTTTTTCGGATGTCTGTCTGAAAGATATTACCACCGTTACACTTGATGCGCAAGGCGTAGAACTGATTGCCAAAGGAACAGTCATTAAACAGTATGGCTGGCGGCTTTCGGCCGATCAGGTGGAACTTCCGGATGATGACAAAAATGCGGATGATCAGGACAACGAAAATGCGCAGCTGCCCAAACTTGTTGCGGAAGAATTGTTGGAAATTTTGACGTTAGAGTTGGCGGAGCGTTTTACCAAAGCAAAGCCTATCCATACCGAAGCATCTTTATTAAAAGCAATGGAAACTTCGGGTCGGGAGATTGAAGATGAAGAGATGCGGCAGGCGATGAAAGATTGTGGCCTCGGCACGCCCGCGACCCGCGCGGCAACCATCGAAACCCTGTTCCAGCGCGATTATATCAAACGGGACAAAAAGAAACTTATCCCCACGGAAAAAGGATTGACTGTATATAGACTGGTGAAAGATCGTTCGATTGCGAAAGTAACCTTGACCGGCAAGTGGGAGCAAAAGCTGGAGGAAATGCGGGCCAATGCCGTTTCCTACGATGTATTTATGAAACACATTAAGGAGTATACCGCCAAAATTACGAAAGAGTTGCTCCAGTTACGCGTTGCGATTACGCAGGAAGAGATCAAGCCACAACAAAAGGGAAAAATAAAGTGTCCGAAATGCCAATCCGGCCATATCATGTTGTACGACAAAGTTGCACAATGTGATCATTATGCCCGCGGTTGTGACTTTAAGATATGGCGTACATTGAACGGCGTGTTTCTCGACGAGGCAGAGATGAAAAACCTATTGGAAAAAGGCAAAACATCTCTGCTGAAAGGTGTAAAGAATAAACAAGGACAATTCGTGAATGCGTCCCTTATTTTTGAAGATTTTAAAGTAGGGGTGGGGTAGAGCCTATATGGTATCTTTTATGTGATTGATGGAGAAATAGTTCTTCTTTGTTTTGCAATCCGTTTGCCTCTGAAAAACAAGAACATATATAAAAACAGGATAATTCCCAAGTAAATACTAAACCCTCCTATTTTGTAACTTAGTTTTTCAATGAGTTCCTGTACGGTGGCATAACGAAGGTACATTTTCAATATATATAACGCAAACCCCACATTAAGTAAATAAAAGCCTATGCGGAACAGGTTGTTGGTTGCCTTGGCTACATCGGGCCTTCCCTCGAATATATCGTTCATGTATACGATACTGTTTTTGAATAAGACGTAAGCTACATAGTACGTCAAGCTAATAGCGATAGGTAAGTAGATGACGTAAGCGATGACAGTTGGATTTTCCATGGTTTTATTGTTTAAGGGTTAAAGAATGTTTTTTATTTTTTGCTAATAAATAGATAATAAGCATGTTATTGAAATGAAGCCCGGCCAGAAACAAGACTAATAAACCTGTTTTGACGGAGATGCTTGAAATCAGCGTGCTCCAATTGGATACCTCGCCCCAACTATTGAACTGCAATATGGCATATCCGATGTTAAACAGATAATACCCGGCCAACAATAGATTGTTTGTTGTATCAGTAAGATCCTTTTGTTGTTCAAAGAATGTGAATATAAATATCCTTCCATTGCGATGGGACAGTCTGCCGACCCATAGGATAATATAGATGGTGATAGTGCCAAAGATGAGATATGCAAGGATATTGTAATTCATGATTATACGATAAGTTTGAATAGCTTTATCAATAAATCCGCTCGATTGGATTGAAAAACTTTATTGGCTATCGTCTCCAGTTGTTCGGTAAGTACCTGTATGTCTTTTACCGTTTGGTGAAAAGCCTGACCGTCTTTTGTTTTGTCATCTTCTGTCGCTTCGCTGATATCTTTTAAAATTTCCATGACCGGATCCAGCTCTTTTTTCTTCCGCATAACGGCAATTTTCATGGCCCATTTCAATACATCTTTCTCAGCCACGAAATATTCTTTTCGGTCGCCTGCAATATGTTTTTTGTAGACGATACCGTATTCGATAAGCTGACGGATGCTCATATTGGCATTTCCCCTTGAAATAACTAACTTTTCCATAATCTCATCGGTAGACAATGGTTTGGTAGAGGCGAGGAGGAGAGCATGCACTTGCGCTACTGATTTGTTAATGCCCCATTCTGAACCCAGTGCACCCCAAGTGTCTATAAATTGCTGTTTTGCTTCATCGAGCTTCATAATAAACGAATTGATTTAAAATATGCTAACATTTTGCTGTTGAATAAACAATCAAAAGCTCAACAAAGATAAATTATTATTTCTGAATTTTCAAAATATATTGAAAATTACATAAACTCAAAGTCACATTTCAGTCAATTCGATGTTGAAGAGGTCAACTGAAAGTGAAAAAAGGTACCTTTGCCCTATTATGGTATCACGACTTTACAATCCTTTTTTGGATTTTACTTTTGATAATAACAAGTGTTTTCTAACGGGGCAGGAGCTTCAGTCCGAAGATGAGCGTATTCAGGTTTTTCCCATTTGGATGATGCGTGCTTTTGATTTAGAGGAGAAACCTTTCAAGATGTTAGATGAAAGTATGGTCACCTATAAGAAACTACAATTGCCCTGTTCGACGGCAGTAGCGGCAGCCTTCGAAAGTGTAGAAAGCAAAGTCGAACAAGCCATGAAAAAAGGATACGAAGCCGTTAAAGCACTGGGTGAACGTACCTTATTTCATTGGATTGGCAAGATCTTATATGGCGTGGTATTCAACGAGATACAAGCCGGTGTGCGACAATCTTTTCTTTCGGGCGAACCAATGAACTTTTCGCAGGTTTTGGTCCATAAATTTCGCAATTTGCATGCAATGTTGCAATCTATCCTTGTCCCGCTGGAATTCGAACACACAAATCCATTTACCATACATATTTTTCCAGTAGCAAATCCACCGGAAACATTTTTATATCGAGATGAAATCAATACGTTGATATTTTCACTTCGGATGAGTGATTTTGCCATCATTGCCACGTTGCAGGATAATGGTACCCATGCTATTTACCATGAGGAGGTATTAGAAAAGGTCGCAGGTCACCGTCTGCATCCTATTCAATTTGAAGAGGTTTGCGCCCGATTTTTCTATTCTGCTTATCTTTTCAATCGGTTGCCGGAATATACCTATATGGAGACTCCGGAGAAGGTCTTTATCGAGCCTATGCCGTTGAATGACTGGACATTGAAACCTATCTTTGATAATTGGCAGGCAAAAACGTATGGACAGGTCCTGGAGAATTTTTGGAAACCTTGGGGGTATACGCTTTTTGAGATTATCAAAGACCCCGAGAATCCGATGACATTCATTACGGATTCAAAGGGAGATTTTATTCGGGAAGTTGAATTAGGTGGAGAACGTTTATCTTAATCTTTTCGTGAGATATTTCCGCAATGGAATATCGTAAAATACCAAGACTAAATATGCTATCAAGGCCATAAATAATGTGCCCAATACAATAACCCATGTCAATTCAATCGGGTCGGGGTTGGTCGTTAAGAAATAGTTTCCAAATATCCATATTCCGGCGTAGTGTGTCATATACAAAGGGTAGGAGATGCTTCCCGAAAATTCACAAGCTTTCTCAACTTGAGGTGAGAGGGTAGAGCCGGCGCCGAGAGAAACAAGCAGGGGGAAGTAAAATAGGACGATGACAAGTTCGACAAGCCAGTTAAATCCGAAGTGCGGTATGAATAACGCAAAAAGCAACAGGAGGGAAAGACCTATAAAACCAATGTTGTTTTTGAGGATCCAATTATTGCGATAGATCAGTAACCCGGCTAAAAAAGAGAAAGCGATTCTCACCCCACCATGCCAAAAAGTGTCGCCATTCCATCCACCTAATAAATTACCGGAATGATAAGCAATATAGATTAATCCGATAGCAGCTATAATGGCTAAAATAGATAGGATATATCGATTTAATTTATAGAAAATAAACACATACGCGATATTGGCTATATATTCCCAGAACAAAGACCAAGAAGGAGCGTTTAATCCAAAATTGTTCAAACTCCGCTCTTCCATTACCGGAAGAGGAATTAGAAATAAAGAACAAATAAAAATTAAGGCAGTTCGACCGAAATCATATAAAGAAGCAGCATGACTGAACGGATCAAATAAAAATGCAATTAGCCCTAAAACAGTTCCTAAAATTACTAATGGATGCAATCTTATGAGCCGTCTTTTAAAAAATCCGAGGATTCCCATCTCTTCTAATCGATTATCATAAGCATAGGCCACCACAAATCCGGATAGGCAAAAGAAAAAATCGACAGCTAAGAAACCATGTATAATAAAATTCTCCGTATAATCTGCATAAATCCATTCCGCAAAATGAAAAACGACAATAGCCAAGGCTGCAACGCCCCGTAGCCCGTCTAATATTTTAAAATGTTTTTTAGTTGGTGCAAGATTTGTATTTAATGTATCCATCGGTATGTATAATAAGCGGGCTAATATCCGTAAAATTTTCCTAAAGCTATCCTTCTCTTTTCTCATGC
>NZ_JAAKGO010000012.1 GCF_011043525.1 Sphingobacterium sp. SGG-5
AGTATCGGGGACCAGTTCCAAAAGGATGGATTTCCCTTTTCCATCTGGTTTTCCCTTTTTGAGGAGCAGACCCGTGCGGTCATACACCCCCTGCACGAACAGCTCTGCCAGTTTCAGTAGTTCCGGATTTCCTTCGTCGACCCGGATAGCCACACTCCTGTCCAGCCTGAACGAACCTTTATGCTGCTCCACATGCAACGGCCGGGGAATCAGCGACAGGCTCTGCCTGGACTCCTGGGCATCCGATTTAAAACAGAAAAAAATAAATCCTATGAAATAAAAAATCTTTACCATATCTGCTATTTATCCTATAATTCTTATGTCCTTATGAGTTCGTATATGAAAGTACTATGACAGGAGGTGTATCAATTCCCATCAATTTACTTCTTCGTAAATACCGGTGCCGGTTTTTCAGTCACACTGGGCGAGTTCCCTTCTATCACAGGCCATCCGTCCACCCAGGTTATCCTGTCCAGCATCAGGGCTCTCCGGCTGGCTCCACTGGCGACCGTCCCTCTTTCCTTATCTATTGCATGGTATATGAACCAGTCCGTTCCCTCATCGTCGGTAATCAAACGTGCATTGTGACCGGGACCGGCATACACCGCATTGCCCTGCAAGAACAATGTCCCATTCCCACGTTCCCGGATATCCTTCCCGTTTTTGTCTAAATAAGGTCCTGCCAGTGTTGTCGATCTAGCAATCCTGACATGGTATGTACTGGATGCTCCGCTGCAACAGCCACCTTTTGAGCCAAAGAAATAGTAATATCCGTCCCGTCTGTGCAGCATGACCCCTTCGAAATCTCCTGCCGCGATCTTAAACTTTTTAGTAAGGTCAGGAACCGACCTGCCATCTGATGACAGTTCTATGCCGTAGGTACCCTGATCGGATGCAGAACTAAAGCTCCCCCAGAACAGGTAGTTTTTCTCCCCTTCTTCCCAATACAGTGGATCGATGGAATTGGGCACGCCCACTTCACTGCTGGTAAATAGCCTGCCATGGTCCACAAATGGTACAGATGGGTTGGGAGACGTGGCAAGACCTATTCCGGGATCTGCATCGCCCCACAGGGAATAGGAATAATAAAGGAAGTACATGCCATTGATCCTGTTGAGGTCTGCTGCCCACAGAAAACCGCTGGTTTTCCACGCCGGCTTCGAAATAAAAGCACTGCCTAATACCGTCCAGTTCACCAGGTTTGTAGATCTCAATAGGGGCATCAGCCGGCTGCCTTTCCCATCGCCCCAGTTGTCCTCCGTACCGACTGCATAAAAAATACCGGTACCGGGATCCCGAATGACCGTCGGATCTGCCAGTATCGGCTCAAAAACCGGATTGGTATAGCTGCCTGAAACCTCTCCGCCTTTGTTCTCCTCAGGCTCCAGAGATTTCTCCACCGTTTTATCCGGGCTGCTGCCTTTTCCACACCCTATAAGAGAGACCGCTATGGCAAGCAATATGCCGTATTTCAAATGTTTATTCTTCATGGTGCTTATTGAAAACGTAGGGAATAGAGGTCAGCATCTCGCATTTTAAATCGTAACCGCACAGGTTTACCGGCTAAAGCAGATACGTCAGCCCCCTTTTTCCAGTATACGGTTCGCTCGACTGCATCACCAAAGACCGGTTCACAATCATCCATCTGGAAACCAGGTATAGGCCGCATCTGTTCGTCAAGTATTTCTACGTAGATATCTCCTGCAGCAGAGGTTGCAAAGTTTAACTTAAGCTCGTTGCCCTGAAAAATAAATGGTTTGGTCAACAATTCTGCACCCGCATAGGGGGCGTTTACCGACACGAATCCATCCAAACGCAGGGTATACCTTCTCAATGCGCTGGCATTGCCTTTCCAATAATACTCAGTCGCATAAAGCGACAGTTCGTTGGGTGCTCCCTTGTCTGCAGATTTCGTTTCAACCACGTGCCATCCAATATACTGATCCCCATAGGTCCAGGTACCTGGCTTTTCAATACCGGGACGAAGAAATGCTTCGTTCCATCGTTTAAACAAATGACCATCACGACTGGTAATCAGCAGACTCTCCGTGAGGGCAGTTCCGTATCTCTTCGACTTTTCAGCCCTTTTCTTCCGTTCTTCTATTTCAGGAAGCAGGGTCATGGATTTAGACCATCCGCGGTCAATATATCTGGCCGGAAACCCGATCAAAATGTGTGGAGCCCGGTGATATGACTTAATCTGGTTTGTGTAAAGCTCTTCCTCAGGTGATTCAATGTAATCCAAATTGGTTTGTTCCTCCCAATGAATAAAATCGGTAGAGACGGCTGTCCGGATGCCCCGGGTACCTTTTGCGATCTTAGCCCATTCTACATTGGGTCCCTTTGGAGCTTCTCCTTTCGTAAAATAACGCCAATAGGCTCGGTATTTACCAATCGAAGGATCCCAGAAGGCCAAATTCTGCGAATCGAATGCGCCATCAGTTATGATTGGCTTCGGAGCCATCAGTGACCAATGAATTCCATCCGGCGACTTAAATGCTGCCAGTCCAAAATTTGGCTTTGCGGACACCAAGATAGCCTTATAGCGTGCGTCAGCAGGGGCTGCGGGATTATCGTCTCTAAAGACAGCCGGATGTCCGGCGTCCACATTCAGCCCATTGACATCACCACTGATCATAACAATATTGTTGTCGGTAGAGCCTTTAAATTCATGTAGTCCCAAACTGGGCTTATACCAGTGAATTCCGTCCTTGCTTTCTGCATAGGCACAAAAAAGCGGATGATAAGTCGACAAATCACCACTGGCCTCGTGCTGCCAGGCTTTATAATACATACGGTACAGGTTTCCATCCTTAAAGATGCTGTGATACCCGCTACCACTTCCTTCCCATGGCTCGTCATGGACGAGTACAATTTCACGTTTTTGAGGCTCGTGTAATTTGAGCACGCCATCTTTCAGTTCTTCAATCAGATAGTCATCGACAAATAATTCCAACCTAGAACCAATATCAATATACTGCTGTGCACGGCAAATAATAACTTGGGTAAAAACAACTAAAAAACAGCTTAAAATTCTCATAACAATATAATATAATTTAAAATTCACGGATAAATAGCTGGATCCGAGTTCACATACACAATCCTGTCTTGCCTAAACGATTAATCTATTTCAAAAAAATTCACTTCGGAGACGGCTACTGCAGGCTTACTATCCCAGGTGTTGTACACTACGTATCGTATATAACGAACCGGTGGCGCAGAGGGATCGATTATAAAGTCTTCACCTCTTGCTGCAAAAGCCAAGTCTTCTGCGGTCTCAGACCCCACTGCCAGACCTGAAGGCTTCCTTGATTCAAAAACACCAAGCCTAGTCCAACCGCTGAAATCCGCGGTTACATTTGAGGATGCTGTTCCCCATATTTCGAATCGTTGCAGATTCTGAATACGATAGACAACATTCTCTGTCAATCGCTGCCACTGTCTTACCCGGTTTAATTTGGAGACCTTACCCGTATCAAAGGTAAAACTGTGGGGAAGAGCCGATCCCGTCTGTACGAAGAAGCTGGTCGTTGTGTTGTCCCACATCTTTTCAATGGAAAAGTTGACTCCTGCGTCGCCGTAAGGAATTCCCGGTGGATTCCATCTCACAAAAGTGGCCTTACTGACAGCTCTGTCAATTCGGGTATAATTTGCTGTAGTGCTATAAAAAGTATCGATAGCTGTCGGATTGGGAAGGAATAGGGTACGAAACGTCAACTGTTCTTTGTATGCAGGTAGTATCGTGGACGATTCGTGCATTGGTGTCCGGATTGTTACCTTTTTGTCCTGTTGATCGGTATATGTCACCTCTGTAACGTAACCGTTTTCACTAGGTCCATACCATTCCAACGAAACTGTATTTCCCGGTTCGTATGTAGCGTACTTGATCTGTCTTCCCAACAAGCCGGACTCAAAATTGGTACCGTATGATTGTCCCGACACTTTTAACGAAATTGATCGATTGGCTAATTGTTCATTCATCGTAACCAGTTCAAACTCGTACTGTTTTTCAGGAAGATCTTCGATCAGGATATCCCGGGCCTGGCCTCGTACTACCGGAGGCAAATCCAATGACAGCGAATCTCTCCGAATATTCCAGTAAACAACCATTTTCTTAGCTCTGGGATCGGAAAGCCAATACCTTATCTTGATCCGATTATTTCCCGATAATACTTTGGCCGAATCCGGCTGCCCCAAGTAAATTTTCTCGCCCGTGTCAAAGTATTTTTGGTGCAAGTCGTTCATTTTAGAACAAGCACCGAATACACTTAATAATATGGCTGAGTAAATCGCCATTGTTATGCCCTGTTTCATGATTTTTTTATTTGATTTCACCATAAAAATCGACTTCCATTATTTGCATTGCTCTGGACCCTCCCCATGTTGATTCGATCAGGAACCGCAGATACCGTACCTCCGGCATTTCGTCCAATTCGATAAAGTAATCCTCTCCCGCTACACCGGCATATGCCAGATCTTCAGGTGATGTCTCCCCAAGCGGCAGGCCGGAAGGTTTGTACGAAGAATAATCACCTAGAAATATCCAACTGTCGATATCTGCGGAAACTCCCGGATGTGAGGACCCATATAACTTGAATTTTTTGACATTGCCTCCGGTATACAGTTGAGCTTGTGATGTACGTTGATAAAGCTTAAATCTCCCCAGTTTAGCTGTCTGTCCTAAATCTAACGTGAAACTACCTGGGATGACAGCTGTTAACGGCCAACTGAAGCCTGGATCATTCAAACTGTTGTTCCACAACTTATCAATCGTCCAGTTATTGTCCAGTTGTATATAGGGTATCCCGCTAGGATTCCACCTTTGGAATTTGCTTTTATCCAATCTTTGTTCAAATATCGGAATATAAGTCGCAATCAACGTGTCTGTGCGGTTCCCCCATCGATCTCGTACATGCACTCCGAATGTTTGCTCAACGGATTCATAACCACGTACATTTGCTTTGCCAATCCTGGCGTGCGTATAAAAAGTTTCTGCATCCACCATATTATTTCTTTCGTCGGGCTTGGTCACGACAATGGCAATCTGTGCTTCCAAAGGATTTTCCCAGTCTATCCGGATACCACCAAAATCTTCCTTAACTATTAATTGTCTGGCAATTGTATAGATTGGAGCATCCAATGGATGGATGATAACTTCAAGAGGAGATGATTCGTTTTTGCTCCGGTCACCGGTCACAATCTGTACCGTCTGCTGACGGGATCTTCCCAATCCCTCTACCAAGAGTTCGCTAGCGTAGGCAGAAGCTTTCTGTTCCATCATAGTACCGTCGTCTAACCGATATATAGCCTTTACATACAGCAAGTCTTCATCATCCGGTATTGTATAGGAAAGTGTTGCTCCACCTTCCAGATTTGTGACTACGATGTCAGATACATTTGCAGGCGGTATATTATCTATCGGTGTTTGTCCCCGTTCTGCTTCTTTGCATCCTGAAATCAGAATCAAGGCAGCAATCCACATTAAAACTTTTATATCTTTCATAATTTAATTAATTTATTACTCTACCAACCTATATTTTGCAAAAGATTGCGATTGACGGAAAGTTCGCGTTGCCGGATAGGCCAAAACATATCCCGTTGTGTATAATTTGGCAAATCAATTGTACGCACACGATAAAAATCGACATCAACTTCTCCTTCAATATTCCACCCTCGCACAGGTTGATTAAAATATTCTATCGCTTTGTTCCATCGCCTTACGTCCCAAAACCGATGTCCTTCAAATGCAAGTTCTATGCTTCGTTCCATTTGGATAATCTCACGCATACCGGCCTGTGTAGTTGGTTTGGAAGGAAAGCGAGAGAACTCAGCCCAACTATCCACTACACCGGAAAGGCCTGCCCGCAGCCTGATTAAGTCTACAAAATGATACACTTCACTATTGGGTTCTGCTAAACTTTCATTGAGTGCCTCTGCATAAAGTAAATAAAGGTCTGCTAACCGGAATACGGGGAAGTCCCAACGATGGTCCACATAGGTGGTATTATTATAGGCAGACTGGTAATTAGACAATTTCTTGATAAAAAACGAAGTGACCGAATAATTTTCTATGCCTCGCCTACCCGATTGTTGGCCCAGTTTTGAGTTTATTGGCCATTGATCATTTTCATTGTACCGACCCAGCCCATACCACCATCCCCCATCCATACCTATACTTCCGTAAAAGCGTGGTTCACGATGGGTATGAAGATAAGCGGTCTTAAAATTAGTCTGTAAATATGGCCGATCACTTTCCCCTGTGACAACAAGTTCATAGCGGTTTGCATAATCGTAGGTAAGATCCTCCGATATAGGTACACCTTTGTCTGAATAAAATAACTCGGCAGCTTTCATTGTGGGAACTATAGCCTGCCGACAAAATATCGCGTGATTAGGATGCAACGCGGGCAGCATATAATTCTCCAATGTCCTGCTATTTCCATATTGACCGCTTCCCCATATCCTCTCCACATTCCACCTATCGGCAATCACCCGGCTCATTGTAAGCACTTGACGGGTCTTAGCAGATACATTCAATGAAGGGTCTGTCAAATTATACAAAGCAATACCTGCAGTATGACAGGTGTCGATAGCTGCTTTACAGGCCTCCGCTGCTTTAGACCATTTCGTAGGATCATACGTTTGGTTGAACAGTTGTTTTCCCCGCTTATCGATCATCGTTGCATAGTCGGTATTACCGTTAAAGAGCGGACTAGCCGCTGTAACCAATATCTTTGCTTTCATGGCCATGGCGATGGGCCTAGTAATACGTCCCAACTCGGTGACGTTATTCACAACATGCATGGGTAATCCTTCTATCGCTTCATCTAACAATTCCACAACATAGCTCACAACTTCATCCACAGGTTCCCGATAGATAGCAACCTCATCCGGCTGAGAGGCAATAGGAAGATTATCTCTCACGATTGGGATTGGACCATACATTTGTAACAGGAAAAAATGATAAAAAGCTTTCAGGAATTTCACTTCAGATATCCAACGCATTTTTTCCATATCGGTCAGATCCCTGACACTTTCGATACGTTCAATAAAAATATTGCAATCCCGTATTCCTTGCCATAAGTTGGTGGATCCTTGTAATCCTTCCCAGGTATTTAAAATCGGTTCATTCACATCGTTTCCATAACGTAATATCCGATAACCCAAAACGAACGGAATGATAGTAGCATTATTAGAATGCGTCCATGTCAGATCATCAAACATTCCCTGATACTGAGGCAACCCCACCCTGGGCATATAAGAATAACAGGTAAAAAGATACTGCTCCGCCCTCACCCGATCTTTAAAAGCGTAATCAATGGTAGCTACATTATCAGGAACTACATCCAGATAATCGCTACAGGCTGGAGAAAGCTGTGAGAAGAACACTGCCAAAATAATATATAACTTTTTCATTGATAACATATTAAAATGAAACTTGTAAACCAAAATTAATCACCTTTTGCACAGGATAGTTAAGACCATTCCCAGCCATTTCCGGATCCCATAGTTTAAATGCGCTCCATGTTAAAAGATTGGTACCGCTACCGTATGCACGCAATTTTGAAATCCCAACTTTCTGTGTCCACTTATCTGGCAAGGTATAACCTAGTTCAACAGATTTGAGCCTGAGGAAAGAACCGTCACGCATGAACCAAGTGCTGAGCGCATTGTTACTAGCCACGGCTTGATTGGAAAGTCTCGGCCAAAGTGCGTAGAGATCGCGGTTCTCTTCGGACCAGTGACTGTCGGCATAAGCTTTCAATAATGCATTGCCATTGGTTCCGATAAAGGGTGCTGTACCTGCTGCATCAATCCAAAAGGATTCCCGTGCCAGTCCCTGAAAAAAGCAAGATAAATCAACTTTTTTGAATCCAGCCGAAAACCCAAAGCCATAAATAATCTGGGGTATAGTCGGATAACCAATAGGCACCTGATCTAGTTCGTTGATAACCCCATTGCCATCTATATCCTTGTATTTGATATCTCCGGCCATAACATTAGCCCCTTGATAAGGGGAGTTTTTCACTTCGTATTCATCCACAAAAAGCCGTTCTGCTACGTATCCTCTTTGCTGACTATAAGCAATATTAACCGTTGACTTCCAAGGTGTATCACTATAATCGGGTTCTTCTATTTTAGTTATTTTATTGACTGCATATGTAAAGTTAGCTCGACCAGATAGCCAAAATCCACTAAGAAAATTCTTTTGATAATCTACAGACAGATCTACTCCATGTCCCTTCATTTCTCCTACATTTGATCTTGGAGTAGCCTGTAATCCCATTGTTGCAGGGATGGCAGCCCTGTTCATTAAGATATTAGTCCTGCGTTCGGTATAGAAATCTGCATTTACATTGATCGCATTCAGGAGATTCATTTCAAAACCTAAGTTGGTCTTATACGATGTCTCCCACGTGATATCAGCATTTGCATATCTTGTTACCGAAACTCCGTTTTTGCTATACTGAAAATCAGACCCAAATGTATATCCTCGAGCAGAATTATCCATGTTCATCTCAGATAGGTAAAAAAACCGGTCGTCCGCACTTCCTATAGCGTCATTGCCGACCAATCCATAGGTTGCTCGAAGTTTAAAATTGGAAATCAGTGATTTCAGTCCTTCTCCCCAAAAAGGTTCGGAAGAAACCACCCAGCCCGCGCCTGCAGAAGGGAAGAAACCAAATCTGTTTCGTTGGTCAAAACGTTCGGATCCGTTATAACCGAAATTCCCTTCCAAGAAATAGCGATCTTTATAACCATAGCTAATCCGACCGGATAAACCCAAATTTCGGTAGGGGAGAGATTTTTGCAATGTCCCGGCGTTGGCAACCAACGAATTTCGCATCACAAATACCAGCATACTGGTTATCGAGTGATCATCACCCAATTTCTTATCATAATTTACTGCAGTTTCCAGATAAGAGTTGGTTGTTACTTCTTTCGTACCTTCACTGTAATCGAGATGCTCTTGTCCGGTATCGGGATTGAGACCTGTCAACACATACGATCCTGTCAGCTTATCATAACCACTCAGAGAATAATAGAAGGGATTGTAGTAACGTGAAACATCGAAATAAGAGTATCGCGTTGTACTAAAAAGTCCTCTGACCTTGAGTCCCTGTGTGAGAAATCCCAAATCCTGCTTAGCCTCAAACTGTGCCATCATGAGCGAGTTTGAATAGTCCTTATACCCTCGCATCAGGTCCGCATACGGATTGATATAACTACCTGTTCCATAATTTCCAAACATGATATGTTCAATATCTGAGTGTTTCTCGTCTGGTAGATAATAAGCCGGAAATAGTACCGGATTAGTACGCATTACTTTATTGAAGAGACTGGTACCTCCTTCCAATGGGCCGGTATAATCATCAAAAGTACCGTGTAACCTAACCACCACTTCCGTCGTATTCGTCACGTTGATATTCACGTTGGAGCGTAACAAATATTTTTTTAAATCAATATTGCTATTAAAATTGTTTCGGCGATCAACATTCAATATACCATAGTCTTGATTGAAAGTCCCGGCCAGATAATAACGGGCGACTTTCCCACCACCACTGACACTGAAGTTCATCCGGTCATTTATTGCATTGTCTTTAAACAACAGCTTCTGCCAATCGGTAACCGGATACAATAAAGAATACACTCCTTTCTCTGTGCTTTCTATTTGCTCATGGGAATATATCGGGATTCCTTGCGAATTACGCGTCAATATAGCTTCATTACCCAATTTCATATAGGTGATCGGATCCGCCAGTTCTACATTTTTTGTCGGACTGGATACAGAGCGCTCATACCGGACGGAAACCTGGGCTTTCCCTTCCTTACCTTCTTTTGTGCTGACAAGGATCACTCCATTTGCTCCTCTCGCTCCGTAAAGCGCTGTAGCTGCAGCGTCTTTCATAATAGAAAAGCTGGCAATATCGTCCACCTGTAACCTGGCAAGATCTTCTGAGCGCATTTCCAAACCATCTATTAAGATCAGTGGACTCGCTGAGTATCCAAATGTGGTTACACCCCGTATAAAAAAATCAGCATTATCCTGTCCAGGTTCTCCACTACGTTGGTATGCTACTAAACCGGCTAGACGGCCAGCCAATGCTGTTGTAAGGTTACTGGAAGGTACTCGCAATTCAGAAGGATTTATAGTCGTCATAGAACCGACGAGTTCTTTTTTTCGTTGGGAACCAAATGCGACAACAACAACTTCATCAATCTCAGCATCCGATTTTTGAAGAATGACATTTATTTCTGTCCTTGCCCCGACCAAGATTTCCTGAGACTTAAAGCCCACATAAGAGACCACTAAGGCAGACTGTTGACCAGGAACACGTAAAACATACATTCCATTTTCATCGGTTGAAGTACTAATTTTCTCATTATTCTTCAGCAAGACAGAGGCCCCGACAATAGGACTTCCCACACTGTCCGTCACCCTACCTGCAACAGCAAATTCCTGTTGCTGTACAGCACTTAAGCTAAGATTGTCTCCCGTAAATACCGGATGTAAATGAGAATCTGACTTGGCATGGGATCCCACAAAAGCAAAAAGTAATAATAACAACAGCCCTTGTCGAATAGCACACCTCCAGTCCTGATAATCTCGAATAGATGTATTCATATTATTAAGGTTTATTTAGGTAATCTATTTTAAATAATTTTAGTTTATGCTGTATTATAAAATGTAATATGTATTACTTATTTATTTAAACAAATATACGAACGCGTTTTTAAAATGCAAATAAAAATTAAAAAGTATGACATATTTATTTTATTAAAGAGATATTGTACCTTTGTAATAAATATTGAAGTTTATGTCTTTAGCTAAAATTCGTCCTATAGAAAATCTTAGTCAGGTAGATAAGATCGAAATGAACCTACAGGAGTACCTACGTACGGGAAATTTTCAACCTGGCGATTCTTTACCAAAGGAAACCGAACTTGCTGAAGCCATGGGCGTAAGCCGCACGGCTATACGGGAAGCTCTTTCCAGATTCAGAACTTTAGGTATCATTGAGACCAGAAAAAACCGGGGGATGATTATCTCGCAGCCGGATGTATTCAATAATATGGAGCGTATTTTGGACACACAATTGTTGGACGACGAAACGCTGAACGAGATTTTTGAGATGCGTCTCGTAATCGAAGTGGGATTGGGGGATGTCATCTTTCTTAGAAAACATAAAGCAGATTTTAGCAAACTCGAAAAGATCATCGAAAAAGAAGAGAAAGCGACAACTCAAATGGAACTGGTCAAGTGTGATATAGAATTTCACTCCATGCTGTATAACTTGTCAGGAAACAGGACCATTATGCGCTTTCAAAAAATGTTGCTGCCGGTATTCGACCACGTATATACAAAACTGAAAGAGAATACAGATGCTTATCTTAAAAATATATCTGACAATACAAAGGTAGTAACACATCTGGATCTATTAAATACCCTTAAAGATGGAGACCCCGAGCAATTCCGAAGTCAGATGCGCACACACCTGATGGTTTATTTTAAGCAATTAAGTACGGATTAGGATAAATCTTCCCCAACACACCAGACACAGATCGGCAAACAACTTCCTGTTGAATATCTTAGGTGTACTTGCTGCTTAAACCGAACTCACGTTAAATATTACCTCCTATTCCATTCGCCACCTGCGGTCATTTTTCTTCGCAGCCTGTTTTTTTTTACGATCCAGCCGCTCCAGTACTTTTGATCGTGGGATCTTAGTCGGAATACGTTTTTTAGCAGGTATTAACGCCTGTTCAATCAAATCCACCAGCCGTTGCAACACGATCTCTTTATTTTTCAACTGGCTTCGGGTTTCGGAAGATTCCATCTGTAGATAGCCGTTGGCTTGTATACGATTGGCCAGCTTTTGTACCAATCGATTTTTTTCTTCTCCGGATAAGAGTGCTGATTCCTGAACATCCCAAAGCAACGTGACCTTGCTTTCCACCTTATTGACATGTTGTCCGCCCGCTCCACTTGAACGTGACGTCTTAAACATGAGCTCTTTCAACAATATATCGCGGTCTATCATGCAGTAAAAATACCATATCTTTTTTAGTTTCCTTCATTTCACGTACATACATCGAGTCATTGTCGGCATATGCCCCGAAGTTTGGAATGTACCTTACCCTGAAACAAAGAGTGTTGTTCACTAAAAAAGTTAAATTCCGTTAAAACACACATGACACACGGCATTATGGCATGGGATTTGAAATGATCTTAGTATTCATATTTAGGTTTATAATTGGTTAGTTTAGAAATCCTGCAGCTCCCCGCTGCAGGATTTCTTTTTTACAAAACAATTTTCATTTCCACGGGTTAGCGTTATAGTAAACAGGCTACCAACACGTGAAAGACGTAAAGAAAAGAAATAAAAAATTGTGGTTCGCTGGTGGATCAATTGTTATTGGACTTATCCTTATGCGATTAGCATGGCTTATCATGAGTCAGCTATGGGGAACAATTATCATCACGACTGGTTCCATCCTATTCTTAGGTGGTGTCATATTTTTTGCTAACACGTTTTTCAATAGAAAAACCCGGTATTAAAAAAATATTATTTTTTTGTGAACCTTTTTCAATCTTGTTTGTCTTCTATATACAGTGCAAGGGGTGCTTAATTTTTTAGGCTGAGAAAAAACTCTTATTACCTGAACTGGATAATACCAGCGTAGGAAAAAGCACGTTATATAATATTACTATATTATAGGAAACTCCACCTCCGATCGGAAGTGGAGTTTTTTTATTCTATTTTCTTATTTAGATTAATTATAAAAAACTATATTTGCCCAACAAATTTGCTATCAATAGCCAAAGCTATTAATGCCAGATCGATGTTGATAAACGAGGAAACATTTACACAGGCCTATAACGATTGTTGGGAAAAAGTCTTTTGTATCTGCCATAAACACGTAGGTGATATGGAAATCGCGAAAGAGTTAGTCCAAGATATCTTCAAATCTGTCTGGGAAAGACGGGAGACCTTATATATCGACACCTGTATAGAGCGTTATCTGTTACGCTGCGCAAAGCTAAAAGTATTCGAATATATCCGTAACAAGCAAATCCGTTCGGAACATCTTAAATATATAACTGAGGTACAGGAAAAAGATAGCAATATTACCGAAGATACCATTATGCACAACGCATTATCCGAAACTCTGGACGGATTGGTCGCTACCTTGCCTTTGAAATGTCAAAATGTATTTCGACTAAGCCGAGAAAAGGGACTCACAAACAAGGAGATTGCCTATCATCTGATTATATCCGAACGTACTGTAGAGCATCACCTCTCTAATGCTTTAAAGCTTCTAAAATCCAAATTAAAAAAACAAAAGATTTATCTTCAATAAACGTCTTGATAATTCTAACTTTGTGAACGCTTTCTCAAATTGATCAACCATGAAAGTCTCAAAGGAGTTACTGGAAAAATACCACTCTGGGTATTGCAACGACCAAGAAAAGGTTCTTGTAGAGACATGGCTATATACTGAAGATGATGACACAGGCATTATACCTCTGGATGAGGCACAAAAAAATACTTTAAAACACGAAATCTGGGATACTGTTGAGTCCGAAACAATAAAAGCCTCCCGAACAAGTAAGGTAACACACCGAGCAAACTTATCTTCAAAATTTTATTGGTCAGCGGCGGCTGCAGTTATTTTAGTTTGCTGTGGGGCTGCCTTTATGCTCTCCCATAATAATGTAATTAAAGAGTACACTGTAACACCCCATAACATATCGACTCCCATCGTGCAAGGACCTGTACATATGTTCCTCGGACAAGGTAGCACCGCTTTTTTCGACAGTGATGCCGATAGGGTTGATTTCTGCGGATTAGTAAAAATAACGCCAAAGACCAATATCAAGATTGCGTTTGCCGCACGCTGTGAGAAGTCAGGACCTCTTCAAAAAGAGGTATTTATGACCGAAGGAAAAACATATTTTGCTTTGGATCTCAAAGATGCATACCAAGAGGAATTGTTAGTCATGAGTGAAGACCATATTTATGAGCTTCCTCCCCTAGTACGGAATGCAATAAGAGCACAATTTGGAATTTAAAAAAGTTTGTAATAGACAACGAATGAAAATAATAGCTAGGTTACGTGTCCTTTTATACCTTGTCTGCAACGGCCTAATCTTATTCCTATCTTCTTGTAATCCTACTGATCCAAAGACCTACAGTTTATTCTTTATGACCGATGAAGACAAACAGTATATATGGCAAACAAATATATTAGATACAGGTGAAGTTTATCCCATCCAACAAGGTGTACTGTTGAGCCATCCTCCTCGTATCTGGTACTACATGCTGGTCCGTTCAGGATTTTACTATTATGTCGACCCTAAGAGCGAGTACCTGATAAAAAGTCAAATTAAAGATGATGAGTTTGTTCGCCTGGATTCTATTTACCTCGAAAACTTCAGTTACCCCGACAACGCGCTTTTTTTAGACGATCACACACTCTTTATAATCAACCACAGTGTCGGAAAGGGGAAGAAACAATACGCCAGGGTCAACGTAGAGCAGATGGAAGCAACTATAGGTGATTTACCACTGCCTATTCCCGAAAATCCTTTTGATAACATGTCGGTAGGTCTGGTGTACAAACGTGACAGTACCCTTTTTATTGGCTATACTTATCATTATACGAATGCCGATGGTTATGGTTCTGCAGACACGGTATACATAGCCAACCTGCGATATGCTGACATGTCTCTTCACCATATTGATAAAGATGCAAGATCAACCTATCCGGGCAATGTAAACACCGCGCAGCAAAACACATTCGAAGCGGAAAATGGAGATTTCTATTTCATGACCGCCCCTGGTATTGCCCGAGGAGCCAACCCGCATCAACCTACTGCTATCTATCGAATCAAAGCACAAAATCAACATATAGATACCACATATTTTTACAATATAAGCTCTGCTATCGGTAATCATGCTTATGGCATGTGGTACCTGGGAGACCATAAAGCACTGATCCGAAGCGAACGCAAAGATCTGTTCAATACGTTTAAGGACCACTATCGTCTGCCTCACATCGAATTCTATGTCGTCGATCTACTCCATAACACACCGCCTGAAAAACTGGATCTTCCATTGGATCGGGGTAGCTCACGCACTTGTGTCTTGGTGGAAAACGGTATTGCTTATATCACCATCAATGATGGCAATAGGAACAACGATGTATGGATTTACAATATCGTTGACAACACCTTGAAAAAAGGCTTGCATATCAAAGGAGAAATCGACTATATCTTACGATTAGATACGCTATAGGGCATACTTATTTCAACCTGCCCTTAAGTTCGTCTGCTCCGGTATTCCTACCTTCCTTATGCTCAAAAAGTTGTCCTAATCTGTAGGCAAATGATAAAAGAACATATCTATTGTCCGGATTTTTACGTGAGGAAACCAAGGCTTGATTATAACGGCTCACATATCGATACCCACTACTTTGGGTAATGTCATTGAAAACCAACTTAACTGTACCTCTATCCGAGAACACATTTTTCTGCACACCCGTGTTAAGCTGAAATCGTGACTTATACTCCAATATACCGGATACTCCCCCACTATACCAAAAACCATTGAGCTCCGCCTTCCATCCCTTTCCCAGGTCGTAAGTTTGCTGACTGTTAATGGACAGCGTATTCCCGCTCCGCTGATCATCGGCAGTTAGATCATAGGCATTACGATATAGATTAAACACATTTGTAGCATTCCATCGTGACGAAAATTTGGTATTAGCGGTAATACTTAAGCCTAAATTGGAAGAACTACCTATATTCTGAGGTCGCGTATACGTGACGTTACCCGTTTCGATATGGAGGATATCATTGACTACATCTTGTGCGCTGCTATACGAGAGCACGGTATAAAGACTATTGCCGATATGATAACCTATATCAAAGTAATGCATCATGGAGGGTGATAAACCCGGATTGCCTTCATAATAGGAATAAGGATCCTGATAAACACGGAATGGATTCATATCCCAGAAAGAAGGTCGTTGTATCCGTCTACTATAGCTAAACTGCATTTTGTCCTGATCAAAAGATTTCAGTATGAATCCGCTAGGAAACAAGCGAAAATAACTATTGCGTGAAGAGGTCCCTAATGTAAATTGATTACCGAGGGTAGACGTATATTCTCCTCGTATACCGAATTGGAACTGCCAGCTGCCATAACTTTTGTTGATGTTAGCGTAAGCAGCTTGAATCTGCTCACTGTATTTGAAGTGATTGCTGGTTGTCAGGTCGGCAACATATTGACCATATTGCAAGGTATCATACTTTAGATCGTTTTCCATAATGACTTTACTTATCTTCCAGCCACCTTCAATCTTGTAGGTAGACAATGGCAGGATGTAGTCCACCTTCGCGACATATATATCATTGTGAGAGGGTATATCTCCTCGCCGGCCTGATTGCCTTGTCAATGTATTATAGCCACCATCTTGATAAGTTGAGGACAATACTTGATCCATTTTGTCAAAATGCATTACATAGTCCAGATCTGCCGTCAGCTGATGCCCGCTATCATTGAGCAGGTGGGTATAATGAACATTATATAACATATCTTCCCATCGCTGCTTACCTGCTGTACTCGTATTTGTGCGAAGAGTGAGGCTCTCCCCCTCTTGCTCAAAGAGATCGTTGACAGAGGGTTCATCCGTTGGATATCTTCCCAATCCTCCGTGGATGAGCAGACCTATACTATTTTTCGAATCTATGGTGTAATCTATACCTCCTCTAAAATTATTCGACCGCAGCTTAGCGTTGATCTCATTATACTGGTCAACGAAATTGGTAGGTTGACCCATTGGATCATAAAATATTTTCTCTATCATCGCCTTGTTGGCAAGATTGTTATAGTATTGGTTATAATTCGTAAATATCGACAGCCGATTTGTCCGGTAGTTGAAAGATAACGAACCGCCCATACGCAAGCCTCTACCATACCCTGTCTGTAACGACAGACCAGCATTGTAACCTGCTTTAATATTTTTCTTTAACACAATATTAATCATGCCTCCACTCCCCGCCGCATCCTCTTTAGCTGAAGGATTGGTGATAATTTCGAGCTTGGCGATGTCAGAAGACGAAGTGGAACGTAGGAGATTAACAAGTTGATCCCCTGATAAATACTGTTTTTTTCCATTAATCATAATCGAGGTGCCCGTTCTACCTTTAATGCTGATCTCGCCCGAACTTTGAATGCTCACACCAGGAGATTTTTCCAACAACTCCAAAGCGGTATTGCCCTCGCCTAATATTGTCCCTTCCACCTGTATGCTCATTCGATCCACGTGTTGACTGATGACAGCGGGGCGATTCAGAATATAGACTTCTTCGATATATTGTCTTTCGCCATGTAACGAATCGGCTGGAGTCTGTACAAGTAGATCATCCGAGGTATCGACAATTTTTCGTTCTGTCGTCTGCGCATACAGGAAAGAGATAGGCAGTAGCGTTCCAAGCATTATATATAATGCCACGTGGTATGGGAAGTTCATAATAACTCTGTTGTGCTAAGCTTGCTTTGTTTTCTTACGTTTGCCCCACCAGACATAAAAACCGGTAACGGGAAGTGAAGCACAGATTAAGCTGGCAATGAAGTAAAAAATCTTGGTAGAAGTACCACCGATAAACCCGGTATGAAGGCCATAGGTAGCTCGGGAAATCCACTCAGCGGGCACTGCATCACGCATTCGCTTTTGGGATGACGACGTCAAGTCCAAGGTGTTGCGATCAAAATATAGATAGCGCCAAGTACCGCCTTCCATATCAGTGCATACATAGATCTCTTGATCATCATCTTTGGGATAATGTATACTAAGCGCAAGAGGATTACGTTCAGCGATTTCACGCGTAACATGATACCAGATCGCATCCATTTTATCATCCAGCACCGTCGGAAGCTGATGATTCCATTGTTGCATGACATCGTGTACCGAATTTTTCGCTATACCTCCGGACAGGTATACAACGCTCTGCCGAACGACTAAAAAGCCCATAATCAATCCGGTGAATGCCATAAGCAATGCCAATAATAGCGAATAGAAGCCCAAGACATTATGTAGGTCATAGTTAATACGCTTCCATTTGGCTTTCCAATTAATCGCAAATGCTTGTTTGGTATGCCTTTTATTCCATTTTTTTGGCCACCATAGCACGAGGCCTGTAATTAGTAAGAAGGTAAATATCACTGTGGACCACGAAACGACCTGATGGCCGATATCATGTGGTAACCACAGGGAGACATGGCCCTCTTCGATAAAATGAAACAGGTTTTCATGATCGACCATTGCCAATACCTGACCGTTATAGGGATTGACAAAAATTAATGAGTCAGAGTTTTCAGGCGTTATTTTAACCGGTGCATCGTCACCATAATACCAGAATTTCCGAAACTCGACATGTGGTAATTGGTGTTGCACACGTTGTCGTATTTGTGATGGGGGGAGCAAATGCTCCGCCCCAAGATTTTCAATACGCCACCATGGTCGTGACCATTCGGTGATTTCTTGTTCAAAGACCAGCAAGCAGCCGGTAAGACTGATCAATAAGATCGGAATACCTGTGGCAATCCCTACCCATAAATGGAACCAATCATTGATTCTTTTGATGATAGATTCTTTCGCCCGCTCGGACTTTTTTTGCTGTTTCACCGTTTTAGTCGAGTATTTTTTAATTTAACCTATCGATTCGAGAGAAAGAAACGTAGCCGCCGGCAAGTTCCATTCCTTTGGTTACTTTATCCGTGGCGGAATCATAGATATAGATATAATCTTTGTCTCCTGCAGTTTTGACAGCAATATAAGCTTTTCCATTCTCCACGAGAACATTTCGTTCACCTCCGAAGTTCACAGGTATCTCATCCAGCTTTCGGTATTCCTTACCTGTAGCCAGATCAATGATTGAATAGCCAAACTCGTTATTTAGATTTCCTTGTTCTTCTTGATACTTCAGAATTGCCCTGCCGTTACCCAGATCCATAAATAGACCTGCTGCCGCCTCATGTCCAGTCTCTTCCAACACATCGAGATAATAGCTATCATCCAATTCGTCCTCTCCTTTCTTGATACGAAGAATGTTCTTGGGACTTCTCTCCCCAACACCGGTCCAATTTATATTCCAGCTTGTCAAAAAATACATGTCACCATTTTTATCAACAAATGATGTGGCAAAATAACCTGAAGTATTGCCTACACCCGCCACTCTATCATCTGTCGATGTCGCGGTCACATTAAAACCGGGATAGCTGACAGCCATCGTATACAATCGAGGAAACACGACAAATTCGGTCGTATTGTGCAGACAGACCGAAAAATATAATTTGCCATCTTTATACTGTATATCTCCTCCGACCTGATAAGCTTCGAAATCATCTTCGAAAGCTGGCAACCCTGTGACGGAACCATTGGTAAAGGTCATCGCATTGGTGTTGATTATGGAATAATTGACCCCGGTACTCGTTGCATTAAGGCCGATTATGACAAGGGTATGGTCATCGATCCATGTATGTCCGGTCAAGGATTTGAGGTTTGTCATAGGAACTTGCTTGATCGTATTTACCGCTCCATTTTCTACCTGATATTTGCCAAACTTGCCTTCCGCGGAGTTATAAAAATAGTAATATCCGTCTTTTACAATAACGGAGTTATTTAATGTCGTGGTGACATCGATACCCGAACCTTCCAGTTTCGCACTGCCCTTCGTCAAATCATCGGCAGACATGATATAATAGTTCGTATTCGGCCAGCTACCTACCTGTGTCCAGATCGCATACTTTATCTTGCCGTTGTTCGTATCATTGGGATCATCTTTGTCACAAGCGGTGAAACTTATTGCAGCAATAAGAGCTACACCTAAAAATTTGGTAAAGTTATTCATGTTATATGTGTTTATTGATTTATAAAATATCTAAGCTTGAGGTAAAATGCGCGTCCTGCTTTCTGCAGATAAAAATTGTCATACACCAACTCATCGGTCAGGTTTCTGCATTCTAACGAAACATTGTACCGATTGTCATGCATAGCATAAGACAATACGGCATTATGCACAAGTTGTTTGGGTATAGTGACTAACGACGCTGTCGTGGCAAAGCCGCGCCACGAGCGGTAATAATAGTGTGTATAGTGCGTACCCCAAGTAAACTGCAATTCGGAATCGGGGGCAAATACATTAGCTCTGCTAAAGCCTATATCCATATTTCCAAAAAACCAAGGTTGATTAGGTATACGGTTCTTATAGGTCGCCGACAACCCTTTTTCGACCTGGTTTTCAATATATTTCGTATTATCGAGTGCATGTTGGTAGGTCATGTTGAGTATGGCATGAAACCAGTCGTAGCTATACCGGACTTCGGACTCCACACCTCGTACCGACACATTGGCTAAATTCTGGTACTGTAACATATTATTGTCGTATTGGTTGGCATAGATAAAGCCATTGGCGAGACGGAAATAGCCCATCGCCTCCATAAAAAAGTCGTGTTTGTTCGTTTTCTTCCCAAAGAAGACACCTATATTGGCATTATCGCTGGATTCGGGCTCTAAATCGAGGTTATTCATGATCTGAAAACCATCACCAAATACTTCATTGACATCTTGTAATCTGTAGGTATGCTCGTATGAGGCTTTGATTCCTAAATGTGGACGAAATTTATACACCGACGCTAGTCCATAGCCAAAATAATTTTTAAAACCATGCGTCGCAACTAAATCCTTAATAACATTATCATACTGTTTTTTATCCATAGCAAGGCCGTAATATTTAGCCATAAGGGTATTTGTCCACTTCCTCGCTATCACCTGTTGATAGCCCAAGCCACCGATATGTTTACCTAATCGCCCTGGCATATCATCTTCGTCCATAGTCAGCTCATTGTAGGTATTATTAGTCACTTGGTCAAAAGTATAATTCAAGCTAAGCTCATGGTTAGGCACGACGTGATAGTTGATATTCGTCCTGTTATAGTATCGAGGTCTCGTGACATTGGTAACCCGATAACTACCGGTTTCTGGATTACCGTCTATATAGCTGCCATCCCAATAATATTTTCGCTTTACCGTATCGGCTAACCTATACATATCTTTTGCATAAGTTCCATATAAACTTACGTCCAGTTTATCGTTGAGCAACCCGTCTTTTTTATAGCGTAAACTCAAATTATTGCCATATCCATCTTTAGTGACAGCACCGTAAACAATCGACTGTCGGACACCTGTCTGCACTTCTTTATCATAGTCTGTATGTCCCAAGCCGATAAATAGGGCATCTGCCCAATTCTTATTAACGATACCTACCTCTACCTGTCCCATCAGCGAGCGATAGCGATCGTGAAACCTCCTTAAATCTTTCACTACAAATTCTTGTCCCTCTACAATTTCTACATTGCGCATGAGATAGTTGTTTTTTGAATAGTTGAAAAACCCACTACCTTTTAGTACGATTCCACGGGGTGAAACGTACTGTGCATTTATAGACGATCGATGTGTCTGAAAAGAGCCCATACTATGACTGATGTCCAGGTAATTGCTCAATAACTTATTCGATACGATATTAACGGCACCGCCTAATGCGTCCGTACCCAACTGTATGGGTGCGACACCTTTATATACTTCGATTCGATCTGCAAGATTGATAGGAATGTTGTTGAGCGCCATTGCTGACCCCATAACATCTAAGGGAATACCGTCTAAGAAAAATTTGACGGCGTTACCAGCGAGACCATTGACGGAAAATTCAAAATCTGAACCCACTCCACCTTGTTCCCTGACCTTGACACCCGTAGAGCGGTTGAGAATCTGGTTTAGGTCTGTTGAGGTATTGGCCAGCTTTTTGGCGTCTATTGCATTCAGTGCAAACTCGCCTTCTTTCAGTTTACGACTTTCGGTAGCGCCTTCAACATGTATAGTTTCTATGTTCTTACTTGATGGGTGAAGTTCTATCGTTTTTCCATAGAATCCTACCTGCCATGTTATTTCCACAGTGCGGTAGCCCAGATTGGAAACAACCAAGATGTAAGCAGTGTGTCGGTTAGTTACCGGGATTTCAAAAGCACCTTGCTCATTCGCTTTAACACGAATGGTTGTCCCCTTAATTTTTACGGTCGAACCGACGAGTGCCTCACCGTTCTGGTCAACAACTCGCCCATTTAAGGTATAACGGTCCTGGGCAGAAGTATAAGATGAAAAGAAAAAGACGATTAAACAAGTTAAAATAAATTTAAATAAGCAATTCGCGTTTGAACTGTGCATGATAATAAAGTAAATTCATCATCATAGTTGCATAACTCCGTTCGTTCCGCAACGCATTTTTACTTTTTTTAGAATTATTTTAAATAAAAAGAAGATAGGCGACCCTATTGCTCTTAGGATGACGCTCTTTTGGGTCGGAAAGGTTTTTTCTTCCGGAAAGGCTTTTTCCTTTTTCCGTCGCTTTGCCGGGGGTTATAAGCCGGACCAGCCGTAAATCCCTCCGGCAATGGTAGCTTCGGAATTTCATACTCTATAAGTTTTTCGATCCGTGCAAAACGATTTTGATCACGCTCATTAATAAATGTAATCGCTGTACCTGTCGATTCCGCTCTGGCCGTACGACCTACACGGTGAACATAATCCTCGGGATCCGGTGGCACGTCATAGTTAACAACCAAGCTTATGCCCACGATATCGATCCCTCTTGATATGACATCCGTACCGATCAATACATTCAGGTTCCGTGCACGGAATTTATTCATAATCGCTTCGCGCTGCGATTGGTCCAGGTCGGAGTGAAAGCCTTCAACAGCTAATCCTTTTTTCCCCAACTCACGAGCTAAGGTCTTGACGATATCCTTTTTGGATGCAAAAACGATGACGCTGGAATAGCGCGGATCCTGCAACAGTTCTTTGATCAGTGCATTTTTCTGATCGTCATACACCATATACGCCCGCTGATCGATTCCTTCGGAAGGTTTAGAAATAGCGATATTGATTTCTGTAGGTGTATGGAGTATTTTTTTCGCCAATGTCCGGATCTTTGGCGGCATAGTGGCCGAAAAGAGCAAACTTTGTCTTTTTTCGGGCAAATAACTGATAATCCGGAGAATATCATCATAAAAACCCATATCCAGCATCGTGTCAGCCTCGTCCAACACCAAATGTTGGAGATGACTGAAATCAAATTTGCCGGATGACATATGACTCAGCAAGCGTCCCGGAGTTGCGACAATAATATTAACTCCCTCCCGGATAGCACGTTTCTGTTGCTCATACCCCATCCCATCACCGCCGCCATATACTGCGATCGACGTCGCTCCCGTAAAATAAGCTAATCCCATGATCTGCTGATCGATCTGCAGAGCCAGCTCACGCGTCGGAACAAGAATAAGCGTATTCACACGCTCTTGGGGGTTATCTGCTATTTTATGTAAAATTGGCAGTAGGTATGCTGCTGTTTTACCCGTCCCGGTCTGGGCACAGGCAATTAAATCACTCTTCTGTAATATGACAGGTATGGTCTGCTCCTGAATAGGTGTGGCTTCTGTGAAACCCATACTGTCAAGCCCTTCTGATAAGGCCGGGCCGAAGCCAAATTCATCAAACTTCAATCTATTTTTTGTTTTTATAAACTGTAATAAAGTTAGCAAATTTAATCTTATATCCGAAGAAACGGCAGTATATCGTTAAAATTCGTTAAAAAGCCACACACTATATTAAAATATGACCAAAAATCACGATTTTCGACTATTCATAATTTTAGGTTAATAATTGGTTAGTAAAGACGCCTGAAGCTCCCCGCTTCAGGTGTTTTTTATAATGGACAAAAATTTTTATTCCAAATACAATATCTGAAGAAACGTAGCGTTATTATACTAAAGAGGCCAAAAAAAAATGAAAAACTGTTAGCTTGGTTTTATCATTCACAATAAAGCTTCTTTTAGGATATCCGTAAAGAATAGGCAAAGGGTCTATTCGAAAAAAGAAACATCGAAACGAAAAAAAAGGAAATCCAAGTAAAAGAGGCAAGAAAGGGTTTAGAGATCATCTAAACCCTTTTATTTTTAGGAATGGTTTCTTCTATAAATTGACATATTCCTTCTTCATCTGTGGGGTCAAACCAAGTCGTTCCCCCATATTTCCTAAACCAGGTCATCTGTCTTTTTGCATAACGGCGGGAGTTTTGTTTAATCTTCGCTATAGCTTCCTCCTTAGCTATCTTTCCTTCCAGATAATCAAATATTTCCGCATAACCCACCGTCAGCAGAGCCGGTTTATGACGATAGGGTAACAGCGACTGCACCTCTTCAAAAAGACCTTTCTCGATCATCTGATCGACACGAGCGTTTATCCGTTCATATAGTTGTTCCCGATCCATATGCAGGCCTATCGTGACGACATCAAATGGTCGGCGTATACTATTCCGTTGTTGGTAAGCAGACATGGGCTTCCCTGTTGCTTCATAAACTTCCAACGCCCGTATAACGCGCTGCGGGTTATCGATATCCGCAGTAGCATAATACACGGGATCAACTTGCTGCAATTTTTCTTGAAGAGACTGTAGACCGTACATGGCCAACTCAGCATTTAACCTTTCACGTACTTCTTGTGGTGCTTTGGGCAATTCATCCAACCCTTCACATACAGCTCGAACAAATAATCCAGAGCCGCCTACCATAATGACGATATCATGACGTTGAAAAAGCGTATCCAACAATGCTAAAGCATCGCGTTCAAAATCTCCGGCAGAATACTCTTCCTTGATCGATAAACTATCAATGAAATAATGGGGAGCCGCAGCAAGTTCAGCTTCATCCGGCTTAGCGGTCCCTATACTCATCTCTCTATAAAACTGTCTAGAGTCAGCAGAAATAATTGCCGTACCGAAGTGTTGTGCCAGAAAGATAGCTGTAGTTGTTTTGCCTACTGCAGTAGGGCCGACAACGACAACAAGGGTCTTATGTGGGCTCGTGTTAATAATCGTCTTCTCCCAATCCGAGGTTATCTTCTTCGCCTTCTTCTTCCTCTTCTCCCTCCCCGATCGCGTCAAAATCGTCCTCTTCATCGACACCATATTCTTCCGCATTTTCATCAACTACCTCTTCTTCATCGTCCGCCGTCACAGTCTCCGTTGGAAAATTAGCTGCAGCAGCACTCTTCGGTGCCTGCCCCACCGATTTAAAAATGCTGGGATATTCTTTACCTTGTTCTTCCTTGAGTATTTTGATCAACTCCACATGAAAATCATAGGGGCGGTCAAAATTATAGATATAGTAAAACTTTTGATGTGGGTCATCAATAAACTTGCTCAGGCGAATATCTTCCATCAAGAGCACCCCCGCTTCTTTTTTACGGGCCGTAGGATGAAGTGCTATTTCGGTACCTTTCTTCCACTGATCGTTGCTTACGTAGAATGAAGACGACACATCCGCGACATAGCCCGTGCTCTTCTGTATTTCCTGGTGCAAGTCCAGAAATGTACCTTTTGCCGGCATATCAATATCCCGATAGATATCTTCATAATCCTCAAATGTTACCCGAAACCTATATATTGCCATAGTAAAAATTGATTCTAATCGCTGGTTTTTGTTTTTAGCTTAAGAGCTCATAAAATTAAAAATTATTTTGATGTCTCTATAGACAAAGTTATAATTTCGGTCGAAAACCTATTCTTTGGATAGAAATGACTTATCTTTGATAAAATGGCTGTACATTACATTTTCAAAAAAAATCGTATTACGCGAAGCGTGATTATACCCATTATAATACTTTTGTTTACCAGCCAATGTGGTAGGAAAGATTCGTCGGGAGAATCGCTGGAAACATTGAAACAGGTGATTGCAGACCGTGAATATTATTTGGAAAAAAAGCTAAATCAGATTGACAGTGTCCAAAAACGGTTAGAGTCCTCTACGGATGCAGTAGCACAATTTAATGCATGCCGCACCCTTTTTCAAATGCATTATGATTTACAAATTGATACCGCTTTGCAATATGCAGAACAGATGCTTGAGCTTTCCGAGAATGTCCTCCAATCGCAACCCGTATATCGAACTGAATCATTGCTTTTGATTGCCCGTGTTTATGCCTATACAGGTATGTATAAAGAATGTGAGGAATTATTAGAGCATGAGTATTTGATTATAGAAGAGCTTTCGAACGATCTCAAACGACTTTATTTTGTGGTACAGATGCAGTTGTACAAAGGGTTATTCGATCAGAATGTCACTAAACGTGAACTGCAGGGATATCAAGGCAAAATAGATGCCAGCCGAGATTCACTCATCGCCCTTACACCTGAAAATTCAATTTGGCACCTCATATATTTATCCAATAAAATAAGAGAAGATGGCGATTATGACCACGCCGTGGAAGTCTTATTTAAAGCATATAACAAACTGACAACAGAGGACCGGGACATGGCTCACGTCGCTTTTTATATGTCTGATCTGTACAGGCTAAAAGAGGATGTAGAACAAGAAAAACGATACCTGATCATATCTTCTATTACCGACCTCAAATATGCCGTTAAAGAATATGTTTCACTTTGGAAGCTTGCTTCATTACTCTATGATGAGGGTGACATCGAGACAGCTTATCAATTCATTGAAATATCATTGCAGGACGCGATGTATAGTGGTGCATATCGATGGACACAGTATATTATAAAAATCCTCCCCAATATTTATGTAAGCTACAAAGCAAAGATTCTACAACAGAAAAATACAATTTCATCCGCATTTTTTATCATTGCTTGCTTATTGGTATGCTCGGTTTTACTGTTGCGTTATATTGTAAGACAGTACAGAAGATTGGATAAAGCAAAAAGCCAGCTTCAGCTCCTCAACAATGAACTGGTATCAACTAATCTTTTAAAAGAAACTTACCTGAGTAAGTTTATCGACCTTTGTTCGGATTATATCGACAAACTCGACGAGTATAGGGGTAGTCTCAAAAGGCTTCTCAAAGGTGGGAAAGTGGAAAAAATTGAAAAGGAACTGCATTCTACCAAATATATTGAAAATGAACATAAGGCTTTCCTTACAAATTTCGATGAAACATTTTTAAGCTTATATCCGGACTTCGTTTTCGAATTCAACAGTTTGTTCCCGCCAGAACAACAGCAAATAATTAAGCCGAACGAATTGCTGACGACGGAATTACGGGTATTTGCCCTTATTAGACTCGGTATAACGGATAGCTACAAAATAGCCAAATTCTTAAGATGCTCCATTACTACGGTATATACATACCGATCAAAAATGAAAAACAAGTCGTACTACCCAGATAGTTTTGAAGAACAAATCAAAAAATATCAGAGACAAGACTACTTTTCGTCTTCAGGTGAATAGACCCTCTCGATAGGTTGTCCTATTTGGATAAATCACGTGTAATTTTGCATTAAGCAAATCACGAATTTTCTTTTTTAGCCTTAAAAAAGTTTAGATTACAGGACTCCCATAAAACATACAAAACATTAATATACAAATACTTGATATATAATTTTGTTTTGATTTTTTTGACACAAAGAAGTGAAACGTATTTATCCCAAATCTAAATGCAGAACTTTGGTGTCACTAAATATAAATGCTACGAAGATGGGTGATGAAGATGTGTAACTAATCAAATTATTAGGATAACAAATATGAAACACAAAAGAAGTATTTTGCAGGTGCTTACATTGATAGCAATCTGCTTGGGATTCTTTGCTTGCTCAAAGGAAGACAATTCGAAAAACGCGGATGCACGTCTCAAAGTAGATAAAATTCAGGTATCGGTTATTCAAACGGGAAGGTTAAGCTCGGGCAGTAAACCGACACTTACGGTATTGGCAAACCGGGGGTATGAGATAGCCAGTGATGTCAACTGGATATCACCGGATAAGCCTACCGGAAAAGGTGAGACAGATGTCATACTCGATATCGAAGAAAACACTACGGGCGAGACCCGATCGGGACATCTTACGATATCCTCCATGGGGCTTATAGAAAGAGTGACAGTCATACAGACTATGGATCCTGATACCGACGATGGTCAGGATATCGGCTACGTGTACCTGCAAGACGATTTCAGTTGGTGTGAGGAATTTGGTGGAGTAGATGAGGTCGAAAATCAGGCTACCGGAGCGACAACCAACGCAAATACGAACGCAGGGGCTAAGGCTGCACTGAATTCCAGAGGATATGAGGATATCAATCCCGGAGGCAATTGTTTCTATCTAGCAAAACATTTCTTTAAGATGGGAAAAACAAATTATCAAACAGGCGTTCGGCTCAACAGTATCCCCAATATAGAAGATGGTAAAACGACAAATGCCCGTCTCACATTCAATGCAACACCGGTCCGGACGGGCAGCGGGAATTACGATAAGGTATATGTTGTCGTAGAAATTGAAGGCCCAGGTACTGTTGGGGGTGGAGCAAAAAAAATAAGCGACGAAATCAACATACAGATCCCAGATCAAGGCACATGGTATTGGGTAGAGAAAAACGTTGAGCTTTTTGGAATCGAAGCCCAAACAAAGATCACGTTGAGAACAAACCAATCTGGCTCTGCTTCAGGAACATACCGTTGGAGTCTGAACGACATCAAGATTGAAAAAATTAAAACAAACTAGCAATCAGAGATTATGAAAAAAGTAAAAGCAATTGCCGTTTTGCTCTCCATTTTGGCAGCGTTATCTTTTCATTCCTGCAAAGACGCCCTGTTTATGGATGATATTTTTGAAGTGTCCATCACTAGTGTTTCGTTAAATTATATGGGTGTATTAGAAAGTGGAAGCAATGCTCAGATAGAAATAGGAACGAGTGGAGATTGGCAAGTAACTTCAAAGCCTGAATGGGTAGAGCTCAGCAAAAGCTCTGGCACACACGGTCGCTACACCATTTTTCTAACGGTGGGCGAAGCCGGAACAACAGACGACCGGGAAGGTAAAATCCTATTCGAAAGTTTAGGGAAAACCATTTCCGTCGATGTAAAACAGGCCAAAAAGGTAGAAGAACTCACTGTTTCTCCTACAGAGATAGCTGTCAATATCCGGGGAATGCTTAGCAACGATAAAACCCCCACAATATATATATCTACCAATTCGGATTGGAGCATCGCTGACGTGCCCGCATGGATTACAGTAGATAAAACGACGGGAAAAGCAGGAAATGTTTCGATTGTATTAACCGTCGCAAAGAATGACACCGGAAACCCACGCCAAGGGTCATTCACGGTTTCCTCCGGAGCGCATACAGAGACCATAGCGATCGAGCAAGATCTTACTTATAATCCATTGACCGAAACGACTATGATTCGTGGAAATCAAGACGGTGAGATCATAAGTGAATCCGCAACTTTCGAAATAATTTCGCCTGAAGCTTGGACGCTAACAGCTGATAGTTGGATACATATAACGCCTAACAGCGGAAGCGCAGGCACTTCAGAAGTCACCGTAAGCCTTGATCCAACTACCGTAGCGCGTACCGGAACGATTACAATTAAAGATGCGGATAACCTAACCACTGTAGTCACCGTGAAACAAGAGGTTATTCTTCCGGATGATGGTAAAACAGTAGGTTACCTCTACTATTTCGACGATTTCGCCTGGGTAGCTCCATACGGTGGAGAAGATGAGTTGTTAAAAGCGCCTACCAAAACTGGTGACGGAAAAGGTTTTTCTGGCAGCACGAAAAATATGCATACAACAGGTGCTACAGGATCTGCTACCGTATCGACCGCCGTTGCTTTTGCCAATCGCAATTATGAAGATATCAACTGGGATGGAAATGCCTTCTATTTCGGCGCACACTATTTCAAAATGGGAAAAACGGATGTACAAACAGGACTTAAACTATTATCGATACCAAATATAAGCGCGGGAAAGTCGACGAACTTGAAATTAACGTTCCATGCGACACCTTCTCGGGGGACAGCTTCCGGAAGTGGATTCGATGATGTTATTCTGATGGTGGAGATAGAGGGACCGGGATCGGTAGGAGTTGATGATAAGAGTACAAAATCCAAAAGTGACCTCGATATCCAGATACCAGATAACTCGGCTACGGATTGGTATTGGATAGAAAAGAGTGTTGTCTTATATGGTGTCACATCTGAAACGAAAGTGACCATAAAACCGAGTACGAACAGTCCAGGTGGCAGATATAACCGTTGGTTGTTGAATGATATTAAATTTGAAAAACACAGTGTTGTCAATTAACTGCCCACACCGATAAAATAATACGATACGATATGAAAAAATCAAAAAAGCATTTGCTTAATTATATATGGATGGGGGTCTTTATATTCTTTTCCCTCGTCACGATGGCCCAAGGGCAGACCCAAACCGTTTCGGGTACAATTACCAACGAAGAGGGAGAGACCATGGTAGGTGTCAGTATAAGTGTAAAAGGTGAGCAACGAGGCACCGTCTCGGACGTGAATGGTGTATATACGATCAGCGGTGTCAAAACAGGAGATATACTTGTATTTTCGCTTGTAGGTTACCAAACTGTTGAAGCATCTGTAGGCAACCAGGGTCAAGTCGATGTGAAGATGGTCTCTTCCACTATCAATTTAGAAGAGACCGTGGTCATTGGATATGGTTCCTTAGAAAAGCGACAAATTACCTCGTCGATTACGTCGATCCGGGGAGACAAACTGACTTCGGGTCTTGGTGGAGCGACCATAGCGACGGCTTTGCAAGGCAAAGTACCGGGCCTTATGATCGACGGGACGGCAAGCCCAAACGCCGGAAATAGCTTCCAGCTAAGGGGAGTTGCTTCGGTAAAGGCAGGACAAGGGCCATTAATCGTGATCGATGGTATCCCCGGTGGTGATATTCGCTCGCTCAATCAAGAAGATATCGAAACGATCGATGTATTGAAAGATGCATCAGCTGGAGCTATCTATGGTACGCGTGCGGCAGGCGGCGTTATACTTATCACAACGAAGCAGGCGAAGGCTGGAGAGATAAAAGTGCAATACAGTGGAGAGTTTTCGACCGAGCAGATACGTAAACGCCCCGAACTTTTGACGTCCAGTGAATACGTGATGTACGGGTTAGGCAAAGATTATGGTTACGACACAGATTGGTACAGTGCACTGACGAATGATCGGCCGTTTTCGCATCGTCAGGTAATCAGCTTATCCGGCGGTAGTCAAAATGCTTTAATTTATACCTCCTTTTCGACACAAGATCAAAAAGGCATTGTAATCGGTGATGGTAGAAAGGATTACTCCGGACGTATTAGCAGCAAATTTTCATTATTCGACAACAAAGTTGAGATCGAAGCACGGGCACAGTACCGCCAGGCACAACGGGATCAACGGAATGGTTCGGGTTCTTTCAACACCGCACTGATGCTCAATCCTACGATTCCTATCTACAGCGATACGAACGAATCGGGCTATAATGTCAGAGAAATAGGTATTTCGGGCACCAATTACAACCCTGTTGCCGACATTATGCTGAAGACCTACGATGGAAAAGACAGCTGGTTATTAAGTGATGCATCCTTGAAAATAAATCTTACAAACGATTTGTTTGTCAAAGGGACAATTGGATATCAAGAATCGAAATGGCAGTTGTACCGCTATACTTCAGCCTACCACAAATCCTCCGTGGATAACGCCAGAAGAGGCGAAGGTTATCATGGATTCAGTAAAGATATCCGTTTTTCTACAGATGCTTATCTCAACTATAAAAAATTGTTCCAGGATAACCACAGCGTCGATGCGATAGCCGGATATAGTTTTTGGGAAGCTAATGGCGAAAGCTTTAACATGACCAACTATAACTTTACGATCGAAGGTGTAGGTCCTTGGAATATGGAAGACGGCACCTGGCTAAGTGACGGCAGAGCACTTATGGATTCGCAAAAGGATCCTCGTGAACGTCTTTTGTCCCTGTTTTCCCGTGTCAACTATGCCTTCAAAGATCGATATCTTTTGTCTGCCAGCTATCGCAGAGAGGGTTCCTCTAAGTTTGGCCCTAATAACCGTTGGGGGAATTTCTGGGCTGTCTCGGGAGGATGGAGACTTACGGAAGAAGACTTTATTAGGGATCTGTCTTTTATCAGTGATTTGAAACTACGCGTAGGCTATGGTGTAACGGGTAACAATAGTTTCAGTACCGGCTATGCAACACGTATGTATAGTCCGGATTCACAAATGTATCCTACGCCTACAGGGGAATGGATCTATGCTTATGGCCCGCAACGGAATATCAACCCCGATCTGAAATGGGAGGAAAAAGGAGAATTTAACGCTGGGGTAGATTTTGGCTTTTGGAACAATCGTTTATTCGGTAAATTCGACATTTATCAAAGGCGCGTGAAAGACCTGTTATTTGAAACAGACGCTCCGGTACCACCTATGACACATACGACTATCATGAAAAATGTAGGAACTTTAAAGAATAAAGGTTGGGAATTTGAACTGGGTGGTGAAGTCGTGCGCCATAAAGATTGGAATTATACTACTGTGGCACGACTATCCCACAATACCTCCAAAATATTGGATCTCGGCGAAGATGGGGTGATCGACATGGATGCTTTCCCTTCACCAGGTAATCCCGGTAGGGCCGGACGTCTACAGAATGACGCTACTATCGGCAAATTCTTTGTCTTCAAATACGCCGGGCTAGATGAAAACGGCAAATGGCTGATTTACGACAAAAATGGTGAAATCGTGCCGGGCACGAGTACAAACCTCATCAACGACAACAAATATTACGTCGGCAATGCTATCCCTAAACTGACAGTTGCATGGGATCACAACGTAAGTTATAAGCAGTTTGATTTGTCAGTCTCTCTACGCAGCTATATCGATTATGATGTATTCAGTCAAGTGAACATGTATTATGGACTACGTACACAATCACAATTCAATGTTTTAAAAGAAGCCTTTGACCGCTATGCTGCGGTCGATGACGAAAAAATATTGAGTGATGTATTTATCAGCGATGCTTCATTCGTTAAGCTTGATGCGGTCAGTGCAGGATATACATTTGACCTGAAGAAACACACCCGTTACGTATCGAAAGCACGGTTATATTTTACATCAAGAGATCTGTTTGTGTTAACTGCATATAAAGGCATTAACCCCGAAGTAAGTCTGAATGGCTTATTCCCGGGTTTTGAACAAATTAATAGTACGGCGAGTATGTATCCGCAAACCCGTAGGTTCACGTTAGGAGTACAACTCACATTCTAAAAAATCAGATAAGATATGAAACGCTATTCACTAAAATATTTACAGTTATCCGGATTAACACTTTCCCTTTTGTTAGGATCTTGTAATCTTGACGAGCTGCACCATTCTTCGGTTACTCCCGAGACCTTTTTTACTTCTAAAGAAAGCACCTATGCCGTTTTGGCTCGTCCATTCACGCATTGGCGCTGGTTTATCGGTGCCGATCGCTGGTATCTGCAAGAGTTGACTACCGATGCCATGACCTGTCCGCAACGTGCAGAAGACTGGTATAACGGAGGCGAATATTTTCGTCTGCAGTATCATACCTGGAATCCAGATGACCGTTTCGTCGAAAACACATACAACGGAGTCGGAGGCGGTATAGCCCGAACCATGTCGGCCAAAGAAGATCTGGAAGCACTGGATTATTCGACAGTCGGAATGACAGAACAGGATAAGGCAGATCAAGTACAACAGTTAGAAGCACTGATTGCTTGGTTCTATATGCGTGGACTCGATTTCTTTGGCGGAATGCCGATTTATGAATCGACACAGGACGAGCTTCGTCCGAGGTCCACGGCACAAGAAACGTTCGACCATATTGAAGCACTGTTGAAAAAAGCTATTCCTAACTTGAAAAAGAAAACCCAGTTAGGTGCATTTGAAGACGGTTACATCCGGCAAGGCGCAGCCGCAGCGATGCTGGCTCAGCTTTACTTTAATGCGGAGGCTTATACCGGACAAGATCGGTTTAGCGAATGTGCAGCTATTTCTCAAGATATTATTGACGGTGTATATGGTGTCTATGAGCTGGACAATACATGGTGGGGGCCGCATGGTTTCGATAACGACCGCTCTCCTGAAGTAATTTGGGCAGCACCTTCAAAAGGTGGCGGTACTACGGAAACGGCATGGAACTGGTATTGGCGGTACTTTTATCATCAGGAAAGCAGCAAATACTTTGGTGGGGCAACAGGCAATGGGGCTCCATACAATGGATTTATGCTGAGCCCTTCCCGTAAACCTACAGGAGAAGTATATACCGAATTTAAGGTAGGAAATCCCTACGAAAAATTCCATGATCTGGATCTTCGGAAAAAACCTTTTGTCTACACAGGGAATAGAAATTATGAGGGCATGTTTTTGGTAGGCGCTCAAACGAATCCCATAACTGGAGAGTCCACCATGGGAACAAAATTATATAAAGGTGAAATTCTCAATTTGGTGGACGTTGTCGCACCTTTCAAAGAACTCAACTCAAAATATGGCGGTGATGTATCCAAATTGCCTTCTAACATTCAGGTCGGAGAAGAAAACAGTGGCGTTCGGTTAGTAAAAGTTCCGCAGCCGAATTTAGCTGATCAACAGCTGCAGTTTGACCCAGACTGCCCCGTCGTCCGTCTGACAGAAATATACTATATGCTCGCCGAGTGTAAGTTCCGGGCGGGAGATGCCGAAACCGCAGCAACATTGATTAATACGGTACGCAAACGGAATTTTGCAAACCGGGTGGATCCAGATCCGGTAACCGCAGACAATCTGGACAAATACCGCATGTTGGATGAATGGTTGATCGAATTCCTTGGCGAAGGTCGCCGGCGTACCGATCTTATCCGTTGGAATGCTTTTACAACGGAGAAATGGTGGGATCATGAACCGACAGATAAAACGAGAAACTTATTCCCCATTCCGTACTCTGCGATTTCAGCGAATGGTTTATTAACGCCAAATCCGGGATATGGTGGAAACCAGTAGTCCAATTAAAATTATTTTAAAATAGAACGAAACGAATCATGACACGAAAAATATTTTTTAAGTTATTATCGATATCCCTACTCCTTTTTATAGGTTGTAGTGACGACGAACGGCTGGTTCGGAACCCGGCCCCCGAAGAGCCAAGTGATATTGTTGTAGAAGAGGGCATGAACCTTGTCGGTAAACTCACAGACGGCAATGAGCCTGTCGTGGGTGCCGTGGTTAGTGATGGCTATTCGGTAACCACGACAGACGACGAGGGAATCTATCAATTAAAGGCAAATGAACTGGCGAAGTTTGTCTTCGTATCAGTCCCGGCAGATTATGAAATCCCGACGGAGAATGGTTTACCCAAAATATATCGGGAATTACCTGCAGATAAAAGTCAGGTTATACGCAGAGACTTTGGCCTGAAAAAACAAGCTGTTGTCAGCAATTTCCAGCTGTTGGCATTGGCTGACGTACAAATTGGCCAATCGGTAGAGTTGAGCTGGCTGCGCCAAACCGAAATACCGTTAATCGCGGACTACGTCAACACCTTGAAATCCACTTCGCCGGTTTATGGAATCTCGCTTGGGGATCTCGTCTGGGACAACATGGCTTACCTCAGCGAATATGCAACGGAAATAAAACGGCTAGGTGTGCCCATATTCCAAGTCATCGGCAACCATGATCACGATAGAACAGTGACGAACAACGATTATCTGGCTGCTCAGCAGTTTGAGCGTAACTTCGGGCCAACTTATTATTCCTACAATATTGGAGATTGTCACTTTGTCGTACTAGACAACGTAGACTACAATGGGCACAGCGACTATAGCAACCACATTCCGGAAAACCAATTGGATTGGCTCAAAGAAGATTTAAAGCATGTAAGCAAAGATAAACTTATCATCCTTGGCACACACATCTACACCTCAAGGAGAGATCGGCCAACGTTAGGTACAAGCAACAAACAAGCGCTTTACGACCTGCTAGAAGGCTATACCGTCCGCATCTTAACGGGCCACCTGCATAATAATCGCATGACGACGATCAATGCGGATATCGAAGAAAACAATTTGGGATCCGTGATGGGCGCCTTTTGGAACTACTTATGCAACGATGGAAGTCCTCGCGGGTATGCGGTGTACGAGATTGAAGGGAATACGATTAAAAATTGGTATTACAAGGGTACGGACAAACCCAAGGACTATCAGATCAAAATCTACAAGCCGGGACAAGCTGTTTCTGCCGGAAGACAGGATGGTGTTATTGTCAATATTTTTGCTTGGCATACCAATTGGACAGTTAAGGTGTATGAAGATGACATGTATAAAACGACGTTAACCGACAATTTAAAATATGAGATGGATAGGGACGCATACGATGCCTATTTTGGAGACAGCAAACCCGCTCATCGACCATCTGCTGAGCCAGAAGCATATAATGACCATATGTTTTATTACAAGCCTTCCGTATCTACCGGTGTCACCGTCAAAATTGAGGCCACCGATGCGCATGGAAATGTGTACGTAGAGAGCGTACAGTTGTAAGACGAGCGTATATATTCTGATAATATAAAAAAAAGGAAGGTGCATTTCAGGCGCCTTCCTTTTTTTGAAATGTTTTTTACCGTTCTTTATGGCTTTTGCTCTTGTGGTTTCAAACCGATCTTCTCACCCTCCGACACCATAAAATCATATGCTGCTTGCTTTTCATTCGGTATATCTCCCTCAAGAATAGCCTCACGGATCGCATTTTTAATAACGCCGACCTTCCGCCCCGGGCCCAATCCGAATACCTGCATGATATCTTCCCCCGTTACCGGTGGCTGCCAATTACGCAAATGGTCTCGTTCCTCGACATCTTTCAACTTTTGTTTAACCAGATCGAAGTTCTTGCGATATTTTGTTTTTTTGAACTCATTTTTAGTGGTTACATCCGCATGGCACAATAACATCAAGCTGTCAATATCATCTCCCGCCTCGAACAATAAACGGCGCACAGCCGAGTCGGTCACAATGTCTTGTACCAGCACAATAGGGCGCAAATGGAGCTGCACCAATTTTTGGACAAACTTCATTTTATCGTTTAACGGCAATTTGAGTTCCGCAAACAATTTAGGTACCATACGCGCACCTTTATCTTCATGCCCATGAAATGTCCATCCCACCCGTTTGTCAAAACGCTTTGTGGCCGGCTTGGCAATATCGTGCATAATAGCAGCCCAGCGCAACCAGAGATCGTCCGACACTTCCGCTACGTTATCCAATACTTCGAGGGTATGATAGAAATTATCCTTGTGGCCCTTCCCGTCAATAATATCAACCCCCTGCAAATTATGCATAGCCGGAAAAATCAACTCCAGTAGCCCTGTATCAAATAAGTATTTAAAACCGATCGACGGCTTCTCCGATAGGATAATCTTATTCAGTTCATCTATAATCCGTTCTTTGGATATAATCTTAATCCTATCTTTTGTTTCTACAATAGCTTGAATAGCTTTTATATCAATTTTAAAATGCAACTGCGTAGCAAAGCGGATAGCGCGCATCATGCGGAGCGGATCATCTGAAAAGGTCTCTCGTGGATCCAATGGGGTACGGATGATACGATTACTGATATCCGCCACACCCTCGAAGGGATCAAGAAGTTGTCCGTAATTGTCTCTATTCAGCGAATAGGCCAACGCATTTATGGTGAAATCGCGCCGGTTCTGATCATCCTGAAGTGTCCCATCCTCGACAATCGGCTTACGCGAATCTTTTCTATACGACTCTTTCCGGGCGCCTACAAACTCGATATCCAATCCATCATATACCAACATGGCCGTACCAAAAGATTTATAGACAGCGACCTTACAATCGAGAAGATCTCCTAAACGCATAGCAAATCCGGTACCGCTGCCTATGACCAGGATATCAATATCATTTTTAAAAGGCCTGTTCATAATCCGGTCACGCACATATCCCCCGATGACATAACATTCGGTACCTGTCGTTTCCGCTAAATTACTGATAATCGAAAATATCGGATGTTGTAAATGTTCAATCATGTTCCGGCACTAATCTCTATCCTTAGATAATCTTCGGAAGCCCAATGGGTTGGCACTCAATTCGGCTTGTTCTCTTCTATTTTTGACAATATGTAAAGCCAAAAACATCGCTTCCAAAAAAGAATCCGGAGAGGCCATATCTTTACCGGCGATATCGAATCCTGTACCATGATCGGGAGAGGTGCGGACTATTGGAAGTCCTGCGGTATAATTCACGCCTTTGCGCTGAGCAATATGTTTAAAAGGGATAAGGCCTTGATCGTGGTACATGGCCAGTACCGCATCGAATTTTGTATAGGTGTCTGACGCAAAAAAGCCATCCGCCGGATAAGGTCCAAAACAAAAAATACCTTGCTCATTGGCTTGCTCGACAGCAGGACGAATAATCTCCAGATCTTCTGTCCCAATAATGCCATTGTCTCCCGCATGCGGGTTCAAGCCTAATACCGCAATCCGTGGCTTTTGAATCCAAAAGTCGTTTTTAAGGCTTTTATGCATTAAATGAAGCTTTTTCAAGATGCCTTCCTGGGTGATATGCGTGGCAATATCCTTAACGGGAATGTGCCCGGTCACTACACCGACCCGGAGGTCATCGCTGACCATGAACATCAGTACATCATCAGCTCCGGTTTTGCTTTGAAGATATTCGGTATGTCCTGGAAACTGAAAGCCCTCCCGTTGAATATTGTGTTTGTTGATAGGTGCAGTTACCAATGCATCGATCTTACCGGCATGGAGATCCTCCACAGCGCGTTCCAAAGACAAAAAAGCGTACTTACCCCCTATTTCGTTCTCCTCACCCAACGTGATCTTCACATCTTCCTGCCACACATTGATCATATTCGGCCGTTTGGAATGTGCCTGCTCGGGTTGGTTGATGACGTTAAAACTAAAATCATTAATGTTATTCGCTTTTCGATGAAAGGAGGCATTTTTTGTGTTTCCGTATACTATAGGGGTAAAATAATCCAACACACGGTTATCTGCCAACGACTTGATGATCACTTCCATCCCTATTCCATTGATATCACCAATACTGATACCTACCTTTAATTTGTCACTCATTATCAAAAAGCTTTTTATTACCCAAAAGTAACAAAAAATAGGGAAAGCTATAACAATTGTATTCGGAATTATCCGAGCAAAGAGGGATTTTCCCAGCCCAACGATTTTAAAAATGCTGGACTGGGATAGGTCCTCGTTAAGGATACTCACACTTCACGCCAACTCTTTTATAGTTATTAGATACCTTGACTTTGTCCGTACCTACCAACTCCAGAACCAATAGCGAATGACCGACACCGCTTGAGGTGGGCGCGAGCCTGATATAGCCCTTATTTTGATGGGCCGGCAACACAAAGCTCTTGTCACCACCAGCTATAGTAAAATCAACATTTTCTGCTGCAGTGGATTCCTCTGCTATAATCTTCCACGTCAAGCGCTGATCTTCACTCGACTGTAATCCTGACATATTGACTTGGAGTACAACCTCATCGCCACTGGGCTCAACGACACGACTGATAATCGGATAGTCCTTCCCTACGGCAAATGTGCTGGTTACCGCATCTTCAAATTCTATGTAACTGTCTTCGAGTTGATAACGCAAATCAAAATCTTCTTGGCACGCTCCCATCAATAGAACAAATACGGAAGCTACTAAAGTTTTATTCAATAGACCTTTCATAGCATTAATAATTATAATTTTGTTTAAGTTCCAAGTCTTCATCAGCATCCACTTCACGGATCGGTATTCGCGCCAATATTCTATAATCTGTAAAGAGTACATTACCCGTGGCCTTAATAACGTCAAGCCCATTACGTTTAAGATCAAACCACCGATGCCCTTCAAACGCCAGGTCAAAACGCCGTTGTAATAAGATTTCTTCTAACAGCGCATCACCCGACAGGCTTACTACCGACAGCCCTGCCCGCGTACGGATCTTATTCAGATCCTCCAATGCCTCAGGATAATAAGACGGCCCCTGATGGTAGAGGGCTTCTGCCCGATTAAGGTACACTTCCGACAAGCGGAGAATAGGTACATTGTCGAGGTTAGGCGTACCGTTCTTTGAAATAAACTTATACATCTCCCAAAAAGTGTCGCTTTTACCCACCCCTTTACGAATTAATTCTCGCCGCACATCGTTTGGCTCGTACAGATCATAAAACAATGGATCTACAGCTATGACTGCTTGGATGGTAAATGTTGTGGCATCGTATGTCGCCCTGCTGGTATAGGTCGACCGTAGGGAGCGGTCAGCACCTACATTCTCTGAAATATTAAACTTTAATTCAAAAATAGATTCCGGGTGTACTTGCTTCAACCAATCACTCACGTAGGTAGCCTGGGTAGAGAAAACGGCCTTGGTCTCTGTCAATGCGCGATCAGCCATATCGACAGCAGTAGGATAGTCTCCTCGATACAATGCCACACGTGCATATAATGCGCTTACTGCTGCTTGGGTGGCCCGATGCGGTGCAACAGTTTCATTACCCGCACCCAAGTTTTCATGTGCCAAATCCAAGTCCTTATAGATTTGATCGTAGACTTCCGCTATGGGTGCGCGCTTGAGTGACCCTATTTTCGAGATATCATCTACTCCTACCAACATAAGTGGGACGCCCCCATAATTATATTCATCTATGAGCGCGGTAGGGTCATAAGCATATACACGTACCAAATCATGATAACATAATGCCCTTAAAAAATAAGCCTGCCCCAATATAGTCGCTTTCCATTTTTCCCCATACGAACCGGCATGAACTGCATCGATCACTAAGTTGGCTTGATTGATAGCGTAGTACGCCACTTGCCAATTGTCAAAATGTGCATTTCTACCGTTCATAGCCTCATTGGTCAAATGGGATGCATTGCTTGTATGTATAGCATTGTCGGACAAAGCTTCGGACAAAGCAAGATAATCTCGCCCATATAAAGTATAGTTTTGCAGGCGGGCATATACGGAAATCAATGCAGCATGGATACCCTCTTCATTGGTCAAGGCCTCCGATGAATCTATGGACTGCTTAGGATTGATCTCTAACAACTTTTCACAGCCTGTCAGTAGCAAAACTGCGCACAAGGACAACTGTATTAATATATTTCTTTTCATGATATTTTCCTTTTAAAATCCAACTTGTACACCCAAAAAATATGATTTCATCGCGGGGATGACGCCTACATTGGAAGTGGTATTGCTTCCTGTGACATAAAATTCTGGATCATAGCCTGCAAACTTGGTAATTGTATACAAGTTGTTGGCCTGAAGGTACAATTTGGCCGACGACATTTTAACCGTGGACAGCCAACTCGCTGGCAGCTTGTAACTCAGGTTTATATTCTTCAAACGTATGTAGGATGCATCTTGCAGGTAGCGAGTAGACGCCAGATCTCCCCGCGCATGCCCACCTCGCTCCGCTGCGCCGTTGACTGGTCTCGGTACCGATGTGATCTGTCCTTCCGTCGTCCATCGATTGTCATAATACCAAGCCATGCCATTGATCTGCGAGTCGCCTTTACGAGAAAGGTTCCTCGCAAAATTATCGTAGAATACCCGACCATAGTCGTATTGGAAAAACATCGATAAGGATACACCTTTATAGTCAAACGTATTCGTCCAGCCACCATAAAAATCAGGCAACTCATTGGGTAGTCCGTGAGGTGCATAGTCGCCAATCTCCATCGTACCGGGTGTATAGGTAAGGTTACCTTCTGCATCATACCATACAGGTCTACCCGTGGCCGAGTATACGCCCGCATACTGGGGAAGAACAAATGTTCGCAACGAATATCCTACACGAACGGTGTTATCTCCCGGCAGCACTGTAAGGTTATCGTATAAATGCGTTACCTTGTTACGTTGGAAAGAGATATTAAAATTACTTGTCCATTTAAAATCACGTGCACGTAGCAGGTGAGCACCTAGTTCAAACTCCAAACCTTGGTTTTTAACTTCCCCTAAGTTTTCCGTAATCTCACTATATCCCGCAGCCCAAACAATGGGCTTGCTAAGCAACAAATCCTTACTGATGCGATGATATGCTTCTATACTACCAAAAATCCTTGAACTGAACAACGTATAATCAATACCGACGTTTGTCGTCGCATTCCGTTCCCACCTTAACCTGGAGTTACCCATGGAGTTCGCCTGAATACCTGCCTCGCCATCATAGGTCACCCCTCCACCATATAAGGATCTGGATGCGAAGTTGTCAATCTGATCATTTCCTGTCTCGCCGTAGCCTATACGCAGCTTCAACTGATTTATCAAGGTCTTGTTCTTGATGAAATCTTCTCGGGCAATATCCCAGCCCGCAGAGATAGCGGGGAAAAGACCAAATTTATTATTGGCTCCAAAACGTGAGGATCCGTCATACCGGAGGATAGCCGACAACATGTATTTACTGTTAAACGTATAGTTGGTCTGCACGAAACTCCCCAATCGCTTTACCCCGGTCCACGAACCGGTTCCGGAAACGATGGTTGCCGCAGAAGCCAATTGCTTGAACATATGGTTGGGAAAACCTTCTCCCCGTACATTACCCGTCTGATTTTCATATGTCCTGTATTCTATTCCGGCTAAGGTATTGAGCGTATGCCCATCCGGTAAACGGGGAGTATAATGCAGAACATGAGAAGTAGTAAACGTTTTAGGCTTATCGTAGTATTCAATCAAAATACCGTCGCGGGCATTACCGTCTATCGCTCTTGGATCGTAGTACATACGTGCCGTGATATCCCGATAGTCTAATCCTACAAGTCCTTTATAAGTTAAATTATTAAGTATTTTATAATTCAGCTGAAGGTTACCAAAAAGGCTATTATTTTTCTCTAATGCCTCGTTAAGCTCCGTAGAGTGCAAGGTATGCCGTGTAAACGTACCGGGGAATCCGGACAACGAGAAGTTGTAGGAACCATCTTCATTATATATAGGAATAAAAGGTAAAATCATCGGATTTGCATAACTCGGTGCTGAAAATTGAGTTGTTGTACCCGTAGCTCCCAATGGGCCATGTTGGTTGACCGAAGCGATATTTACCGTACTCAAAATCTCTATTCTATCCGTAATCTTATTTCCATAATTCAGGTTCATGGTCCCTCGGGTAAAATCAGACCCCACGATGCTACCCTCTGTGTCTTCCCAACTTCCAGAAATACGGTAAGAAGACCGATCACTACCACCCGATAGCGCTAGATCGTATTTATTGCTCGTACCATCCGTATACGCAGCCTTTTGCCAATCATAGGTTGGCATGGCCGCAATCTCGTCAAGTGTTGTCGTACTAGGAAAACGTGATTGAGAAAAAACAGATTCCCAAGCCTGCTGACCTGTCCATGTGGGATTATAGTTCTTGAACGCCTCAAATCTGGCGTTTAAGTATTCCTGGCTATTCATGAGGTCCAATAATCGAATAGGCGTCGTGATCCCAGTACGATAACCCAAATCCACTTTTACTTTACCTGCTTTCCCTTTCTTTGTCGTAATCAACACGACACCATTTGCAGCCTGTGCTCCATATACCGAAGCAGCTGCTGCATCTTTTAATACTTCTATAGATTCGATATCGTCTGGATTGATATTGGCCAACGGGTTAGCTGAAACCAATGTAGACATATTATTATTGTCCACAATCATCCCATCCACTATATAGATAGGTTCTGTACCTGCGGAAATAGAACCAGGGCCTCGAACTTCCACCTTGATAGCAGCACCGGGCACGCCTACACGAGATTGCACATTGACCCCGGACATACGGCCTTGCATCGCCTGGTCCAACGTAACCGCATTGGCCGACTCGATATCCTCAGCACTGATGGATGCGATAGAGCCTGTAATCTCCCTTTTCTTTTGGGTGGCATACCCCGTGACGATGACCTCGTCCAGTTCAGCCTCATCGACAATCATGACAATACTCGTTCCCGTTATTTTCTGTACACGCACACGCTGTCGACCATACCCCAATAGGCGAATAGACAGCATATCACCAACATGGCCCGATATCTCAAAAAAACCATCTGAATTTGTACGTGTGGCGACCTGATTGCGTTCATTGAGGACTGTCACTCCGTCCAAACGGTTACCTTTTGCATCGCTTACCCATCCCTGTACTTTGTCCTCTTGTACAGAGGAAGTTCCTCGACTGCTTCTAACGGATGACGACTGATTATTCGGCATTTTTTCTACCAAGACCAACCTCTTTTCCGTCAATTTGTAGTCGATTGGCTGATCTTTAAAAGCCATGTCCAATAGTTGCTCTATTGGCTTAGCCTTGACATGGATCGTTACAGGATGGGTTTTTGCCAACATACCCTGATTATAAAGCACATTTAAGACAGTCTTATCTTCCACCGCTTTTAAGACAGTAGCAAGTGGAACATTCTTTCCGGAAAAATCCAACAATTGGGCGCTTGCGACCAAGTGGGATAGGCTAAAGCACGCCATGAAAAACACACAGCGGTACTTGAAACGTGTACCGACCCTAGGTATGGTAACACGTCTACACAAGATGAATTGTGGTAATAGCTTCATTAGTGATAGGGTTATGTGTACTTACTAAAAAACCGACGATCCATCACCCCGAAGCAGGTAAGAAAATTTTCACTTTTTTTGACGAACGATTAAAATATTGTTTTTCAATACACTATAAAACCCCGCATCTTCCAACAGTCGCAGCAATTCATCTATAGAAGACCGTTGATCAAACTTCATGGTATAGCGTTGAGAAGCCAAGCTCGGATCTAAGTCCAGACCTATCTCATACCACCTTGTCGTCTTCTGAAGGATATCCACTAAAGGTTGATCTCTAAACTGCAGGTACCCGTTGGTCCACGCCACCACAGCAGACGCATCTATCTTCTTCACATCATAAGGGCGACCATTACCTCTAAATATGGCTTGTTGGTCGGGTTCAAGTTCTTGAACGTTTCCTTCTGCTTTTAAACGTACGGAGCCTTCCAACAAAGTCGTGACAATCCCATCTTCAGCAGAATAACTGTTGACATTGAACTTTGTCCCTAATACCTCTATTAACTGGTTATTGGTTTTGACCCTAAAAGGTCGTTGGCTTTCATGTGCCACCTCAAAATATACTTCCCCCTGTACGATTACCTCCCGATAATCTCGTTCGAATGCACTCGGAAAACTAATAGATGACTTCGCATTCATCCATACCTTGGTACCATCCTCTAAAATAATCTTATACGTCCTGCCTGAAGGTGTTTCTATCGATTGCGATACCGGTGACTGTTTATGTTCGGAAGTGGCTGGTAGGTACATCAATAGATTTTCATCACCTTGCACGCCATACTCCTTTTGAAACTGGGCATTTAAACGATCCAAAGATACGATCCGGCCGTCCGCCAACTTCAGTATAGGCGCGTCAGACGTTGCTTCGACAGCTCTGTCGGCCAATATACCGGAGGCCGTATTCCTGCCCGTGGGTTGCCACCAATAGTATCCAATCGCCACTATCGTTAAAAAAACAGCTGCGACAGAACCCCATACACCCCACTTGACACGACCAGGATTTTTTGTGGTCTGAAAATCTTCTGTCATCGTCTGCATTAATACATCATTAAGTTTACCCTCGGCAAGCAATTGATGATATACAGCTAACTCTTCTTTGGAAAGAGTACGTTGTTTATAGCCGTCTATGAGTTTTTTGTAGAACACTGTATCCATATGGTGATCTATTTAAATATTATGACACCTATAATAGATATGATAGACGTCATATGGGACGACGAAATGTTAAACACCACCATAACTTCGGCCTTTAGCTTTTTCATTGTCAGCACCATATGATGCTTGACCGTATCCTTAGAAATACCCAGTTGACCCGCCACCTCGTCATAGGTCATTTCCTCCTGCCTACACAATTGGAATATTCTTCTCGATCGTTCGGGAAGCCTTTGCAGGCACTTGTCCAAAAACTCAGCATACTCCTTTTCCAGCACTTTTCGATCTATGACAAAATCTCCATCCTGAAACTCTCGAATCGTTCGCTCAACAAAACGTTCATTCAAGCTATTGCGCTTAAGATAGTCAAATGTATGGTTGCGAGCCATCCTGAAAATATAGGCCTCCCAATTTTTGACTTTGTCCTCTAGGTCTTCCATCTTCTCAAAAAGCTTGATAAATACGTCGTGCATTAAATCTTCTGCAAGCATAGGGCACGCGACGTAATTATATATATAGGCCTTTACCTGCTTAGACAGTCGATCGTATAGCCTATCGTAATTTTTTTGCGGATTGCGGATTCTCGATTTGGAAAAAAAAGGACGCATATAGTTATTTTAATTACTTTTGGTTAGAAATAACGTATTTGCGATAAAGATAATAAAATATAAAAGATAGCAACATAATTTGTGCCCCTTGTGAGTCAGGATATATGAAGTAATTTTTTCTTACTTTTGACCTACGATGAGTACGGTACGCGCGAAAAAACACCTGGGACAACATTTTCTAAACGATAAAAATGCAGCACAACGCATTGTTGACGCCTTAGATACCAGCATAGGTTTCAAGCAGGTGCTTGAAGTAGGACCAGGCATGGGTGTCTTATCTGATTTTTTATTGCAGAATTCGGCCTATGAGACGTTTTTGATCGATGTGGATGAAGAATCCATTGATTTTTTAGCTGATAAATATCCCGAGCTGGGCGAAAAATTGATCCATGGTGATTTCTTGACCTTAGACTTCAACCGTTATTTCGGCGATAAAATAGCGATTATAGGCAATTTTCCGTACAATATATCCTCTCAAATTCTCTTCAAGATCCTGGAGGAAAGACAACGTGTCGTGCAGATGGTGGGCATGTTCCAAAAGGAAGTGGCCGAACGTTGTGTAGCAAAACCAGGCTCAAAGGAATACGGTATACTCAGTGTGTTCCTTCAAGCGTATTATGATGTTGAATATCTCTTCACAGTCAAAGCAGGGGCATTCAATCCCCCACCAAAAGTGCTCTCGGGTGTGATGCGTATGACGCGGAATGCGACAACGAGTCTGAACTGTGACGAAAAACTGTTTTGGCGAGTCGTGAAGGCCGCATTCAATCAGCGTCGCAAAACATTACGCAATGCGCTTTCGGGAGTCATCGCAAAAGACAAAATGAGTGCCAATAAACTCTACGACCTCCGTGCCGAGCGTTTAAGCGTTGACGATTTTATCGTGCTCACCAATGAAATAAAAGAGGTATCTTGATGCGTAAATGATGAATATCCTAATTGTAGACGATGTACATGAAGTACTTTTAGAGCGATTTCAGAAAACTGGAATTACTTTTGATTACCGGCCGACAATCACCCGGCAGGAAGCCGAAGAGCTCATTCCACAGTATGCTGGCTTGGTCATTCGTTCCAAATTTCAGGTCGATCAAGCGTTCATTGACCTTGCGCCCAAACTACAGTTCATCGGCCGTGCGGGTGCCGGCATGGATAATATTGATGACATATACGCTGCGCAGCGGAACATCACGTTGATCAGTGCAAATGAAGGCAACCGCGACGCTGTAGGGGAGCATATGATAGGTATGCTGTTGAGTCTGATGAATAACCTCAATCGAAGTGACCGTCAGGTGCGCAACGGGAAATGGCTGCGCGAGGAAAATCGGGGCTATGAGCTGAAGGGACGGACAGTAGCTTTAATCGGTTATGGGAACAACGGGCAAGCCATGGCGAAAAAACTTTCCGGCTTTGAGGTGCGTGTCATCGCTTATGACAAATATAAGACGGGATTCAGTGATGCTTACGCGACTGATGTTTCCATGGAGGAGGTGGTGCGGCAAGCAGATATAGTAAGCTTTCATATACCATTGACACGGGAGACGAAGGGTCTGGTAGACGATGAATATTTATTTCATTTTCGCAAACCGATATTCTTTTTGATGGGGGCACGTGGAGGAATTGCGCATATCCCGTCTGTTTTGAAATACATGGATCAAGGGAAGATATTAGGCGCTGCATTTGATGTCCTACCTGTGGAGAAGTTCCCTGCTTTGGCAGAACAGGATTGGTACGAAAATCTGATTGCACGAGAAAATGTGATTTTGAGTCCGCATGTGGCGGGTTGGACTTTCGCCAGCTACTATAAACTATCCGATGTCCTAGCAACAAAGATTATCGCCCATTTAAAAGGTTAGGCACCGTTGCAAAAGATATTTTAGGACATAAAAACAGTAAAGGCATAGGTGACAACACATTGTACAATAAGTGCAAAATCCAATAGATAGACCTGATGGTATTTTCTAAGATCCTTAAAAATCAAAAAATACAACGCCAAAAATAGTAAGGCATTCGTTATAATCAATCCCCATTTAATAGCGAGCGCATAAGGAGAAAGGACAATCAGGATGGTATGCAATATAATCATCCCGTAACACGACAATATAGCCTTCCTTTCACCTATAATATGCGGGATGGTCTTGAGGTGATAATACGAATCCTGTTCCATATCCCGAATATCAAAAGGAAGTGTACAGATGAGCAGGAAGAGTATTTTGATAAGTCCCAGATAATTGGCTACCCACCAATCTATCGGCAATCCCTCCGCCCACAGCTCCACCACGGGCAGCCCCACGCTACTCAACGACCAGACAAGCGCAATATAAAATAACTTCACACCTGTAATCTGCCGCAAGCCTGTCCGCTTACCGTTGACTTTAAAGAAAGGAAAACTGTAGGAAATACTTACTGTCCCCACAAACAATAAATAAGCCCAGGTGTAAGGATGAACCTGAGATAAGCTATAAAGCATTAATCCTAAAGCCAACGCGCTACATACCCAAAACAAACCCATATGATTAAAAACCCATCTTGTCCGTTCATACGGTGAACGATTTGGATTTTTAGGTTTCGACAGATACAGACTAAAGTTGTACAATAGCAATGTAGAGGAACCCTCGATCAGCAAAATATAAAGATTAGCCTGTTCTCCTAAAATAATATAGGTCAGATAACATTGCGCAAGTGCCGCAAATGCAATCAGCATATTCGTAAAAATCAAGAAACGATAAAGCGGTCGAAGTCTCTTCATGCCATAAAATCCAACGCTATTTACTTCACGAAGCAAATAAAAAATTAGTAAATAATGGCAAAAAAAATTAAATTAGCCCTAGCAAATTTAAACTTTCGGATTGAAATAAATAAATGTCCGAAATAAATAAATTTTGATATTTTTTAATGTAGACCTATAAAATTTTTAAAGCAAAACATGAATTTTCAGATTAATTCCTTTGAGGAGTATCAAGAAGCTTATAAGAAAAGCGTAGAAAATCCCGAACAGTTCTGGGGGGAAGTAGGTGATCATTTCTTTTGGAAAAGAAAATGGAACAATGTACTTAACTGGAACTTCACAGAGCCTGATATCAATTGGTATGAAGGTGGAAAGCTAAATATTACCGAGAATTGTCTGGATCGACACATTTATCAAAATGGAGACACCCCTGCTATCATTTGGGAGCCCAACGATCCGACAGAAGCGCACCGCATACTGACGTACAAACAATTACTCCAGAAAGTAGAGCAATTCGCGAATGTATTAAAAAACAATAATGTCCGTAAAGGAGACCGGGTCTGTATATATTTACCTATGGTTCCTGAACTTGTTATTTCGTTATTAGCATGTGCTCGGATCGGAGCTATTCATTCGGTTGTTTTTGGTGGGTTCTCTGCGCAATCTATCGCAGACCGTATCAACGACGCTGCATGTAAATTGGTCATCACTTCCGATGGAGGCTTCCGCGGATCGAAAGTGTTAGAATTGAAGACCGTAGTCGATGATGCGTTAATGCAATGTGAATCCGTCGAAAAAGTGATTGTATTGACACGTACGCGTACACCGGTATCGATGATTAAAGGCAGAGATGTATGGTGGGAAGATGAAATCAAGAAAGTCGAAACACAGGGAAATCCAAGCTGTCCCGCCGAGGAGATGGACGCTGAAGATAAGCTATTTGTGCTTTATACTTCGGGATCAACAGGTAAGCCGAAAGGCGTCGTGCATACCACTGCCGGCTATATGGTGTTCACAGGTTATACTTTTGCAAATACCTTTCAATATAAGCCTGGAGAAGTCTATTTCTGTACGGCCGATATTGGTTGGATCACAGGGCACAGTTATATTGTGTATGGACCATTATCACAAGGTGCTACTTCATTAATGTTTGAAGGTATCCCGACCTATCCGGACGCCGGCAGATATTGGGATATCGTCGATAAATATAAAGTCAACATTATTTACACGGCACCTACTGCTATCCGTTCTCTTATGGCTTTTGGTGACGAGTTTATCGAAAACAAAGATCTATCATCTTTACGGGTACTGGGGTCTGTGGGTGAACCCATCAATGAGGAAGCCTGGCATTGGTATCATGAAAAAGTAGGTAAGAAAAAATGCCCAATAGTAGATACCTGGTGGCAAACGGAAAATGGAGGTCATCTCATCACGCCGATTGCTGGCATAACACCGGAGATCCCAAGCTATGCCATGTTACCTTTGCCGGGCATACAGCCTGCATTAATGGATGAACATGGAAATGAAATTGAAGGAAACGATGTTTCGGGAAACCTATGTATCAAGTTCCCTTGGCCGGGCATGTTACGTACAACCTGGGGCGATCATGAACGATGCAGACAGACGTATTTCGCAACCTATAAAAATATGTACTTTACCGGCGACGGCTGTTACCGAAATCCGGATGGATATTACCGGATCACTGGGCGTGTCGATGATGTGTTAAATGTATCTGGACACCGTATCGGAACTGCTGAAGTTGAAAATGCCATCAACATGCACTCGGACGTGGTCGAATCGGCTATAGTGGGGTATCCACATCCGGTAAAAGGACAAGGAATATATGCCTATGTCATCGCAAACCATCATATCGATGAAGAAAGCACCAAGAAGGATATCTTGCAAACCGTATCCCGTCTTATCGGGCCGATTGCAAAACCTGATGTGATCCAATTTGTTTCCGATTTACCAAAAACAAGATCGGGCAAAATCATGAGACGTATTCTTCGTAAGATTGCAGAAGGTGAATTTTCCGCCGTGGGCGATATTACGACATTACAAGATCCGACAGTCGTCCAAAGGATTATTGAGGACGCACAAAAAATGAGAAAATAAAGCAAGATGGCCGGAGAAACTCCGGCCATTTTATTTAAGCATACCGCGCTATTTGAACCATAGACTGTGAACCAATGTGTAAAACGCGTGTTCATTTTATAAAAGTGACACATTATGCAAATATGGTACGTAGGCTGTTCGGGGTTTCATTATAAAAGTTGGAAAGGTGTTTTTTATCCAAATGATCTCCCGCAAAAAGATTGGCTGAACTATTATTGTCAGCATTTTAATACCTTAGAACTGAATGTCACATTTTACAGGTTTCCTCAACTTTCTTTTTTACAAAATTGGTATGCCAAAAGTCCCCATGACTTCTGTTTTGCTGTAAAAGCACCCCGGATAATCACACATTATAAAAAGTTTACCGGTACATCTGAACTTCTATCCAACTTCTACTCCGTCATCGGAAAAGGACTGCAACATAAATTAGGTTGCGTTTTGTTTCAGATGCCCCCGAGCCTATCGTATTCCGAAGAACTTCTTGAAAAAATTATCGATAGCCTCGATAAATCCTTTTTAAATGTGGTAGAATTCAGACACGTCAGCTGGTGGCGACAGGATGTATACGACAGGCTGGCTGAACGAAATATCAGCTTTTGTGGCATGAGCCACCCTACGCTTCCAGATGATGTAGTAGCAAATACACCGCACTTGTATTATCGCATGCATGGGGCAAGTGAACTTTATGCCTCAGGTTATTCCCACAAAGAGCTGGATGAGTTGGCCGCAAAGATCAAGACACAACATCATGTAAAGAATGTCTACGTATATTTCAATAATGACATGCAGGCACATGCCATTGAGAACACCCAATATCTACAACAGATAACAAGTAGATAGGTAGTTATTCCAAATTTTATAGCAAAAAGAATATACTTTTTATTATTTTTATGGCTTTCCATATCCATAATAAGAATAGATGCTATTAACTGTATTATCAGGATTATTTTTTTCTTGTCTAACGATTCCTTTTGGAAAAATGCTCAAAACAAAATGGAGCATCCTTTTACCGATCGTTCCGCTTTTATTGTTTGCATTCTTTTTAACGCAAATACCGTTAATCAGTTCCGGCAACAGTTTATACCAACATATCAATTGGATTTCCTCCTTAGGCGTTAATTTCGACTTTAAGCTGGATGGATTGTCACTACTCTTTTCGCTATTGATTACGGGCATAGGTACCGCCATTTTTGTCTATGCGAGATCTTATTTAAAAGGTCATCGTTATTATGATCGCTTCTTTGGTTATCTTTTCCTTTTTATGGCAGCGATGCTGGGGGTCGTGCTCTCCAACAATATTTTGCTTTTGTTTATTTTTTGGGAACTCACCAGTATCAGTTCTTTTTTCCTGATCGGGTTTAATAACGACAATGCAGAATCGAGAAAGAGTGCCATCACTTCCTTTTGTATTACCGGTCTGGGCGGTTTCTTTTTATTGGCCGGCTTAATCTTGTTAGGAAATATCGCGGATACTTTTGTCATATCAGAACTTATCCAGGCCAAGGATCTTATTCTTAATCATCAACTTTATCCGGTAGCTGTCATATTTCTGTGTATAGGTGCATTTACAAAATCCGCACAGTTTCCGTTTCATTTTTGGTTACCGGGAGCCATGAAAGCACCCACGCCAGTTTCGGCATACCTCCATTCGGCCACGATGGTCAAAGCCGGAATATACCTTTTGGCAAGATTTACACCTATTTTAGGAGGCACTCCATTGTGGAACAACACATTAATGATTGTAGGAGGTATTACCATGCTATACGCAGCTATTCACTCTTTATTTCGTATCGATCTCAAAGGTATACTGGCTTACTCGACTATATCCGTCCTCGGTGTACTCACATTTCTACTTGGTATCGGCACAAAAGAGGCCGTAACAGCTGCCAGTGTCTTTCTACTCGCGCACGCCTTATACAAAGCTACATTATTTCTGGTCACGGGCATTATTGACCACGAGACAGGAACACGGGATATCTCCCTGCTCAGCGGGTTGGGTAAGGTCATGTTTCCGGTTGCTATAGCAGGTAGTCTGGCGGCCCTATCGAGTGCCGGTGTACCACTGACTTTCGGATTTATCGGAAAAGATTTAATTTACGAAGCCACCCTACACACACCTCAAATCAATTTCAAATGGGTGTTGACTGGATTGGCCATCGCGACCAATGTCGGATTGGTCGCTGCTGGATTTATGGCCGGATTTAAACCTTTTTTTGGCAAGCTTCCACAGCAATTCGCGGGTGTTCACCTCCCCTATACATCGATGTGGATACCACCGTTGGTCCTGGGTGTACTGGGTGTTATTTTTGGATGTGCCCCCGGTATCACCGGCCACCTGCTGACAGAACAGGTTGCTAAAAACATCATACATCATGAGATAACGGCGCCTTTAAAGATATATCACGGCTTTAACCAAGTATTGATCTTAAGCTTATCGACCTTAGCTGTAGGCACATTAGTTTACCTCATGAATAAAGCATCGTCCCGCAAACTGGCATTTATAGCACGTTTCAAAGCCCTTTCTCCCGAACAAATTATCATTGGATGTGGCGAGGACCTCTTGAAAATATCGGCATGGGCGACCTCACTTTCTCATAATGGGTATCTGCGCTCTTACCACCTCAAAATTATTTTGTTTGCAGAAGCCCTGCTGGCGTATAAGCTTTGGCATAGCGGTTCTATTTCGATCGATCTGAATATGTTAACACAACCTGGGTTATATGAAATTGCAGTTGCTCTGGTTTTTGTGGGTGCATTAGGCATCATGGTTTCGACCTCTTCCCGACTCACGGCCGTCGTATCCATGAGTATTATCGGTTATTGTACCTGTTTGATCTTCGTCTTCTACAGTGCTCCGGATTTAGCGATGACACAATTTACCATTGATACCTTAAGCACGGTTTTGTTTGTTCTTGTACTCTATCGCCTGCCCAGCTTTATTAATTTAGCCAGCAGAAAAATATTATACCGTGATGCAGCAGTATCCATCGGGTTCGGCCTTATTCTATCCTTAATTGCATTGAAGGTGTGGTCAGAACCCATTACCAAAGATATCTCTCATTTTTATGGTGAAAACGCATACCTGTTAGCAAAGGGTAAAAATGTAGTCAACGTTATTTTGGTCGACTTTCGAGGGATAGATACGATGTTTGAAACGGTCGTATTAAGCATTGCGGCCTTAGGGGTATATAGTCTGATACGATTACGGTTGAAACCGACAGAAAAAGAATAAAATATTATGCGAAGTCCAATCTTACAAGCAGCAACGAAATATCTGTTGCCCATACTTTTACTCTTTTCCTTCTTTTTATTATTAAGGGGGCATTATTATCCGGGCGGCGGTTTTGTCGGTGGACTGGTGGCATCCATCGCATTCGTGCTACATAGTTTTGCGAACGGGACCGAATCAACCATGAAGCTCCTGAAACATAAACCGCTGTCACTAATTCCAATAGGTCTGGGAATATCGGCAACAAGCGTCTCATTACCCCTGCTCTTCGGTCTGCCCCCAATGACAGGCTTATGGTTTGATGAACCTATTCCCGTCATCGGTATGATCGGATCATCGCTGTTTTTCGATCTGGGGGTTTATTTAGTAGTCATCGGAGTGGTACTAACTATTCTATTTACGATTGCGCTGGACAATTTAAGTGATAAGACGTAATGGAGCTGATATTAATTATATTACTTGGTATGTTGTACGCGGCAGGAGTTTACCTTATCCTCCGCCGAAGTATGGTCAAGCTTCTTTTGGGCATTATGCTGTTAGGTGGCGGCACAAATATTTTAATTTTTTTGTTAGGTGGCATTGTAAAAGGGAAACCGCCCGTTATTGCGGAAGAAGCCAAGCTCTTTCAGGATGTATTCGCCGATCCGATCCCCCAAGCTCTTATCCTTACCGCAATTGTTATCAGCTTTGCGTTGACTGCTTTTGCCATCGTATTATTGAAAAGGGTATACGCTTTAGTGAATTCAGATGATCTTGATGATTTAAACACGCCGGAGGAAGAAGATATATGATAGACAATCACATTTTAGCTCCTGTTCTTATCCATCTTTTTTCAGCGGTGCTGCAACTGATCGCCTGGAGGAAAACGGTTACGCAAAGAATTATCAGTATTCTGGGCACGTTTTTGGGTACCCTGCTGGCTATTCGCTTACTCGCTGATGTGTATAGTAAAGGCGTATTGACGTTGAATGCGTCCAACTGGGAAGCCCCATTTGGTATCGTTTTCGTCGCAGATCTATTGAGTGCAACCTTAGTTTTACTCACATCAATTGCAGGTTTGGCTGTATCATTTTTCTCCGCTACAGGTGTGAGTCGACAGCGTATGCTGTATGGCTACTTCCCTATCTTCCATTTCTTGCTTATGGGCTTGAATGGTGCTTTCTTGACAGGGGATATTTTTAATCTGTATGTCTGGTTTGAAGTCATTATTATCTCTTCTTTTGTACTGATGACGCTCGGAGGCCGTAAAACCCAATTAGAAGGTGCCGTCAAATATATGGCGATGAATATCCTGGCATCCACCTTTTTCCTCACCGGTATCGGTATTTTATACGGCATTACAGGATCCTTGAATATGGCTGATCTGAGCGTAAAGATCCAACAGGTGCAAAACCAATCCCTCGTGGGTATTACGGCCTGTTTCTTTATTCTGGGGTTTGGCATCAAATCGGCGGTATTTCCACTGTATTATTGGCTCCCCTCTTCTTACCACACTCCTCCTTCGGCTGTGGCCGCCACATTTGGAGGACTGCTCACCAAGGTGGGTGTTTACGCGATGATACGGGTATTCAGCTTGATCTTTATTCCGGACGAATTCACCAGAAACCTCTTGATGATTATTGCCGTACTCACCATCGTCATTGGGTCGATGGGAGCAGTCATCAAAACCAACATACGCCGGATGTTCTCCTACTTAATCGTCTGCCATATCGGCTTCATGATCGGCGGAATAGCTATGTTTAGTAAGATCGCACTCATGGGAGCTCTCTTTTACCTGTTTCACGACATTATGGTAAAGACAAATATGTTTTTGATTGCAGGTCTTATCCGGCAGCTTAGAGGTACAATGGATATGAAAAAGTTAGGTGGGTTATACGCCCAGTATCCGTTAATATCTTTGGTATGTGCGCTGGTTTTATTTTCGTTAGTCGGTATTCCTCCCCTATCGGGCTTTTGGCCAAAGATTTACCTATTTCAAGCTGCGTTTACGTTAGACCATTATGCGTTTGTAGCGGCCTTGATCATAGGAAGTTTCACGACATTATATGTTATTGCCAAAATGTGGGCCGAGGTATTTTGGAAGGACAGCCCGGACGATGTCACGGTAGAAGATAAGTTTGAACCTTTACCGATGTTCAGAAAAATACTTTTGGTATTACCTATATGTATATTATGTTTGGTAACCTTGTTTATTGGGTTAAATGCAGAAGCAATAGTCCAATTAGTGGATAAAATATCAACCCAGCTGCTGGATACATCACCGTATGTTGAAGCCGTATTAGGGAAAACAAAGTAAGGCTATGATTAGACTGTTTTTGATGAATCTCTTACTATCCTTTATTTGGGTAGCACTTACAGGATCCATGTATTACACCAACTTTCTATTTGGTTTTATGCTCGGTTTTGGTATCCTGTGGATCATGAATAGACATGACAGCGATCAACGTTATTTCTATCGGGTACCAAAAGTATTGGGCTTTGTCCTTTATTTTTTCTTACAGGTCGTCAAGGCCAACCTACAGGTAGCCTATGATGTGATGACACCCAAATATTTTATGAAACCGGGCATTGTACGGTATCCCTTGAATGCTCGTACGGAGCTAGAGATAAACCTACTATCAACAATGATTTCATTAACCCCGGGTACATTAATTGTAGATATTAGCGAAGACAAGAAGATTTTGTATATCCATGTGATGTATCTCACAGATCCAAAAGCTTTTGTCAGAGAAATGAAAACCGGGTTGGAAAGAAAATTATTAGAAATACTACGATGAACTTAGCTGCATATTTCGACTACTTTATACTGCCTATTTTGGCGGTTTCCGTCATTTTGGTATTTATTCGTTTAGTAAAAGGCCCCCGTGTTGTGGATCGGGTTATTGCGCTTGATCTCATTATCACGATAGGTATCGGAATTATAACGGTATTTACCATACGGTCACATCAAAAGGTACTGTTAGACGTAGCCATTATCTTGGCACTGATTGCCTTTCTGGGGACCATAGCTTTTTCCTATTACATAGAAAAACAGAACAATGATTGACATTATACTTGCCATATTAAGCACCATAGGTGCATTAGCCATCTTTTTTGCTTCTTTAGGGATATTACGGATGCCGGATTTCTATCTCCGTCTTTCGGTTACCGTGAAGGCGGCGACTTTAGGCGTAGGACTCTTATTATTATGTGCTGCCATCCTCTTCCCCGATATCTCTGTAACGACGAAAGCCATTGCCATTACATTTTTTCTGATTATCACGTCACCTATCGCCGCCCATATGATAGCGCGTGCGGCCTATTTCACCGGCACACCCTTGTGGAAGGGAACGATAATTGACGAACTCGCCGGCATGTATAACAAGGATACGCATACGCTGGAGAGCGATCCGCAAGAGAAGAAAGAAGATTTTACACCGGAAACCGACCAGATCGCCGATACGGAGGATGAAACTAAATAATAACGGATTTTCGCTTTCTGAATTTTGCCTTGAGATAAGGATACAAAAACACGGCCGACAAGACAATAACAGCACCGATATAAAAACCCGTGCTCATCGTTTCTTTATCACCGAAGATCAACAGAGCAATTAATATTCCATACACTGGCTCCATATTGGTCGCCAAGGCGACAGCAAAAGCAGATAGCTCTTTCATGATCGAGACACTTAATGCATAAGCCAGTGCCGTACAGACACTACCTAATAATAAAAGATAAGCCCAATCCTGTGCCGATAAGATCAATTCTGCGGAAGACTGTCCTCCAATAAGCATAACCAAGGATACACCGATGAACGCACCAATCATTTCGTAAAAGGTAATGATCGTCGGGCTATGCTTTCTGACCATACGAACATTGAGAATAGCAAATATACCGGCACAAAATGCCGCCAAAAGACCAAAGACGATACCTTGTATATACTGAAATTCAAATTTGAAGATGAGGTAGATCCCAAAGATAATAATGACACCTACTGCGACATCTGCCAGCGAAATCCTTCGCTTGTTGAAAATCGGCTCCAGAATTGCCGTAAATAATGTTATTGCCGACAGCGTAACTAATGCAACAGATACTGTTGACACTTTGATGGCGTGAAAGAAAAGTACCCAGTGCAAGCCTACAATAAGCCCAACACCTAAAAACTTCAGCAGGTCGCTCGTTGATACCCCGATCGGCTGCTTGATGAATCGAAAATAGATAAGCAATGAAAGCGCAGCTATGATGACCCGGAACCAAACCAAAGGTAGGGCCGATACGGTGATAAGTTCACCTAATACCCCCGTAAATCCCCATATAAGCACCGTAATATGGAGTAGAAAAACATTCCGTTGACGCCCTGAAAACATAAAAAATATAGCTTATTTTGGCGCTTTATACAATAGTATCAGACCGACCAACAAGAAAGTCACATTCGGGATCAATACGGCGAGCAAAGGATGCAGTCCTCCCTTTAATGCAAACATCGTTGAAAACTGATTAAAAACAAGATAGGTAAAGCTCAAACCTATTCCAATACCTAAACTCAGGCCGATACCGCCACGCACTTTCTTGGAGGACAATGACACCCCCATCAGCGTTAGAATAAAGGCCGAAACGGGATTGATCCAGCGCTTGTACTTTTCCAGCAACAGCTCACTCATCATTCCTGTCCCTCGGATCTCTTCTTTTTTAATACGCTCATTCAACTCATCGGTAGTTAAGGCCGTGAAAATATTCTCATATACCTCAAAATCCTGGGGTCGCATGTCTAAGGTCGTATCCTGTTTTTCCCCTTTAACCATTTCTTCTTTCAGGCCGTTGATAATACGATTCGTGTAATTCTCCATGCGCCATTTCCCCGATACAGAGTCCCACGCAACCCGATCCGCCATCAGCTTCTCTTTCAGTTCCAGGCCATCAAACTTTTCCAGAATAAAATTATAGCCAATCGACCGCTGGGTGTCAAAATTATCAATATACACATACGTATTACTGTCAATCTGCATGTGCGTTGAGGACGTTGAAGAGCTCACCTTTTGCGGGTGTACATAAACATTCTCGAAATTTACCTTCTCTTTATTCGTAAAGGGTATGATATATAAATTCGATATTAAAGTAAAAGCAAAAATAATAAATGCGGAAATCATATAAGGCCGCAGAAAACGGTTAAAGCTCATACCACCACTGAGGATAGGTACGATTTCGGTCTGGTCGGCCATCTTGGAGGTAAAAAAGATAACGGCGATAAAATTTATCAGCGGGGTAAGCATGTTTAAGAAAAAGGGAACACTACCTATTGCATAATAATGAAAAATCACCTGCGTCATTGTCGCTTTGTTCTTTAAGAAATCGTCCAGCTTTTCCGAAATATCGAAAATAACGATTATGACCACGAATATTCCTACCGTAAACAGGAATGTCGTCAGGTATTTCTTAATAATATAACGATCAATAATATTCATAGCCGCTGTCCTAATACCTTTACCATCTTTTCTTTCCAATCGTAGAAGCTTCCATCGATGATTTTCTCACGCGCCTGCCGCACTAGCCACAGGTAAAAATGGAGATTATGCAAGGAAGCGATCTGCGCCCCCAATATCTCTTGTGACTTGATAAGATGCCTTAAATAAGCCTTTGAATACACTTGGTCAGTCCTTAAATCGCTCTCTACTTCTAGGGGTGAAAAATCATCTTTCCACTTCTCATTTTTGATATTGATGATACCTTGACGGGTAAAAAGCATGCCGTTTCGCGCATTGCGGGTGGGCATGACACAGTCGAACATGTCAATCCCTAAGGCAATGTTCTCCAGGATATTGATCGGCGTCCCTACCCCCATCAGATAACGTGGTTTATCCTGCGGGAGAATGTTGGTCACCACTTCTGTCATCGCATACATTTCCTCCGCCGGTTCGCCAACCGAAAGCCCACCTATGGCATTGCCATCCCTTTCGAATGAAGCAATAGTCTCTGCAGACTGCATACGCAAATCTTTGTAAACGGACCCTTGTACGATTGGAAACAGCGTTTGGTCGTATCCATATAACGGCTCTGTGGCATCAAAACGGTCGCAACATCTTTTGAGCCATCGGTGCGTCATGTCTACAGAACGTCGGGCATACTGGTAATCGCAGGGGTAAGGTGTACATTCATCAAATGCCATGATAATATCCGCACCGATAATACGTTGCGTATCCATCACATTCTCCGGTGTAAACAAGTGTTTTGAACCGTCTACATGCGATCGAAAGGTCACCCCTTCTTCCTTGATCTTGCGTACTTCTGTTAAGGAATAAACCTGATAGCCGCCCGAGTCTGTCAGTATCGGTCGAGTCCACCCATTGAATTGATGCAAACCTCCCGCCTTATTCAACACGTTCAATCCTGGACGCAAGTATAAATGGTAGGTGTTTCCCAAAATAATCTGGGCCTCGATATCTTGTACGAGTTCATGCTGATGTACAGCCTTAACGGTACCCGCCGTACCCACCGGCATGAAGATCGGTGTCTCGATCGAACCGTGTGCAGTCTCCATTAATCCAGCACGTGCTTTTGAAAATGTATCTTGAGCCTGAAGCGTAAATTTCATACCGTCTAAATCAGCTGCAAAAATACGAGAAAAATCCGAGCTACGGTTATTTGGATGACTTAATTAGTAATTCTTAACGATTCCCCGATGAATATGAAAAGAACACCTTATCTTTGACCCATTACTATGAGTCTACAGTTAAGTATCGAAATCGATCTACCGGTGATAGCCTATGCATTATTGGGCATACTCACCTTTATACAGCTCTATTACATTCTTTTTGTCTACGGTAAACTGGCTTTGTACAAAGTTAAATCCTACCAACAGCAGATTACCCTTTCTCCCGTTTCTGTCATTATCTGCGCACGCAACGAACACGATAACCTGGAAAAGTTTTTACCCGTCGTTCTCACCCAGGATTACCCCGACTTTGAGGTCATCGTGGTTAACGATTGTTCATCCGATGAAAGCAAGTGGTTATTACAGGGACTGGAAAAAGAATATGCACATCTCCGGATTGTCGAAATCAAAGAACATATCCAACTTAAACACAGCAAAAAATTTGCCCTGACTTTAGGGATCAAGGCAGCCAAACACGATAAACTAATATTAACAGACGCCGATTGCCAGCCGGATAGCAATCTTTGGCTAAAAGAGATGAGTGGTGCATTTAATGAGGGAAAAGAGATTGTTTTAGGCTATTCGCCTTACTTTAAAACTGAAGGCTTCCTCAATAAGGTTGTCCGCTTCGAAACTACACACACGGCCATGAGCTATCTTTCCTACGCGCTCAAAAGAAATACCTATATGGGCGTAGGTAGAAATTTAGCTTACACCAAAACGTTATTTTTTCGAGGAAAGGGTTTTAATGCACATATGCATATCAAATCGGGAGATGATGATCTCTTTGTGAATAACAATGCGACTCCGACCAATGTCAATTTATCCATACATCCGGATGCACACGTCTATTCCGAAGCAAAAAGCTCTTGGAAGGCCTACAACAAACAAAAGGCACGGCATGTCGGCGCTTCGACATTATATAAAAACAAGCATAAAAGGATGCTCGGCACGCAATTGATTTCCGCAGTCTTGTTTTATCTGATGGTTATTGTATGTCTGTCTCTATCCCCTTCGCTTTGGTATTTTGGGGCAGGCGCTTATCTTTTACGGCTCATAAGTCAACTTATCGTATTTAACAGTATCTATAAAAAGCTCGCCGTAAAGGACCTGCTCATTTGGTTACCGCTATTAGACCTCTTTTACTATTTTTATATTTGTATCAACGGCTTATTTAACCGACATAAAAAACAAGCCTCCTGGAAGTAAGACAAAAGCAGTATGGTAAATCCAACAGTAGACATTATATACCGATACTTCCCACATTTAGGGAAACAACAAAAAGAACAATTCGCTCAATTAGGTGATGTTTACCCTTTTTGGAATGATCAGATCAATGTGGTATCCCGTAAAGATATTGAAAGCCTCTACCTGAAACACGTATTGCATTCACTCGGTATTGCAAAGTTTTTGACGGCGCTTGCTCCGGGCACCCGGATATTGGATGTAGGTACTGGCGGTGGTTTTCCCGGTATTCCCTTGGCTATCTTGTTTCCGCAGGTTGAATTTCATCTGATCGATTCGATCGGAAAGAAAATCAAGGTGGTGAATGAGGTAAGCAACGCGCTGGAACTTAAAAATGTCAGAGCAGACCACATTCGTGCAGAACAACTGCACGAAAAATATGATTTCGTCGTCTCACGGGCCGTAACAAGATTAAGTGAATTTCTTCCCTGGGTGAGGAACAAATTTGATCGAAAAGATAGAAATGGCATTCCCAACGGTATTCTCTACCTAAAAGGTGGAGATCTACGCGAAGAGATACAAGAAGCCAGGGCAAAAGCTGCTGAGCTTCACCCATTATCTGCTTATTTTAAAGAAGACTTTTTTGAGACAAAATATCTGGTGTATATCCCCGTATAGGTTCTTTTATCAAATATTATAGCCGTATTTTGCTGGTTTTTCTATAATCTCTTTCATAGAGACTAATTTATAAACATACGAACCGGTTTCGCCATTTAACGCCAGCTGATAATAGTTATTTTCGTTTTGCCGCCGCATAGACGACTTGAGTCTACCCTCACCTAAATTATAGGCGGCAGCTACTAAAGTCCAATCACCAAATATTGTATACAGACGGTTTAAATAGCGAGCCGCTGCATGCGTGGATTTAACCAAATCCTTGCGCTCGTCAACATTTCCATTGACCTTCAAACCGAATAAACGGGCTGTTGCCGGCATAAATTGCCAATAGCCACCGGCACCACGATGAGAACGTATACGTGGATTGAGTCCACTTTCGACTAACGGGATATATTTAAAATCTTCCGGAATATCATGAGACTTTAAAATTTCGGCTATTTTGGGCAAATGCTTCTCCGCTTGTTGGTGCAACCGATAAGATTGATGCTTTTTGAACGAGAACATAGCCAGATACTTCTTGAGCTTTCTCTTAACCTTTTGATTTTCGATGGGTAAGTTCTCGTCAGCAAAAGCGATTACCGTATCATCTTCTTCCGATGCAATGGCGTTTTTCTTCTCTTCTACTTTCTTTTCCGCAAATTCAATCAACTTCTTTTTGTAGGGATCTTCTATAGGATCTACGTGTGGTGTAGAGTATAATCTTGACAAAACGAATAATGACAAGACGAACCCGGTACATAAGATTTTCTTTTTTATCATTCACTCCCTTAATGCTATTCCTTCCACGATACGCCGTTCAAAAAATAGCTTGGTTCATTTATGAATTGTCAAAGGTAAGTACTATTTATTTAAATTACAAACACTTACAATATGCTTAATGACCACCGCCCCTTCAAAACCGACTTTATACACCTTAAAACGCAGAAAAGTGCGAATGAAAAAAACTTCCCTTTTCCGAAAGATTTCCGTACCTTTGTACCTCATTTTGATATAAAATCATGCCATTCAAAAATCAACGGAACAGTCGTGAGGACAACTCCAGAAAACAGCGAGGCACCTCTACCCGCTTCAAATCCCAAGGTCAATCCAGCAGAAAAAGTTCACCTTTTAAAGAGGGTGACTCATTCGGTAAGGAAGAAAACAAGACCTACGGAAAGCCGTCAAAATTCAGCAAATCACCAAAAAAATTCACGGATCGTCCAGGTAAGTTTGGTGCAAGTAAGAGCAAGTTTTCCGCTAACAGATTTGATAAAGCAGAAAACGGCGAAAGCAACTTCAAGAATTCCACAAGAGGTAAATCATTTTCTACTCGAAAAAGGGTGACAACAGAGTTAGAGGACGATGGGCTGATTCGTTTGAATAGATATATTTCCAATGCAGGTATCTGTTCCCGCCGCAAAGCGGATGAACTTATCACTGCGGGTGTAATTTCTGTCAATGGTGAGATTGTCACCGCATTGGGAACAAAAGTGGATCCGGCAAAAGATGAAATACGTTATAACAATGAACGCTTGAAGCGCGAAAAGATGGTATACGTACTGCTCAATAAACCGAAGGATTATATCACCACGACCGATGATCCACAGGAAAGACATACCGTCATGCATTTGGTTGCTAAAGCGACAAAAGAAAGAATATATCCTGTGGGCCGTTTGGATCGCAATACGACAGGTTTATTATTATTGACCAACGATGGTAATCTCGCAGAGAAATTATCCCACCCCAGAAATAGCGTTACCAAACTATACCGGGTAGAATTAAATAAAAACCTGAAACAAGGCGATTTCAACAAAATTGAATTCGGTTTGGAGTTAGAAGATGGTTTCATTAAGCCCGACGATATCAGTTATGTTCAAGGGGCTTCAAAAAGTGAAATTGGCATTCAGATACACAGTGGCAAAAATCGTATTGTAAGACGTATATTTGAATCGTTGGGTTATGAGATCGTTAAACTGGATCGCGTGGTATACGCCAACCTTACGAAGAAAGATCTGCCACGAGGGCGATGGAGATACCTCGAAGAACGAGAGCTGATACAGTTGAAACATTTTGTGAAGTAATCATAATTAAATTAACAAAACTTAGGTATGACTGATCCTAAATCACTTACATCCGTAGCTGAATTTCATAAAACATTTCAGCATCCTATATTAGATCATCCACAAATACCTTCGGAAGCACGCTGTAATCTTCGTGTTGCCTTAATAGCCGAGGAGTTGGAAGAACTAAAGGAAGCTATTCAAGCTCAGGATATCGTTGAAATAGCCGATGCGCTATGCGATATTCAATATGTTCTATCCGGAGCTATATTAGAGTTTGGATTAAAAGACAAATTCAATACACTCTTCGAAGAAGTCCAGCGCTCCAACATGAGTAAAGCGTGTAAAGATGAAGCAGAAGCTATTGCTACACAGGAACATTATCTCGCCAAAGGCGTACAGTCTTATTACAAAGAAGTCGATGGCAAGTTTTTGGTCTTTCGGGAGGGAGACAACAAGACGTTAAAGTCTGTAAATTATTCTCCAGCAGATCTGAAATCTATTCTGGAGCAATAAGTATCAATTGTAAAAAACAAAAAAAGCGACCGATGAGTCGCTTTTTTTTGATCGATTATTTCTGAAGCATCTTACAAGCCGAATGTAAAAGCATAGTCTGCAGTAATACGAATAGTCAATTCCTCAGTAATCGCTTCTGTAATATCAGCCTGCAATACGTATTCAAAATTCTGCTTGCTAAACCAACTCTTTATATCGACAGATCCACCGTTAACCGGAACTTCTAAATGTGTAGTTTCATCTTCGATAGTGGTCTGTGCTACAAGCTCAGCATCTTCGACTTCCTTTTCCTCCGCATTTACTTTTACATAGATCTTAGAAAAGTTTTGAAAATTGTTACCATCCTTAGCCCCCTTAGTTATTTCAGCCGATATATTAGTCAAAGTAATCGCCTTAATCTTACTTAAATCAGCATCGGGTGCATTCTCTTTGATGACCTGTTCCAACGATTTTTCAAATTGTTCACTGCCAATCGTTATTTGACTACCTGTCTCCTCAGTGGGCTCAATAACGATCTCAATTGCCTCTCCCTTCAAGTCAAAGTCAAATTTTATCAACTCTTTCAACTCCTCACAAGAAGAAAATGCAAACATAGATAGCGTCATCGCTACAACGCCAAGCTTTTTAAATACTCTTTTCATAACAAATTAATTATTAGTTTTATGAGCAAAAGTACAAAAAAAACTAATACACTAGTACGATTTATACAAACTTCCTTGTTGTACCCCTCTTTCTTCCAGTCCTTTATCAATATACGTCTGTATACGGGATTTTGGATAGCCCCAATTGGGTGCAATCAGCAGTTCCTTGTCGGCAATCCCAAATATCCGTTGGATGATAATATCCTCGCGTAAAAGTGGAATAAACTTCGCCAAAAAGTCGGTATACTCTTCGATACTGAATAATTTAAAAGGCTCCTTTTTATATTTTGCACCCATGATAGAACCCTCCACAATATGAAGATGGTGGAGTTTCACGAAACGGATTTGAGGATGTTTGTTAATTTCTTCTGCATACCGAAGCATCATTTCTTCTGTTTCCCAAGGAAATCCAAAGATCGTATGCACACAAAGCTCTAATGACGTATTGGCTAACATCTTCATGGCCGCTAAAAATTCATCATGTGAACAGCCTCTATTTATACGTTCCAAAGTGTCATTATAAATAGATTCCATTCCCATTTCCAGATCGACATCCAAACGATCAGTATAGGATTCCAATAAGGCTATTTTCTCAAAATCTAAACAGTCGGGACGTGTTCCTACAGAAAGCCCTAATGTATTTTCAGGATCAATACTCAAGGCTTCATCATACATCATCTTCAGCAGATGTGTAGGAGCATAGGTATTCGTATTCGGCTGAAAATAGATAATAAACTTCTCAGCACCGTAACTATTCTTTGCTCGCAATATCCCATTCTCTACCTGCTCACGAATAGAAGGTATCTTACGAGCCGTATCCGGCGTAAAGGAATCAACATTACAATAGGTACAACCACCGTATCCTTTCGAGCCATCTCGATTTGGACATGTAAAGTTACCATCTACAATAACTTTAAATACCCTTTGCCCCTTATACTTTTCTTTCAAGTATTTCCCATAGTGGTTGTACGGTTTTACACCGTTATCTAATAAAGTTCCCATTATATATGCAAAGATAAGAATTCGTAAACAAAAAAAGCCCCAACAGTTACCTGCTGGGGCTTCG
>NZ_JAAKGO010000013.1 GCF_011043525.1 Sphingobacterium sp. SGG-5
CTGACCGGCAGGCCGCTACTGGATGAGACGTCAAGGTCGATCGTGCCCGCATCACGGTAAAGTGTGCCCGGATCCGTAAACGTGATCGTCTGCGGGGCTTTGTTCACCGTAAGTGTGCCGCTTACATAGCTGATATCGTAGTTACCCACTTTTGGTCCCTGTGCTGCCGAAGCGGTGATCTCGTAGGTGTCAACATCGGCCGAGGCTGATGCTCCTGCTGAAGTTAATGTCACCGAGGTAACTGCATCGTTGTTCACAAGGCCGTCCGGTGTAAACTCGGTACCGCTGAAGGTAAAGGCATTGCCATAGATCTTGCTCTGGTCATTGGCCGTAATCGTCAGTGCTTTCGGGTCAACCGTCAGCGTCTGATCAACATCTGCCGCCGGTGTATAGGCCGAGCCTCCTGCCTGCGACGCCGTAATCGTCGCCGTGCCCACGCCAACGATACGGATCTTGCCGGCTACGATCGTGGCCACCGTTTCATTGCTGCTGCTGTAGGTGATCGGGATCGTACCGTTCGTGCTCGTAGCTCCCGCAGCAAAGTCCGCATCACCGTAGGTCTTCAACGGCAGCGCACCAAACGTGATCACCTGCGGTGCTTTAGGTACCGCACTGACTTCCGTACCTGCTGCACTCTCGTTGCCCGCTTGGTCTACAGCCGTGATACGGTAGTAATACGTCGTACCGTTCGTCAGACCCGTATGGGTATAGGTCGTCGCCGCCGGAGCCGTAACCGTTGCCAGCACACTGGTTGGATTGGCCGAGGTACCACCGTAAACTTTGTATGACGTCAGATCCCCCTCTGTATTGGCCGTCCAGTTCAGCACGTTCTGCTGATTACCAAAAGTTGCCGTCACTCCAGCAGGCGCTGCAGGGGCGACCCCATCGATCACGATAGCATGCTGTCCCCCGAGCGAATTCGGACCACCCACTGTCGGTAGGGTCAGTACAGCATCCAGCTCGGCAACATTCCGTATCGTCGAACCGTTGAGTGTCAGTGAGGCAGTGGATGCATAATCCAGATCGGCACTCACGTCACCTTCTTGAACCCTATATTGGAAGGTCAGCACAGTCGTCCCCGAACCGGACAGGTAAACTGCTTCCCGGTCAACCGTACCCGTCTCCACGAACAGCGTTGGTGATCCGCCCGTCTCATCTACAGCCACCGGCTGATTGAAGTTTATGGTCAAGACAATATCATCACCTATCTTATACGTTCTATCCGCACTTGTCGATCCGACCTCCAACACTTCAGGGTTGATCGGGTTGACCGTGATGTTGATGACATCCGTATCCGTCAAAGCTCCGCCCGAACCCGAATTGCCCAGGTCGCTGGTGACGATCTGTAAGCTCGCTGCACCATAAAATCCCATTGTCGGCCGGAACGTCAGTCCGCCGAGCGCCACGTTGATATCGGCGATGGTACCCGCAAAGGTCATTGTCCCGTCGTCCGTACCAATTCCCGTGGCAAATGTCAGTCCCGTAGTGCCTGAAAGGGTCAGTGACCCGTTTGTCGCAGTCAGTGTCACCTCCACCGTATTACCTCCCGCATCCACATCCGAAATCATGATGCCGTTACCGTTCGCCGCACTGAATGTCAGCCCCCCGTTCTGATCAACCTCCTGTATTCCCGGAACCGTATTCACCGGAGCATCGTTTACGGCTGTCACCGTCAGTGTGACCGTCCGCGAGTCTCCAAGAGATCCCCCCGATCCCGTATTGCCCCCATCATCGATCGTTACCGTAAGGGCTACATTGCCCGTTGCATGTAACGCGGTCTTGAAATCAACATGGCCGGCAGCGATGAATGCGTTCAGGTCCGCAATCGATCCGGTCAATGTCAATGTGGCCGTTCCCGGCCCGCTGACGGTCACGCCATTACCCGATATAGCAGACAGTGTACCGCTAAGCACCGAAAAGGTTGCCGTAACATTCCCGCTGCCCGCATCCACATCGCTGAAGCTGATCCCGGTGAGTGAGGTCTGTATGTCCTCATTGACGGCGATACCGGCAGGAGTCGTGATCACAGGAGCGTCGTTCACGGCCGCCACGTTAAAGTACACCCATGCTGTATCACACCGAGAAGACATACCGTTGTCACACACCTGGTACTCCAAACTATCCAAACCGTTATAATTGGAGTTGGGGGTATAGGTAAAGCTTCCATCGAAATTCAATACTACCGTTCCATTAACCGGTGCAGTGGTCAAAGAAGCCGTCAACGCATTTCCTTCCACATCCGAATCGTTGGTCAACACGTTGCCGGTTGCAGGTACATCTTCGGTTACCGATAGTTCGTCATCCACCGCCACCGGCGCCGTGTTTACGGCTACCACCGTCACATTCTTCGTTGCCGGACTGCTATCAGCCGTGCCATTATTTACCACAAAGCTGACCGTACGGTTTGCGGTATTTGGATCCTGTGAGCTGTTGCTATATGTCACCGCACGTAACGCCCCCTGCCATTGCGCTAATGTCGCCGTAGCCGCCGCCGAAGTCAGTGTGAGTACACCGGTGCTACTATTATAGCTCCCGCTGATATTTCCCATAGTACTGCCGTCGTTTACGAAAACCAATATATCCTGCCCACTTTGAAAATTACCCGTAATCGACACCGTGGCTGAAGCCAACGTGGCACTAGCCGGATCGGTCACCGTCAACCCCGGATCAACCGTCACCGGTACAGGATTACCATTAACCGGTTCGGTAAAGGTCGTTGTGCCGCCACTAGTCGTGACAACCGGCCCTTCCGCAAGCACCAGATTGAGCGTATTTCCGTTCTGTATGTTGTAATCGGCCAATGTTCTGCCGTCTTCCAGCTCCGTGCCGCCAAAGAAGAGCTGCTGTTGCGCCGGCGGAATACCCGCCTTATCCTGTATCTTCTGTTTGATCTGTTGAATCGAATCACTGGATTCGGCAGCAATAACAAGCGACTTACCATCTTCTTTTTTCACGAAGATGAGCATAGACGCACAAGCCGGGCTGTCACCGGTAATCGTCCAGCCATACTCATCGATCAGCTTTTGTCTAGCCTCTGCACCCGCGCAAAAAGTCAGCCCGGTGGCTTGTAGTTCCACACCACTTTGCAGACCAGTTTTCGCCGCCCATCCGATAAGTATGGCATCATAATTAGCTAGCGAAAGTCCGGAAGAACTCAACATATCTTCCATATCCGTTACATGGGTAATATCCCAATTGGCTATATTTTGGTTAAATACCTGAGCATCATTAAACATACGCGTCATATCCTTGACGTTCGACACATTCCAAATCCCTATATTTTGATTAAACGCCCAAGCACCATGAAACATTTCCATCATATTCCCGACCTGCCCCACATCCCAGCCACTGATGTTTTGGTTGAATTTTCGCGCCAGACCAAACATATGACTCATGTCTGTTACCGCAGCAACGTCCCAGCCGCTAAGATCCTGGTTGAATTCCGTCCCCCAGTAGAACATAAAACTCATATCGGCAACCCCGCTTACATTCCAGTTATCAAGGGGCCGATTAAATAACAGACAATCCCGAAACAACCCCGACATATCGGTAATAGTCGACACATCCCAATGGTTGACCGGAGCATTCATGGTCTCTGCGCCAAAGAACATGTCTTTGAGAGAGGTTACGTGGCTCAGGTCTGGTGCATCGGTTGCGTTGAGCTGCATTTGTTTTGCTTTAAAAAAGGCCCGCTCCATGGACGTCCAGGCAATAGTTCCCCACTGTTCTATGGACATTAAAGTAAGCACATCCATCCCAATCAAGATGGGATCATTCACCGGATTGAGTTGCTGCGATCGCTCCAGGCCTATCCGTGGAAACTGTCCGGCAATTTCTATACGGATGGTCGTTGGCTCAAAAGAGGGAAAATAGGGTGAAAGCACGAAATCCCCGGTGACCCCCGTGGCCGTACCGCTCATTGTTCCCAGACTGTTGGAAGTCTCCCAATACACGTCGTATAAATAGGTTTCACCCGGAATCGTCGGAATAACAATTTGATTCGGATTTTCTGCATACATGGGATCAAAAGACCACGTCGTAATAAAATTATCGGTGCTGCCGGGCGTAATGCCCACTGTACCGAGGACTGTAATCGTAAAAATTTTCTCGTATGTGCCTTGCCCATCATTGGTACGGATACGTACACTGTAAGTTCCAGGCGTAAGGGCAGCAGCATTATCAGCCCGTAGCGTCCAGGACCCGCTCGTATTCGTGATATTAAAACTTCCGTTATCCGTACTTCCTGACCCGGCCACTAAGGTATAGGTATGCGTATTGGCCGCATCAGCGTCTGTCGTGCCGAGTGTTCCCACCACGGCATTGATGCCTGCATTTTGATTTACGGAGGTATTGCTCAACGTAATGTCTGTCGGTGGATTATTTGCAGCAACAGGTGGTCCGATAACGAATTGGTCGAACGTGAAAACTACACCTGACAGGCCTGGATAAACCAGTGGTGTTTTCTGCCGAAATCGAATTTCATCAACATTACCAAAAAGTGCACCCAGCGTATACGTATTCTTGACACTGCTAATATCTAAATCCTGTGTCCCTAATAGTGTCCCATCCCGATAAGCCTCAACCGTCAAATCTACCGTTAATGGATTTGATACATAATCGTAGATATATACACTTTGAAAAGACCTATTCGTCCCATCTACCGTTTTGACTATGAAATAATAAGGATCATCAAAATTAAACTGATCACCTACATAGATTAATCCTGACCCACCAAAACCATTTGCTGCGGAAGACGATTCATAATAGATATCATATTCAGGCTCTGCCAAATTTTCGGCACGAACGCTAAACAGGAAATTCCCGATAGTAATCGATTTTCCGAGGTTTGCATTATGGACATACCCCTGATCGTCAAAAGTAATCGTAGTCGTCTGTGCGGATGTCGAAAATGCTAAAGGCAGCATAAAGACAAGCAAAAGGTAAATAAACCTCCGGTGGATAGGTTGTGCGTTATTCATAGTTTGTAGTTAGTCTTATGATTTACCAACAAAAATATAACCAATTCACAAAAATCTTCCCACCCTTTAGGGGTGGTTTTGAAAAAAAACTTAGATTTGTACATCTATGAACCACTCTACATCACTATGAAGCTTGCGTTGCAATCCGTTTATCCGTTCATTGTTGTTATCTTACTATTTTTCCTTGTATTGGAAACGGGAGGAACATTATATGCCCAATCTTCGAGCAGTCTACCCGTTGAAGTACCGCAACTGTCGTTTACGGCCATTCCCGGCAGAGGGGATTTGTCGGTTGCCGAAGATGCCCAAGGGAACAGATGGATCAAAGGCCTTATCTCACCGGCCATGCGTAACATACCACTTGTCTTCCATATTCCTTCTATGCAGGTTGCCGAGTATCAATTGTACGTCGACCGAGGCAACGGATTTGTAACAATTCCCAAAAATATTAACCACAGTCAGCAAAAGATTCAGAGTCGCTACCCGCTTTATTTTTTTAAAAGCACTGCGGCAGCATATTACCTACACATCAAGGACAAGCCGTTCAAGGCGCTGGATGCTGCTATCGACAAACCGACAGAATTTATAAAAAGCGAATCCGTTAATCTCATGCGAAACAGCCTTTATTACGGGCTGGCGATTATGTCCATGATCTTCAATTTCGTGCTTTATTATATTTTTCGGGACAAACGCTTTATCCTCTATTCCTTCCTGCAGCTAAGCCTGTTTATAAGTTTCCTCTACCAGGATGGGATGTTTTACTTTTTTTCACAGGGGACATTCATTGTTCCCTATTTTCTCTTGTGGAATATCGCGGTAGCTGCCACACTTTCCAGTGTCTTTGCGTATTATTTTCTCGACATGAGGCATAAAATGCCCCATTTCAGACGGATATTCCTGTACCTTACCGCCGTGCTGTTTACCTTCGTGCTGCTCTATACCCTGACCGACATTTTATTATTTCGTCATCTGGCCTGCGTGCTGATCTTTGGGCTACCCGGCATATGCTTCTATCATGCCATCCGGACCTGCCGGCAAGATGTCTACGCCCGCTTTTTGATTCTATCTTTTGGGTTGATTGCTTTCACGTCAGCATGTTTTCTATTAAACCGATATATCGATTCGGATTTTCTATCCTATTTTGACATCAATACAATCCGCCTAGCCAGCGCAATAGAAATGATATGCGTCAGCCTCGCCCTGGTCTTTAAAGTAAAGGCTGTGCAGGAAGAAAATGAAGCTTACAAAGAAAAGCTAAACAGACACCTCTATGAGCTGGAGAAGCTTAAAAAAGCACAACAGCAATACCTGAAAAACGAAGAGAATATAGCGGATATCCAACAAGAAGTTATTGCTGAATTAAAACAGCATTATGATCTTACCGACCGCGAGGTGGATGTGCTGCTGTGTATCTGGAACAGGATGACCAATCAGGAAATCACTGATCAGCTGTATATCAGTATCAACACGACGAAATATCACATCCGCCGATTGTACCTCAAGCTCGAAGTCAACAGCCGCGAGGAGGTGCACCGAGTGATACAGAATCTAATTATCGTATGATTTTAGCCAGGAGGAAGTTTACGCTGTTAGTCAAAATCGAAGAAATCGGAAAGAAATGATTTCTTCTTGCGGGGGTATCTATTTGGATAATTCTTCCTATCGCCCCGGTCATCGTAACGGTCGTAAGAATCGCTTGCATTCTGATCTTCACGTCTTTCATAACGTTGCGCTCCTGCACCGCTTGACTGATTCTGTGTGGCCGCAAATTCCAACAGTTTATCCAATTCGCCTTTGTCCAACCAGACGCCACGACAACCGGGACAGTAATCTATTTCTACGCTATGGCGTTCAGTCATTAACAATGTTTCATTACAATTCGGGCACCTCATTTCTATTCGTTTTAATTCGTGTTCCCAAACTACAACTCTTACCACGATTTATCAAACTTAGGGGGACTATTTTAGCTTTTTTAACATTTTTATTCCAACGACCCTTCGATCTCTTGATTGAAGGCCTTCAAATACCGCAACTTTTACATGTGAGCTGACAAAAAACTGCCGATGATGGCAAATATGCTATTTTGGCCCACTACCACACCTTTTATAAAGACCAGCCTGACGCGCTATCGATACTTGTGCAGGTTGGTATAATAAATTCGTCGTTTAGTTATAAAGCGCGATATTTGTCCAATGGATAGTGCTACTCCTCCTTTTCTTTTTCGGGCCAAACGTTGTTGGGATTTTCTCATCGGCAGTCCATCGGACTTCGCACTAGAGGCGCGAATATTTCACTCAATAACCTTCGGAATGACGTTACTGACGCTCGGTTATTCGCCATATGGTCTCTTTGCAGGCTTATATATCGCATCTGTGTCCTACGTCGTGGCGGGTACGTTGTTCTTTTATGAATACTATCGGTCCCGCTTTTTGCTACATGCGCATCGAAGCCAGCTATTTGGTATTGTCGGATTACTGTTGTTATCAATCAACTACTTCACTAACGCAGGTATTGAAGGTTCTACCGACCTCATTTGGCCGGTGTACCTGCTGCTACTGCTGACCATTTGTCCCTATAAACATATGGTAGCATGGATAACCCTATTTATCCTAGTGTTTGGACTCATACACGTGGTCGAGCTGCAATATCCTCAGCTTATTCACTATCCTTTTCGAGCTGTTGATGGACAATTTTTAGATCGTATTACAGCATTCCCAATACCGGTTATCAGCATAGCTATAATCATCGGTTTTCTCCGTAGAAGCTATGATAAGGAAAGAGCCATGGTCGCACAACGGGATGCTGAAAAGAGCCGTCTATTCTCGATTCTCTCGCATGATATACGGGCTCCATTTATTCAGATACAGCACTATTGTGCCTTACTCAATAATCCTACGGTCTCCACAATAGACCGTGCCCAAATCGAACAAGAACTGAAGCGAAGAAACGATCAGACACTGGATATGATCACCAACCTGCTATACTGGTCACGCTCACAATTGGACGGCTTCTCCGTCCATCTCGCACCATTATTTCTGGCGGAGACACTAGAAAGTACGCTATCGGCAGCGAATGAGCTGGGTCATGAAAAAGGAATAGCATTGGATACAAGTGTCCATGCAAATATCCGTGTATTGGCTGACGCCAACATGCTTCAGTTGGTCGTGCGTAACTTGTTGCAGAATGCGATCAAATTCACGGAGGCAGGAGGGCTGATTCGGGTAGAAGCTGACACGACTAAGGACAGTTGCTGTCTTATTATTCATGATAACGGTTCGGGTATTGCAGCAGAGCAGATGGAGCGTATCTTCTTTGGCGCTGTACCGACTTTTGGCACATCCAATGAAAAAGGTGTGGGTCTGGGATTGCAGCTGTGTAAAGAGTTTATGGAACGTCAAGGAGGCGATATCTATGCGGAGAGTACGCCGAAAAAAGGCTCACGGTTCACGATAGTGATTCCGTTAGTCTGATAAAATAATAATGCTAACTACCCTTAATTAAAGACTCCGTCTGCTGCAATTTCCCGCATCACTTCCTTTGCTTTTTTGTCGCTCCGCATCCCTTCGAACGACGGATGACGAAATACTCCATCGCTGGTGACCTCAGTAAAGCTCACTTCGCAGACCAGCGTAGGCTTCAGCCATGTCACCTTTGCTTTCGGTGGGTTGGGTCGAAATCTCGACGGCTTATTGATATCCGGATCCGTCGAAAAGGGATTTTTGGAAGTTATCAGCCCTGCAAATTCCTCCATCATGGCTTTCTGCACCTTATCCGTAAAACCTGTGCCCACCTTGCCCACATACTGAAGCTTCCCCTGCTCGTATACCCCCAGCAGCAAGGAGCTGAACTTTTTCGAAGTCCCTTCATTTTTGGTAAAACCGCCTATGACCACTTCCTGTCGATGGTTTACCTTGATTTTCAACCAACTCTTGGAACGATGGTCCGGTATATACTTGCTTCCTTTCTGTTTGGCCATAATACCTTCGAGGCCGATTTTTTTAGCAGCTTCAAAAAATTCCAACCCACCGACCGTAAAAACCTCGCTCAGCCGGAGCCGGTCATCGTTCGTCGGCAATATCTCCTTCAGGACAGCCTGCCGCTCCGACAACGGAAGCGGCATCAGGTCTTTCCCTTCATACCACAGGACATCGAAGACATAATAAACAAGTTCACCATCCGCCTCACTCCGCCAGTTCTGCAAGGCTCCGAAATCTGCCATCCCGTTTTTATCGATCACCACAATCTCGCCATCCAGCACCACATCAGCTTGCCATTCCTCCAGTACCTCCGTAATGGGATAATATTTTGCCGTGAAAGACTTGATATTCCGTGAGGACAGTTCCACCTCACCGTTTTTGATATACGCCAGTGCGCGGTAACCATCCCATTTCACTTCATATACCCAATCCGGATCATCAAATGGCTTGTCGACCAACGTGGCCAGCATGGGCTTGAGCTTATCCGGCATTTTTCCTTTCTTCGCCTTTTTCAGCAATTCCTCCGCCTCTGCATCCGGATCAGCTGCTTTCTCCTCCTGACGCGTCTCCTTTTTCAGTTTCTTTTCTGACGATGCCCCCTTTCCTGAACCGTATATATTGGTGCTTGTCGCCGCGACCTGCGCTATCGTCTTGCCCGATACCACCGATTTATCTTTCTTCGTGATATCCACTTTGGACGCATGCTTATCTTTCAGCTTCATCAATAGCCAGCCATTTTCTTCACGTCCGTGTGCTTTCACCAAGGCAAATTCTCCTTTCAGCTTTTTTCCGTTGAGGATGATCTTCAGCTTTCCGTTATGCAGCCCGTGCATCAGATGCTTTTCAATATCTTTCTTTGTCCTCCCGTCAAATTCCGCGGGGAGGTACGTTCCTTCGTCCCATACAATTACAGTCCCCCCACCGTACTGCCCTTTGGGGATAATCCCTTCGAAATTGCGGTAGTCATAAGGATGGTCTTCCACCATCATGGCCAGCCGTTTGATTTCGGGGTCGACAGATGGTCCTTTGGGAACAGCCCAGCTCTTGAGCACACCCCGTACCTCCAGCCGGAAATCGTAGTGCAAGTGCGATGCCGCATGTTTCTGGACAACGAACCGTAATGCGTCGGCGTCCTTGCTTTTGCCGCCAAAAGGCTCCGGTGTCCGAGACGCATCCCTTTTCTTTTTATACTGATCCAATGCCATATTGTGGAATTAAAGAGGGTGTCTAAAATACAATACATAACTGCGCGCTAAGCGCTTGTTATACTATAGCAAGTTATACGGCAAAAGGTTTGTAAGTTTTTGAATTTACGACTCACCAAAAACTTGGCAAGAAAATTGCAGCACTTAGCCGCTATGAAAAATTAATTATGAACGTCTTAATGAAATATGAAATGAGCAAATCACCGTCAAATTTCCGGAAGTTACCTTACGATGTCCAGGACTTCGCGGTAGCTATAAGTCTATTTTTAGCTGTTGTGGCGATGCTGATGATCACCCATTATTTTGAAGTGTGAGTCCGCTGTTATTGAAAAAAGCGTTGCAACACTGTAGTAATACGCTCGCGCTCCGTCTCTGTCAGGTTTGACCCCGAAGGCAGGCACAGGCCGTTAGCAAACAATTCCTGCGCCACATTCTCCCCATAATACGGTGCATCCGCAAAAACAGGCTGCATATGCATAGGCTTCCACAGCGGACGGGACTCAATATTATCCGCTAAGAATGCCAACCGCAAATCCTCTCTTGTACGACCCACTTTTTCAGGATCCATCACAATAGCCGACAGCCAATGGTTGGCATAGTAATCCGCCGAAGGCTCCGTCAGTACTGTCACCCCCACTATATCCTTAAAAAACGTCTTGTAAAAATCATACATCGCCCGGCGCGCCTGCACTCGATCCCCCAGCACCTCCATCTGTCCACGCCCAATTCCCGCACAGATATTCGACATCCGATAATTGTAGCCGATATGCGAATGTTGATAATGCGGTGCCTCATCCCGCGCCTGTGTCGCCAAAAATACAGCCTTCTCCTTATCCGCCTGCGTCCTACAGACCAATGCTCCACCCCCCGACGTCGTGATGATCTTATTTCCGTTAAAACTCAGCACCCCGAATCGTCCAAAAGTACCGCAGGCCTTACCCTTATAGGTCGACCCCAACGCTTCCGCCGCGTCCTCAATCAGTGGAATAGCAAATTCATCTGCCACCGCCAAGACCTCGTCCACCCGGAAAGGCATACCATACAGATGTACCGCCACGATGGCCTTCGGCTTCTTTCCTTTCGCTATCCGATCCACGATAGCCTTCCGCAGCGCTTTAGGACAGATATTCCAGGTCTCCGGTTCCGAATCCACAAATACCGGCGTTGCCCCCTGGTAGGCAATCGGGTTGGCCGATGCCGAGAATGTCATAGACTGGCAGATCACCTCATCCCCATAGCCCACACCACATTCGATCAGCGCCAGATGCAGAGCTGCTGTACCCGAGGAGAGCGCAGCGATCTGTACGTTTGCATTTAAAAAAGCGGCTATATCCGCTTCAAAACCATTGACATTCGGCCCTAAAGGCGCCACCCAGTTTGCATCAAATGCGTCATGAATATAGTGTAATTCCTTGCCTCCCATGTGCGGAGAAGACAGCCAGATTTTTGGATCCATTGGTTTTTCTATTAGACTTTAATTTTTTTACAAGATACAATTTTACAAACGCCCCAACAAGCGCGTGTATTCCTCCAGTAAGGCCCGCCATACCACCGCTTGCTCATATCGTCCCACAATACCCGCCCGTGCCTGTACCCGGAGCGATTCATAGTACCCCCGATCAGTGCTCCATTTAAGCATTGCTTTTTGAATAGCTTCCGCATTTTTTACCGGTATGATCGTTCCGTTCTGCCCTTCGATGATAATCTCATTACAGCCGTTGATATCCGATACGATACCCGGTAAGCCCATCGCCCCGGCCTGCATCACCACATTCGGAAAACCTTCCCGATAGCTCGGAAACACCAAAGCCTGCGAAACCGAAAAATAAGGCCTCACGTCTTTCTGAAAGCCGACAACGATGATATTTGGATTGGATTCTATTTCCCCTAAGGTCTCCGGTTGCAATGGGTCCAGCTCTGCCTCTGCCCCACCTACCAACAGCAATTTAGCCTGAGGAACATGTAACCCCTTAAAAGCAGCCACCAATTCATTGATGCCCTTATCTCCCACCAGACGACCGACAAAAATAAACACAAAATCCCCTTCATGTATCCCTAACTGGCTCTTTAACGCTTCTTTTTGCTGCACACTGATCCGTTCAGCAGAAAAAAAAGAAGTATCGATACCGTTGGAAGAACCATTCGCTATGACCTGTAATTTATTGTTGGAAGTATACGTATTTCTTACGATAAAATCATACAGCCCCTTCGCGTTGGGGTACACTTTCGTAGCGCAGCCGTATGTCAGTTTCTCTACGAAATCCAGCACTTTCCTTTTTACACCCGTAGCCTCCATGAGCGGCAATCCCGCTACGGTATGCAGGCGGATCGGCACGCCGGCCAATTTTGCCCCCAGCATACCCACAATACCCGCTTTCGGCGTGTGGGAATGGACTATGGTCGGCTTTTCCCGCTTACAGAGCCGATAAAATTGCCACAATGCTTTCAGATCCCGCAGCGGTGAGATCGTCCGCGTCATCTCCAGATCGACAACCCGTATCCCTTCATCCACACGCACTTCTTCCAATTCCCTACCGGCACTGGATACGCCCAGTACCTCAAATCCGTTTTCCGACATAAACCGGTGTTGCCCCTTTAAAAGGGTTTTTAGCGATAGGGGTACAGTGGTAATCCGTATGAGTTTGCGGTGGTTCGTCATGGACAACGTAAAGTTTTTAGCAGACCATACGAAGATTACTCAAAGCCCTTACTTCTCTTCCGGCCAAATTTACTTTTTATACTCGCCAATAGTTTTTTCCGCAGCGACACGTTGCGGACATCACCATAACCATACCCGTAGCCGTACCCATAGCCATAACCCCGTCGGAAGTCAATATCGTTGATGACCACGGCCATATTTTTGAGTTTACCTTCTTCATACAGCTCCTTCGGTATGTTCAGTAGGCGCTTATCCAGATAATTCGCCCGCATCACATAAATCGTCAGGTCCGCATGTTCGGCAATCAGCACCGTATCCGTCACCAGACCCACCGGCGCCGTATCCACCAGTACATAGTCATAATGCTCACGTGCATACTGAATAATATTCGAGAAATACCCGTTCATCAGCAGCTCCGCCGGATTGGGTGCGATATAGCCCGAGTAGATAATATCAAACTGATACGTTCCCGGCTTTTCAATCACGATATTTTTGATGGGCATATCCGGGTTGATCAGATACTGTGTGATCCCGACATTCGTATGCTGCAGGTGCGCCAAGCCCAGGTAATCCAACACCTTTGGGCTACGGATATCCGCTCCGATCAGAAGCACCCGCTTGCCCGACATCGCCAAAATCTTGGAGAGGTTGGTCGTAATAAATGACTTTCCTTCGCCAGCCGTCGTCGATGTCACATAGATGACCGACGAAGATTCCTTTTTCGGGCCCAACAAAAAGGCGATATTGGTCCGCAGTATCCGTATCGACTCCGCCAAAGAAGAGCGGTCGTTCTCCTCAATAATCGGATGCTCCGAAGTTGGTATCTCACCCAGCACAGGCGCCTTGAGTTTATCCTCAATATCCTTCCGGGAATGGATTTTACTATCCAGCATGAATTTGATAAACAATACCGCAATCGGCAGTGCGATACCCACCACCAATCCGATCAGGTAGTAATTACGAGCCACCGGGGAAATAGGACCATACCCTTTCGCCGGTTCGATGATCTTGATATTTTCGGGCTTAGCAGACGCCGCAATTTCATTTTCCTCCCTTTTTTGCAACAAAAACAAGTACATGGACTCCACAATCTGCTGCTGCCGGGCGATGCTTTTGAAATCATTTTCATTGCGCGGTACCGAACCCAGATCCGACCGCAGGCTGCGCAACTTACCTTCCACATTGCGTATGCTCAGGCTATTCAGTTCCGACGCATTTTTTATCGATGCATTCAGATTATCATACAACAAGTTGATGCGTTCGTTCAATTGAATCACCGCCGGATTTTCCTCCGTAGCCGACTTCAGTAGACTCTCCCGGTCCAGTAATAACGTATTCAGATTCGTAATTGCCGAGGCGACATCCGCCGATTGTATACCCAGGTTCTCCGGCAGGATATTCATGCTCTTCTTTTGTACCTCGGCTTGGATATGCTTAATCAGCTGCTGCTGGAACTGCAGGTCAAACAGTTGTTTTTCGTATGTCGTCAACTCCCCCTGTGTAATGCCCGCATTCGTCTCCACATCCAATATCTGGTTGCTCGTCTTGAAATCCTCCACCCGTTTATCCGCCCGTTGCAAATCCTGACTGATCAGATCCAAGCGTTCATTGATAAAATTTGTCGACGCCTGCGTCACCTTATTTTTATCGTTACTCAGGTCGTTATCATAAGCTCCAATCAAATCCCGGAGAACAATCTCCGCCTTCTCTTTGGAAGGCGCCGTATACCCAAAATTCAGAATGGTATTGCTTTTTTCAGAACGACCCACCGTCAAAGCATTTCTCAACACGCTTGTGGCGGTTTCCAAAGGCCTAATCGTCACTGCAAAGTTGCGCTCCGCTGGAATATTTTCTCCCTTTTCCGCCAGCAATATCTTGACACCATTCCATACCAAAGGCTTACCCAGACTACCTGTCAGTTTATTGTTGTCCTCACTGATCTCGAACGCTCCGTTTCCGGAAAATTTAAGCTTAAAATCTAACGATAGTTGTTCCAGTTCTTCCTGCGTCTTATTCAGTATCTGCAACGAAAAGGGCAGATTATCGGCAAGCACCTCTATGTTATTGATGCGTCCCAATTCGTAGTAGGTGATGTAAAACTTATTCTTGCGCGCCACTTCGTTCATCAGCTTGGACGAGCGGATAATCTGGATCTGGTCATCCAATGCTGTATTGGCACTAGGAGACGACAATCCCCCCAATGCAGTCAATTCGACCGTAGCATTGCTTTTATCAAGCACCATGACCTTGGCAGAGGCCCCGTACATGCGTGTGGTATAGCGCAGGTAGATATGCGCCACCGCAAGGGAAAGTATGACCGCCACCACGATCCATTTCCAATAGAAGCCGTACTGCTCGATAAGCTGGCGAATGTCAATCGACTCTTCGGTCTCCTGTTTATACCCGCGGTTCACTTTGTCCTGTATATCTTGCATCTTGCTATAGATTGAATAAGCTGTAAATGGTCAGTGCTGCCCCGACAACCGTCATCCCCAAGGATAAGTACCATGGGCGCCGATTTCCCTGTATACCCGTAGTATTCGGCTCGACGTAGATCACATCGTTTTGCGCCAGGTAATAGGCCGGTGAATTCATGATGTCGGCATCCCGGATATCGAGGCGATACGAATGACGTCTGCCCCCTTCCTCCCGGATGACTAAGATATCGTTTCGTTTCGCCGTAATCTTCAGATCGCCCGACATCGCTATCGCATCCAGGATAGTCGGGCGGTCGTTATCGCTGAAATCCATCACCTGCGAACCCGCATCACCCAGCATCGTCACCCGGAAATTTTCGATCCGTATATCCACGACAGGGTCGTTGACATAACGTTTGAGTTCCTCCCGGATAAGACCGATAGCCTGCAATCGTGTCCTGCCCGCCACCTGCACAGCACCCAGATAAGGCAGTATCACACTGCCATCGTGCTCTACGGTATACAATATCATATTCGCTGCTCCACCGCCTCCGCCTTGCGTCATGTTGACCCGAAAAGGCGCAATAGCCGCTTCATCCGGCCCTGTCACGTTGATGCGTAGCCGATCCATGGGTTTGATCTTCACATAATCCACTGAAAAAGCCGAATCCAGCACCGACTGATTTTTCTGGAAATAGATGACGTCCTTGCGCGAGGCACAGGAATTGAACAGCAGTAACGCAAAAACCATTACTGTAAGAATAGTATTCGTGTGATATGTCATATAAGCTTTACCAAAATCTTTTCATTCCATTTACCTCCACCCGCACAATCCATTACACAAATATACATTTATTGCCGTAAGTGTACATCCTGCATAGAAAGTTTTTGCTATAGAACTTATTCTATCTTTCCGGTCAAAAAGCTCCTTATGTCCAACGCGACTATTCCTTCATAGGTAAGTTTTAAATATAACTACAACTTATCTTCCAATAAAAAGTTGAAATAATTGTCGGGTGTGATAACCACTGCCTCTACGTCTGGGTAGGCTGCGGTGAATGTCTTCGGGAAGTTAACTCTAACTTTGGTATTCCACTTGATCTCGTAAGCTTTCATCTGACCATTTCGCTCCTCTATATAATCGATTTCCTGTTGAGCATGTGTACGCCAAAAGTATTGGTTGACATTTACCTGTTGATAAGCAAGCTGTTTCATTCGTTCACTGATCACGTAATTTTCCCACAAGGCACCAATATCCTGGCGCATGGCTGCCGGGCTGAACTGGTTGACGACTACATTGCGTAAGCCGTTATCGTAAAAATAGAACTTACGGCTTTTCTTAAGTTCATTCCGAAGATTGCGACTAAGGGAACCTAACCGGAAAACGATAAAAGCCTTCTCTAACAGGCCAATATATTTCTCTACGGTCTGATTGTCCAATCCAGCTACCTGCCCAAGCTCATTGTATGACACCTCGCTCCCTACTTGAAATGCTAGCGCTTGTAATAGCTTTTCCATATTCTCGGGCTTTTGTATACGCTCCCAGGCCAAAATATCTTTGTACAGGTAGCTATCTGACAACTGCTTTAACCGAACCTCTTCTTCGCCTGGATGATTGACAATTTCAGGGTAGCTGCCATATACCAGACGTATATTGAGCAATCTCTTTTCCTCCAACAACCCTTGATCTTGAACTAATTCACGGAATGAAAAGGGGAACATATGATATTCCCATTTACGGCCAGTTAATGGTTCATTGATGTGGTTCGCCAATTCAAATGCTGAAGAACCTGTTGCAATCACCTTAACATCTTGTAATTGGTCGATGATAATTTTGATCGCTATGCCAACATTATGGATGCGCTGAGCCTCATCAATAATAAGCGTCCTTGTCTTTCCCAAAAGCGCCCCTAAAAGGGTAGATGTAGCATCAGCCAACAAAGATCTTACATCGGCATCGTCACCATTCCAGACCGTAACCGGCTCCTCAAAATCCGACCTCAACTGTTCCAGTAAGGTACTTTTACCAACTTGTCTAGGCCCTAGTACTATAATGGCTTTTTTATCTCCTAACCTCTCAATAATCCTGGATCCTAATAATCTCTCTACCATTTTCAAGAGTTTTACTTGTCAATAAACATGAATATTACGATTACATTCGCAAATATAGTATAAATTTTGCGATTACATTCGCAAAATTGATATGAATATTGCGAATTTGATGAGGTGAAAATGTAATGCTATTTCACAGGTTTATTACGTATCATCATACGTAAGCATTTTTTTCCTGCACATTCACTGGGTTAAGTCATAAACCGACCCCGATATTGTGTTAGAAGAGGTTAAAAGAATTATAAAAGTATAGCCCCCCTGTCTTATTGTCTCCATGATCGTCTTGTTTAGCGAAATAAAAGCCACACTCCCACTATCCCGATAACAAGAGCTATAGCAATCCACCAATACTGCCTTTTGTATACACGTTCCGAAAACGTCTGTTGCGCAATCTGTTGGTTTTCGTGAATCACATACATGGAGCTGTCATAGGTATGCTGGCCGCCGCTAGCACGCTGCCGTATCTCTCGCAGCAACAGCGTACCTCCACTTGCATAGAGGCCACTGTCGGGGTGAAAATAGAACGTAGTATCGGTACGGAAGGACCAATATCGGCTAGTACTATCCTGTTGCCAGAACCATTGCTGAGCGGAGGTTTTATTTTGATAAGTGGCTTTATCGTGGTGCAGTATACTGTTGCTGCGTTGTTTTACGCTACGGCAGGAGCATAAGAGTATTGTTGTTAATATTAAATAGTATTTCATGTCTTATTCTTTTATGTCGCTCAAGCCGCGACAGGGCTCAAACTTTTGTCTTGTCAAAAGTTTGCAAAACCGTGTCGCTACGCCGTATCGGCACAAAGGTTCACCATTCCTGCTATTGCCGATCCGCCTGAGGCGACATTTTAATTATTTGTACGGATAGTTCTTTTTCCTCTCTTACCGTCATTGCGAGGAGTATAACGACGTGGCAATCTCACGTCGCAATACGCCCTACTCATTCACCCAATTCGCGAAAGCATACACTGTCGACAAGTGCCGCCGACGGGATTCGACTTTGTTGTGGCTGTTGCCTTCAATGGTAACGAGGTATTTGCCTTGTACTTCCTTGACGAGTCCGACATGGTTGATGCGTTTGGCGCTGGTGCTGTATATACCGAAGATATCAGATTTGATGTCCTCTAAGCCCAATGGGCTTTTTGTTACTTTTGACCGCAAAAGTAACTCAAAACTCGTCGCTTGAAACTTTTGGCTGTAAGGATAGTGCCTTCTCCTGCTATTGCCAAAAATTTCATAGGCGACATTTTGGGTAATTGTACGGCTATTGCTTTTTCCTGCATCCCTTTGTAACCCTATAACCTTGTCACCTTGTAACTTTACAACAGCAGATAGTCTATTGCTATACCTGCCTACCGCAGGCAGGCGCATACGCTCTACGCTATACGTGCGGGATTTCGGAAACAATGCCGGCGCCCAAGGGTTGCGGGGCTGGGGATGGCCGGCTTGTCCGTAACACCAGGACACGAAGGCTGCGCACCAGGCGTAGCCTTTGCCGAGATGGGTGTAGGCCAGATACTCTTCTACACGCTTACCGTCGTTGTTGCCGGTAGCTTCACGTACGCCGAGTTCTTTGGCTGCAATCGCGAGGATGTGGTTTCTGTCCTCTATGCCGGACTGGCATGGCACTTGGTATCGGCCAAGTGCCCAAGCCTCGTCGCTGCACCGGCTCGCTACAACGGATCTTCCTTCCTGCATACTGCGACCCACTGAGGCGACATTTAAGTTATTTGTACGGCTATTGCTCTTTCCTCTATCACCATCATTGTGAGGAGTATAACGACGTGGCAATCTCACATCGCTATACCTGCCTACCGCAGGCAGGCGCATACGCATATCGCAATATGTCACAAGCACATCGCCAGTCCCCATAATACGGCATAGAGCAGTAAGAAGAAGACTGAAAAGTAAAGGATACATTGTTGCCATGATGTTAGTTGGTTAAAGTGTGTGGAAAATTGTTTACGGAATGTCTGGAAGGGCTGCCAGAGTAGTTCGAGCAACCATAGGCTGCACAGAATAGCGACAAGTCCGCCGATGAGTCCTAACAGCAGAACCGAAAGCATGCCGATATCTAATATCCCGGCAGCGGGATCCATCAACTGCAGGATACTCCCCGCAAAGAGAAATAGTGCGAGCATATTGACTAGCAGGATCCCTAATACGCCTAACGGTCCTAATGATATCCTGCCGGAATGATATCCTCTTTTTTCCCAAGGCTTATCCTGGATAGGCCAAAGGAAGGGTATTTTTAGTGTTGTCATTGTCTTTATTAGTTTACACGGTTATATAGTTACAGGGGTGTCGCAGTACGCAATACGAACATCGCAATACTAAAAACACAGTTACAAAGTGACGAGTAACCCGTGCTGATGACGGGTCACTCTGTCACTGATTACAGGCTACTATCTCGCTTTCAATGAAGCGATATTACTCCAGTCTCCAGCGCCCTTGTTGTTTATTGCGCGTATGCGCAGATGATAAACAGTGTCCGGCTCCGTCGGGGCAAAGACATTGCCGCGGCTGTCACTGGTGTAGAACGTGCGATCCCATATCGGTTGTCCCTGTTCGTCCACTGTGTCGGCAATCTGGTATTCGTAGATGTGATTGCGTCCCAAAGACTTGAAGAGTACATCCATCTGATCACGCTGTCTGCCATCGCGCAGCTGTTCACCGGTGACGGTGTTTGGCACCTTAGCCGGCTTCGGATCGGCTTCCAGCTGCAGGCCTGAGCTGAGCAGAAGCGAACGTGAACCTGCTGCAACCTTGTTGACATAAAAAGCGATGTCTTTGAGGCTGCTGGCCAAAAGAGCCTTCGCATCATTCTTCATGGCAATCTGCAACAGGCTGCCGCCGTTGCTTGCTGTCTGCCATTTGCTTCGGAAATCTTCTGCCTGTACCTGCAGATCTGCTATCGCTACGGGCAGATCAACGAATACGGTGTGATTTTCCAGGCAGTCTAATACTTTCCCGGCCAGCGTATTCAGCTCGTCATCGTAGAAGTCTGCATAATTCAATATTACTTTTTTTGCTTTCATTTTGTGTTTGTTTATGGACTTACGTCCGGTTAAAAAATCTGTTTCCGGTCTCCGCGGCTGACCGTTGAAACAAACATCGGTACAATGTGCAGGAAACGATAAAAATGAGACGAACTAAGAAAATGAAGGGCGGAAATGAGAGAACAGATGCCGAAATGAGAGGGTATTTTATCAAAAACCTCCCTTTTTGGCGATCACTTTTTGGCTTTCGGAACATTCCTGTTTACAAAAAGGCAGTCCTTTTTCCGGGCAGGTACATACCTTTTCAGAAAATGAGATCACTTGTTTGTAAAAGGGATGTACGAAGTACAAACAGGCAGATACCTGTTTAGATCCAGTGATCACTTGTTCGTAAAAAGGGCATGTAAGAGCCAAACAAGCAGATCCGTGTTTGCCAGAAGAATGTTCAAATTCAGAATAAGGTATCACTGATTTCTATTCAGGGCGTGCCTTTTTGAAACAAGTAATACCTTCTCCGGAAAAGGATGTACATGTTGCAGAACGGGAAGAGATAGTTTGAAAGAAGAATTACCCTTTTGTGCATTAGTAATCCCATTTTGAGGAAAAAGGTGTTCCTGACTCTGAAAATGTGATCCCGAAAAGGGGACAATCTGAGGTTTATTTGCCGGATGTTTTCTTCTTGTTCATTTTGGCATAGGTCCACGCCCCTTTTTCATGCGCTAAAAGCGCCTTTTCTTTTGCCAAGGAAATGAGATCCGACATTCGGAAATACGGCCGCTTGCCGATGGTGAACGCCTTCTCCAGGAGTTGGTCATTGATCTCCCGATAAAAGGTAGCGGTTGATGTTTCCAGATAAGCTGTAACGAACGCTATGGAGACGTGTCGGGGAAGCACCATCCTGGGGTCGACAGGTTGTTCGTTGGGATCGGAGAGGAGATATGTCAGCAATTCTTCTTCTTCCTTTGAAGAAAGAAGCTTCGGCCGATTCGTTGCCGGGGATCCTTGATACCCTTCATCAGGGAGGTCATGTCCAACCGATTGGGCAGGGGATAAATTTTCACACACCACGTCACATATGACCTTAAGCGTCCGGGCCATGTCACCAATAACCTGATGCAGCTGCTCGTTCTGTTTAATAATCGTACGGATGTGTTCTTCTTCCATATCGACGGCAATATGCAACAGATCTTTTGTACAGAAAGAAAAAAATCGTACACCATAGGAAAACGCACCGTAGCCCCTATCTTTTTTTTCGTAGATCGCCCCACGCCGAAAAAAGCCGATCTGCGCCAGTAAATATCCGATCTACGCCAGAAAACAGGCGGTGTACGAATAAAAAAAACTTTTTTGGATTTTATTTGTTTTAGGCGCGCTCCACTGGATTGAAGTATCCAATTTATCAATTTTAGTTTTTCATATCATCATTATACTGCGAAAACTGATCAATACATCAACCCGAAGTGCCATAAAGGGATTGTATTTAAAAAACCTTTTTCAATGTTGTCTTTTACAAGATATCCATTTTCGGAATTCATAATTTGTTTGGTCCCTTTGCTTTTTCCTCCGACTTCAAAATCCATTGTGCCTATTTTAAAATCTACCCACGATGAAGAAATAACGTCATAATTGATCCTTAGCTGATTAAGAAAGAAAGTTTCCCTGACATTTCCGATGTTTTGATTTTCCTTAGCCAGATTATAAACCAAATTCGTATTGTCCAAATATATTTTTTCTACTTTCCCCAAACCGCGCATACCTCCTGTTTCATCTCTCAACTGTGCTATCATGCCAGCCTCTTCAATATAAAGAAGATAATCGGCTACATTGTTCCGACTGATATTTAACATTTCCGCAATCTTGCTCATATTTGGTTTAAAAGGGACACTTTCCGCCACAATTGCTAATAATTGTTTGAGTTTTCTACCCGTCGCAACATTCATTCCGGCATACATAGGGATATCGGTTTCCAAAGTTTGATTAATAACCTGTTGCAATCTCAAATCTAAATTATCTTCTGTTGCAAAAGGATAATATCCTCTCTTCAAATAATCGGCAAACAAAGGCAAAGGATGAGGTATTTGAGGTAAATCGACCTGATGATTCAGGATTTTTTCCAATGTAAATTCCGGAATTTCGATTTTGTGAAATAAGGCTAAATATTCCCGAAAAGACAACCCCTGCATAGCATAAACTACTGCTCTGCGACTCAAATCCGAACTTTCCTTTTTGATATCGAGAACCGAAGATCCTGTGAAAACCACGTTCAGATCTTTATAATAATCATACATCAGCTTCAACTCTTTTGACCAATCGGGATATTTGTGTATCTCGTCGATAAACAAATACTTTCCTCCTGATTTTACAAAAAAACCTGCCAAATCCAACAAACGGTTTTTAGCAAAAAAAAAGTCTTCAGCAGTAACATATAAAGTTTGATTCAAAGGCAAATTCGCTTTGATATATTGCAATATCAGCGTTGTTTTACCGACACCGCGAGGACCGATTAATCCAATCATCCTACTTTTCCAATCAATCCGATGAAACATATAGCGAATAAAATCCGTTGTTGTTTCACTGATCAACTTGCCCGAATATTCAAATAAAGCTTCCATCTCTTTTAGTTTACACAAAGATAGATAAAATGCACCGTCATAGTGCAATTTTCAGCTAATTTTGCACTATGACGGTGCAAAAACCCCCATCTATCGCCAGAGACTTCGCTTAATAAGCACCCCTCACTATTTCACACCCCTTCCCCTCACCTGCGCATAACTCAGCACCCAGAGGAAATAAATCATCATCCTCGGCAGGAACATATTCCGCATAGGGATCATCACCACCAAAGTTGCCTAAGGCTCCGGACATCAGTACAAAAAATCTTACAAAAAAACATTTCGATTTAAAATATTCTGTATCTTTGTATGGAAACAAAATGAAAAATTAATGAAGAAATTTGAAGTGATTTTTCTGACTGAAGCACGAGAATTTTTATTACAAGTTGACGAAAAAAGTCGGGATAAAATTATCTTCAACATTGACAAAGCTAAAGTCAAAAACGACAATGAATTATTCAAAAAACTAAAAGGGGAAATTTGGGAGTTCAGAACGTTGTTCAATAAAACTCATTACAGAATTTTTGCTTTTTGGGATAAAGAAAATAATCAAGAAACTTTGGTTTTGACAACTCACGGAATTATTAAGAAAACAGACAAAACGCCTGAAAAAGAAATTGACAAGGCAGAACAAATAAGGTTGAAGTATTTTGAACTTAAAAACATCAGAAAAAATGGGAACAAAAAATAAAGAATTGGAAATGTTTACTTTCGACCAAATAAAAGATGAATTTATTGGAGAAATTGGAACAGAGAAGCGAACTCAATATGAGCAAGAACTCCAATTAGAGGTGTTAGGAGAAATGATACGAAAAGTTAGACTTGAGCGTAATTTGACACAAGAAGAACTTGGAAAATTGGTTGGAGTACAACGTGCTCAAATTTCAAAACTTGAAAACAATACAACTAATGTAACAATGGAAACCATTTTGAAAGTTTTTGGAGCATTAAAAGCTAAAGTGAACTTCAACGTGGAACTGATGAATAACAGAATTCAAATTGCTGGGTTCAAGAACCGACATTAGATTTCCCCTTCACCTGCGCATAACTCAGCACCCAGAGGAAATAAATCATCATCCCGGGTAAGAACATATTCCGCATACGGATCATCACCCCTAAGTTACCTAAGGCACCCGACATCAGCACCGTACCTAGGATCAAAAACAAGGTCAACCCTTTAATCACAAAAGGTGCTTTACGGAAAGCTTCTACAGGCTTATTCCGCATCACCTTAAAGAATATGAGCAGCAGCAACAGGTTCTCAAACGAAGCCACTAAAGCCGGGACACCGTTAATATCAAAAAACAAGGGTCGAAACAAAAACGTGAACCACTTCAGCGGGGGCGGATAACCACTGATATCTACAGAAGAACCGGTGTGCGAGCGGCTGAGAAGCCCCGCTTTATTGTCGGAATAACTCTCGATACTCTCCACAGAAATCTCTTCGATTTTCACATAGTCCATGACCGTGGGCAATATAACTATCGCACCGGCAAACATGATCGCGCCTAAAAACAAGCGTTTCCCCATAGAGGTACGTCCATCTAAAATATAGGCCGTACCGAAAGCTGCAACCAAGAGAAAAGCAACGTGTGGGCGTACGGCATAAGCAAACAAAAAGCCAAAGGCAATCAACAAAAAACGCTTTGGGATATTCAGCAAACCGTAGGCGAACATGCCTATGGACCAAAAGAGCAAGGTGTCCTTTCCTATACCCGAAGACCAGAAATGCAGCATGGGGATATAAAACAAAAAAGGGAAAAGCTTGAGCCCCTGAAAACGGGAGTTCAGCGGCACCTGCTCATAGGCTATCCGGTAAAAATACAGCATACCCCAAAAGCCCAAAAAGGCATAAACACACGTATTCGCAAAAAAACCCAAACCCAAAAAGCCGGAAAAGAAATAATTAAACCCGTGCATGAAATAGGTCCCCTTGGCTTCCGACAGCAAAGGCATAGCCGTCTCCCAAGATAATCCCCGACCCGCATGCCAATAGCCCCAAGCGTCTCCTCCTCCATTATTGGTCACAAAATAAAAACCTATGGTGGTCAGCATATGCATACCCAACATGATCCACAAGCTGCTTTGATAGCACTCCTGAATCGTCTTAGCAAATTGTTTTGCCAAGGCAACCGATAATACAAATGTTACTATAACAACAAGTATGTCCATAGCGAACTAGCCAGCGTAAAGGTAGTAATATTCCGGTATTCCTATACCGAAATGAGACTTAAGAGCGGATTAATTCCAATAATCTTTCTTGTTGAACCTGCAGTGTATATTTTTGCTGAATAAATTCTCTTGCCTGCGCTCCTCTTTCCTTCAAAAATTGTGGATCTGCAACAACATGCGCTATAACATCGGAAAAGCTTCTTATATCACCAACCAAAAAGCCATTCGCTTCATTCACCACCTCCATATTAGCCCCCACAGCACTCGCAATGCCGGGTATACCACATGCCATATACTGTATAAGTTTGTATGCACATTTTCCCTTCTCCCACTCCGAATCTACCAAAGGCATCAGACCCACATCAAACTTTAGAATTTCCTCCACTTCCGTATCTTCCGACCAAGGGATAAATTTAACCTGTTCATTGAAGCGTCTATTATCTGGTGCACCGATGATATGAAAAAAAAGATTTGGATTAGCCTCAGTCAGCCTTTTTACTTGGTCAGCCAATAACATAAAATGCTTTTCAAATGTTGATTTCGTGCCCACCCATCCAACGATCAACTTATCCGACGTATTATCCCAAACCTTTATCGGATAACGGTCAATGTCTATGACCGTAGGTATAATGAAAATATTGTTAGCCCCTGCTCGCCGAGCTCTATCCGCCAGATAACGATTCCCCGCAATAACATGGGTACTATACCGCATTACCCAGTCTATCTTGTCGCCCAAGAACTTCCTGATCCATCTATTGGGATGTTGATCGTAGTTGTGAAAGACTGCATCATCATAATCCACGATATATTTTATACCGAAGGCGGATAGTATATACTCTCCCCAGGCGGGCAAGTAAGGGAACAGCTCTTTTTCAATGACCAACTTATCATACTTTCCAACGGAAAACAACTTAAAGAAACGACGTAAATAACCTTTCAAAGCTTCGGCTTTCGTTGATCTTCCTGCATACAGATTCGTTAGATAACGCTCGGAGAAAAGAGGAGATACCTCAATCGCCATCCCCTGCTCTTTCAGAAAAGGAAAGTATTGGTAACTTCTCAATCTGCTGCTGCCTGCATTGCGGGAATATTTGGTGAAATAGAGGGCTTTCATGAAAAGCTATTTTATACCTTCTATAACCTCGATGTAACTTTCTGCCGCCTTTTCTATGGAAAAGAACTCCAGTGCTTTATCCCGAATCTGCTGCTTGGAGACTTGTGCAGCTCGACTCATCCAGTCCGTTATAGCTACTTGTTGCATTTCCTGTTCCATACCGTGGTTAAAGATAAAACATTCCGGAAAACTTTTCAGTATTTCCTCCGTATCTCCAATACCCGAAGAAGCTATGGTCGGCAACCCCATTAAAAGGTATTCGCCCAATTTAATAGGAGCCACTCCCTGCATACTGTATGTTGGTCGGCGTAGCGCAAAAGCCGCATCCGCTGCTTTGAGATAAAAAGGAATACGCTCAAAAGCCACTGACTTCACGATCATACCATCTTTCAAATGATCGGGTATGCGATCTTCTGCAAATTGTACATTCCCGGTAAGCACCAAAAATTTTGCTGCCCCTATTTTCAACGAAAGCTCAAACACCTGCAACATCTCCTCCCAACAATATTGTGGGCCTAAAGAACCAGCATATATCCACAGCAGCTCATCTCCCACATTCAATTCCTTACGGGCGATCTCTCGTTCCGCGATATCCGGTATAAAATGCTGCGAGTTTCGTCCATTCAGCACTACCGAAAACTTATGCCGATACTGTTCATCTATAGATTCCACATGTACATCAATAGCTTTCTGCGAACGGGTTATCACCGCATCGGCTTGTAATAGAATTTTCCTTTCTATGGATTTCAGCCAATTATATTGCCAACCTCCCTTTTTCAGTCCGGCAAAATCCACGCGCTCCTCGATAGGCAAGCCATCCGCATCGAAAATAACCTGCAAGTTCTTCTGTCGTATACGCTGTACCATAAAGGCTGGGAAAGTCGAACGAGGCATCACGATATCGATACCGTTCTTTTGGATATATCGAGCTATATTCTTGCTACCCATCATTAGACTGAGCATACTACCTACTGCTGCTACAGGTTTTTTAATAATAGGTACAGCGTTATAGACAATTCCCATATCCTCGGCAGCTTTTTTTACCTGTTGGATTTTCTCTTCGCCCGCCCAAGTAAATTGCAGGACGTGAAACTCTATCGTAGGGTCCTGTTTCATCACCTCATGGAATATAGGCATGAATAGTCCTTCCATATAGGAAGTTTGTGGGCCGTCCCAGGTGATGAAAAGGAGTTTTTTAATGCTTCCCATCAAATTCTCTTTTACTTGCTTTACTTTTAACAGTTGTGTATTTAGATTTAAAGCGTAGAAAATACCTTTCCAATGTAAAGTACGAAATATGAGCAGCAGATATATTGAATAAGATCACACCTATAAACACCAATGAGTACGATACGATATGGTTCGGAAGACCACCATATAGTTTTACCACCGAATAAAACAAAAAAATGACCAAAGGATTATACACATATATTCCGTAGGATATCCTTCCTAAGTAATCAAAAACTCTATTTTCTAAACTTATCACCGGCTTATAATCAGAAATCTGATTTATAATCAAGACAACGACAAAAACAGCGACTATTTCATGATCGATAATAGAAAATAGATGAAATTTATTGAAAGCTATCAGTAACAATAAAAGCCAAGGAAGTAATTGGACTACCGGATGTTTCAGATATTTTAGAATATAACTTTTCTGCCAAAATAAATACGCCCCCAAAGCACCTATTACCAAACATCCGAAACGGGTATAGTGAAGAAGAAATTGGATCGGTTCAAGCTGTAGATATTTCGCAAGTACTTTCAATCCTAAAAAGAAGATTGGAAAAATAACAAGAAATACAAGTATATTCTTTACCTTTTTGACGACCCAGGGCCAAAAAGAGTAAAACTGCTCTTCGACCCCTAACGACCAATAATGTCCTAATAAAGTTGCAGCTACCGTAGTCCCCCCTCCTGCAATTAGCCCATAAGTACTAAATGTATTAATAAAATTAGGCAGAATAGCCAAATACATAAATAACTTTTGCCCAATTGCTGCATAACCAACTATCGCTAAAATCAAGAGCAAGTAAAAATAATATAGAGGCCAGATACGAAACACACGTCTCAGATAAAACTTTTTGATGCTGACCGCACCCGTCTTTTCTAACTCTTTGAACAAGAGATACGTTATCAAAAAACCACTCAAGGTAAAAAACATCGTGACACCATAGTTAGCTAAATCCCAATAGGGAAGCTTATTAAGGCCAAAGTTCTCCAACCTGCCATTGACGTGTGATATCACCACCGCCAGTGCTGCAATAGCTCGGATACCATTTAGCCCCGGTAGAAAAACGGCCTTACTTGTGGTTATACCAACTGTGCCCATTGCTTCATAATTTCTTTTGATGAAAACATAGCGCTATTATTATATGCCCTTTGTGCCAATCTCTTTCTTAGTTCATCATCTTCTATAAGTCGGCTCAACGCTTCGGCAAACTGGTCTATATTATTGTGTTCGACCAAGATACCATCGTCTGCAATAATATGCCTCGGGCCATTCGGTGAATCGTAGGAGATTGCCGGAAGCATGGCTTTCTTGCATTCTATCAACACCATAGGAAAACACTCCGTCTCCGACGTAAGCACAAAAATTGATGTCAATTTTAACATTTCATCCAATTTGTCCGTAGCTGGTATAAACTCAATTCTCTGAATTGAGTTTAAAATTATATAATTCTGAAATTTTTCCAATAAATTTGAATCCCCATTCCCATATACCGCTATCCTCCAATCGGGATATTTCTGATAAATCTTTTCCCAAATTTGGATTAGATGGTCGTATTGTTTCTCCCGATGTATCCTACCCGCTGCCAAAATTACCTTCTCACGGTTATTGTAATTTACGAAGTCTGTATTATCCACTTTAACGAAATTAGGGATCACAATCAAGTTATTCAATCTATAGTATTTCTTTTCATCCTCATTCAGCAGCACCACTTTATGATAATGCTTTAAAAACCACCATTTGTATCTCCAACCTTTCGTCACAGACAATTCGCCGGAACTGTGTATTTCAAGAACTTTTTTGACTTTTGGGTAGAGCAGTGGCACGATGAGAGACGGAATACCTGTCAGTGTGGTAATGATAAGGTCCGGAGCTTCTTTCTTTATCACCTTTTTAAGTCTTTTTAGAAATTGCCAGAGATCTTTGACACGATGACGATTAACACCTTCAAGCCCCAAATCCATCAGCTTAAAAGTATTCTCGGGCGGATAAACGACAGGGTTCTCACCTTGATTCAGCGTTATCACAGTCACGTCATATCCATAAATATCGACCCAAGCATCAATTTTATGGCTAAGCATTCGTTGCACGCCTCCATGCATATGAAATTGATTAACCAAGTACACGATCTTAGTTCTGCTTCTTATAGACTCTTTCATATAGGTTTTCCAGGTTTTGTACATATTTCTTCATCGTAAATACATTATCTACCGATTCAAATCCATTAAGTCCTATTTGTTTTAGATATGCTTTGTCCATGTCAACCAACTTTGTTAACAAAGAGGTCAACTCATTCTGCTCGTGTGGATCAAACAACCATCCTGTCCGGCCGTCTTCCACAAATTCAGGTATTCCACCGACGTTAGAACATAATACCGGAACCTTCATCAACATGGCCTCTACTACAGCAATACCAAACCCTTCTGAAAAAGATGGCAATACAAATAAATCTGCCCGTCCTAAATATTGATGTGGATTATCAGAAAAGCCAACAAAATCTACTTTTTCCTCAATTCCTAATTGTACTGCTACATTTTTCAGGTTTTCCCGTTCTCGCCCGTCACCTACTAACGTCAGTCGAACCGCTCTCTTCTTAATTTCCGAAAGGGCAATCAACAACGCTTCTACATTTTTTACCTTTTCAAGTCTTCCTACATATACGATCTCAAATGCATTTGTTTTCTTTTCTGTATCCGTAACAGATGGTGCATTCGCGGGGTTATAAATAACGGCACCTTTATCAGACTTAATTTCACCGGTATCAATCAGATAATTTTTTACGGCCTTTGAAACGCATACGACTTGGTCTGCTAAGCGATAAACCAGCGAAAAAACCTTTCGCGCAATCTTAGAATGATTAGGAATACCGATTTCCTCGCCTATAATCCCGTTAACGCCTGCCAGCTTTGCAGCAATAATTCCGTGAAAATTAGCTTCTCCCGCAGCTGTGTGTACAATATCCGGTTTTATCTTTTTAAACAATTTATAGAGAATGAGTATATTTTTCAAGTTACGGATTGAAAAATTACGATCCAAAATAATAACCTTACACCCTCTTTCTTTTAAGATAGCCTCGGCATTTCCACCATACCCCAAAGCGACAAACGTATAATCATGATGCAAAAGGTTTGGGTCGGCCGTAAAACTTATATACTTACGTTCTTGCCCACCAAAATCTAATAATGTGGTTAAGCGTAAGACCTTCATATACTTTTAGGTTTGAAAAATGACAGATATAAATCACTGATCTTTTCAGCATACTTGTCTTCTGTATACTCCTGAAGGGCTTTATTGTAGCCGGTTTCTCCCATTTGCTTCTTTAGCTCAGCATCTTGATATAATATTTCCAACTTCTCTGCGATCGCTGATACATCTTTAGGTTCAACCAGAAAGCCTGTTTCTTGGTCATCAACAATATATTTCATTCCCCCCACCCGTGTAGCCAGTACGGGGAGCTTATTTAACATCGCTTCCGCTAACACCAAACCAAAAGCTTCTCGAGCAGAAACCAATGCAAACACATGCATCATTTGATAAAACAGGGTAGTATCTGATTGATAACCTACAAAAACAACTTTATCCGAAATGTCTAATTCATGAGTTAGTTTTTCATATCTTATCCGTTCGGGTCCGTCGCCTACCAATAATAACTTAACATTGCTTTTGTTTTCGGCAAATCGTGCAAATGCTTTAATCAAATCCGAAAAACGCTTATGGCTGTCCTGCAACATTCTACCCGTCGAACCGATCACAAAATCATTTAATGTGAAACCAAATTTTATTTGGGCTTCCTGAGTCTCATTTGCCGAAACTTCTCTGGGCAACGCTACGCCGTTATTGATGGTAATTACTTTTGATGCAGAAAGACGAAGTTTTCCTTTCAGATATTCTTCTGTAACACTTTCCGAAACACCGATCACTTTATTAGCTGTTTTTGAAAAAAATCTCATCAACATATGTCCCTTCCAAGACCTATTCTTTGGGTCTGACGTTTCTTCAATGATAATATAAGGAACTCTTTTTAGCCAGCCATTAATCGCGGCCATCGTGACTCCTTCAAATACGGCACCATGGACAATATCGGGTTTGTACGCTTCTATGATCTTTTGCACTTTCTTGTGCTGTGACCACTGAAAGGGATGCTTTAAGATACCTATAGGAATTACGTCAGCCCCTTCATTCCTAATCTTATCCACTAAATTGCCCGAAGCATTTGTGCAGATGATCTTTTGTTGAAATCTGTCTTTGTCTAGAAGCCGCGCAAGTGATAACCGTGTCCTTTCGACGCCTCCTGAGGATATCGTTTCTTGTATATGCAAGATTTTGATTTTCATCTTTATTACCCTTTCAAATGGAAAAATTTATTTTCATCCTCTATCATTTTTATTAATACTTCTCTCTTCTCACTTGTCACAAACGGACATATTGCTATCAGCTTTCTCAAATCAATTTTTATATCTTCCTTTTCAATTTCAATAGTATCAATATCCAATAATATTGGAGAGACAGCAATATGTTGTTTCCTATTGACGGATAAATAATAGTCCTGAAATTTAAAATCGCCCCCAAAAATCTTATCTGACAACGTAATATGCAAATTAGGAATTCGATATGCATCTGCCACGATAATACCATGCAAAGATGTCGAGAGTATATTTTCACAAGACAGAATTTGATCAACAATCAATTGATAATTGGTAAAAACCATAAGATCTATAACCAAAACATCATTTCTTTTCCTCATCTTACTAACCCAAGGATGATCGTAATCATAATAATGTGGAATTATTCCAAACTTAAATCTTTTGGAATGTCTTGGATAATACATAAGTGGTAGTAACAACGCGGGATCACCGTAGATCTCCGGACACTGAATATTATGGTTGAGATATATTTCTCTGGACTTTGGTCCCCGAACAGCCAAAACAGAAGCAGGCTTTGAAATTTTCCCACAATTTTTATCGGAAATAAAGCCGGCACCCCAAACTATACAATTGTTTTTGACCCATTGCAAAATACTTCCTACTACTGCATAATTCTTAAATCCCAACGAATGAAAAACAAACCTAGAAATATTTTTTGACGGCAGCACCTTTTTCCCGGAGAGAAACTCGACAATAGGGGTTCCTAGTGCATCTCCAAAATTCTTGGTATGAGGAAAACCATCAACAAAAACAAATTTACTTTGATTGAAAATATACTTCAAAAGCGTTTTAGGCATTTCTGCCAAATATTTAATATGTGGATGCATCTCAGACGATATTATATGTAACCCATGAATTATTTAAATTTACTCCGTAACGAGGAAATCAATACTATCAAACTATATTGATTCTTATCTACCAAAAAACCAAGAAATCGCGTATACTTCGTTCCTTGCAAATATTGGATGATTCTGTCTTTGAACCTACCACTCAATTTTATCAATATGTTCTTTTTCTGTTTAAACTTGAGCCTAGAGTTTAGGATTGAAAAGAAATAAAGTGAAACAACGTACCCTAGGTTTCTTGAGATTATTTTTTCGTCGAGGTGATGTGCCTCCATTACATTTAAAAGCGAATGGAAAAGTAAGGACGTATCCTCTATATGTAATTCTCTTCTACTTAAACTATCTTCTCTCTTCTGGTAATAATAGACGGATTCGTTATGAAATGCAATCAGCTTCGTTTTAAACAAATACTGAAAATTAAACAAGCCATCTTCTCCGTTGTGGAGCCGTTCATCGAATCTAACATTTCTCTTTTTAATAATCTCTGAATTATAAAACTTCCCATACGGACCAGAAAAATGAGGAAAAAGGGTATATTTTTCAAAAAACATCAAGGTTGATATAGGAGCTTCTTCAAAGCGGATCTCTTTTATCTGCCCATTATAAGCTATTTGATCAATACCTACAAAAATACAATCCGCTTGACCCCAATTCTTTTCCAAAACATTCAAATAATTCTCGCCTACCCGATCATCACTGTCTACAAACGTAATCCAATTACCGGATGCCTGCTCAATTCCGAAATTCCTCGCAGAACTGACACCTCCATTTTTTTTATGAAAGACTTTTATACGTAAATCTTTAGTGGCATATTTATCACAGATCATTCCGCTAAGATCTGTAGAACCGTCGTCAACCAAAACTAATTCAAAATCAACAAAAGTTTGGTTAATTATGGATTGAATACATGCATCTAAATATGCTTCCGCGTTATATACAGGGATTATTATACTGAGTATCATAAATTAGCATCATAATGAATCATCGCAAATGTCTTTAAACTTTTTTTTCTAACATGACAGTCAATGCTCAGTCCTTATTTTATACAACATTTGAAATTAATTTCGATTTATAAATGCTTTTAAAACGTTTAAATATGAATAACCATTTTCCATATCAGGCTCCAACATATTTCCTTCGGCCCATTCATTCCACGACTTTAATATAACGAAAGAAGGTTCAATAGCATGTTGAATTAAAAATTCCTCAGATTTTTTTAATTGTTCTAAAAACAGCTTTGGTGTCGTATTTTTCAATATTAGACCTCTATAGCCGCTCCTAGGCGTATTATCCCAATTAGCGATTATACATGGAAATGTCGGCACATTGGTTTTTATAAATTCCATTTCCTTAACGATTATGCTTGCATCATTGACACAAACCTCGGAGTCTCTAGCTATTTTTGCCAATTCATATTTTATTCTTCTAATAACCTTAGTATAAAACGAGCCACGAGTATTTGTTAAAAGGCGGGATGTCCACGCTTTTTGAAATGCATTGGATACTTTTGCGTCAACCCCCATCTGTTTAAAATCTAAATTATCTGGATTCTTATTACTAGCACAGAAGTAAATTCCTTTTAAGCCATTAGCGATTGCCAATTTATTTAGCTCAGCTATATAAGTAGGTGCTTGAGCAGCTATTTTTTCTATATCGTAAATCATTAGCAACGGCTTCCCGTCCACTTTAATATATCGATCGTCTTTGAAAAATGATAATAGATAATTAAAATGATTAACAATATCCTCATCCATTGGATAAGTTTGCTCGACTAATATTCTATTGGTCAAACCATGCCAAATACCAGACCAAGTTTCGTTTGCCCAACAAAAACAAAATGGGAAATCAGGTTTACCGGTGGCCAATACCTCATTAGCAATACGCTCCAAAACTTGCTTCCCATTACCAAACCAGTAGTGATAGTATATGAATCCGTAGACACCATATTCTTTCGCCATATTTGCCTGTTGCTCCCTAACCTCAGGAACACGCAAATCATAATAACCTAAATCGGCCGGTACTTTAGGCTGTTTATGCCCCTTAAACAAAGGCTTGGCTTTTCCGACATTCGTCCACTCTGTGAATCCTTTGCCCCACCATTCGTCATTTTGAGGTATAGGATGATACTGTGGCAAATAAAATGCTAAAGGCTTTATATCTGACATAACTAAATTATTTTAACTGAAATTTGATTCTATTTTATAAAACTCCTTAATTTCATTAACTATTTTATCGATTTGTTCTTCATTCAGATCATAATAAAACGGCAATCTTAACAAACAATCCGTAAAATAATCAGAGTTAATAATATCCACCTCCATATTATCTTTCAAAAAATAGTCACTTTTATTTAAGCTCAAATAATGAAACACTGGGTGTATATCCTGTTCTTTCATAAACTGGATCAATGCTGTACGCTCCTCGTAGCTTCTACATACCATATAAAACATATGTGCATTGTTACTTGCATAGTCAGGAATGAGGGGCAATTGTAAAAAGCCTTCCTCAGCCAAATACTTTAATCCATCGTAATAACGATCCCAAATCGCTATTCTTCTAGCCTGTATCTCTTCCAAATGCTCCAACTGTCCATACAAAAAAGCCGATATAATCTCTGATGGCAAAAAAGATGAGCCAATATCGACCCAACCGTATTTATTTACTTCACCACGGAAAAATGCACTCCTATTGGTTCCTTTTTCACGGATGATTTCCGCTCGTTCAAAAAATCGTTCATCATTAATTACCAACATCCCCCCTTCACCTGCAATGATATTTTTGGTTTCGTGAAAGGAAAAGCTTCCAAAATGCCCAATGGATCCCAATGCTTTTTTTGTGCCGTCCGAAAACGTATAATAACTATCAATAGCCTGCGCCGCATCCTCGACCACAAATAGATTATACTTCTCTGCAAGAGACATAATAGCTTCCATATCGCAAGCTACTCCAGCATAATGAACAGGAACAATCACTTTGGTTTTATCCGTAATCAATCGATCAATCTCTTCAGGATCTACATTGGGATTGTCCGAACAAGAGTCAGCAAAAACCAACTTCGCCCCCCTTAGTGCAAAAGCATTGGCAGAAGAAACAAAAGTATAGCTTGGAACTATCACTTCATCACCTTCTTTAATATCACAAAGAATAGCCGCCATTTCCAATGCATCGGTACAAGAAGTTGTCAATAAAACTTTTGAAAAACTATACCTGTTCTGAAAAAATTCCTGACATTTTTTCGTAAAGATGCCATCACCTGAAATTTTTCCACTTTTGACAGCTTCTTCTATATATTTCAGCTCTTTCCCGATGATAAATGGTTTATTGAATGGTATCATATTATCTTATAAATCTTGCCGGATTCCCTACATAGAGTCCGGGCTGTTCTATACTTTTAATCACTACCGTTCCGCCGCCAATCTGTGTTTGGGCGGCTACGGATATATTATCTATAATCGTTGCATTTATCCCGACCACACATTGTTCATCCATGTTGACAAATCCTGCTATCGCCACGGATGGTGACAAAAAGCAATGGTTTCCGATTTTTGAATCATGAGCAACAGTCCCAGAAACATTCATGAGCACATTGTCTCCTATCTCTACATATTGATCGATCAGACAACCGGGATAAATAACACTACCTTTTCCTATCTTGACAGACTTATCCATATAAACAGAAGAATGTATAAATGTATAGAAAGGAACGTTATCACTCAGATTTTCAAATATCTGTTTGCGAAATGCCATATGATTATACCCTACAGCAATCAAAACAGCATCAAATGTATGCTTAGCATATTCCGCTGTAACGGTATCATTTCCTCCGATTACAGGAATCCCATGCATCATAGTTCCCTTAACCTGAAAGTCGTCAAAGAAAGCCACTACTTTGTCCTGCGTATCCTGATAGATATGATACGCGATCTGCTGCCCTAAGTGTCCTGATCCGACGATAGCGATACGCTTCATATATGGTTTTTTAATTCTTTAAAACTGGAAATCTTATGCGCGGGATAACGGTATATTCCGTCACGATCAATTAACAAGGTATTCATACCCAAAGTCTTCGCCGGAATAAAATCCAGCTTCAAAGAATCGCCTATGTACAAAACCTCACTGGGATCAACATCTAACCGATCAATGGCTATCTGATAAAACTCCAAACTAGGCTTTCTTACTTTTTCTGTTTCTGAAATAATAATCTCGTCAAATACATCCTGCCCGATCAATGCCCCAATCAGATCAGATAAGGAGGAATTAAAATTGGAAAGAATAGCTTTACGGATATTCAATTCAAATAGATATTGGCAGTCATCAAAGGCTTGCCAAGGCTGATATGTACAGTTGCTAAACAGATCCTCCAGTAATTCTTCTGTAGGAAGAATACCTAAGCTCAGCAAAAGTTCCGTATTAAAATCACGATAGAAATCTTTAGAAGTCCTGTCCGGAAAGTTAATCACCTCCGAAAGGAGCTTATGACGCTTCTTCAGTTCTTGTCTGTCCACCTCATAATCATGAGCAGTCAAAACCTCCTGTATCCTATCCCAAAGCGTTGGCTTATGAATCAAAGTATTAGCGGCATCAAACAATAGTATTCTCATATACTAAAAAATAAAATGTTCAAAGGAATTATCTTTTAGTTTGGAAAGATCTCGTTGCTTTGGATAAATGACATCCATCAAAATTCGCACCGCGCTTCCTTCAGTCACCTGCACATTAGTAGGCTCTAAATTGTATAAATATTCTTCTAATGTATATCTTACATCTTCAAAACCAAAATTGGAGCGAATGGAATTGGTTCCTGAAATCCTACAGTTTATTTCAAAAGGAACAATATTTCCCTCATCATCGACAATCGATTGCAGATTGGCACTTCCCTTGAACCGATTGACCGCGATCATCTTTATCAGAATTTGTTTTAATTTCTTATCATAATCACGGTTCACGAAACACTCGTTCGTAGCTCCATTATCCAATTTGCGTTCGAGGGTAATAAAACCATGCAATTCATTGCTCTTATTGACATAAAAAGCTGTCGTAATTTCCTTCCCCTTGATTAGCTTTTGTACCATATAACTATCATCGAACCCGGTTATATCTGCCGGATTGATATGTATTCCGCGAGAACCTCTTCCTTCTCTCGGCTTCACAATGGTGTCATCAAATTTTCCCGTCGGATAATTCTTAGGCAGATAGGCTTCTGCAAATGGAAGGCTATGCTCTTTATGGAACATATAAGAAATATATTTGTCGAGATACGTCTGAGCCGTTTCCAATTCACTTACTACAACCTCGCCTTTGAGCTTTGCTCTATTTAAAGCCAGATAATAAACTTCGTAATCTGTAGATGGTATAATCAGGTCAACAGCCTCTGCTAGGACAATCTTATTGATCTGTTCGATATAACTTTCTTCCATCGCATACGGTACTTTATAAAAAGCATCGCAAAGATGATTGCCCGCTGAAAAATTAGTTACATTGCACCCTACTATACGAATAGGGAATCCCGTTTTAAGTATATTCCGCATAATTCCCTGTCCGACATTACCTCCTATTCCCGTAACTAAAACTGTCTTTTTTTCCATGCTATTAATTCTTTAATTCCCTGCTCTAAGTGGGTCAAATTATATTCTGAATACGGAAATGTATCTTGTTTATATTCAACAGAACGAGCACTATCAACTCCTTCATAAATTATCTCACACCCTGTTTCCTTTTGAATCATCTCAGCTACCTGGGCATTGCTGTAATTCTCTTCAGCAATGGCTAGCTGTATTTTATTTTCATCCAATAGTGCCAATTTCTTCGCCAAGACCGCTATATCATTCACACAAATATAATTTTGTTTTCTCGCTCCGTTACCAACCAGCCTGATTTTTTTATCGGACAAAGCATCATCAATTATTCTTGGCAAGAAAGTCTCATTTTTCATTCCGATCCCATACATAGATGAAACTCGTACAATGATGAACTTCTTGTGTTCCGAAACAACTTTTTCGGCCCACAGCTTACTTATCCCATATATGGATGACGGCGATACTGGAGTCGTTTCATCAATGGTTGTGTCGCTTAACCCATCATAGACCGCTACTGTTGAAAAATAAACTATTTTAGCATTAGAAAACTGATTACATAGTCTTCGGACCAATTCTATATTCACGTTAAACAACTTCTGCGAATCTGATAAATCATCACTAATCCATGCGCTGACAATATATACAACATCATAAACGTCTTCGAGTTTTTCCAAGGCCGATAGCGAAAATTGGTTCACAAACCATACTGATGGAATCGAATGATACAAACCATCTACTTCATCAGAAGGATGCTGCCGTAAGATAGCTCGCGACAATATACTGTTCGTGCCTACAACAAGTATCTTCATGGCTATAATTTTTCGACTTCCGGTATTTCTATTCTGTATTGCTTATCTTTCCAAACGGCCAAACCTATATCTTGCCAAGGTTGTTCCATTTGTCTTTTGAGGAAGTCTTTTTCCCAGCTATGTGGGGTTTCTACCTTTTTTAGTTTGACAATAAATTCTGCATCGCTTAAATCTACTCCATTTTTCGCTGCCCAAAAAGCAGTAAAGTCACGGATTCCCTTTTCTAAATTCGCTTGGTTGATTTTATTGTGATCGACGCGGAAAGACCATTTAGCCCAAATAGGACCCGATAAGTAATTGCCGGGAGTACCATCTCTATCCATTATAGGTAGCCAAATTTGTTTATTTGAATCTCTATCTAAATAAACGACCGAAATTAGATGATTATATTCGCTAAAGTGATAATCCATGAATACATCGTGACCTGTTATTCCTAAGGAGACTTTAGTAATTTTATTTATTTTGTAAGACACTCCTTCCAACAAATGGTTAAAAGAAGTTCGACCGAGTCCTATTTTGTCACGGATAACTTTGTTCAACGGCGAATTGTAAGAAACGATGATTTGTAATACGATCATAGTACCTACACCATATGTAATCAAGCCAATTTTTAAATCTTTTAGCCTAAAATTCTTCAATAATTTGAGTTCGTCTTCTTTAGGTGGGAGAACAGGAGGCGTATAACCACAATTTTCCTCGGTACAACGCTCTGTCGTTCTATTATCTGCAACAAATCGATACACCATTTTACCAACGTGATAAATCCCGGGAACACGAAGTAACCAACTTAGGGGTTTTGTATACCCCATGCTGGCTAGAACCTGAATATACGTATCCAACCCCTTATAAATCTTACCCTTTTTAATCGAGTAAATGTTATCCAATAAAGTTTCATAAGAGATGCTTTCCAGCAAAGGATTTTGTTCAGCATACGACTGAACAGTTTTGAACTCTACTTTTTTCCATATATCAAAATGTTGAATCAAAATTTTGGTACGATTACACAAGGGACATTCTCCATCGTAATAAAAAGTAATTTTCGGTGAAGGTTGTTGATTTCGCCTAAACAACTTTTCCCACCAGCTTACAGGAGCCATTAAAAGGTATATGCTGCACATGCCCAATGCAAACCAAGGAATTGGGTAGCAAATCAAAATCCCTAAATGCAGCCCTATTCCTATAACTAACGAAAGAACTCGCCATTTTTTTCTAAAGAAAATAAATAGGAACGCAGCTTCGAACAATAATGCTATATACCCTAAACCAAGAACCAAATATTTTTGATTCATCAGCCAATTTAGCGAAATAAATGCTGTTTGTGGAACCGAGCTTGGTAGCCATAAACCTAAGCCCTCTCTCCAAAAGCTAGATGAAAGCTTAAAAAAAACAGAATCGAAATACACAAAAGCAATCCCCAAAAGAACGGGTACATAATACGACAGGACACTCACCTCGGTTGGAGGATTATAAGCATAACGTGTGTTAGAATACTTAAATTTTACAAATAGTCTATCCAAAGACAGATTACGGGAAACAGGAAGAAATATCAATAAAAAGTTAATCCCCATATAGGCATAAAACATATGATATTCGAAGGTATTGATACTACCAATCAGGATAAGCGAGAGTAAGTAATTGATAATAGTAGCAAAACGAGTAAATGCCCCGATCAGGATAAAAAACACGGAAATTCCCCAAATTACAATTGGAATTCCAAAGTTAATTTCAGCTTTATCCAAATAAGGTATTTTGTCAAAAATCAAATGTCTGAAATAATAAAACTGACAGATTTCAGCGAGTAAAACGAGCGAATAAACAATTCGAAAGATCGATAGCCCTAAACCTGAAATTTGCTTACCGTACAATTTTCTTACAACATTCATTAAGCTAGAATTTTATTAAATATTTTCTTTGCATATTCAAACGATGAATACTTTTCGACCATCTGAACTGCATAATTTGAATATTCTTTATACTCTTCTTTACGCAACTGAATAATTTTGTATATACTTTCAGCTAAAGCGCTAGTATCTTTAACAGGAACCTTAAAACCATTTTTAGCATTTACGACCATATTGACTAGTATACCTGTATCAAAGCCCACTACGGGTGTGCCACACGCTAGGGCTTCCGACACCATCATAGGACCAGAATCTTCAATAGAAGTATTTACAAACAAGTTTGAAGCTTGGTATAATAAAGACAATAATCTATAGTCTTTAATAAAAGGAATAAATGCTCTTTCAAATTTCAAGTCACTGAAAACACTTTCATCCTTAAATTTAGAGACTACCAATAAAACCACTCTTTCTTTGTTATGCTCATCTAATAAATGATGTAATTTATTCAATGCTTCATATAGGTATTTAAAACCCTTTCTTTCATCGTTAACATAATATGCTCCACATAATATATAGAATTTATTTTCATCAAATTTGAATATTTTTCTAGCCTCTTCTCTTGTCCTATCATTCATAATATCGGTATCAATAACCGAATTTAAATTCTCAATAGTTAGTTGATGTTTATATATCTGAGATTTTTTTGCCTGTAACAAAGTCAGTCCAGATCCAGCAACAATATTAAAATCGGCCAATTTAGCATTATGCTGCTTAATCTTTAAATTTCTAGAAGCAATATACTTTAATCTACGATCGATTATTGCAGGACAATTTTCACAGGTATCTTCATATCCACGACAATCCCAAGCATAATGACATCCTCCAGTAAAATGATTCATATCTACAGTTATGTTAAAAACCTTGGCGCATGATTTTAACGCTATATTTTTAACATCTGTAGTGTTTAAAAACCCAAAAATTAACCCAACAAAAATAAAATCTGGAACAAACTCTATGTCATTAAAAAAGTTGTTAACATCAATATTCTTTCTTGACTCATCACTACTAAGAAAAAGATATTTGTGATCTGTTTTTAATACAGATTTTACCCGCAATAAAGGTACTTTATCTTTAATTCTATTAATAAATCTGGAGAGCAAAACTTCTAAGATGCGCGTATTTTTATAAGGCTTTACAAAATCATGTGTTGATGTTTTATGTTTAACTACCATACAAACATTGTAAGACATGGAGGTTAAAATTTCTGAAATCTTAACCATAGCATCTCCTGCACCATTTGTATCATTAGTCGAAAGAATTAATACATTCTTTTTCTTATATTCAGACATAATTACTGCCAAATTAAAGGAGAGACAATAATACCGTTATTCGTATCACCATTTATTCTAATCTGATCTCCTGTGTCTACAATTTCAAACCTTACCCCACCATCAATAAAATCAAATAATCCTATATTTGGCACATCTACTGCTACAGACAATTTATAAACACCAGCAATTAATACACTTCCATTTAACGTTGCTATAAATTCATTTAAACCTTCTTTTAAATTAAATCTATTAATAAACAATACATTATCGTAACAATCTAAAATGGCCACATTAACCCTCATCTGATTTTGGTATTTCCGGCACAAAATTTTGATCTCAAATTTTATTTGCTCATCATGTGCAAATTCTTTATTAACAACCCCATCTTTGCTGACCATTCGTACACCAATTATTTGTACCTCTTTTGCCTTGTCTTCTATATAGGTGAACACATTTATAGATTTTGAATCAGATGAAACATAACGATCCAATACTTTTTGAATATTTCCTTGGCTCGCAATAGTTCCATTCCGCATTAGGACACCTTGATTACACAGAGTCTTCACCGCCGCCATGTTATGGCTCACAAACAATACCGTCCTTCCTTCACCTTTGGAGACATCCCCCATTTTGCCCAGACACTTTTTCTGAAACTCTGCGTCACCTACTGCCAGCACCTCATCCACGATTAATATCTCCGATTCTAGATGAGCTGCCACCGCAAACGCCAACCTAACATACATACCCGATGAATAACGCTTGACTGGCGTATCAATATAGCGTTCAACGCCAGAAAAATCTACGATTTCATCAAATTTTCGGTTAATTTCTTTACGGGTCATTCCTAAAATAGCTCCATTCAAATAGATATTTTCTCTTCCCGTCATCTCCGGGTGAAAACCTGTGCCAACCTCCAATAAAGAAGCAATTCTACCTTTATACCGAATGCTTCCTGTTGTGGGTTTAGTGACACGAGACAGCAATTTCAACAAAGTAGATTTACCCGCGCCGTTCCTACCTATAATCCCCACAGCATCACCCTGTTGAATTTCAAAATTAACATCTTTTAACGCCCACACATAATCCGAGGAGCCTTTTTGAGCACGGTCGTTTACCTCTCCTATTTTTAAATATGGGTCTTCCTTTCCACGCATTCTGTGCCATAAACGATTAAGGTCATGACTCAATGTACCTGTCCCAACCTTTCCTAATCTGTACTGCTTTGATACATTTTCTGCTTTTAATATTATATCATTCATATCTACTGTTACGTGATTAAATCTTTTTGAGATTACAATTAAATTGTGTCCATAAAGCCTCTTTGTGCTTTATTAAAGAAAATGGCACCCATAACTAATAATACACTAATAAATGATGCAGAATAGATCAACATATCTGCATTAAAGTCTCCAACCCCTAAATAAGCATATTTAAAACACTCAAAAATCCCAGAAAGAGGATTGAGTGCGACAATAGCTTTAAGCTTTTCTGGTATAGCCGACATAGGGTATATCACTGGCGTAGCATACATAAACAACTGTACACCAAGACCTAGCAACATGGAAACGTCCTTATACTTTGTGGTTAGGCTAGATAATATCATGCCTGCTCCCAAAGCAAAAGCCACCATCAACACGATCAAAACCGGTGTCATCAATATCCATAGATTAGGCTGTATATTCCCCATGAAGGTATAATAAAGCACCACAGATATAAACAATAAGAATTGCACACTAAATTGCATAAGATTGGAAACAACAATAGCAAGTGGCATGATCAATCTCGGGAAATAGACCTTACCAAATATATTCGCATTGGTAGTAAAGACATTAGCTGTAGCCGTCAAGCTTGTAGAAAAATAATTCCAAAGGATAATCCCCGAAAGATAAAATGCTGCTTGTGGCGCATCATCAGTAGATATCTTTGCTATATTGCCAAAGACAAACGTAAATATAATAGTGGTAAATATAGGATTTACAAAAAACCAAACAGGGCCTAATATCGTTTGTTTAAAATAGGTAACAAAGTCCCTTTTGACTAATAAAAGAACCAAATCCCTATACCTCCACACTTCTTTGAGATTTAAATCCAATAGACTCGATGTTGGTTTAATCTCTTGAGACCAGCTCGCTTTTGCAATCTCCTCCTCTGTATAACTCATTTTACTATATTTGTGAAATTACTATTATATATTCGACGGTACTTAAAAAGAGACGATATCGGCATACTTCCACGCAGCCATACGCTCTTGATTGAGATCAACTACCGTTACCTGAATATGCGGATTTCTTTGGACAATAACAGACATGGTAGGTCCTCCTACGTAACCAGCGCCTATACAGCATATTCTATTTATCCTTTTCATAGTTGCTAATAATGGCGATATAATATTACGCCTTTTCTATGATTATATTGTTAAATTTCAAATATTTATTTAACTACCCTCTTCAAATACTCTCCATAACCGCTCTTACACAAGGGTTCAGCAATCTCTAACAACTGCTCCCTGTCGATATATCCCATACGATACGTACTTCCTCAATAGCACCAATCTTCAACCCCTGCCGCTGCTCGATGACCTGCACAAACTGCCCTGCCTGCATCAGCGAGCTGAACGTTCCCGTATCCAGCCGGCGGTACCCCGGTCGAAGACGCCTACCTTGAGCCTGCCTTGCTTGAGGTATTCTTTGTTGACGTCGGTAATCTCATATTCACCCCGTGCTGAGGGTTGTATGTTCTTCGCAATCTGGACCACATCATTGTCGTAGAAATAAAGTCCCGGCACGGCATAGTTGGATTTTGGCTGTGCGGGCTTCTCTTCAATAGAGACGACTGTCTTGTTGCCATCAAACTCGACGACACCATAGCGCTCGGGGTCTTGTACGGGGTAGGCAAAGACGACACCACCGGACTGCCGTGTGGCTTCCTGCAGAAGCTTCGACATACCGCTACCGTAGAAGATGTTATCTCCCAGCACTAAAGCTACCTTGTCTGATCCGATAAACTCTTCGCCAATGACGAAGGCTTGTGCCAGCCCATTGGGCGCTGCCTGCTCGGCATATTCGAAGCGGCATCCGATGCGCCTGCCATCGCCCAGCAGCTTCCGGAAATGGGGCTGGTCGGGTGGTGTCGAGATGATCAGAATCTCGTTGATCCCCGCCAGCATCAGCGTGGATAGGGGATAATAGATCATCGGCTTGTCGTAAACGGGCATCAGCTGTTTGCTGACGGCCAGCGTCAACGGGTGTAAGCGTGTGCCGGATCCACCGGCGAGTATTATTCCTTTCATATATTTTCAGTCACTCCTTTACTTTCCAATAGCCTTTACATATTTTCTGTATGCGATGAATACCGGAGCCAATACGTTCTATGATACCTTTTGCTTGTAACTGCTTTAAGTACCTTTGTACCGTCCGTTGTGTTAGATGGAGTGAGATCGCCGGAAAGCTCATCCGTATGTAATTTTCGGAGAAGTAAAAACATTCTTCTCCATAGGCTTGCAATATACGAGGCAATCCTGAGCCCAACTGTTCTACCATTTCCAAATCACGGTAAATACGCATCATTGCTTTATTTTCTATACGGTTGGTTTCCATGGTTACTCTTCTCGCTTAAACAATACAATTTTGGCTTGCTGCTCATCGGGTTTCCACGTATAGACCGTTATTTTCTTTTTAATCAGCTTTGCGGCCTTTTCGGCAACCTCCTCTAGATAGTCCTTATCTAATTTTTCGCCCATGACGAGTACTTCCAGATGTCCTGAATCGATTCCTTTGGCATAATCGCCCAATAATGCGACTTCTTCGACATCTCCTGCCCGCTCGAATACACGATCAACGAATTTATCTATGCCTAAAAAATGGTGTATGAGTCCTTGTAGCGAAGAGAACAGCGTATGCGCTGTATTGGCCCGGTAGATGATCTTTTGATCATTCTGCTCACGGAGGAGATAACCTGCGTCGGTGAGCTGGTTGAGTTCCTTGCGGATGGCATTCGTCGACTCATTGAATTCCCCGGCAATACCCCGCAGATACCCGCTATTGCTAGCCGACACAAAAAACTTGATCAGTAATTTTAGGCGAGTCTTAGAGGTGATCAGTGCGTTCAACATGGTTCTTTATTGCATTGAGAGCAACAAAAGTACTCGTTTGGTTTTTAATTTGCAAATATTTGTTCCTAACGGGCTCCTAAAGTCCTGTGCTACCTATAAAGTCCGAAAAAACAGGTCTTTTGTTTTTCTGCTTTTTTGTGATTTTGTTTTTTTGTGTTTTTGCTTTTTTGTGCTACTGCGAAAAGCCGAATAGCGAAAAAGCGATAGATCGGCCGTTCACTCCCTAAGAGACAAAAGATGAACCCTCGCTGGATATGAATAGTTTTCCGAGTTCCGGTTTAGGTTCGATTGACAATTGAATCAAATTCGTCTCCATTCGACGTTTCAATCGTAATAAAATTTCTCTTATATTACCAAGTGTTGTTTCCCTATCTTCTACTGGAATATAGGTGAGGTCTATATCTACCGACAGCCGTGGCATATTCCGTACAAACAGGTTTATGGCTGTCCCACCATGCAGTGCCAATTTCCTCTCTTCTCCCACAAATGGCAATACGTCTAACAACAGCCTTACTTGTTCTCTATATTCCTTTTTCATTTCTTTCCAATTCTTTTGGCACTGTTATTTGATATTTCGCATTGTATATTCCATTTGGCACTATACTCCTTTTGCCTTTACCTAAGTCGACCTTATCGTACTGCAAGTATTTAAACCAGTTATGGTTAACCTTATCAGCCATATATAAGAATAGCCGCTTCACCTTTACAGAACTACACCTTTCCAGTAATTCCTGTACATGTTGAGGACGCAGATTGTTCAGCCCCTCTAGGATTTCATAACATTCAATAAGAGACTGTTCTTTGGGTGCAAGATAGAGACACTCCATGATAGATCTCAAAGGTGAAGATATGCGGATCATATAACCGTTATAATTGAAATCGACCACCCCGAGACCTGTAGGTAAGAAATCCGTTTGTATGAACGTAAATTTGCCTTTCCAGCCTTCGTAATTGACAAACCATTTTGGAAGAGTTTCCCGGAGTGGACCGAATAAAATCATTTTTTGCTGATGCAGATGGAGATAGTGGGCTTTTCCATGGATTCCGAGTGCAGACTTCCCTCCGATATGTACATTGAGCTCAAGTTGACGCTGTAAAGCAAGCAACGCCCCTTCGATTGTAACCTGATCACCTGTCCTGACCATAGCACCGGTACCGATGGATTCGAACCAGTTACTCTTCCTGTACTGTCTCTGTAATTCAAAACTGTAGCCGTTCTCTGCCATCCATGAACTCGTAAAAACAACACCTTGTGGTTGAGACTGTAACAAGAGGTTTATTTTTGACAAATTTTCTGTACTCATAATACAAAAATACTATTTTATTTAAACAAAAAAATACGTATTGTTTAAAAAAATCAATGTGTATGCATTATAAATACATCTATAAAATTAAATATAAACAGACGGCTGTCTGATCGGTTTCTACTCAAGAACGCGACTTTTTCAAGACAAACCTCCTCATATATACAAGTTTTTCAAGGTAGTTTTGGTTTTTGCAGTGTCTCTGGTCTTTTAATCGCCCAACAAGGCGACTTCTTCGACATCTCCGGCCCGCTCGAATACACGATCAACGAATTTATCTATGCCTAAAAAATGGTGTATGAGTCCTTGTAGCGAAGAAAACAGCGTATGCGCTGTATTGGCCCGGTAGATGATCTTTTGATCATTCTGCTCACGGAGGAGATAACCTGCGTCGGTGAGTTCCTTGATCAGTAATTTTAATATTTGTTCCCTAACAGGCTCCTAAAGTCCTATGCTACCTATAAAGTCCGAAAAAACAGGTCTTTTGTTTTTCTGTGTTTTTGTGTTTCTGCTTTTTTGTGTTTTTGCTTTTTTGCTTTTCTGCGAACTTTATCATCTCACCCAAGCGAAAAACCGAAAAAACAAATACAGACTCTTTTTACTAGTGCGGGGATTTTCGCCAAAGGGGATCTCTCTTTTAATATACCCCAACTGAATTAATTTGTCCAAAGGAGCGGCTAAGTTGGTCGCTGGTTTTTCCAGACGAGAGGCAATTTCGGATAACCGGTGACAGCCTGATGCAATCAGTGATAAAATAGAGGTCTTCTGATTGTAGAACGTGACGAATGAGTCTAGATTCCCCGCATCGTCTTCGTCCATAAATCACGACAAATACTGGAGTGTCTCTTTTCAAAGCTTACATATCATCGAGTGACAACCCACGATATTCGACACGATAGCCATTCAATTGGTGCAGCAGATTCACCGATTTCTGTCGGAGTTGATCCAAATTGATTTTATCGCCGTTGCGCTTTACCTCAGCGATGATGGCTGTCTTTTCATATTCGTTGAGCGCCACAATGTCGATTTCGCTTTTATTGTCTCTTTCCCAATAGGAGCCGATCTGTGACAGATTTTCTTCGGCAATCATTTTTTCCCGGAAATAACGCTCGAGAATAAGCCCGCTATAGGTCTGATAATCACGTTCAACCAGGGTCTTCAGATAGGTGAAATTCCCAATCTCAACAGCACCTCTGTACTTGAAGATGAAGCGGAACCAAAAGCTCAAAAAGTTATCGTTTATCCGATACTTGACGACTCTGCCGGAAGGCTTTGCTAATATCGGACGTACTTTGGTGATAAGACCGAAATCTTTTTCTAATCGGTCTAAAAATCCGCCCAAATTCATATTAAGAATGGATTCCATCTCGGTACGTGATGTCTTGGAGGAGGCAATGAGCATCAGGACCGAAAAATAAGTGGTGTAATCTTTACCGAATTCATCAATTAACACATTGCGTCCTTCCGTCAGAAACAAAGAGTTCTCCGAAAAAATCGCGTCAATAATCTGCTTTTTGGTAAAGGCTCTCGCTGAAACCAACAGTTCGACATACTTGGCTACACCTCCGGTAAATAGGTAAAACGCCAACAGATCTTCCTTGGAATATGGTGGGTAAAAATCAGTAAGAATTTCTTTCAGCGTGGGAATATCAAATGCACGCACATGTAATTTTGCTGTAGCCCGACCAAACAGGGGTTCTTTGCTGTCTTCAAAAATCTTGTGCATAAGGGAATAAATCGAACCGCATAGAATCAGATTGAGCTTACTATCCGATTTGTGTTTGTCCCACACATTTTGCATCTCACTGTAAACCGACGGGTTTATGGTGTTAAACTCCTGAAATTCGTCAATGATTAAGGTGAAATGCCGGCTCTGCGATAGGTCCATCAAATAACCAAAAACAGCCTTGAAAGTCTGCAATTGCCCGTAAATGCTTACCCCAAGCTTATCCTGGATTTCTACTGTGAACTCTTCGCATAAAAGTGATTCGTTTTTCTTTTCCACAAAAAAATAAAGGGTGGTAGACTGCGCAAAAACAGTAGTGAGTAAAAGAGTTTTTCCAATGCGCCGACGGCCGACGACAAAGGTCATCTGTGCAGATTGCTGCGCTTTTTGCTCAATATCTTTTAATAAGGCTGATTCTTTTTCTCTGTTGTAGAACTTTTGCATGTGCTATGGGTTTATGCAAAGATACAAATTTATCGTAATGCCGGTTACGGTAATATAGGTTACGATAACGGTTTTTTGTGTTTCTGTATTTCTGGTCTTTTGTGGTTTTGTTTTTTTGCTTTTCTGCTTTTTTGTGCTACTGAAAAAAACGTGGTCTGTAACCTTGTAACCATCGTAATCTCATAACCTCAGTAACCCTATAACTATGAATGTAACCCCATTCCCCAAGCGAAATACGAAAAAAAACAAATAGCGAAAAGATATTACTCCATGTTGAAATAAGAACATTTAAACCATACATAACACTTATATATACAATAATGTTTAAATAAGCAATATATAATGCATTTATTTTTGTACATTTGTTCAAATAAGCATATAAATGGCGAATCCAAGAATTATTCCATCGGAAAAAATTATCGAGCGTTTGCAATATGAGAATCCTTGGTGGATAACCCAGGAAATTCCCGAACTGTACAAAGAGATGTCTAAACGTTTGTATTTCGATTTGTTCTTCCCGTTTGTGGCAGAGACAGAAGTTCGACGTGCAGTCGTGCTCATGGGGCCAAGGCGTGTCGGAAAGACGGTGATGATGTATCACAGCATCGATCAGTTGATACAAGAAAACATCAATCCGCAACGTATTTTTTTTGTAGGTATTGACAATCCGATTTATGTAAATTTGGGTCTTCAGGAAATCCTCGATTTGTGCAAAGCATCGGTTAAGGTGGAAAGTCTTAAAAATTGCTTTGTCTTTTTTGATGAAATACAGTACCTAAAAGACTGGGAACGTCACCTTAAGGTGTTGGTCGATTCGTATCCTAACACAAAATTTGTTGTCTCGGGTTCGGCTGCTGCCGCACTGAAATGGCACAGTACAGAGAGTGGAGCAGGAAGGTTTACTGATTTTATGTTGCCACCACTTACTTTTCAGGAGTTTATTCACCTGAAGGATAAAAATCACCTCATTCAGAAAAGTAGTATTCAGTATGGTGGTAAGCAAATTACGTATTACCTTCCTATGAATATACATGAATTCAATGATGAATTTTTACAGTATCTCAATTTTGGAGGGTATCCCGAGGTGGTATTGTCGGAAAGAATCCAAAAAGACATGGGGCGCTATGTAAAAAATGATATTGTCGATAAAGTTTTGTTGCGCGACTTGCCCAGTTTGTATGGCATAAAAGACGTACAGGAGCTGAATCGCTTTTTTACCTATATTGCTTATAATACGGGAAATGAATTTTCGTACGAGGCGATGTCAAAAGAAAGTGGTATACAGAAAGAAACCTTAAAGAAGTATCTGGAATATTTAGAAGCTGCTTTTTTAATTAAAGTATTGAACAAGGTAGATATCAACGCCAAACGGTTGAAAAGAGTGACGAGTTTCAAGGTTTATCTGACCAATCCGTCACTCCGGACGGCATTATTTTCCCCAGTAAAGGCGACTGATAATGAAATGGGAAATATGGTAGAAACTGCTATTTTATCCCAATGGATGCATCGTGAAAATCTGGATTTAACTTATGCCAGATGGAAAGAGGGAAGATCAGAAGGTGAAGTGGATTTGGTATTGGTAGATGATAAAAAGTTTAAACCGGTCTGGGGTGTAGAGGTTAAATGGAGTAACCGCTATTTTGAAATGCCTCAGGACTTAACTAGTTTAATACAATTTTGTAGAGCGAACCAGTTTGGGAACGCGCTAGTGACGACGATAGACAAACAGGACACAAAAACGACACGTGACATCAACTTCACGTTTGTACCTGCTTCAGTGCATGCTTACAATATTGGTGAAAATACATTAAGAATGAAAAACACGCAATAGCTTCCTGTTTTTTTGTGATTTTGTTTTTTTGTGTTTCTGGTTTTTTTTGTTTTTCTGTGATTTTGTGTTTCCGCTTTTTCGTGCTACTGCGAAAGACCGAAAAAACAAATGGCGAAAAAACAATTACAATTACAACCGGGAATCACAATCAGCTAAAATACCTTTTACATCATACACAATGGCTTTCTCCTTTTTCAACGCCTCCAGATCCAAATCCAAGAACTCCTTATGGGCAACGCCAAGGACGATGGCATCGTATTGTTGCATTTTTGTTTTCTTGTTTTTTTGTTCTTCTGCATCTGTAGAGCCGTCAACTTTAGTTTCAGCAAGATCTGCGCAGCAATCTAATCCATATTCGTGTTTCACTTCTGCGGGATTGGCCCAGGGATCGTAGATGGATACCTTTACGCCATAATCTTCTAAAGCGCGTACGACGTCGACGATCTTGGTGTTACGCACATCGGGGCAGTTCTCTTTGAACGTGATGCCTAGCATCAGGACCTGGGCTTCATTGACGTTGATTCCTTTCTTAATCATGCATTTGACGACCTGAGAGGCGACATACCCGCCCATGGAATCGTTCAACCGACGGCCGGCTAAGATAATCTCGGGGTGATAGCCGTGTTCCTGCGCTTTCTGGGCAAGGTAATAAGGGTCGACGCCAATGCAGTGTCCACCGACCAAACCGGGCTTGAAGCCTAAGAAGTTCCATTTGGTGCCTGCTGCTTCTAAGACGGCATGGGTGTCGATATTCAAAATATTAAAGATCTTGGCCAGTTCGTTGACAAAGGCGATGTTGATGTCCCGCTGGGAGTTCTCAATAACTTTGGCGGCTTCGGCGACCTTGATGCATGGGGCAAGATGGGTACCGGCGGTGATGACGGACTTGTACACGGCGTCTACGGCTCTTCCGATCTCGGGTGTAGAACCGGAGGTGACTTTTAATATCTTCTCGACGGTGTGTTCTTTGTCGCCGGGATTGATCCGCTCGGGTGAATAGCCGGCGTAGAAATCTTCGTTGAACTTCAGCCCGGATATCTTTTCCAATACGGGGATGCATTCTTCTTCGGTGACGCCGGGGTAAACCGTGGATTCATAGACGACGATATCACCTTTCTTCAGCACTTTGCCTACGGTTTCGGAAGCTTTGTATAAAGGTGTGAGATCGGGGCGGTTGTTTTTGTCGACAGGTGTGGGTACGGTGACGATGTAAAAATCGGCATCGGCAATGTCACTGAGCTGATTGGAGCAGTATAAGCCGGTGGATTGTGGTTTTGTGCTTTTGTTGTTTTGTGGTTTTGTTATGGGGTTCTCGCTGACTAAAACGGCCTGCAGGATATCGTCTTCGACTTCTAAGGTGGAGTCGGTGCCGCTGCGCAATTCATCGATGCGTTTTTGGTTGATATCAAACCCGATAACGGGATATTTTGTGGCAAATAATCGGGCCAAAGGTAATCCGACGTAGCCGAGGCCGATAATGGCTATTTTTTTCATATGTTTTGTTGGTCTTTTTGTTCTTCTGTGTTTTTGTTCTTCTGTTTTTTTGCTTCCTATAGTTTGCGAAAGATCAAGTTTTAGCCTCTGATCTTTTTACTAAGCGCTTGCAGTTGATTGGTTATATACTCCACCTGATTTCTTAGTTTGATATAATCTGCTTCAGTAAGAAACGCTAAATCAAATGACAAAATTAAAAAATTTATTACTTCTATCGCCGAGGAATAGGCTTGATTTAAAAACCTTAATTTGTCTTTATCTCCCGCTCTAGACATTCCTTCTGCTATATTAGCTGCTATACTCATAGTCGCTCTTCTTAATTGCGAGGTTACTCCAAATTGTTCGTGATTTGGAAAGTCAGCCGTACACATGTACATATCCTTTACCAACATTCTTGCATTTTGCCATACAGATAGTTTTTCGAAGTAAAATTCATGCATATGTTTGTTGTTCTTTTGTGTTTTTGTGTTTTTGTTCTTCTGTTTTTTTGTGATTTTGCTATTTTGTGCTTTTGCGAAAGACCAGAAAAACAAATAGCGAAAAAGCTATCATTTTAAATTCTCCCGATACCACTGTACGGCTTCCTGTAATCCTTCTTTGATCGCATGGGTGGGTTCGTAACCTAATAATTGCCGGGCTTTGTCGACGGAGGCTAAGGAGTGTGGAATATCGCCCTGACGGTTAGGGCCGTGGATAACTTCCACTGTAGCAATAGCCGGGTCGTAGTTAGCTAAAATTTCCTTTAAGTGGTCCACGAGCTGATTGAGGGTGGTACGGTCGCCAACGGCGGTGTTATACACGGTATTGACAGCCTCCGGGTTTGTTGCCAGCATGGCTTTTTCGTTCATCTGAATGACGTTGTCGATATAGGTGAAGTCACGGGAATAATCGCCGGCACCATTAATGACGGGGCTCTCGTAGTTCATCAGTTTCTTGACAAAAAGGGGGATAACGGCAGCGTAAGCTCCGTTCGGATCCTGTCGACGCCCGAATACGTTGAAATAGCGTAGGCCAATGGTTTCCATGCCGTAGGTTTTGGAAAAGATCTCGGCATAGAGTTCGTTCACATACTTCGTGATAGCATAGGGCGACAGGGGTTTGCCGATCTTATCTTCGACCTTGGGCAGGCTTTTGGAATCGCCATAGGTCGAGGAGGATGCGGCATAAATAAAACGTTTGACTCCGGCGTCGCGTGCGGCGACAAGCATATTCAGAAAACCGGAAATATTGACTTCGTTGGTGGTCTGTGGGTCTTTGATGGAGCGGGGTACGGAACCTAATGCGGCCTGGTGCAGGACGTAGTCTGCGCCTTGTACGGCTTTTTCGCAATCGGCGGTATGGCGTATGTCGCCCTCGATCAAGGTAAAGTTGGGGTTGTCGGCATGTTGCTGGATATTGTGGCGATGACCTGTGGCAAAGTTGTCCAAGACCACGACCTGGTGGCCTTTATCCAGAAAATATTCGACAAGATTGGAACCTATAAACCCGGCTCCTCCAGTGATTAATATGCTACTCATGTATAGTATTAATTTTTTACGATACGTTTTAAATATTCGCCATAGCCGCTCTTGCACAGGGGTTCGGCAATAGCCAACAGTTGGGCTTTGTCTATATAACCCATACGGTAGGCAACCTCTTCAATGGCACCGATCTTTAGTCCCTGTCGGGCTTCGATGACTTGCACAAACTGCCCGGCCTGCATCAGCGAATTGAACGTCCCGGTATCGAGCCAGGCGGTTCCACGATCGAAGACACCGACCTGCAACTTGTCTCTGTTGAGGTATTCTTTATTGACGTCAGTGATCTCCAACTCACCGCGCGGCGAAGGCGCTATATTTTTGGCGATCGCGACAACGTCGTTGTCGTAGAAGTATAGACCCGGCACCGCATAGTTGGATTTGGGAGCGATGGGCTTTTCTTCAATGGAGACGACTTTGTTGTTTTCGTCAAACTCGACGACACCATAGCGCTCGGGGTCGTGTACAGGATAGGCGAAGACTACGCCTCCATCGGCGTCGGCGCAGGACTGCAACAGCCTGGACATGCCAGAGCCGTAGAAGATATTGTCACCAAGGATCAAGGCAACTTTATCGTCGCCGATAAATTCTTCCCCAAGGATAAAGGCTTGGGCCAGTCCGTCAGGTGAAGGCTGTGCTTTGTACGAAAATGTGCAGCCTATGCGGCTACCGTCGCCCAATAGCTTCTCAAAATGCGGAAGGTCCTGTGGTGTGGAGATGATGAGTATCTCCCGGATCCCCGCCAGCATCAGTGTAGACAGGGGATAGTAGATCATCGGCTTGTCGTAAACGGGCATCAGCTGCTTGCTGACAGCCAGCGTCAAGGGATGTAAGCGGGTGCCGGAGCCGCCGGCGAGTATTATTCCTTTCATGTTTTTTGAATAACTTGTCTCTCATTTAACTTTCCAATAGCCTCCTTTAGCTGGACCGATATATTGTACTTGATCGTTGTCTTTCAATTTTTCTACATCTCTAATTATTGTCCTTTTTGTAACGTTTAACATTTCTGCTATTTGCGCAGTCGTTATTGAAGGATGTTTAAGCATTAAATTCACAATTTGCCTCCTTCTATTTTCAGTGACATTTTCGGTGACATCAGATCCTTTATGCATGAAAGAAGCAAAAACCGTCACTTGAAAACCTTCCCCCATAGTTTTGAACTCCGGTGGCGGAAACGGGCTTAACGGGATACTCCTGAATGTGCAGAGCTACACCTTTTACTTCTCCATTATCCGAAATACCAATATATACTGTCCCTCCTTTTGTATTGGAAAACGCCCCCAACGAAATAATAACCTCATCACTAAATGACGCTTTAAATTCAGCAGCTTTATCTTCTCCTTGAATTGTGACAGGTCTAAGGTCTTTATTCATTGTTAACATAAACTTCTTATCAGTTTATCTTTCCCTAAAAGTTATGTATGAATCCTTGTAAGGAAGAGTGATCATCGCACCAATTAAGCAACAAAACTACTCCCTTCAAACGGAAGAAACAAATTTTTTACCGGATTAAGCTGAGTACGATGTCTTTACCGAAGGATTTCTTGGTTTTATCCATAAAGTACAGCTTCCCCTCCACATATACGCTTTCCTTGTGTTGGCGACAATTGTCTTCGGCACAGTTTGACATCCGTATGCCTATGGAGAGCATCCTCGTATCTTCTCTATTGGCCCGATTGACTTCAAAAAGCAGTCCGCTGAAGTATTTAACGTGTATTTTTTCATTTTTACTGCGAATAGATGTGATGTAGATACTTTGTAAGTTTTCGTCGTAATGCTTCAGTTCCAAAATCAGCGAGCCATGGGCGCGACGCCTCCCACGCCGTTCTTTCGCTAACAAAACGGAGACCTGTATATCCATATGGTCTTGGAATACACGTGCAAGGTAACGACGTCTTATCCGTAACCCGACAACAAGGCCAATTAAAGCAACAGCAACTCCTACGAGATACATCATAAGGTAATAGATAAGTTTGGTTTTATCAGTGAATAAAGGTACAACCTCTTTACTGAAGTTCCAAATACTTGGCGGCTACTTTTTTATCGCTCGAGCCGCGAAGGTTTTGTCCTCTTGCCGGACGGGCAGGCACTTGGTATCGGCCAAGTGCCCAAGCCTTGTCGCTGTACCGGCTCGCTACAATGTCTCTTCCTTCTTACCATACGCGACCCGCTGAGGCGACACCTATAGCTCTTGTACAGATACTGCTTCTCATATCTCACGTCTCAATACTCAATACCTGCCTATCGTAGGCAGGCGCATATCGCAATACAAAATTACTGCCTGCGGACGATAAAGAACCCTTTCTCGCGTTTCCATGTGCCGCCGTCCCTGATGTCCAGGTAGTAGTAGTATGTACCGTCGCGTACGGTGCGGCCACCGGGGAACACGTTGTTCCGGTTGTCGTATTCTTCTATCTCCGCCATCACCTTGCCGGACTTGTCAAAGATCGTCACTTTGTTCTCCGGGTAGTCGCGTACCCCTTCGATCATCAGGAAGTCGTTGATGCCGTCGCCGTTGGGCGATACGGCCTGGTGTACACGTACCGGTAATGCGGCACCCTCATCGTTGGCTATGCGTACCGTCACCGAGACCGGATCGGCAGGTAGGTAGTTGGGATTGCCTTCCTGTTTGGCCGTGATGGTCACCGTGCCCAGACGCTTGACCGTCATCGTCAGTGCCGTGCTGTTGACCGTGGCGATCATATCGTCATCGATCGTCAGGTTGACCGGTAGGCCGCTACTGGATGACACGTCAAGGTCGATCGTGCCCGCATCACGGTAAAGTGTGCCCGGATCGGTAAACGTGATCGTCTGCGGGGCTTTGTTCACCGTCAGTGTGCCGCTTACATAGCTGATATCGTAGTTACCCACTTTTGGTCCCTGTGCTGCCGAAGCGGTGATATCGTAGATGTCTACATCGGCAGAGGCTGATGCTCCTGCTGAAGTTAATGTTACCGAGGTAACTGCATCACCGTTGACAAGACCCTGGCTTGTGAACTCGGTACCATTAAAGGCAAAGGCATTGCCATAGATCTTGCTCTGGTCATTGGCCGTGATGATCAGTGCTTTGGTGTTGACCGTCAGCGTCCGGGGCACATCTGCCGCCGGTGTATAGGCCGCGCCTCCTGCCTGCGACGCCGTGATCGTCGCCGTCCCCACGCCAACGATATGGATCCTGCCGTCAACGATCGTGGCCACCGTTTCATTGCTGCTGCTATACGTAATGGCTATGGTATTGTTCGTACTGGTCGCTCCCGGAGCAAAGTCCGCATCACCGTAGGTCTTCAACGGCAGCGCACCAAACGTGATCACTTGCGGTGCTTTAGGTACCGCACTGACTTCCGTGCTTGCTGCACTCTCGTTGCCCGCTTGGTCTACAGCCGTGATACGGTAGTAATACCTCGTACCGTTCGTCAGACCCGTATGGGCATAGGTCGTAGCTGGCGCTGTAACCGTTGCCAGCACAGTCGCTGGATTGGCCGACGTGCCGCCGTAGACCTTGTACGACCGCAGATCCCCCTCCGTATTGACCGTCCAGTTCAGCACGTTCTGCCCGTTGCCAAAGGTAGCCGTCACTCCAGCAGGCGCTGCAGGGACGACCCCATCGATCACGATAGCACGCTGGCCCCCGATCGAATTCGGACCACCCACTGTCGGTAGGGTCAGTACCGCGTCGAGGCCGGCAGCATTCCGTACCGTCGAACCGTTGAGCGTCAGGGAGGCAATCGATGCATAATCCAGGTCCGCACTGATGTCACCTGCTTGAACGGTATAGGAGAAGGTCAGCACAGTCGTCCCCGAGCCGGACACGTAGACCGCCTCCCGGTCAACCGCACCCGTCTCCAGCAACAGCGCTGGCAAGCCCCCCGTTCCATCCACCGTCACCGGTTGGTTGAATGTTACCGCCAGCGTTATTACATCGCCTATCTTATACGTTCTATCCGCACTTGTCGTTCCGACTTCCAGCACTTCCGGGTTGATCGGGTTGACCGTGATACTGATGGCATCCGTATCCGTCAAAGCACCGCCCGAGCCCGAATTGCCCATGTCGTTGGTGACGATCTGTAGGTTCGCAGCACCGTAATAACCCGTATTTGGCCTGAACGTCAGTCCCCCCAGCGCCACGTTGATGTCAGCGATGGTACCCGTAAAGGTCATGGTCGCATCCGCAGTACCGCTGCCCGTGGCAAATGTCAGTCCCGCAGTACCTGACAGGGTCAGTAACCCGTTTGTCGCACTCAGCGTTACTTCCACCGTATTACTTCCGGCATCCACATCCGAAATCATTATGCCGTTACCGTTCGCAGCACTGAATGTCAGCACCCCGTTCTGGTCAACCTCCTGTCCTCCCGGAATCGTATTCACCGGTGCATCGTTGATAGCCGTCACGGTCAGTGTGACCGTCCGCGAGTCCCCAAGAGATCCGCCCGATCCCGTATTGCCCCCGTCATCGACCGTTACGGTAAGGGTTACGTTGCTCGTTGCATGTAACCCGGTCATGAAACCAACGTTGCTGGCAGCAATGAATGTGTTCAGGTCCGCAATCGATCCGGTCAATGTCAATGTGGCCGTTCCCGGCCCGCTGACGGTCACGCCATTACCCGATATAGCAGACAGTGTACCGCTGGGCACCGAAAAGGTTGCCGTAACATTCCCGCTGCCCGCATCCACATCATTGAAGCTGATGCCCGTCAATGGAGTTTGAACATCTTCGTCAATAGCTATGGATGCCGGAACAGTCGCCACAGGAGCGTCGTTCACGGCTATAATCTGTAGTGTAACCGTCTCGGAATCCTGAAGCGCTCCGCCCGAGCCTGTATTGCCCCCATCGTTGATAACTACGGTAAGGGTCACACCGCTCGTTGCATTTAATGCGGTCGTAAAACCAACGTTGCCGGCAGCAATGAATGCATTCAGGTTCGCAATCGACCCCGTCAATGTCAGGGCAGCGGCCGTTCCGCCGACCGTCACACCGCCCCCGCTCACTGCTGTCAACGTACCGCCCGGTACCGAAAATGTCGCCGTTACCTGGCCTGATCCCGCATCGGCATCGCTGAAACTGACACCCGTGAGGGCAGTAGGTACGTCCTCCGTCACAGCAATGGCAGCTGGTACCGTGACAACCGGCGCCGTATTCACCTCCAGCACGAGGATAGACTTGGTTTCCATAACACTGTTATCCGTACCGTCATTTGCTGTAAAGCTGACTGTTCTTGTAGTTGTACTCGGACTTAAGGAACTGTTACTGTAAGTTACAGCCCGTAAAGCCGACTGCCATTGCGCCAGCGAAGCCGAAGCGTCTGCAGACGTCAGCGTGAGTGCCCCTGTGGCCGCATTATAGCTCCCTTGGATATTGCCCATGGTACTTCCATCGTTTGTAAACCCAAGTATATCCTGCCCGGCTCGGAAACCACCCGTGATCGACACCTCTGCTGAGGATAGTGTCGTGTTATCCGGATCGGCCACCGTTAAGCCGTTATCGATCATCACGGGTCCCGAAGTAGCCTCCGTGAAGATCGTTATTCCGCCGCTGGTGGTAATGGTCGGTGGATAGCTTACTGCTTTGGTCACATTATCCATAGCAGGGCTACCTACATTGTCCGCTGGATCCGTAAGCGTAACGGCTACCGTCAATGTGCCATTAAGCAATCCGGATACATCTATACCAGCTACCTGTTGGCCGGCAGTGGTAATTGTACCGTTGCCCGTCACTGGGGCACCTCCGCCGCTACTGGCCACCGTATAATCAAACGTCGTTCCTACTTCTGCCCCACTGAAGGTGAAGCTTAAGGCCGTGTGATTCACAAGGGTGATTTCTATTTGGTCTATGGCGATCGTATAGCCGGTTGGTGGCGTATCGTCGACCGCCAGTGCGCTGAATTGCTTCAGCACCGTAGCCGTTTCAAATTCGTATTTTGCTTCCCGCTTGGCTTGATCTACTACCGTTTCAGGGATGATGGTAAACGGATCGCCATCTGCGCTCGTAAAGATCAGTTTGAGGTTTTCGGCCGGTTCGCCATCCAGCATGTCGTCAGTATAAGGAAAACGTAATGTGCCGGTGTAGGATAATGGAGCACCAAAGGTATACACTTGGTTGACCGACGTACTGCCGGAATAGTCAACCGGTGTGGTAGACCGTTGGATTACGGTGCCAGAAAAAGAGACCTCTTCCGTTGGGTTGAACGTCAATCCGTCGACCGAAAAGAGCGTGCCGGGCTTAATGACCATACCGCCGTTTCCAACCGTCAGCTGCGCCTGAGCAGATAGGCATGCCGTCATACACAAAACCAATGCAATACATGTTCTGACGCACCACTGCGGCAAAGAAAGCCTCCGTATCATGAGCAAAATATTTTAAAGTTATTCTGTAAGTATCCGTTTAATTCTGTGCCGAGTCTGCCGTGCGCTGCTCCAGTACTTCTAAACGTTTCTGCATAGCTTCCAACAGAGCTTTGAGCCGGTCGTTTTCTGTCTTGAGGGCTGTCGTCCGCTTTTCCAGTGCCTGGATCGCAGCCATGTTGACACCGTCTATATCGACCGTATTGATCGTCTTATCGGCATCCGGACCATCCAGCTGAAATGCGGCATAAAAATCCTGGGCCATTGGACCTATATGTTGTTGGGTGGCAGGTTGCGCTTTGTAGTTCCAACGCGAGACGGGAATTGCGGCTACTTTCTGCAGGATAGATTCCAGGTCAATCTGCTGGAAGTTTTCTTTTTTGTTGCGATCACTTACGCTTGTCCAAGAGCCTGCCCCGGGAGCGAGCTGTACGCCCATGGGAGATGCAATCTTCTGGTAAGTGGTGAAAAGCTGATAGCCGCCTATAAAACGCATGGTCATCTGATTATTGGCTGTCGCAAATGTACTGTCGGATGAAAATCCAGCTCCACCGTCGCCGAGCACCATGGAGCCCTGCCGCCTTGCGGTGCGTGCATTTTTACCTATAGCTACAGAAAATTGTCCACTGGCGCTATTCTGTAAGCCAATGGCTACACCAAAATTACCATTGGCAATCGACGGCCCGAGTACAATTGACGCCAATCCTCCCGCTATTGACGAAGGACCCATTGCCAGCGCGTCGTCATTGGTAGCCTGTGCACCTGAACCGATCGCCACGGCACCCGCAGCAGAAGCCGTGCCATTAAAGGCAAAAGCGCGCTCACCACTGGCTGTTCCGTTGTTTCCGAGCGCGACGGATTCATTGCCCGATGCGGTAGTAGCGAGTCCGAGAGCGATGGAATTTGCCCCCGAAGCACGGGTATGGCTACCTGCCGCAAAGGAGTAGTTCCCTACATTGCTAGCATTCCAATAGGTATCACTGAAGCTACCTACATAGCCTACCCGGAACGCTGCCTTTTCTGGATACCACATCATGCGGCGCCCTCCGTTCGATACGGGCGCAGCGGTCGAGGCAACCACGTCACCGTCAACACTGAATACCACAGCACTGTCGACCACATGTAATCCTGCTTTGGGGTCATCTGTTCCAATACCCACTTGGGCCAACACCGGACTGGTAACGGCGCACAATAGCGCTATAAAAATTTTTTTCATTGTAACAGTTAAATCTTTGTTTTTAGCTTCTTTATCTATTCATTCTCCATTTCGCATATCTACAACAACCCTACGCCGCCGACTCTGTATCTTAGGCCGATCTCATGGGTGTTGACGGAGATACGCTGGTCCAGGGTACGGCTGTTGGGGCTGAACTGGTAGCTGTAGCCGATACCGAAGTCACCGAAGTTCAGCTGCAGCAGT
>NZ_JAAKGO010000014.1 GCF_011043525.1 Sphingobacterium sp. SGG-5
ACTCTTGTTTTGTCCTTCTCGGCTTCGTCGTCAAATAAAATACGTATAGAAGGGGTATAGGTATCTTCATGTTGCCCTGTCTTATTGGCCCAGAAAAATGCAACCAAAAAAATCAAAGCAATAAAAACGCTACAACCGATCAATAAAAATATAATGTTCATTCTTCAAAAATATTGCGACTTATACCCTATTGCCCTCAATCGTTATTCATAAGTTTTCTTCGTTTCGCGTACCATCGTACCATCAAACTGGTAAAAGAAATAATGGTGAAAGTACTGCTAGGCATGAGTATCGCCGCAAATAAGGGAGACATAGTACCCTGCACAGCAAAACTTAGACCGATAATATTATAAAGCAACGATATGACAAAGCTCATCTTAATAACTTTAACCGCATCTTTACTAAATGCAAAAAATTGCGGCAGCTTATGGAATGAAACGCCATCCAAAATCGCGTCACACCCTGGCGAAAAGTTGTTAATATCGTCCGAAACAGCAATACCGATATCCGCCTTCTTCAACGCCCCCGCATCATTTAGTCCATCACCGAACATACACACTTTCTTTCCCTTTTGTTGCCAGTCATCGATTTTCAGGAGTTTATCCTTCGGATTTTGGTTAAATAGTAAGTTCGAATCCGTTGGGAATATCATGCGGAGGGTTTCAGCTCTACGTTCATTGTCACCCGATATCAAATGCAGCTCATAATCCTTTTTCGTCAAACTCACCACAACTTCATTCAGCCCTTTACGCCAGGATTGTTCCAACGTAAAGCTTCCTCTAATTTCGTTATTTATTTTAACATATACCACGGACCCTTCGATATTAGTCTGCTGCACGCCTACAAACGAAGCACTTCCAATTTGTATATCATAGTCTCCATATCGGGCAGACTGTCCTTTACCTACCACTTCTTCATAATCTTCGATACCCAATGTTTCATCTTCTCCCACCCATTTTATAATTTCTCGGCTTAGGGGATGATTCGAATTCCTGCATACGGAGAAAATCAACTTTTTGTCGAGGGCGGAAAACTGTCCGTCAAAATACATGGTCGCTGCATTAGGAGAAGATATGGTCCCTGTTTTGTCGAAAACAACGGTATCAATAGCTGCCATCTGTTCAATCGCCGACGTATTCTTGATATACAGCTTATTCTTATCGAATATACTCAATGCAGCAGAGAGTGTGAAGGGAGAGGTCAATGCCAATGCACAGGGACAAGCAATTATCAAAACCGCTGTAAAGGCCGCCCAAGCTTTATCTACCTGCCCCCCTGTTGCCCAAAAAATAGCAGCCAATAGTGCTATAGTAAGCAATCCTATCGTAAAATATTTACTGATGAACCCAACGAACGTGTTGAATTTCTTTGCATAGGTCTTAAAATGTTCATTATTCCAGAGCTTTGTCAGATGACTTTGCGAAACAGGTTTTACGACTTCCATTTCAATCGCTTCCCCAATTTGTCTTCCTCCGGCATAAATAATTTCACCCATTACTTTGTCGACAGGCCTGCTCTCTCCTGTCACGAAGCTAAAGTCTATGGAAGCCACGCCTTTCAGCAAAATTGCATCCGCAGGCACAATTTCATTGTTCCGTATCAGGATACGATCTCCGACTTTTAAATCTGCAATTTGCGTAGGGCGATCTCCACTTTCACCCAATACCGTTACCGCCACTGGAAAGTAGGACCGATAATCCCGTTCGAAAGAAATATAATGATAAGTGCGCTGTTGCACCCATTTTCCGATCAGGATAAAAAACACCAGACTACAAAGTGTATCGATAAATCCAGCCCCGGTCTGGGTCAATATTTCAAATGCCGATCGAAAAAACAATACAAATATGCCCAGCGCCAAAGGCACGTCGAGATTCAGCTGCTTTTGCTTCAAGCTATGCCAAGCGGACTTGAAATACTCGGAAGCACTGTATACCAATACCGGAATACCAAAGGCCAAATTCATGTACCCAAAGAATGCCGCATACTGTTGTTCGAACGCCGCCATCCCAAAATATTCCGGAAAGCTAATCATCATGGAATTACCAAAACAAAAGCCTGCCACGGTAATCTTCGCCACAAGTCCTTTCTGATTGATTTTTTTGCTTTCTTTGACCACGTCCTGCAACGTGATTTTTGGATCATAACCAATATGATGTAGCAGGCTTACCAATCCGCGCAAGGTGATTTCATCTCGACGAAACGTAATGCTGGCCTGCTTTTTCATAAAATCTACCTGTGAAGATTGGACCGCGGGATTTAATTTATAAAGATGTTCCAAAAGCCAGATACAGGAACTGCAATGTATCGCCGGGATGTAGAACGTCATCATGGCCATGGTGTCATCCTGATAATCCACCAGCTTTGCAACAATATTAGGTTCATCCAGATAAGATAAATCTTCTTTTTGCATTTTTTGTGACTTCCCCGGATGTGTATTATATTTATAATAGCTATGCAGGTTGTTCTCCTGTAATATCTGATATACAGTCTGGCATCCTAAACAACAAAATTTATGGTCATCGAAGATATAAGAAGTCTCTTCCACCGCATCTCCACAATGGTAACATATCTTCTCCGCAATGATATATTCTGATTCTGGCATATCACTATTGATTATCTAATCCTCACCCGTGCTAAATTGCCTGACTAAATAAGTTATCGTCTTCCTTACTGGCGTGCAAACGTTCGTCAAATGCCATACAAATATTGCGTAGGAAAGATTTCCCCAACTCTGTTGCGATCACTTCCTCATGATCTATCACGATTAAGCCATCAGTCTTAAGAGGCAACAAGCGTTTCAAAATAGCCGCATTTAACGCAAATCCGTTCTTCATGGTCACTTTTCCCCGGCACATCATATCCAGTATATATTGGCGAATAACCGTATCGGTTTCATTTAGTAAATGTCCTTTGACCACCGGCAACTTTCCGGCAGCAAGCAAGGCGTGATATTCTTCTACGGTCTTGACGTTCTGTGCGAAGGCGGTCCATATATCGCTAATCGACGATACCCCGAGTCCGATAAGCAAAGGTGTATATTTATCGGCATAACCCATAAAATTCCGATGCAGTTTACCTTGTTGCGCTGCTCTAAATAAAGCATCATTCTCTTTCGCAAAATGATCCATACCGACGTCCTGATACCCTGCTTCCTGAATCATCGCCTTACCAAGCTTGTACAGGTTCAACTTCTCCTCTCCTTTTGGCAAATCATCTTCTGTAAACCGCCGTTGTCCGGGTTTGATCCAGGGCACATGTGCATAGCTATAAAAGGATATACGATCGGGAGACAACTGTAGTGAGTGCTCCATTGTCGTACGCACTGAATCTGCGGTTTGTAATGGCAGTCCATAGATTAAATCAAAATTGATCGATTCATACCCAATTTCTCTCGCACTGCACATCACGCGCTGTACATCCTCAACAGTCTGGTGTCGATTGATAATGAACTGCACGCGTTTATCAAAATCTTGTATACCTAAGCTCAGCCGTCTAAAACCCACCTCATATAGCGTCTGTAGATGTTCCGCCGTAGTATTCGCCGGGTGTGCCTCGAAGGAAAACGATGCCTCTTCCGCTATCACATGTCCTTCCAGAAGGGCCGACAGCAAGCGATGGAGATTATCCGGATGGAAAAAAGTCGGTGTACCTCCTCCTAAATGGACTTCGGCAATGTTCAGTTGTTTTTCGGGAAGAATATCTTTATACATTTCCCACTCCACCAGCAGTGAATCGATATAGGGTTCTTCTACTTTATGATTTTTTGTGATCCGTGTATTGCAACCACAGTAGGTGCACAAGCTTTCACAGAATGGTAGATGAATATAGATACTTATCCCCTTTTCGGGCGAATATTGATAGTTTTGTAGCAATCTGCTTTTCCATTCGTCCGGACTGAAACGTTCATTTTCCCAAAAAGGGACTGTAGGGTAACTGGTATAGCGTGGAGCTGCAACGTTATACTTTGAGATCAGCGCATTTATTTCCATAGCTTATCCGTTTTTTACTCTTTTATTTTGATTGAGGCAGTTTATAGTACATTGACAAGCTAATCCTAGACACTTATCATCGCCCCATTGATTTAGATTCCGAATAGCCTGATGGGCCCTACCCAATGCGCTCTGATCCTCAAATGGCGTATTGGCGATATGAATTCCCAATTCGCCTGCATATAAAATATCGATGTGATTTAGAGAAATTGATCGTGTAATGATTTTTTTTACACCTATATTCCAGAGTTTATCCAACAGTTTTCTATCCAAGACATCACGTTCTGATACCATGACAACCTCCTTTCCAACGGCATAATGAAGCGTTTCCTCCTTCAGCCCGTTGGAAATTAATGTCAGGTCATGAACTTTAGCATTGGCCAAAGCAAGCTGTTCTTTCTCAAACTCCCGGATATTGTATGCTACGACTCTCATGTATGCCTCAGATTTCGCAAAATCTTGTTCAAATCTAAGGCGCTATGTGTTATTTAATTATGTAGGTGGTCAGCTTAATATATGATATGTATCACAAATACTGTGAGTAAGGGATTACTAAATACTATTGTTTGATATTTTTTAATTTGTCGATCGAAAAAATCCGGATGGCATTCCCTTCTTTTATAATCAGTTTCTCATCTTTAAAATCGGCAAGCATTCTACTGATTGTCTCATTCGCCGTTCCTGCTAAGGCCGCAAGATCATCCCGGGAAACGCGAATGACCACTTCATCTTGTTCTGCTTTTTCGATCGTCTTTAAGGCCACGTTAACTAAGGAATTGGCCACTCGCTTTCTTACGGTATCGTAGGCAAACCCCAACATCTGCTCCTCTTTCTCTTTGACGTTTCCCGAAAGCATTTTGATAAATTTGTTCGCTATCCCCGGCTTTTTGTACATCAATTCAAAAAAGTTTTCTTTCGGTATCAGAGCCACCTCCGAATCTTCCAACGCAATGGCGTTATCGGTATATTTCTTATTCAACAAGACCGATTCGTAACCCAGATATTGCTGGTCAATATGAATGCCGGTCGATAACTCTCGTCCATCCTGATAATATAAAAATGTACGGACTTTGCCTGTCTTGATGTAATAAACAAAAACCGGATTATCGCCAACTTCATAAATCAGCTGCTTCTTCTTAAACGTCTTTATCCGGGTTTGTTCAACCAGGTCGGTAAGCAGGTAATCCTGTTCCTCTCCGTTAAAATTCAAAAATCCCATATTTTCGGGAGCCACTTGTAGCTTATCCCATCGGCGCAACCTGCTTTCAATAGCATTCAACAGTTCGATATCATCAAAAGGCTTGATCAGGTAATCATCGGCTCCCATTTCCATGGCTTTTCGTATATCCGAGCGTTCGGACTTTGCAGTAAGAAAAACGAAGGGAATATGCGATGTATTTTCAAACTTATTGAGCATGTACAACACCCCGTAGCCATCAAGCTCCGGCATCATAATATCACATAAGATCAGATCAGGCTGATGTTTGATGGCCATCTCAACACCTACTTTTCCATTTTCTGCTGCGATAACCTCGTAGCTACCTGTCAGATCTAAGATTTCTTGTGTACTTTCCCTGATTTCAAAGTTATCCTCAATAATGAGAATTGTCCGTTTTTTCATGAATATACTATTGTGTGAAACTCATTTTTAACATTGTCCCTTCGTTAACGGCCGACCAATATTGAAGTTCTCCCCCCATGAGCGAAACATATCTCTTGACAATATTCAGCCCAAGTCCTGTTCCCGGAATATTGCCGGTATTATTTGCCCGGAAGAATGGCTCGAATAAGTTTACCTGATCTTCTTCGGGTATACCAATACCATTATCCTTGACCATGACGGTACATTTATCGCCGTTGATCTCCGTTGAAAATTCGATAAACGTATCCTCTCCGGAATATTTTATGGCATTGGAAATTAAATTTATAATGCTGCTTTTCAACAAGTGTGCATCGAGTACAAATTCCGCATTTTGTCCGGTATGCTGATAGACAATATGTTGATTTTTTTTGCAGATCAATTGCATTTCTTCTGCTATCTCTTCGCCTAAGTGGACCAGATTGATCCGATCTTTTTTGACGGCTACCACGCCAGCTTCCAACTTTTCCAACGACAGAAAATCATTCAGAATACTATTCAATAATTGGACAGCTCCACGGATTCGCGCCGTGTGCCTCATCACCGATTCAAAATCGGGGCGTTCTATATATTTGTCAATCAAAGAAGCTGAAAGCTGTACCGAGCTCAAGGGTGTACGAAACTCATGGGAAGCCATGGATACAAATCGGGATTTCAGTTGATTGAGTTCTTTTTCTTTTTCCAGGGAATTGCTTACTTCTGCTTTTGCCTTTTCGAGTTCGGATACCAGTGAAATCAAATCTTTCGTGCGTTCTCGCACAATTTCCTCCAACTCCATAGTATGGGTCAACAGCTGTGATTCGGCTTCTTTTTCTTTTGTCAGGTCATGCACGAAACCGGTAAAAATATTCTTATCCTGATAAAACACCTCACTTACTGCCAGACGAAAAGGAAAAGTCGTACCATCTTTACGTAGCCCTTTCACCTCTCTGCCTATACCGATAATTTTCTTTTTACCTGTTGTCTTATAATTGTGTATATAACCATCGTGCTGACTTTTGTATGGCTCAGGCATCAGCATCGATATGTTATTACCGATGACTTCACCAGGCTCATATCCAAACAAGGCGAGGGCTGCCGGATTAATACTCTCAACGATACCCATATTATCAATGGTAATGATACCATCAATAGCGGTATCTATAATAGCTTCTAATAGTCTGGCTGAATCCATTATCGAACTAATTTTTTGTATTTTATCCGCTTCGGCCCCGTATCGCCCAGTCTCTTCTTCTTATTTTCTTCGTATTCCGAATAGTTACCTTCAAAGAAGTAGACCTGCGAATCGCCTTCAAAAGCGAGGATATGCGTACAAATGCGATCCAAGAACCATCTGTCGTGGGAAATAATCACAGCACAGCCGCCAAAGTTTTCCAGCCCTTCTTCCAGTGCCCGTAAGGTATTCACATCGATATCATTCGTTGGCTCATCCAACAGCAATACATTTGACGATTTTTTCAACGTGATTGCTAAATGTACACGGTTGCGTTCTCCTCCCGATAAAACACCGACTTTCTTCTGCTGATCTGCGCCATTGAAATTAAACTTGGAGACATAGGCTCTGGAGTTGGTCATCCGATTACCCAGCATGATATTGTCCTGCCCGTCGGTAATATTCTCCCATACCGATTTCTCGGGATCGAGATCGTCATGCAACTGATCCACGTAACCCAATACTACAGTCTCTCCTACGTGGAAAGTTCCGGTATCCGGCTGCTCCTGCCCCGTTATCAAACGGAACAGGGTAGTTTTACCAGCACCGTTCGGCCCTATAATACCTACGATTCCTGCGGGTGGCAACGAAAAACTCAAGTTTTCAAATAAGATACGGTCGCCGTATGATTTTGAAATGTTCTCCGCTTCTATCACCTTATTTCCTAAACGCGGACCGGGGGGAATGAAGAGCTCCAACTTTTCTTCGCGTTCCTTGGTCTCTTCGGAAGCTAATTTTTCATAATTGTGCAAACGCGCTTTAGATTTTGCATGCCGGGCCTTCGGAGCCATTCTCACCCACTCCAGCTCCCGCTCCAGTGTCTTTTGCCGTTTGGTCTCCTGCTTTTCCTCCATCGCCAGACGTTTAGCCTTTTGGTCCAGCCAAGAGGAGTAATTGCCTTTCCATGGAATACCTTCACCACGATCGAGCTCCAATATCCATCCCGCTACGTTATCCAGAAAGTAACGGTCGTGGGTCACCGCAATGACAGTGCCTTTATAATGCTGTAAGTGTTGCTCCAACCAATCTATCGATTCTGCATCCAGGTGGTTTGTCGGTTCATCCAATAGCAACACGTCCGGCTCCTGCAATAAGAGACGACATAATGCCACGCGGCGACGTTCCCCTCCTGACAAATTGGCAATTTGCACATCAGGCTCCGGGCAACGCAACGCATCCATAGCCCGTTCGAGCTTAGAATCCAATTCCCAAGCTTGCGTAGCATCGATTTTATCCTGCAACTCCCCTTGGCGTGTCAACAGTTTATCCATCTCATCGGCATTCTCGTACACTTCCGGTAATCCGAATTTTTCATTAATCTCCTCGTACTCCTGGAGCAATGCCGTAATCTCCGCTACCCCTTCTTCAACAATCTCCCGAACTGTCTTTTCGTTGTCCAATTCGGGCTCCTGCGCAAGATAGCCTACGGAATATCCGGGGGAGAATACCACTTCGCCTTGATAAGATTTATCCAGCCCAGCTATAATTTTTAATAGGGACGACTTCCCCGATCCGTTCAAACCAATGACGCCTATCTTGGCCCCATAGAAAAACGACAAATAAATATTTTTTAAAACCTGCTTTTGTGGCGGGTAAACTTTGTTTACGCCTGCCATTGAAAAGATAATTTTCTCGTCTGACATATATCCTACAACCTGTTCTTTCTAATAAATTTCCCTTTAGCTCAAAGATATTAAAAGATATTAAATTCTACGCGAAATAAAACACATTGTAGCCGAATGTAGCACTTCTACGTTATCTTACCACTGCCATTTTGGCCATAAAAACTTGTGGCGTAATTGTTGATAAATTATATTGAAATAATAAGTCGGGATTTCTAATAATTTCATACATTTATAACATCCTTAGACTCATTTTAAGAAAGAAAGGTAATTTACATGGAAGCAAAATTCTCACCAAGAGTAAAAGATGTGATATCCTATAGCCGGGAGGAAGCCTTAAGACTTCGCCATGATTACATTGGCACGGAGCATCTTTTGCTGGGATTGATCCGAGAAGGTGATGGCGTAGCGATTAAGATTCTTAAAAATCTAAATATAGAGGTCGGAGCGATTCGTCAGTCTATCGAAGATGCCGTAAAAGCAGCTTCGGTCTCAAGAGCCCCTATTGGCAATATGCCTTTGACAAAGCAAGCCGAGAAAGTACTCAAAATCACTTATTTAGAAGCAAAGATATTCAAGAGCGACATTATTGGCACGGAGCATCTTTTATTAGCTATTTTACGTGATGAAGACAACATCGCCTCGCAAATCCTCCATCAGTACAACATCACTTACGATCTGTTCAAGAATGAGGTAGAGCAAAACAAAACGTCAATTACGGACGAAGCTCCTGGCTCGTCGACACCTGACGATGATTATGCTGAAGAAGAAAGCTTTTCTGCGCCCAAGAAGGTATCTGACATCAAATCCAAAACCCCGGTATTGGATAATTTTGGACGGGACCTGACGCGAGCTGCGGAAGATGGGAAATTGGACCCTATTGTTGGTCGTGAAAAGGAAATTGAGCGTGTGTCCCAAATCTTATCACGCCGTAAAAAGAACAACCCTATACTTATCGGTGAACCGGGCGTAGGTAAATCTGCAATTGCCGAGGGATTAGCGTTACGGATTGTTCAGCGTAAGGTATCGCGTGTATTGTTCAACAAGCGGGTCGTGACATTAGACTTAGCATCCCTTGTTGCGGGCACAAAATATCGTGGACAGTTTGAAGAGCGGATGAAAGCCGTCATGAACGAGCTGGAAAAATCGCCTGATGTTATTCTCTTTATTGATGAGATTCACACGATCGTTGGAGCCGGAGGAGCTTCAGGTTCCTTAGATGCCTCCAATATGTTCAAGCCGGCATTAGCACGGGGGGAAATCCAATGTATTGGTGCGACCACGTTGGATGAATATCGTCAGTTTATCGAGAAGGATGGCGCACTGGATCGTCGTTTTCAAAAGGTCATGATAGAACCGGCGTCACACGATGAGACGATTGAAATCCTGAACCGCATCAAGGATAAATATGAAGAGCATCATAATGTTATATATACACCTGAAGCGATTGAAGCGTGTGTAACACTCACGACACGGTATATTACCGACCGCTTTTTACCGGATAAGGCTATAGATGCATTAGATGAAGCAGGATCTCGGGTACATCTGACCAATATTCACGTTCCGCAATCTATTCTCGACATCGAAGAAAAGATTGAAGATGTCAAAGTCGAGAAAAATAAGGTGGTTCGTTCGCAAAAATATGAAGAAGCTGCTAAGCTAAGAGATACCGAGAAAAAATTGCTCGAAGAATTGGAGCGTGAAAAAACAGCATGGGAAGCGGAGACGAAAACAAAACGTTATACCGTCAGCGAAGACAATGTAGCGGAAGTTGTGTCTATGATGACAGGTATTCCGGTGCAACGCGTAAACCAGACAGATAGCCAAAAGCTGTTGAATATGGGCGAACTGATGAAAGGCCGTATTATCGGTCAGGATGATGCCGTTCAAAAATTGGTAAAAGCAATCCAACGCACACGTGCCGGCTTAAAAGACCCGAAGAAACCTATAGGCTCCTTTATCTTTTTAGGACCTACAGGTGTAGGTAAGACTGAGTTGGCAAGAGAGGTCGCCCGATTTATGTTTGATTCGGAAGATTCACTGATTCAGGTGGACATGAGCGAGTACATGGAGAAATTCGCTGTTTCACGTTTGGTCGGTGCGCCTCCGGGATATGTCGGCTATGAAGAAGGTGGTCAGTTGACGGAAAAAGTTCGCCGTAAGCCTTATTCAGTTGTACTATTGGATGAAATAGAAAAAGCACACCCGGATGTATTCAACTTATTGCTTCAAGTGCTGGACGAAGGTCAGCTTACAGACAGTCTCGGGCGTAAGGTGGATTTCCGAAACACCATTATCATCATGACCTCTAATATTGGCGCACGCCAATTGAAAGAGTTCGGTCAAGGTGTCGGCTTTACGACGACAGCGAAAGAGACGCAAGCGGATGCACATTCCAGAGGCGTGATCGAAACGGCATTAAAGCGGGCTTTTGCACCTGAGTTTTTGAATCGTGTGGATGATGTCATTGTTTTCAATTCGTTAACCAAAGAACATATCTTCAAAATCATTGACATTGAATTAAGATCACTGTTTGCGCGTATTGAAACACTCGGTCATAGTGTTCAACTCACGGAAAAAGCGAAAGAATATATCGCAGAGAAAGGATACGATAGCAACTTTGGTGCCCGTCCTTTGAAACGTGCTATTCAAAAACACCTTGAAGATCCTATTGCAGAGGAGATTTTAAGAGGAGAGCTGCAACCTAACGCTACTATCACAGTTGATTTTGATGAGGAAAAGAAAGAAATCGTCATCAAGGGGCAAAACGCAGATAACACAGACGATTCCGTTTCTTCTGATGTACGTGACGGAAAAAAAGAATAAAATAAAAATAAATTAATTAACGGATGAAAAGAGAGGCTCACTGTATGACAGGAGCCTCTTTATTTTTAACTGTGGTGCTTTATTTCACCCAACTTAGCTACTTCTTGCAGATCAAAAGGTGTTTCCTGATAGACGAAGTAATTGAGCCAATTGTTAAACAATAGATTGGCATGGCTCGCCCAACGCACAAGCGGCGGATTACTCGGATTATCTCCTTTATAATAATTCTGAGGCTTATTCAAAAGGAGCCCTTTCTCTACATCACGTTGATATTCTTCGTGAAGCGTAAGCGGTGCATATTCCGAGTGACCTGTCAGGTAAAACTCACGTCCTCCCCGAGAGGCAACAATAGCGACTCCGGCATCATCAGATTCGGATAGAATTTCAATCTCTCCTTTAGCTTTTAAATCGGCTTTCCGAATTGTCGTATGTCTGCTATGCGGAATAAAAAATTCATCGTCAAAACCTCTAAACAAGAGATTCCTCTTATCAGTGGCCGTATGTTTGAATACACCAAATAATTTCTTATCCAATGGTACTTTCTCTACGCCATAAAAATGATAAAGGGCAGCTTGGGAAGCCCAACAAATATATAGTGTAGAAGTAACGTGCGTCCTGGCCCAATCGAAGATAGTCGTAATTTCGTCCCAGTAGGTAACTTCTTCAAATCGGATCATTTCTACCGGCGCACCTGTAATGATCATACCGTCGTAAAAATTCTCCTTTATTTCGGAGAAGCCTTTATAAAACAACTCCAAATGCTCTTCCGGCGTATTTTTAGGGGTATGCGTTTCTAACCTTAAAAACTCCACTTCTACCTGTAAGGGGTTGTTCGAAAGCAGTCTTATGAAGTCCGTTTCTGTGGATATTTTTATCGGCATCAGATTCAGGATAAGCAAACGCTGTGGACGAATATCCTGTGAGTTGGCCCGTAGGTCATTCATCACGAATATATTTTCCTTCTTTAAAAGCTCTATGGCTGGCAGATTATCTGGTATCTTGACTGGCATAACTATTTCCCTTACCCTCCTTTAAAATGTAGTGCAAAAATAAAAAGAATAAACGGGAATTAAAAAAGATGACTTTCCCAATCCATCCCTTGTTAATCCAATCTGATCATATTTCCAACGACATAATTGTGCATAGCAATCCCCTCATCTTTTGTAATTGTCTTATTTACATGATGGACAACTTCACCGTCTTCTTCTATTTTAATGGAAACTGTGTATGAATTATCTTCCACAGCCGACGCTGCTACTGCAATAGTTGCAGACTCTACATCTACAGCTTCACCGATATAAGTCGTGGTGCCTGATAGAAAGTCATCGTTATCAAGCTCGATATCCGAATGTGCTTCCATCATCTGATCGTTTACTTTCCATGACAATTTCTTTTCACTGCGATCTCTCCCAAAGAAACTAATATAGAATGAATCTTCTTGTTCAATACCTTCTACAGTTACGGTGACCTTAACACCAGAAACTTTATCCCCACCGTCTTCATCCTTCGAACATCCTGAAATAACCAATGTCACTATAGACAGCAAAAAAATAAGAGATTTAATTTTCATATGTATAAAGTTTTAATTTATTTTTCTCAACCTGAGAATCCTCCATGTAGCTACCGAAAAAACCGATACTAAAAGAGAAAGGCAAAACTACTAAAAAGTATTTAGTACTAACTGTTTAGAGTTCAAAATATTCTTTATATCTTTGCGGACTTTAAAAAATTAATTTTAAACAATTAAAAAAGAGAAACAGGTAAATGCCTACTATTCAACAATTAGTTAGAAAAGGTAGAGTAGCTCTGGTAGACAAGAGTAAGTCTCCAGCGTTGGACTCATGTCCACAGCGAAGAGGTGTATGTACACGTGTATATACTACTACCCCTAAAAAACCAAACTCAGCAATGCGTAAAGTAGCTCGTGTCCGTTTGACAAACGGTAAAGAGGTGAATGCTTACATCCCTGGTGAAGGTCACAACCTACAGGAGCACTCTATCGTATTAATCCGTGGTGGTCGTGTGAAAGATTTGCCAGGTGTTCGTTACCACATCATTCGTGGTGCATTGGATACCTCAGGTGTTGCAGGTCGTAACCAACGTCGTTCAAAATACGGAACTAAGCGTCCTAAACCAGGACAAGCAGCTCCGGCAAAAGGTAAGAAATAATTAAACGGAGGAAAATAAAATGAGAAAATCAAAACCAAAAAAGAGAATCATTTTACCTGATCCAAAGTTTAATGATGTTCAGGTAACTCGCTTTGTAAACAATATGATGGTAGATGGAAAGAAATCTATCGCTTATTCTATTTTTTACGATGCCGTAGAATTGGTCGAGCAAAAAACACAAGAGAACGGTTTAGAGGCATGGAAAAAAGCATTGAATAATGTGATGCCTGCTGTAGAGGTTAAGTCTCGCCGTGTTGGTGGAGCTAACTTTCAGGTGCCTATGGAAGTCCGCCCGGAGCGTAAAATTGCTTTAGGTATGAAATGGATGATTTCATACGCTCGTAAACGTGGTGAAAAGACCATGCACGAAAAATTAGCAGGCGAAATCATTTCAGCCTCCAAAGGCGAAGGTGCTGCCGTGAAGAAGAAAGAAGATACGCATAAAATGGCAGAAGCCAACAAAGCGTTCTCACACTTCAGATTCTAATCTTGAACAAAGAATCCACATATGAATAGAACTACACCGACTTCAGATAATTGAAAATTTTCATTATCCAGGTCGGTGTAGTTCTTTCAAAGATGGCATAACAAAAAGCTCAAAAAGCAAATTGCAACAATAAAATGGCAAAAGATTTAAATTTAGTAAGAAATATTGGTATCGCTGCCCACATCGATGCCGGTAAAACTACAACTACAGAACGTATCTTATTCTACTCTGGTGTAAACCATAAGTTAGGAGAAACGCACGAAGGTTCTGCGACAACAGACTGGATGGCGCAAGAGCAAGAGCGTGGTATCACGATTACGTCTGCAGCTGTAACCGTATTCTGGAACTACCGTAATAAAAAATATCAGGTAAACGTAATCGATACTCCGGGACACGTTGACTTTACCGTAGAGGTAAACCGTTCGTTGCGTGTATTGGATGGTTTGGTATTCTTGTTTTCAGCGGTTGACGGTGTAGAGCCTCAATCGGAGACAAACTGGCGCTTAGCCGATGGTTATAAAGTACCCCGCATTGGTTTCGTCAACAAAATGGACCGTTCGGGTGCTGACTTCCTTAAGGTTGTAAAACAAGTAAAGGACATGCTTGGCTCTGAAGCTGTAGCATTACAGTTGCCTATCGGTGCTGAAGATGATTTTAAAGGCGTCGTTGACTTGATCAACAACCGTGGTATGGTATGGAACGAAGCAGATAAAGGCATGACCTTTACCGAGGTTCCTATCCCTGACGATATGGTGGATGAGGTTGCCGAATACCGTGAGAAATTATTAGAAGCGGTGGCTTCTTATGATGAATCATTGATGGAGAAATTCTTCGATGATCCAAACTCCTTGACCGAGCGTGAGATATTAGATGCTTTGCGTAAAGCAGTATTAGATAACGCTATCGTTCCTATGGTTTGTGGTTCATCCTTCAAAAACAAAGGTGTGCAGACCATGCTTGACCTTGTCATGGAATTACTACCTTCACCGTTGGATATTGAAGCGGTTAAAGGAACTGATCCCCGCAATGATGCTGAAATCGAACGTAAACCTTCTGAATCAGAGCCTTTCGCAGCATTAGGTTTCAAAATCGCTACAGACCCCTTCGTAGGCCGTCTATGTTTCGTACGTGCATATTCAGGTGTATTAGAAGCCGGTTCTTATGTCTTAAACACGCGTTCGGGCAACAAAGAGCGTATATCCCGTATCTTCCAGATGCACGCCAATAAACAAAATCCGATCGAGCGTATCGGTGCGGGTGATATTGGCGCTGTGGTAGGTTTCAAAGATATCAAAACAGGTGATACGCTTTGTGACGAGAAAAACCCTATTGTTCTTGAGTCTATGGTATTCCCTGAACCTGTTATCGGTTTGGCTATCGAGCCAAAAACCCAGGCAGATGTGGACAAACTGGGCATAGGTCTTGGCAAGCTGGCAGAAGAGGACCCTACATTTGTTGTGAAAACGGATGAAGATACTGGTCAAACCGTTATCTCAGGTATGGGTGAACTTCACTTAGACATTTTGATTGACCGTTTAAAGCGCGAATTCAAAGTTGAAGTGAACCAAGGAGCTCCTCAGGTAGCTTACAAAGAATCTATCAACGGTAGCACTGAACACCGTGAAGTATACAAAAAACAATCTGGTGGCCGTGGTAAATTCGCCGACATCAAAGTTGTTGTATCTCCGGTAGATGAAGATTTCGAAGCAACGAAATCACCACTTCAGTTTGTCAACGAAATCGTTGGGGGTGCTATCCCTAAGGAATATATCCCTTCTGTACAAAAAGGATTCGAAGTGTCGATGAGCAACGGTGTATTGGCAGGTTATCCGCTATCAGGCATGAAAGTTCGTTTGATCGATGGATCTTTCCACGCGGTGGATTCAGATTCGCTATCTTTTGAGCTAGCAGCTAAGATGGCATATCGTAATGCATTACCTAAATGTTCGCCTGTATTGATGGAGCCTATCATGAAGATAGAAGTCTTGACACCAGAAGAAAACATGGGGGATGTTATGGGTGACTTAAACCGCCGTCGTGGTCAAATGCAAGGTCTAGACACACGTGGTGGTGCACAAGTAATCAAAGCTACTGTTCCCCTTTCGGAGATGTTCGGCTATGTGACTCAGTTACGTACCATTACGTCCGGACGAGCAACCTCTACCATGGAGTTTGACCATTATGCGGAAGCTCCACGTAATATACAAGATGAGGTCGTTGCTAAATCTAAAGGCAGGGTCAAATCAATAGAAGAATAATTAATACTTAATTGACCGTTGGTTATAAATAGCTCTAATCAACGGTCTTTACTTTAAATAAAACACAATGAGCCAAAGAATTCGAATCAAATTGAAATCTTACGATTACAATTTAGTTGACAAATCAGCTGAAAAAATCGTAAAAACCGTAAAACCTACAGGTGCAGTAGTTAGTGGTCCTATTCCATTGCCTACACAGAAAAAAATCTATACGGTATTACGTTCACCACACGTCAACAAAAAAGCACGTGAACAATTTCAACTCTGCTCCTACAAGAGATTGTTGGATATCTATTCCTCCAATTCAAAAACTGTTGATGCACTGATGAAATTAGAATTACCATCAGGCGTTGAAGTTGAAATCAAAGTGTGATAGCATTTCTTTTTAAAAAAACGGGGTCTTTTCAACTGAAGAGACCCCGTTTTTTTTCTACTTTATACAAAACTGCTATATCCTAAAAACAGATGGTTTTTTATTCGTAATTTTAACAGCTGTTTACCTTGTAAAGCCAGACCCAAAAATTGAACCCGAGATGAAAAAATTATGGCGGTACTGTAAAGTCTTAGAATCCATAGGTATACATTCGGGTATATCTTATCTTGATGGCAAGAAGGTCAGGATGCTAAACTTGATTGCATGGATCTGTATACCATTTACTTTTTTCTTTTCCTGTGTAAACTGGTATGAGGGCAGGCATTTTTTATCAGCTATCAATGCATCGAACTTTATTGCTTCTGTTCTTGTGCTCATCCTTCATCACTATCGCCACTATGCTAGTTCAAAGTTAGTTTTGACTTTTGGTAATTTTTTATTTTTCTTTCTGGGAGGGTTCTTTTATGACAACGGAGGAGAATACTTCCTCCTAAGTACACTTATTGTGGTCTTGCTGGTTTATGATAAAAAGTGGATACAAATAAGTTCAGGCATTCTCATCCTCTCCGCGATGTTCATAGTCGCTTTTTTTCCGAATCCATTATTTTTTGAGCAACAGGTACCTGCTGCTCGAATTTTCTTTAATTTCATCGGATCGGTCTCCTTTATCATTGTCGTCGTCGTTTTTTTTAAAAATATTCAGCTTAGCTACCAAGACAAAATTCAAGAGCAGCATGCTAAACTCAAGGAGATGAACAATGCCATGGAAAATATCTTTTCCATCATCGCCCACGATATCCGGAGTCCGCTGATATCCGTGCAAGATATGCTTTCTCTATTCCAAGAAGATATTATTAACGAGCAGACAATGAAGACGCATGCTCATGTTATCAAAAATCGGATATCGCATCTTACAGAAGCATTAGACAACCTGCTCAAATGGAGTGCACGCAATATCCATGGTCTTAAAGCTCACCGTACCAACGTCTCCGTCGCATCCACTATCAAGGAAGTGTTACAACTTTTAGCACCGCAAGCTAGTCAGAAGAAAATTACACTACAAGAGGAAATCGATCGAAACCTGATTGTCCATGTGGATAAGGATCAAATCACTATGATTTTGCGAAATATTATCAGCAACGCCATAAAATATAGTTTTTTTGGGGAGACTGTCATCATTTCTGCCAAAAATATTCAAGGACAAGCTGTGATTACGATCGAAGACAATGGTATAGGTATGACAAAAGATAAGTTAGCTCAGTTGTTCAAAAACTTACAAATTCCAACTATTGGAACAGACGGTGAGCGCGGGAGTGGCCTTGGTCTTTTACTCTGTAAGGAGCTGTTGACCGAAAATGGCGGAAATTTCAATATTACCAGTCAACCCAATACCGGTTCGACATTTACGATCACGTTGCCCTTGAAAAAGAGCAAACCGCTGCAATTGGAAGTTTCCACATTGGAGCAATAAATTTGGACATCAAAAGGAAAGGGCAGCCTTTTGAGCCACCCTTATACCCTAACAACTTTAACCTTAGAATTTGAAAGTCAAGCCAAATTGACCTGAATTAAAGAAATTCTCAAAGCTGTTCAGATTTACATTAAAGCCAGTAGTAGCTTTTGCACCATCGACATCAACTTTTGAACTATTGAAACCGATAACGTTAGCAAATTTATAATTAACAGCAATTTTGTCTGTTAAGAAGAACTGTGCACCGATACCCGCATTAGCTCCAAAACCGCTAATTTTTGGATCTTTTACTGATGAACCAGCAGTAACAGTTTCTCCATTTTCAGACTCATAACCAGCAGCAACTTCAGCATAAGTCTTGAAGCGCGACCCAAGTTCTAAGAAATAATAACGACCGAAAGCACCGATATCAAATGTACTTGCTTTTTCTTGAATATCTACGCCTTCCCCATAATTGTCTTCATTACTAGTTCCAACTTTAGCAAAAATACCCACAGCAATTTTGTCCGTTACAAAATAACCAACTTGTGGATTAAAGTTAAAATTAGTCGTCTTAATTTCAGCATTTTTGTTATCTTGAGTGTTGAAACCCAAGTTGCCTTCTACGATGAAGTTTCCTTTGTCAAAACCAAATTCTTGTGCGTTTGACGCTAATGCTAATCCTGCTACTGCAGTCATTGTAAGTAATAATTTTTTCATACTCTTTTTTATTTTTTTGTTAAATAATGCCCAAAACTAACCTTTTAAAACAAAAAGTCAAAAGTTAAAATATCATATAAAAGTCAATAAATTACCACGCTATTTATTTCAATTGACAATCAGCCTTTTATCTCCATTTATTTTTGAAAATCTTCTATTAATTAGAAAACACTATTTTATTTCTTTGATGAATTAAATATATTAGCCAACACGAAGGAGCTTACGAACGAAGCCTTTACGCCCATATTTAAAAATAACAAAATGAAATTTTCAAAACACACTGCAATCATCGCGTTTTCTGTAATCATTGGTCTATCAACGGTAAATGCCCAACTCCTGAATGAACATGAATTAAAAATCAACATACAGGATATCCGCAATTCTACGGAACAACTTAAGAAGCTGACGCCTATCACCTTTGACTACGATACGAAAAAATTCAACAAACTCAATTTGCCTCAGGGAAATCAATATGGTTTTTTGGCAAGTAATGTCAAAAGCATCTTGCCTGACATCGCCATGCAATCGTCACAAGTCTACTCCTTAGGAAAGAACACCACGAAAACGGCTAGATACGATAGTGTAGACTCTGAAAGTTTAATTCCTTTATTAGTTGCGGCGATCAAGGAGCAACAGCAACAAATAGAATCGCTACGGAAAGAATTAGAGGCATTAAAAGAGAAGGAGTAGCCTACAAAGGAAAAAAAGAGATGTCTCCTGCATTTGCCTTTAACAAACATAGGAAACATCTCTTCATCTGTGACTTGAAGCGCAAGGATTTAGCGTAGGCTAAAACGCGTACACCAGTGCCAGGGAAACCTGAGAAGCGCTCTTAGTTGTTGTACCGTCCTTTTTTAAAAACAGCGGTTGGTCATTGCTATCCAAGCGAAATTCCGGGATCAATGTCAGCCCCCCATGTTTAAGATTAGCCGATAAAGTAACAGTCGTATAAGCTTCTCCTGCCACACCTTCCACATCCTTAATTTTAAAGTATTCCCCTCTTATACCTAATCCGATATTTTCAGAAACATTATATTTCGGATAAAGAGCAACACCGCTATATCCCCCCTCAGCCGCCTGTGTATAATCAGCAGCATTCAGTCCAAGAGAAAACTTATCCGATACATCATAGCTTGCCACTAGATCGACCAAAGTTCCCGAAGTATAGTCCGTTTCACCCCCCGCAGCTGTTCCAGTCAGAAAATTCACATAGGTGCTAAGGCCCTCCACAGGTGAAACAAATAACTGCGCTCCCACATGAGATAAGCCGTTCAAATCTTGATATACATTCCAATCATTGAATAACCCAGCCATTAACGACACCTTGTCCGAAAATGAATAAGTCGCTTTTACACCCGCATTTTGAAACGGCCCTGCTCCAAATAAGTACGAAGTGGAATAGTGGAAATTAGCTGCGGGGGAAATGACCTCATATCCAACAAAAGTCCCCATATATCCCGCGGTCATATTGAACTTATCCGTAAAATCATACGAGGCATACAAATTCTGAATGTGAAAGGAATTCGAATTATCGTTAGCATCCCCCGTCGGCAGGGTGAGATACTGCCCACGAGGACCAAAAGACAGTTCCCCCACAAATGTTGCTTTACCGGTTACCTTCTTTAAGCCCAGTGCCAACATACCTAAAGAAAGCGAATTCTGGTCGTTAGCAAAATAGGTATTGATATTGGGCTGCTCCGCAAAATCATACTTCCAGTATGCATCTGCATAACCAGATATCTCCAAAGGAGAGGAAGACTCCTGACTATAAGCAAAAAAATAAGATAAAAAGAGATAAGAAAAGATTAAAAAAGAAGATTTCATAACGATTTACATTTAAAATTAACACTAAACAATTAAAATTAGCGCATTTAAAAATCTAAAAAACAAAATAATCGATCATAAAAGCTAAAATAACAACAAACAAATAACAACAATAACAATAAATGACACAAAAATCATTATATAGATAATAAATACAACACAATTGTAGTAATTATTTTATTAAAAACAATAAAAAATCTAATTTTAAATGATAAAAACATAAAAATTATCAGATAATATTTATATTTTTTAGTTTTTTATCGTAAAAAATTGATAAAATGAAAAAATAAATACCAATATTTGTACACAACAACAAAACAAAAGCTAAAAACAACTGAATTTTTTAACTAAATCAGAAAAAAAATGAAAAAAACCTTACCTTTTGGCCTTTTATTACTTATAGTTTTAATAGGTCTAATCGTTCCCGCAACTGTCACCACCCATGTGACAGATGTTACACTCGATACAGGCGATACGGCCTGGCTACTTATGTCTGCAGCACTCGTCCTTCTCATGACGCCTGGGCTTGCCTTCTTTTATGGAGGCATGGTTAGAAAGAAAAATGTTATTTCGACGATGTTACAAAGTTTTGTCTGTATGGGACTGATTACCATCATCTGGGTAGTCTTCGGTTTCAGCCTGGCATTTGGAGACGATATAGGTGGTATAATCGGCAATCCATCTACTTTCTTTATGATGAAAGGTATGCTCGGAAATAATGCATGGGCTGCATTACCCACTGTCCCGATTGCCCTATTTGCCATGTTTCAGCTTAAATTTGCCGTTATCACTCCAGCTCTCATTACAGGGGCTTTTGCAGAGCGTATAAAATTCAATGCTTACCTGATATTTATCACCCTGTTTGTGCTTGTAATTTATGCACCGTTAGCACATGCTACTTGGCATCCAGATGGTATCTTAGCAACAATGGGTGTCTTAGACTTTGCAGGAGGCACTGTCGTACACATGTCAGCAGGCTGGGCAGCCTTAGCATCTGCTCTTTACCTGGGTAAAAGAAAAGAGCAAACACACACGCCAGCACGGATCAGCTATGTTATCTTGGGTACAGGCTTATTATGGTTTGGCTGGTTTGGCTTTAACGCCGGTTCTGCGGGCGGAGCAAATGAACTTGCAGCTTCCGCATTTGCTACAACAACCACTGCTTCAGCTGCCGCTGCCATAGGGTGGATTTTTTTCGATATCCTGAAAGGACAGAAGCCGTCAGCAATGGGTGCCTGTATCGGTGCCGTTGTTGGCTTAGTCGCTATTACTCCGGCAGCGGGTTTTGTCACCATTCCTCATTCACTCGTTATTGGTGTGGTTGCTGCAGTGATTAGTAATTTAGTCGTGATATGGCGAACAAAAAAGGGTATCGATGACACCTTAGACGTATTTCCTTGTCACGGAGTCGGCGGAATGGTGGGTATGCTCCTAACCGCTGTGTTTGCACACAGCAGTGTCAATTCCGCTGTAACAACCAACGGTCTTTTCTTCGGGGAGACAGGTTTGTTCACGGCACATCTCATTGCTCTTGTAGGCGCATCTGCATTCGCATTCTTTGGTTCTCTTCTACTGCTCAAGATCACAGATCTGATTACACCCTTACGTGTTACCGAACAAGAAGAACTTGTGGGACTGGATATGAGCCAGCATGACGAAGAATTATAAATAGCTTACTCCCTTAACATCTATTTATTGCGGAAGGCGGTGCCATTATGGTACTGCTTTCTGCTTTATAGCCGGATCAATTATTCCAAGTTCCTTATTTTATTTTTTAATATAACCTAAAGACACCAGAAACTTCACGGCTTCGCCCACAGTCTCGTTATAATACTTTTTATCTCTTTTCGGACTATAATTAAAAAAACCATGACCCTGTCCTTCATACAGGAACAGATCACAACGACTACCGACTTCCTGCATTTTCCGTTGGTACGCTTTTGCCGTTTCCACCGGTATCAGCTTATCCTGGGTACCCAAAAAGACAATGGTCGGGGCTGCTCCTTTCCGGATATTATGAAAGGGTGAAATTTCCAGATAGCGTTCTGTCAGGCGCTCGTATCCATAATTCCCCGGACCGTTATTAAATACCGGATTAAAAAGTACCAGGGCATCAGGCCGTGGATCAACAGACAGATTATCCGTAGCTTCATCTATCCCTGTCAGGTCTGCTGCCGCAGCAATATGTCCTCCGGCGGATCCTCCACCGGCAGCGATACGGGCTGTATCTATACCCAATTCCTCCGCATGTTCACGAAGGTAACGTATTGCTGACCGTGCATCTTTAACGCACTCAAAAGGCGTGGTATTTTGACGCTTTTTCACACGGTAATCTGCTGTAATGGCAACCATACCTTTGGAAGCAAAATGCCGTGCATGCATCCGGAATTGATTCATACTTCCTCCATTCCATCCACCTCCAAAGAATAAAATAATTGCCGGGCGCTGATCTCCTTTTTGATAATCTGCCGGATAATACACTTTCATCTTCAACTGCGTTGTATCTACTTGCTTATAAACCAATTCGAGCGGTTCACCCTGGGCATATAATTTTACAATAGCGAATAAGCAAATACTTACAATACCTATAATTTTTTTCATGAGAATAATTTTGTGTCGATTTCAATTATTTCCAACCTGTTCTCGGCCCACCTTCATAGCTCCATTCGAATTGCAACTTCCGGGTATTGCCCGGAATTGTCCGATAATAGATCTTTACCGGGTGGTAGCCGGCTTTCAGATTCAGTTTGGACTGTTTTTCCCTGCCCGGAGAATATCCATAATCCGCATCTATCAAACCAATATCATGCATACGAACAAAGGCTTTATGATCTGTGGATAAATAGAATGTATACTCGCCATCTGCGGGTGCATGGATGTGACCTTCAAAGACAATCATATCAGTCTCCTTTGGTACTTCTGTAAAGTTGTTTACAAGCATCACAGAAGTTGGTTCCAGACCCCGTATCTGTGGTACCCAGGGTGTATGTACCCGATAGGACTTCGCCTTGAGTTTACCCGCATCGATTTCACCGGTACCAAGAGAAGGTACGGGAGCACCGTCATACGGTCTTGCGGCAGAAGTATCGGGAAAACGCATCTGCAGCACACGGTCCTTCATCCGTTGCTGCAGGGCAGGATTTTCTTTCGCCAGATCTTGGGCCTGCTGCGGATCGTTTACTACATCATAGATCTCAAAATCGTCTTCTGCAGACCGTATATTGTACCTTACACCCATCAGCCCATCAATATGTACCATCTGCATCTGCCCACGGCGCTTGCCGCGGTGCTCAGGCCTAAATGCGGTATACCTTGGCATGGTTCCGGGATGAAAATATTCTGCATATATCCGGCTTTCTTCCTGCTTGCCTTTCTTTGTCAGGGATGCCAGCAGGGAGACACCGTCACTACGGACCGGTGCTGCGGAACCGGCTGCTTCGGCAAATGTAGGCAACCAGTCGTAAGAGATATTGGGTGTATTAACTACCGTATGCGGTGTAATCACACCGGGCCACCACACGATGGCCGGCACCCGGACACCTCCTTCATAAAGATCCCGCTTGATACCGTCAAATGGTCCAAAACCCCGAAAAAAATCAGGCCTGTAGGGTTCGGGCAGATACGACTCTGCCGATGTACCGTTGTCGGAAGTAAAGACCACCAAGGTATTGTCATCTATCTTCAGATCCTTCAACAGCTGCAAAACATCGGCAACCTGCTCATCGATACGGCAGTTTACAGAAGCATAGCGTTTATACGTATCCGGCCAGGGGACTTCGGGCGTAGCTGTATTGTTATCGTCATCATATGTCGCTCCTGCATATTGGGGATACATATACGAATCAACTGTTCCCGATGCCGTATTGATCATATGCCCCGGTCTGCCTAACCACTGTACACCTCCATTTAGCCCACTCCCCTCCGGATAGGCCTGGGTAGGAAGCTCCAGTACGGCATGCGGTGTATCGTAGGCCAGATACATAAAAAAAGGCTGATCCGTCTTCTCCTTCTGATGTGCCACAATATACCGTTTCGCAACTGCGGTGAAGAGGTCGCCCGTATAACACTTATCCAGATCGCCGCTGATCTCATTATAGTTCTCCCACACTTTTTTACTGCCCTTATATACACCCTCCTTCGGATAATGTTCATGTCCATCTACATGGGCCATATAACCAAAATAATAATCAAAGCCCCGTTTCAGGGGATGTGCCGGCCAATCCGGGCCTACCCCCTCGCCCTGTAATCCCCATTTACCGATTGCCGCAGTACGATAACCGGCTTTCTGAAGTACATTGCCCAGTGTATAGTTATCTTCCAGAGCTTTATCGAACTGATTGTCCCGCACATTGGCATGGCCCTGACTGACACCCAACAGTATGGATGCCCGGGAGGGCGCACAGACAGGAGCAGCCGAGTAGTGATGCGGCAATATTGCACCTTCTGCTCCCATCTGATCCAGATTGGGGGTCAGTAGCCACGGTTCGTCTCGCGCAGCTTTCTCTTGCCTGAGCTTCTGGAAAAACATTCCCAGATCGCCGTATCCCATATCATCCATCAGGATAAAGATGATATTTGGTCGCTTTATCCGCCCTTCCTGTGACCATACCTGACAGGTACTGCCGGCAATCAAGCAAAATATCAGTATTATTTTCTTCATATCAGTGTCTGTTTTTTACGCGTGTTAAAAAATCCTTACAAGCCCAGTCGACATTTTCATTAAGATGGGATCTTTCACTTATTGTGCGCACTCCTACAACAAAAGGTTCCGGGTTTGCTAGATATAGCAGATAATTCAGCGCCATTAGCGCGGCATGGGGATTGGCCGATGCCGCCGTCTGCTTGATGATCTCTTCGGCCTCTTTATCGGCAAATGTATCGTAAACGATGGCCGCCATAGTGATGCTGACAGGCAGATAGGCATCGTGAATTTTACTTATCAACTGGGATCTATAGGCCTGCAATAAATTTTTATCTTGTGACCGCAGTCCTAACGCAGCCCAGTAACGAACGATCTTATTTTTATGGGTAAGTAATTCCATCTGCCGAACAGCAGTTTCCTTACCCCGCGTACCCGATAGTTTCGCGGCAGCATATATGTCCTTTATCGGATAACGTGCATCATCCATGCGGTATTCATACGCTGTGCCCGTTCGTGCAATTTCGGCCAGTTCGTATTCCGGTAGAAACATCACGTCTCTGGATTGCAATATAGACTGCTCCAGCTGTGTACGCATCTGTGCTAATTGCGAATAATAATGTGGATCGTCTGCCAGATTATGGATTTCCCACGGATCTTTTTCGGTATCGAACAGAAACTCCGCCGGGCGGTGTTCAAACAACTCTTTTTGTGGGGAATTTAGCTTTCCGTCAGCCAAATCCTGTCGCATCTGTTGCTTTATTTCGCTGATTTCCATATAATTGATGTACCTCACCTGGGGCATAAACGGCATATAGTTCCTGGAATACATATACCTACCATCCGTGATACTCCGCACCAGATCGATACCGTTATCGGAACGGTCTGACGACAATTCAAGGAAGGATACAGGCTCCGATCGCTGTTTTCCTATAAGGATACGTCCTTTCATATGAGCCGGCACCTTGCCTTCGGTCAGCGCGATAAGCGTCGGCGCAAGATCTTCAAAACTAACCAATTCATCCGTAACTACACCGGTGCCCCAAGGAGAGAGATGCCGGTACATAGGCGGGAACCACACTACGAACGGCACGCGGTAACCCAAATTGATCCCATTGGTTTTGCCTTTGGGAATCCCTTCTCCATGATCGCTGAAGAAAAAGATAATGGTACTGTCGGTCAGATGATCCTTTTCCAGACGTTGTAGCAGTTCACCAATCTTGTTGTCTGTCAGTTTTAACGCATTATACACCCGGGCAAATTGCTTACGCATTTCCGGGCTGTCGTGCAGAAAAGGCGGCATCTGAAAATCAGCATCCCCGATACGTTCATCTAAAGACAGCTCACCCAATACGTCGTTTGTGTATTTTTCATAGGGGCTTGTCATGGTCCGCGATTGGTGGCTGTCCATGTAATTGAAAACGGCAAAGAAGGGCTGTCCGGGTCTGCGGTTCCACCAGCCAGCTGTCTTACTGCTTTCGTCCCAAGCATCCGCAACGTAGGATTTTGCATCCGCTACATTGTAATCGGTCTTAAAGTTGTTGCTGGTATAATAACCGGATTGCTGCATATAATAGGGAAATCCATGCATAAAATCGGGCACGGGATATTTACTTCGGTGATGTCCCGTCCCGGCTTCAAAAGTAGGCACTCCTGTAATCAAGGCGGTACGGCTCGGCGAACACACGGTGTTTGTCGAGAATGCACCGGTAAAACGGACACCCTCTGCAGCTAAACGATCTATATTGGGGGTCTTCGCCTCCTCGTTGCCGTAGCAACCTATAAAATGTGGAGAAGTATCCTCGATTGTAATCCACAAAATATTTGGTCTGTCTTGGGCACAACCGATGCTAATATGCCATAAAAAAAAGAACGCTGCTATATATAGTTTCATTTTTCTTGCTTGTTGATTCATTGTTTATGTATAGCTATCAATGTGATCATGGCGCTACATGATATGTGATTGGGATTGCATCTCAAATCCCGGAACTTCCTTTTCCTGCTTTCCTTTTATCAGCTTATTTTTCACTAAAAAATTGTAGGCTTTCCGACATGTCGCTTCATTCCAGCCGGGTTTCTTATAAAAAGAATGTGTTTCCCCACGGGCAACCCAGAACGCTGTGACTACTTTTTCTTTGCTGAGCAAATTGAAGAATTTGTCGCCGCCGGGTTTAAACTTATCCGCATCACCATAGAACAGGACAGTTGGCGGATTTGCAGGGGAAACATAAGGCAACAAAGATGGGGTATATCTCTTTTCGGGCGTATAGGCCGGATTGAACAGCATGAGCGCCGCTACATTTACAGTAACACTCAAATCATCGGATTCCTCATTTATATCCGTATTGAGCGCTGCTGCTGTCGCCAAAAAACCTCCTGCAGAAGCTCCTGCAAGGAAAATCCGATTGGTATCTATATGAAATTCCCCTGCATGTTGTTTCACCCATCGAACGGCACTTTTTGCGTCCATGATACATTTGGGCACCTCGGTCTGCGGATCTGCACCTCTGGCCAACAGACGATAGTCAGCTGACACCGCAACCATTCCTTTTTTTGCAAAATACGCACACTGGTATTTGTGCAATTCCCGTGTACCAATAATAAATCCTCCCCCATGAAAGAAAATAACCACTGGTCGTTCTTTTTGATCAGATACTTCCGGCGTATACACATCCAATTTCAACGGCCTCTCCTCAATCGTCTTATAGACGTATGTGCTCTTCTCCTGGGCAGCTGCCGAAATAACTATAAAAAAACTACAAATAAATAATAACAACATGGCGTTCTCCCTCTTCCTTAAGCGTTCAATGCCTTTCGCGCATATTCCACACATTTAGCAACCTCCTTCACAGCATCAGAACCTGCCGGAATAGCATATTCGAGTTCGATCGTAGCTGGAAATTTATAGCTTCGCTTCGACATGAGCTGCAGTACTTCGTCAATAGGTGTATCACCTTCACCCCAAGGCAGGTTAGCACCTCCATTTTCCTTCGTCTTGCGATCTTTCGTATGCATACTCACGATATGCTCCTGTTTGGCATGGAGGAATGCAATGGGGTCAAAACCTGCTGCCACGTAATGGCCCATATCAAAATTAATGGCATTATAAGGCGATTGCTCCAATGCGCCATCCCACATATCGAACGTTTGTTGCAAATGACCATGGTAACCTACATGGATTTTATGACGAGCAGCAATGCTTCCTAGCCGCTTGGTCTGCCCTGGTTTTTTTGGATATTCTACATTAACCTGATTAGCACCCAATGCCTTTGCAGCCCGCAGGGCATAATCGATCTCGGCATCGGTATTGTTTACTCCTAATGCATTGGGTTTATACCCATAAATCGAAACACCTGCCTTATTATACATTTGCTTAAGCTGCTCAAATTTTGTCATCGGCACCTGGCTACGCCATTCGGCTAATTTACGGTGATATTCGGCCATAACTGCTTTACGTTCCACGGCATCTTTTACACGTGGCGGAGCCGCTGGTGCGCCCGCGAATTGTTCTGCCGGTGTACCCATCAGTTCTATCGCGCTGATGTTACAATCCAGACAATATTGCAGCAATTGCTCTGCACTACTGGGTAGGCTCCGAAAAGAATAGGTAATTACACCGATCTGTACGCCTTTAAAAAGGGAATTAGGCTTACCCAAATTTGGAATATAAGACGGCATACCCCATACTGGTTTCGAAGCGATTGCTGCGCCAGCTAGAGCAATAGAAGTAGACGTCAGAAACTGGCGACGTGAATATTTTTGATGTTTCATTTGCGTGTATATAATCTAAATGTATGCCAGATTAAAAATCCATATAATTCCAACCTTTTCTATAGGGTCTGCTTTTTAGTCTATTGGCATAGGGGTTATCAAATTCTTCCTTTCGTGGATTCCATTTCAAGGGCTGCTGAAGTTCGTACGCTATATTAACCGCATTACAAACCGTAGCCGTCCGATGCCCTATTTCTACATGTGCAATAGGCTTACTTCGCTTTTTAATAGCATCAATCCAATCCTGATAATGATTTTCCGATCGGTAAAGCTGTCGATCTGAAGTTTTCAATTCCCCATTCATCAGACCCTCCGGCTCGACGTGCAGAAACTGTCTGGAAACCTCTATCTTTCCCTCCCTACCGACAAATTGAATAGCATTATGTTTCCCCCAAGGCTTATGATTCACCTGTATGCCATTGGCATACGTAAAATACAAACCGTTTATGGCATCCGGTTGTTCAGGTGGCACGAAAGCTACCGGACCCGAATCATCCATACCTAAAGCCCATTGTACAATATCAAACATGTGTGCACCCCAATCGGTAATATAACCACCCCCAAAACCATGATAGCCTCGCCACCATGCCCATTTATTATCTTCAAGCGGCGGCGAAAGAGTGGGATGATAACCGCGATACAGCGACGGTCCTATCCACCGATCCCAATCCAGATAGTCAGGTGTCGGCATCGTAGGCAGATCACATTGCTTAACCGGCTCACCCACAGCGACATTTATTTCTTTTATTTCGCCAATATAACCGTTCCTTACCAACTCGGCCGCTCGTCTAAAATTATATTGTGACCGCTGCATGCTACCGGTCTGCAGGACCCGCTTGTATTTCTTCACGGCATTCACCATGGCTCTGCCTTCGTCGATCGTTAGCGCCAATGGCTTTTCACAATAGATATCCTTTCCATTTTTTGCCGCATCAATAACATTTAAGGCATGCCAGTGGTCGGGCGTAGCTACTACAACCGCGTCTATATCCGGCCGTGCCAATAGTTCACGATAATCGTTATACCCCTCTACCTGATGGCCGACTTTGGCAGTATTGACTTGGGTAGCTAAGCCTACAAAATGAGCCAATTTCTTTTTATCCACGTCGCATGCTGCAAGAACAATAGTTTCTTCCACTTTACCCATATTTTTCAATAGAGTATGCGCCTGTTTACCAACACCAATATATCCCAGGTTAATCCGGTCGCTTGGCGCGACAAAACCCGCACCACCCAATATGTGCCGTGGTACAATCAGCAGACCTGCGGCAGCCGACGCTCCTGTTTTGAGGAAATCACGCCTATTATAAAGTATAGAGTTCTTTTGCATATTTCAATCAATATATGTATAATCGTTTATATTTTCAGCATACAGTATCTTTTCGAGGTGCTAAAACGCACGTCTTCAGTAAGACAAAAAATAATCTCTCACAATTTCCCCAGTACCCCGACCTGCCCAAGTTGAACATTTATCCCCCAAAACAGTAGGCACTATCGGATCGGTTCTAAAATCTCTAACCGTGGTAAATGGGATGTCAAGTGCATAAGCCATCATGCCGATATTTTTAGATCGTATGTAGTCAAGGAATACTATAGGTGTATGTATACCGAATGCTTCACACCATCCCCCACTCACCTTCGCTTGCCATGCAGTAATTAAGAAAGGGTAATGGTCCGCCATAAATCCAAAGTTTCCATCCCAGTCGATCGCTTTTAAATCCGACCCATCACCGAAGAAAGGATGCACGGAATAAACTATTTTGTCCAATGGGTCTTCAAAACCACCGGGAAACCCTTTGAAAGTCATCAGCAAACCTTGTACGATGATGAAATTTTTAGCGCCCCCCTTCCGTAGGGTTTTAATGATGGTATTTACGCCAACAAACTTTACGCCTCTAAAAGTACCCGATGTCGGCATCCCACCATCTCTATAGATTTGCCAGCCGATATCCGTTCTCGTGGGGGACCAAGGCTCATTTAAAGTCTCGAGCATGATATACGAATCATGTCCAAAAAGTTCCCCCAGTTTTACACAAGCCCTGAACGACACCTGATTATTCAGCGGAGAGTTTGGATTTTCATCCCGCATAGGTTGGGGTATATTGCGGTTGGCCGCAACAAAAATTGTTAAAATAACCACAAAACCCTTTTCCCGGGCAGCTTGAACAGCCCGCTGAATCATGTGTACATAGTCCTCGGAATAATATTGATTTTGAGGATCAAGAGCGGCCTGGTTGACGTTAAGCCGGATGGTATTAGCGCCCCAGTTACGTGCCAAGTCGAGACCTGAGTTATTACCGAATTTCCCCTCACCAAAATAAAAATCCTGAGCCTCCAATTGTCTCGTACAAAATTCTTCATGTGCTGGATCCTTGCTGTACTTTATTAAATTATCTCGTGTATAAAGCAATGACTCAAAAATATAACCTCGTGGATAGAAAGGCTCGCCATCAAGTAAAAATGCTTTCCCATCTAAACTTAGGCCTGTAACTTCTACATCGGAATCTACAGCAACAGAAGGATAGTTATCCGCAGAAATCTTATTTTTTTTGCAACCTGCCAACGCAGTAACTGCAGCAAATAAGGCGAAGGTCACGCATAATGATTTACTATTTTTCATTGTTGTAAAAATCCACGTGTAAAGCCTGCCTATTTTCTTATCGGTAGTTAAGCCACGCTGTTGCTACACAATCTGACTCCGCTTTAAACCGTATCCACCGCGCTTGAAATGACGATGGGAACGTATGCTTGAAAGTCTCTCCCGGATTGACGACTACTTTTTTATAGGTCATCCAAGGACCATGTCCTATAGGTTCTACCTGGATATCAAATGTAACCGGTTTATTTCCCTGATGTGATAATTCCAACGTCTTTTTGTCATAGAAGCCAATAAGGTAAGGATCCGATGGAATATTCCTTTTTACATTAGCGTCCTTCCAAGGACCTCCGTGCCCTATCGGCTTTCCGAGTTTCCACAGGTCGTCTATTGCCCCTACCCAAACCTGAGCCTGTCCATCATCCGAAGTAATAATATGTTCATTACCGGAGGCCGAATGGATTCCTGTCATCACCAATAATCCGCGATACGAGGCATAATCGTGTATGGTGAGCTTATGAGAGGAAATAGGTCGCATTTTAGCAAACCCGTCGGCATTTTCAGCAGGCAGTTCATAAAATGTGCCTTGCAGGCTCAATAGATCACGTTCCGTTGCCACCTCCCGACATATCCGCAATACATTGTCCCGCGTATAATCGATAAAAGCATCAGGTCCTAAAGGTAAACGCCACCGGCGTCCGCTATCGTCAACGATCAGTACTGACGAATTGTCGATCGTAACAACATCTTTCGGGATAGCAAATTTTTCCCGAATAAAGGTCGCCGTTTGGGGGTCGTTTTTCTTAACCAGTTTCATATCACCATCCAACTCATAATATCCTTTTTCTGAAAACTGATTATTTCTAATAGTTCCGGCCAATATACCCAATGCTCTTCTGTTATCCCCCAAACCATACAATAAACCTCCCGTAAAACCCTCCTCCCGGTCATTTATAGTCGCAACTCCTGCAAATAAACTTGTATTCCCATTCGGGTAACGGGAATGGTCTGTATATGTAAAATGCACTGTCGCTTTAGTTTGCGCACTACTTTTCACGCGTATCCACTCACCTTTATCCTTTTCGTCAAACATCCAATTTGCGGTTTCACCGGCCTGTAGATCGATCGTTTTTAACGCTGTCCATTTACCATCTCCCTGCAGGTCGGTTTCCAAAAGAAACGATGTTTTTTCCGTACCTTCATTTTTAATCCAGACAGCTCTGTTCTTCCAACCTGCAAACAAAAAAGGTTCTGAAACTTCATTCGCCATGATCTGCTCCGACAGCCAGACTGCCCCTTCGGCCGTATTGGGTCCTAAGTGATCTGGCTGATCAAGCGAGGTAAACCACAAATTCGAGTTGGATTGCCCCGGTCCTTCTATGCCTCCTTTGATGCCTCGGGTATTCAAAAATTCTTTCTGTGCCGAATCATCACATCCAAATACCAATTGGTTATTCCATCGGGTATAATCGCCTATCACTTTCAGATAAGCCGAACGAGGACGGATACCCGCTGTTTGCCCAACAGCAAGCTGCGCCGGGACCTTCCAGAACAGACCATGCATCGTCATCAGATAATCTGGATTAGCTGCGGTGCCTACATCACGGATACGCGGCCATTCCGTATTCCAACCATGGGCACCATCATAGGTGTGGCTGGCCTTAGGCAAACGATAAAACGTCCAGCCTACTTCAGCTGACCGAACGCCTAAAAGGACCGATTTATTATCCCAGCCTGTTGCCCATATTGGATCTTTCGCCGGGTTTGTATTTCCATGGATCCCTCCGGGACCGGTAATTTCGGTAAATTGGTTTCGACGTATCACCTTCCAGTCTTTTCCGTTCCATTCCGCCAGTACGCCAGCTTCGACATCAAACTGTTTCATTGCTGCGTCGCTTTTCTCCCCATTATTGGAATAGATCAATACACCCTGTCCGGAGTAAAGCCCTTTCCCATGGGCGCCGGGTAGAAGCCGGCTATAATCAGCAGATCTTCCCGCCCTTTGGAGCGAATTACCATCTTCATAAAGCGTGTTTGTTTTCAGCGTGTGTACATCTACTTCATAAAATCCTTCTTCCATCGTTGCGATATAGATTTTGTTAGCCGGGTCGGTAAGATGCCTAGCGGCGCCGGTATATCTGCCTGGCGCATCGTCGTATGAAATCACTTTTACATGTCGCTGTGCATCGATGGCATAAGGCCCGATAAACAGCTGGTTGCTCTCCGCATGGATAAGCCTATTGGCCGGCGTACCACCCACACTCTCCTCCCGGACAATCTGTTGCAAGTCCGGTGTGATCTCATAGAGTTTGTCGGATGACTGTGTTGGCTTGTGCGGAGCATAGGTAATGACCCATAGGCGATCCGCCCAAGGAACCACAGCCCCAGTGCCACATTCCCCTTCATTATTATAGTAGGCAAGGTGGGGGTAAATCCCGCTAAACACTGGCTTTTCTGAAACCTGCGAACGACAGCTGTAGTTCGCAACACTGATTAACAGCGATAAATAAAATAATTTTACGGCATTCATGTGTAACGTCAATTATAAAATATAAAGTAAGTATCTGTTTTTATGACTATTGTTCTTCCCAAAACTCCCAGGCCATATCCGGCACCTCTGGACTGATGGCTTTCCCTTTCAACGTTCCTATTTCAACACCCATGAAATCAGCACCAGCCTCATCAGGCGTGTAGCGATAACCTTTAAATACACCGTCAGTTCGCGTATTTAATATGAATCGGTGCTTATCAAAACTACGGTTTGACAGCATGACGACTAATTTTCCATTAGGTTTTCTATAAGCCAGTATGCGCAGGTCCTCATCTACTTTGTGCTCTTTCACTGTCACAACTTGTGAATCCCAAGGCATATGTTTGATAACGCTACCAAGCGCATGCCAGTTGTGTGGATTCCATTCCCAGTGTCCTGGTTTTAAACCCGCTGGATATTTGGTATCGTCGGTATCATATGCTGGTCGGTACAAGCCCAACGCTCGTCCACTAGACATCTTCATATCGTAAGGCATTAGCGCATGCAGCCAAAACCAAGAAGGAGCTTCCCGTCGCTGAAACCAGTTCATGATGTGCTGAACAGTATTGATACACCTGGCCGATGAAGCCATACCACCGCCGGAATATGAATATTCATTTTGAAATAAAGCTTTACCATGATAGGATTTTATCGGCTGAACTTGCTTGGAATCGACACCACCATGATGCATCACCATATAATCTACCAAATCGCGCGTCGCCGAATTTGCCACCACAGGCTTAATTAGACGAAGGCCCTGTGAATCACCGATAATACGAATACGAGGATCTATTTCCCGTATTTTCTTCGCTACTGCCACGTACGCCATTCCATATTTATCGACGGGCAGATTCTTATACACACAGGAAGAATATCGCGTATCAGACATTGGTTCATTTTGTAAACCGAAAAAAGAAACCGGTAGGCCATTACTTTTTAAAAACTGAATATCTTTGACAACAGCGTCCGCAAAGTCATTTAGAAATCTTGTCGTATCTCCCTTATATATGGGGTCATTTTTAAAATCCTTTCCGAAACACCGCAACACGTTATCACTACCATCTCTTCCCGTGAGTTTTTGGTTTGCCTTCCAATACGGCAGGGGCGAAAAATATTCAAAAGAAACCCCTTCGATACCGGACCCTGCTACCATTTCCTGGAGTTCAGCCATTTGCGTGGGCCACCTGCCCCGTAATTGCTTCTTCTCCGCATCCATCCCCCGGAGATACAGTCCCCCTGCCAAACGGGCATAACGGAATCCGGTCAACATTTCTTTATACAGGCGAGTACGCTCTGCCGGAGTTATATCGTGCAACATGCCCTTTTGTTTCATGTTCATGCCATCACTGTTGTTGTTCAGTTGATCCGAATATATTTCCACACCAATCCCCTTGACTACCTGCTTGAGTTGATCGGGATAGATATCATATTTACCCTCGATCGGTGCCGGCGTATCACGCGTCGGGCGCTCCATTGGATATTTGCTATGCTGCGCCTGAAGGGAAAAACCTATGCAGGTCAGCAAAATCAGTAGACTATTTCTGCTTTTCATTCTTTCGTTTTATTGTTTGCAAATTCTATTTTCTATTCTACGGCTAGGAAGCGCATGGCATTGATATAATAAAGTTTCTGCGTAGTAGAATTCCCCTCGGCCGAAGCCATTGTGATGGTTATTTCCCCATTATTATCCGGCTGTATGCCGGGAACATACGCTAAATTAGACGTATTCAGGGAGGCGTTAAGCTCGGCTGATCCCTCGTTCATTCCCGTGACCGTATAAAGCGCTGATCTCGTTCCGGCAAAAGTAGACGAGCCATAAAAATAAAAATCGTACACTTTACTCTTATCAAATCCAACCAGCGTAAGAACACTCTCTCCGGTGGACAAATTATTAATTTTCGTCCCAGAATTCCCGTAAAAAAAACTCTTTGTCACACTCGACGGCATGTTAAGCTCTGTATCCGTTTCCTCTTCACCGCTGACTCCAGATATGTTAAACCGTTTCGTTACCGTCATCGAAATATTAGAACTGTATCCTTTTTTTGTTTTCAGGTCAGTTATAGCACCTCCCTCCAGATAATCCGAGAGCAAGTTCCATCCATCTGTAAATGTTCCATTCGTTCCAGTTCCGAAATTAACATATATATCAATCGTTCCATCGATCACCTGAACCGGACATGTCACGCTTAATACACCATCCGTAGAAGCAATAGTAAGCTTCGTTTGTCCTTCTGCGAGAGCCGTTATAGTAGCCGAATAATCCTCCTCGTTGGTTACCATACTGATGATATCCGGATTATCCACCGTCCATTCGTATGTACGCTTGGGTGTGACACCCGGCGCAAATTTAGGTTTTATGGTAATTTCTTCTCCAATAAGAAGTGAGGCCGATTTCGTATAGAGTGCCATAGACTGCTCCAATCGTTCGCCCCTTCTTTCTTCTTTCTCACAAGAAGAAAAGCCCACCATAAAAAGGGCGAACAGACACCCGAAGTAGATGTGCTTATTTAATGTTGTTAATACCTTCATATTTCATCGTATTAAATGGATTATTTTATTTCTCGACTACAATTTTAATTTTTTCTGTCGTCGGTCGTTCCGAGGGGGTAACACTCGTAAAAGTAACCGTGTAAATACCCGGCTTTTTATAGGTATGTGGCGTTTTCACTTTCGCGCGGACTGGCGCTGAATCGTCTCCAAAATCAATCGTTACGGGAATTTTGAAGCCCGAAGTCCGCCAGATATTTACCTCATCTCCTGCTTTAATATCCCGAACGGGAAAATGATAGAACACACCCAGATAGTCATTATTTTCCTTCTGCGGATTGAACACATATACTTTCAAAAAGTCTCTATCCTCATCCCCTTTATCCGTTTTGACATGTAGTGCTACTGTATAGTTCCCCGGTTTATCAAAACGGACTTTCGTCTTTGCTTTCTTTATGATCTTACCGTCCGGTAATTCCCAGGCATATTCCGCTATTTTATAACCATCGCGCACCACCGTCCGTATCGCGTCCAGTTCAACCTCTTCCCCCGCCATCATCGTGACATAGCCACCGGCAACAGCAAGCACGTTGTCGGGATAATCGCGCAAGTAGGCTTCGACAATAAAAGGATACGTACTTACAGCTTCACCTTTGTATATAAAATTCATGTGCAAATGCGGGTTTCCCATCTTTTCAGCCCCCTGAAAAGTACGTCCGGATTGCGCCAGTACCTGTCCCCCACGAACCGTCAAGCCTTTTGCCGCAATGGCTTTTATCGACCCCGTGTTCATATGCGAAATCCGATAACTAAAGTCATCAGCGCATGCGACAATCAGTCCATTACTTTGTCCGTCTCCATTCGGGAAGGGACTTGTCGTCACCACGCCACCCAACGGTGCCTGTATATCAAACTTGTCATACATCAAGCCATAATCTTCCCCATGATGGTAGTAAACACTTCTTCCAGGCACCAAAGAGCCCCAGGTGTTATTGTACATCGATGACCGCCACCGGTATTTCAAAAGCGGGAAGTGCATATCTTCTGGTCCCCAGGGCTTACCTTCCTGACAAATCGCTATCTTCGCTTCTTTCGGAAAGTATTCGATCGCTTGGAATTTACCAGCCTTCTTCACCCATTCCCGCGTATTTTCTACATATAACCGTAGACCTTTAAAAACGACCGGCATCTCGTATGGCCGCTGTAACAGCGTCACCGTTGCACCGTTGACCGACAATACGACCTGTGCTTCTTTAAATGTTTGTGCACCAATACTGGCTGGTTTGCGATTATTAGGCTCCCTGGTATAGGATACCTTATGTAGTTTGATCTGATAGGTTTTGCCTGCTACAAGAACGTCCTGTGTTTCCCCCGTATTTAAATGTATATATACAGGCCAGGCATATCCTACGATAGCTAAAAGAGCAAAAACCCCAGTTAATAAGAATTGTTTCATAACGGTATTATTTAATTTATTCCGCTCCGTACCCCGGATTCTGCGGTTTCAATTGTGGATTCAAATCGAGTTCAGCCAATGGTATAGGAAACCAGATACGATAAGGCTTCCAGTTGGCCTGTAAGTCAGGTACCGCTACATTATGTAATCCTCGCGTCGACTTGAGTCCCTCGATAGCTGCTGTGTATTTGTTGAACCGAGCCAGATCAAACCGTCGGTGTGTTTCAAAACATAATTCCCTCGAACGCTCATCGACCAGTTCCTGAATAAAATCAACCCGATGATAAGAGGTATTAAGCTCTGTCACTGTACTACCTGACTTTACTGCCCGCTCCCGGACCTCGGTCAACAGATCTCTGGCTCCCGGTTCATCCCCATCATGATACAGTGCTTCTGCCTGCAACAGTAATATATCGGCATAACGCAACAATGGAATCAGTCCGTCACTGGCATAGTCCGGTATCGGCTTTTGTGCCGCATCCCGTTGCCTGTACTTCCCTGCCGAGAAGAAGCCATTTTCTGGCGAGGTAGCTACCGTCGGGTTATAGTACCGATAGCCTCCTATTTCCTCTACAGAGGAGTTTGCCGTTATATTCCGTACCATATTGTGGGCGCGTCTGACATCATTTCCACTGATATTGTAGCGGTCAAACGCTTCGGCCAAGGGGACAAACCACCGAGAGTTGCCTCCACCGAGCGACGGTGACCCGAACGCCACCCAGTCACTATACCGGTTATAGATCCCGTTACTTGGCGAACTACTAGCTTCTACGGTAAACAGGCACTCCTCATATTGGGCATCACGGGTCGTTTCCCGAAATAGAAAGTCATAGCGATCGGTCAACTTATACCCACCATTTTGCACAATATCAGTCGTTATGGTAAAGACATGGTCATACGCCTCATCCGCATCCACCCAATCAAAGCTATTTAATGCAAAGTTCAGATCGTTGCCCATACCGGATTCCTTGGCACTTCCCATGTAAGCATATACTTTAGCCAAATATCCTGCGGCAGACCATTTGTTTGCTGCTCCCTGTATCTTTGCTCTTGGCGGAAGATTCTCGTAAGCAAACTGCAAATCTGCTATAATCTGTGCGTACACTTCTTCCACCTGCTGCCGTGGCCCAGCCTCAGGGTCAGGTGTCGTTTTTACCGGAATAGCACCAAACATCATCGTAAGATACATGTGATAGAACCCCCGCAAGAACCGCGCCTCTGCCGTTATCTGGGTTTTCCGGGTTTCATTCATCTCGACACCCTCGATTTTTGCGATCAGGTGATTTGTCCGGTTGATCCCTTCGTAAAAAGCCTCCCAGACCGATTTCAGTTTTGTCGTCGAACTGGAAATGGCGGCCAACCCAAAGGGTGTATGATCGTTTGAAATACCCTCACGGGTAATACACTCGTCCGTACCTCCATTCAATATGAAGGGCAAATCTCTACCAAAAAGCCTGTTTCTGCTATTTAGCGAATTATAACAACCTACCAGGGCCATCTCAGCTTCCTCTGGTGTCTGGTAAAAATTCTCTGTGGAAGTAAATGAATAGGGATCTGCATCCAGAAATTTAGCACAACCCAAGCTCGTGAGGACAAAGGCTGCAACCAATATACCTATACCTATTTTATTTTTATACCTTTTCATCTTTTTATCATTTTGTCAGTCAATAAAATTATAACGATGCTTTAAGTCCTAACAAGAACGAACGCGCTCGCGGATACGCCAAACGTTCGAGCCCCGGCAGCAAGGAATTACTATAGCTTACATCCGGATCAAAACTGGAGTATTTCGTCCATACATGCAGGTTGGTCGCTGTGGTATAAATGCTCAGCGTTTTTAATCCCATCCGGCTCACCGTTTTTTGAGGAAGCTTATACGACAACGAAACATTTCTTAGCCGCAGATACGAGGCATCTTCTACGTAGTAATCCGACATCATAGCTGCTGTTGCATTTTTGGAAATTACATCGGGATATACGTTTGTTGGATTTTCCGGTGTCCAGTGATTATCCCAAAATTCTTTTGACAGATTCCATACGCCACTTGGTCCCTGAATGAGACGGGTACCTAAATTGACTACATCGCCGCCATAAGACCATTCCATAAAAATATTACACTCTAGATTCTTATAAGAAAATGTATTCTCAAATCCGCCGTAATGTCTAGGCAGACTGCGTGAAATAAATGTTCGGTCATTCTCCTCATCGACGATATTATCACCACTCAAATCTTTATATTTAAGCGATCCCGGGCTGACCGTCGCCCCGGCGACAGACACCACATCACTTTTCAATGTATAATTCCGTGAGCCGTGACTAATATTGGGGTCACTGTTATTTTGCCAGGTAAAATCATCGATTTGGTAAACGCCATCGGTCAAAAATCCATAAGCTGTTCCCAACGAATTACCCACCTGCACACGTCCTAGGTTGGAAATAGTCCCATTATTCATAATCACCGGAATAAAGTCGATGTCACCTAGACTTTTTATGGTATTCTTATTGGCACTGATATTGAAACTGGTAGACCACCGGAACGCTTTGTCAATATTGATGGAAGTTATCTGAAATTCGACACCCTGATTATCTATCCGGCCCAGATTTTTCCATTGCTGACTGTAGCCCAACTCTGAAGGAACATACGCCGGCAAGAGCATATCTTTGGTCTTCTTGATATAGTAATCGGCTGTGAACGTTAGTATGTTTTTTAATACCCCTACATCCAAACCGGCATTATACTGTACGGTTGTTTCCCACTTCAAGTCCGGATTGGCCGGCGAGCTCGGCGCCATGCCGAATATATTACTTCCGGCAGTAGCATAGTATGCGTTGTCCATTTCCGAGAAATAGCGATAGGCGGGAATACGTTCGTTTCCGGTCTCACCATAACTCAACCGTAGTTTTAACTGGTCAAAGGTATTCAGTGATTTTATGAACTTCTCTTTGTGTGCCTGCCAAGCAAATGCTGCGGACGGAAAATAGCCGTAACGGTTTCCCGGTCCGAACTTGTCCGAACCATCAATACGAAAACTGGCTGTAAAAAGATACTTCCAAGCCAGCGAATAATTCGCTCTTGTCAACCAAGACACCCGGTTGTTGGCCCAACGGGACGAATAAACCCGGGATATCTGTGCGCCCTTACTAATATCATTTATCCCTGTTGATTCATCGACAAAATCTATACTACGCATGCCTTGCGATTCAAAATTGTAGCGGCTTGCTTCAAAAGCTCCCATCAAGTCAAGTCGATGGATACGGTTGAAGGTTTTGAGATAATTCAGGCGGGTCGTGCTGTTCCAGGAGTGCACTCTTCTTTCCTGCAGTACCGCAACGCCATTATTCATATTGCCCATCGTCGTATATTTGCTATAGAACTCCTTTCCTTTGGAGCTTGCGAGTATACCGCTGGCCGTCGTATGTAATTTTAGCGCTTTGGAAAATTTGTATTCGAGATAAGTACTGGCATGCGTCCGCATCGAGCCTGTATTTTTATAGGCATCATCCAACATGGATAACGGTGTAATATACCGCGTTACATCGTCGTCGGTTGATGGGTCATAAAATGCAATTGGCTTGGTCATTATAATACGCTGTACAATACCATTCGCCGAGTTCACCAATCCCGTATTAGTTGCGCCATACAGTTCCTGATAGGATCCAAGGACATTCAATCCCAATTTTAATTTGGAGTTCTGAGTATGATCCATACGTAGCCTGACATTGTATCGATCCATTCCGTTGCTGCGTATAATACCGTCCTGTTTCAAGTACCCAACACCGCCGGCGACAATCGTTTTATCACTTCCCCCGCTGAAAGAGAGGTAGTGATTTTGCGTTGCTGCCCACCTAAAAGCCTCGTCCTGCCAGTCGTGCTGCGCAAAACGGTAAGGATCTACAGGTGAATCGGTATCAACCAACCCATCCTTAATCTCATAGAACAAAGGGGAGTTCGGTCTCGTCTCCCGCTGAAAATCTATCCACTCGTCACCGTTTAAAAGTTCCAACTTACGCGATGCCTGTGCAAAACTGACATACCCATGGTAAGAAATATCAGATCTTCCTTTCTGTCCCGATTTTGTCGTTACGATGACGACGCCATTGGCTCCTCGCGATCCATAAATTGCCGTCGCAGAGGCATCTTTCAGAATTTCGATCGACTCAATATCCGAGGGATTAAGCGACGATAAGGGATTCGCGGAATTACCGATATTGGATTCCGAAGCCGTTGCTACTTCCTCCGAACTCACGTCAAAAGGCACACCGTCAATAACAAATAAAGGTGTGGAGGAACCGTATAAGGAATTTGCACCCCGTATCTGTATATTCATTTCCGCGCCCGGTTCTCCCGATTGGGAATTGATACGGGCTCCCGGCATCTTACCCTGTAAAGCGCCTAACAGGTCCGGGTTAGCAGATCGCTCGATATCTTCCGCTTTAATTCCCGTAAGTGCTCCGGTAAGATCTGCACGAACTTGTTCGCCATAACCGATCACAACGACCTCATCCAAGTTGTTGATGGATTCTCGCATAACAATATCGGCGACAGTTCCGACTTCTGCGGTTTTTTCCTGTTCTACAAATCCCAACATCGAAAAAACCAACACACTTGGGGACTGCACAACCGTAATCTGATAATCTCCTTTGCTATCGGAGACGGATACAATCTTGCTATCTTTTACGTGCACACGAACGCCCGGCAAGGGCTCTCCCCTCGTGTCCGTTATCGTTCCTTTCACTACTGAGCTCTGTAGTGAGTTTTGTGCATCCACCTGATTATGACCATATAGCAATAACCCGAGTAATACAATAAGTGATAATTTAATGTTCATCTTATTTTGGTTTTATATAATTAATTGGCGTCCTGGACACCTGGGGATAAAGCAATCCCTCGAAACATTGTTTTTGTCGGAGCATTAACTAAAGCTTTTGGCTTTAACCTCGAGATCTGTCCATTATACCCTGTGTCGTCATGAATCACATATATTTTGGATGCAGTGCCCCCGTATTTAACGGCATATAACATGACGTCTGTACCGGAAATCACAGCGGTAACACCGATATAGCGTCCGGGTAGCGTACCGTTTGACACCCAACTTCCGTCGACCAGTGAATACTTCGTAATACCATCAACCTGCGTGTCGTTTGCAACATACAGCACATCGTCTCCCGGTATACTAACATTCAAATCGGCAAAAAGAAATTGGCGTGCTGACGCTAAGGAGCTATTGATTGGCATACCCGGCAAAGTCGTCAGGCGTTGTTTAGCAGTCGCAGGCAAACCAACACCCACCTGGATCACCGGGCTTAACCCCTTTAATGAGGATTGGGAAGCGTACAATTGATTGTTAAATATCGCCAAACCTCTTAACGATCTACTTGATATAGACGTCACCTTAGAACCTCCAATCGTTGTGTGGTACAGATGAGGAGCAACGCCAGATACCCAAACATTTTCAGCTTCTGTAACAGCCGATGTCACCGGCCTTTTTAAAAGGGGCGATAACACCGTATTGGTATTTATCTGACCGGATCCATCCATGACACCCACTATCCATTCGCTTGCCATAGTACTTACTTTAGGGGTGCCTACAGCTGCATTATAGCCGGCAAAACTCAATTTCTTTCCATCTTGAGAAAGCGATAGGAGGCCTTCATAAGGTTTGTTTCCGGAAAGCGTCAATGGTTTATTGCTTTTCGTATTCGTAGCAGGCACAGCAATGGTTCTGATTAACTTCCCTTTGGTCGAATATTCATCCATAAAAACAGGAGCCGCTGCATCATTTAATGCCGAGGACCCATCCCCCACGCGTAATACCACTAAGCTCCCGGACTTGAAAGCGGTCTGGGCAAAAGTTTCATTCGCTAATACCGCTAATGTGCAAATTAATAGTATTCTTTTCATAATGTTTATTTTCTCCTTAGTGCGATGAAATTTTTAGGGCATTGATGTAGTAAAAACCGTAAGCGTTGTTGTTATTCGGACCCGCTGTAATCGTTATCGTGATTTCCCCCTCATTATTCGGTTGCACAGCATTCGCACAAGCGGTATTTGAGGTATTATTTGCCGCATCCAACAGCGCCGTAACTTCATTCGCTCCTTTTACAGCATACGCACTTTCTCTTTTATCCTTAACATCCGATCGGGATCCATAAAAACAGAAGTCATACTTTTTGTTTTTATCTAATCCCGAGAACTTAAGAACGCTCTCCTTGACAATCTTCCCCTGGAATGCCTTAAGCGGGTTGCCATAAAATGCCCACAACGACACAAGCTCCGGCATATCTAAGGTTGTTTTGGTTTCTTTCTCGCCGTTTTTATTCCTTCCGTTAAAGCCCTTGACGATACGAAGGGAAACACCTGTCACATTCCCTTTTTGGTCCTTTAAATCTGCAATGGACGAACCAGCGGTATGTGCAGGTAAAGCATTCCACTTTGTGTCTGATGTCTTGGGGCCAAAATGAATATAGACCGGTTCCTCTTTTTTAGACATATTTTTATCAGCCACAAACGAACTCAACGCGAGGGATATTAAAACAACGATTAAATAATACTTTTTTGGTAACATAACTTGATGATTTATAGTGATACAATAGTTTATTTTGAATAATTAGCGGTTAGGCCCATAACATCTTACTTCATATATCTGCGCAGAATCATCGCCATTCGTAGCATGTACATCCACCCGTAATTTATTGGTCGTGATGGATTGTGCTAATACATGCACCTGCTGCCGTTGATAATTTCCTACTACGTCAATAATTTTTTTCCATTTTCCAGCAATCCATGCCGATACGGTATAATCCCGCACACATTGTGGATCCCTATAAAAAGGGGCATACGCATGCAGTTCGCGCAGCAAATGACCTGCAAATGTCAATTGCACTTTATCAATACGCTGCGGTTCATCCCAAGTCAATCCTATCCATTGTGGAAGAGGCTGTACCGGATCAGACTTCCACAAGTTGGTGAACGCTGCCGGCCTGGTCACACCATTGATTACATTTTCCGGTTCGTAGCATTCCTGAGGTGCGTTGACTTTAAAGCTCAAGGTATGCCCACTACCAAACCGGCGCATTTTATTCGGACCGATCTGATAACTCGCCATGTGCCCGGTAACAATTTTCCCGGCGAGTAGCCATTCCACGTTTTCATTCGGAAGAATATCCAACCGAACAAAACTTCCGGCAACGACCTTACGGTTATCCACAGGAAAGTCCACCCATTGCTTCGTGCCGGGAGGTACTTCGATCGTGCCGGATGCCAGTTCCTCCAGTCCCTGTACACGATAATCCCAGATATGGTCGACCGCCAACAACTGAGCCTGGAGTGTCTGGGACTGCGAACTACTATTGGTTACACATATCGACACACTCTTTAAAGGGCTATTCCCCACAGCTATCAACTGCCCACGCCGCGTACGCAAAACAGTGTCGGTATACTGCGGCTGATCTTTCCAGATATGCAGTCCCTTATGGGCCCCTTTACTTTCGGGACCTGCACCATATTCTTTGGCACTGCTACTGGCTTCGATCTGCGCCTGGAGTGCCAGATCCTTCGGATCATTATTCTTGTAATTGGGCAGGAAACAACCATCGCGCAAGAGCTGTTGTTGTATAGTGACAACATCATTGGGTGTGAGGTGGCTGATGGACAGTCCATTTAAAACAGCGTGAGCCGAGGCGGTTCCCACAGCCTGCCCAAGCAATGCTGTCGTCGACATCACCCGCACCGTTCCAAGGGCAGCATGTGTCACGCTGACATTTCGCCCTGCCATCATGAGGTTATCCACATCTTTGGCAATGAGACAACGTAGGGGTATACCATAAGGTCCGGCATAACTTTTTACCGCATAATCCGTAAACGTATTATAGTTTTCGCCGCTGGCTGGCTCACTATCTTCCGCCAATAACCCCCCGGGGGTATGCAAGTCAATAAACCAGCCGCCGAATGCGATTTCATCGTCAAAAACAGTACAATTTTGTGGATCATGTTCGGTCATCAAATATTGTCCCATAATCCGCCGGCTCTCCCGTTTGCCAGGCACCTGCCCTATCCAGTCCAAGGCATAATTTTTCGTAATTTCTTTCATTTTGGGATCCCGGTTCTTCATCCAATCCCATACGCCTAAAGCATGGCGTGTCAATTCATGTCGGATATCTTCATTTTCATGAATAGTATGGTAAGGCACGCCTATTTCAAGCCACCAGTAACCACCCCGCTCATCTTTCGGCGGACGTCCATTCTGATAAAAAAAGCTGGCGTCTTCGTATTTAACAGCCCATTCGGGGGCCTCAAAAGGCACGGGATAATCCATCCGTTTTGTCTTAAAATGAATAGAACTTCCCATGACATCGCCATTGCCGTGTTCCGGCGCATGTGGTTCATTAAATTCACTGCGGCTTTCACTGCCCATCCTCCATTCACATCCGGCCTGATAAGCCAGGACCCCATCGCCGGTACAATCGACAAACACATTTCCTTCCAATGATAATTCGACCTCTGAGTTTTGCGTATAGGCTATAATCCGTTCAATCGTCCGTTGATCTTTCATAACGACATCTCTGAAATCCGTATTTAGATAGAGCGTAAGGTTTTCCGTCTGTTGAGCCATATCATACTGCACCATATCCCAGACTGAGTTTGTCCAACCGTTTTCAAAAATTTCTTCATGATTCAATGCCCGTTCCTTAATCAGAAGCTCAGAAATAATCCCAGTCTCCCGGGCATATGCATGAAACGCCGCAGCACCATGGGGTGTAACCCTAATTTCCGACGAACTGTTTCCGCCCAATACAGGACGATTGTGCAACAGACAAGTTGCCACACCACTTCTTGCGGAGGCAATAGCGGCACATAAACCCGCCAAACCTCCTCCTACGACAACTACCTCAAACTTTTTCTTCTCTTTCTTCATTATACAATACTGATTTCGCTATTTTATTTTTTTTAATGACCATAATATAAGACCACAGATAACAGACAATACAACGCCAAATCCAATGACCAATCCGGCCTTACTACCGGCTGTAAAGGCCAATGCATACATCAATACCGACAACGCACCAATGCTGTAGGCCATCAGTTTTGCCGGGTATGCCGCCACCGTGGAACCCACCTGTTCAGCATCTGTTTTTTGGAGGGATCGTGTATGGAGTTGCACAAAACCATCCGCAGTTCGCTGACTAACCCCTTCGAATAATGCAAGCACAATAAAAGGGACGATGACACCCACAGCAACTTCCGCTACCAATGCGTTTTCAGAAAGCCAGGACAGTATTGCCACATCCGATGTCTGCGGAATACCGACTTTCACAACGAATGCCGCTAGAAAACTAAGTCCTGTAGCATACCATACTGCCTTTTGCGTTATTTTCCCTAAAACCAATCCCCATATCGTAGGCAACACCATCGGGACCACCAAAAGGGACGTGATGGTTAAAATAACTTCTTCCGCACCACCCACATACGGAATAGCAACAGCGCCTCCGATGATAACGGCACCGATGAGAAATGAGCTGATTCGGCCTACGAGGAGCAGCTCCCGTTCACTTGCCAAAGGCTTGAAGATCGCTTTATAGCAATCGTTGGTGATAGCCCCGGCATATACATTGACCTCCCCATCGATATAACTGGCTGCCGCCGAAAACATCGCGGCCAGCAGCAAACCCATCATTCCCGCTGGCAAAACTGCTGCACAGGCTAAAAAGTAAGCTTGTTCAGGATTGGCCAAAGGATCCTCCACGCGATAGATCATTGCCGGAAGCATCCATATAACAGGACTGACTAAATAGAGTGTCCCAAGCAGGTAAGCTGTTTTTTTTGCTTCTTTTGCATTTTTTACTGCCAGAAAGCGCTGGACAAAGACCCATTCCCCGCCAAATTTAAACGTGTGTACCACGACCCAACCGACGAGAAACCAGTAGGTGAACTGACCATTGGATACATCCATAAAGCCCTCCGGCACCGCTTCTAAAAATTGCTTAACACCGCCGACCTGCTCAAAACTTAAAGGCACCACAAAGAGTACCGAAACCATTAAAACAACAAACTGTACCGAATCGATAATAAGCACAGCCCATAGTCCACCACTAACGGCATAGACCAGCATAAGAAGGCCCGAAACGATACACGCGTAGGTAATGGATAAGTTGCCCGTCGCGGCATCGCGAAAGATATTACCTTCATCAAGTGGCATCAATGCGCAGAACAGGGTAGCAAATGAATACAAGGCAACACTCATGGCAACCAGCTTCAGCAACATACCTATCCAAGTATAAAACTGAACAACTTCTTTTCCAAAACGGATATTGATAAATTCGCCGATGGTCGTGACTCCCAATTTTGCCCAGCGCCCAGCCAAGAGTTTACCTACGATAAAGGAGCTCACCCCCAACGACATTAAGATACTGATGGAAACAAAGCCATGTTTAAAAGCTATACCTCCCCATACGACAAATGTGCCGGCAGAGAATGCACTCATAAAAGCCGATATACCCGAAAGCCACCAAGGCGACTGTCTGCTCACGGCAAACATGTCTGCTGTATTTTTGTTCCACCTACTTAAGATACTGCCGATAAGCAACATGCCGATCGCATAGATAATAAGAACAAAATAATCGAGAGAAGTCATAAATATCGCGGGTTTATCATCGTAATTAAAAAAGTATATATATCTGCCAAATTCTTAAAATATAGATATCAATATAGATAGTTTATTCAATTGGTCATCTATCATATTTTTGCTAATATATCTATTATACAATTGATTCCAGCAATATTAAGTACATAAAACTTCATTTTTTATATCTTAAACGTTTGCGATATTATTTGCGATATTTGTTTTATTATAGCTTTTTTTGTTAATTAGTAAAAGGAAATTAATACCACCATTTATGCCACGAGTAAAATGTCCAAAATGCGGAAAAGTAGAAACGATACTTAAATCTGGGTTTGTCCGGGGAGTACAACGATACTATTGTAAGGAATGCATCTACCATTTCACGTTAATTAAAAAAGGCCGATACCGGAGCTCGTCCTTTGATAATAAACGACAGACGACCATTATTGACATCGCGAAAGCGGTAGGTGTGTCGGCATCTACCGTCTCAAGAGCTTTAAAAAACCACGAAGATATCGGAAGCAGAACCAAAGCATTGGTTAAACAGGCTGCCATAGAGCTCGACTATCAGCCTAATCTATTAGCGCAAAGTCTCAACCGAAGAGAAACACACGTTATCGGTGTCGTCGTTCCGGACATTGAAAATCCTTTCTTTGCTTCCGTACTGAGCGGGATTCAACATACGGCATCAGCATCAGGTTATAAAGTTATGATCTATCAGTCCAACGAATCCCACAAAACGGAAGCCGCTAACATACAAACTATTATGAATAATTGGATAGATGGCTTATTGATATGTCATTCGAAAGAAACCCAAACATTTGAACATCTTAAGTTACAGATGAAGAAAGGCATTCCAATTGTACATTTTGATCGGATTTGTGAAGAGACAGCCACATCAAAGGTACTTCTGGATAACGTTACGGGGGCGAAACAAATTGTCACACATCTTCTAAACGAGGGCTGTCGGCGAATCGCTGTTATAGCTGGCCCCAAACACCTCTACATTACTAAAAAAAGAATAGAGGGCTATGAAAGCGCATTCAAAAATGCAAATATCGAGCTGAATGAGCGATGGATTGCCTATACCGATTTTACAAAATCATCTATCCATGATGCTATCGACAACTGGCTTATGGAAGAAATTAAACCCGAAGCTATCTTCTGTATTTCAGACAACAGCGCCATTCTGACGATGATGTATCTTAAACATCTTAAGTTAAAAATACCCGAAGATATCTGTGTGGCAGGATTTGGAAATGATTATACAGGGAGGATTATCGAACCTGCCCTTACCACCTACGATCCTCATGCATTCAAGGTAGGCGAAACAGCGACTAAACTATTCTTTGATCAAGTCATCTTGGGCGATAAATTTGAGATCAAAACGGTAACTATTGCAGGCGAGCTCATTGTCCGTTCTTCTTCTTTGAAAAGATCGTATAATCCCTCCGACGAGGAAGCATAAAATACTCACCACTATTGTGACTCGAAAAAAGATTAAAGTAATACGCGATCCCGAATATTGATTTCATCCAGAAAACACCGATCATGGGAGACAACAACCAGAGTCCCTTCATACGCATTAATCACCGACGTCAATATAGCTATATTCTGTATATCAATATTATTTGTGGGTTCATCTAAGATGATCATGGCTGGAGCTTGGCTGGAGATATTCATGCAGCACAACAGCAGCCGCATTTTTTCTCCACCGCTCAGCACCCGACAGGGCTTGCCCCAACTTTCTTTTTCAAAGAGAAATCTGCTAAGCCTGATTTTAATCTCGTGCTCCTGTAATGCTGTATTGTTGAAAGACTGTGCCATTTCATACACAGAAAGATCGACATGCATGATCGAATAGTCCTGATCGACATAGATACTTTTAAAATCTGTTCGGAACACCTCTCCTTTATCTGGTTCAAGCTTTCCGAGTATCAATTTTATTAATGTCGTCTTGCCAGATCCATTGGAACCTTCCAATACTATTCTATCGCCATGTCGTATCCGGAATTCCAAATCTGTTGACCATAAGGGAGCACCTTTGATTTTAATATTCAAATTTTTGGTCTCCACCAACGTCTTTCCTACATGTAGCCCCGAGCTATTAAAGCCAAACCGCATCTGGTCGATATCCGGCAAGCTTGACCGTAAGTTTTGAAGACCCTGCTGTATATCAGCCAGTTTATCCTGATGTACCGATTTTAATTTTGAGGTACTGCCCTCTGCCTTATTCCGAAGTCCATTCATCACAATCTTTGGAAGCCCCGCCTTTTCTTGTTTTTTCTTTCCCCGCGCATTCAATCGCTGCTGTCTTTCTGTAGCTTCCCGCTCCTTTTCCTTTGCCTTCTGTAATTCCTTCTGCTGAGATTTAATATCTGAATCCAACGCTCTTCTTTCTATATCTTTCTGCGCACTATAGAATTCGTAGTTGCCGCCATACAATGAAATACCGTTTCTTCGGAGCTCTGCAACAACAGGCATACGATTCAGTAAATCCCGATCGTGACTGACCAGCAGTAGTGTTTTGTTGGTATTTTCAACAAAGTCATACAAGAGCTTTCGGCCTTCCCTATCCAGATGGTTACTCGGCTCGTCCATCAATAGGATATCGGGCTCGTGAAGGGAAATACCGGCAAGAAATACTTTTGTCTTCTGGCCTCCACTTAGCGTCCCCAATGTATGGTACAAGGAAAGATCGTGCAATCCCCAATCGGCTAAAGCCTGATGACAGCGATCCTCAATGGTCCAGTCGTCATTCAGGATATCGAAATTCTGCTCGGACACCTGACCCGCTACGATGTCCGCTAGCGCCTTTAATTGACGATCAACGTGCAATACCTGAGCGACAGTGGCATTCTCATATTGTTCCATTAATTGCGGGATATAATAAGGCTTCGGGTCTCGGCTCAGCTGGCCGGCAGAAAGCCCAAGCTCGCCGGCGATGATTTTTAATAAAGTAGATTTGCCTGTGCCGTTGTTACCGATCAACGCAATCTTATCCTTCGGATTAATGACCAGATTAATATCTTGAAATAAAACTTCCTTATTGGGGTGTATGTATGTTGCTTTTTGTAAAATAATCATGATTTCTTTCGCGTAAGTAATAAAACAAGGGTTAAGCACAGCGGGATATTGTGCCAAACATCAGTGCGTAAAGAAATCAACTCTTACATACAGTTCGACTTGTGTAGGACAAAGTTAAATAAAATGTGTTGAATTCACGAACAGAGTGCTAATAATCTAAAAAAAGTACCTTACCTTGTACGTATTACAGCAGAAATTACAAAAACAGCACCATGGAATATACATTTAGAAAGGCAAAGGTGGATGAACAGGATCAGATCTGGGCGATATTAAAAGATGCTATTCGAAGGAGAAAGGAAGAAGGAAGCGATCAATGGCAAGATGGCTATCCCAATCCGGGAGTTATAAAAGATGATATCGACAAAGGCGTTGGATTTGTGCTTCTGGATCGGGATGAGGTTGTGGGGTACTGTGCTGTATTAATTAATGATGAGCCCCAATATGCAGACATTGAAGGCCAATGGCTGACCGATGGTGATTTTGTCGTCATACACCGGGTGGCCATATCGGAGAACTATCTGGGGCAAGGTTTAGCAAAAAAGATGCTTCAATATATAGAAGGGTATGCGTTAGAAAATAATATCCACAGCGTTAAGGCAGACACCAACTTTGACAATCCAGGCATGCTGCACATATTTAAAAAGACTGGATATACCTATTGTGGCGAAGTGATACTTCGGGGCAAACCGAGAAAGGCTTTTGAAAAGGTTTTGACAGATTCTTAAGAAAAAAAATAAAGAAGACAAATTTCAGGGTCAATCCACATATTGAATAAAGTTTTTTTTATCCGTTTCAAATGTGTGACTGATGACAAATGATTCTTCTCAAAATATCCGTTTTTATGCAACCCGTTTTATGGTCTGTCCATAAATTTTTCAATTAGATTTAAAACTTCTTCAAAGTTCGTCTCCAAGGCCATATGTCCACCGTCCAAAATATGTGTTTGGACATTAGACAAATCCCTTTTATAACAATATGCTTCAGCCACATCAAAGTAAACATCATGTTTTCCCCAAATAATTAATGTAGGTGGTTGATGTTTGCGGAGATATTTCTGAAAATCTGGGAAGAGTTCAAAATTTGTTGGATAGGTGAGATTTAGCGTATACTGAATATCGAGGTTTCCTGGTCTACTTAGCCTTTCCCAATCTATTATCCAGCTTTCGGGACTTATATTTTGGTGGAGTTCCTCAGGTACGCCTGCAAAATACTGTTCTTTTGTTCCTTCTTTACTTAGAAATGCATATACCTTTTCCTTTGCTTCGTCCGTCGGATTTTTCCAATATTCCTTGGTTTCCTCCCAATTTGGCCCATGACCTTCTAAATAATTGTTACCATTTTGCACAATAATCGCCTCTATTTTTTCAGGATTCTTTAAACAGATGCGCGCGCCAATGTAACTCCCATAATCGTGAACGTAAACCGTAAATGATTGTAGTCCTACAGCTTCGGTAAACTTGTCCATATATAACGCAATATTTTCAAACGAATATTCAAAATCTTTTGCTGAAGGAACATCACTGAACCCAAAAGCCGGGTAGTCAGGAGCAATAAGATGAAACTTGTCAGAAAGTGCGATCATTAAGCTTTTGAACATTAATGACGAAGTCGGGAATCCGTGTAACAGTAAGAGAGATGGTTTTTTACTGTCACCTGCTTCTCTATAAAAAATATTTACGCCATCTATATTTATGGCCTTGTTATATAACTGTCTGTTCATATCCGTTTTTTAGCTTAAGTAGCACCTTTCTAAATTTAACTCAAAAATACATACAGCAACTTTCTTCCCCAAGCTTTAGTCTTAATTCTCTATGGGTAAAATTTCCAAAATCTTATCCTTTTCTCCTATCGGGCGATATTTTGAATGGTGCGTATGACTGTGTGTCCGAGCATCTTCGATACACTCTCTATTGGCGCTCTGTTGCTCAAGTTACAGTAGTGGCAAATGACGTGCGATATGAAACGTAAGCAGTTACCCGTTCACTTGAGCTGAGAAACCTCCATGCCGGAATATTTGCTCTTCCATGAATAGAAGGTTCCCTGGCTAATACCATGTTCACGACAAATGTCCGAAACCGATTGTCCCGACTCCTGTTGCGATAAAATCTTGATGATCTGTGATTCGCTGAACTTACTTTTTTTCATTGTCCCTAAATTATAAAACTACATTAATAATCGTAGCTGTTTTAAGGGAAGATTACAGTATGACCGCTCCGCCAACTGTACTCCCCGACATTAGGTATAGAAAAAGGGTAACCGAATAGGTCTCATTTTTTTTGTTTTAATTGAACAGATTGGTAAGAAAA
>NZ_JAAKGO010000015.1 GCF_011043525.1 Sphingobacterium sp. SGG-5
ATCCGGCCATCCCGACAGAGTGTTAAATAATAGCCTTTCTTTCAATAAGTTAGGCTATTTTTGTTTTTTATGGCACGATGTCTGGCACGATTTGTTTATGTAAAAACTGGAAATAGTATTTGCAAACACTAAAATAGTTAGTATATTTATCTCATTCATATATTTAGGTTTATAATTGGTTAGGTTGAAATGCCCTGTACCGCCCGGTACGGGGCTTTTTTATGCAAAACTCAATTATTTAGCCTAAAATATTGTAACAAATTCCAAAACCTTTGTTATTGCTAAATTATTTAGTGATAATCGCTATCTATGGCGGCACCTATTGGGAATCAATTCTGGAAATTAAGAAGTAAACACGGGCGTGACAAGTTATTCGAGACACCCGAATTGCTTTGGGATGCTGCATGTGAATACTTCCAATGGTGCGATGATAATCCATTGATAGAGATAGTCATTGAGAAAGTAAAAGTAAACGGATTTGGCGACAAGATAACCAAGCAGGATTTGCCAAAGATGAGGCCTTATACACTTCACGGACTTTGTCTTTATCTTGATTGCAGTACTGAATACTTCCGACATTTCAAGCAAAACAATAAAGATCATAAAGATTTTATGCCAATCCTTACACGTATAGAGGAAACTATCTATAATCAGAAGTTTTCAGGAGCTGCAGCTGGGTTCTTAAATCCAAACATAATAGCCCGTGATCTGGGGCTTGTAGACAAGAAGGAAAACAAAGTTTCTGTAGAACAACCATTATTTGGAGACGATGAGGGGGGTAATAGTCAAGAAGGAGCATAACGGCTTTATATACACAAAAGCGATAAAGAAGCTGCGAGGGCTTCGAAAACGAGTTAAGGTCATACCCGGAGGAACATCTGGAGGAAAGACATACGGGATATTACCTATTCTCATAGATAAGGCTGCCAGAACGCCTATGTTGGAGATTTCGGTAGTCAGTGAGAGTGTGCCACACCTCCGCAAGGGAGCGTTAAAAGATTTCCTGAAAATAATGAAAGCAACGGGTAGGTATATCGATGCGAATTGGAACCGAACCCTTTTAACATATACTTTTTCCAATGGGACATACATTGAGTTCTTTAGTGCGGACCAGGAGGACAAAGTAAGGGGCCCACGGCGTCACGTTCTTTATATTAATGAGTGCAATAATATCAATTTTGAGACATACCATCAGTTAGCTATACGTACATCTGTTGATATCTGGCTCGACTTTAATCCAAGTAATGAATTTTGGGTGTACACAGAGCTACAGGATGATGATGATGTAGAGTGGTTAACCTTGACTTACAAGGATAATGAAGGTCTGCCGGAAAGCATTGTGAAAGAAATAGAGAAAGCCATGTATAAGGCTTTCTATGATCCGTTTCTTCCAGATCCTTTTATCGAAAGTAATATCAAGAACAAGTATTGGTCGAATTGGTGGAAGGTTTATGGTCTCGGATTGTTGGGGAGTTTAGAGGGTGTTATATTCTCTAACTGGTCAATAATCAAGTCAGTACCAGCAGAGGCAAGACTAATAGGACGAGGTCTTGACTTTGGATATAGCAACGATCCTACAGCTATAACCGAAATATACGAATGGAATGGCAAGAGAATATTAAATGAGATTTGCTATTCAACAGGGATGCTCAATAACGCAGTGGCTGACGTGTTAAAGAATACGGGCGTTATGACTTATGCCGATAGTGCTGATCCAAAGAGTATAGATGAGCTTAAAGATGTCTACAAGTGCAGCATCAAAGGGGCGGCAAAAGGACCTGATAGCATCGTATACGGAATTCAGATAATGCAGAAGCAAGAATACTTAGTAACTCAATCAAGTACGAATTTGATTAAAGAATTAAGAAGTTATTGTTGGGATGTTGATAAAACAGGTAAGAAGCTGAACAAACCAATTGATGCGTTCAATCACCTGATAGACGGGATAAGGTATCACGAAATGGAAACGATAGGAAAAGCGGAAAGAGTTTTTGATTGGAATTAAAAGTTAAAGAAATGGGTATAATGAAAAATATAAAAAGGAAAGCAGCGGTAAGCATGTTTCCCGACGTAATTAACCAGGAGATAGCTGTTAGGATGGCCAACCTTTTTAATGCCAATGTATTCCAATGGATCGGAGAAGGGCAACCGATAGTGAACCCCGATAACTTCGATTACATCAAAAAAGGATACATGACGGTAGATGCTGTATACGAGTGCGTAGATCTGATAATGAAAAAGGTCGTAGCATCGCCTCCTATTCTTTACAAGGTTGTCAACGAGACCAAATTAAAGCAGTACGACAATCTAAAGATGTCAGACGACCCATATAATCGGGCAAAGGCAGCGGTATTGAAAGCGGAAGCATTGGAGGAGGTTACGGACAGCAAGATTGCCAAACTATTCGAGGAGCCTAACAATAGGCAGACATGGGATGAATTTATATCCATGATTGTCGTTTTTTATCTCGTATCGGGAAATGCGTTCGTATATGGCAATGCGTCAGATAAACGCAGCAAAAAATGGTCAGAGATATGGGCGTTACCTTTTGCGCCCACGCAGATGACTATTATATCAGGAGGTATGATGGAGCCGATTAAGAAGTATTCAGCATCATATAACGAAGGTAAATCGGAGTTGAATTTCGAAGCATGGGAGATCGAGCATATCAAGACGGTAAATCCTCTTTGGGAGGCCGGAGGAGGACAGTTGTTTGGGATGTCGCCGCTCCACACTAAGGCGGCTAAACTTAAACGAAATGAAATCCAAGACGACTCTATAAACAAGATGCTCAATAGTGGCGGTGCGTATGGAATCATAACACCTAAGAACAAAGAAGATGAATGGTCGCCTGACCAACGAGAAGCATTTAAAGGCAGCCTGAGAGACGCAAAGAATAGTCGAGATGAGGTAGGACGTATATTAGCTGTATCGTTGCCGATTGATTGGTTGCAGATAGGTCTACCATTAGGCGACATGATGTTAGAGCAAATAGACAAAATGGATAGGGAGAGCGTGTACCGTGGTTACCATATTCCTTTAGTGTACGCCTCGAACGACACAAGTACTTTCAACAACATGAAAGAGGGTGGCCGAAAGCTGATATACGACGCTGTTGCTCCTGTATGCGACGCTATAGCGAAAGCACTTACCAACTTTATATGCAAGCCTTACAAGGAAGCAAGCAGAAGCGAGAAGTATATAATCAAATTGGATTATATGAGTCTTCCAGAGCTGTCACAGGATATCAAGGAGACAGCTGAAGCTTTGGATAAAATGGATTACTTGACAGACAACGAAAAACGCGAAGTATTGGGATGGGGCAAAATTGACGAGCCGGCATATAATGTTTCCTACAAAAACAAAAATAAAGCTTCTATTCATCAGATATTCGAGGGATCAACAATAACTGACAGGCCAAACGAAAGCAAATAGCCCCATGATGAAAATATATAAGCACACAGGCTCAGGTATATATGTTGGTAGTTGCATTATTGTTGCTGCTGATAACGATAATGAAGCGGCAGAAATGATACGTAAGGAGTTGGATAGTTGGGGGCTTCGTAATGAAAAGTTAAACGTTTATGAATTAGAAATAAAAAAAGGTGTTGTACACGTTGATAACGGAGATTATTAATAATGAAATAAAATGACAAAAGAGCAATTTATCAATGACCTGATCCAAGAGAAAGGATACAGGAGTTATCTGGAGATCGGATACGGCTCCGGGGACTGCTTCGGACAGATACAGTGCGAATACAAACATGCGGTAGATCCAGATATTCAGGATGGACACGAGTATCTGCACAAGTGTAATTCTGATGAGTTTTTTGCGTCCGCCAAAGATCAAGAGTTTGATGTTATATTTATTGACGGGTTGCACCATGCTGATCAAGTCCGTAAAGACATCAATAACGCGTCTAAGCACCTAAGCGCTGACGGCGTGATTTTATTGCACGATATCCATCCCGAAACGGAAGAAATGCAGATCGTGCCACGTCAGCAAAAAGAGTGGACGGGCGATGTGTGGAGGGCTTGGGACGGTTTCAAAAAGAAATACCCCGACGCTCAAACGCAGGAGGTTCCAGTCCGGTACGGGTTGGGATTAATATTCCCCAACGGTAAAAAGTTTAAGGCACACTTTGAAGACATGGAAACAACATGGCAAGAAAGATTGCACTCTATACAGTCATAACTAATTCGTACGATACGCTAAATCCTATTCCCCGTGGTGCAGCTGCGGAAATAGACTGCTTTGTCGTGACGGATGACCCTTCCAACATAGCCGAAGGTTGGAAGCAGATACTTATTGATAGAGCGGATGATCCACATAGGCAACAAAGGGCATTGAAGATTGATTTTACCCTAATACCGGAGCTAAACGGATACGATACGATAATATACATCGATGCGAACATGTCCCTACGAAAGCCGTTGCAGGGATTATTGAGGTATTATAGAGGTGGATTGCTAACAATTAAACACCCAAATCGGAATTGCGTATATGAGGAAGGGTGGGCATGTATCGATCTTAAGAAAGCCAAAAAGGAAGATGTTCTTTCTCAGCTATCATCATATCAGATTCGAGGCATTCGACCCGGAACGGGGATGTATCAAACAGGATTGATGATACGTGACAGAAGTGATGTCGTTATAGGTTTCTGCAAAGAATGGTTGTCGGAGCTGAATAAACATACCCATAGGGATCAGCTTTCAATTATAGCGGCGAGAGACAAGGCTAAAATAACCATTGCCACGATCAACATGGGGATATTCAACACACACATCAGCATAGGAAAGCATAAAAGCAAGACTCGTCCGATAATTCATTACCTTACACCTTATTCGACAGAAAAGAATATAGGAAAAGCCTATAATGATGCGATACGGCAACTCAACGCCAAGGATGAGGATTGGGTAGTGATCCGTGATGGAGATACGTTATTCCCAACTCCCAATTGGGGATTACAGATATCAGATGCTATTATGGCATATGGCGAAAATTATGGACTTATAGGAGCCGTAACCAACCGGATAGGCGATGCTCATCAGCGAGTACCAGACATGTTCGAGGTTTGGGATTTCCGTGAACACGTGAAGAAAGCCATGGAACTGGAAGGGTCGGAGTGGGGTAATGTGAGAGAAATACAACAAGGCGTGGCAGGCTTCTTAATGGCCTTTCAAGTAAAGACATGGAAAGTGGTTAAGTTTATCGAAACTAACGACACCGGTCAGTCCAAGATATTCGACACTATATTCAACAAGGGTATACGGGCGGCTAAATTAAAGATAGGTTTGATGACCGGATTATATGTATTACACTTGTATCGCCCGCTTTCCGACAATCCAAGATCCGACATAAAACATTTGATATGATGGAAAACATTATAATATTTATTTTGATATTCATAGGTGGCGTTATTTTCAGCCGTATAATACACGGCGTTAGATCAGCAATAAAGAAAGCTGAAGAAGCCGAGCGAAGAGCTGCAGAACTTGAAATAATACGACAAAAGATGGAAAGATCTTTTCGGAACCAGTCAGATTACACGATACAGGCTGCAAGATCATTTGTTTCAGGAGATATCGCAACAGCCATAACTGCGTCCGATCTTGCTGATGAAGAAAGCCGGAAGTTCAACGAACTTGCCGAACATTTCAATAAAATATATCATAGCAAATAATGACATTTAACCCAATAGATATGAAAGAACTGGAACAAACCCTCGATGAGATTACATCGGAAAAGAAGTGGTATGCGATTTCAACCAATGAAAGCAAGTGTTCATGGCTTCGAATGACGGCATCACGCATCAGGAAAGGAACTGCCGGGCAAAGATCAATGCAACGATTTTTTGCCACATTTGGATATAATGTAACTATAGAGCGAAGGATAGCCATATACAGATAGTTTTGTATCAATTAGTGTTGCTAAGATATTTAGCACGAACAATCTTTTTGCCTTAATTTTATATCATGAACGATCCCAAAGGCAAAATAGATCTAACGGACAGAGAGAATGCCGAAAAGAAACTTGCTGCACTGAAAGAAAAGACTACCAACGAAAACCTGCGGAAGTCAATCGAGGAAAAGCAGAAGTATATTAATAAGCCTTTGAGTAAAAAATTCTAAGGATATGGGTTTCTTCTGCAAAGAGCTAAAAAAAGAGTTTACCGAAAAGCGTGACATGTTCAAAGCTCTCAAAGAGCATAAGGACGATATTATAGCTTTGAAAAAAGCTGCTATTAAGTTTACCGATCCGATCGGATACGCTATCCGTGAAGCCATATCATCTAAAGAAGAAGCAGAAGATAAGGTGCCGGTAATTGGCGACTTCGTTTATCCGGTCATAAATACGACAAATTATCTTGACAGTCATTCCGATGTACATATTGACGGTATCTGGGACGTTTCACTTAAAGACCAGAAAGGAAAGATCTATTATATCATCAACCACGACCTCGAACTTGGCAAAGTTATCGCATTCCCGGGTAATGTAGAAGCGTATGTAAAGACTTTGGAATGGTCTGAACTTGGACAAAATTATGTAGGCAAGACGCAGGCTCTGATATTTAAAGTTAAGCTTACCGACTCTTCGAATAAAGACGCGCTAAATGCTATAATCAATAAAGAGCCTCTTGAAAACAGCGTAAGGATGCGATACATATCCATGACTTTATGTATCGATGACAGCAGTGACGAATATCGTCAGGAATACGAGAATTTTTACAAATACCTGTCAGTAATAGCCAACAAGGAAAAGGCTATGGAGCAGGGGTATTTCTGGGCTATCACAGAAGCAGCTATACATAAAGAAGGATCAGCAGTACTGTTCGGATCGAACGACGCTACACCAATACTTTATTCTGACCCGTCGGGCGACAGTCAGGAAAATAAAAACGACCCGCCATCGAGCAGTCACCATCCCAGAGCAAAGGACAATGTTCGGGCAAGTTTAAAATTTAATCTTATTTAAAATGGAATTTAAGTATTTAAGCGCCAAAGAATTTGAAGATCTGACGGAATATCAGCAAGAGAAGTATTTGGACGAAAAAAGAAAGCATGAAGCCAAAGTTGCTAAAGACGAAGCTGAAAAGGCGGGTCGTGAAGCTGCACAAAAGCTGATCGATGAAAATAAGGAGGCGGCTGAAGTTGCTCAACAAGAAGCGATCGAAAAAGCGATTACTGTCGTAAAAGATGAATATGACAAGAAGATCGAGAAAGCCATGTGTGATATGAACCGGGCAAAGGAGTTCAGAGATAAGGATCGTCGAAAAACCTTATCCCAACAAATAGAGGAAGCTCTATCTACGGAAGAAGGAGAAAAATCTCTTCGAGAGGTGACGAAAAATAAGTCTGGAAACTTGGTAGAAATTAAAGCACCGGGAACAATGACTGTTCCGGTAGGATCAACCCGTGACGAATGGGCAGAAAACCAAGCTATGCCACATGAGGCCGTTCACGCCAGAAATATTATTCCGATATCTCCGACTGATGCAACAGCAATTAAGTACAATCAGTTCACGATAGGACCTGACGGCAACCTGATCGATACAACTGGCGCTGGAGATGAAAAGCCTCAATTTGAGTACATTGTAACTCCAAAAACGGCTCCTGTTGTAAAAATTGCAGGTCACGTCCATTTAGATGACGAATGGTTCGACGATATTCCCGGATCACGGTCATTCCTTGCGGCGGAACTCCCACAGGCGTATATGGACGCAGAGGATGCTAAGATTTTCAAGGGCGCCGGAGGTTCTGATGACATCGAAGGGTTGTACACCATTGCAACAGCATTAATTTTGCCTAAAGGCTCTGTTACAGCAGGGTCCAACAATTGGGATAAACTCGCTGCGACCGTTACCCAAGTGCGTGAGAACAGACGCAGGTCAACTGCTATCTGGACATCTCCGATTGATTTGCTTGAGCTGTACATCAATAAAGATGACCAGAACGCATATACATATCCAATTGTTATGGATGCTAATGGTATTTTGCGTGTTGGAGGTGTGCCTATCTACGATCACACGATTTTCGAAGAGGGCGAATGGCTTGCAGGTGACTTCCTACGTGGCACACGGATATTCCAGAAGAAAGCGATCGAAGTCCGGTACTCCCGTGAACACGGAACCAACTTCACCCATAACCAGACGACGGTTTTGGTGGAGGCGAGGATTGCGCTTCCTGTGTTTTATCCTGATGGATTTATCAAAGATCCTAATCAGACAACTTAATTAACAAGGGCGGTGAAATATCCGCCCTAAATAATCAACATGGATGCATTACACGTCATATCACTTCAAGAAGCAAAAGATAATCTAAGGGTAGACTTTCCGGATGATGATAATATTATTGCCCGGTTGATAAAGACGTCCGTAGATTGGGTAGAGAGATATACATGCCATACTTTATATTGTAGAGAGAAAAAAATTGTAAGTGATGGGTGTACAATTGAAGTATATGATTATCCTGTAACCGTGTTGAGTGTAGTAAAGGATGGAAGTCCTGTTAATTATACTACGCAAACTCGTTCTGATAAATTATTGATCTATGCACCTAAGGGAGCTTTGGTTACACTGAAAGTAGGGTATGATGATGTGCGTAAAGTTCCGGGAGTTCTTATAGAAGCCTGTCATAAACTGATTACATACCTGTATGAAAATAGGGATGCTTATAGCATGGGTATACCTGTAGACATTCAAGGGCTTATAAACCAGTACCGGAGGGGGCTGTTCTGATGGCAAAGAAACCATATGAAAACAAACATTTCCTCGATCCCGGAAGATTAAGGCATAATATAGCATTCTATCGCCTTACTTCGACAGATGACGGTTATGGAGGTTCTGATGTATCTGAAACACTTTTATGCGAAACGAAGGCGAGTAAACAAAGGATATCGACATCGCAGTCTTTGGGAGAAAGTCAACAGATGGTAACCGATGCAGGCGCAACGGCATTCAACCAGGACATGTACTTTGTAATCCGGCACAGAAAAGGTTTCTTTCCGAAAAAAAATGACAAGGTAATCGTCGATGGGTCGGAAGAATATACAATCAATGGTATTATTCCTTTGGATGATCCTTTGAGTTATATACGGTTGTTATGTGTGCGAAAGGTATAAATGATTTTCAGCGGAAAATGTCCAGACTCGGAAAGGATATTGAAAAGGTAATATCCGATACAGTCATGGAATTTATGCGGAAAATATTAGCAGAAGCCATGGCTTCTTTACCTGCTGAGTCATCACACCTGAAAAGCTCATTCAAGATTGAGAAAGAGAAAACAGGAGATGTATACCGGGTATCAATATTCAGCGATGAAGAATTGGCAGCATACGTCGAGTTTGGTACCGGTATATGGGCAAGAGCATATTTAAGTGGGCAGCCTAAAGAAGTTGTGGACGAAGCTATCAAATTCTATATCAATGGTAAGGGAACTACGTTCGCAAGACCGTATCTGTTTCCTGCATATTATAGATATCTGCCTTTTATGGAGAGAGAACTGGATGCGAGGGTACAACTATTATTTGACAGGTTATGATAAACCCAAACAAGTACATACGTGATGCATGGATATCGGCATTTAAAACGGCCACGGGGCTTAGAGTATGGGGTAAATTGGTCCCAAAAGATGTAAACCCTATTCCGAATAGATACATCCTGATATCAAGCCAGTCAAAGAACCGTTTTGCGGTGGCTAAGGATTGTTACGAGTGGCTATGTACAATCAATGTGGAGATAATCAATATTACGCCACAGGGGTTTGTGAAGACCGTTACTGTCGATGATATCGAAGAGACAATACTCAATACCGTAGAGATCGGTATAACTGTCCCTGGATTTACGGTAAAGCTCGTGAGGTTGGCTGGGCCTCCTGTCGATATGGACATAGATACGGAGACGGAAATGATTGAGCGCAGGATAATTAGTTATGAATTGTGGTTTAATAAGGCGTGATATGAGAGCATTTGTAAAGAAGGAGTTCATAGATAAGGAAAACGGACGGTACCACAGGCGCAAGGATGTGATAACCATATCCAAAAGAAGATATGAGGAACTAAAGGATATTTTTTTAACAGAAGTAAAATCAACTACAAAATTAAAAGGACATGGCAATACAAAAACTAAACGGTAACGATTATATTATTTTCATCGATACCACAACGCCAATCACGGAATCCACTGGCGCGGCATATAGGCCGGTAGCCTGCATGACATCTTCAGGGCTTTCCGGATCTACCAATGTGATCGAGGTGAGCGACAAATGTAATGACGGATTTGCGGATGCTATTCCGGGAAACAAGACCAATACCATCACTGGTTCCGGTAATGCAATTGACGAAACTTTGGAGCCGTCTATGGACAGCTTCGAAGAGCTTTTATCGTTGTATCAGGACGGTACAGAATTCTGGATGAAAATAGCCAATAAGACAGGGAACACAGCTACTCCGGTGATCCGTGAAGCTGTAGGGTTTTTAACAGACTATTCGGAGACAGCGGATACAGATACTCCGTATACGTTTGACTTCACATTCAGGGCAAAAGGTCGTTTCAATACAGCTGTTACCACGTAATATATGGCAACAAACGGTATATGCTCAATTAAGGTAAAGGGGGTGGAATATCCCCTTTACTTTGGTATGCTTGCGATCGAAGAGGTCGGAAACAGAATGGGAAATAACCCATCATCGAATATGGTCAAGATAACGACTGATATCGTTTATGCGGGCATGTGTAACTGGGCATTTAGAAAAGACCTTGTATATCCAACGTATGAAAGCGTGTCGGATATCATAGAGGACTTATTTGATGAAGAGGACGCCAGCGAACAGTACATTAATATAGACAAGTGTTTTCGGGAAAGCAAATACGGATCAAAGCTCATAAATGCTGTCGAGGACGTCAAAAAAAAAGTGATGAAGGATCTAAAGAAACCGGAGACAACGTAAGCGAAAGTAAATATTTCGAAGATCTTAAAAGGTATTGCCTCGGATTTATGGGCATGGATATAGGAGTGTACTATAATATGTTGTATCCTGATCTTTTGCTTAAAATAGAAGGCTATCAGTCCAGGAGGAAGCATGAGGAATACATGTGGAGAAAGATCGGCTTTTCTGCACTCACAAGCGGAGGTTTGGCTCCAAAAGGTCTAACGGAAGAAAAATACTGGCCTATTGACAAAGATAAAACATCAGGGGTTCCTGAGTTTGATAATAAAAAAGAGGCTTTTAAGGAACTGCTAAAACAGGTACAAAACAAACAAATCCCCTAAGTAATATTAGGGGATAATAAAAATGCTTTTTTTGTTAAAAGGAGTTTAAGACAAATTATTAAATCTTACACTTCGGGAATTATATTTAACAATTATCTTTGACCCATGCATAGAATTCATTGATAGAAATATTCATGGATTTTAGATTAGTCTTAATATGAAACGGTGGTATGTCCTTATCTTTGCCTCGGTGTATAATTGATCTGAAGCATCCTGGGCACTTCCATTTGTCATGAGATGCTTCAGTAGACTTATATTTGCACCCTTTGCTTTCGAGAAATTTCTCCCAACACTTAACCCTTACAGGTCTATTATCCCCCATTTAACAAGCTATTTGGACGTTCTCTTCTCTAATTGGGGTGTTTTCCGGTAGTTCAAATTCTCTAAGAATGCCTTCTTTGTCAATATAAGCTGATTTGCTAAGGTCTTTCTCAAAAAACGGACTTTTTGTCCAGCCCAATTTTTTAAGCTCGGATATCACATATCCTTTGTTTTTGTTTTTAAGGACATTTACGCAGAAATCCTTAACAACCACCTCCTCCATCATTTGTTTTGCTTCTTCGAAGGTATTCCCGTAGGATGATAAGTTCAATGATGGGATGTATAATATATGGAAATCTCCATCCATAAACGAAACGGCCGTCACATTACCTTTTATTCTGTCATTGCCGATTTTAAGAAAATCTCTATCCTTGGTTGACATAATATTTAACAATATTAGTTATAATACGAGCAGCAAGGTACACAGGAAAGAAACACATGTCAAGAAAAAAAGTAAAATAGCACGAGCTAAAAACATTAGCAATGGAACAAGATCAACTAAAGCGGTAAAACTAAAAACAAACGCAAAATAATACGCTACAGAACAACAACGGCAACACCGGTAATAGGAACGACGTTGAACAAAGTTAAACGAACAGAGGAGAGGAAAATAGCATTAACAAGAAAGGATGAAATTATGTAATGTTATGAAAAAGTTACAATTCTGTAACAGTTTATCCTCACTTTTTGTATCACACAATAATAACATTACAAAAAAAAGGCCCGATTAATTAGTCGGACCTTTTTTTTAGGTACTCCTTCTCGGCTTCTTTTGCTTTGTATTCATCACTCTACATGAGGTAAATATTATAGCTGATACAGCAAGGATTAGTGTGTTTTTTAATTTATAACGGTTTAATAGTTTCTTCTTAAATATCTTGCCATCAATATATTGAACCTATCTTGGACATCAGATGAATCTAAATCAAAGTCTATAATCTCATCAAACATTCTTTCGCATGATGAAAATATTGTTGGCTCTGTCTTTTTCATCCAATCAATCGAAAGAGATCGATCAACACCCATATATTCTTCGTTTTTTAAAGTCCAATAGGAATAATAAGTAAATAACAGTTCAAACGGTTTTATTTTAAAATTTTCACTGTTGATAGTCTGTATGGGGCAAATAGAATAAAGATGTACCTGAATATCATATACCTTAAAAAACAAAGATTTATTAATAATCTTAAGAAGATATTTGTTGCTTTTTGTGTCGTATGCAATAATTGTACATATGCCTATAGAGGGCTTTAGTCTACTCAAAACAAAAAGAAAAATAGTAGATGAAACTATTCCAGATATCACGCTTAGCAATATTGGATAATCTCTTAAGTAATTTTCAAGTATAGCTATCATTGGTTTGAAGTATATTCCGCAAATATAAATATAAATATAGAAATAAAATTAATCCCCGACATAACGCCGGGGATTGTTGTTTTACACTATATCGGTACTATCAAATACCTCTTTCAGTATATGGGTAGGGTACATTCGGACTGTACCGAAACGGGGGTCGGGTATTTTGTCAGTGGGTATTCCCCTGGCTTTGCAGATAGACGCTGCCTTTCTCCCTATTATACTCGCAATCTTGATATTTACGTGTATGCCGTGGAGCGATCCGTAACCTGCAACGGTAAAGTAATCCGGCTTGGTAGTGGTTTTGGCTTTCAGCATCTTTACTTCTTCCTGTACGTCAGCTAATCCCTTTTGCTGTTCCTCGAGTCCCTGTATGGTCATCTTTAGGATATCAAGGGTGGACATGGGCTTTACAACTGCTTTGGCTCTCTTCTCTACCTCTATGAAGTACTGGCGTGCCTGCTTGCCCTTTTCAGTACGCTGTAGCATAGATATCTCTTTTGCGGTGTCTAAGGTAAGGGCATAGTCTTGAAGTTCTTGATTTGCAAGGGTGTTAAAAACTTTACACCCTACATAATCGGTATTTTCAACAAAACCATACTTAAACATTCTGTTGCACCATGTGCTAAACCTTTCTTTAGCTTCCAAGAAACCGTGAAGCTCCCTCGCCGACACTACGGACTGTCCGTCTTGTTCGACTATCTGTATCAACTGCTCCATGATCTTATCTGTTTTGATACTGTGTGTGCAAAAAGTAAACAACCGTGTCAATGTTAACAAAAAGATCGTAAGGAACTTGCTTACGGATAAGATCTGCCATTCTGGAAATGTTACATAGGTTAGAGATCAATGGATGATCAGGATGTTCTTTGTCCAAGGCATCCATTATATTTCCTAATTGGTCATCTAACAATTCGAATAGTAGATCAATAGTAGAAAAATGACTTTCGTCATAGTCATTTAGAAAGAGTAAAGATTGCTTTACATCTTCTACATGGTCGACATCGGTTAAGCCGAAGCCGTTGGTTGGGGTGTTTACCTGTGTTGACATAATTGAAAAAAGTTTAAAATAGCCCAGGTCACCGTCAACACAGACGTGAAACGTTGAGTTACCGGACTTTCACCGGAATGCCTGGGATATTGTTAGTAAATTTTATCAGTGGACTTGCTCCACATCTATGTTGACATTTCAAATGTGGGGAATATTTTTGATAATGCAAAATTTAATTTCATTTAGTTTAGTCATTAAGTCATCGTAATAGGCTATTGTGTATAGGGTACAATTATTTTTAAGACATAGTTTAAGTTTTAAATCATCCAGTTTTTTAGTGTTTTCAAAACCCATATTTCCTCCAAAAAAATCGATTGGCTCATAATGTTGTTTTCCATTATATTCTATGGCAATATTGAGTTCTTTTATATACACATCAAATCTTTGCCTGCCTAACCAATCGGGCGAATAGTTTCTTAGTACATTGTATGAATTGAAATTATCTATAAAAAAATTGTATACTATTTTTTCTTTATAGAAAGATCCTACAACATCAAAACCTTTATTTAATCTCATAGAGTTTTCAAGCTTTCTTATATTATTTTTTAATCTCTTATAATACTGTTTTAATAATTGTTCATTTATGTTTACGGAGTTTAAATTGTTTATCAATCTATCCGAATCAAAATGGTAATTTTTATAATATCTTCTATAAATATCTACTTGAAAAACATCAGATAGAAGTTCATCATATATATTTTCTAAAAATAACTCATTGTGTAAAAATGATATTTCATAGAAATTAAATATATCTTGTTGAGACCATTCATCGACAAATTGCAAGAAATATTCTGAATTGATTATTTCTTTTGTGCTTTTAACGAATTTGGGCCTTTGTCTTAGAAATTCTAAAAACTCAAAAGTTCCATTCTTTATACCTCCAAAATTTAGAGAATTAACGATGTCATACTTAGTTATATTTTCTCTTAATAATAAAGCTGATATTGATAATTCAAAAGGTGTCATCAAAACATTCTTTCTGATTATGTTATATTTTTGATTAAAATCAAAATCATTTGTGTCTATTAAAAGTCTTGCATTAGATGTAGAGAACCATTCATTACGACAAAATGACCTTATATATTTATCAATATATAATTGCCTAAGATTTTTATTTATTTTCTCATAAAAAGGATCATTGTACATCATATAAATACATGATGAATTTCTTATGTCATTTTGAACAGTTATTTTTTCTCCGGTAGGCAAGATATAGATCGGCACCCAATCTACTCCCAAATGACTATTAATAACACCTCCACAAGGATAGCAAGACTTTTCGCCAACTAAATATATTAACCCGTCGTGTTCCTGTAAATTAAAGCAAGAACTTATATTATCATCAAAAATTATTTCCCTGTCTTTTATGTTTGCTGTAAGCTTCGCACTTCCATTCTTAGAAAATTCATGCCTATGTAGGCTTGCTATATCTATTCCAAAATGATTTTGATAGCATAAGTTTATAATATTGCTATCCATATGTAGTTAAAATAATTTCATATTTAATCCTTATCTTCAACAGATATAACTTCCTTCAAATCCTTATCAAGGGTAAATGTATTTTTGTTTAATACTGTTGCTCCAAAACCGTTTTTTGCACGGAATATATGGGTTATTGTATAGCCTATATATTCCTTGTAGTTTGCACTATCCAGTTGATATTCTTTTCTATGTTGATTTAAAATACTGTCCGTTGACTTATAATACGTTTTGTACTTGTCATAGTTAGTAACCATTAATATACTTAACTTCTTAAGTTCAGATATAAGGCTATCCATTTTATAAAGCTGTACCAAGCTTTTTTCAGTCCCTTTATAAGGGGCAAATACTGTATCAACAGAAGACCATTTTACGTCTTCGTAGCTTTTAGGGTCATTCATGTTTTCTTTAAGATACTTCTTTACAGCTTTTTGCGCCTTACTTTCGTTGCTTTGGCTACATGAAAACAGAAAAAAAACGATAATAAATAATGGCATAAGTCTTTTCATAATATCACATTTTGATTAATCCCCAAATATAGCTATTTCATACTATTTTTTGTAACGGTTTGTGTTACAACCTGTTTTTAAATACCGTTGCAATTAATACTAAATTTGTTAGCAGGTGTGTTCAACAATAAAGACTAACAAAATATGGCAAGGCTTGAAATAGAAGTAATGGCTAAAGGGATATCCGGTTTACTTTCGGATATCGATAAGGTAAAAGAGGCCGCTCACGGGATAAAAGGTATTAAACTTGATATATCCGGTAGTGGTGGACAGTCGGTAGCAAAAACACTTCAAGATGCTAAGATAGCTACAGAGGAAGCCAGAGCAGAAGGAATACGATTAAATAACGTTCTGAAAGAACAACGTATTGAACAGGGCAAGGCAGCAAGTTCAATAGCAAGTGCTACCAGTGCATACAGACAATTATCAAATGAATTAAACGCCAACAGAAATAACGCAAAGAATCTTGCGGCTGATATGTTCCGTCTCGAACAATCAGGTCAGAAAAACACCACTGCTTATAGAAATCTGGAGCAACAATTCAAAAGAGTTCAAACAACTACCAATACATTAGATACGGCTTTAAAAAAAATTGACGGGTCATTAGGTCAACATCAAAGATATGTTGGCGAATATGGAAGATCATTTGCCGGAGCCATCCCGTATATAGATCAGTTTACTACAGCAGCAGGACTAATAGCAACAGCGGTAGCATCAGTGAGACAGTCATTTCAGACTAATCTGAAATTTGATGCGATTGAATATTCACTGAAAGTATTGAGTGGCAGCGCTGGTGAATTTGAGACTAATCTGTCTTTCCTCCGTATTGCATCTGATAGACTGGGTATTGATTTTTTGACTATGACTGATGCATTCAAAAAATGGCAAGGCGCCGTAGCTCATTCTAATTTAACGGCTGAACAATCTCGTAAAATATTCGAGAGCGTAGCTAATGCCGGAGCAAAAATGAAGCTATCAACCGATGAGATACAGGGTACGTTCCTTGCTTTGTCTCAAATGCTATCCAAAGGCGTAGTTTCAATGGAGGAGTTGCGGCGACAGTTAGGGGATAGGTTACCTGGTGCATTTGCTATCGCCGCTAAGTCTATGGGAATGACAGAGACTGAATTTAATAAGCTTGTTGCCTCCGGCAGCTTAATGGCAGAAGATTTTCTGCCAAAATTTGCTGCTCAACTGGATATAGCATTCGGCAATGACAAGACAAAACGCATAGACAGCATGCAGGCCGCTACTGCGCGGCTTGGTAACGAATGGGATAGATTATGGCGTTCAGAGGGAGCTACAACATTTTTTTCATCTGGGATAGGAGGATTAGCCAATTTATTGAAGGCTGTAAATAGTAATAGTGATGCCCTAAGGGATCTGACCGATGAAAGCGCAAGAAGTAAGGATAGCTTTGTTTCTACTTATAATAAAATAAAAGATCTTAGCACTGAGTACGATACTCTAACAACAAAAACTAAGCTCAATAAAGAAGAACAAGAAAGACTTCGTGATGTAATAAGGGATTTAGGAGAGTTGTTGCCGGCGTCTGTAACCCAATGGGATAAATATGGCCGTGCTTTGGATTTAAATAAAAGCAAGGTAAATGAGATGACTTCAGAATTTATCAAGCTTCGGAAAGAACAGCAAAAAAGTATATTATCTGGACTTAACAAGGAGTTTTCCGATACCGACAAAAGTATATCTTCTTTGAGGAAGAATTTTGGAATGTACGAGAAACAATTAGAAACCGTACGTGATAAAATGGGTACTGGTGGAAACACAAAGGAATTAGAAAGTGTTATTCAGACCCGGTTTATTGTTGCAGGGGAAAAGTTAAATGAAAAATTAGAAAGACAAAAAACGATTGTTCAAGCAATAATAGACGAAGGAGGTAAGTTGACAAAATCTCAATTGGACTTCTATAACGCCGAGATGAAATCTGTGCAATCGTCTATTGCTGTAGGAGAGGAATTGGTTAAAAACAAGGGATATTGGGAAAGCATATATAAAACGCAGAAAGATATACTTGAAAAGCTACCTAAAAACAATCGAACGGCAGAAGAGAATGCTATATGGGAAAATGTTGTCAAAAACATAGAATTTGCTAAAAAGCAGATAGATGCGTACACTTCATCAACTAAAACGGCCACAGGTGTTATAAGGGATTTTGTCAAAGAAATACAAAACATATACAAATCAGATACTGATATAGGAAACTTGGTGGGGCTATATGGGCTTGACAGGGATATACAGACCATAAAGAATCGATATCAAAAGATGCTTGACGAAGTCAATGCCCTCGAAAGCAAAGGCCTTGAAAAGAACAAAAAGAACGAATCTGAAAAGACAAAAATAATCGCAGAAGCGGTAAAGGAGCGTACAGATATCACTGTCGCTATGGAAAACGAAATATCCCAAAAGAAGATAGAATTTGCAGAAAAGACGGCCAATAAGATAGCAGAACTGGAATCACGGGCGGGACTTACCCGCATCAAGAGCCGTGAACAGGAATTAGCCGCGGATAAGGTCTATTGGGACAAGATTGAAGCAAACGCAAAAGATTACGGTATAACATCCGAACAGATAACGGAACTACGTAAGGCATCGGAAGCGAGGATAAATGCAGATTGGGATACCAAGATGTTCGATACAAGCCTTGACCTACAAAGAAGGTTCAATGAGACTTCTATACAGAGGGAATTTAGGCGTATAACCGATGAGTTCAAGATAAAGGAAAAAGGTCTGAACGATTTTGTTGCCCAACTAAGGGCTGACGGTAAAACACAGGAAGAAATAGCACAAGCACTCGCTGATAAAAAGGAAAAGATACAGGAAGATTATTACAAAAAGATAGAAGAATTAACAAAGAAACAGCGGGAAATTGATATACAATCATCTTTTGACGGAAAGTTATTTACTGAAGGGATAAAGCAGGTAGACAGTAGTATTGAAGAATTAAGAATGTCATTCCAGGCATTGAATAATGAGGAGATAGAACAATTCAAAACTAAAATATCAGATCTTACCGCAGAGCGTGAAGTATTGGGTTTGTTTCAGGAGACAATAAACGAAATGGGCGCAGCTTTCACCAATTTGGCGGTCGACTCTCTGTTGAATGCCGAAGATGCAATGGAAAACTTTGGCAAAATGGCCGAAGGAATCGTAAAAAGCGTGGTAGCTGGGCTTATAAAGATAGGAGTTCAATATCTTATAAGTCAGGCCTTAGCTAAGGCCGGCTCTAAAGCCACATTAGCTACTGCAATCACCACGGCCGGAGCTATATCTGCCGCGTATGCTACACCGGCCGCATTGGTATCTGCCGCCACCTTTGGAGGTAACGTTGCTACGGGGGCTACGGCATTAGCAGCTTTTGTTGCGGCGACCAATGCATTAGCGGTTGCTAAGCCGTTCAAATCAGGTGGATATACCGGAAATGTGGGTATAAATGATGTTGCCGGAATAGTTCACGGAAAAGAGTTCGTGGTAAATGCCGACGGCACACGTAAAAACATGGCTTTGTTACAGGCAATGAACAGAGGAATAGATGTATCAAGTATTCTTGGAGATACAGGAGTTTCCTTGTCAAAGTCGGCCCCTATATCTATGGCACCTCTACGTGTGGATGTATTTGTACACGGTGAGTTATCGGGAGATGTTATCAAACTGGTTAAAGATGAAGCGGACAGGGATTTTTATAGATATTACGGAAGATAATGGCTTACGGAGAAAGATATTACCATACTTATTGCGACATTCATGGCAACACTTTCCGCGTGTCCTTTCAAGAAAGGGATTATACCGGACCGGCCAGAGAGGTAGAATGTGGCCCGGATCAGTTCATTGTAGAAAGGGGAAGTTCGGGGAATATGGCTATAGGAGGTGTATACCCTACAAGAGCTACAGCTGTATTTATATCTGAAGAAGGATTTGAGCTGACAGATTTATATACTGGTACTGATAAAACATATCTTCTTGCAAGATATAGAAACGGGGCTCTCGATTGGCAGGGCAACGTACTGTCCGATGGTATATCGGAATCAAATTGGGAACTAAACCGTAGATATCTAACTATAAAGGCATCTGATAATCTGTCAACATTAAAGAGCTATCCATTTACCGACGCTTTAGGTGAGAACTACGGGAATACAGGAGATAATATACAGTCTTTTTTATGGGCAATAAAGGAGGGTCTAAAAAAGACAGGGTTCAACATGAATATATGGTCTTTTGTCGATCTAAAACCATTAGTTCAGGGGATAGGAGGGTCTTTATTTACGGTTACTCTATCGCCTCCGCTTACATCAAGGGCAGATTATTTCGTTTTTGAATTTGACACTATTGCCGAAAGGTCAGTTCTATACGATGCAATAGATCCAAATGATATATTGGAATTTATTGATGGAAGTATGGAAGGGCTTAAATTTACAGTTGTATCCAAAACAGTAACTACTACCAGATTTCCATATTCTTTCAGATTGTATGTTTCTGAATTGATACCTGCACATAGCCGACAATCAGTCACAATTTCTGTCGCGCCTCCATCATCGACTGTAGACGGAGAAGATCCTCTATATAACACTAATCACGATGTCCGAGTATGGATAAAAGATAGTAATATAGAAGGGAAAACTTACTACGAAGCCCGCGGCGGGGCCATGAACACTTGGGAAGTTCTGGACGCAATAGCCCGGCAGTGGGGGGTGGTCATACAACAGAACAAAGGGCACTGGGAGGTAAGGCGGTGGAATGCGGACAAATTGCCGTCAAATACTTATGAATGGTTCGTATATAACAGCGAGGGCACTCCTATAGGAAGGCAGCCTTTTGGAAGCGACGTATCACTGCCATGTAAACCAACAGATAGGGCTTATCGTATATTCGGAACCTCATTGAAAATGGATAGGGTGCTAAAAAACGTTATAGTAAACTATCAGTATAAATACAAGCAAGAAGGCGATTCGATGAAAAACTTAGTCGATAACCCTAATTTCGAAGGCGTTACCGTAGGGTCTGTCCCTCAATGGACAATTATGTCAATACTCAGTGATTCTGCCCCTATGAGTATAACCCCTTTAACGACTGGAATACCGCCATTGGATATAAATAATGCCGCCATCATTAAGAATTATAATAAATATACATTCTTGGCAAATAGAAGTTTATACAAAGATGCTAACCCTATAAGGCAGGTAAATCGAGGGGATAGATTAAAAATATCATGGTGGGAAAAAATAGATGGAGATAGGATTTATAAAGGCGATGAAGGGGCGATATTAAGAATTTCTATTCGTGAATCCTATACTTATGTTTTTAATTCCGGTCCTGATAATATTCTTTATGATGCCGTACTTTCTGGGATTGACAGGCCGGAGGTTCGTAATGTACAAGGGGCAAGTACGTTGTATCAGGGATACAGGGCGTCTTGGAGGAAGAAAACAGAAGCGGGTGGTGATTATTGCTTTGTTTCTGTTTTAAAGGAGCGGGACGGAATAGGGAAGGGAAGTTGGAGGCAAATATCTTTGGATGTAGAGGCTGTTCCTATAAGCGGATTTGTAACATTGGAAATTATAGGTGTAGGATGTATACCAGATATTTTGCCTGTTGATATAATATACCAAATTCCAGTTGGACAGAGGTCTGAAAAAAGGGCATATGTAAATAGCTTAGTTGCTAATCCGAATGACAATAATAAAAAAACATTATTTGGGGATACAACGGCTCTTTTATCACTATCTCCAGTAGTGCCAGACACATACGAATTGACTATTACTGGATTTCAGTTCAACAAAATTATAGACGCAAATAATGAGGCTGTTCCACAGATAGATCCGTTCATGTATCCAGACTTTCAATCTCAATTAACAAGAGAATACACCGATACAATATCCGATATAGATGTTCTTACAGGAGATGACTATGGGGAATATGCGGAGGATAGGATAAGCGGCATGTCATGGGGCGACAATATAACATTGTTCTGGGATACATGGGACAATCGATACGGGTGGTCGAGACAAGGTTTGGTGACGGCAAAATCTGTTATGGAGATGTACTGGAAACCTACTACATTACTACAGTGTGAGATTAATTATACCGGTCTGCACTGGTCGAGTAGAATTACTTTCGAAGAGCTACCGGGAAAAAGGTTTGTTATTTTAAACGGAAGTATAGGCGGTGACAGAAGTACTTTCCGGGGAGTTTTAAAAGAGATATTAGACGAAAACGAGGATGTATTACCTCCGGGAGGAAATGATGGCAACAGTACTGTTAATCCCGATTGGCAACCTACAGGGGCTACAAGATGCGTCAGAGACGTCGATGGACTTAATACCGGAGATGTGGAAAGAGTGGAAACTGATATAAACCAAGCGTCTCCGACTTATGGGCAGGAAAGATGGGCGCCGGCAGGTACAGACACTTCTACATGTCCTATAGGAAGTCCACCCGATATAGCTTGGGGTGAACAATTAACATTTTTTGCGAATACATTAAGAAGAGTGCCGTATGCGAAATCGGGAGATACGTATACGGTAGCCTTTAGCAACGATGGATCTAATGTTTATCTACGTTTTCTACATCTGGCGTCTTTAGGTACTATCAGATCCATAAAATATGAAACAGGCGCTACAAGTACAACAGGGTGGGAATATGAGCCTGATGTAATTATCGAAGGCTATACTTATAAACACATCAAGCTATCGTGGTTTGTGGGAGTGATAACAAATTTAGTAGTAAACTTTGAAATTAATTAAATAAGATATGGCTATTGACTGGATAGAAGGATTTAATGCACAGATGCCTTTCCCTTTGGATTTAAGGTCTGTTAAGCCCAATATAGAGGCAAGAAACAGCATGCCTACAAATTCAAGGTATGAAGGGCTTACTGTATATGTGATAAACGAACAGAAGAAGTACGTACTTAAAGGCGGTACGGATAACTCCAATTGGGTAGAGGAAGTTCCGGGGTCAACTACTCCGGTGGTTCAGAACGTAACGTGGAACTCTATCGAACCTACCACGCAGGGAGCGGACGGGGATATATGGTTCAGACCATTGACTGGATCGGTGGAACTTTGGTATAGATCTTCCGGCATATGGACTAAGCTCGGTGAGTGGGACACCGGATCGGGTAGCGGTAGCGCATCATGGGGGAATATAACAGGGGTTATAGGGGATCAGACAGATTTATACGCTGCTTTAAATGTCAAACAGGACGCTCTTGTAAGCGGAACGAGCATAAAGACAATAAATGGTACTTCTATCCTTGGGGGCGGCGACCTTGCTGTAAAGGCCATAGAAAGCATAGAGCTTACCAGTACAGTCGGCCTCGTTGATACCTACACAGTAACCTATTCGGACGCCTCTACGTATCAGTTCACTGTGACAAACGGTAGCAACGCACAGTCTTTTAACTTCTTGGGCAATGTTAATGATTATGCTTCATTGCCATCATCCGGTAATGTTCAGAATGATGCGTGGTATAATTTGACCGATGAGCTTTTATACGTTTACAACGGTACAAGTTTTCCTCCTGATGGGGAGGGGATAAGTTTTTCGGGGACTACGCCTACACTACAGAATGTGATGGATGCAGGAAGTGCGGCTGTAAGGACTGACACAGATGATCCGTTAAGCATAGAATACAACAGGCCGGGTCCCGGTTTACCTCAATATACTAAAGTATACCAAGACGATACGGACCTAATATTAAGTGCTCGTGATGAAAGCGAGGTAGAAGCGGGTATCAGGGTAACCAATGAGGCTGGAATAGCCGATTTGGTAGCGTTTGGATGCCCTTTAAGATACGACGCTGATTACTCCACAAGTTATTCTGATAGGAGCTTAGTAGATAAAGGATACGTAGATGTAGCTGTGGCTGGGGGAGGGGCCAATGCGAGTAGAGAATACCTATTAAGCGGATTAACAGGTTCTGACAAAACTATAAAAACATGGACTTTCGATTTGTTTGATATAGTTTTAAAGGTAGTATCTGGTACAATAGTCTGGACAATAGTGCCAACAGGTTCCGGTCCAGACGGAGAATACAGGGTGTTTGAGGATGTGCTGGGCCCGACAGGTGTAGTAACGCCGAGTTCAATAGCCGATACAATATTAAACAGCACCCCGGTAGGCATATCTTCGGCAATTGATGGCATTCATAAAGTGACAATGTATTCCCGTATAAGTATGGGAGATACCCTTACAGCGGATAATAGTTTATTGAACATAGAGGCAACAACATATTTTGCCGATGATGCGTTTGCTTCCAGCGAGTTCTGGATATGCGTAAGCATGAAGTATTCTTTTACGCCCGGACCTTAATATTTAAAAGTATGATAAAACTAAAATTAATACCCAGAATAAGTTCATTTGTAGCCTTGACCATGTACCCTATACTATTTGTCAACGGTAAGTATCTCCCTTTATCAGAGAGGACTATAAGACATGAGGATATCCATGTTAGACAGCAATTGGAAATAAATATCCCTGCAATATTGATACTGCTTCTCTTTGGCTTCGGATGGTACTCTTTATTGGGGTATACAACTTTTTACGCTTGGTATGTATGTGAATGGGTTATACGCCTATTCATGAAAGGAAACGCTTACCGTAACATATCATTTGAAAGAGAAGCTTATACGAACGATTGGGATATCGGATACCTAAATGGGAGAAAACCTTTTTCATGGATTAAATACTTAAACAAATAAGCTATGAACGAATACAAAGACATACCATTAATAGAGATAAAAGCCAAAAGAGGCGAGACACTTCACGTCCTTTTTTCGGGCATAAGCCTGAACGGTGAAAGCAAGAACTTCACAGACATATGCCCCAAGATACAGTTCAAGTCTTCGGTAGATGCAAGCCGCTATGTTGACTTTGAATTATCAGAGGATAACGGAAGACTTGAAATACAGCCTAACAGACTGCTGTTAAAATTCGAGAGGTGGACTAACAAATTACCTATAGACATCTATTACGGAGATCTTCTGATCAACATAGATGGCAGGGATATAATAGCACCGAGATTTAAGTTAAACCTGACAGGAACTGTCACAACAAAGGAAGAAAATGAGTGTTGAAGTAATCATTAACGAAGTAACGACGGACGAGTACGTCATTGAACTAATCACCGAAGACCCCGACCTCTTACCTTTAGTAGAAAGAGCAGAAACAGCAGCAGACAGTGCGGAGGATGCAAGGGATACGGCGGTGCAGAGTGCGGCGGATGCTTTACTGAGCGAACAGGCGGCAGCTTTAAGTGAGGGTAATGCACAGGGATATGCCAACACGGCTAATCAGGCTGCAAGTGATGCGGCTGATGCTCTATTGCAGATAGGGGGCTTCTACGACCTTGAAGATGCACCGGGATTTGATGAAAACAGTACAGGACAATCGCTAACAAACGTTGGGAGGGTTCTTATATGGCAGTAGTATTGCGGTTCGGTGGGCAACGATTGAGGTTCGGAGGTAATAACCTGATGTGGAGCGGTCATATACCGCACTTTCACACCAAATTAATCATCGAACGGGCGTTGCAGGTCGGCGCACAGCTTCCAACAAAACTCGCAGAGTTCGACCTCTACGTAAGAGATATGTATCCGATATGGATGGAATATCACGATTTACAGCATAGATATAGAGGTGATGGGGATGTATTATTTAAGTGCATTAACCTTGCTAATCCTGATTGGGTGTTGGCCACTCCGTACGGTGGGTTAACTTGGACGGATGATGGTGTAAAAGGCAGTGCCACAAATGGGTATATTAATACCGGTTTCAATCCATCCTTGTTGGTTTCGGGACAGAAATATCAGCTGAATGATGCATGTAGGGGAGCTGTGGCTCATGATGATGAGGCTTCAGGAAATGCAACGCAAAATAATATAGACGGAAACCAGCTTAATACAAACAATGTGTTTTACATGTTACCATCGAACGATTCTAGTCGAATAAATCAAGGCAACGGAGTGTTAAGCGCGGTAGTCAACACGTCGGGTGTTGGATTTAAAGCGCTATGCAGGACATCGCCTACAGATGTTTTAGTCATAAACAAAGACACTATTTTTCCAAGAAAATCTACAAGCACTGTAATAGCTGATTTAAATCAACTGGTGATGAGAACAGGGTCATCATATTCGATAAAAGGCCTATCTTCTTTCTTCATGGGCAAAGCAATACCTTATTCAGTATCACAGGACATCAGAGCAATCGAAAACGCCGACATGGCAAGGTTAGGACTTCCACAAATAGCATAACATTATGATAGTAGCAATAATAACAGCCGATAAGGCGCAGGAATTAGAAGGCACAGAGTATACCAAAGGGGTATTATTCAATCCCGTACAGATGACAGACGGCCGTTGGTTTATCAGCTTAGTTGAAGCTCAATATCTGACCACAGCTGATATAATTGAGTTGATAGATTACGTACCGCCAGTAGACGAGGAAATATGACCCCCAAGAACAGGATTAAACAGATACAGCGCACGGTAGGCGCAACTCCTGACGGCATTATCGGAAACGATACGCTTACTAAGTTCCAGTGCCATTATAAAGTACCTACCAAAGCTATGGCAGCGCATTTCTTCGGTAATCTGCACCATGAGAGCGCAGGGTTCAGCATAGTTGAGGAAAACCTCCGATATTCAGCACAGCGGATTTTGCAGGTATTCCCTAAGTACTTCAAGACGTTAGGACAGGCGCAGCAGGTAGCGTATAATCCCGAAGCACTGGCCAATAACGTATACGGCGGTAGAATGGGCAACAATACCGTAGGCGACGGTTATAAGTTCCGTGGCCGTGGCTTTATGCAGACAACGGGGAAATTCAACTATGACAGGCTCGGTAAATTCTTAGGGGTAGACCTGCTGAACAATCCCGATTTGGTAGCCACTATGTACCCACTCGAAAGTGCTGTGTTCTATTTCAATGACAACCGCCTTTGGGGGTTGGCTGGGGATGTTAGCGAGGACAGCATACAGCTGATAAGGCGGAGAGTAAACGGAGGTCTGAACGGCTTGGATGACGTTCGGAATAAGGTATTGTATTATTATAATCTGATGAAGTAGATGGCAGATTTCAACACAGTAAACAGATACACCCTAAAGGAGTGGGTAAGGCATCCGACTACTATAATCCTGATAGTTGCAGTCAACGTGATATGGGTGCTGATATTCGTAATAACGGACAGCGCAAAGGACAGCAACAAAGATTGCCTTGAACAGGTCGCATATCTCCGTGAGCGTGTTGAAAAACTCGAAAAGCAGGTAGACGACTACACCAAAGCCGTGATGTACAAGGATGCGCAGATCAAGAACAGGGATGTCATCATAGACAGTTTGAGATATGAGAAGTAAGATATTCACAGCACTACTGGCCGCAGCGGTTGTCGTGCTGTTATTCCTGCTGCTTAGTCGGGAAGAAAGAAGAGAAAGCGGTATTGCTCCTGCAGCAAAGAAAGCTGTTCAGGCGGAGGTAGACAAAGTTACCAAAGAGATCGACCGAAAAGGATTTGAGCACGCTGTTATTTTGGATAAAGAGAACGTGGTCAGATCGGTTACAGAACTTGACACGTCGGCCCGTAGGCAACTCGATAGCGTTACCCGTTTACTCAACATAGAGCGTAAGCAGCTGAAAGAATGGAAACAGTACAGCGTGTCGTTGCAGGGGAAATTGGAAGCTACCAAGACAGATACAGGTTTCAGGTACTCCGATAAATGGGCAAACATCGAATTTATCAAACCGCAGGACACGCTATCAAGCGGACACTTCAACTTCTCCTATAACGCAGAGATAAACTATGCTGAATATTGGCGCAGGACTTGGTTTTTAGCTCCGAAGAAGCATTATATCGACTTTTGGATATCAGATCCACGGGCGACTGTAAATAAGGTTAAAAGGGTGAAATTCGAAGTCACAAAGCCTTTTGTTAAGGTAGATGTAAATGCTTCTGCATTCTATACTGACAAACTAAATATCGGAGCTGATGCAGGGGTTCATTTCGGAAGAACAAGATTGGGAGGCGGATATTATTACGACTTTGATACAGGCGAATGGCGGCCTGTACTTACCGCTAAGTATAAGATATTGGAGTTTTAAAAAGCAGAAAACGTATAGCATCTTCCCGACGTCAGGAAGACGATATCCGTGTAACCTCATAAAACTTCAACAATCTACCATAAGCCGGACATTTCTCGATATCCTTAGTCCATCTATCGCATTCCTGAAAAGACGTTCGCAGAAACAATTGCGCATCGTCTGTGATTACTGCATGATCGCCTAATCGTATCGGTGTGGCGTATTCTTTACCAAGTAACGCTGCTTTCAATTCCTCAATATTCATGTAACAAATCTAACCAATAAAGTAAGGCATTGCTTACTATATTTTTAAATGGCTTTTGGATGTCTACTAAAATTGTTAGCAACTTTGCGTCATGATACCAGAATTCAACGGCGTTTTAGAAATAGACTACTTCGGAGATGTCAAGCATATACCTTACCGCATGCACTATTTAGGTGGAACCCCTCACATTGTAATTACCGACAAATATGGAAAATCAAGCGAATTTATCCGTTATTACGGAGGTAAATGGAAACGTAGATATGGCGGCGAAATGCCCAAATGGAGGCCTGATTTTATGGAGCTGCTATCGAGGGCATTTGAACTTGAAAATGATAAGAACATGCCGTCTCATATGAAGAGAGATAACCGATGAAATTATCCAGGTTCATATTCCTTTATCCAAAGAGGCTATGACTTTACCGCCTTATCAAATTCCCAAAGGGATAGTTTCCCTTTTACATTCAAAATAGGCTGATCGTACAGTAGGGGGTTAGCCAATACCCAATTGTAGATTGGTTTGCCAAAGTAGGCGTTAGTGTCTTCAAAATCCGTATTTATTTCGGTTTTATCCGCCCAAATACTATGATGATTGATAACGCAGTCAACAATGTCAACTTCTCCGATGATTGCTGAAAAATCAAAACCTTTAATTCGTTCGTGCGTTGCAAGGACAGAAGATTGTTCGTGTGTAAATTCGTGTTGTACCATTTTACCCGAAGCATGAATATAAATCATACCCCTATACTTAGTTTTCCAAGTTCGATTCTCAATGTCCTTAATACCATGAGCAATTAACGATGCCCACGGTTGTTTTATTGATAGTGTTTTCATCTTTCGTTGTATATTTTGTTAATCCATTTTGGGCAACATTACCCATCTTTCAACATCAAATTTATTAGTGTACATCCATGACCATCCACCACCACAACTATCTACAACCATATCAACACGCCAAGTCTTGTGTTTTTTATCGTACACAGCTACTTGTCTGTTTTTAGGAGGTAATTTCATACCTTAACCTCCATTTCTTTAGTAATTCCGTGGCTGTATTTCTTATCTATTTGCCGTAGAAAGTATTTTTGATACCAATTGCAGTTCGTTTTATCGTTGCGTAGCCCAAAATACTGCTGCCTCCTTATCTTTATTGTAATCTTATCCATCTTGCTGAAATAGTCGGTAAAATAAAGTCGATACAAACCAACTAAAAGAGAGTTGTTTTCGAGCCAAATGACTGGTATTCTTACTATAAACCAAACACCTACAAGAATGTAAGCAGGTAATCCACATACAAGCATGACTAATGAGACGCCTTTATTTTCGCTAAACCATAAACCTGCTATAAAAGCATTGATGATAAAGTATATGTATACGATGTGTGTCATACTTCACCTCCATATTTAGATTTGTAGTAGTCTCGTTGATTTTCATACTTTGTTCTGTATCCAAGTTCTGATTCTATTCCGTCATCAAAACCCTCCGAAAAAGCCTTTTCAATCTGCTCTTGTTCTTTTTGGAGAAGGGATTTGGCTTGTCTTATTCTATTACCTATTTCACCCTTCTGAATATTTGATGTAAAACTTTCAGAGCCGTCAATACTATCGTAGCTCTTTTGCATTGCTTCTATCAGCATCTGCATTGCTGTTAGTTCTTTGTTCATAATCAATAATCAGTTAATCCTTGATAACAATTAAAACACAGGGAATCATATTCTCCGTACTTACATTCTAACTCCTTTTCTTCTACTGGTATTTCTTGGTCGCAGTAGTCACATGTTGTTATTTCATCCATGTTCTTTTTATATTATGTAGTCAATTTTGCAAATGGCTTTATCCCCCTCTATCCTTAAAACAATCAATTCAATAGGTATCAGAACATTGCTGATATACCCAGATATTTTTTGACCAACAGAATAGTTTTTATTTGGTATTTTTACTTCACTCATCTGTACCTGTTTTTAAGTTTCCTTTTCATCAGCCACCACGTAGGCGACTGCTATTGCTATTAGTCCGAGTGTGGTTGTTAATCTTCATCTAACGGGTCATAAGCTCCTAAAGCTTGTGCATAGTCAATAGCTTCATCTTCAATTGTGATAGATACAAATATGTTCCATTCATCCCTTGAGGCATTGTCCTGCATCCAAAGATATGCTGTGTTATAATCCATCTCTAATCTACTTTAATAAATAAATAAGTCCGTTCTTTGTCAAATACTTTGGATTGAAAGTCTTCCCATTGTTTACATAGACATACCCTAAATTCACCATTACTCATTCGTATATGGTCACATGGTCTAATACCCAAAATGCAAAAAGGTCGTTTTGTTTTAAATTTTTCATCCTTATTATCATAGGGATTATCAAAATACACCTCATTGGCTTGTAATAACGAATTAAACACCTCTTTAGAATACTTATATTCATACTGAAAATCGGTTTCGGGATTTACTATTTTTGAATATTCCTTTTCCGTTATATCGGGTAGGCGTCCTAATAGTTGCCAGTTATCGTTTGGAAGGCTTTCGTATCCACTACCATCTAAATAGTATAACCCAAATCCTCTTAGCGTGAACTTCTTTTTGACCTCCACTACCAATAAAGTAGCTTTGTCGGTTGTTATTGTTTTAGTTTTTAGCATGGTTATTTAGTTTAGATTTGACCATAGCAACGGTCTTTTTATGAAATTCTTTACAGTATCTAATTCCGTGTTCGTTGCATGGAACATTGTGAATTTTAATTTTACTCCCTTTGTGACCTTTTACAAAAACCCACGTCTCTAATTGAAACCGTTCACCGAATATTTCATCGTAAAATATAGCAGCTGTTGATACCCTGTAATTATCATTTATAACAGTACTGTCGATATTGAAATTTTTCTTTTCATAAAATGGATTCATTCTTTCCTCCTTTCTTCTTCCTTGTTAGGAAGGGGTGTTAAGCCACCATTTTTAATAATTTTTCTCCTTGAGCTTCAGCCCAACATTTCACTACCAACGGCACGACACTGTTGCCGATGAACTTCTTTTGATCCGATTGATTTCCGTACAATATATAATCTTCCGGAAAGCCTTGGATTAGCTTAAGTTCCTGAACTTTCAACATCCGCATTTTGATATCCGAAATACCGTAAAGCGCCATAAATTCTTTGATCTTTATCATCGTCTCGCTGTCATCCTCGTATATCTCGATGTGAACATTAGGATCAATATCGTACTGGATGAAATAAAGAGGAGCTTTATCCTGCCTTGCTATGATTGTGGGGCAAGGTTGCTCGATATGCATTGAGTGACCACCGTGTGAGGGATTATAGATAAATCCTTTGGCGGTCATTAAGCAATGATGATCGTTTGTAGTTATGACACCTGCCGGGCGGTCAATTGACTGGTGATTGTGTTCGCCACTGTATTGTTTATCAAGCCAATTTGTTTGGATCAGTGTAAATCGATCTTTAGTCGTTAACGTACCGGCCGGTTCGTTAACTGACTGAACGTTGTCACCATTTCCGTAGTATTTAGCGAGGAAACAAGGCGTAGTAAGTGCAAGTTTATCTCTTGTTAAAATAGTGGGGCATGGCTTATTGATGTCGTTTGTTTTACTGCTGTGATTGTAATTGACCAAGAATGCTGGATTAACAACGTAATGATGCTTTCTGCTTGCCAATAATGTTGGACAAGGCTCATCTACCGAACGAGAAATACCCTTAAAATTACTTGTCAAAACGAACGGCTCGACATTTACCAATGCTTGGTTTGCTGATGTAGTTATCGTTGCTAACGGATTGTCAACCGAAGCTATTTTATTCATTGGACGTCCCGAAAAGTATTTAGCAATAAATGATGTTTGAGCTAAAGCAAATCTATTCTCGGTAGGTATAGTATTGCAAGGTCTATCTATTCCCGTTATTCGGTCTTTACCTGAATTATACTGCATCAAAAAAGCTTCTTTACCGCCTGCAACTTCTTTGATCAATCCGGCATACACACGTTTTAAAGAGTTTTCGACCAAAGGTATTTTGCGACCGAATATGCTTACACCCTCATCTTCAAAGTCCAATAAATCCTTCACGGCTTTCCACTTCTTTAAACCCTCTCCAAAAAGAGTTTCTTTCTTGCCTCCATTTTTTGAGTGCGTAGGCTCTGGCCATACGATTGGAAGTCCGTATTTAGCAAAACATCCGAACAACCTATTCCTGGATGTGTATGCCCCATAATCCGCACTGTTCATTTCTTTCCATTCATCACGATAGCCAAAGGAGTTGATATGTTTGCGCCAACGCATCCAATCTTGACCTGATTTCATACTCACAGGCTTTCCTTTGTCGTTAAGCGGCCCCCACGACATGAACTCCACAACGTTTTCAATCTGTATGTAGTCGGGATCAATTGCAGTTATGTATCTGTCCAAGTGATCGGCTAAAGTACGGCTATCAGCATCACGTGCTTGACCGCCTTTTGCTTTACTGAAATTCGTACATTCTAAGGATGCCCAAAGGATTATTTTTGCGTTTGGATATATCTCACGATATGTAGCAACGATCTCTATCAAAGGCGAAAGTTCAAGCGTTCTTATGTCTTCCTCGAAGTGGAATACCTCTGGGTGATTTTCCCAATGGCTACGAATAGCTTTGTGATCGTGATTGACACAGGCCGCAATAATAGCAAGACGGTTTCCGTCAGAATTTCGTGCTTGATCAAACCCTATTGTCGTGCCTCCGGCTCCGCAAAATAGATCGACTATTATGAATCGAATGTCTTCCGGATTGTCTACTATTTGAGGCTTGAAAGGTTTGTGTTGTAATATAAATGCGTTAATCATATTTGGTTTTCCTCCATACCCTCCCCACCGCTACAGCGATAAAGAGAGTGGTTAATAGTGTTGTCATTCTGTTTCGTTGTTTATTTTGCTTTGAATTGTTACTACATGCCCTGTAAACTTGTAGCACATGTACTCCTTATCCAACCGTCTCAACGTTGACGGAAGGCAAGAGCATAGATAGGCGACATCCTCATAGCTCATGCCGTGACCGTTGATTAGCTCTAATGCAAGTCCTATCTGCTGGGTGGTCATATCAAAAACTCCGCTAAATAATACCCCGATATACTTCCTGTTGCCGCTCCGAGGCTGTAAATAACACGCTCCGATAATGTTGCCGCTACCGTCTTGCGGACGTTAAGCGTCCAGATGAAGCTTATGAGAAAAGCAGCTACGAATATGCCCGGAGCAATGCCCCTTGCAAGGAACACGGTGTTGATCGCTACGAAAAACACCTGTAAAAAGCCTGTGAAGAATAGGTGTTTCATGTTAAAAAAGCGTTAAGACTTGATTCGTTTCCTGTACAATAGATTTTAGGTTTTGAACCCCTACATTGAAATAGCTATCTTTCAGCTCTATAAGCACAGCGTTTCGTTTCATCCTGATGGCTTCAAACCCTTCGCTTCCTATACCTCCGAACGGACTGAATACCGTTTCCCCCTCATTTGAATACAGGTGTAATGTTCTTTCTATCGTGTCCAGTTGCAAGGGTGTGATGTGCTTTTCGTCATTGTTTCCGCGAGCGGAACGATATTGAAGCGTACGCGAGTAGTCTATGTCATACCAAACAGGGCTTGCATACTTTTGCCAAAGGTCAACTGGTAGATAGTTGGGTTTTGATGGATCTGTGTCCTGATGGGTAATAGGGACTTCATTGTCTCCTTCATTTCTGAAAAATAAAACATAATCAGGAATGCCCACACGGCTCATGCAACTATCTTTTTTGATTGTCTTATGCAATAAACCCAACGCCTTTGTTCGTTGCATTTCGGTCACTGGATTCTTCCAAACGGTTACCCGACTATGGTATATCATCCCTTCTTCCTCATGTATTTTAACGAGGTCTCCACTAAAGTCACGAAGACCGATATATCCGTATTTACCTTTCTGAACAGGCAGATCCATACAATGCACAGCGCATATCCTTCCGGGCTTTAGTATTCGTTTGATCTCACGGACAAGGAAGCGGTAATGATCCCTGAACTGTGTGTAATTAGCCGAATTGTTCATGTCCTTAGGATCATCCGAATAAACGTAAAGCTCAAAAAACGGCGGACTATATATGGTTATGTCGGCACAATTGTCTGGCAATCCTTGTGATACTTCAACACAGTCTCCGCAATAATATGCGAATTGGTCTGTTACTACTTGGTCTTTTAAAACTATCTCTTTCATTTTAACATGCGAATTTTGGAAGCTGAATAGCAGCTTGTTTATACTCTCTTTCGGGTTTATTTCTTTTGTAATCGTTGGTGGCGGAATACTTAGCCATTTGGCGTATCATATTGAAATGATTTGCCTGCTTCTCCAATATTGTCGATCGGACATTGATCTGCGAACTCGGTATAAGCAAATGAACCATTACTTTCTCCGTCTGCCCAAAACGATAGCACCTCCTGACAGCTTGGTAGAACTGTTCGAATTTGAAGTCGTAAGAGGTAAACACTATGTTATGGCAGTTCTGATAGTTCATGCCCATTGCCGCAATGGAAGTCTTGGTTATGAGTGTTCGAAAATCGTTCTTTGCAAATCCGTTTAGATGCTTTGCCTTGAATTCTGCTGTATCACTACCTTGTACATTTACAGCCTCAGGTAATACTTTTTTAAGCGTGTCGGTCTCTTGGTTGCTTAACGCCCATACGATCCATTGCTCGTTGTTGGAATTGACCAATTCGACTGTTTTATCTATACGTGCGTCAAAAGATCGTCTTAAATCCTTGTGCAGATCCGTTGCACTGACAGCAACATCACCAAATAGCGTGTTCGTGTTGTTTTCAACATCAATGATATGTTCGATATACTCAATTTCAGGTAGATCATAGCCGGTTCCGTCAAATCCCAAAGTGGTAGGTGTGTCTATCGCAATTGACCATGTACATACGTATTTCCAAAAGTCATCTTCTGCGTGTTTTCGAAGTCTCCATTTTGAAGTTTGACCGCCATCATGAACAAAGTACATTGCAAGCATTTCTAAGTAGGTCATACCACCTAAAAATTCACTATGCTGTCCTAATTCCATATGGTCGTTAGGTGATGGAGTAGCGGTGCAAGCAAGTTTGTACGGGGTGTTTCTGAACGATTGAATAATCGAACTCGATAGTTTACCGTCACGGCCTTTTAGAATGGAGCTTTCGTCAAGTACAATGCCTGCAAAAACCGATGTGTCGATGTTTTTCAGCTGATCGTAATTGCAGATAAATATATCCGGCTCATTGATACATGGAGTACATTCACTATCGTATCGGTACACATCAATACCGAACTTGCGACCCTCGTCAATAGTCTGCTGAACAATAGCCAATGGCGCAAGTATCAGAACGGGCGCATTGGTATGTCTTGTCACGTGCCTCGACCATTCGAGCTGACAGAATGTTTTTCCCAAACCGCAATCAAAGAACAAAGCGAATTTGCCTTTTCTTAGCGCTGTGGATACTCCGTATACCTGAAAATCTTTCAACATGGGATTGAGGTCTAATTCGGATATCTCAAATCCTGAATGGCTGAATTGAATTTCTTTCGATTTCAAAAACTCTTTATAATCCATCACCCTATCCTCCTTAAATAACTGTTAATAATCTGTTCATTAGTCCTTGTGTCGTCAGACTTGACGAATACGGTAGTCTTGTGATTGACTACTACCGCTCTTTCCTGCCGTGGCGATCTATCGGGGAATACCCGATCCTTAGCCGTCATCTTTACCTCTGCCTTGTGGATATGGGAGAAGCCGATATTCATCTTGGCTTCTTTCTTTACATCCAGCTTGGTCTTTAACCGTTTTGGCAGTGGTTTAGGCTTTGGCTTTCGCTCCGACTTCGTACGCTTCTGACGTATCTTCAGATAGTCATCAGGCTTAGTTGTGTTGTCGCCCAATAGCCATCTGTTGACACCGTCATCTTGCTGATCTCGACAAGGGAGTATCCTTTATTGCGAAGCTCCTGGGCTTCGGTGTAGTCGTGGTTTGGTTTTGGTTTAGGCATTGTTACCTCCGTCCTGTTCCTTTATAAACTCCTTGTACTGATCCAATTCCTTTAGATCAAATACCTTGTAAGGCATCTTAGGATAATACAATTCGGGCATTTCACGCCTGATTGCATTAACATCAGTATACCTTTTAATGAGGTCAACAACTCTCTGATAATAGTCACCATCTTCGGTATCACGCTCATACATCATATTCTCAACGATGTCTTCTATGCTCCAATCTATACAAGGTTCTTTTTTACACTCTTGGTACTCAATCACGAAATCCTCCTCATCGAGGGTATCAAAGTCAGATAATTTGTTTTCAAGACATTCGTCAAAATCTTCATACCAAGCAGAATCGTTAACTAATATCATTTCAAAGCCTCCTTTCTTGCTTTGTTAAATGGAATTTTCAGGCATCCAAAAGGATATTCACAGTAAGAAAATTGACCTTCGTTTTTGACCAATTCGTCATAGAAACATAGTTCGAATTTGAAAGATTTAGTCGGATTATTTGGATTGACGCTGATGTATTTGAAGGGTAGGTTAGCGCACCCTTTGCAGTTGCCAAACTTTAAATAAGATTGGTTAACCCACCATTCTATAAAATATTCAATTTCATTAACGGTGAATTTTATTAGACGGTTAAACTTGCCGGGTTCTCCGTCATTGTATTCAGTAGAAATACCCAAATCATTTAGATATTTAATTAATTCTTCTATTGATGTTGCTTTCATTTCCTTAATTTTTTGATAAAAGCCAAGGGGGTTAGCCCTCGACTTCTTTAAACTGTTACCGACTTAATTAAATTCTCAATTTCCATTAGAGGTATTTCCTGTCCGTTCCTTCGAGCGATGCAGATTTTCTGCAATAGGTCTGATAGCTTGTCATTGGTTTCCCTCAATACCATTATCTCTGTTAGCAGGGGGTTTTGGATGTTATCGGTCATTGGTTTTTCTTCCTCTAAGGGTTTGATACGGTATAGAGAAAAAGTATCATTAAATTTTGGGTCTTTCAGATCTACCCAGCCATCAGTATGATGTTTCAATTGAATAACCGCCCCATTCTTATGTGCTTCTTTCAGTTCAGCGAATTTGTCCACGATAGGTGTAGCCCAATTACCTTTAAGGAATATCACTGCACCGCCATAGTACAATATCCCTTTTTTAAATACATAGCTTCCATTGGGTGTTATTTCAACACCATTAGCATCTGATATTCTATCCCCAACCTTATACCTCCGTTTAGCCTCTTCAATCAAAGCTTGTTCTACTTCTTGGGGTGTGGCTTCGGTAAATTCGCCATCAACCAACCAATGATCATACCCATCAGTCCAAGCTTCGCCTCCTCCGCCAAATCCATATCCGCTGATATGATTATTAGCCATAAGTGCAGTTGCGTATATTAGATTGCCATTTCTTAGTCGATACCACTTACCAACTCCCAATCCTTTAATTTGGGGCTTAGGTTTGCTCATCGCTAAATGCTTCTCGATTTCACTGATACGTTCAGCGTTAGATTGTGCTATTTTTAATATTTCTTGCTTTTTCATTTTGATTTTAGCTTTACACCTCTCTGTTACAGAGAGGACAGGTGTTAATTGTCTGTTAATCTTGAATAAGAAAGCCCCTGCGATATTGCAAGGGCTGAATGTTCTGTTATCTGTGTGTGGCAACTGTGGCACAATGAAAGAAATTTGCTTGTATCCAGGTAATGTATACCCCGTCCTTTTCGATGATGCACCTCGGTAGCAATATGAGTGCATCCCTCTAATCTTGCCTGACAGTAGGGATTATCTTCTTTGAATTTTTTAGCTAACTTGGAGTATATCGGCCTTTCCTTTTTTCGCTTTGGGCTTTCTTTTGGAATAGGCTTGGTAGGACGGGGGAGAGGCGTTTTCTTTCTTTGACGGTTGTAACAGTTTCCGCAAAGTTTTCGGCAATATATCAAACGTTCATTACCGCATGATACACAGATTCCTTTTTTATGTTTTATCATAATTTTTAACAATGTCTTTGGCTAATTTCTTCCACATCCTTAAAATTGTCAATCTTGATGGTCGTGAATTTTGGCACATATCATACAATCCCACAGCATGAGGGTAGTTGGATATCCAAATCTCCACGTTACCCAATTTGGCAGTAAATCGTGTAAAATCGGTAAACTCATGCTCATCCATAAGTTTATTCAATAAGGAATCATGAGCAGGAGAGTAGGGCTCATTCATTATCCAAAAAGATGGACGAAAAATAAATTGAAGTGATTTTAAAAACTTTGTCATACTGTTTCTATTTTAAATTTGAAATACTCTTTTCCTTTTGGAACCAAAACTTTGTTTACCGTTGCCTTTACGATATGTTTATCGTCAAATCCGTACTTTTTCTGTAAAATGTCCTGCAATGGCTTTACTGGATTGTCCCAGTCGGACGATCTGCTTGAAAATCCAAACTCGAATGTTATGTGATAGGGTGTAGGAGGAAGTTTTAATTTAGGCAATAAAAAAAGCAAGTCACGTTCGTACTTGCTGTATTCGGGGGTCTTAAACCTTTTGCCACGCCAACAATCGTTAACTGATAATGGCTTATAATCAATCCGTATCATTTAGCAAGTCTTTTAATTCTACTTCCATTTCGATACAGTCCCTGAAAAACTTTACTACCGATATTCTTTCAGCTTCGTTGCGAATGGAAATAAACAGCTCTTCGTTGGGTATATTCATTGCAACCTGTTTTGCGCATTCTTTCTCGTCTTTGAATTTTTCCAAATACTGTTTGAGTAGCTTTATTTCCTTTCGGTTTGGAGATACGGTCATGAAGTTTTTGATCAGTCCTGTTTCCTTTTGTCCCAAAATTGAAACAATGGCTTGATAGTATATCTTCCACTTGACATCATTAGTGAATGTGATGAGCTTAAAATCTTCGTTCAGCCATCGGTACAGATACACTCCCGAATACCCTAAATCACCTTTAGTTTTGAACCGTTCAAAGGCTTCGATCAAATGACCTTTTGCAAGCTCTTTTTGTTCCTCTTTTGTGGGTATTGGCTTTTCTTCTTCCTCAACCGATCTAAGCTTTGCTATTTCAGCACGTTTTCCGCTTGTGTAGTGAGCTTTCAGGAATTTTATAACCGTGACTACTGATAGACCTTGAAACTCTCCTAAATCGCCTAAAACACCTTTGTGTATTGCAATCGGTATTTCTCCTAATCGGATATTCGGAACGGAGTTTTTTACCTCTTCTGAAATGTTGGCGAAAAGATGTGTTAGTTTATCCTCGTTGGCATTATATCCAAGATCCGCATTCGCTTTCAGTATAGCAGGGAAAAGAACGGCGTCCAATGCTTTGTTTTCGCATTCTCTCGCCATTGGAGTATCAAACACCTCGATGCACATTTCCAACTTTTGGAGTGCGACGTATTTGTCGATTTTAGATATTGATGTTTCCATATTTTTCCTCCGCTACTTTTTTGGCGATTTCCATCGCTGATAATTTTTTGTCATTTACTTCCGGCGGGGGAGTGGTGATTGGCTTTCGTCCCTGCCTGACTTCCGAAGCTATCCACGATGCGCAATAGCGTTTGAACTCCTGCTCTGTTTCCTCCGTTTTACCAGAAGCAAGCAGGTGCAGGCAAAAAGCATCGAACCATTCCAAGACCTGGCCCATCGAAAGTGAATTTTTCATTCCGATCGATTCCAACCAACTCTGATGTCCGGCGCAATTTTTTTTTAAAGTTTCAATTGGTTGTCTGCCGGGAAAAGAAAAATTTTGTGTGGGTGAATTTGGTAATTCACTTTCACTTTCTATTTCTCTTTTATATTCACTTTCTATTTCTCTTTCTCTTTGCCTTTCTGTTTGGGTTCCAGTATTCGTAACCGACTGGTTATTATTTGGGTTACTTTTGGGTTTTGTTTGGGTTTTTGGTCTCCCTCCTTTGCCTCCGTTTTGCTTGTTTTTTTGGGCTATATTTAGCCTCTTTTCACAGCTTGGTATTGACCATCCAACATCTATTTCTTTCCCCTTTACATTGAGTACTCTTTGAACTGTTTCAATGTCCGAATTGGTGTATTTAGCGAGCATTTCGACATTGTATTTTATCTCATTGTCGTTGAGATAGGCAATGTCTAATAAGTCTCTGTATACACCTCTCTCGGCTGCAGTCATAAACATTACATCGGGATCGGAAATAAAATCTTTAGGGTACCAAGTGTATCCTAATTTCCTGCTCATTATTTACTCCTTTCGTTTTGCTGTGTATTTCAAAATTTTGATAGACATATCCTTTACATTTACTCGTGATAGAATAGCCTGTACGTTTTGCGATTTTAGAACGTCAAAGAATTTGTACGCCTCGTTTTCAGTCTCGAACCTCATGGCGCTTATCTGGAATTTAGGCGAGCAAATTCGATAAGGATGCGTCCAGTCTTTAGGAGTTAACCTGTGCTGCTCTATTTTCTCTCTCAGTGTTCTGTGCTTCATTTGTTAGGTAATTTTCAAGTTCAACAATAAATTGATCCATTGGGTAATGGCCGATATCGGGATTACAATATCCATACATGTCGTCCCCGAAGTAAGTGGATAATGATTTTACTACCCTATTTTGGGTTAGGTCTAAGTGATATATTGCTAATTTTTTGACCGAATGATATATCTCTACATTTAATAGTCTTACGCCTTGATCCTGTGCATCTATCACAAGATCAATGGCTCTCAATATCTTTTCTTTCATTTCAGTTATTATCAGGATCTGGGATATAATAATTCAGATATACAGCGCATATCCTTTTTATATCCTCGATGAATTCTACAAATTGTTTGTTTGATAAATCGGCGGTTGAGGGAGTGTTTAAAATCACTTTCCAGAACTTATGCACAAGTTCATGGTGCGAGAAGCGCTCCCTTTCGTATCCTGCGTCTATTAGAGCGGTAGACGAATGAGGTACTACCACGCCTCGGTAGTATCTTCGAAGTTTATCTGATTGCATAGCCTTAAAATAGTGTTGAGATAAACCTTTCTAAGAACCTCATCCGGTTCGTTGCACATCCTTTCGGAATACTCCTTGATCAACTCTAATGCCCTATAGTCAGATGTTATATACTGGCTTGTCGATTGGGTATATTCCATTGTGGCTCCTGTATTCATAAGATTTTAACCAACTGTTAGTACTTAGGCAATCCTCAAAATCTTCGCATAACCTTTTAAATTCTGATTTCCCATACTCAATTAAAGACGGCATAAGAAGGTGCACAGAAACGTTTCCTTTTTTGTCAACTGCGATTATGTAGTAGTCTTTATCTTCGTTTAGTGCTTTTAGGTACATGCCTCCTTGCAGCCAAAGACACCTATTGAGTATTTCGCGTTGCACTTTTCGAGGGTCAGCATCAGGCATGCTCTTCAGATCAAAAACATAATCTTCACCTTCACCATCCAAGAATGAAAGAAACTTAAAACCGTACATTTCCCAATCTATACGCTTCTCCTTGAAATTAGCGCCGTCTATCAAAGACTTGCTTTGTTCGTTCGATAAAACAGATATGGCCATTTCAACAGCATTTTTGTATATCGTATGAGATATCACGGTCTTGTCTTTACTTTCTTCCAGAAATTTTGCATAGACTTCCTTGCCCTCTTTTGTCCGACGATCACATTCGGGGGCTGTAGCATATTCTTTTGAAAATTTATCAGGTTCAAGGACAAGAGTGTGAAACACTCTGCCAAGCAAAATACTGTCTGTATCTTCATTTCCAAAAAGTTTATAGTCTATAAAATGACGGGGTGATTTTCGAAAATTAGATAGTGAAGAATAAGATAAATATAGCTCTCCGTTGCTAAATTTATCCTGAATAGTGTTTACATAAGCCTCTTTTACAGCTAAGTAATCAGGGTTTAATGATATAACTTCCATGGTACAGTTCATTTAGTTGGTTTATAATTCTTTTCAGCTTCCTGCAACACCTTAAGCTCTGCAGGAGGGATAAATATGTTTGCTTTTTGGGCATTGATGATAACATCCTTTTCGCCTTTGTTAATCCGGGCCAAAGCAGCGTTGAATTGCTTTTCGGTCATCGTTGTTGGTCCAGCTACGGTTTCCTTTTTGGCCGATTTTTTATCATCCTCATCGGTAGGGGATGGCTTACGGTCCGGGTTATCAATATCATCCTCATCGGTAGGGATGTGGAAGTATTTCAGAAGGAAGTAACGCTCGGCGTAAGTGAGTGCTGATCCTACGCCTTTATCCCAGTCGTTCATGCCGTTGGCTCCAAACAGATTAACATCTGTTTCCCCGGTTTCAACGTCTACCCAAGTAAATCGCATTTCTACTTTAGAAAGTATTTCTTGCTTTGGATGTCCTTTTGCGGTTGTATAATCTTGACGTGTATTATCTATTGAAAGGACTTCTTGTTTCAATAGCAATCCGAGATCATCCATTAAGGGTTTGATATGGCCTAAAACCTTTGTTCCGGTAACATAGGCGTATCCGTTAGGATTATATTGGGATTTAGTGTCCTTATCCTTTCCAAGCCCCCTAACGGACTTCTGTATCTCGTGAAGTTTTTTGTAAATGCTCATGATGATTTATTTTTGAATTAGATGTGCCAGGTACGGGGCATAAAACATGAATACGACACCGATTAGTATCAGTGCTCCAAAAAAAAGAGTCTCCAAAGCTTCCTTTACTACCTCTCTTTCAGCATCGCCCATAAAGAATATATTGCGATGAATAAAGTCTAATATTCTTTCCATAATTATCTTCTCCTTTTGATTTCTTTGTATTTTATAATCTTGTTGAAGTCGTACCGGATCACCGTACCAATCTGTACGAAAGGTATTTCTTTACGGTCACGCCATTTTTGAAGAGTTTGTTTAGTCACGCCAAAGCGTTTACATATTTGTTCTCCGTCCATAAGCGAAGTTTCCTCATTACTTTCCCGCTCTTTGGCAACGGCTCTGTTTACAGCTGCATCTATTATCGAATTGAGCTGATCCTCATTGATTGTTACCTGTAACATATTTTGATTTATTAGTTGTTTACAAATAGAAAAAGCCCGACATGGATACATCGGGCTTAGTGACCTTTACGTTATTAGCCGTCAAAAGGTCTTAAATCTGGCTCCTTCTTTAGGGTCTTAAAAAAGAGACATCGCAGGGAAAATAGGATTATGTCCCCAACCCTTGCCGGAGCATTTACCGGCCCTTCTTGTATAAATATCTTTACTCACCCCATCACGTGGGGAACGTCTCTTTTAATATCTTGCTGTTTCGTCCTTTTGGAACTCGTCAGTTGGCGCACGCACGCCAAGACAGCTCATTTACCAACTACTTACTTAAACGCCTGGCGTGCTTCGTTGGGGCGCGATCTGTCAACATGTACTTGTATCTTCCATGCCTATACTCCACACCGTCACGGCGGTAGTCATCGGGTTGTTCTATTGTTTCGGGTTTCGGTACCACACCATCCCTACACCTGTTATCGCTCTTATGGTCATATAGCGGACTGTTTTACGATCAGTCAAATCGGCTTTTGATTATAGTCCCAAACGTGCTATTCGGACTTACTGGAGATCGTGACAGGGTTCGAACCTGTGTATGTCTGTTTTGCGGACAGATGCCTTAAACCACTTGGCGACACGATCATTTGAGCTTTTTTACAAGGCACAGCTCACGCCTGAACAATCGTTTGTTGATTGCTTAACTATCTGTATTTCAGATGTTATTGTTTATTTGATTTTTGTGTTTACTTTTGTTGAAAAACTATGTTATGAAACTGATAGACTTAGAATTTATTAAGGATATTAAAATAGGAGACTTTGCGCTCGGGTGTATAGCTACGTTAAATCTATTGTATCCGGCTTTTATAACATGGTACTTCTTTGACCGAAACTTCCTTATTGACAACAGTATATTGGTAATAATACTTTCTGCTATTTCTATCGGTTTTATTTTTAATATATTGACAATAAACAATACCGTGTATAAACTAAAAATGGACGATGTTACCATGACATTTGAAAGCCTAAAGACCATATTTCCATTAATCATTGCAAAACAAGGAATCGATTTTACGTATATGTTTTTATTTATATGGTTTCCTTTGACAATTTCCGAGGAATGGATATCTGAAAACTTCGGGAATGAAAGTATATTGTTATTAGTCATAATTTCGTATTCGTTTGTAAGTTCTGTTGAACGTTTATTGTTCCGTAAAAAATGAGATCTATTTTCTGAAATAATGAATGAATAAGATGGCATTCACAGGAACCCAGACGAATAGGGCGCAAAAGACCAACCTATTGTAATTAATGCTGTTTTCTATGAATAAAACAGATGCTATAGTGGAAAAATTAAATACAACGAACATTACTATGTATCTTATAAAATTTTGTCTACTGAATTCCATTATCTTGTTTAGTTTTTAGTTCCTGAATAGATTGTGTATAAACTCTCTGCCTTTTTCCGTCCAACGCATCTGTATATCGGTTCCCGTTTCACCGTTGGATTTTGTATATGTGTAGGTCTTAGTGTCTGTATAACCTTGGTTCCGGTACTTAGCGGTTAATAGCCACTGGTTACCCTGCTTGTAGATCACACGACGCTCCCGAAGCATTTGGTTAAGCTTAATGGCTGATACTCCAATCTCATTAGCTATCATATTTGTCGTTATCTGTGATTTTGACTGCAAAACCTCTTCGTAGTATTCTACCTTTGGAAGAGCGAGGCCTATAACTTCGTTTGCTTTCTGTAAGTGGTAGTCTTTCTCGTCATTGGCACGGCGCAATTCTTTTAGCTGTGTAGCCATCTGGATTATCATGTCGGGATTGGAAAGCATATCCTCTATGGTCCGGGGAGTGGCCGTAAAACCTACCTGTAAAAGCTCTTTAATCCGGTCGTTGCACCATAATTTGAAGTCTAAAGAAAGCCATTGTGCATATTCAAGAGCAACATCTTCATGGAACCAGTTGCCACGTTTGCTTGGGTCGTTCCCGCCTTTTACACTTATAACTAATTGATTTTTAGCCAAACTCCGATTTTCGGACAACGCCTTTAGAAATTCGATAGTAGAAGGTAACTCTAACCATTTCCAAGCATGTTTACCAAAGGGTTTAGCCATTTCCGTAGCATTTACATAAGCTATTCCGTCTGCATTCCTAAATGTAACCTCGTTACCGTTGTAGGAGAATAATTTGGTTAGTTGGTTCATTACGCAATCCTCCCGATAAATACTTTAATAGATCTTCTTTGCATGTCGTTTAACTGCCTATACTTATGTGCTGATATCTGGGGTTCAGTCCAATACTCATATTTATGGCATGTAGCTTCGTTCAGTTGGGTTTTTAGGTTGGCCGCCCATCCTAATGTTTTTACGGGCAATGCTTGACCTACTTTTAATGTCTTGCATCGTGCTTTTAACCCTTTGGGCGACCTGTTTAGAACCCTATTGGGAACTTTTGTCAGTACAATGTCATTTACACTCATAATGTACATACTATCATTTACTATTTGCTTTAAAAGTGAACGAAAAGTGTACATTTGCTTTAGGTTTTAATATATACTAAACGTTCACTATTTCAAAGGTACATACTATATGTACACTTTGCAAATAAAAAGTACGTAATATATGTACATATTTTGCAAATGATTGAGTATCAAGGAGAAAAATTTCGAAATTGGTTAGATAATCAGTTCGAAAAAGAGAGGGGTAAGCCAATGTCGGAAAGGTTTACGATGAAAAAGGCTATTGAGATGCTGGAAGTGTCAAAAACTAACATGTATCAATATTTCAAGAGTAAAAACCTTTCCAGAGAAACGGTAAAAAAAATAACAGAAACATTTGCAGTAAGTGTAAATGAAATTTGGGGAGACGGCACGATTGAAGAAGGGACTAAGCCCAATCTTTGGATAGTTCCTTTCCGGTCATATGCAGGATTTCTTAGAGGATATGGGGACGGGCTTGGAACAAAGGATAATATTGAAAAGATCTATTACCCGTTGATAAAAGGAGAAGCCTATGCCTTTCAGATTGGAGGACAATCAGCTTTCCCGTTATTCCCGGAAAATACATGGTTCTGCGGAAAGCCGGTAGAGAGTGCAGACGATCTTGTTAAAGGTCGGCTGTATACTTGGCAGACGATAGACGGGATAGTTACCAAACTATTCGATGGTATGGATGATGAATATTTTTATGTATCTTCGGTAAACAAAGACTTTAATCCAGTTAAGCCGTTCCATAGGAAAAGCGTAAAGGTAATTTACCGCCAAGTGGGTAAGTTGGATAACTTTGAATATTAAACCAAGTAAATTATGATAAATACATTATTACAGGCAGCCCCAGGTCCAGACGGAACATTCATTATCCAATCAATTTTGGTTATAGGAATGATCGTTATTGCGTTTCTTATCTTCCGTGCTGTGATGTTATGGTACTGGAAGGTAGACAGGATAGTAAGCAACCAAGAGCAACAAATTGCTACTATGAGCGCAATCCTTAGAAAATTGGAAGGATGGAAAGACGAGGACACGAATGGAGATAGTAGTATCATGGATAAATAGTTATCGACATGGAACTTAGCGAATACATAAATGACACTATTTTAAGTGTTGTAGAGGGAATAGAACAATCTCAAAAGCAACTATCTGACAAAGGAAGTAATGCAATAGTAAACCCGTCAATTACAAGCGTGGGTGATGTTAAATTTATAGACGATAGGGCTGGTAAAAGAGCTGTGCAGGAAGTCAATTTTACTATAGGCATAACCATAGAGGGAGAGTCTGAGTCAGAAGGCGGGGGAGGGGTTAAACTAAGTGTTTTCCAAGCCGGCGGAAAAATCACAAAAAAACAATCAGAAACGGAGGTTAACACAATTTCGTTTTCGGTTCCGATACGCTTTCCGGTGAAAGATGATTTGGAGATTAAGAAAATCAAAGCAACATCTTCGTATAGCAAAATAAGAAAATAGCTGATGAAAAATTTACTTGTAGTCTCCTTTTCGTTTATACTATTTGTTTCATGCCACTTATCAAATGAAGACAAAGCAAAAGAACTTATTAAGCAGTACATTGTGGAGAATGCGAATGATCCGGAAAGTTATGAACCGGTAGAGTTCGGGGACTTAAAAGAGGAAGATGGTATGGTTTTCTGGAGTTCGGAATATAACTATCTTGAGAAACTACTTGATGTTACAAGTGATGAAGAAAGAAAGGAATATCTCTTAAAGAGCATAGACAACCTGGTAGAAGAGATTGGTGAAGGATCTGGCTATTCGATAGTCCATTCATATCGAGGTAACAACGCCTATGGGGCTAAAATACTGGTAACACAGGAGTTTTATTTAGACAGTATGTTAACTAAAGTATTATTCGTAGAAAACTTTTAAAATATTGTAGGAAATAACATTAAGGTATGCCCCACATCGAAAATAAAAAACAGAGCCTCGCAGAAATATTTTCCCAACGGACCGGCCGGCTGATCAGTTCTGAAAAAATACTTATTGGGTCTGTTATCTCTAAAATTGAACTCTTCCTTGTACATTATAGAGATATAATAGCAAAGGAAGAAATAAAAGCCATACACATAGAGTACGAATATACCGATGGTATTGCTGAATATCCAACAATGATGTCGTCCACTATTGATATCGACGAATTGGATGGGCTTATTAAATCCCTGGAACATATTTGGGACAAAGTAATATCTACACATCCGAGGAATTATACTGAAGTACTTTTTACAAGCAGATCCGGAATTAAATTAGGATGTGTTTATAGGTCGGACTGGTATTTCTATATGAAGGTATCAGAATCCGACGACAGATCAATAGTATCAATGCGTATAGATTGTTTGTATACCTTACTGGAACTATTGACGAAAGCTCAGGAGATGTAGGTTTAGGCTAAAGATATACACGCTTTGAGTATATCTTCTCTACAAACATCTTTATATGTCATATTAATGTCATGTTATTAAATATAATTTGCTTTAATTGACTCGATTTAATGCGTTTTAACAATATGTTGTGTAAAAATGAGATTTATCCTTTAGACGTAATAGTTATTAACGTACAAGTCGGCATTTTGGCCTTATGGAGGTAAACGTGGTGATGATGGACGGGATACAGGTCGAAATATTGCTAATAGCGATGCTATAGATAGAGGTGTTGCAGATGTTATACTTATGTTATATGTTTGATGACTCGATCATCAATAGGATCGTGTAGAAGAGTAATTTGAGTGAGTGTTAATACTGATTTAATGCGAATTTTAAACCTTAGAATATTGTATTCATCTAACAAAGGAATATGGCACCTTTTATAAAAATAGTTTCAAATGTTCTTACTGAGGTATTTACGACCTTTTTAGAGTCTGACATGAAGGTAATCAGCAATGATGCTGAAAAACTATTGTCAGATAAGGACAATAAGAGAGCATATATTGACGGGTTAGCGAAATTAAGGCAGCTTGAGAAAGATGGGAACAAAGAGCCTAAAGTCACTATAATATTAAAGAATAAGCAACCGCTTGAGTTGACTCGATAAGTATGAATTTTGGGATCACTATAATAACAATATTTTATATTGTTATTTTAATTGTGCCAGGCATATTTTTTAAGCGCTTCTATTTTCAAGCAAAATTTGCAAATGAGTTTGGCAAGGGAGTGTTTGCTGATAAAGCTATTACGAGCATATTTTGGGGGTTAATTATACAGATTCTATCTATATTCATTGTTAAGTTTACGTTTAGCTTAACATTTGATGAAATTTACATAAGAGCTAACAACATCTATCAATCTATTCATGAGGGATATCTTCCCAAGGTTAGTTATAAACAATTAAAGTTAATTTTTGCTTTTTTTATCTTTTCTATAGCTATAGCATGCTTGTGTGGTTATTTTCTACATAAATTAATCAGGTATTTTAGACTTGATGTCACTTTTTCTCCTCTGCGTTTTGCAAACGAGTGGAATTATATTTTCAGAAATGAGGCATCTCAAAGTATAGACTCATCCTTGGAAAAAAAGAAATATCATTCTACAGAATTGGATATAATTGTCAAAGAGTCCAAAAATGACAATCCTGTATTTTATTCCGGTATATTAAAGGATTACTTTCTTGACGAGTATGGTCAATTAGATAAAATTATTTTAAAGGCTGCAAAAAAAAGAGTAAAAAAGAACCAAGGGACAAAAGAATTTGTAGAGATTAAAGGAGATACTTTCATTGTGCCTTATTGCAATATTGAAAATATTAACTTACGATTTAATTATACATCAAGAATTAATTCATTCAAGATACCTTCGGCAATAGTTAATACAGTATATTTATTTGCTATATTAATATTGATTTTTATATTTATTTTTCCGTGGTTTACAAACGTCGATTTTTGGCGCAAAATATTATCTATATTGCCTTTGTTTTTGTCTTGGACTTCTTTAATGATAGTTGTTATGGTTTACATTGGAAGTTCAGATCCTAAAAAAGACATAGCGAAAGGAAGGAATCATTTATTGTTTTTTTTATTATCAATAATGTTTATGATCGTAGCGCTTTTGTTGTTGGATTTGATTAATGTGTCTAAAATATCAAAGCATGTAAGGGAATTCATTAACATGTATTAGGACTTACTATCTATTATCTTCATTATCCTTTGCTTCCGCATGTATATGATACCATTCCCTTGAAAGCTTAATGATGTCTTTGTGATTATAGTAGATCGTTGTATTTTTCCCGTTTTGTGACTCTGGCTTTAACAATCTGTGCTTTAGCCAAAACTTAACTCTTTGCGCTCCATAATACATACATGCTTCTTTTTTAGTTAATTGAGGCTTAGCTAAAGTCTTGTTCACAAGGTATTCAGCAATATCTTCTATTGTCAGTCCACTCATGACTAAATATAGCAAGAATCCCCAAACTCTGCACGGTGATTTGGAATCGTATTTTATGCTAAGTAATTTAGTGGGGCAATAGAATGGTCTGTTCTTAAAGGTTTATAACAATGAAATTAGACATTGAATTATGCAGAAAGATACTGCAAACAATCGAAGAGCACGGAGGTGTCGATGGATTACAGCGATTCCCGCACATTGAAGATGTAGACGATCAACATGTTTTTTATCAAATCAAGAAAATGTCGGAAGCCGGTTATGTATCACATAAGGTTTACTGCTGTGACAGTGGAAGCGAATTTAACTTATTCAAAGTTGACGTGAGTTTTCAAGGTCACGAGTTTTTAAGGCAAATGTTAGATGACACCATATGGAATAAAACTAAAGATATAGCGAAAAAAGGAGGTCTTTCACTAACGTTCGAAACAATAAAAGCTATAATACCGGTTGCAATTAATTCCGTTATTAGCGCTTATTCGTAAATAGAAAAACCCTACAACTTCCGGGAGGAATGGAGTAGGTTTTTTGGACACATATAAAAAATTAAAATTAATCCCCTTTAATTTTAATTCAAGGCTATATTGTGCCTAATGTGAGAAATGTTAACCTTTTAGATTGACAAAAGTTATCTTCTTATTGGATGAAGCTTCTTTAAATTTATTCAAATTGACTTTTTGAAAGCTTTCATTTATTTTGGTTAACATTTCAAATCGTGATTTAATCATCTGACTTTTTTCAGACATTAAGTTGCTTTTTGCGTTTTTCATGATTATTATCTTTTTAAATGTCTTGGAACCTCTAATTCATTTCCAGATATAAATCTGAATCCTTCATCGTCAATTACTGCTAACTTTATCAGACCGCCTACGGTAGGTATGTTTTTCGTATACTTCTGGAAATCTACTTCTATTCGCATCAATAATGAAGCCAAATCAATAGCTTGCTGCAGGCTTAAATCGTTTAAGTTATAAATCTGCATATCAGAAAAAGCGAGGTCTAAAAACCGCTGATCTGAACTTATATCCATCAATATATCTGTGGTTAGTAAATCCTCATTTATATTTAGTTTGTCAAGTGCTATTCTTACTATGTCAGCAAATTTAAAATACATATCGTTAGAAAAACCGAATAAAATGGAATCGGATATTTTATTCTGACCATCACATATTACACTGCCATAAGAAACGAAATCGCTAAAGTAATCGGCTCCAATTTCTGTATCGGAAGCCGGTAAATATTTTGTGAATATCTTTTTAAAAGTAGTTTCTTTATTTACAATATCATAGTGAGTCAATATAAGAACGAAATTGCCCAAATCTGCTCCTGTTTGTAAGTGAGAGGATATTTCGTTGTTGAAATGGGATTTTACCATCTCTATTATTTCGTCAGGAGATATATAATCATTTTGATTATTGAGTCTAACATTGTTTTCATAAACAAATTCCTCGGTTATTGTTGATATACTCTTACTGTTGATATAAGCAGATCCACAAGTAGTGAGGCATGAGTAATTATTAATCTTCAATAATTTATCTTCGAAGTCCTTTGTAAAGCTGGGTTCTTGTCGGAATAATGAAATAAGATCATGCGCATTTATTTGCACATTTTCATCTCCGGTTTCTTCAGCTTTTCTTTGGATATAATTCAAATAATTGTTGAAACTTAACACACCCTGCTGAGAAGTAACAAGAGAGTCAGCTATGACTGCAACCCCTCTTTTTGCCGCTACACTCGCAATAAAAGTCATATTTTATATTTTGGTTTTATCAAACATAGTAATAATACGCCAAAAAGATACACAAGATATTAAAATAAATTATCTACTTTTATTTATCCCAAGCATTCAACAAAGCTTCTTTAGCTCTTTTCTCCGTTATCTTCACGTACCTTTTAAAGCTCTTGTAGCTTCTGTGTCCGGTAATAGGCATAATCTCTTCGGCCTTCATTCCAAGTTCTAAAGATAGCGTTACAAACGTCCTCCTTGCTGTATGTGCAGTAACCTGATCCTTACGGGGAAAAGTCTTTACTATCCTTTTGGCTCCGCTGAACCGGACCTTTTCAACGGTTTCCGTCAATCCGGCTAATTCGGCGACTTCTTTAATGTACTCATTAAACTTTTGATGGCTCGGAATAGGGAATACCAAGTCGTTATCCGATACGATGTATTTATCTGCGATTTCCCGGGCTTTATTGGATAAAGGTATTCCGTTAAGGTCTTTTGTCTTTTGTGCCGTCAGACGGATAAAATCGCCCCTAATATTGTGTCTTTTTAAATTCAACACGTCAGAAAAACGCAAGCCGGTATAACACATGAAAACAAATACATCCCTGACCTTTGAAAGTCGTTCAGTTTTCAGCTCTACGGCTTCGATCTTCTTTAACTCACCCATAGTGAGAGCGACGACATCGGTTTCTTTTTCCGACCATGAGAAATCCCTAAAACTTTCGTCAGTTCGGTATCCTTTCTTTCTTGCCCGGTCCAGGAATACCCGCAGTTGGGCCAGTCTCTTTTTTATGGTAGCGTTAACCAAGCCCTTTGACACCATGAATAAGGCTACACCATTGAAGTAATCAAAGCCGGCATCATGAGTATAATGTACTTTCTTTTTTAAAGTGTCATAATCAGAAAGCATGTTTCGTATGGTAGTGTAATGCTTTATCGTGCTTTCGGTTAGTTTGCCCTTGTTCTCATTTTCATTACCTTCAATAAAGTCAACGACCGATATTTTTTTTCCTTTATCGATCTTTTGCCTCGATTTCCCGGACATCATGTTTTTAAGTTCATAGATCACATCAGATCCCGAATAATCCACGCCATCCATTCTAAATCTATCCTCAATACCTTTTATCTTCAACTCTATATCTGAAAGCATGGCGTTTATCTCTGCTACACCGTGGGCAGAAAGGAATAGATTGAAATTTACATCCGGGGCTAATTTCTTAGCGATCGGTTTTGAAATATAGATAGCTTCTTTTTCGTCATTGTCCCAATTTTCCTGTAATATAGATTTTCCTATCATGTAGGACACCGGAGTATTTCCATGTAAGGAATATCTAAGCTGCAAGGCATACAGATCATCCTTACTTTTTGTATCTTTACGTAAGATATAGTTAACGGTTCCGTCAGTAATCTTTAATCTCATTGGCACGATTTATGGCACGATAATATTATACTCATGTGTATTCAAATATACCCAAATAATATAAAAATCATACTTTAAAGTGGAAATAGGCGTATTTTGATATAATTGATAAAGCACGGGTATGCTATCAATTT
>NZ_JAAKGO010000016.1 GCF_011043525.1 Sphingobacterium sp. SGG-5
TTACAACGATGAAAACGGAACTGCAAATACACTGAACCTGGGCACAATGGTTCCCAACTTCGAAACGCTGACTTCCGTTTCGGTCGATAACACCGCCGGAACACTGACCTATGTGGACGAAGACGGCACCAACAATACGCTGAACTTAGGTGATCTGGTGAAAGAACAGCAGACCCTGACAACGTTAGGTTACAACTCGACGACCAACGAATTGACCTATACAGGGGAAAACGGTACACCGATCGTACTGGACCTGAACGAAGGAGCTGTAGCTTATGATGCGTCTACCAATGTTCTGACTTATACCAATGAAGCGGGGACTGCTACGCCGATCAACCTCAACAATACAGACCTGACCTATGATCCGGCTACTGCGGTGTTAAGTTATATAAACACCTTGGGAATAGAACAGACTGTGGACCTAAAAGCTATTGTGCAAGCAAACGAGACGCTGACCACCTTAGCCTACAATACCACAACAAACGAGCTCACCTATACAGGCGAAAACAACACGCCAGTTGTATTGAACCTCAATGAAGGCTCTATTACCTACGATAACGTGGCCAATACCCTTACCTATACCGATGAGGCAGGTGTTGCCACACCGCTTAGCCTCAACAATACAGACCTGACCTATGACGTCTCAACTGCCGTTCTAAGTTATGTTAATACCTTGGGCGTAACACAGGCCGTTGACCTGGGCGATATCGTGCAGGCTAACGAGACGCTGACCACCTTAGCTTACAATACCACAACAAACGAGCTCACCTATACAGGCGAAAACAACACGCCAGTTGTATTGAACCTCAACGAAGGGAGCATGACTTATGATGCGCCTACCAATGTGCTAACCTATACCGATGAAGCAGGGGTTGCTACGCCGGTCAGCCTCAACAACACAGACCTGACCTATGACGTCTCAACGGCCGTTCTAAGTTATGTTAATACCTTGGGGGTAACACAGGCCGTTGACCTGGGCGATATCGTGCAGGCCAATGAAACCATGACTACTTTAGGTTACAACTCGACGACCAACGAGCTGACCTATACAGGAGAGAATGGCACACCCGTCGTACTGGACCTCAACGAAGGAACTGTAGCTTATGATGCAGCAACCAACGTTCTGACTTACACCGACGAAGCAGGAACTGCTACGCCGGTCAGCCTAAACAATACCGGACTGACTTATGACCCTGCTACTGCTGTCTTAACTTATGTGAATACCTTGGGGGTAACGCAGACCGTGGATCTCGGTGCTATCGTGCAGGCGAATGAAACCCTGACCACTTTGGGTTACAACTCGACAACCAACCAGCTGACCTATACAGGGGAGAACGGCACACCGGTCGTACTGAACCTCAACGAAGGAGCCGTAGCTTATAATGCGTCTACCAATGTTTTGACCTATACCGACGAAGCAGGGACTGCTACGCCGGTCAGCCTCAACAATACCGGACTGACGTATGACCCAGCTACATCCATTTTAAGTTATGTTAACACCTTGGGAATAGAACAGACTGTTGACTTGAGTGGTCTCGTGCAAGCGGAAAGTGGTGTAGAGATCCACGAAAGTAAGGTTAAGCTGGGAGGCAGCCTAACACGAACAACGACTATCCTCCAAAATGGGAATCCCTTAACCATCGCTACAGGAGGTGACGCCCTAACGATTTCTGGCTTAGATAAAACAGCATCACAAGCTTCAGGGGATTATCTGCTGGCTGTAGGATCAGACGACAGGGTGAAAGCATTGAAAGCTGCTATGCCTAAGTTCTTTTACATGCCGTCGATGGTATTGCCGCTCGCCGATGACCAAATTGTGCCCACCATGCATGCGACTTACACCGCAGGGACATTCACCATCGATCTTCACGCGGTATATGCCGAACAATTTGGCGGTACTAACCCGGGGACAAGCACCTCGAATCCGACAAGAACAACCACCCTCCCCTTATTACCAAGAGAGGAACTGGATTATTATATTACATTTTTCGATGACACCGTATATACGGATGTTGCTGTGGACGATGATGGGATACTGACCTACCGCATATCTCCTACCGCAGATCCTACCTTCGGATCATTTATGAACGTCGTTTTTGCTATCAAACCATAGATAAAGGGAAAATGCTAAAAATTAGAAATATAACTCTTATTCTGTTGCTGTGTGCATGTTTCGTAACCCAAAACTTAGCCCAGCCTTGTTTCCCAGGGCAGATAGTGACGGCTACAATGGCCACCGGTGGTTCTAGCGTGAACAAAGAACGCGTTTTATGGCTAACTTGGGGATCCACCGATCAAACCGCTTATCCGTATGGCAGACATAATCGAGCATTATCCGAAGGAGATAAGTCCTATGCTTCTATCCTGTTGGGGTCAGGCCAATACTTGTGTATAGAAGCAGAGATTACCGAAATATCGGGAGGTGCGGTTAATTCATACGCCCCCGGCAACTATGCAGGAGATTCCATGGATGATTTATACAATATTGGCGGCACTGGTGGGGACAATCAGTTAGTTGCAGGAATTATTAATAGACATGATGGTGATGAATCTATCGTCACATTCAAATGCAAAGCAACAATAAGTGGCAAACCAATAAGAATATCAGGTTTAGTCGTTGCGGATGCAGAGTCCTTAGCCGTTAGTGAGTATATCTATGCTACGGCAGATGGAAATTGGAATTTAGTAGAAGTTCAAAAAAAAACCAGTAATTCTAATCCATACGATGTAAGAAAAGAGGATTCGGCAAGCGGTCAAACGATCCAGTTCTTACGGGGGAATGATGATAACACGGCTGCTATTGCGTTTTTGTCTTTCAATCCATCTGCCTATAATACCGCCGGTACAAATCCTGATCTGTCCGTAACATTCCAGGCAACATTAAAGGGTAACGGCCTTACTGCTTTGGCCATGGGGCTGTTGGTGCCGGATATGGATTTTGGTGACGCACCCGAATCATATGGAAATCCTATACACCTGTTACATAACATAACATTCACAGATGATGGCATCGACGCGGTACCAGAAGCAAGTGATCCCGACGACGGTGTAATCAATATCAACACCGTAGATTATACACCAGGAAGCTTGATTCCTACGGAAGGTCGGTATCTAGGAAGTGTTGCGCCGGATCATGATGGGAGTCTCATGCATTCAAAAGATGCTTTAGGGGATAACAATAGTGGAACAGCCGGAACGGATGAAGAGGACGCATGGCCCATTCAATATCGGCGCTTCTCCTATAAGGAATATTACCTGCCCCACATGCAAATCCAGGCACAGATCGCATTTGGAAATGGTGAGGTAGGCGACAGAATATCCGGATGGATTGATTTTGACCTGAATGGAACGTTTGATAATGATGAAATAAGTACGGCACAGATCACCACAACGGATATAAACAATGGCTATGTCACACTGACGTGGACTGTGCCACCAACGCGAAGAATTTATAACACGTACGTGCGCTTGCGGTATTTCGATAAGACGGAAGATTATAGTTTACCTGACCATGCGGTCAATTATGGAGAAGTTGAGGATCATCGTATGTATGTTTTAGGGCCGGGAGTAACAAATCCTACCTTACTGAATAGACCGAAGAATTAGGCGAGGCAATGAAATACATTCTCATCATATCGTTTTTATTATTAGGTACAATACACTTGTCGGCCCAATCGGGTGCTGGGAGCTTTGAGACGACCGATGGCCCTGAAGAGATCAGTGCAGGCAACTATAAATTTATCTATTCCGAAAATCTTTATTTGGGACCGCATGCCGATTGGAAGATTCACGGTGAAGTCCATATCTATAGCCGTAATATTTGGATCGCTCCCACCGCCAAGATTTCGGGAAATGGCACATTATACATCCATAGTCCCGGAACCAATCCTTTTTATGAAGATTGGCCAGAAGCGGCCACCCGAATCGATGGCAACGATGGCGCATTTATCGACATTCATATCGTATTAGACAACAAGAACGGACTATCACTCACCGATATCGAAGTCGATGGTTATACAGGCGCATCCGGTGAAGTAACACGGCTGGCTACGCTGAAGATTGGCAAATCTGTGGACCTACGCGTAGATGGTGCAAGCATTTATCTCAATGGGTTCAATCTCGAATTGTCCGATACCGGAGATCTGCTGAATCATAATCGTTATCGTATGGTGATAACTGGGGATAACCGGAGGGGACACATGATCCGAAATTACACGTCAGTTAGAAGCTTAACGTTCCCTGTAGGAATAGCCCAAGGTGACTATACACCTGCACGCTTAACTCCACACGCGAGCTCCTCAAAGGTACATGTTTCGGTCAACAGCTACTTTACTTCGAACCTGAATATCACCGATGAGACCTTGGGAATGGATCGCATCTGGAATATATTTGCCGATCATGCCATGCAGATGGACTATACCCTCAGTCATAATAAGCAGACCAATGGTATTGCTTATGTCGACGCAGCAGCGCGCATCATGCAAAACGCTGATGGGGGTAACTGGATAGGAGACGTTACTACACTTGAAAATGAGGGTATACATACTCGAAAAGATATAGAGACTGTGGTCGGTCATACCATAACGGGCACCTGGTTTACCAAGTTCACGTGGCTTGGCCCCACCGCAGTGGACGATACAGGTGTCTTAGAATATGGTGCGGATATCACGATCAATATTATGGAAAATGATGCCAACGGCTCCAGCGCAATCGACCGTAAATCGGTGCGTATTATCGCATTACCGCCCAATGGACAAGTGACCGTCAATTCCGATGGTAGCGTGACGTACAAACCAAATGATCGATTCTTGGGAGAAGATATCTTCGAGTATGAGATTCGCGATGAGAACGGATTGACATCTACCGCGCATGTACGGATCACAGTAATTCCACCCGAACTGTTTATCCCGAATATGATCTCGCCAAACGGAGACGGAAAGAACGATCACTTGATAATCGGAAAACGTGAAGCATATGATCGGATTGAAATACGCATCCTCAACCGCTGGGGAAATGAAGTATATCGCAATGACGATTATCGTGACGAATGGGATGGCGGCGGGCTAAACGAAGGAACCTATTTTCCTGTTGTCCGTGGGATTATAGGAAACGAGGAGCGCATTTTTAAACGACATGTACTCATTAAACGAGATTACTAAAGCTATGGAGACTTCGTGAAAAGAGCATGATAATGAAGAACATAACATATTGGGGAATAGGGCTGCTGATCTTGTCGGTGGGAGAGCTCGTTGCGCAGCAGAATATCCAATTTACGCAATATATCTTCAATTCGCTGAGTGTGAATCCGGCCTATGCAGGTTATAAAGGCGAATGGTTTGCCCAGTTGGGTCTCCGCCAACAATGGATGGGCTGGGAAGGAGCGCCAAAGACAGGTGTGCTTTCTGTCGATGGAGTATTGGATCTTGTCGAGCGCCGCCACGGTGTAGGGCTACAGATTACAGGAGATCAACTTGGCGCACAGTCGGCTGTCAGCGCCTATGCCAATTATGCCCTACGTCTACAGCTGGACCGGCGCGATGATCATCGATTAAGCTTAGGAATTGCCGGGGGAGTTACCCAATACGGATTGGACGGCAATAAATTGGAAGTGACCCATACAGATGATCCCACCGTTCCACCAGGAAAAATAGCAAGCTGGCGGCCAGACATTCGCTTGGGCGTGTATTACACTGGCCCCACCTGGTATGCCGGCGTATCTGTACACGACGTGTTCGCAGGCATGGAGCCCGATGAAGAATTTCAGTTTGCCCCTAACACCTTACAGAGCATTTATAGAAATGTACACGGCTATTTTATTACGGGTGCGTTGTTTGAATTGGAACGCAATCTGTTGCTGCGTCCGAGTCTATTGATCAAAGACGATTTCCGTGGCCCCACCGCATTAGACTTGAACGCCATGTTTATCTTCAATGATAAGTTTTGGATTGGAGGAGGCTACCGCACCCGATCGAAAATATTCAGACGGGAGTACCAGAATCAATCAGCCGATAAATTAAGTGCATTGAACGCCATCAGCGGAATTGCCCAGTTTTATGTCAACCCAAGATTTCGTATCGGTTATTCCTATGATTTTATGATTAACCAAATGGGTGGATTACAAGGCGGGACACATGAACTTACTTTGGGCGTAGTATTCGGAAAAAACAGCCAGCGGATATTGCGATGTTATTTCTAAGAGAAAACAATAATACTACGCATTTAACCCGCCGTCCAGAAGGATGTTTTCCCCATTTATATATTCTCCCGCTTTCGACATCAGTAATACTACCAATCCTTTAATATCATCTCGGTTGGCCATACGCCCCAGCGGTACTTTTTTACAGTAATTTTTAAGGAACTGTTCAGGCTGGTGATTAAATAATCCACCCGGACTTATACAATTAAACCGTATATTTTTCCCAGCCCGCATTTTTGCCATATACCGTGTCAGGTTAATCAACCCTGCATTGTGAAAGAAATAATCGGCAGGTAGATCGCCCATGCCCGTCACTCCCTCGTAGTTAGACAAATCAGGTCCCTTCATACCCATCATCGATGCAATATTGATAACACTACCGCCGCCCGACTCCACAATTAAATCGGTCATTTCGCGCAGCAGGTGAAACATACCTGTAGCATTATCATGCATCGATTCGGCAAACTGTTCCAAAGCCCCATAATACCCTTTCATTGGGCGAGATACCGCATTATTGACAAAACCATCCAACCGGCCAAACCGACTCCGTATCTGTTCCGTTAGAGGCGCCACAGACTCCACGACCGCTTGATCCACTGCCATAGCATGCACATCCAGCCCCTGTGAACGAAACTGCTCCGCCGTCTCTTCAGCACGCTCCAATACCCTTGAAGTGGTAATGACCGTCGCGTCAGCCTCTGCCAATCCTTCTACGATACATTGTCCATACTTGCCCGACCCTCCTGTCACCAGTACGACTTTACCTTTTAAACTCAATAAATCTTTTACATTCATCGTTTAGCTCTAAGTTTAATAACCAGCCCATTTACAATAAAACAACCTTTCCTCCTTGCTCACGACTCTCCTTCGCTCCGATCAACACTTTCATCAATGAATATGTCTTTTCAAAACTCAATCGAGGTTTACCTTCCTCCACAGACCGAATAAATTCAATAAGATTATCCCGGAACATCGAATAAGAATTTTTAATATCGGCCATTCGCCACCCTTGTCGCCCGTAGAAAGTTAACTGAAACGTCCCGGAAATAGGATTGTACAAATGCAGGGTTATATCCGTGCCGCTATCGGTCCGAACCGTTACAATCTCTCGATCCAATTCTCCTACATGCCTCACATGGATAGGCTTTGGATCATCCAACACAGCAAAAATAGCCTCCAGCAAATGTATGCCGTACTTCTTCCAATCCTTCTTACCTACCGCCGTTACCAATTCGATTTTACCCAACGCTGCCAAATCCTGTTTCACAATCCGACATTCGTTGGCATATCGCATAGAGGAGCAAGACATGACAAAGCCACCATCGGCTGCCTTATCTGCGAACCAATCTAAGTCATCTTGGGAATAAGCCAAAGGTTTATCAACGAAAACAGGTATACCCGCATCAACAAAAGGTATAGCCATTGCGACATGATTTTCCGGATCATCACGCCCCAAGATCACCGCATCAATATCTCCCACCATATCCTCCAATCGATCCACGACAGTAGGTATACCAGATGAACGGGCAATACTCTCCGCAATCGTGCGCTCTTGGCACCACACATGTGTAACTCTACCCCCAGTAATTCCCAAAGTATCCTCATTTGCTTCAAGATACGCCGCGACAGCAGGATAACCGACTCGACAGATCTCATCGCCATCAAACTGACCGTTGATAATAGATGACCAGGAGTAAGGATGAGCATTTCCTTCACTCATACCAATCATTCCTAGCCGGATCATAGCCACCCCTTTCTATCCCATTCCGCGAGATTTAGAAACGAAGGATCTGGATACTGCATACGTTTCGACTGTGCGAAAAGTGTATCGGACAACTCTCCACCTTCTATATTGTGAAGGCTGGCATACAGGTATTCTTCTTTATCGATCCCCACTAACACACTGGATACCTGCGGATGTTTCAAAACAAACTTCGTCGCATACTCCGGGAAATTATTAAAATATGTTTTAGCAATAGTGCGATAAGCTTCCACGTGCTGTTCAACATCTTTCAGGGCTTCATGCATCTTAAACTTTCGCTCCGTCAGCATACCCCGCATCAAGACCGAACGTACAATGATCCCTACCCCCCTCTCCGCTGCCTCTTGAAAATGATTGCCATGTGACTGATCCATCAGATTAAACGGCAGTTGTATAGCATCCCACACACCCGATTCAATAGCCTTAGCTGTTTCCTCCGCTTTGTAGACCGATACACCGATATTCCTGACCTGTCCTTCTTGCTGCATGTCGAGGAATACTCGGGTCACATCTTCATTTTGAAGAATATCCATATCCGCGTAATGCACCATGAATAAGTCCACATAGTCCGTTTTTAAGTTTTTCAAACTCACTTCCAGTGAGCTCCGGACAATATCTTTTAATTGCACATAAGCGGGAACTGTCCCATTCTTGTCTTTGAAATGCACACATTTGGTTGCCAAAACAACCTGTTTACGCATACCTTGAAAGGCCTTCCCCATCAATCGTTCACTTTCTCCATAATGTATTGCCGTATCAAAGAAGTTAATTCCTAACTCTACCGCTTTCTGTAACAGACGGATTGCTGATGCTTCATCCGGCATGGCATGCGCTCCCAAACCATACGGCATACCGATTTCAACACCCCCAAAGGCAATCTCGGAGACCGATAATCCCGTTCGTCCTAATATCCTTTTTTTCATCTAATTATTTTTCTTTCAGTGGCTTATGAGAACTCTTCCGATATATAGTGATCAGTTTCATAGTCACTGTTCTAGGTAAGACTTGCCTTTATCTCCTATTGAAGTACCAAATGCTTTGACAATATCTGAACAATAGTTTTTTAGCCCGACAACATCTGCCCCTATGCTCACAAAATGATATCCCATATCCAGTAATTCCTGCAAATTGGAGGTAGATCCAACGGTTGCAGCAAACTTGCCATACTTATTAGCCATCTCTGCCACACGTTTACGCGTCTCGATAAGCAACGGGTGATCCCACTGTCCCGGCGCACCGATTCCCTGACTAAAGTCACCCGGACCGAAGAAAAGCATATCAAATCCTTCCAATTGCGCGATTTGCTCCAGTTCGTCTAAGGGCTCCGGATCTTCGATTTGTAATACGACAAAACGCTCTCTGTTTGCTGTTTCCAGATATTCGTTAAACTCCTCGCCCGTATATGCACCATCGGCGTTCCCTCCGTCGATAGGCCGCCTTCCCAACGGATGAAACCTTGTCATATGAATCACCTTTTTTGCATCCTCTACCCCCATAATATGTGGAACCAATATGCCAGTAGCATCCAATTCCAATGGTTTGATATAATCGCTGTAAGCACCCCGAGGTACCCGAACCATCAAATCCGTATCGTGTGCTTTCGTCGCCCACACATGTGAAGCGATGACAGACCAATCCTGCCCGATATGCTCCAGATCCACCCATACACAGTCAAAACCACTCAACGCAGCAATTTCTACAGCTTGTGTATCTTTAAGATTAATCTTAAAACAACTTGCTGTCTCTCTAGCACGCAGTTTTTGCAAAACCTTACTTCTTCTCATTCTTAATTATTTTGTTCCTGCACGGATTATTTTATCTACCCTATCTCGGCTTTCGGTTTCAAGCGGAACAATAAAAATGCACATAAAATCATACTTAACGCCGCTATTTGAAAGATAATATCAAGATTTACGGCTTCATCACGCAACGCTCCCGCAACATATATCCCTATACCTCCAATGATGCAGCTGCACAGATTCAAAAACCCGTAACCTGTAGCAAGATACCGCTTACTGGCTATCATTCCTAAGATAGGCATCATATTCGCGTCAATGAAAGGCCGTGTCAAGGCATACACCAAAAAACCTCCAACAGTAGCCCATAACAGCGTAGTATAACTTGCGATAAATACAGCCGGGACAGCAATCAAAAAGCCGATAGCGGGCAACCATATCCGGGCTTTACCATTTGTCTTCGACCACCGGTCAGCTATTGCTCCGCCTAAAATCACACCGACAAGCATAACCGGGAAAAAATATGCCGTAGAATACACTCCCGCCTCTGTCTGCGACAAGTTAAACTGCTCTTTATAATAGGTGGGTAGCCACCCACTTATCATCCAACTAATCGCACCTGCCAGACCCCATATCACGACTACCATCACAAAAGACCGATTACGAAACAGGCTTAATATTGCCCGCTTGAAATCTATCTTTTTCGACACCTCATCATCCGTAGAAACATCTTTCCTAACGGAAACTTCCTCCCTGCGGTCCCTCAACACGAAAATCAAACCAACCGCATAAGCGACGCCTATAAAACCAAATATATGAAAAGCATAATGCCATGTATGTGTTTCAGCAATCCATCCGCCGATAAAACCCAGACTTTGCCCAAGCATGACTCCTCCAACATGCAATCCCACAGCTGTAGATTTGGTCTTGTCCGAATGCCAATCCATAATCAGTGCCATGGCCGCAGGTATATAAAAGGCCTCACTAATGCCCATCAATGCCCGTGCAGCCAACAGATACTCAAAAGAAGTCGCTAACGAAGTGAGCCATGTCACCAATGACCAGACAAATAAACTACCAATGATGACGATACTTCGGTTAAATCGATCTGCAATATATCCCGCTACAGGACTGGTAAAACCATACACCCACAAAAAGACGGAGGTTAATAACCCGAACTGAGCCTCTGTCATCGGTATTTCCTCCATGATACTACTCCGCATTGTAACCAACATCATTCTGTCCAGATAGTTGAGGCAACCTATGACACATAGCATCGCAACGAGCAACCAAGGGTAATATTTTCTATTTGTCATCAATACGATTATAACGTTCAGGCTTATTAAACAAATATAGCAGAATGCGTCTATTTGTATTGCATGCGATCGACCGCAATCATGGTATTATTTTACGTCTCGCACTTTCAACACCATATAGGCTGCCGCTGCATGAAGATCACTGTTGTAACCAGCCCGACCCTTATCTCTCATAGCATTATATAGACCACGTATTATTTCGCTATCATCCAAACCACCACATGTCGCTAAGCCCATCATCACATGATTCAGAGCCTCTGGCTGAGACTGCAGGGTAAGTAGCTCCTTCTTCAGCGTATTCAACATAACTTTATCTCCATTAATCGGAAACACCATCCACAGGGTAGCTAACAAATTACTACGCAAAGATAGAATTAAGTCCTTACGCTGCATCCACTGGTATATTTCTCTAAATTGACTATTGGATAAGGGGCCAAGGTATCGAAAAATGTACGAGCTAACCTGCATTTCCAATTCAGAAAGCTTACCATTTATCAGATTCGCCACGAGCAAAGCTTTCACCTCTCCCCTTCGCTGCTTCGATCCCATAGCATAATTCCACAGCGAGTATAAACGCATCGAACCTTCCAAATTACTATCAATTTCCTCAACAACAGGAACTTTTAATTTCGCTAAAGTCTCGATCGCATGTAATCTATCTTCTCCCTCCGGATTTTGATAAGCTGCTATAATCTTATCGATCCAATAACGACGGTCCTCCTCACTTACCGCAGTCTGTGCTAACACACGCCATATACCAATACGATATTTTGGCAGATCACCAGATTGCTTTTCCTCTTTCAGAAACACGTCTCTCACCTCATCGACGGCCTGCTTTTCCCAGATCAGAAACTCAGCCGCATGCACCTTTACCCATTCCTTCTCGGAATATAAAAGTGATCTAAGATCCATTAATGCTTTTGTTTGTATTTGTCCCATGCTATATAAAGGCATACTGATCAAGAAAATGACCCCTAAGTGAAATACGTTTATCATGATTTCCTATTATCTCTCTTTCATTCGCAATGTAGTACCGATATCCTCCACTTCAAAAATCAACATCCGTTCACTTCCCGCGGGGCTATTTGGGCCATGGAATGTCAGCATCAGCCGTCCATCGAATGTGTTAAACAGCATGCCATGTCCACCATTAGCTTCGAACAGCAGATTCTTCTGTTGCACCCAAGGCCCCGTAACCTTACCCGTTACCGATTCGGCAATACCAATAGCATAGCTCCCTTCCTTAAAACTCGACCATATCATGAGCAGTTTATCCGACTTGGTACGGTATAAAAAGCATCCATCGGTCACATATGAACTAAGCCCACCCTCTCGATGTGTCCCTGTAGACCAGGGAGCGCTGGAAGCGTGGAACAAGGTCTGTGAAGGACCGACCGTCTTGGATAGATCCTGCTTCAGCTGTACCAGCTCCATCGTACCGTCTTCAATCTGTACCCATTCATGACAATAGATCATATACGGGATACCGTCTTCCTCCCACAATGTACCATCCAAAGCCATGCGATCCATAGGGGTATGAGGCAACTTATCCTCGAATGGCCGGAACGGACCCAATGGATTGTCTGCGTAAAATATCTGCGTTCCCCGAAACGTATACTTCGGCCAATCCTTCCGCCGTTTCTTCCATTCAATATCCGAATTAAGCGTCGCAAAAAGATAATACTTATCCCGATAATGATGCACTTCGGGTGCCCATACTACTCCAGTGATCCAGTTGCTATCCGGCATGGCAAAAATAGCATAAGGCCCTTCCCACTTTTTTAAATCTTTGCTCTTATAAGCGACTACGCCGTTGACCTCTTGCTCTTCATCATTCTTAACCTTGCCTGCTTTGTAGAGAAAATAGGTCTTTGTCTGCTGATCCGCCACAATATAAGGATCACGCACATATAGGTCTTTGACTTCGACAGTTGAAACAGGTTGTTGGGCATAAGCCCATGTATTCAGCATTATGCAAAATAGAGCTGTAGCAAAGCAAACCAAAGAAATATTTTTATGCATTATAATCGTTTATTAAATAAGACCTTCATCACAAACATACGCAAATACTATACTCAAACCCTATAAGATTACCCGTGAAAATAGTACTATTTTACGTTGGAGTTACAAGTTTCTTTAACACGACACCTCTTTGGTCTAAGAACTTACTTCGCAAAATAATCACTAAAAAACTTTGTTTGCCATAGAATTGCCTTTTTAACATAATCATAATCATGCATCCCTGATTCCGTTATATATTTATGTGCTATACCTAGACCTATTAGTTTTTCATGGAGCAGTTGATTGGCAGTTTTGAAGTATGGATCTTCTGTCCCGCAATCAAAAATAATATCCAGACTATTTGGGGAAAGCAAAGATGTCATATTAATGACGGTATTGTCTTCCCAATTAATAGGATATTCATCTTTTGTCCCTAATCTATACTTTAACTCCCAAGATTCGGGGAAAGGTCGAAAATCTACCCCTCCCATGATGCTTCCAACCGCTCCAAACAATTCTTGATGACGAAAGGCTAAATACATAGAACCATGTCCACCCATGCTTATTCCAGCTATTGCACGCTTTTCACGCCTCTTATCCGTTTTATAGTTATTGTCGATAAAATCTATAAGTTCTTCAATAATGTATGTTTCGTATTTATAGGCAGGATCTACCGGACTATCCAGATACCAACTTTTTCCACCATCTGGACAGACGATGATATAACCATACTTATCCGAAAGCGATTGCAAATCAGGAATTGAATTAATCAGAACGCTATGATCTCCTCCGAAACCATGTAATAGATACAAAACAGGAAGCTGACTTTGGGAACGATATGTCTTTGGCAGAATCACAGAGGTCTTCATATCCTTATTCATAGCTGTGCTATGCAACACAATTGTTTCAATTTTCCCCTCATCGGAATCACTTACCGGTTCCGGTATGATCTTTTTATCAAATACCCCGATCACCTCGGCTTTCTCACAGCTACTCCCACATATACTAAGCATCAACAAACTAACACCTATAATTCTTTTAAAAGTCTTCTTCATAATTCTCATTTAATCTATGTTCCCGAGATCAATACATGCTATTTACTTATCTCCAAAATACTACCTGCTATATAACGTGTTTCATTATTCTCATTAAAATAATAGGTGACCAGAACCCTATTATGTCCTAAATTAACCGACCATGGATACCCCACATCACCATCTCCCCCATCCTTACGGATAACAAATTCTTCCGCTGTCGCAAAATCTGTACATTCCGGATTCAATATCCTTGCACGGACTCCAAACTCCGGCTTATGCCGATATCCATAAGTTAGCAGGACTCGATTATCCGGCAACCGCAAAGCATGGCAAGGATGCCCTTTAAACCCCATGGATTGCCATGTGAATGTTTTACCTCCATCTGTTGATCTGGCAATACAAGCCTGATCATCAAAATTAGCTGTCCGCATAAAAGCTACAATATCTCCTTTAGGTGTCTCGTAGACTGAAGTTTCGTTGAATGCTACTTTGTCGTCTTTTGCTACTACCCCCGAATATTGCCACGTAGCACCATTGTCATCCGAGACCAGTAGATGATTGGATGTCTTTGGAATCGGAATGGTATCATTAACAGCTACAGACCAGAATATGCGACCATTCTTACTCTGATACATAGCCCCACGATTATATGCCGACAGTGGATTACCAAATACATCATTAAAAATTTCTGAGCTTACATGGGGATATGAAGTGAGATCTCCCCAACTTTTACCATTGTCAAGAGAACGGAGCTGAAACCCTCCAAAAAAAGTAGCTCCATAAATAGTTTTAAAATACGGCTTTTTTAAATTATCAAATCCTTCAGGCCGTACAAACGCCCAACCATAAGAAGCACAAAGTATATCGCCATTCTTTAGTTTTATCACGCAGGGATCCTGCGAACCACCATAAGGGTGTGCATAGATCAGTTGGGGCTCCGTTGACCAATTTTCACCATCTCTCGAACGAACTGCCACCAAATAACTATTGGGATCAACATGATGACTGTAACGCTCTCCAAATAATATACGTTCCGGCGATCGGCGAAATGCAACTATATAATCATTCTTGCCATTCTTTACAATGGATGGGAATGTCGAGAAAAACTTATCGTCTTTATAAATGATAATATCCTTGATCTTGCAAATAACCGGATGGTCCGGAGGAATTGAGGCCCTCCCCTCGTTTCCATGTACGGTGATAACACTAAAAATAAACACGAATAAAAAACACTTTACTTTCATAAACTCACTTCATTAAAATCTCAAAATTTATCTCACTACTTCTAAAATATAAACCCAACTACTAAAGGGGTTATTCTTTGCAGGAAATTTCAACCCTATATTCATTAAATACCGCCCATCGAATTCACCAACGACCGTATTGTCGTCTAAATTTTTGATGGTATATCGTTGGCCGGCCTCTAATCCTTTTAGTCTTACTTTCAATTCACTTTTTCTTTCTCTGTTATTTGGGAGGAAATGAGAGGTGTCGAAAAAGAATACTACTGCTGATTTTTGGTTTTGATTCACGTATTGATAAGATATTTTACTGTTTTCCTTTACAGCGGTCAATGCATAATAATCACCATATTGTACAACAGGCCTTATTCTTTTGTAAATCTCGATCTTCTTTATTGCTATTGTCTTGTCACCTTCCGACCATTTTGCAATATTAGCCCCGATACCCAATACTCCACCAGAAGACACATCAAAACGAAAATCAAGGGAAACAGGTTGATGCCTTGTCATGCTCGTTACCCACGACACCATCGTATTGGCAGGTAACATCTGTGCATAGCCGTGTTGAATAAACAAGCGGTCTAACGGGTCTGTATTATCACTTACCCAAGCCTGATCCATTCTGGATAACATCCCTAAGTCAACCCTGCCACCACCACTAGCACAGGTTTCAAAGATAACCTCCGGAAATCTGGAACGCAACGTCTCCACCAAGCGATAGACATTCTGTGTATGTCTGATGCGAGCCTCCCTTTCCAATCCCGTAGGGGCATTCAACCAGCCTGGTTCAGACAGATAACTATTCTGATCCCATTTGATAAAATCAATGGCATTTTCAGACAATAGCTTACTCAACGAATTCAATAAATGTTCATAGACGTCTTCATTAGCTATATTAAGCAATTTACGATACCGACCTTTTTCTCTTTCTCTGAATTGAAATGTATAATGTGGATTTTTTACAAACACATCTGCATTGTCACTCACGCTCTCCGGTTCTACCCACAAGCCAAACTTCATCCCCAACTTATGCACATGATCAATGACAGGTTTTAATCCATTCGGAAATTTATTCTTATCAATCTCATAATTGCCCAAACCACTGTCAGACGCTGTCCGATTTTTAAACCAACCATCATCCACCACAAATAACTCCACACCTATCTCGCTCGCTACATTAGCTAATTCAATCTGCTGTTTTTCGTTAATGTCATAATAGCTATTCTCCCATCCATTGTACAACACTGGTCTAAGCTCATGTCTATGTTTTTCGGGAAGCACATATGTCCTCACATATCTATGTTGATTGATGGTAGCTTGATCTGTCCCATAGGGACTGTACCCAAACGAAATTTTTGGTGAAATAAACGTTTCTCCTGGCATTAACATCCAGTCGGTGTCCCAAAAATTAATACCACCAACAATCTGAAGAGTACTATTGAATTTTTTGTCGAATCTAAACACCCAGTTACCACTATAATGCACCGACCCAAACCAAGCTGACCCCGTTTCTTTGGTTGTTTGGTCAGTTTTGATCAAGAACCATGGCGCATGAAAATTAGATTTGAATGCTTTCGATTCAATCACCTTCACTCCTGTAGACAACGGCACCTGTTCTTCTTGAAACTCATTCATTTCATGCCCGGAAAGTTGTGTCAATATATAATCATCGTGTGGGAGAACAATACTACCAGAAAGTACATTTTCAAGCCGTACATTATCTTTTTTATTTTTACTTGTGTTCTTTATCGTAATCCATTTTTCGATGATATCCAAATCATCAAAAACCTTGTAATTGGACGTTACTTCGACAGGATAAAACTTATCTCGAAGTACGATTTTAAGTGTAGAAACACCATTTTCCACATCTATTTCATCCGAAACATAAACCATATCCAAATCCCGTACACCATTCGCAAACATGGCCTCCAGTACGGGTTCTTTAAAAGGAAAATCTCCTCTTACTGGGATTTCATCAATATTCCGGACCCAATTCGAAGGCTTCTGGACATTGTTAAACCAAAAATCTTCTTTTTTTAAATCTGATTCAGCAATTTTAGTCCCATAATACACAGGTCTGACGCGTTTATCAGCGGTTAATATCAACCGATAGGTAGAATGCTGTGTTTGAATCACCCATCCTTGTGGAGCAACTGTTTTTATAATATCTTGCGTATAAGCTTGTGTCCCTAAAATCAAAAACACAAATAAATATAAAGGCGCATGGATATAACACCGCTTCAGTAACTGTAATTTTCTAATTTTCAAAATGTTTTCGTTTTATGTTTCTTTCACGTAAATACTGCGATAAAATATCTTTAAGCAAATAGTTAACAGGCCCAAGAGCCTGTCAACGTTATATTCTCATAAAGACGTACTAATCTGCCACCAAATCCGCTACCGGTATTTTAGATGAGTATATGGAAGATACCCCCTCATGTGAAGAATAATACACGACCCATAGATATCCATCGTGAATGACCATACCCGGATAGCTACAATCACCCGAACTCTGCAATATGATTTCCTTCTGTTTGTTACCGGCCAAATCCGTAATAAATACAGCCATCTGTGGGTTTTGGTTATCTTCATCAAAGCGTCTTGTACCTATACAAAAAGTTTGGTCATCCAACATGAGCACATTCTGCCCTTCCAATCTATAATCTAACTCCGAATAAATCCAGCTCGTATACGGAGCAGCACTACTTGCCAAATAAGCCTTAGAAGTCTCTAACGTATTCCCGGGTCCATTACGTCGTATAAAAGCATACATTTTGTCATTACTGTCAAAGGCCAACGCCGTTTCAGACGGATTACCCAGTAAAGTTCTATCCAACAATTTGTGTGTACGAAAACTTTGGCCCGCATCTGTGGACTTGAAAAGAGCCAATTTTGAACCAATATAATCTACCCCATAACATACCCCATCATTCCACGCTGGGCTCCATATCCAAAAATTGTCATTACTCAACCCGTTGTCGGTAGGATAATGCACATCGCTTTCTGCTACCTCTGAAAAATTTGCACCATTAGCGTCCGAGTAGGATACATAAGGCCGGCGGCTAACAATAGTATTGCCATTATAAAACTCCCCATCCATCAGTATCATAATGCGATTGTCAGGAGTAATAGTCAATTTAGGATCCCTTAAGTCGGTTGATTGCGGTCCAGAATCATCCAGCGTAAAATTCCGTAGTTTTCCCGGGTGGCTATTTTTAATATCCGGAACAACAATATCAGATCCAACCTGCTCTTTCTGACTAAAGTCATATGCAGCTATCAGGTTTGGTGTACTCGCAGTGACTGCCGCATTCATATCAGCCCCCATTTCGCCTGCAGACAACGCCTTATTCCAAAAGCGTAAAGTTTTAATTGCTCCTTTTGTATACCCACCCGCTGGACCGGTACCTTTATTCGAAGTTTTGGCAAAAACAGCTATTTTGTTGCCATAATCATTTGCCTGCCCATTTACCAAAGTCTGTGGATGAAATGTAGCGGTAGTCGTATAACCAACTTCGACCCCATTTTGATAAATTCTGATCCGCTTACCTGTCCCATCAAAGGTAAACCCAATATGATTCCATTCTCCAGGTACAAGAGCATCCTGTTGCGCTTGTTCAGTCCGTAAATAAGGGTTTGCTGCATCGACCTTTATTCTATTCTCCTGCAAAGCAAAATCAAACCCATTACCCCCACTACGGTTAGACACAAACTGAGTGAACGCACCTCTACTCGTATTTTCCTGCATAATCCACCCTGATACCGAAAAACTACCAGTAGCATCATAGTCAAAATCGGTATGATGATCTATCATCATAGCTTGGTTTACACCATTAAAAGCTAAATAGTCCGGAGGAATAACAACGGGGGGGACCAGTTCCAGAAGCTGTACTGTCTGCCAATCCTCCCCATCTGTAGATTTCATTATGCGGACTTTCCCTCCAGCCCCTCCATGCGCTGGCCCTTCCCTAAATGCAACATAAAAAGCATTATTGAAGCGAACCAGACTGGGAAATGCAGCGTGTTGTGAACTCCCATGGATACGTGTAGGCGCATACTCAACTTCATTGGTATAAGTTGCATCCGGAACGTCATATCTGTCACAACCCATGACAAATAGAAATAAACAAATTGCGCTGAATATATATTTTAGCTTTTTCATGAAATATATTATTAATGAATAATTGTCTTTTTGTTTTTTATCAACACTGTCTTGATGAAAACATCTGAAGATATCCGCGTATTTAATCTATAGTAAAGTTTAACAATTTACCGGGGTGTTGACCTTTTATATCCGGCACAATGATATCTGTTCCTACTTGTTGTCTTACGGTAAAATCATATCCGGCTACTAGATTCGGTGTAGCGGCACTAACTGTCGCACTCATATCAGCTTCCATTTCAGTAGCAGATAAGGTTTTATTCCAGAAACGTAAAGTTTTGATTTTTCCTTTCGTATAACTGCCGGATGGACCTGTCCCCTTATTTGAAGTCTTAGCAAAAATGGCAATCTTATTTCCATAAGTATTTGCTTGCGTGCTTAACAGAGTAGTAGGATGAAATGATGTAGTGGTGGTATTATAGGCGCTCTCTACTCCATCTACATAGATTCTAACCCGTTTACCCTGTCCATCAAAAGTAAATCCTATATGATGCCAATCGCCCGGCATAAGAACATCTTGTATAGCTTGTTCTGTACGCAAATAAGGATTAGCTATGTCAACTTTTATTCTGTTTTCCTGTAATGCAAAATCAAATCCATCGCCTCCATTACGACTAGACACAAACTGCGAGAATGTACTTTTAATGGCATTTTCCTGAAGTATCCAACCAGATATGGAAAAATTGTCGGTAGCGGTATAGTCAAAATCGGTATGATGATCAATCATCATAGACTGGTTTACACCATTAAAGGCCAAATAGTCCACCAAATTACTAACAGGTATCTTAGAAGAATATATAGAAGATACTCCTTCATGAGAAGAGTAGTATACTATCCACAGATATCCATCATGAATAACCATTCCTGCATAACCGCAATCCCCCGAGCTCGGTAAGATAATCTCCTTTTTTTTCGTACCATTCAGATCGGTAACAAGAATCCCCATTTGAGGATTACTGTTGCTTTCATCAAACCTTCTGGTAGCAATACAAAAATTATGGTCATCCAACATCAATACGTTCGGGCCTTCCAAGCGGTAATCTAATTCTGAATACATCCAGCTCGTATAAGGGGGTGTGCTGGTTGCCAGATATCCCTTAGAAGTAGCTAATGCATTTCCAGCTCCATTCCGCCTTATGAAAAGATGCATTTTATTATTCTTATCAAAAACCAAATCTGTTTCCGAAGGATTTCCAAGCAATACCCTATCTAAAATTTTATGTGTACGGAAAGCCCGCCCGGTATCAATAGAGTTGAAAAGTACAAATTTTCCTCCTACATAATCCACTCCATACAACGAGTTATTACTCCATCGGGCATTCCATATCCAAAAATTGCCGTTACTAAGGCCGCTATCCGTTGGGTAATGTACATCACTCCGAACTACCTCAGAGAAATTCGAACCATTTGCATCTGAATAGGATACATAAGGTCTTCTATTAATGATGATGCCGTCATTATACATTTCCCCATCCATAAGCACCATGATACGGTTATCAGGTGTAATGGACAACTTGGGGTCTCTTAAGTCTGAAGGTGCGGGCCCAGGTACGGGTACCAGATTATTTGTCGAAAAATTTTTGAGTACTCCTGGATGGTTGCCTTTGATATCTGGAACAATGGTATTTGACCCCTGTTGTTGTTTTTTACCAAAGTCATAAGCAGCAATCAAATTAGGTGTAGCTGCTGTCACCTTAGAAGTCTGATCTGCGGCCATTTCCCCATGAGTTAAAGCTTTATTCCAAAAACGCAAAGTAGAAATTTTACCTGTTGTAAATCCGCTAGTAGGAAGCCCACTGGGATCTATTACCGTATTATCAGCTTTTGCAAAAACGGTTATTTTGTTTCCGTAAGTGTTTGCCTGAGTCGTCACAGCAGTTTGAGGATGATAACTTGTATTTGTTGATAAAGCTACCGCAACACCATTCAAATACAACTTAACCTGTTTAGTAGAGCCATTATATACATATCCCACATGGTGCCATGTATTCGATGTTAAGTCTCCGGTAAGTTGCTCTGTTCGTAAATACGGAATACCCATATCACTTATTATTTTATTTACTTGCTGTGCAAAATCATACCCATTGGCTCCTTGTCGAGTCGAAACAATCTGTGTATAACTCGTGTTTGCTGTATATATCCATCCCGATACAGAAAAGCTTTGACTATTGGTAAAAGTGAAATCTGCATGGGGCTCTATAGTCATATACTGATTCGTACCATTAAATGCTAAACCAGTAGATGGAGGTGTTTCGGCAGGGGTGAGTTCTAACACTTGAACTGTTTCCCAATTATCGCCATCTATTGACTTAAGTATTCGAATCACCCCATTTGCCCCACCATGTGCTGGGCCTTCTCTAAATGCAACATAAAAAGCATTTTTAAACCTAATTAAATCAGGAAATGCGGAATGCAAAGAACTGGTCCAAATACATGTAGAGGTATAACTATCTTCACCGTATGTGCTATATGATATATTTTTTAAACTAGCTAAACTATAATCATTATCATCATTTACGATAGATAATACATCATATCTATTACATCCAATGTTTAGAAATACTAGTATTAGTACTAAATATATATTATATCCTACTTTCTTCATGATAGTACTCTTTTCTGAAAAAAACTATTGTGTATAACCCGGTGTTTGATCCACTAACACCTCTCTTGACCGGACTTCGGAAGATAACGGCCACAACAACAGATATGACTCACTCTGGCGTCCCTGCAACGCAGGCACCAATGTAAACGCTTTTTGAAAACGCAAAAGATCCCACCACCGCTTACCTTCCAGTGCAAACTCAAATAGGCGCTCTTTCAATATCGCATTATCGTTGGCCGTCTTGCTACCATTGACGAATATATGACTCGAATAATTTGTGCCGTAAGCCCTTCTCCGTATTTCTTCCATCTCTGTCGAGGGATCCTGTTCCAAAGCATTCTTGGCTTCAGCTTTCATCAGGAGTACATCGGCATAACGATAGATAATCCAATCATTCAAAAAACGACGTAAACCCAGATCTACTGTTCCGTTGAATTTCAGACCATAGTTGGTATAGTACTGAGTTCCGTCAGCACTTTGTACATCAATATAAGTGGCTGCTTTACGAACATCATCATTGGTAAACTGATCCCTTACCAATTTTCGGATACGCCATACATTTCCATTACCAGGTTTGGGTGTGCCAACGATATCCTTCTGTGTTTGGGGAACATAGCTTGGTAAATCTCCAGCATTCGCCAAATACATATTGTGCGCAAACTCCATCTCCCCTGATTCATTCAAAGCATAGTTTATAGCCATAATGACTTCCTTATTGCCTTTATTTGCATACTTGAATACATCGGCGTAGTTAATCAGCGCTACGTCTGCCGTCTGTACAGCTTCTAACGCGGTCAATGCTGTAAGGAAATCATCATCACCTCCACCTTCGAGTTTACCTGTCCACAGATACACATCTGCTTTCAGGGTATTCAAAGCAGGCTTAGACCATTTTGCACGGCCCGAGGAGAAATTATTGTTTGGAAATAGTTGTAAAGCCTTATCTATATCCGATTTGATGAGCTCAAAAATTTTATCTTTGGCCGTACGGGGAACTTGTATAGTAGCCGGATCATACGATTCCAGCGGTTCTGTACGCAAGGGCACCCCTCCAAATAGCCGCACCAAGGTAAAATAGGCATAAGCACGCATAGTATAGGCCTGGCCCAAAGCGTTATTTCGATCATCCTCTTGGGTATAACTTATGTTGGGTGCATATTTCAATACGAGATTGCATATATCGATCAAGGCATACATATTGCTCCACTGGGGCCCCGGAGAAACTTGTGAGATATATTGGTTGTAATATCTGTCATAACCCAGTGTTCCCGCCACACTACCTTCCATCATCTCGCTACGAGCCTCTCCCCAAATGAAGAGATTCAGATTCGATTCATTTCTGAGTTTAGCATACATTCCATTTACCGCCCCCTCGACATCTTCAGGGGTCTTCCAGAAAGATCCTTTGGTGATTGAGCTCTCCGGCGATAAATCCAAATGCTTCTCACACCCCAGTATCAAGAATGAAAGTAATGCTATACCTATTTTTAATGTTGTTTTCATAATATTCCTTTTTTAGCGACTAAAACGATGCTTGGATTCCCATTGTGAATGTTCTCGGATTAGGGTATCTACCATCATCCCTTCCCCCATCTTCCGGGTTTAGTCCCGAATAGTTGGTAAAGTAATGCAGATTATATCCCGTGACATTCAAGCGCAGATTGGTCATCTTTATTTTTTGCGTAAGTCTTGAAGGTAATGTGTAGACCAAGGAGAGCTCACGAAGAGCCAAGAAATCACCTTTTTCATAAAACATGTCCGAACCCTCGCTTAGATTTGCCTGTTGATCCTGATACATATATCTCGGCATATCCGTAATATCCCCCTGTTTTTTCCATGACCGGGCATAATATTCTTTTAATGGCATCGCGTCTCCCTGCATCTGTCCATTTAAGAAATGATTGGTGTAACTAAATATAGTGTGTCCTAACGTAAAATCCGTCCTTACATTCATGGACAGGTTCTTATACGAAAGCGTATTGCTAAAGCCACCTGTTATAGTTGGATATTGATTTCCGACGAGATATTTATCTCGCTCATCAATAAACCCATTCTTATCCAGATCCCCCCATTTGGAATCCCCGCCATAGCTGCGCTTGTCATTTATCCGCATAAAGGTATTGACAGGCGCCATAGTGGCTTCCTGATCCGTAGCATACACCCCCATAAAATGCAGTGCAAACATATCACCTATCCTTCCTCCTTCCTGTAACCCGCCAGCCCAGACATAGCCGTTCAACGATGGATCAAAGATGTAAATCCCCCCTTGGCGGTTTCTTTCCACACCATTGAATGGCAATCTCTCAATACGGGTCTTTACCCTAGAGAAATTGAATGTTGTGTTCCACTGAAACAAGCTTTTGCGCTTCAGCCAGCTCATATCAAGTCCAAATTCTACTCCTCGGTTTCTCAAACTCCCGTTGTTGGTCAGTATCGAACTATAACCTGATGAAGTCGGTAAGGTCACATTGGTCAATAAATCGGATGTTAATCGATCATAATAGTCAAAAACAAGATTTATCCGTTTTTGAAATAATCCGAGGTCAAAACCCATATCAAAAGTCCGTGATTTTTCCCATGCCAAATTTTCATTAGGTATTTCCGAAGGTTGGATGGCAGACTCACCATTATATATTGCATTTACAGCATAGATTCCCTGTGCCTGAAAATCCCCCAATCCTTGTATATTTCCATTCTCTCCATAACTGGCCCGTAATTTTAACTGCATCAGATCAGCAGATACCAGCTGTTGCCAGAAACCTTCACGGTGTAAATTCCATCCCAATGATACTCCCGGAAAAAATCCCGTTCTTGTCTTAGCGCCCAAGTTTGACGCTCCATCATATCTGAAATTGAAAGAGAATAAATATTTGCCATTATAGTCATAGTTCAGCCTAGAAAACAGTCCCTCTGTCACGAAACGGCTCTCCGAACCATCAACACTTCTAGGTTCTGCGGCTGCATTCAGGGTTGGAATATGATCTGTGGCCGCTCCTCTACCTCCTGCAAAAACTGCCCAATAATTTTTATCATAATATTCATACCCCACTTTTGTTTCCAAATTATGGAAGCCAATGTTCTTCGAATATGTCAATACAGATCCGACCTGCCAATATCTATTCGAGATACTATTTTGCGTTGCTGCCCGAGTAGCATCTATTGTCGTTATTCCCGACAAAAATTTAGGTTGGAAATAGTTAAAGTGTTCTGTTGTTTCATAAAGTGATGCCTGAGGTTCTAATGTCAATCCACGAACGATCTCCCATTGTGCACTCAGTGCTTTAGTGGATTTTGTCGTTATCGTCTTTCTTCTCGGAGCATAAGGTCCTACTTGGTAATACAATGGATTGCCCAAAGAAGAATTCAATCCTGGCGCTATAGTCCCGTCTTCAAACGTAAACTTAGTTGTAGACGGCAACGCCGCACTACGCGTAAACGTATTGTAATAGTTCGTTTGCGCATGACTATTGACGTGGGTATATAACGTCCGACCACTGATCTTTAAGTTTGGTGTAACCTGTAATGAGCCATTAATATTATAACTCAACCTTTTATAGTCAGAGGCAAGTGCCGTACCCTCTCCGTCCAAATAGCCTAAAGAGGCGGAATAAGTCGCCTTAGATGAGCCTCCCAATGCAGAGACATGGTAGTTTTGTGAATTAGCCACCTGCCTTCTCAATTTCTGAAAATCGGTTTCTTTAAAAATAATAGTTTTAGAGGGATCATAAGGATCCTGAACAGACTGCCAGCCTTCATCCAACTTATGTGCATTAGCCGCAGATAGATATTGTGTCGTATAGGCCGTGTTATTCGTTAAATCATTTCCTGTACCATACCCGGTGGCCTGGCCTAATCTGTCCAATAAAGAAGTGTTTTTAACCCCTGCCCACATCAAGCTCTGTCTAGCTCCCACAATATAATCTGCAGCACTTACATGTTGCATATCTATCGCTTCATCTGCCACCGAATAATCATGTGAAAAGCTGATACGCGTAGCTCCTTCGTTTCCAGTTTTAGTCGTAACCAGCACTACCCCATTAGAAGCCCTTGCACCATAGATTGCCGTAGCAGCAGCATCTTTCAACACCTGCATAGAGGCGATATCATCTGCCGGGACATCATTCATATCAGGTCTTATCACCCCATCAATAATATATAATGGTACAGATCCATTGGGGTTATTGATAGATGTGCCCCCCCTTAGTATAATACGCGGTGCAGATCCGGGTTGTCCATTGGTACTTTGTACCATCAGCCCTGGAATACCCCCTTGCAAAGCCGATGCGGCATTCGTGTAGGGAACATTCTCCAATACCTTCTGATCCAGCGTTGAAATAGCAGTCGTAATCTTATCCCGGGACTGCGTACCATAACCGATCGAAACAACAACTTCTTCCATCTCTGCCATAGCAATCCGTAAGGTTACCTCTTGATTCAACACCCCATTCAGGGGCTTTTCTTGCCGTGCAAAACCGACCATAGTATATACCAGAATAGCATTAGGATTGTCTACACTAAACGTGAACACACCGTCTTTATCCGTCAAAACAACTTTGTCCGTACCCTTAACACTGACCGTAACCGACTGCAATGGATTTCCTTTTTCACCCACTACTCTTCCATGCACAACATATTGCTGGATTTCTCTACGCGCTATATCAGTTACTTCATGAGTAGCACGTTTCGGTGTAACTACAATAAATTTACCTTCCAGACTCCAGTCTATATCTTTTCCTCTCAACATCTCGTTCATCGCAGCGTGCAAGGATAATCTCTGAAAATCAGTACTTATTCGCATGTTGGCCAGGTCTTTACCGTGAAAGAAGTAAGCATAGCCGCTTTGCTCCTTAACCTTTTGCATGACACTTGCCAATGTCATGTCTTTTGCGTGAATACTGATGTATTGCGCCTTTACTTCTGCCATGAGCTGAAAAGAACCGAACAGAAAAGACAAAAACAACAACTTCATGGTTATCAAAAATTTAAATAGAAAGGAATTATTTCCTTTCATAAAATAGGATATTTTCATACTTTAGATTAGTTTAAAGTCCACGTAGTGGAACTGAGAATACTTTTTAATGTTTAGCCGGCAAGTGTGACCGCACTCGCCGGCTTTTCTAATTTAGAAAACGATGTTTTTTGTTCATTTAGTTTTTCATCATAAGCAATCTTTGTTAACGTTTATATTAGGATTGAATTAGCAATTGCATTGCAAGGAGTTACATGCTGACAATTAGTTTCCGTCTCTTTCCATCTACCTTTAGCTTAGAATATATACCGCTCTTTTCCAACACCTTAAGCACATCAACAAAAGCACTTTTACGACTAAATTCCCCATAGAAATAGGTCTCCTTGATAGTTCCTTCGTAAACGACATCAAAGTCATACCAACGGCTTAACTGCTGTAAAGCATCTTTGATTTTTGTATCTTGAAAGAGAAACTTATCATTCTTCCAAGCACAAAACAATGCGGTGTCCACCTTACTTTTAGACAATAAATCTCCTGCATACACGCTCTGTTCTCCTGGCTTCAATACGACTGCTTGGTTCGAGGAACTATAGGCATGAATCTTTACACTTCCATGTACTAATGTTGTGCGCGAACTTGATTCGTCAGCATAGTCCATTATATTAAATGCCGTCCCGAGTACTTCAATTCGCTGTGTCGGAGACTGGACGATAAAAGGAACACGCGCTCCGGTACTTTTCACTTTTTTAGATACATCAAAGAAAGCCTCTCCTTCTAATTGGACATAGCGTTCATTCGTATTAAACCTACCGGGATATGTCAAGGTTGATGCAGCATTAAGCCATACCTTCGTGCCATCAGGAAGGACGAGTTCATAGGTACCTCCCTTGGGTGTAGTCAATGTAAAAGATTCAGAAACACGTCCTTCTCCTGGCAGGATAATAGATTTACCATCGTCATAAATAATTCCATCATCATTCATGACAATGCCTTTCCGCTTCTCGTCAAGAGATAACGTTCGCCCATCTGCCAAAATCAAGGTTGCCCGGTTGCCGCCAGGTGTTATCCTATTTTCTTCGACAAGCAAATTTTCTGTATCGTTTTTATAATGACGATTTAGAAAAAGAAAGCTAACGGCGGCGACAACAAGTAAACCAACCGCATAGGGCATCCAGTTATAGATACGGAAAACGTTCTGCTTTATGCTATTATTCGCTTCCCTTATATGGGATTCTATATTTGACCATGCCGCATTTTTAATTCTACTTGCCTGTTGTTGCAAATCGCTCGTAACATTATCTCCTTGTGCTTCTATATGCTGCTTGAGCAACACATTTAGTAACCGGCTACCCTCTTCTGTTTCAAAATAGGCAGAGAGCTCTTCCATCTCGACAGTAGAGATGTCATGTTTCATATATTTCTGAAACAGATATCTGATATGTACTTCTTTGTTATTCATTAGTTTTCTCGATCAAGGTAATTTGACAGCCATTTATAACTAATACAAACCGCATCAAAAAAGTAGCACCTACGATTGCAACAAAAATAGTAACACCCTGAATGTTAGACAAATAATTTGTTTAAGCTAATGTGATTTGGGGATAGGTATTCTGTGAAAGAAAATTAATGATGGCGCAATGACACGTGGTGTATCACTGTTGAACATATCGAGAATATATTATGATAAATTCTTTCTAGCTCAAACTCATGCTAATCAGAAATATTGCCAATAAAATGCCATATGGCTTTAAAAAAAACCGCAAATGTTTATTGGCCTCCTGAATATGGTGGTTGATGGCAGATTTGCCAATTTGTAGGCGAACCTCTATTTCTTTGTAACTCAATCCTTCCATCTTGTGCAACGTGTACACTTCTCTCTGCCGCACAGTAAGATTATTCAACGCCTGCTGAATTAATTCATGGCACTCTTTTTCACGCAACTGCTGCTCGACATGGTCATAAGATTCAGATTGCACGTTCTGCTTTAATATCAGCTGTTCCTTCAATGCACGTCGATATACATTATAGGACATATTTGTCGCTATCTTGTACAAAAAACTCGAAAATGACAGCTCTGGTTTAATTTCAGCACGCATCTCCCATACTTTTATGAAAACATCCTGCAAAACGTCCTGAGCCAAATCCTCCGACTTTAGAATCTGCACTAATTTTATAGATAATCTTTGGGAATAGGTATTGTAAATTTTTTCAAAAGCGGCCGCATCTCCTTCTTTTATTAAAGCAAAAATTTCCGATTCGTCATATCGTGCCTTTTGAAATCTCATTCCAAGGGTTTATTTAATTCATCACATCAGAAGCATTTCAATGTTTGGTCAACATTTAGATTTATAGCTCTTTGAAATGGGTTTACACAAATATATATGGACTATATCGCCCATACCTATATTATTATTTGCATAAATGATACTATATTTCAAAATAAAATGAGTCTTCTATAATCTTTCACGATATCAAACAATTTCTTTCATTCACAAATAAAAGATTTACGACATTGGTGTTAAACGAAATGTTCTTCAAAGGATGACAAGGGAAATAAATCTGGGCAGATTTAAAGCTGCACTTAAAAAATGTCCAAAATATAGTGATATTGGAGTTTTTCAAAAATCGCCATCATCAGGCTTTTTAGAGAAGATTTTCCTGATCCTTTCCATATCAAACTTAGCCGATCGGTCATAATTATAGATACCATTCTGTTCCTGTTCTACATCTGTCAATTGTGTATAGCAGTACCCCCAGACATGTTCCGACAGTGACAGAAGCTGATCCACCTGACCCTCCAGCCGAAGGTAGAACTCCTCCAACGTACGGGGAGCATCTCCATACCCCCAGGTCTGCGTCTTGGAGTCCAGCTGCTGGAGTTTCTCGTCGCTGACCCATTTGATGCCCCCGAATTCGTCCACGAAATAAGGCTTCTTTCCATCATAGATAGGAAATACATAATTGTTATTGTCTTTGACCTCGTTGAAGCCGATGTTCCTGTGACCGGGATGTGCCCGGTTCGGCGTCTGGAAAAAACTGCCGTCCTTATAGATGATATCCCTAAGCTTTACCGGATCCTGTTCATAATGATGGACCGTCCAGATGTCCGTCAGGATGTGTGCACCGCCGCTCACCCCGTTAACAGGACGCGTCGGGTCAATAAGTTTGGTCAGGTTATAGACATCCGCTGCAAGACGGGGATAGTTTGTCCTGTCAGGCCACCACTGTTCGTTGAACGGAGTCCAGACCACCAGCGAAGGATGGTTGCGGTCCCGCTCCACACATTCCGCCCATTCCGCGATAAAATTACGGGCCGCCTCTATACTATTCGCATCCATCCCCCAGCTCGCACTCTCCCCCCAGGTCAGGTACCCCAGCTTATCCGCCCAGTAGTAGTAACGCTCCTCAAAAACCTTCTGGTGCAGTCTCGCCCCGTTGAAACCCGCCGCCTTTCCCAGCAGGATGTCCCGTTTAAGCGCTTCATCGGACGGGGATGTCCAGATACCGTCCGGATAGAATCCCTGGTCCAGAACCAATCGTTGGTAATAAGGCTCGTTGTTCAGGTATATCCGGTTGCCCG
>NZ_JAAKGO010000017.1 GCF_011043525.1 Sphingobacterium sp. SGG-5
AGACAGTAACTGCAGCGTGCCGCAGATGTCCAACCGGAACGGTTACCCGTTACGCTACATGATCATTTCCTTAAAGAACTCCTGCGCCTCCGCTCGCGCTTCGGCTTTCCTGTATCTTAGGCCCCTTTTAAAAGGCTTATTTTCTTCTCTCTTCCGACGGCCTTGCGCCGACGGGATTGCAAAGGTAGAAACTTTTTTAGCTTTTCCAAAAAATAATCTCTTTTATTTTTTGGACGGGTGAAAGACCCGTGCCTCCTGTTCCTTTTCAGTGATCCATAGACCCTGCGCCCCCTTGCGGAGCGGAATGCAAAGGTAGCGATTCTTTACCGCAGCAGCAAACAAAAAGATAGATCCCAACGGACCCGCCCCGTAAACCACTGGAGGTGAAACATATATTTTTTTCGACGCAGGATAAGAACGCTCTGTTGTCCCTTTCTTCTGACCTTGTTCGCCCTTCCTTCGGGGCCGCTTCGACGCGGCTTCGACGTCGCTCCGACGCACGTCGGAGCCGTGTCGGAGCAGCGCCGGAGCAGGGTAACGGAAAGGCAGAAGTTGGTCAGAAGTTGGTCAGGAGAAAGGATATAGTTATTTACCTCTTAAATACCCAAAGTTTTTGTAAAGTAAAGTTGAAGCCTAAGGAAACCACAAGCTCCACTATGAGCTTTGAGAGGATAAAGTGCCAATTCCAGATATCAACAAAAAAGTGAATTCCTATTGATTTTAACGTAATACTTCCTATTACAACCAGAATAAATTTCCATAACTGGCTTTGTACTGACTGTTCGGTATTGTTAAACGACCAATACCGGTTGATGGTAAAATTGACGATTGCCCCCAGACTGCCACTTATTGCATTGGAAAAAGGGGCTGAGATGACTAATATTTTATAGCAAAACGAGTAAATCCCAAGATCGGAAAGTCCTCCGATAAAAGCCGACAATTGGGCCCTTAAGAACTCTTTTAGCTTAAATGACATTACTTTATTTCTTCAGCATGCTGCTTGGCTAGTTTCTCCTCTTTGTCTTTTGCATCTCCTAACGCTAACAGCTTTTTTGTGTCCACCACATTAATACAGAATAATATAATACATATCCCCAATACACTGTAATCTAACGTTCCTTTCACGACAACCTCCAACAAAAGTACCAAACAGATAACGACACGTATCTCTGTCGGCCCCATCAACCCTGCATCTATCGTATATTTATCCGTAATTCTATAACGTAGCTGCGAAATAATCATCGCCCAACCATACAGTGCTACCAAAGCAAAACCGAGGTACTTAAAATCACCTACCGTATAGAAAATATAGCCGAGCCCGATAAATACCGTACTTACCCAATCCATCACGATATCCAAGGCAAAACCATACCATTTACGCGATTTGTTGCGATAATAGGCAATACGACCATCTAACGAATCACCAAACCATTGCACAAAAAAGCCGGGAATAGCGAGCAGCAACAAATTCCGATCGACATACTCTGCCAATAGAAAGCTAACCAAGATCATCAGTGAACCAAAAAAACCGATTGCCGTAAGTCCATCCGAAGATATCCAGCCTGGAATTTTTGGCACCAGATAAGAGATCAATTTCTGCTCCGGTTCACTTAAAATATTTGTACGTTTTCTATCTAAAAACAACTTTTTATTAATCTTTTGTCCACTCATCATTCACTTAATTTAAAGCCAATTGTTCTCCCTGTACCACAGCAAAGTCTCTCTTAAACCTCTTTCCAGATCATAAGAAGGGCTAAAACCTAATATATCCCTCGCTTTGGAAATATCACACCCCCAGTTTTCAGCAGTCAACTCGCTTAAGCGTTCCGGATAGATCACAGGCGTTTTCGAAGAATTACGGTATAGCCGCTGCGAAATATGAGCTACGGCCTTTACCATCCTGAACGGCACATGTACACGCCACATCTTCTTTTGGAAGACTTCACGGAACACCTCCGACATCCTGTATCGGGAATAGACCTCTCCATCTGTAATATTGTAAAATTGTAATCCTTCCTGCGGCTGTATACACCCCCGCAATAAGGCATCTACAAGGTCTTTCACGTAAATAAAGCTCAGCCGTTGGGGCTTACCACCAATATAAAGATCCAATCCCTTATTCATTGCCTCAAAAACCAAAAAAATATCCCTTTCACGCGGACCGTACACAGCTGTGGGTCTGAATACCGAAATGGCCTTATCACCAAATTTTTCACGGATCATCATTTCCGATGCCTGCTTGCTCCTGCCGTAAACTGTCAACGGTCGATACGGTACTGACTCATCCATCAATGTGCCGGCATCATAACCGATCGGCCCTAAAGCAGCCAAACTGCTCACATATGACACTCGTTCCAAGGGAATTTGTGCATGAAATGCAGCCTGCAAGATACGTTCTGTGTATCCCACATTAACTTCCAGCATATCCTTTTCCTCTTTCGCTTTCGTCAATGCTGCGGCATGAATGATATAGTGGTATTGTTCTTGCTCAAATACGCGCTGTAAGGCTTCGGTATTCGTAAGATCAAGGTATACAAATTTGTCTACAAACGGACTGATATCTTCGATATTGCTGGTCTTCCTAACCGCGGCATGCACCTCCAGTCCGCTCGCCTTTGCCGCCATAACAAGATGATACCCTATGAAACCGCTAGCTCCTGTAATGAGTATTTTCTTCATGAGAAACGGAAGTTTTCATCAGATAGCTTTTTCAAAAAGCCGGTAACGTTTATAGAATTCGGCGTTGATTTGCTCAATCGCATGATTCATGAGATAGTTATCATCCAACATCCAGGAGCATTCCGCCTCTACGATACCCGAAGGTGTAGCGTTTCTAATAAGAGAGCCATACAGACATGCTTCTATGCCCAGCTTCCTATAATTCTCCAAGACGCCCAACATCAGCACCCGCAACGACTTTATCTTCTTCTTGCCAAACAGCAGTTTGAAAATACCGGTAGGCAATAGCCGTCCCCTTTTTATTTTGATCAATACTTCATTGATGTTAGGAATCCCCACTACAAAACCGACAATTTCATCATCCTTCTCCGCCAAGATACAATACTTCGGATCCACAATCATCTTTAAGTCTTTCGCGGTAAAATTGAACTCTTCGTCCGTCATCGGCACAAAGCCTAAATTTTTATCCCAGGCCTTGTTATAGACGGCCTTGATTTTTGCAGCCTCATTTTTGAAATCTTTAAGATTAATCTCGCGCAAGATTATTCCAGAACGTTTTAATCGGGCTTCTAACTTATCCAACAACAATACGGAGCGCCTACTTGCCTTATCTGGAGATATAAGATAAGCCCGGAGATCAATCTTCTTTGTGAAAGCGGAACCCGTAATCAGTTCCTGATAATACGGATAATTATAGGGCATCATGGCCATCGGTGGACGATCAAACCCTTCCACCAACAATCCACATGTATCATTGGTCGTCAGATTGACAGGGCCTACCATCGTATCACCGCCTTTTGCTTTTATCCAATCTTTTGCTGCCGAAAGCAACTTGTCTGCGACCTCTTGGTCGTTTATACAATCAAAAAATCCAAACTGTCCCTCCCGGACCTGATTGAAGGTGTTATGATTGACATTCCAGATAGCTGCAATACGTCCAACAATATTTCCATCGCGGTAGGCTAAAAAAAGTTGAGCGGCAGAGTGTTTGTAAAATGGATGTTTTGATGGGTTAAGCAGATCTTCCTGCGCCAAAAATAATTCTGGAACATAATTAGGATCATTCTGATACAAATCGTGCGGGAAATCGATAAACTTTGCTCGCTGCTTCTTTGTTTCAACTGGTATGATCGTAATCATGTTGTAAATTTTTAGAATTAAATAACTGCTCTTTCTATTTCTAAGGATTGGAACACTTTGGTCATCTTTTCCACGGCCTCCTCTATCTGGGCGAAAGAATGTGTTGCCATCAAGGAGAAGCGTATGAGCGACTCCTCCGCAGGTACGGCCGGTGCGACTACCGGATTGACAAAAACTCCATACTCCTGAAGCATCTTTGTCACGATATAAGTCTTCTCATTATTCCGAACAAAGATCGGAAGAATCGGACTTTCCGTTGCACCTAAGTCAAAGCCACTTTCCAATAACAATTTCTTGGCATAGTGTGTATTTGCCCATAAACGCTCCATATGCTCCGGTTCGGTGCGAATAATCTCCAATGCTTTTAATGTAGAAGCTACAGACGCCGGTGTCATACTTGCACTAAACATCAACGAGCGCGCCTTATGTTTCAAGAATTCGATCGTATCTTTATCCGCTGCAACAAAACCACCCAATGAGGCCAAAGATTTGCTAAAGGTCCCCATAATGAGATCGACCTTATCTGTGAGTCCAAAATGACTCGCAGTACCTGCACCTCGCTCGCCAATAACTCCCAGACTGTGTGCATCATCACACAATATCGCGGCATCATATTCTTCAGCCACCTGCACGAGTTCGGGCAACTTGACAATATCACCCTCCATCGAGAATATCCCGTCCGTAGCAATCAATTTAAAGCTATCTTCTGGAAGTCTGCTGATTTTCGACCGCAAGTCGTCCATATCATTATGGGCATACTTAATTACTTTAGAAAATGACAAGCGACTACCATCAATAAGCGAAGCATGATTCCGATCGTCCAATAAAATGTAATCGTTACGACCCGTAAGACAGGACAAAGGTCCTAAATTAGACTGAAAGCCTGTACTGAATAAGACAGCAGCTTCCTTACCTACATAATCGGCCAGCTGTTCTTCCAGCTCCACGTGAATATCTAATGTTCCATTCAAAAACCGAGATCCGGCACAACCCGTTCCGTATTTGGATAAAGCCTGTTGTGACGCCTCAATAATCCGTGCGTCTGTCGTTAACCCTAAATAGGAATTCGAACCAAACATTAAGACCCGCTTCCCGTCGATCTGTACTTCAGTATCCTGCCGCGATTGGATGGGTCTAAAATAGGCGTATAAATCACTGGATTTGATTGGTTCAAGTTCTTTTTTTAAGAACCTGGATGTTATTTCGCTTAACTTTCCCTTGCTCATACAGGTAATTCTTTTTGTTGTAAAAACACTTCCTACTTTTTGACTATAAATAGATAAACGTCAAAAAAGACTACACGGCTCATTACGCCTTTATTTGTTAAAAATAGCAACGTGCTGTAATCTTTTTGTCTGTCTTAATACATTCGTTAATTCAAAAGCCGTGCAAACATACAAAAACTTCAACTTATTTATTGTAATAGAAAACACATATAAATCTCATAAAGTTAAATTATTGTTAATGAAACTGCAATAGCAGATTAACTTTTATAGTTAGACCTTAACCCTAAAATGTTTAACTTTGCTGGACAAATATAGTTTATATGGCGTTAGCTAAGCACATTCACATCAAAAATAAACGAGCTTCTTTTGAATACCATATTTTAGATACATATATAGCTGGAATTCAACTTTTGGGTACTGAAATTAAATCCATCCGAGAAGGGAAGGCTAATATCAATGACAGTTTCTGTGCTTTTTTTGAAGATGGATTATATATCCGGAACATGCATATCGCTGAATATTCTTTCGGTTCATTTTACAACCACGAAGCAAAAAGGGATCGCAAACTGCTATTGACCAAAAAAGAACTTAAAAAATTGAAAGAAAAAGGTGAAGAGAAAGGCTTCACCATCGTGCCCTTAAAGATGTTTATCAGCGAGCGTGGTTTCGCGAAGGTAGAAATCGCTTTAGCACAGGGCAAAAAAGATTTTGACAAACGGGAAACGATCAAAGAACGAGAATCGAAGCGTGAGCTGGATCGGGCGATGAAACGCTAATCGGTGTGATCCACACGTAGTACACCGACATCTATACCAATACCTTTCAAAAGCATGGAAGCATTGAAAACCGTACATTTACCGTTTTTGAGTTTATAGTCGAACAGCATCTCTCCATCGGCCACCTGTATATCAAAATGAAAGTTTTTGATCAACGTTGGGTATTCGTCTTCTAACGAAGCCAGCTGCAAATCATGGGTCGCAACCATTCCCTTTCCTTCCATTTCGATCAATTTTTTGATGATGGCCTTCGATCCTAAATACTTATCCACAGAATTTGTCCCACGTAACATCTCATCAATTAGGAAATAGCTGTCATCGGTCACTTCTATCGTCCCCAGAATAAATTTCATACGGTCGATCTCCGCCTTAAAGGTAGATGTGCTTTCACTCAGATTATCTTTAATACGCATATAGGTTACCAAACGATAGATAGGTAAGTGCAATTTCGTCGCACAGACTACGGCGCCTGCATAGGCCAGCACAGCATTGAGTCCCACAGTACGTAAAAAGGTACTTTTTCCCGCCATATTAGATCCGGTTATCAACGCAATCTGATGTTGTCCGGCATCATAATCATTGGCTACTGCTTTCTCTTCTATAATCAGCGGGTGGTTGATCGCCTCTGCATATATACGACCGGAAGAGACATCGTCTACTATAACGGGCTTACTCCAGGTGGGATTATTGCGCCGCAAAGTAGCTAAGCTCACCAAAGCCTCCACTTTAGCGATGGTATCAAAACTTTCCAGCACATTTACGCCATAATTTTCTTTCCATTTCATGATCGCCAATACCTGCCTGAAATCCCAAAGAAATATCATATTTAATAGCGCTCCCACCAGAAGGTTATTACGGGCATCTAGCTTGTCGATCAATGTACCCAATTCTTTAAACGCATCTGACAATACGTGTTCTTTCTTCGTATGTAACCTTTGTTGCAGATCCGCATTCAACGCGGCGTCAAACTGCTCACGCTCCACCAACTTGATCGCATCCGAATAGGCGATCAGCGTATTTCCGATCTTGTCGATACGATTGGAGAAGAAACTGACTTTCCCCCCAAGTCCCATGGTCCACAACAAATGAAGTACACCCAACCCGGCTATATACCCCCAAATGGGGTAAAAGAATATAGAAACCAATAGTGATCCTAATACAAGAAATGGTGCAAAAGGAACATACAATCGCATAAATGTATTTCCGAATTTCAATCCCTCCTCTTTTAGATAATTGGACAGAAAAGCTTTGATATCGGCTTTTTGGTTCAGATTAAAGAGCAGCCTGGATTGAAACTCCTGACACCATTCCATTTTTGTAGACAGTTCCTCCGCCGCCAGCTGTCTTTTTTCCACCATTTCTTTCGTGGAAGAGGACAGAAACCAGGTCGCCAACCGTACCACACCGCTGGAAGTTGCTGCTCGATTGACTTTCGCAAACAAGGACGATGAACCAAATACATCCAGATCGGACACATAGGGATGCTTTGGATCATCAAACTGGTTGCCATCTTCATACATATTATCACCACTATCCATCAGATCAAGCTCATTTTGGTTCACGCGCAGCAGCGCTTGTTTACCATGAAGCTGTTTCTCCAAAACACTCTGCCTTCTCACCAAAGCCACAAACCCGAGCACGATAGCCAGTACGGTGGCCAATAATATCCAGATATTATTCCATTGGAACACCTGAAAAAGCAACGCCCCACCAACGACAATCGTAACGAGTCGAAATATACTGTTCGTATTTATTTTTTTTTCTAAAACAGCAATCTCTTCCTTTTTAATGCGGACGTTATTCGTGTAAATAGCTCTCATAATTATCATTGCTGTTACTACCATGCTTTATCGCCCACCAACGGGACAAAGCGAAATGTATCTAATTCTATGCGTTCAAAATCATTCTCCCCGACACGGAGAATGGTCACCATTTTCTGTTCTTTCTCATCTCCTACGGGAATGACCAATAGTCCGCCTAACTTCAACTGACCTAACATGACCTCCGGCACAAAAGGCGCACCTGCCGTAACGATAATTTTATCATAAGGTGCATGTTCAGGAATACCTTTAGAACCATCACCCAGAAAAAAATGAGGTTTGTATCCCATATAAGGAAGCACAACTACCGTTCGATTATACAGTGCCTCCTGCCTTTCAATGGTAAACACCTCTGCACCCAATTCGAGCAGAATACAGGTCTGATACCCTGATCCCGTCCCGATTTCCAATACCCGGTCACCTTTCTTCACATGCAGCAGCTCCGACTGATACGCAACGGTATAGGGTTGCGAGATCGTCTGTCCGTCGCCGATGGGAAATGCAATATCCCGATAGGCCTGATTCCAAAACGTTTCGTCAAAGAAGAAATGACGAGGAACCTTCCCTATGGCCTTTAAAACGGCTTTATCCTGAATACCGCGTTTCTCCAAATGGTGAACCAACTGCTTTCTTGCTCCTTTTTCTCTGTAATTGTCGACAAATCTATAGGCCATGATTCCCCAAAAATACCATTGTTAAAGCAGACTTGCATGGACTAAATGCAAAATTCATTGCTTTTATTTTGCATATATGCGCGTCTATCTTTAATTTCGGATATGAAACCATCAGATTTATACAAACGATTCAGCAAGATGAATAAATCTGATAGCTTCATCACCATTAAACAAACAAACTATATACCGATGAAAAAAATCATTCTATTATTTACCATTACCGTTTTCTTTTTTACAAACACATCCGCTCAACAATCGAGCGATGATGGAATTTTAAAGGTATTGGCTATAGGAAACAGCTTTTCCGACGACGCCGTGGAGCATTTTCTTTACGATATTGCCAAAGCGGGTAATAAAAAGATCATCATCGGGAATATGTATATAGGAGGCGCTCCCATCGTGCTGCATGTCAAAAATGCCACAGCGGATAAGAAAGCCTATTCCTATCGGAAAATCAATCTGGATGGAGAGAAAAACGTGACAAAAAACGTCAGCTTAGCGGAAGCTATCGGCAATGAAAACTGGGATTACATCAGCCTGCAACAAGCCAGTTCCTTCTCTGGTCAGTATGATGTGATTATGAAAGATCTGCCGAAGTTAATTTCGTATGTACAATCCCTTGCCCCGAACGCCAAATTGATATACCACCAGACCTGGGCTTACCAGCAAGATTCGAAACATAAAGGCTTCGCCAATTATAATAAGGATCAAACTACGATGTACAAAAGCATTATGGACGTTACAAAACGCATCGACAAGTCCAAAGCTTTTGCCTTTATTGTTCCGGCAGGAACGTCCATACAAAATGCGCGTACGTCCAGTATCGGCGATCATTTCACCAGAGATGGTTTTCATCTGCAACTGACTTACGGTCGATTTACCGTCGCCTGTGCCTGGTATGAAAAGCTATTTAACGAAGATGTCCGTCAAAACCCTTGTCAGCCGGAAAAGATTTCGGCGCTGGAAGCGAAAATAGCAAAGGAAGCGGCACATAAGGCGGTTAAAAAACCGTTTAAAGTATCTAAAATAAAATTATAGTCCTTTTTAATAAGGATCTACATCAATCTGTACATAAACACCAGCATTCTTTTTGTCCAACTCAAAAAGAACCAGTGTATTCCGGATGAGGTCCTTTACCTTGGCGATATTGAGATGGACACGTTCGATCTTAAGTGTGATCGTCTGGATATAATAATTGCGTACACGCCCCACTAATGGAGGCTCAGGCCCCAACACTCGGTCTCCCAATTGCTCCCGCAAAGCGTTGGCAAGTTTCTGTGCGGAGTCTTGTGTTTTCTGTTGGTCGTTGTGTTTGACATCTAAACGAATAAGCCGTACAAAAGGCGGATAATGGAAATTCTTCCGTTCGGTAATTTCCTGTAGGAACATTCCTTCATAGTCATGCTGAATAACCTGTTCGATTACCCTATGCCCCGGTGAATAGGTCTGTATAATGACCTTACCTTCCTGATTACGCCTGCCTGCTCGACCGGATACTTGCTCGAAGAGCGAAAAAGCCCGCTCATAAGCCCTGAAGTCAGGGAAGTTGATTATTCCATCGGCGTTGATGACACCGATTAAACTTACCCGTCCAAAATCAAGACCTTTGGCCACCATTTGCGTGCCGATCAGGATATCAAACTCATGGTCATCAAAGGCACTTATAATCTTCTCAAAGCCATACTTACCCTTTGTGGAGTCCAGGTCTAACCGACCTATGCGGATATCGGGCAATAGTATTTCCAGCTCCTCTTCGATACGTTCTGTTCCATAACCCTTGCTCTCCAGATGCGGCATTCCACAGGCCGGACATACGTGAATAGGATTTTCATGATGTCCACAGTAATGACAGTGCAACAGATCCGACGTCTTATGATACGTCATACTGACATCACAGTTCACACATTTAGCGACATAACCACAGGTGCTGCATTGCAGAAACGTCGTGTGCCCTCTTCTATTCTGAAACAGAATAACCTGTTCCTTACGGGCTACAGCTTCTGTTATATTTTCCAGCAACGTCGTGCTAAAATAGCTCCGCATCTCCTCCTTCCGGCTGGCTTCTGCGATATTGACAATTTCCATTTGTGGTAGCTGTGCATCACCGAAGCGCTGCAACAGTTGCACCAGCCCATATTTACCCGCTTTGGCATTGTAATAACTTTCAATCGACGGTGTCGCAGAACCTAATAACACGTTAGCCTGATGAAGATGGGCCAGATAAATTGCGGTATCCCGGGCATGATAACGCGGTGCCGGATCAAATTGCTTATACGAGCTCTCATGTTCTTCATCCACAATAACCAACCCCAGATTCGCAAAAGGTAAAAAAACAGAAGAACGCGCACCTACGACTACGTTAAACTCATTTTTCAATACTTTATGCCACACTTCCGCCCGTTCGTTGTCGTTGAATTTGGAATGATAAACACCTAACTTATCGCCGAAATGCAGCTTTAATCGTTCTGTAATCTGTGTGGTTAATGCAATTTCGGGCAACAAATAAAGAACACTCTCGCCTCGGCTGAAAGCCTCTTCAATCAGACGTATATACAGCTGGGTTTTACCTGATGCTGTCACGCCATGCAACAACACCACATCTTTTTCCGTAAAATATTTTCGGATCTGTGCTAACGCCAACGATTGTGGGTCACTCAGTACAAAATCCCTTTCGACCAACACATCCGTTCCGGCGAAGCGGCTCACCGCCTTTTTTTGTGGCTCAAAGACACCTTTATCGATCAATGCCGTAATCGCTGCAGCCCCACAACCGGATGCTTCCATAACATCTTGACGACTGACCTCCTGTTGCTGCTTGCGGAGCTGGAGAAAAGCCAACAAGGCATCTTGCTGCTTCGGCGCTCTATTCAAACTATCCAACACCTGTCGGAGGCCTTCTGAATCGGCATACACACTGGCCAGCGCCAGAAAAGTTTTGACCTTTGGCCGGTATCTTTCCTTGATTTCTTCCGAAATTAAGATAAAACCTTTTTCAAAAAGTGATTTGAGTAGTGGGAAAACGGTCTTCTGTCCGAGGATTTTAGCAATATCCGAAATACGTAGTTCGCCGGCAACGTCCAAAGCTTCTAATATCAAAAAGGCTTTATCCGACAATATCGAGCGATCGAAATCGGCATTATCGGCAGCGATAACTTTTGTTTCGGAGGCCATTTTAAGTGCTGCCGGCAATGCGGCCTGCATGACCTCGCCTAAATGACACATGTAATACCCTGCAATCCAATCCCACAGCTGGAATTGTCGGTCGTTCACTATCGGCGTATCATCGACAACATCGAGAATGTATTTTGCTTCATATTTTTCAGGTGCCAAGGTTGATATAGCACGGACAAGAGCTGCATAAATTTTGTTCTTTCCAAACTGAACAATGACACGCGATCCTATCCGAACGCGATCAGACATATCGAAAGGCACCCTATAGGTATAGGTTTTGGCAATCGACAGCGACAATATCACCTCGACAAAGCGGGTTTCTTTATCCACAAAAAGTTCGGCTTCGGACATACGCTACTTTATTTTATAGTCAATGTCTTGGAATCTCTTCTTCCGTCCCAAACGGTAAGTACTAAGATTTCTTCTTTGAGGATTTCGTAAAATATCAAGTAATCACGAACTATCTTTACCCGCACATTTTCTATTTTAGTTTTCCTGCCAATAAAAGGACTTAAAGATAAGAGCTTTAAATCGCTGATGATTAATCGATTCAGTTTTACGCTGAATGATTTAGATTTATTTCGATTTATCCAATATTCGAGAATTTCTTTTCGCTCCAGATTAGCTTTTTCGGTCCAGACTATCTTTCGCTTAGCCATTTATCAATCTCCGAATTTGCTTGTTTTTCAGATATAACTTTTCCCGCGGCATACTCCTCACGAGCTTCTGTAATTCTCGCTATTTGTTCCTTTGAAAGAGAATAAATACCTTCTTCCAATTCAAAATCCAATAACCGCTGTATCTGTTCAACAATACGCGTGTCCGTCAAATTTGTTATCTTATGTATTACACTTATTTTCAATTCAGCTGTTGACATAATATAAAGCTTTAGCCTATCAAACCTAAATAAATTCATTTTTATATGCAACTTAATGTGCAGAATATAAAAGGAATTTATTTCCCTAACACTTCTGCGACGACAAAATTGCTACCACCAATAAAAATCAGGTCTCCGGGACTGTATTTCGATGTGGCCACATTGACGGCTTCCGCAACAGAATCACATATTTGTCCCTTTAGGCCATACCCTTCGGCTTTAGCCGCCAGCTCTTCTGCGTCCATGGCACGTGGTGTATTCGGACTGGCAAAATAATACGCTGCATCTTTTGGTAGGTAAGGCAACATGTGATCCAGGTCTTTGTCTTTCATCGCACCGATCACGATATGGAGCTTCTGGTGGGACACATACGCCAGATTGCGCACGACTTCCTTGATACCATCTTCATTATGCCCGGTATCACAAATCATAAGTGGATCTGTAGACAGTACCTGCCAACGTCCCTGTAGTCCGGTCAGTCTTTTTACATGAGCCAGTGCTTCGGTCACAAAAGATCCGGGGAGCACCCACCCCTTCTCCTGCAAAATGTCGACAACCGCCAATACGCCCAAGATATTTTTACATTGATAGGAGCCGGTCAAATCTAATGTAAACTCTCCACAGGCACCTTCTATTGCGCAGATTTCAAGTCTTTGTTGCTCTGCTGTCCGCTCAATCACTTCAAGACGATATTGCTGGTCGGCAAATACAATGGGAGCATTTAAAGTATGAGCTGTCTTTTTAAAGATCGGCTCCGTCGAGGGATGTGTTTCGGAAATAACTACCGGCGTATCTTGCTTGATGATGCCCGCCTTCTCCTGCGCAATTTCTTCCAGCGTATTGCCCAAAATATTCATGTGATCCATCCCGATATTGGTGATTAGCGATACCTCGGGGTGAATAATATTGGTACTGTCCAGCCGTCCGCCTAACCCGACTTCCACAATAGCGATATCGACTTCTTGTTTGGCGAAATAATCAAATGCCATCGCGACGGTCACTTCAAAAAAGGAAGGTTGTATGTCTTCGATAAGGTCTTTCTGGGTGTTGACATAGTCCATGACGAATTGGGCATCAATCCATTCGCCGTTTACACGGATACGCTCCCGGAAGTCGACCAGATGGGGAGAGGTATAAAGACCTGTTTTATATCCCGCTGATGCCAAGATTGCGGCCAGCATATGGGAAGACGAGCCTTTACCGTTCGTTCCGGCAACGTGAATGGTTTTAAAAGTGTCCTGCGGATTGCCTATGGCTTTGCATAATGTCAGTGTGCGATCGAGGTCCTTCTTATATGCGGAAGCACCATCACGGGTAAATATCGGTAATCGCGTGTATAGGTAATCGAGGACCTCAGGGTAAGTTTTCATAAGTTATTTTTTTGTCCTGTGCCGGACTGGCACTTACTTTTGGCCGCAAAAGTAAGCAAAACTCGTCGCTGTACCGGCTCGGCACAAAGGTTCACCATTCTTACAATCGCCGACCCGCTGAGGCGACTTTTTGATAGAGTGAACGGTTCTTGCTTTTATCTATCTTGCTTATATTTTTATTATAATCTCAAACCAAACCCACTCTATATAGATAACCGACGACCTATAGATATGTTTACCTTAATTTGAATTCTATCCGGATCAAAACAGTCCGTCGTGCTGGTGCATTTGGGATGGCATTGAATTTTCCTTTTCGCAACTCTCTATTCAACATTTCGTTGACGGAAGAGGAGGAATATGTAGTTCCTTTTACACCGGAGCGTACGTTGATGACGTTTCCGTTTCTATCAATAGTCACTTCCGATACAACGACACCACTAAACTGACCATCATCTTGGATTCTTGGTCGTACAGCCCAAACTCTACTTTCTAAAGAAATCGGTTGATCACCAAATCCCGAACCTCCGTCGCCATAGTTACTGGCCAAAGGATCGCCTAATGCAGATCCCTGATTGCCGGGGGTGGATCCGGTACCGTCGCCTGATCCGCTGCCATCATTCTTTTTACCTTTATACAAGGCATTGGTGTTGATCGCGGGTGTACTGTTTTTGGTTTCCTTTGTGGTTTCGGGAGCTGTGGTTTTCACGGGTTTTTCTGCCTTGGTCACCGCAGGGGCATCCTCCATATCTTGCGTAGCTACTGCCTTATCCGAGACCTGTTGCGTAGGTGTAGGTGTTGGGGTCTCCGTTGGAACAACCCGATCGGGTCTTACATTATTGGCATTTTCATCCACCGAAGGTTCCTCAATATTCATATAATCGTCACCCATGCCTTCTTCTGTGGTACCGTAATTGACAATGATCCCGCCCATACCATATTGTTCCAATTCCGGCCGACCAAATACAATGAAGAAGCCGATAACCAACAGCAACACCATCACCAGGGTAGAATACCCCAGTGCCTTCGGCATATTGTTTTCTTCTTTATATTGATAATACATATTCCACTCTAAATTTATTCGACTGTTCAAAGGATCGTTTGTTTAATCCATTAAACCGTTAAATCGATATGCTCAATTCTTTTTCGGCTCGGTCGCCAGCACCAGTTTTATTTTCAGCTTATTGGCCACATCCATCACGGATATAACATTCTGAATCGGCACGGTACTATCCGCATACAACATGATGGTAACTTCCTCATTCGGATTCAACATCGATTTTAATGTAGGCTCCATAATATCAAAAGGCACCACTTGTTTATCAACATGGTACTGTAAGTCGCTTGTGATCGACACTGTAACTGTTTTCTTTGCGACGGATTGTTCTCCTGCGCTGGAACGTGGCAACAGCAATTTGACCACCTGTGGATTAGCCACCGCAGAAGCCAGTAGGAAGAACAACATCAGGAAGAACATGATATCGTTCAATGCTGCCGTATGCACTTCAGCCGCTGGTTTATTTCTTCTATTTCGTAAATTCATTGCTCAAATTAAATTTTCCAAACCCTCAAATCACAATACCTGCCTACCACAGGCAGGCGCGTATCGCTATACGCAATACTCCTATTGCACATCCAACTACACCCCCGGTTCATCCAATAAATCAATAAATTCGACCGCTTCGGTCTCCATTCTCAGAATCAAACGCTCTACCATCATATTTAAGATATGATAGCCGATATAAGCCATGATACCAATCGCCAAACCCGAGGCCGATGTAATCATCTTCACATACAGACCTCCTGATACCGTAGCAATATCGATTCCCCCCGCCAGCTCCACCTCACGGAAAATCTGGATAACCCCAAAGATTGTACCGACGAAACCAAGCATTGGCGCGATACCCGCTACAATACCCAAGATATTAATGTTTTTTTCCAAGCGGGAGACCTCCAGCTTGCCCGCGTTTTCGATAGCCGCCTCAATATCTTTGATCGGCCGTCCGACACGCGTCAACCCTTTTTGCAACATCCGCGCCAACGCCGAATTGTTCGAGCGACAGACCGCTATGGCCGAATCCAATTTTCCACTTAATACGTTACTCTTGATCTGGCCCATCAAACCGCTGTCGGCCTTGGACGCATTCCGAATAGTAATATAACGTTCGATAAAGATCACCAAAGCCAAAAAGAACAGCCCAATGATGGGAATCATGATCCAGCCCCCCTTCATCAATAATTGGATAAGATTCAGATTCTCTTCCTGCGTCACCAATTGAACAGCTTGTTGTTGTACTTGGTTTAAGGTGTCTACGGGTACAGCGTCTTGTAGTAATGACATAATGTTCTCTTAATATTTGTTGTTATTCGTTGTTTCTATTTAATACGGTTGGCCAAGCATCCGTTTTCACGTGTTTTCTCACATATTGTAATGCAGAATCCCGTTCTTCTTTCGTCGGGTAGGTATCCCAGATGACCTTTTTTAAATTCTTTGCTAAATTAGGTGTAAGCACCCGTACGGACTCATGTCCATCCTTATTAAAAGCTTCCGCTTCCTCATATGCCTGCGCCAATGTGCGATGGGTACCGATGACAATCGCGTATTTATGCTCTACCCTTGGCTCATCGACAACAGGGGTTTCCTCACCTTCCACAAGCTGTTCTGCTGTGTCTATCGGGGTTGTCAATGTATCTTCTAAAACGGAGGCCGTATCCACGGGCATAATAAATTCTTCTTCTATCGGCTTTACCGTATTTTGCGCCGTATACCGTGGGATATCGGTATAATACTGGTAGTAGTAATATAAACCTGCCAATGCCAATAAGGCAATAGCCGCTACCAGCCCATAAATAAAGGAGCGGTTACCCGATGTGGGTTGTTCTGTTATCAGCTCCTCTTCAACAATACCTGCAGCTGCTATATCCTGTGTTTCCTGCCCCTGCACCTCTTCTTCCGCTGACTGTACAGTTTCTTCCGGGATCACGGCCTCTACCGGTTCGGCAGTTGTCGGAAGGGGCTCGTCCTCAACAACAGGTTCATCCGGAACTAAGGCCTCTGTCGCTTCCGTCTCGGGAACTATCGGTTCTGTTGTCGACACGACCGGCCCCAAACTAAAACCGCTCAGATCAAGAGGTTTAAAGACATAGCCTGTGCCGTATCCTACCAAATGCCCTAAATTCTCTAGTAAAGCTTGCCCTGTGGAAGCAATTTCGTTCTTGAGCACTGTGACCGCTGCGCCCAGCTGTGCTGTCGCTTCCTCCGGACTACACGATCCTGTCTGTTGCAGATAATGTATTAAATTGTATCCCTCCGTCGCTTCGCTATCAAACTCTATATATTGAACAGGTGGCAAAAACACATTTTTCGCAGTATCAAAAGCCGAAGGTGTATGCATTTTTCGAAATACACCCAACCCTTCCACGTAGACTGCCGTTTCGGTTTTCAGTAAAATGTATATGTGCTTACCTAAATTCATGTACAATTTTTATTGGATCAGAACTGCAAATTTAAACGTTCTATCCTTAAAACGAAAAGTTTAGCCCCCCGATTAAATTAAAACCTAATTTCGGATAATACAAATAGCGCTGATACTCCTTATTAAAGATATTATTTACCCGGATAAAGACACCCAGATTCGAAAGTGCTTTATACTCCGCGCCACCACTTAAGTCAAAAAACGAAGGCAGAGTTGCCTTTTGATCCGTTGAAATGGATATCGGATCTACAGACGTATCATACGTATACGCTTTGCCATACGACACATCATGGAATAAGGCCTCTGCATCAATATATAGCTTTTCCGAAATATTAAAACGCGCATTTGCCGCCAGTCGGAGAGCCGGTGTAAACCAAGCCTCCTCTTTCGCTGCCATGGTATAACCATCTAAGTTAAGACGTCCCCCCAGATTGACCAGTTCCGAAAGCCTCACATTTACCTCGCCTTCAATACCCACATACTTCACCCGGTCGTCCGCATTACCATCATAGATGAGATCAAATTGGAAAGGAGTTTCCTTACTGTTGATAAACAGCGGCATCCCTTCAATCGATTTATAAATGACCTTGGCTTTGTAGCCAAAGGTTGCTCCGGCGTTACCTTTGATACCTCCGAAGAAGTTCAGCCGCTCGACAGCATTCCGATACTCCTGATCGGGACCTAAATACGGATTAAGTTGTGAAAATGCCCGATAGGAGGCCTTCTTCACCCCACCGTTGACTCCACCAAAGAGATGAATGTATTCCGGCACCAAAGAGAAATCAATTTCGGCCGATGGAAAAATATTGAACCGGCTGCTGTCACCGAATTCAGACACGAGATTGGCCCCAAAGGTCAAAGTATAGTTCGCGCCTTTGAAACTGATGTACGGGTTGATATTCGCCACGGAGTTATTCAGCTTGCCATCATTGGCCGTATTAGATGTCCCTTGCAGTGCATTCACATCCACCGCCACATTAGCCCCCACATTAAACGTACGCACCCGCTTATTCACGTAAGCCGATAAGGCCAGCGAATTCTCTTTTGAGGTGAATTTATCCTTAAACGTATAGGCATCCAGTTTGGCCGAATACGAAAAAGCTTCCTCATTCTGCGGATCAAAATTGCTGGTCAGCTCTCCCGTAAAGTAAATATCATTAAAGCGCTGCGGCTCCTTTGCCGGATTCAGTGTCTGCCCATCATCGGACAACGGTATGCCATAGAAGCGCGTCGCATATCGGTTATACCCCAACGTTCCATCGACCGTAAAATAAGGCAATACCCGACGACCAAATACGCCTACCTCCTGCCGCGAGAACTTCTGTTGTTCTAAACTTCCCTTCTGATTAAGATGCTTCACAAATCCACCAAAACGGATATCCTCGTAATCCTCCACCGCAATATAAGCTTCTCCCAGAATTGTTCCGAAATTACCGATCCCAAGTTTCACATAATTGCTGGTAATATCTTCCTTCCGCGTAAACGGCAGTTCTTGCACCCGCAGCTCCTTCAATCCGGTATTGATATCCAACTTTTTGTCCACAATATTGCCGTAGTTCATCTTCGGCATATAGCTCCGTTTGTTCGTCATATCGGGGCTTTGGCGAATTTTAACCGCATCCGCAAGAATAGGTTTGTAATCCCGCACGATATTGAACGAATCAATTGTCACCGGTTGCTGAACCGTATCCTCTTGCGACCAGGCCTGATGTCCCATTCCGAGTAACAATGCTACAATAGCACAATTCTTAAAAGCAGTTTTAAGCACCTTCATCTGTATCTTCCTATTTCTTGTTATTTAAGTCTTGTAAACGCTCCTTTGCGGTCTTAATGACGCCATCTTCCTGATTTTCGTAGTTGTCGATGATACTTTCCAACGTCGCCTTTGCCTGAAAGTCATCCCCTTTAGCCGCATAGGCATCGGCCATTAAGATAAAGCCCTTTGCCACCCAATAATCATGTGATGAAAAAGAATTCGAGATATCCATCGCCGATTCGATCGTTTTATCGTACTGTTTCGCTTTGAACTGCTGCTCAGCTACAAGATATCGGGATTCAGCTCCCGTAACGGTTTTGCTTTTCAATGCCGCCAGATTGAGCTCCTTCGTTGCCTCCGCCGGCTTGTTCGTTGCCAGATAGACCTTCGCCGCATACAAGTGCGCACGGGCGATTTCCTCTTCCGACGATTTTTCGTAATTCTTCACCAGATTGACATAGTTCAATGTCTCCGTATAATTACCGATATTGAAATAGCTCGTCAACAAGTTATTGATTGCCCAACCATAGTTCGACTTATACTCTGAGGTCAGCTCCAATTTCTTCAAGACCTGGACAGCTTCATTATACGCCTCATTCCGCAGGTGCAATTTAGACACACTCACTAACGTACGTTCCGTGTATTCACTGGTCCAGTCGTTCATGATAATGCTATAATCATGCAAAGCTTCCTCGTCTTTACCAAGAGCCGCGTTACCTTCCGCACGGATAAATCGGGCGAATTTCTCCTGGATAGGTTTAGGGAACTTATCAAAATAAGCATTTACCGCCTCTACAGCACCCTGCCAGTTACCACGCTCAAACAGGTTACGCGCTACGGAGAATGTATATGCGTCTTGTTCTGCTGTCGTTAGGTTACCAATATTGGTGGATGTCGCATATTTGATATAGCCAGTCGCATCATTATTATCCAGATAGATATTTTCGATCGAGCGGATAGCCTGTTTCGCTTCATCCGTTGTCGCATATTGATCCACCACCCGTTGGAAAGTCGCCAACGCTTCCTTATCATTTCCCTGATTGTATTGTACCAGACCAATGGTCAACAGTGCCCGTGGCACGTACGAACTTCTGGGATAGGCCTCCACCATGGTTTGCAATCCCGTAATGGCCTTATCATATTGATCGGTTAAGAAGTACGTATAAGGCACTTCAAAAGCCACGTCATCTGCATAATTGGATTTCGGAAATTGTGCCACAACCGAACTCAATGTTGCGATTTTAGCGTCGGTATTACCCTGCAATCCTTGTATGATCCCACGTTGGAAAAGTGCATAATCCTGACTCTGCGCCTTTGAACTGATCAGACGGTCATAATACGATAGTGCCCGTGAATAGTTTTTTAATGCAAAATACGAGTCCGCCAGCCTTGCAATGGCGTCATTACGTGTATTTTGATCAATACCCACATTCGCTCCGCCCGACAAAAACCGTTGGAAATAGTTGGCCGCCGTGTTGTAGCTATCGTTCCGAAACGCAGCATACGCTAAGGCATAGTTGGCATAATGGTATACATCCGTCTGCTTCGCCACCGGCAGCTGCAGGAATTTATTGAAGTTGATGACCGCTTCTTTATACTTACGTACCTCATACATCGCCTCAGCCTTCCAATAGGTCGCCAGTGCATATATCTCCTGATCATATCTATTCTTCTCCGATCGCATAAACATGGAGATCGCATTCTCAAAGGCGCGTTCGTTATAATACTCCAGTCCCCGGTAATAAGTAACCTTTTGATAGGCTGCTTTAGCTTCCTGTGTCGTGAGATCGATAGACTCCAATACGTCTACGGCAGCCCGATAATTCTTTGTACTCAACAATACCTCGGCTAATAGCGTCTTGGCCTCTTCCTTTCGCGATTGCGGATACGTAGCGATATATTCCTGCACCGCCCCTAATGCCACCTGATGGAAGTCCAGCTCAAAGGAAAGTTTGGCGTAGTTAAACAACCCTTCTTCCTGAAGCTGGGGATCAAAGTCCAATTTCGAGGCTCTGAAAAAGGCGTTCCGTGCCGATGATTTGTTGTCGGTTTTTAGGAAAGCATCTCCCAAGGTGATCATGGCACTCTGGTAGTATTCATCCGGTTCGGTCATCTTTTCCAATTCGACGATCGCTTTTTCATAATCACCCAATTTGTAGGCGATATAACCGATTTGATAACTATCCTGATTGTTCTGTGTCTTTCCTTGATCCTGTGCCTGGAATTTATCGTAGTATTCTTTTGATTTCGCCAGATCGCCTTTGATAAAATAAGTCGCCCCGACAATCCGGAACATCTCGGTCTCGTGCTCCTGCTTGGTCGTTTGCAAAATTGGCAAAGCATAATTCAACACGTCATCGTAACGCTTGTCCAAGAAATAGAGTGCCGTGATGTAATAGGGATAGCTATTTTCGAATGTCTTAGAACCTTGTAGACGTTCGAACTCATTCAGTGCCGTTTTATATTCCGCATCGAGGTAACATAAGTAAGCGTAATAATAAATAGAGGCTTCCTGATAGCGACTTTTTTCGTCTTTTAAACGCTCAAACAGCGGTTTGGCTGCCGTATAGTTATCGGTGACAAACTGCGCATATCCTAATTTGAAACGGTATTCGATATTCTCTGCACCGGCTAGGTTTTTTGAATCGATTTTGGAAAACCATTCGATTGCTTTGACATAATCCTTCTTCGCATAATACGAGCGTCCCATCTGAAAATAAGCCGCTTTGGAATTGGCACTGACAGGATAATCCCGGATGTATTTTAAAATCTGACTTTCGGCATCACTTTCTTGCAGCTCCAGTGCACATACGGCTTGATAGAAACGAACAGACTCTTTAATCAAAGACAGCTCTTCTGTTTCATCCAATTGCAACGTTGATTTTATCCGTAACTCCTCCACCTTATCAAACTGTTTGGCGGCGGAACTGAACTTTCCTCTTTCAAATAATTCCTGTCCTGTCTTATAAGCTCTGTTGATCTCCTGCCAAGCGGTCTGCTGCCCAATAGCCGGAATAGACAACAAACTCAAAGCAACCCCTAATCCATAAATCTTTTTGCGTATCATGAAATGTAAAAAATCTTGTAAATCGGACACTACATACTTCAGTTTACTAAATTAAGGCATCAATAGCAAGTTTTCCTCAAAAGTTCTTAACATCTGTTAGTAAATCCATATTATAACGAATTTATTACCCAAAAAATATGCCTGACAGCGGGAGGTCAAGCAGGTTTCACATTTATTAACGTTTGGGCGTAATGCGTTGGACAGAGTCTCCTCGGTATCCAGTCATTTAATATCATATATCTCTTTACTTTTTCGCTATTTTACCCCCTCTGCCCTGCTAACAGATACAGCACCGCCATACGAACGGCAACGCCATTCTCCACCTGATCTAAAATAATGGAATGTTTACTATCGGCCACATCCGAGGTAATTTCCACACCTCTATTGATAGGTCCAGGATGCATAATCGTAATCTCTTTATCTAACGAATCGAGGATTTCTTTATTCAACCCGTAGAGCATGGTATATTCGCGTAGGGATGGGAAGTACGCGATATCCTGACGTTCCAACTGGATACGCAACATATTTGCGACATCACACCACTCAAGTGCCTTCCGTAGATTGTGCTCGACACGTACGCCCAGCGAACCGATATATTTAGGAATAAGTGTCGTGGGACCGCATACCATCACCTCGGCACCTTGCTTTTGCAGGCAGAGTATATTGGATAGGGCCACGCGGGAATGGAGAATATCACCAATGATGGCAACCTTCCGCCCGGCAACATCACCATACCGTTCGCGAATGGAAAAAGAATCTAAAAGCGCTTGGGTAGGGTGCTCATGTGCCCCATCACCGGCATTGACGATCTGTGCATCGACATGCCTGCTGAGGAAAACACCTGCTCCGGCATAGGGGTGACGCATGACAATCATATCCACTTTCATCGCCAGAATATTGTTGACGGTATCGATCAGCGTTTCACCTTTGCTGACCGAAGAGGACGAAGCGGCAAAATTAATGATATCGGCCGATAGTCTTTTCTCGGCTAACTCGAAGGATAGCCGTGTACGGGTCGAGTTTTCAAAAAACACATTGGCGATGGTAATATCCCGCAAAGACGGCACTTTTTTTATCGGCCTATTGAGTACATCTTTAAAATTCTGTGCGGTATCGAGGATGAGTTGAATATCATTTTCGTTGAGGTCTTTTATACCTAAAAGATGTCGAGTTCCTAACTGCTCCGTAACTGTTGACATTATTTCGAAGTTTTTATGTACATCAAATGTGTTATTTGGGTTCGGTAATCAAGACGATACTGTCTTCATTATCGACTTCTTCCCAGCTTACAATGACTTTTTGCGAGTCGATCGAATCGACCTGAATACCGATGTAATCGGGCTGGATAGGAATTTGTCTCGAAAAACGTCTGTCGACAAGTACCAATAATTCTATTCTTTGCGCTCTTCCGAAGGCTTGAATAGCATCCATAGCGGAACGGATCGTCCGTCCGGTCCAGAGAACATCATCTATCAGAATAACGACCTTGTCCTCAACAATAAAATCAATCTGTGTGCTATTGGCAAGAATAGGGGAAGTGCCTTTCATCCGGAAATCATCCCGATAAAATGTGATATCCAGAATGCCTGCCTCAACCTTTTGACCCGTCATTTCCTGCAGCTCCTTGGCAATACGTTGTGCCAGGAAGGTACCCCGCGGCTGGATACCGATCAATACTGCATTTTCAAAATCACCATGATTTTCAATGAGTTGTTGGCACAACCGTCGGATTGTAATCTGAAACTTAGGACCGTCTAGCAAAATCGATTGTTTCATGATGGGAATGTTTAGGCAAACCTACTATTTTTTTGGGAAAAATGGTATTAAAAATGCTCCTTACTGCTGCATCATAAAACTGAACTCATTAACCAATTTCTCCAGTTCGGGTTTCAACTCTGCATCATTATACGTATTCGCTACTTGTTGCAACCTAATCAAACCCGATAAGCCCATACGGATATTACGCACCTCCTGATTGGATTTTGTCTGTGCTACAGCCATGTAATACCGTAAGTTCTCCCCGATGAATTTAGCATGTCGCCGTATGATCTCTTGTGCTTTTTCCTTTTCACCGACCTGATACATGGCATCAAGTAGTATCGTATAACTCATCGGTTCCGACATCTGATAGGTCTTTTTCGGCATATTCTCATAGGCATTCAACACCACCTTATGTGCGTCTTCTTTCCGACCGTCTTCAAGCAATGCCTGAGCTGTCTCGCCGAATATCGAACTCACATATAAGCTGATGTACCTGTATGAATCCGGATCCAGATACTTCGCCTTACTGATATTCCCCCATTGATACTTATTGATAATTGAATTATAGATAGCTTCTGTATTGGCTATGCCGCCGTATTCTTCAGGCTTCAATCCTGTCTCTACAGGCATTAAGCGCATAGCAAAACCTTCAGAAACGAGGTATTTACCCAATCCCATATTATTTTCGTCAGGTGTCGTTGTTGTAAAATAAACAGGTCTTTTCCAATTGTTGTTGACCAATATCGCCAACATCGACAGTTCAGCACGGCTAACGTAGTTTAACGAGTAATCCCATTGCATGGTATCGACAATCGAATCGGTCCATTCCTCGGGCACCACATGGTTCGCCATGACCGCGTCTCTATCCACTGGCAGCTGGAATTTCTTCGTAGGTAGTAAATTCACATACTCCCCACTCTGCAACTGCGCCATATTTTGCTGATTATCCGACAACATGATGGTCAACAAATCACTGATATTTACGTAGCCTGGAATCTGCATATCCTGATAATAAATCACATCACGCACCCCATCCTTGAATTTTTCGGGATCGATATTAATGGGCAATGCATCGGCGTCATTCACTTTTTCCAACATCTGCCGCATATACCAATCGGAAGAAAGTAGGCTCAAGTTCACGACCCGCACATCCGTGCGGAAGCCTTCCACCTCTTGTACGTACCACAACGGATAGGTATCATTGTCTCCATAGCTGAATAATATGGCGTTCGGCTCACAGGATTCCAAGTAGTTCTTCGCCATATCACGGGCCAGGAGCTTTTCCGAGCGATCATGGTCATCCCAGTTTTGGGATGCCAACAATACCGGTGCAGCTAAAATTCCAATACCGGTAGCGGTTAAACCTGCTACTTTTGCACTCAATTTTTTCTTGAAGAACTCTTTGAGCGCCAATACACCCAACCCTATCCAGATGGAAAAGGCATAAAAAGAACCGGCGTAAGCATAATCCCGCTCTCTCGGCTGCAAAGGTGTTTGATTCAGGTAAAGCACAATCGCTAGCCCTGTAAAGAAAAACAGCAGGAAGACCACCAAAGCATCTTTTTGCCGCTTTCCAAAATGCCAATAAGCGCCGAATAAGCCTAATAACAACGGTAGGAAAAAATACGTGTTGCGAGAAGGATTTTCCTTTTCTGAATCGGGCAGATCGTATTGCCCACCTACCAACATATTATCAATAGGTTTTATACCCGATATCCAATTACCTTCCGTCAGCGAACCTTGGCCTTGTACATCATTCTGGCGCCCCACAAAGTTCCACATAAAATACCGTGCATACATGTGTCCGATCTGGTAACCAAAAAAGAATTTTAAGTTGTCCGCAAACGTTGGCTTCTCATTTTCACCGAGCCCCAGATACTCTCTGTAAAAACGAGGATGACCTCCTTTTTCGCTATGTATCCGAGGAAATATGGTCTCTCGGTCGTATGTATATGCCGTTTTATTCTTGGCAACAACATATTTATCCTTATCCTTGCGATACACTTTTCCCGCATCAGAATAATCTGTGGGGCGAGCATCAAAATACTTACCTTTAAACAGCGGTTCATCACCGTACTGTTCGCGGTTCAGATAGCTCAAGAAGGTAAATGCATTATCAGGGTCACTGTTATTTAATGTAGGATTAGCTTTTGCACGAACCAGGATCATTACAAACGAGCTATAACCGAAAATGATGAAACCCAACGAAATCAAGGCTATGTTTAGAATAGGCTTGACTTTTTTTATGGAATACCAAATACCATACACCAATCCTCCCACAACCAATAGCACAAAGAATGTCACACCGGTACCAAAACCTAAGCCGAGTGTGTTGACAAAAAACAGATCCGTATAGGCTGCAAATTTGATCAGGTATTGGATTACACCCCATAAAATTAGGCCCAACACCACCACACCGATCAACAGGGCTTTAATTGCTCCTTTTGTTGTCGCCTGGCTCGTCCGTCGAAAGTAGATAAGCAACGCTATAGCCGGGATCACCAGCAAATTCAAAAGGTGCACCCCTATGGAAAGTCCCATCACATAAGCAATAAGAACCAGCCATTTGTCAGCGTGGGGCTCATCAGCCCGGGCTTCCCACTTCAAAATAGCCCAGAAAACGACTGCCGTACATAAGGAGGACATGGCATAGACTTCCGACTCGACCGCCGAAAACCAAAATGTATCGGTAAATGCATAGGCTAATGCCCCAACAAGGCCAGCGCCTATAACACTAATCACCTGATTATCGGTTATACGTGAAGCCAGATCGGCTTTTCCGACAAATATTTTCCGGCCCAATGCTGTAATTGACCAAAACAAGAACATAATTGTCAGCCCTGAACTCACCGCAGAGCCTATATTCATCCAGAAAGCAAGTTGCGTCCGATCCCCTAAAGCCAGGTTGGAAAACACATTTTGAATCATTAAAAATAAAGGTGCGCCCGGCTGGTGAACGATCTGCATCTTATAAGCCGACGCTATAAATTCCCCGCAATCCCACCAACTGGTTGTCCGTTCTGCCGTAAGGACATATACTGTCGTCGCTATAATCGCACAAAGCCAGCCTAACAAATTATTAATCTTGTTGTAGTTCATATCAAAATCTCGAATTAATCCTTATTCATTAAACGGACTTTTCTATGTATCCGTATAATCAAATAAAGTCGCTTCGAAAATAAGGAATACATTGTTAGAAATGAATATTTAATTGATATTTTATTGGCATGAAAATCAGCACAAAGCAAAAAAACCGATATTTTTATTTGTATAATCCGAAAACAGCCGTATATTTGCATCGTCAAATTAAGCGCAGCTGTTTTTGACAAAGAATGTCCCATAGTATAAGGGTAGTACAAGTGATTTTGGTTCATTTAGTCTTGGTTCGAATCCAGGTGGGACAACAACAAAAAGAGAGTAAAATTACTCTCTTTTTGTTTTTTATAGCTATCTCACGTCTTTTTAAAAAT
>NZ_JAAKGO010000018.1 GCF_011043525.1 Sphingobacterium sp. SGG-5
CGACAATGTCGCGCCGGTCTGCAGGCGATAGACTTGATTGGTACTAAATTTTGCATAGACCAACCCTACGCCGGAGGTTAATGATAAACCCCACACATTATCGTTAGCGGTTTGCGATACCGTAGTATAGGTTGAAAAGTCAGCGCTGTATTTGCGTACGCCCCCGTATTCCATAGAAACATAAAAATTCCCCTGATCGTCCTGACGTATCGACGTTACGTTGTATGGCAAACCGGAAACCACCGGGGTAAAACTGCTGCCTCCATCATGACGAACAATAGATCTGCTAACCCATGTGGCGATATACAATTTATCATCGGTACCGAATGTCAGACCAAACGGACTAAAAGGTAAACCTGTCAAAATATCTTCTTTTGCATTCGTAACCTTGTGTACGCGGAAAATTTTGGTTCCACCTAAGTCTGCGGCATATATCCAATCGCCATGGTCAGCCAACGACATTGCTCCATAAGGATTGTTGGCAAAACCCACCTCGGCTGCACTGGGATCGGATAAAGGTATACGGGTAATGCTGGAAGTAGAAGAATAATAACGAGGTATATAAATATAACCATCGGCAACATGCAAGGAAAAGACACTTCCGCCTTGTAGCCCTGACTTCCACAGGCTTGTCGTACCGTCTGTTGCGATTTTATAAATCTCCGTACCGTTAGAGGTAATCGCATAGATATTACCTGCGTCGTCACCGGCTACCCCACCTATCCCCTTCCCAGCCGGAATATTGCCAAAGGCAACAGCCTGGCTCTGTCCGCCCAAGCTGAAGGTCAACCAATCCGGCAATACTTCTGCCGACAAAGTCGTCGGCAACAGTTCGTCTCCGGTAGCGGTAATACTGTAATTGTACAGCTGCCCATAAGGTATCGTCAACGTCGGCGTGCTCGTGAATTGGGGTGCCGTGCCACCAATAGCCTGAAGCTCGTAGGCACCCATATCGATCACACCCCCATCGCTATATTTATAGATCCGGTCGTTGCCCGCAAGATCTTTGGTATTGGCATCTAAGCCGGTAAATAAACTATTGCTCCCTTTGTTTACCGCTGGACTGGAAACAGCCAAGCTATAGTCGCCATTGCCGGCATCCGTGAACTCCGGATCTATACCTATGCTATTATTTCCGCCATCGGTACCAAAAGAAGCCTTCCATGCCGATCCTGTTTCGCCTTCATTGTTGCCGATCAAGCTGTAAGAAACTGTAGGCATTGCTGATCCGTTATGCTTCAGATTATTATCGATCCGGTTACTTCCATTGATATAATGGTTCCCCCAGATAATACTATTTTGTACAATAGCACCTGCGCTCGTACCATTATTATATAATCCCCCTACACTTTGATAGCGCTTCGAAGTATTACCGCTAATCGTGGTATTGATAAATCGTGGAGCGGAATCCTCTATCCATACGCCGCCACCGCTCCCTTGGGCTGTATTGTCGCTGATTAATATGTTTTTAAAGGTACCATTGGAACTTGCACCCATATTGTAAATACCTCCTCCGTTGTTGTTGGCATTGCCCGGATTGGTGGTATTGTTCTGGATAACGCTATTGGTCACGGTAATGGCCGAATTGAGGTTAAAAATACCTGCGCCGCGATTAGCCCAGTTGTCGGAAATAATCACATTGTTTAATACGACCGGAGAAGCATCATTCGACATACCGCCACCGTAGCTCCCCGAAGCTTTGTTGCTACTTAGGGTGACATCAGTGAATGTAGCAGTAGAAGCATAGTTATTGCTCACACCACCACTTATTCCAGCAGTATTTCCATCAATGATGGTATTGTTAACGGTTCCGGTGAAAGCCACATTATACATACCACCTCCACTGTCTCCGGTATTGTTCCTGATTTCTGAATGACTAATACTGCCCGAAAAGCCATTTGTATAGAGTCCTGCACCGAAACCTCCTTGATTTCCGTCGACTTTCACCTGATCCAGCACGGCAGCAGAGGTATGTAGCCATATTCCTCCACCTGAAACCGTTCGGGCATCATTGCCGGTAACAAGTATATTGGAGAGTGTAGGCGAAGCGCCTTTAATATAAATGCCTGCACCATGCGCATCTATATGTTGCCCGTTGATGCCATTAAGACCCGTGACTGAAGATGCCTTACCTCCTTTTACCGTAAAGCCGTCCAGCAACGCACTTCCTGTGTTTCCGGCAAACACCATTACTTTATAAGCATTGTCTGATCGGTTTACATCCATATCGTTACTGTCATCTCCGCCAAGGTCTCCGCTTAGGATAGTCTCGTAGGTAGGATTATCCAAATCCCGGTCTTCAATAGCATCTTCGTCGCCCGCAAAACCGCCGTACACTTTTACATTATTGACCATGAGGAAGGTATTCCATCTATCTAAAGGGTCTGCATCTGAAAGGTTGTCGATGCGATATGCCGGTTTATATGTACCGCCCGCGACCCAGATCTCCTTGATATCCGTATCTGTTTTTGCGGCTTTTAAAGCATCTGCCAATTCGCCAACAGCATTACCCCAGCCGTCGCCGGAGCCATTGCCCGAACCACCCTTCTTAACGTAAACAACACCATTGCCATCCGGTTCGATGGGAATAATGACGGAAAATTCAGCTTGTGCAGTGCCGGCGGAGAAAGCTGTAGTTCCTCCATTGGTGCTGGCATCTGCTGTCGATCTGGTACCGTTGATCGTAGCCGTGCCGCTGGTCTGGTCCCAGCCACGGAAGGTCAAGGTTGCCGTCTCGGCACCAGTACCCGCGATATAGTGGAGCTGGGCCTCGGAAGATAATAACAGCGCAGCACTGTTAGATATTGTTCCTACACCGAACCATGTGGCTCCATCTGTGGAATATTCCCATGTACCGTTACCCGAAGCAGCGGTAATAGCTATTCCCGATAACGCACCTGCATCCGAATCTGAATAAGTGACCGCAGGTCCCGATAACATCCCGCTGACCAACGCTGTCGGCGAATCGGGGATTCCAGGAAAACCGGGCAATATATAAGGTCCACCGGAAAGGGTGGGCGCCGAATTTGTCTGGGGAATTGTTGAGTAATCATAGGGTATGATCAAGGCGTAAGGAAATCCGGGGGTGTTCGCGAAAACTTCGCGACCGGTGCCGTCATTAAGGTTGGCACGCATGATAACCACGACATTATTCTCGTCTTGATTAAGCCAATAGATCTTGCCCTGCTTCTTATCAATTGACACAGATACCGGCCAGCAGTTATCAACTATTGTCTGGCGAGAGCCGCTGTCAGCATGTTTACGTTCAATCTTTCCGTTGTCATCACCGTAGTTGTCCCAATAAACAAACCGGGTTTCGTGGTCGAAGTACAAACTCCAAGGGTACCCTACTGCTGTCGCAAATTCTTCAATATCTTGCCCGTTCAAGCTTGAACGCCTAATGGCCGAAGACGTCTCGTCGAACCAGTAAATTTTCCCGCCGGATATATCCAGGGCCAAACTGACTGGTTTTTCACCACTCACTACAATTTCCCGGTTGGTACCGTTCAAATTTGCTCGTTCAATTTGGCCAGCGGTGTAAGAATTCCAATATATCTTTCCGTGAATCGGATCAAGAATAATACAGTTGACGTCACCAGTACTCGTAACTATTGTTTCTATGGAGGATCCATCTAGATTAGACCGATATATTTCTTCATTATCTAAATGATTCCAATAAAGCTTTTCGTCTATCGGATCCACCGCGATACTGTATACCTCATCCGTTTGCCCATTTGATAGCACGGGAGTCCTATTTTGCCCATCTAAGTCTATGGATTCGATGGTGGCGATATCGTAATTATGCCAAAATAATTTTTCATAAATGGAGACTGGAGTACTGTTCGGGATACTCAAATCACACGCAGAAGGTATAGATAGACCTGCGCCATTATTATCAAAAAGCCAATTCGCCCTGTCCATTACAGCCGTCCGAATTTGAGCTACAGTTGTATAAGGACCGCCTGCGCAAGTATTGAACCGCCCTGAATAGGCTGAATTTCCGGTTGGGGGAATAGCTCGAAAGGCACTAATGCCATTGACTAACCCTGGGGGTATAACCGATTTTGATGGGCTATTGGTACAGTCTGCAGCATCCCAATTTGCATCGGTGGTATTGGCGGTGCATTTATTAAAATGTAGACCGGCTAGGAAAATAACACCTGCATCTGTCGGTGAACCACTTCCGCCTTGAAAAGCAATAATCTGATCGCCGCCTGGAGCGGACAACAGTAATCCGGTAGATGCTGTATTTGCTCCGCTACCGTAGTGTTCTGTCTTTTCTACGGTACCGTTTAGGGTTGAGGTATCCGTTGCTGGATCATATTCTTTCGATGTCAAGCCGGTTATAACAACCTGGGTACCCATGGGGAGGGCTGTGCCAGCGACCCATCGTATAGTGCCTTCGGAAGAAGCGATATTCTGCCATGAGCTTCCCCCGAAATATCCTCGATCCGTGAAGTTTATGTGGGTTCCTGCCGAAATATCTTTCAACAAAACAAATGAAATCACGTCGGCATTTTCTGTGGTACCGGGTATTACATTATAACCGGTAAAAATAATATCCCCAGCAGATAATGTCGTTCCTCCTGGGACTGCATAGGTGCTCAAATTAAAGAAACATATTATCCACAGCAGAAACATCCGTGGTGAAAACAAGGTCATCGGTAGATTCATATACTTTTTTTTCATATTTTTCAAGGTCTTCGTATCTCGTTTGGTTTGGAGTATGTAACTACTATCCCAATACTTATTTCATATAAGTAGAATTCCAGAGCGAAAGTACGGGTTCGCTTATAAAACTGAAATAACCAACCTTAAATTATTGACATATATCAATAACTTTTTTTGCTGTTCGGAAAATCGTATATTATAAGGGTGGATTTTGTAGCGCTTTTGCACGGATACGACAGAGGGTTTCTAATGTCATACTCAGATAGGATGCGACATATTTCATCGGAATTCGACCCACCAGCTCCGGCCGAGTCCGTGTAAAGCGTCTGTACCGCCGTTCTGCCGAGGGCAGCCGCGATAAGAAAGCCCGTTCTTCAGCGTCTCGATAATAACGTTCCAGGATTTTTCGGCCAATGATATTGGCTTCGGGAAAACGTTCGTACATTTCGTCGATAGCCTGTCTTTCAATTTCAATCAACAAGCTATCTTCAATGACCTGGAGGTGTTCTTCGGTCTCCTGATCCAGCCCCAGACTCCGTATGCTACCGACGACATGGTTTTCTCCGTTAATCCACGTAGTGATCTCCTGTCCCTCGTCCTTGATAAAGCCTCGTACACAACCTCTGATGATAAAATAGAGTTTCTCCTTCGTATCCAAAGTACTTCGGATGAATTTTCCTTTCTTGACCGAAAGGTAGGTAGATTTCCCACTGATAAATGTTGCTATTTCTTCTGAAATGGGGTGTAAGAACGCAAAGCAAGTTATAAGCTCAAAGCCAGGGGTCTTCTGTAATTGATCTGGTAGATATGTCATCGGCACTGTTCGGTGCCGTAAAGATAATTATTTATAAAAAATAGAAAAGAAATCGATTAAAAAAAATTACAACAACCCCACGCCGCCGACTCGGTAGCGCAGGCCGATCTCATGGGTGTTGACAGAGATACGCTGGTCCAATGTACGGCTGTTCGGACTGAACTGATAGCTGTAGCCGATACCGAAGTCACCGAAGTTCAGCTGCAGCAGGCCCGAAAGGTCGCCCTGGTTCTGCACGCCCATACCCAATCCCAGCTTCCGGCCCATGAACAGCAGTACGCTCAGGTCATAACGCGGATCCATATCGTCCATATGGCTCACTAATACTGAAGGACGGACATGGAAGGCATCGTCCAGCCTCAGCAGTGCCCCTGCGGTGATGTAGTACACGTTCCGGAACTCATATTCGATATCGTCCGGACGGCTCAGCGAGAACCGCGGCATCGATACACCGAAGTAATAGCGCTCCGGACGGTAATAGCTCGTCGAGATGCTCAGGAAACCGCCGGTCTCCCGGACATTGTCACGGAAGGAAGGATCGTTCTGGTCGTCAATGCTGCTGTAGTCCCCCTGGAAGTGCACGAAGCCACCGCCCATCGATAGGCTCAGGTACTCGTATTCGGTGATGCGTACCGCCTTGGCCACATAGGCCGAGAACTCGCTCTCCTTGGTGACACCGTAGGCGGCATGTTTGGCATCAAGACCTACAGACAGCAGGGCGTTCCGCAGCCCAACGTTGCCGCTGGCCCAGATGGATTTGGGTGCCCCGTCCACGCCGGTCCACTGGCTGCGGCCAAGCATGGAGAAGCTACCGCCGAGATCCATCGTGCTCAGCGAGCTGTTGAAGGTGTTGCGAAGCTGGCCGAACTGGTTGTAGCTCACGCCGTGCTGGGCTTTTGTCAAGAAGGGCAGTAGTGCCAGAGTCAATAGTGCCGTAAGGGTATATTTTGTTTTCATAAAGGTTCTTTTTCTGTCTGTTTTTCTAATTTTCTTATCTCAAATCTCACTACTCAAATCTAATGTCTTTATCGCTCGAGCCGCGAAGGTTTTGTCCTCTTGCCGGACGGGCAGGCACTTGGTATCGGCCAAGTGCCCAAGCCTTGTCGCTGTACCGGCTCGCTACAATGTCTCTTCCTTCTTACCATACGCGACCCGCTGAGGCGACACCTATAGCTCTTGTACAGATACTGCTTCTCATATCTCACGTCTCAATACTCAATACCTGCCTATCGTAGGCAGGCGCATATCGCAATACAAAATTACTGCCTGCGGACGATAAAGAACCCTTTCTCGCGCTTCCATGTGCCGCCGTCCCTGATGTCG
>NZ_JAAKGO010000002.1 GCF_011043525.1 Sphingobacterium sp. SGG-5
CGTGTCGGGGACCAGTTCCAAAAGGATGGATTTCCCTTTTCCATCTGGTTTTCCCTTTTTGAGGGCCAGCCCAGTACGGTCATATACCCCCTGCACAAAAAGATCGGCCAGTTTCAGCAGTTCCGGGTTTCCTTCGTCGACCCGGATAGCCACATTCCGGTCCAGCCTGAACGAACCTTTATGCTGCTCCACATGCAACGGCTCGGGGATCAGTGACAGTTTCTGTCCGGACTCTTGGGCTCCGCTCACAAAAAAACAAAACAGCAGTGCTAAACAATAGAAAATCTTCCGTATCATGTTATATGTTAAACTTTGTATAATATCTTTATGAATCTGTATATGGAATATTCTGACAGGGTTATGCCTCTTCCAGTCCATTTATTTCTTCTTAAATACCGGTGCCGGCTTTGCGGTCACACTGGGCGAGTTCCCTTCTATCACAGGCCATCCGTCCACCCAGGTCACCCTGTCAAGCATGAGTGCCCGACGACTAGCCCCACTGGCGACCGTCCCTCTTTCCTTATCTATCGCATGGTATATGAACCAGTCCGTTCCCTCATCGTCGGTAATCAAACGTGCATTGTGACCGGGACCGGCATACATCGCATTGCCCTGCAGGAACAATGTTCCCTTTCCACGTTCACGGATATCGTTTCCGTTTTTGTCTAAATAAGGTCCTGCCAGTGTTGTCGATCTAGCAATCCTGACATGGTATGTACTGGATGCTCCGCTGCAACAGCCACCTTTTGAGCCAAAGAAATAGTAATATCCGTCTCGTCTGTGCAGCATGACCCCTTCAAAATCTCCTGCCGCGATCTTAAATTTTTTGCTAAGGTCAGGGACCGATCTCCCGTCCGGTGCCAGCTCTATTCCATAGGTACCCTGATTGGATGACGAACTGAAGCTTCCCCAGAACAGGTACTTTTTCTCCCCTTCTTCCCAGTACAGCGGATCGATGGAATTGGGCACGCCCACTTCACTGCTGGTAAACAGTTTGCCATGGTCCACAAACGGTACAGACGGGCCGGGAGACGTGGCCAGACCTATTCCGGGATCTGTGTCCCCCCACAGGGAATAGGAATAATAAAGGAAATACATGCCGTTGATCATGTTGAGGTCCGCTGCCCACAGAAAACCGCTGTTCTTCCATGCGGGCTTGGTAATAAAGGCTGCACCCGATACCCTCCAGTTCACCAGGTCCGTAGACCTCAGTACGGGCATCAGCCGGCTGCCTTTGCCATCCCCCCAGTTGTCCTCCGTACCGACTGCATAAAAAATACCCGTACCGGGATCCCGAATGACCGTCGGATCTGCCAGTATCGGCTCAAAAACCGGATTGGTATAGCTGCCTGAAACCTCTTCCTTTGTACCCTCATCCGGAGCCGGCAATCCTTCCCCCTTTTTATCCGGACCGTTGCCTTTTCCGCATCCTATAACCAAGACCGCTATCGTAAACAATACGGCGTATTTCAAATGTTTATTCATCATGGTATTCGCCAAATTCAGTTAAAATACTTCTGGAATACGTTTATTTCCCTTTTTGAGATCCTATTTCCAAAACGCTACCTGCTATAAATCTCGTTCCATTATCCTTATTGTAATAATAAACAACCAATACGCGTTGCTCGTCCAACTGTACCGACCAAGGGTAGCCTATATCACCGTTGCCCCCATCGTTTCGGATAACAAATTCTTCTGCCGTATCGAAATCCGTACATTCTGCATTCAGTATACGGGCACGTATACCATAAGGTTTATGCCGATAACCATAGACAAGCAATACCCGATCGTCCGGCAACCTCAGAGCATGGCACGGATGCCCTTTGAAGCCCATGGACTGCCAGGAAAAGGTCTTCCCTCCATCGGTAGACCGTGCAATACAAGCCTGATCACCAAAATTAGCGGTCCGCATGAAAGCGACAATATCTCCTTTAGGTGTTTCATAGACCGAAGTTTCATTGAAAGATATCCGCTCATCTTTTGCGACAATAGAAATATATTCCCATGTCAGTCCCTTATCTCTTGAAGTTAACAGATAGTTCGAAGTCTTCCCTATACTATCGTGTGCGACAGCTACCCAGAGTATACGACCATCTTTGGCTTCAAACATGGCACCACGGTTATAAGCAGATATACCTTCTCCATATGGCCCTACATGCCGTTCATCAGGAATATGAGGAGGATAATAAGGTCCATTCCAACTTTTACCCTGATCTGTCGACCGCAACATATATCCTCCTAAAAAAACAAACTCATTCGTATGGAAAAGAGGTTTAGGCGATTTATCTATCAAACTTTTATCTACAGTTGTCCAGCCATAGCTCGCACAAAGCAACGTACCGTCTTTAAGCTGTAACAAACAAGGATCTTGTGATCCGCCAAAGGCATGGGCATAAAGTATCTGCGAATTTTTTGTCCAAGTTTCCCCATCGTTAGAGTTGACAGTCACCAAATAACTATTGTGATCTACATGCATATTGTGTGAAGCACCTAACAAACGCCGGTCAGGCGCTTGTCGGAATGCGACAAGAAGTTCGCCACCTTTCTTTTTTATGACAGACGGAAAAGCGTTATAGAACAAGGTGTCTCGATAAACAATCACATCCTTTACTTTACGCAAACCACTATTACCTTGTGCAGATACAGCAGTCAATAATAAACAGCAAAACAAAGTAGCGCTTAATCTCCTACAATTTTGTCTCATTATCTTCTAAGTTTAAATGTCGTCATATTTGCCATAGATACGATGGACTCATTATCTTTATCAAGGTTACGAATACCCACGGGTTTTCGTTTATCCTGTATCCAGGTAATTATTCGGGTCTGTAATCGTCCCTCCAACACGACACCTGTTTCCTTGTCCACCCATTGCTCACGTTTAAACAGAATTTTGCCTCCACGCTCGTGCAAGAATCGGTAATTCGATTTACCGACACGCTTGACCTCCTCTTCCGGCAATATATCCTCTAATGTGATGCCCCAGTCGGACAACCATGCTTCCCCAGAAGACACCAATAATCTACAAGGTGTGTCTTCATACAATATATCTTTTTCATAGTGGATATCCAGCTCTTTCATTTTTACAGCCGGTAGATCTGTCGCGCGCAAAGCAGGTATCCTGATACTCTCTACGGATTGCCATCTATCTCCCGGTTGTAGTCCATCTGTAGGCAACAATGCCGAAAGTATAGCGATATCGGGAGCCAGCCATTGTGCGTACGCTCCTTTCGTGTTTACGTCCGAAATCTTTCCCTGCCTATTTATCCGCATCGAGATCTTTTGGTCTTCATTATTCTCGGCTGATTTATCAAACCATTTGAAACTATGAACCGAGATATCAGAAAGAAAAGAATTGCTGAATGTATCCTTCTGAACAGAAATATCCAACGCTGCCGTCGCTTCAAAATAAGGCATTTGAGTCGTAGGTCTTGGCATGAAAAGCTTATATTCTGTATGGTTTATTTTAGAAAGAGAATTAGCTCCCGGAACAGCCTGCAACCCCGCCACACTGACATCATAGTGTAAAGACCGATGTATCGAATAATCAGCAGGATGTACACCTCGATCTGGTTTCATATACCGAAATAGCTGCGTCAAGATCCTTCCGTTATCGGCCCAAGGTCTGGAAATGTTTCCTGTCCAAGACCCTGCATCTCCCACCAGGATTACCTTTCCTTTGCCCGGCCGAACCATCACAATACCAGCCCCAGACACCGAGCGATCTTGATATGTACTATCCGAATAGACATCCAATAAAATTTCAGCTCTTTCCGCCTCCGGTAATACTTTAAGTGTGCAACCCGCTCCATAATGAAATACCGGCACATCGTAGAAATAGGAATGTCCTGATGGTATGACATTGTCCGAATAGTGGGTATCGTCATTGTTCCACGTCAAACCAAAGCCTCGCAACAATTTTTTCACTTGTTTAGTTTCAAAAGACTCGTTAAAACGGTCTTTCTCTACAGCATTCAACATCACCATGAGACTACCTCCCCTCTTCACAAAATTGGTTAACACCACAATTTCCTGATCACTTATCACCTTTGCATCCGAAATCAATGCCGGATTATCTGCCGCAAAAATCACAACTCCATTATAGTCTTTCAACGTCTTATCATTATAAGCTATACGGCTCATGGATATGGCATACTCATCGGAAAGGATAGTATACAAATGGTCAAATGTATTCGTATGCACAAAATCATTCCAACCGTACCTCCCGTCCGAATCCAACCAACTCCCGGTAACGATATGATTACCTACTTTGGTCGACGGAAGATTATGGTGGTGATAATCAAACAACAATCTAAAACCCGTATTCTGGTTATAATGAATGATACCGTCCTGCCCAAACAGGCCATAGTTGCTGACCAGACAGACAAGTACAACAGTAAAAAGTCTAACTAACATATATATCACAAAAGTTTAATAGATACTTCACGAACCTTAATGGCTTTTCTCAATTCTCCTGATTCAGTTTTATACCTAAAATCCGAGTATATCAACAAAAACTTATCCTTTCCAGTAAATAATACTTCAGGGTAACTGCACGAAATATTATTTTCATGCACGCCTTCAACCCAAGGTAACATTTCAAAGGGATCAGACCAGGTATCTCCCTCTTTATCCAGAGCGACACGTATTTGCATTCCGGGTCTACCAGAAGCTAATATCAAAGCACCGTTATCCAATTGCCGTAGCTTGGGCAATACGCCATTTTTCGTAAAGGCGACCGGTTTAGTCCAATTCTTTCCCTCATCGTCAGACCGGCTAATGTACATAGGACTGTTTCCCAATCCATCGGTCGTCCTTAACACACATACATACGTGCCATCTTTCAAAATCTCAAATGTAGGTTCCGTATAGCCTAAAGCATGTCGTTGGCCGCCTTTAGGATCCTTTACCGGATCGTAGGCATAAGGGATGCGACCGATTAGCCGCCAGGTTTTCCCATTATCTTGCGATTCATAAAAAGGAACATCAGATGGAGGTACAGCGCCATTCTGAAAAGTAAATCCAGGATATACTCCCGCTACAATAGTACCATCAGTCTTTAACTTCATATCGCCCCACCATACGACAGGCAATAAATTATTGTCCGAATATCGAACCATATCAGGTTCCAGGATGGTATTATGCTCTATCGTCCAAGTGCTACTTTCCTTTGTCCGACGCAACAAATACACGCCCTGCAATTCCTTGGGCAGATCTTTTGTTTTCCAAAATTTAAATGTACGTCCATATGCTTCCCTGACAGTAGCAATAGGTTCGGGCAATTTAAGCGCTTTAAGAGGAATAGCAGCCGGTGTATGGATATTTAAAAATTCTCGATTTTTTAATGCCAGTCCTCCCCCGATAGGCTGCTTGGCAGGTCGTTCCCAAGTTTTCCCCCCATCTTTTGAAACAGCAAAGCCATTTCCTCCCTTTCCATAACTTTCCGCATGATCATCGGCCATATTCCACCGGGCAACTATTTCACCTTGGTCTGAAGTATACAAACTCGGGAACTGAAAGAATCCCCACTTATAAGCTTTATTGGCAACGGCTACGACGATAGGTTCACCAAAACTAATCTTAAAAAGATTCTGGCCATCTTTTTGATAGATATAATTCATTTTATCGTACGCAGCTATACCTTCTTTCAAAGGTTGCCTATCTGCATCAAACCGCGCGTCTTGCACTTTGGCAACCGGCGTTTGCACTGCACATCCTGTCAACAGAAAAAGCAATCCGTAGTATCTTCTCATTATATATTGTGATTTGCAACTTAATATTGTTCACACTATTTTTTCTTACGATTTAGACAGAGTTATATCCTTTTAACCGTCACTTTCCTTACTTTGATAGCCTTGCGGGTTAGCCCCTCAGGTGTTTTATACTGAAAATCCGAATAAATAATCAAAAAACTATTATCATCCATTTTCAACATTTGTGTATACCCACAGGAAGTACCTGTAGGGTCACCTGCGGAGGAACCTTCTCCTTCTAGCCAAGGCAACATCTCAAAAGGTTCCGACCAATCATTCGGATCATTATTCAGCATAAAACGTAACTGCACCCCCGGCCTTCCTGATGCCAATGCTACGACACCGTTATTCAGTTCCAATAGCTTAGGCAGCACCCCATTTCCGGTAAACACTTTTGGTGCAGACCAGCTTACGCCATTGTTGGTCGAAGTTGTCCAGTACATCGGGCCCTTTCCAAAACCGTCTTGTGTCCGAAGAACAGATAAGAAAGTGCCATTTTTTAAGGCTGCAAAAGCCGGCTCCGTCCATCCAAGTGTTTTCCGCTTATTACCATTCGGATCCAAGGAAAGGTCAGGCTGATAAGTAATGCTACCTTGCTTCACCCAGGTCTTACCAAAGTCTGTCGACTTGTAACAGATGACACCTGCAGGGTCTACCCCGCCACTTGAATTGATTTCGAAACCGGGATAAGGACAAGTATATACTCCATCGGAAATTTCCTGTATATCACCCCACCAAACCACTGGAAATACATTACCGTCAGCGTATCGAGCTAATTTAGGACTGACCAGTGCCCCTCGTTCGGCAATCCAGGAAGTCTGTCCTTTTTTCATACGAGATTGGTATGTGCCCTGCAACTGTAGCGGTAACTTATCGTACTCGTAGATTTTGAATATCCTTGAGTAGGTCGATTGATCTTGCAAGGTGGCCACTGGATCCAGGAGTTCTAAATCTTCTAATGGAACAGCAGCCGGGGTACTGATAGCAATTCTATCCCCATTGCTTAGCAGTATCCCCGCTCCGGTAGGTCCTTTGGCGACCGTTGTCCAAGTTTCCCCGCCATCATTCGACACAGCGCTATTGATGCCTGACGATGGTTTTCCGTAGCTCTCCGCATTATCATGATTCATGGACCAGCCAGCAGCTAATTGTCCGGACAAAGAGCGACGTATAGAAGGAAACTGATAAAAGCCCCAGCCAACCTCTTCCTCGGCCACTACGATCAACGATGGTTTACTTAATTCAACTTCTAACAACTGTTGTCCATTACGTATGTACTTGACCACCTGCTCATCATAAGACATAATACCATGTTCGATAGCTGCTATATTGGGATTTTTGTCTTCTATCCATTCGATGGTATCTTTCTGCACTACTACAGGCTCTTCTATTTTTCGCACACGGAATGACTTTATGTTAGAGGTATTACCTCCTACTACGACAGATACACCGATCTTTGACCCATCAGCCAATTCCGGGACTTTCACCGAAATAATACCATTAGATAGATCCAATACTTCGCCCATCACATCGCCGAACTTGACTTGAAGAGCTTCCGGACTATTCCCAAATCCACGTCCTTGCATCTGTACTGTAGCCCCCGATGCAGCGACATTAGGCAATATCAATTTAAGCGACAGCGCATTCTCGTCAACTTTTGTATTCGGATCTTCGGTCTTCTTCGCGCACGATGTAGCGTCCAGAAGGACGAACATACACACCAAGTTCAATAAAATAGTTTTCATATATGTACCTTTTATTTTACAATTCATTTCCTATTCTTTTTCTTTTATAAGATCCCTCAGATAGACAAGGGATCTTAAAGTCTTAATGTATAAAATTCTATGGCCTGCTAAAGCCGTGCAATACAGCCGTATGATTTCCTTTTATATCCGCAATCGTCAGATCAGTACCGCTCCCTAGTACCTTTCTCAGGTCATAGGCTGCGACCAAACCCGGTGTCTCTGCAGTAACCGGATTAGCCATATCTTGCAGGATATCTTCCGGACTAAGGGCTTTTTTCCAAAAACGCAGATATGCGATCTCACCATTAAAAAACTCTTTTAGAGAGCCAGTGGAAGACTCTTTCCATGTTCCAACAAGGACGTCGGAAATATTAACGACATTGGGGTTTTCCGGAACAGCCGCGGGTAAAGTCGCCGTACCGACCAGATTTCCATTTTGGTATAATTTTATTTGCTTCGTGGATGAATCAAATATGGCTGTCAAATGAAACCAAGTATCCAATGGATAATAGTCATTTCCCGAAAGTACGTTCGCTCCTCCGCCGGGATTTGGATTCGAGCCAGATCTATAATACCAATCGGCGTAGGTACGGCGATTAGACAGAGGCGCGATACCGTATCCTGTATTACCATTAACAGGATCAGCAGTAGTAGAAGTATAACGTTTCATTAGGAGTCTTTGAGTCTTGTTGCCTACTGGTGTCTTGATCCATAAAGAAATACTTAATACTTCTCCAGAACTAATGTTAAAATCGGGATGATCCGCTATTGTCATATACTGATTAATCCCGTTAAATGTTAATCCTTCGACCACATACAGCTCAGAGAATGGCAAATCGCTGTACTCCGTATAAAAGGTGTCTATGGCATTCTCTGTAGGCAGATATCCTGTTCTATACTTTAGATTTCCATCGAACATATTGAGATAAAGTATAGATCTCTCCTCTATCGGAAGCTCCACCATTCGGGTATTGCCATCTGTACCATCATATTCAATTTCAATATTAACGGCACCTTCAAAAACACCTTTCCAGGTAATGTCAAGCTCATTGGCAGATTCTAAATAGATGGCTTTATCAATCAATCGAGCATTTAGACTGGCTCGATAATTATCTCCATATATTCTACTTGAGAGTTCGGTCGTTAATGATTTGCTCTTGCCATCCGAAGTGGTGGTTACCAACTCGAATGTCAGAAAATCCTCAGGTAGGTTAGGCAATTGCACCTCCAGTTCCTGCCCAACACTATTGTCCGGTATGGTATATACCACAGAATCTGTTCTGGAACGCCAATACACTGTCATCGTCCGGGCTTTGGGGTCTTTGTTCACAAACACGAGCTCCGCTCTTTTGTTTCCCGGGTGAATATTGACTTGGTCCAGTCGGGCCAAGTACGTTGTTTCTCCCCGTTGGAGGTATTCGTCATGCAGATCATTCATCCTGTCACAGGAAGTAAGCACGGCAAAACAACCAACCCATAGCCACGATATATATTTAATGATAATCGTTCTCATATTTATTGTATTTATTTTTGAACTTCTCCCCATAAGGTCATCTCCATAACTTGCGTATACTCTGATCCACCCCATGTGTCGATCACATACCAACGTATATATTGTACAGGAGGGATATCCAGTGGAAAATTCCATTCTTCTCCATTGACATGTCCATAGTTATAATCATCATCATTAAACTCACCCAAAGGCAATCCTGAAGGCTTAAACGAATCAAATTCTCCCAATAGTGTCCATGTACTGAAATCCGCATTTACGTTGGGATGGTTGGATCCCCATATCTGGAATTTCTTGGGATGGGCAAAATTATATAATGTAGTTTCCTCTGGTCGGTTGTTAATTCTGATACGGCTCAGCTTAGCCATCTGTCCCATATTAAAGGTATTATCATGTGTATAGCTCGCAAAACCAGCGCCACCTCCCGATATCACGTTGTTCCAGAGGTTTTCTATCTTCCAATCTACCGTATTATAAGCATTATAAGGTATTCCCGAAGGATTCCAACGACTAAACTTGGATTTGTCTAACTGCTCTTCAAAGAAAGGCTTGGCTTTTATATACAACGTATCGGAAAAATTGTCCCAGCGATCCCTAAAGTATAATCCAAAAAAACGTTCTTCATCGTTGTATCCTCGTACATTGGCACCTCCGGCTACCGCACTGGAATAAAACCGATCCGCCTCTGTCCATTCTTCTTCTCCATACTGATCGGTGGTTGTCAATACCGTCAGCACCACATCCGATTTGTGAGGATTCTGCCAATCAACACGTATACCTCCAAAATCATCCTTGATTGTCACCCCCTCGATCATGTCAAATACCGGCGCATCCAAAGGTTGAATATCTACTTTAACGGGCGTAGAGGCATTTTCACTTTTATCATAGGCTATCAGTTCGATTTGTTGTGCGACAGATTTGCCAAAACCTTCCAACGTTATTTTCCGGTTAAAGACCGATGATTTTTGTTCTTTAGTTTGACCATTGACTTTATAGACAGCTTTGACATAAGAAAAATCTTCATCCGTTGGTACTATATAGCTGATGACGCTTCCACCTGGGATATTTTCCACAGAAACTCCCGATACCGGCCCGGGTGGAATATCATCCAAGGCATATTGGCCGATATAATCTTCTCCACATCCCCAAATCAGGAATGGTAAGATCAGATACATTATCTTTTTTTTCATATTCATCTCTTTTTGTTTTTAATTGAAAATGGAGAGTTGAAAATTCACAATTACAAATTCGTAATTCCTAATTCCCAATCTTACCATCCCGGGTTCTGAACCAGGTTTTTATTTCGTAGTACCTCATCCTGCATGATTGGCCACAGTATATCCCGCAATGTATACTGGCTGCGGTTGTGTGTAATTACCTGATAAAATTCCTGCGGTGTTTCACCTTCTATATTCCATCCCCGAACAGGTTGGTTCATATACTCGATGGATTTCTTCCATCTTCGCAGATCCCAAAAGCGTTGCCCTTCAAAAGCGAGTTCAATATTCCGTTCCTGACGGATAATCTCCCGCATCCCTTCTTTCGTAGTTGGTTTTTGAGGAAATTTGGAATGCTGCGCCCAAGAATCGACAACACCATTCAACCCCGCCCGGAGCCTGATCAGATCTACAAAATGATATACTTCACTATTGGGTGTAGGCAAACTTTCGTTCAATGCTTCCGCATATAGTAAATAAAGATCTGCCAAACGGAATAAAGGAAAATCAAAAGGCTTTCCAACATAGGTATCTTTGCCGGTATAAGCCGACATAAAATTGGATAATTTTTTGATATAATACCCTGTGGTCGTATAGCGCTGATTGCCGATCATTCCTCCGGTTATGGATTTGAATTTGAAATCCAAAGGCCATTGTGCATTTTCATCAGTTCGTCCTAAACCAAACCACCAACCACCATCGACGCCCAAAGAACCGTAAAACCGAGGTTCACGGTTCAAGTGCAAACCAATCGTCCTGTATCCCGGCTGCATATATGCTTCTTGGTCTTGCGGCACAAAAGTGAGGGTCATGCGATCGTCATACGCATAATCCACATCTTCTTCTATTGGAACCCCGTTGTTCGAATAAAACAATTCGGCCATTTTAAGCGTAGGTACAAACCATTGGTACACTACGTTTTGATGATCACTGTGGAGCCGCGGTATCGTGCGCAGTTCCAATCCAAGATTTTGGATATTTGGACTGCTGCTATTAAAATCAGACAAACTCCATATTCGCTCCTCATTGAACTTGTCTGCGATAATCTGGCTCACCTGCATGACCTCTATAGTCTCATCACTGACATTAAAAGTCGTCTGATGATGATATAATTTAATCCCGGCCTCGTGGGCTATATCAATAGCGTCTTTGGCAGCCTCAGCGGCTAATGCCCATTTATTCGGATCTTCAATCGTATTAAATAAGGCAACACCTCGCTTATCGATCATATTGGCATAATCCTGATTACCGTTGAACAAAGGACTGGCTGCCGTCACCAATACTTTGGCCTTAATCGCTGCCGCAACAGGTCTCGTTACACGTCCCGCATCGGACACCATATTATCCACTTCCAAATCCAGATTCGGTATAGCTTCATCCAGCAGTTGTACAATATAAGCCACCACATCGTCAATAGGTTCCCTATAGACCATCAACTCTTCTGCAGAGGCATTGGCGGGCAGATTTTCCCGGGCAATGGGAATCGGTCCATACAGTTGCATCAAATAGAAGTGATAATAGGCTTTTAACGTTTTTGCTTCAGCAATCCATTCTTCCCGTTCATAGCTATCCAAGTCCCTTGCCTTGTGTACATTGGCAATAAAGGTATTACAATCCCGAATAGCTTTCCATAATGCATTTCCACCTTCGATATTGTGCCAATAACTATATAGCGGCCGAGTGACATTATTTCCGTTGACAGCCAGCTCCCGATGATATTGCCTCCAACGTTCTAGACCACCATCATCAAGAAACTGATGGATCCAAATATCGTCGCCCGCGGCAAAACCGGGATCATAGCGTGTCCCATTGCGAGGAATCTGATTATAACAGGTCGCTAATGCCCGCTGAGCACTTACCCTGTCCTTATAGGCATCATCTATCGTGGCTATATTATCCGGAACAACGTCCAAATATTTTTGGCAACCGTAAAACGAACTGCTTACGATAAGGATTAAAGCTGTTTTTATTGCTAATCTCATAACTGACACATAATTATAGTGAACACTGAACTCCAAAATTGTACACCTGCTGCAGTGGGTACCCCAGACCGTTACTTCCCATTTCCACATCCCAAAGCTTGAATTTGGAGAAATTGTACAAGTTGGTACCATTGATATACATTCTTATCTTGTCTATCCCAATCCGTCTGGTCAAGGTTTCCTTGAAAGTATACCCCAATTCAACCTGTTTGATACGCAAAAAAGATCCATTCCGCATAAACCAGGTACTTACTTTGGTATTATTTGTACTCGTAATATCATTCAATCGTGGCCAGAGTGCTTTCAGATTTCTGTTGTCTTCGGACCAATGATCGTTAGCGTACGCCTGCAAGAGCTGATTCTGTAAATCGAGACCTGAAAGGTAGCCATCATTTATCTCTTTTTGAGACCTATAACTTACAAACGGAGCCGTAGCTGCCGCATCTATCCAAAATGAAGATTTGGCAGACCCTTGAAAGAAAGAAGAGAAATCTACACCTTTATACCCCAACGAGAATCCAAAACCATAGGTCATCCGAGGCGTCGTCGGATAACCGATAGGCACCATATCCAGATTCGTAATCACACCATCCTGATCAATATCCTTGTACTTGATATCGCCGCCTAATACCTCATCAAACTGCTGCGGTGAGTTATAAGCTTCCTCATCATCGACAAATAAGCGTTCGGCGACAAAACCAAACTGTTGCCCAATGGGTAAGCCCACACGGGAGCGCCACGGAAATGCACTGTAATCCGGCTCTTCATATTTGATATATTTACCTTCCGCGTAGGTGAAATTCCCCCGTCCGGAAACAAACCAGCCACTGGCAAAATTTTTGTTCAGCTCTAAAGAAACATCTATACCTTTACTCTCTGCCTCCCCCACATTCGCTTGTGGCAAAACAACTACCCCCATCGTATTTGGCGTATGCGCACGGGTCATTAAGATATTGTACCGATGCTCTTTGTACACATCCACGACGAGATTAGCCATATTGAACAATCCTACTTCAGCACTCAGATTCAGCTTTCGTGAAGTCTCCCAAGTAATATCTCGGTTCTCCAAACGTCCCTCTGACACACCATATATCCTATTTCCAAATTCGGACCCGAAGGTGTAACCCGCACTCGATATATTAGGATCGACTTCAGACAAATAGAAGAATCTGTCATCCAGACTACCGATGGCATCGTTACCCACTAGGCCATAGGTTCCGCGCAATTTCAAATTAGACACGACCCGCTGTATGCCATTTTTCCAAAATGGCTCTCGAGACACATACCAAGCTGCTCCCACTGACGGAAAGAAGCCAAAACGGTGCTCTTTGGCAAAACGCTCCGACCCATTGTAACCAAAGTTTCCCTCTAAAAAGTACCTGTTTTGTAATGCATACGTAAAACGTCCAGCTAATCCCAGGTTTCTTCTAGCCAGTGAATTTTGCAAGCTACCGGCATTTGCAGAAATTTTATTTTGCATATTATACACCAACATACCGCTGACCGAATGGTCTTTTCCAATATCCGTGCTATAGCTCAAAATACCCTGAAAATAATCCTCGGAAGTAATCTGCTTAGAATCTTCGGTATAATCCAGGTATTCCTTACCAACCGTTGGGTTCAGATTTGTCAGTACATATTCACCTGTTCGCTTGTCATAGCTCGACAAAGCGTAATAAAATGGGCTATAAGTACGGGACACCTGGTAATAATTGTACCGCGTGGTATTATACATACCGCTCGCTTTCAATCCTTTCAAGATGAAATCCAGATCCTGCTTAACCTCAAATTGAGCTAAAAACATGGCATTGGTATAGTCCCGGTAACCTTTCATCAGATTCGCATAAGGGTTTAAATAATTCCCCGAGCCAGCATTTCCAAACAGGATATGTTCGGTGGTACGATTTTTTTCATCCGGCTCATAATAGGCGGGAAACAGTACAGGATCCGTACGCATAATCTGCTTGTAAAAATCGGCCCCGCTACCTAATGGTCCAGTATAATCCGTCCAGGTCGAATTGAGACGAACAATAGCTTCTGTTGTTTTTGTCAAGTTGATATTTACATTGGAGCGTAGTCCGTACGTTTTCAGATCAATACCATTGTTAAAGTTGTTGCGGTTATCGACCTTAAGCATGCCATTATCCTTGTTGTAAGTCGCCGCCACATAATACCGTGCAACCTTACCTCCCCCACTGACATTCAGATTGAGCCGGTTATTAAAGGTCCGATCTTTTAACAATAAAGATTGCCAATCTGTAGCCGGATAAATCATGGGATCTTCTCCGACAGCAGTCCGCTCTATCTGTTCCCATTGATATTGCCTGTTTCTTCCCCTCGTCAGACTCGCCTCATTTGCTAACTCCATATAAGTAATCGGATCCGCAAGCTCAATATTCTGTGTGGGTTGTGAAGCCGAAGTTTCATAACGTAAGGAAATACTGGCTTTTCCCTCACGTCCTTCTTTCGTCGTGATCAAAATCACGCCATTGGCTCCCCGGGCTCCGTATAATGCCGTCGCTGACGCGTCTTTCATAATAGAGAAGCTTGCCAAATCATCTACTTGCAACCGTGCCAATTCCGTCGCAGGAACTTCTACCCCATCTACCAAAATCAATGGTCGGTTGGAATACCCAAAACTCGTTACCCCTCGAATAAAAAAGTCCGCATTGTCCGCGCCCGGCTCTCCACTTTGCTGGAATGCAATCAAACCGGCGACACGTCCCGCCAAGGCAGTTGTCAGGTTACTTGATGGTACTTTCAGCTCACTAGGCTTAACTGTAGTTATAGATCCGACTACGCTTTCTTTCTTCTGCTGTCCAAAGGCTACGACCGTAACTTCTTCCAGGGCATCTGCTACAGGCCTCATCGTAACATTAATCTCGGTACGTGTCTCGACCGACAATGTCTGCGTAGTGAAACCGACATAAGAAAAAACAAGCTTTCCATTCTTGTCTACCATAAGCGAGTAACGTCCTTCCTCATCAGCCAACACTCCACGGCTGCTTCCTTCGACTGTCACCGTAGCTCCTTGTATAGGTTCTCCTTTATCATTCAAAATTCGCCCACGAACAAGATGCCCTCCCTGTTGTGCAAGAAGAGAGGCATGCGTACTGAGCAAGATAAAGACACACATCAACCACCTAACGTGTATCCGTTTACATTTTGCTTTCTTAATAAACATAATAACATTCGTTTTCTTTAAGTTTTATAAATTGGAAGCTATCTTTAATCCTATCGGTCAATTTGGATTTACATATAGATCTGCTTCAATACAAAGATATTTGTATGTTCATTGCACAACTACAATTATTATCTTGATAAATGATACTATATTTCAAAAAGAACTAAGACGCTTAAATACAGGAAATTCATCCTTTGTCGACAACTAAAAAACTTTAGAAGGTTCCTTAAATTGGGGAGGGGATTGCCGGCTATTTATTATGCCACTCCATCTGCCGCAATAGTGCTGTTCTGATCTTTTCCTCGGCCATCTCCTCCAAAAAACTCGTCCGACATCGCCAGGTTTCATATCCGCCTAACGCTATTTCATGTACAGGAGGAACATAACCTACATAATCATTCGCCAAGCAAATGGTAAAATACTTACCTAAGGGAGCTGCTTCTTTCAATGCTAAACCGGTCTCTGCAAAAAATTCACCTCCCAAAGCACCAATAATCCCCGATCCTATACGAAAAGATTGGATTGGGAAGTTTCTTTGCTCGGGAAGTTCGGCCAACAACACCTGTTCTCTCGCATAGATCCGCCTATAGCCATCATCATCTAATTGAATATGCTCATAATCCGTATCCATGACGGTTTGTTTTGCTGATTCTAGTTCCGACTCCGATGGCTTTCGCAAGCCCACCGGTAGCTCTTCGAACAACACCTCCAAAACCGGATTTTCCTCCCAGTGGAGATTTGGAATATCCTGCAAGACCTTATCTGCCAAATCTCGGCCAATAAAGGCACTTCTTTGATGCATTTCATTCGGATAACGAGCAGAACCCATAAAGTCCCAGATATTAATCTCCCCGCTGGTACCATTGCTCATCACCCCAACAAAGTCGTCTTCAGGGGCTAGCCCCTGCTTCAGGCTGTGGGCAAAACAGCCAAAATAATCGGCACTGATCGTACCACGCTCAGCATCGCCCACATAATGCAGCGAGTAATTTGCCAAAAGGGATATCCAGCTATCATCCAACCCTTTTATTGCCAAATAAGCCAGCTGTGTATCAGGTTCTGAATTGCTTTCTACAATGTATTCTTCAATACCGAAAGGGTTTGTCTTAACAGAATCATATCCTCCTGTTACCGGATTGGAGGGTTTGTATTCGGGAGCCATCTTATACCTTCGGCACAATACGTGCTCTGGTGCATCTACAGTACCAAAAGCTATTTTGCTGGGTTTGAGCACAGATAAAGTATCCACGCTTGCATCTACCAAGATTCGATGTAGCTTTCGTCGATAGGCCAGATCAGCGTGGCCCATCAGCAGATCCGTAATCGCTCCGGCAGAATGCGTGTGTGTCGCGGAAATCAAAATATGCGATGGAGGTATCCCCGTGATTTTTTTGATCTCAGCTTTCACCTCATCTAAAAAATCCTGCTGCATAGCGCAGATGTCTACCACCACAAATAGCAATATCGTGCTGCCACGCTGTAACGCCAGCGTTTTTGCGTACAATGGATCATGAATTTTATTGGCGTATCTACTTTGAAACTCTCCATTGATTAGTGTGCCCAATGGAGGGGTAATATCTCTTTGCAATGCTCCTGCTTGAAAATTAGTATCCATATGTTTGAAGAATAGCTCAAATATAGACCTTTGGGTCGTTAAAAACCGCTATTATTCTTTATAGAATTGATACAATATTTCAGAATTTGCATGGCAATGATCGGGACTGTTATATAACAAAACAGCTAAGGGTTCTTTACAAAAGGTATTTTGCAAATGATATTAATATTCGTACCGCTTCTTTTTTAGAATATTACAGTGCCGTAATTATCGGACCGTCGCTCATAATCGCTTGTATTAAAATACTAATTTAAAAAAGTTTTTAAAGCATCTACAGTATAATAAAAAATTATTGTAACTTAAACAACAATTTGGACACAACCATTAACCATATATTAAGACCTTGTCTATCTGATTCGGAGGATTACCCCGAAGCTCCGCCGGCGAGTGGCCTGTATTTCCGGTTTTTAGAGGTTGAGGAAACTGCTTGGATCGCACCCGGGCTTCAGGCTACTTATAAAGATATCGAGCATATACGGGTTATAGGCTTCAAGGGAACCCTGGAGCGGCCGGAAGCTTTCGAGCTCCTTCATGAGGGAGATATGTTGTGGATGTCCTTTCAATTTTTAGGGAAGTCCATCGTGAACAACGGCACGATCCAACATCTCGGTGCTACTGAATATACCGGTTTTCATAACAATGGAGAGCGTACGATCCTTCAGATCGATCGGGGCAAAACTTGGTTATCTTTGATCGGTATCCGTGATCCTAAGCTCTCCGCACTACAGGCGGAATACGAAAAGATTGCGACATTCCTTTTCACCCAAAAACCGACACAGCTGGACAAAGCATTCCTAATCGGCTATAAGCAAAAGCGTGTTTTGGAGAAAATCCAACAGTTGCGCGCCGGTGCTTACTCCTTGTCTGCAAAAATAATATATCATGTCAATCAATTGATCGAGTTGTTTGAAGAAGACCTTGCTGCGTTCGAAGATAAGGCCAACAATACCGAGGTAGCTTTGTACTATAGAGCGCTGGATTATATTAAGCAACATATCTTATTCCGTAAAATCCCACGAAAGGAAATTGCCGATCAGTTGTGCGTTACCGAAAAGACGCTGACACGTGCCTTTAGTCAGAAGAAAACGACGATTAGCCAGATGATTCAGGTTGCCCGGCTTGATCAAGCGCGGGAATGGCTCCGGCAGGGCGATCGCCCGTTAGCGGAGATAGCTGCCAATCTGCATTTTGAAAAGACTGACTTTATCGCGGCTTACACCACCTTGTTTAATAGTAGCCCGGAAGAAGATCGCAAAAACCGAAGTCGATCAAAACCTCGTGATGCGTCTGGGTTTTGACCTCAGATAGGTGTCTTTTTAACTATGGTCAGACAGCGCTCACCTTGAGTTGAATCAGATCGAACTCGAGTTCAATCACGTTTGACTAGAGTGAGATGACGTCTACCTTTGGTCAAACTGGATTAAACTCTGGTCAGGTTGCTTTTAACTATAGTCAGACAGCGATTACCTTTAGTTGAATCAGATCGAACTCGAGTTAGATCACTTTCGACAAGAGTCAGATGACGTCTACCTTTGGTCAGATTGCTTTTAACTATGGTCAGACACCGTTTACCTTGAGTTGAATCAGATCAACCTCTGGTTCGATCACTTTCGACTAGAGTTAGATGACGCCTACCTTTGGTCAAATCGAATTGAACTCTGGTCAAATTGCTTTTGACTATGGTCAGACAGCGATTACCTTTAGTTGAATCAGATCAAACTCGAGTTCAATCACTTTTGACTAGAGTCAGATGATACTCACCTTTAGTTGAATCGCATTGAACGCTATCCAAAAAAAACACTAATAGTCAACAAGTTACATGATATTCTGAAAAATGGGACAAAAACATTTTCGTTCTCCCCTGTTTTATGTCCCGTAATTTTTCTGCTTTTGCCAGGGTCTGTTCCCATCTTTGTACCGTTAGCTAACATAGAAGTATAAATTAATTGTTTAACAAAATTTAAAAAAGTAAGGTTATGAGAAGACCAACAACACAATTCAAAAACCTCGATGCAGCACAGTTAATTCAGTTTGCAGAGGACATCGCAGAGAATATCGCTACGAACAGCGATATATTTGAAACGCCAACACCAGATTTGGCAACATTAACGGCAGCGATCACTGTCTTTCGGAACAGTGTAACAGCCGCGTTATTCAACGACAGGCTTGCCATTTCGGCAAGAAACGAAAAGCGTGCGGAGCTGGAAAATGTGATCTACGAATTAAGCAAATACGTAGATACCATTGCCAAGGGCAACGAGACCCTTATTCTAAGCGCCGGCTTTACACCTTCTAAAGAGCCAGTTTTTGATACCGAGCGAAACCCGAAGGCTAACCACCTGCGTGTGGAGCCTGATGGGCTGGGGACATTGCGGGTGCAGGCAAAGGTCACGCCCTGGAAGAAGGCCCGTTATTACCAGTTTGAATACCGCAAAAAAGGAGTCGATACAGCATGGGAAAGAATATTAAGTACCAAGGCTGTACTGGAAATCGACAACCTGGAAGCGTTTCAGGAATACGAATTCCGGGTGACTTATCTGGGCAGGGATACAGTCCCTAACTATTCGGATGTAATATCCACTTTCGCATTATAGCTGCGAGCAGAGAATGGCTGTCCGAAAGCGTTTTTCGGATAGCCATTTCTTATCGTATATATCGTAAAAAAAACATATCATTGCATACACATGAAGATCATTGTTAAAGAACACCCACTTCGCCCGATTGTACTCCGATTTGACACCACAAAACAGCCCCCCGAGTTTGAAAAGGAAGCTCTTGATGCCTACTATGCCATGCACGACAAGACTTGGGAAACCAAACAAAACCTGCTGACACATAAAGACAGTTTGTATGAACTTGATGTACAGATAACCGAACTGGAGTATAGGTTGTTACCTATCGAACATCAGGTGAGCTTTCTGGAGGCCGGATTCAAACTGGTCGACAACGTGGAGCTGCCACCGGTTGATAAGGATTTCAGTATCGGTATCGGTGAGTTTAGAGCAGAAGTTAACACCCACATCACAGACATGCAGGAATTGTACAAAGACCTGATGCCGGAATGGAAGTGGTTTGACAACTGGGCTGACTTCATCTACGACCACGAAGATTGGTGCGCTCCCGGTGACAACGAACTGATACACCAGGTGTATCGACGCTACGAGGAAGTTTCGGTAGACATTGTTTCTCTGGATAGGGATCAGCAGGAGTTTTTTGGTGCCCATGGCGAAGTAAGGCAGCTGCAAAGGGATTATTTTGCGTATGGTAAGCAGGTATTCGACATGTATAATGACCTAAACGAGCGGGCTGAAAAAGTGTACAAACGAGCCAACCGGGTTAATGAGTATGTCATTGAAAAGTTTGACTAAAAAAAGGCAGCATCTCATCTTTATCGGAGATGATCAACTCTTCATGCGGGAGTTCCCAATCTATCCTTAAGTCGGGGTCGTCAAACTTAACACCACACTCGGATTCTTTGTGATAGAAATTGTCACACTTGTAGAAAAATTCAGCGGTATCGCTTAACACGACAAAACCATGCAAAAAACCTCGTGGAATAAAAAGCTGCAGGTTGTTCTCCGCCGAGAGGCGAACGGCTTCATATTGACCGAAGGTCGGTGAATCCTTACGAGCATCTACCGCCACATCAAGCACTTCGCCTTGCAACACCCGCACCAGCTTAGCCTGGGCATATTCGCCTGTTTGGGCGTGCAGCCCCCGCAACACGCCTTTTGTCGAAAAAGACTGGTTATCTTGCACAAAATGGATGGAAGTACCACTTATCTGCTGAAAGACACGCTCGTTAAAGCTTTCGAAAAAGTATCCCCGGCTATCGCCGTATTTAGTAGGCTCCAGAATATAGCAGCCTTGTAGTTTTGTTTCTGTTAGTTTCATGTAGTTAACACAGTTACAGGGTTACACAGTTACGAAGTTACGTAGTTCCAATAGAATAACTTTCATCACCTTCATCACCCCCACCACCTCCATACCTATTCATACTGCTTCTCGTAATACCGCTGATAGTCGCCACTGGTCACGTTGTCCAGCCACTCTTGATTATTCAGATACCAATCGATCGTGATGCTTAATCCCTGCTCGAAGGTAACCGACGGCCGATAGCCCAATTCTTGATTGATTTTTGTCGCGTCAATAGCGTAACGTAGGTCGTGTCCCGGTCTATCCTTAACAAAGGTTATCAGCTGCGCTGCCGTCCCTGCTGGCCTGCCGAGCTTTTCGTCCATCTGTTTACATAACTCTTTGACCAAATCAATATTCTGCCACTCGTTGAAACCACCGACATTGTAGCTTTCGCCATTTTTACCGCCATGAAAGACCAAATCTATAGCTTTCGCGTGATCGACGACATACAGCCAATCCCGCGTATATTTTCCATCTCCATAGATAGGAAGCGGCCTATTATTTAAAATGTTATGTATACATAAGGGGATCAGCTTCTCGGGAAAATGGTTCGGGCCATAATTGTTAGAGCAGTTTGTGATTACCACAGGCAACCCATACGTATCCTGATACGCCCGCACAAAATGGTCAGAAGAAGCCTTAGAAGCCGAGTAGGGAGAATGGGGATCATAGCTCGTTTCTTCCGTAAACAGGCCGGTATCACCCAAGGCCCCATATACCTCATCGGTGGAAACATGATGGAAACGCTTACCCTCGTAATTGTTCTTCCATAATTCCTTGGCTGCATTCAACAGATTGACTGTACCGATCACATTTGTCATTACAAATGCCGTAGGATCCGTTATCGAGCGGTCTACATGCGATTCGGCGGCCAGATGAATGACCCCATCGGGCTGGTATTGCTGAAAAATAGCCTGCACTGCGCTGTCCGCCCTGATATCTGCCTTAACGAAAGTATAATTTGCCCGGTGTTCTATATCCTTCAGGTTTTCCAGATTGCCGGCATACGTCAAAGCATCCAGGTTGATGATATGGCAATCGGGGTATTTGGTTACAAACTCCCGTACAACATGTGACCCGATAAATCCTGCACCACCTGTTATTAATATGGTTTTAGTCATCTGTTTATTTTTGTTTTCCGTTCTTCTCCGCTTCCTTCTCCGCAACAATACGGCGCAAGCCCGAACTGGAAAAGCGGTGGTCACGGCTGTTAAAATACAACTCTATACCTTTCTCTTCACAATATTTGCGACCGGTAAAATCTTTATCCTTGTATTCATCACCGACAATACGCACATCCAATTTGAAGGAACGTAAAATATCTTCGAGGTCTTGCTCCGTAGAGTAGGGAACAATTTCGTCCACGTATTCGCATCCCCGAAGTTGGATATAGCGTTCCACCACAGTTTGTGTCGGCTTATTTTTATCGGGTCTATCCAACGTAGGGTCCATCTGCAATCCACATATGAGGTAGTCACACTGACGTTTGGCCTCAGCCAACATCATAATGTGTCCTGCATGCAATAAGTCAAATGTAGAGAATGTAATCCCCACCCTGGGACCGGGATTATAATCTCTTCTTTTTTTTGTGATGGTTTCCTTTTGGGTGTTCATAGTCTTTTTCGATTGATTTTATTACCGTTTGTCAATCGAGGACTAAGTTAATGCAAAAACTCAACAATTAAAAACCCGAATGTCGACGCCTTTCCTCTATCGTACACACGATTATTACATTACATTTTTTAACAGATGGCACGACTTTTGTCTTGCTAATTTTATACCGACGAAAAAACATTAGACCATTTTTAAAATAAAAAAAGGTAGCATTTGGGGGTAACATATCGTTATAAAGATGGATGCCTTATAAAGATTAGTTGAAATATGAATTTTATATCACGTTTATTTAAAAACGGACAGAACAGCCCAACGGTAAAAGTTCTAGGTAAATTAGCTTTTTTGGAAGTTGATATGCATAATCATCTTTTACCGGGAATAGACGATGGCAGCTCTAATGTAGACCAGTCATTGTCGCTTATCAAGGGGCTGAATACATTAGGGCTTCACAAGTTCATCTGCACACCACACGTGATGGAGGATGTATACTCCAATACAAAATCGACAATCTCCAAATCCTGTACAGAGCTTCGGAAAGCTTTACAAGAGACAGGCAACAAAACCCAGGTTTTTGCGGCTGCTGAACATATGATTGACCATGGGTTGCCACACTTGATCGAAAAAGACAATCTCTGCGTGATGCCGGGTGGCTATGTGCTAATTGAAATGTCGTATTTATCAGAATCACAAAGTCTTTTCCAGATCATCTCGGATATTCAGAAGCTCGGCTACAAACCTATATTAGCACATCCGGAACGATACAGTTATTTCCACTATAATTTTAACATGTACAAACAGATACGGGATGCAGGTTGCTTATTACAGATGAACTTACTGTCTATCTGTCGGTATTACGGTACGGAAGTAAAGGTAGCCGCTCTGACGATGATCAAATCGGGGATGTATGATTTTGTGGGCACCGATCTTCATCACGATCGTCATCTTCAAGCACTGATTGAAGTGGTAAAAAGATATCCTGTACGGGAATTACTAAAAACCTGTGATATCCTCAACCCGACACTATTGGATCACATGGCACAAGACAAATCAACCATCGCGGTCGGTTAAAAAAACCTTGGACTTACAATGCGGCGGTTATGCTGCCCAAACTTCACACCTAAGGTCAGTTCATGTGTGCCGGACTGAAGGCCTGCCATTTTGTTAAGCATATGATCATAAGAATACCCTATCGCAAATTTGGGGTTAAGGTAGAATTGTGCAATGCCGCTGATCGCGTTCAAAGCACTTAGTTTATTAACCGTGTATTCACTATAATCACGAGAAAAAACTCGCGCACGCATACGATAGCCAGCTCCTAACCATAAACGATCATTAAAAATGAACATCGCATTGAGGTCCATAGCCGTTGGTCCTCTAAAATCATCTTTCACCAATAGACTTGGACGTAAAAGAAGATCACGCTCTAGCTCCAGTAGAAGTCCGAAAATAAAATAACCTTGTACTTTACGATAGATGCTTTCGGTAGTATTTTTGCTGAATTGAAAATCCTGGTCACTTTCAGTTCCTGCAAAAAGATCTTGTACCGATACACCCGCATACCATGTGGGGTTACTGTAATACACCCCTAAGCGAATATCCGGCTTCCAAGTGCTTATCACGCCTAATGGTATAGACTCATCGCCTTTATCGTTATACTCTAATTTGTTGCCATCAAGACCATATTGGGTAAATCCTGCAGCAACACCCAAGCTCAACCGTTGCCTATCGTATGGATCAAGCTGTAACCGCAGGGCGTAATGCCCATATACACTGACTGCACTTTGGGCGCCAAGCTGATCGCCAATAACCTGCACGCCTACGCCATGACGGCGTTGCACATCATCCAAAACGCCATCCAGCGATATTGAACCGGTTTTTGGTGCTCCTCGCCATCCGGCCCACTGGCTACGGAGTCCGAGCTGACCAAACCATTCCTCTTTATAACCTGCATAGGCTGGGTTAACGCTCAGTGCATTAAAGATATATTGGGTAAATTGAATATTCTGTTGACAATATCCGGATACAGCCGACAAAAGCATAAAACATACGGTCCAAAGAGATCCTTTCATATTTTCGATATCCTCTATCTACAAAATACGATTATTTATTTCGCTTTATCAATAGTTTATAGAAGGTTACAGGGTTACTTAGACCTTAGATTATCGATAAGTGCAGGACAATCGGGCCTTCATCATTTTTTTGCCACCGCTCATCCTCTCCGTCGCTGCCGCGACATGGCCCTACTTTTTTTCCGCAAAAAAGATAGGCAAAAAACTCGCCGCTGTACCCAGATGCTACAATGGTAGTGCTTCCTCCTGAAACCCGCATCTGGCTAAGGCGGCATTTTAGCCAAACGGAGAGCTTGTGCTACCTGCATAACGCAAGACCCGATTGCCCTGTCGATAAGTGTAAAAAGAAGTAGGTAGCAAGAAAAGAAAGAAGCACATACCATACAAAGACCTAAAAATGTCGCCTTAGCGGGTCGCGGGTAGCAAGAAGGAAGAGACGATGTAGCGAGCCGGTACAGCGACACGCTTTTGGGTACCTTTTGGCAAGACAAACCGAACGAAGTGAGCTCTTGAATGCCGTTGAAGACAGACATTTTATGAAAAAAGTACCTGCCCGTCCGGCACAGAGGACAACAAACTAATACTTCAGCTTTTCGCGGCTATAATCTCCTCTTCGTATCTGGTTTATGAGTTCTCCCCAAGCGAACGGGTTCAACAAGGGGTTATTCATCCGTTGGTTAATATGCTTATTACTCATAATCGTATGCCGTTGTAAGGAGTGGTAGCTTTGAATTTCTTCTGCGCTCCGTGGTACAATCTGGGCTAAAGCCGCCATGGCTTCAGGGCTCAGGTTCCGCTTTGCAGCGGCTACCGGATCGTCGCCGGGTTTCAGTGCCATAAAATCGACCAGATAGTCTTCATAACTGGCCCATGGATAAGGTGTCACGGCAGGAAGTTCGATAACGAGGCTGCGCATCTGGATGTGTGCGGTAAACTTATCACCCTGCACGTCTGGAATGACATAGGTCAGTGGACTAAAGCCCACGCTTGTAAATGATATCGTATCTCCGGCATGCGCAACGAAAGAAAAATAACCATCATTATTCGAAATAAATGTCTGGTCCCGGAATGAAATATTCTTAATGGTGGCAAAGGCTACAGGCAGGTCGGCATTGTTGGCAGAAGTAATCAGCCCACTGAATTGCAGGATGTTCCTTTCCTGCCCAAACGATAGGTATCCGCTAAGACATAGGAAAAAAACCAGTAGGTATGTTTGATAACGTCGCACTTTAACAAAACTAAACAAATATTCACGCACACGCTGTTAAAATGTGTTAAGCCGCTGAAACAAGAGTATTACAACTGATTCGGATTGATGGCATTCGGATCATCCATTTCCGTAATGTTCAACGCTTCTACAGCAACGATTTCGGGAACTGCCTTTTTGATCGCTTGCTCCAACCCGGCTTTAAAAGTCATGATACTCATCGAACAGCTCGCACAAGTCCCCAACAACTTCAATTTCACCACGTTGTCACTCGTAATCTCTTCAATACGCACATTCCCGCCATCTGTCTGGAGATAGGGCCTCATACTATCTAAAGCTTGCTCTACTTTCTCGTAAATAGTCATTTTATGATTGAATTACTTTAACCATGTAAAGATAATCATTTTTATTGGTTTTGTATATAATGCCTCTTTATTCAGCAGGGCAATCGGGTCTTCATCATTTTTTTGCCACTGCTCATCCTCTCCGTCGCTGCCGCGACATGGCCCTACTTTTTTTCCGCAAAAAAGATAGGCAAAAAACTCGCCGCTGTACCCAGATGCTACAATGGTAGTGCCTCCTCCTGCAACCCCCATCTGGCTAAGGCGGCATTTTAGCCAAACGGAGAGCTTGTGCTACCTGCATAAGCCCTGCTTTACTCAGCTCCTGGAGATTACATCCTTGGACGTCGCATACCTCCCGGAAATCTTTGCTCCGGTTGCGGTGCCATGCCCGAAAATTTCTGTAAACGGAAAGTAAATGTCAGCATAAAATAGCGGGCCAGACGATTGGTACGGCTGTCTGTCAACACCTCACCTACGGTACGGTTGATATTGACCTGTTGATTTAACAAATCGAAGCCCTGAAGACGGATGGTACCACGCTGTCCCTTTAAGAGCCGTTGTTCGATATAGGTATTGATGATGAACGGATTGACATTATCCGAATAACCCTTGTTAAAAGACTTCGACACATCCGCCCCAAAAATCGTCGTCGGCGAGAGATTTACCGACCCGATAAAAGATGGCGCAATAGACGTTATATTTGGCGCCTCAAACTGTGGTAGCGAAGAATTAGTGATATTATACGAGTAGCGCACACCGGGATTTAACTCCAGATTTTCGGATGGGTTATAGCGGAAAAATAAGTTCTGCATCAAAATCGTATTATTGGTGATATTCTTTCCGTAGTCTTCCAACGGGGTATCTTCTTCCGTCGCCAGATAAGAAATATTTTTACTGTACGTCACCCCTCCCATATACATGATATTATAGGTCTTGTCTTTCAGCGAACGTCCGTAATGGTAAAAAGAACGTATGCTATATACAGGGTCACTCTCATTCCGATAACCGATCTCCTGAAAAAGCCCTTGACCGGAAACATTGTATCTACTGTTCAGCGACACAATCTTATCTTGTGTCAACTCGGCACGAAGAAAGGCAAAGAAGGTTTTCCCCTTTTGGAAATCACCTGCACGGTAACGTAAATTCACGCTATGGTTAAACTCCGGATCCAGATCCGGATTACCAATGGTCGTCCGTGTACGGTTTGTAGAGACTTCAAAAGGTAATATCTGCGAAACCGTCGGTTCGGTGGATCTTCCCGAATATTGTATGCTTAAATTCGACTGCCGCGAGAACTTATATTCAAAACGGGCAATGGGTACAAAATTAAAATTCTTACGCTCAATGATCTCGTGCCTCTCCGAGCTATAAGCATCCCCTTGCAGCAAAGATGGTTGCACGGATGCGCCAAACGAGTATTTCACCTTATCGTTTTCAAACCGGTAGCTTGCTCCGAAACGGTGTGTCGTGAACTGGTAATCGTAGTTATAATCGTAATTTAGCCGGGGATTACTTAAATCATTACCGTCCTGATCCTCAGCATGCTGATCCTGTCTATCAAAGTTGTCGTAATCGTTAATGTTATAATCGTAGGTGAGCTCCAAGCGACCTTTCTCCGAAAGGGGTTCTGTGTAAGCAACTGAGGTCCCAGCATTCCAACTTTTATTCTGAGCATCCCGAATCGCCTCTTCATATACCGATCCGATCTGTTCCCCTTGATTTGCCGGATCATACACCTTTTGATCCAAAATTTCAGTGAAGTCACTTTCCGTAACGGCATTGTCGTAGTTAAAGTCAATAAATAGATTCCTTCCGTTGTCGCTCAACTTTCGGTTATACAAACCGCTGAAATTATAACGCGGTGCTGTGGAACTGCTTGTTGATGTCTGATCCTGAAAGTTGTCTAAGATCGATTTTTCAATGAATGTAGACTGCGAATTTCCATCGGAGCTGTTATCGTCAAAGCCCAACTGCGGCGTAATCTTGATATAATCCTTATCGGTAATGTTCCATTCAAGATTACCTTCAAATCGGTGGTTGGCCCGGATGTTGTTATTCTCTTTATCCATCTCTTCGGTCAAATCCTGGCCAATGTATTCCGTAAACGAGTTGGTCACCAAATCATTGTCATCCCGACCGTACGAGTAGCTCCCATATGTTTTGAGCTTTTCACTAAAATCGTGTCGGATATTCACGCCGATGGAACCTGTATTGGTAATCCCCTCTGAACCGCCGAACATTCCACCACTCCGAGAACGTCCGCCACCACCGCCCGACCGCCGGCGTGCTCCGCCGCCCATGGACTGAAAATCGAAGAGACGCGCATTCATATTATTCAGGTTGCCCAAGACGGACACTTGTGTATTGTTATTGAGCCCCATCCACATGCCCGTAGCTTGATACCGTTCTTCGGTTCCTCCACCAACACGTAATGTTGTCATATATCCTTTATTATACTCTGGATCGATCACAATATTCAATACCTTTTCGGAGTCACCCGATTTATTGCCGGTTACATTGGCCATATCACCGTAATCGTCAATAATCTGCATTTTCTCGATTACATTAGCAGGCAGGTTTTGTGTCGCGGTCTTCACATCCCCACCAAAGAAATCCTTACCATTGATTCGGACACGGGTCACCTCTTCCCCCTGTGCAGTTACATTGCCGTCCTTATCTACCTCTACACCCTGTAATTTTTTCAAGGCATCCTCCGCCAGTGCTCCTTCCCGAAGCTTTAGATCTTTCGTTGAATATTCTACCGTATCACCTTTTACCTGTACGGTGATTACCCCATTGATCACGACTTCTTCCAACATGTTCGGAATACCGACAAGCACAAAGGAAGGAATCATCATCTTAGATTCACCTTTTGGAAAATCAATCTCCTTTTCATATGGTTCAAAACCAATACTATTTACGCGTACAATAAACCGGTCTGCCTGCACATTATTGAAGGTATAAACACCGCCTACAGAAGAACTGGTCACCAAGGAATCCTGAGGAGAAGTCAGTTGCACGGAAGCTCCAGCAATTACACGAAAGGCTGTATCCCGCAGTAGCCCCTGCACAGTTTTTCCGGATTGACCTTGCGCAAACAATACTTGCATGACCAAGGCTATGGCTAAAATGCCAGAATTATATTTTTTATTCATTGCTTCTATGCTTATTTTAAAGTGTCGACTACCCAGATTTCTGTTTCCTCGCTATAAGGATTTCTTAATGTAGGCCCTACGGGGCGGTAGATACCATACATGCCGCTGTAATTCGGCGTGCGTTCTTTTGTCGCCTGTTGCAGCTGATGGTATTGTGTATTGATCAGGAGCTGCACGGCGATTTCATCCGATTTGAATTTTATCAGGTCGAGCGGGATTACCGCTTCGTAGCGTAAATATTGATTGCTGTCGATCTTAGCGACCGCCTGAATACCGTAATCGTTGTGAAGAGACAGCAGCCCGTCCCGTACTTTCGTAAACCCCCGGACAAAATAACCTCGCGTAGTATGCAGCAGATCTTGTTTGATATTCTTCCTATCATGATCTTCATCCTGCCGGATAGCACGGAGGCTCTCCCGATCGGCCAAGGGGAAAATCAGCTGCGCACCGTCTTTCTTTTTGTGATTATAACTCATATTTAATACAATCCCCCGAAGGATAGCTTCATTCTGCAATGCCGGATCTTTAATCACGACAGCGGCGTAGAGATGATCGGCATCACGCGACAAGGCACATTGCCACAGCTTGCTATCTGCGCGGTAAAAATGACCTTCCCACTCCGTAAGATCCCCATCTACAACGACATTTGGCAGGGACAAAAACGTATAATCGGCAGGCTTTTTCTTTTTTTGTGAAAAAGACAACAACGGCAACAATATGCCTATGATCCAGAAATAATGTTTATATCTTACCATGTTCTCTGATGTTTACTTCATAATCTTTCGTCTTTGCTCTTTAATCCATCATCCCAAATGATTATTTTTACACAAAAGTTTTGCCGTTTTTGCGTTAACAACTTCCTATACGACACAAAAGAAAGAAATTGTAATGTAAATAAACGTTAACAAAAAATCATCACAGAGAAGTTACATTTTATTCATCAATAATGTTATTATCTTTTTTCCAAGAGCAATTGATCGAAGCAGGTTGTGACGAAGCAGGCCGAGGATGTCTGGCAGGACCTGTCTTTGCTGCTGCCGTGATATTTCCGAAAGATTATTATAACCCTGTACTGAATGATTCAAAAAAACTCTCTGAAAAGCAACGGATGACACTTCGCCCGGTCATCGAGCAGGAGGCACTGGCCTATGCTGTCGCCAGTATTTCTCCCGCGGAGATCGATAAAATCAACATTCACAATGCATCCTACAGGGCGATGCACCTGGCATTAAATGCGTTACAGGTAAACCCGGAGTTTATTTTGGTCGACGGCAACCGCTTTATCCCCTATCCCGACATTCCCCATGAATGTATCATCAAAGGCGACGGCAAGTATCTTTCGATTGCTGCTGCATCGATTTTAGCAAAAACCTACCGGGATGAATATATGCATCAACTCGCCCAAGATTATCCGGTATACGAATGGCAGTCCAATAAAGGGTATCCTACGGTCGTACACCGCAATGCTGTCCTTACGCATGGTTTCAGTCCCCATCACCGCCGTACCTTCCGGGTAACCGACCCGCAGCTGAAATTAGCTTTGTAATCACTAATTACTTGTTTTTTCTACTTTTTATCGCTTAAGCCGCGATTAGTTCCTACTTTTTTTCCGCAAAAAAGATAGGCAAAAAACTCGTCGCTGTACCGGCTCGCTACATCGTCTCTTCCTTCCTGCTACACGCGACCCGCTGAGGCGACATTTTTAGGTCTTTGTATGGTCTGTGCTTCTTTTCTTGCTACCTACTTCTTTTTACACTTCTCGATAATCCTGCCTACCGCAGGCAGGCTAAGGTCTAAGTAATCCTGTAACCTTATATTAGAGTTACATAGTTACAGGGGAATAAGGCAGAAAGAAAAGATAAAAAAAGCAGAATCCGTACAAAAGCAAAGAATGCTGCCTCAAAAGTTTAGCTTCGCTGAGCTCCACTTTGTTCCGGTTTGGCGATAGCAGTGGGAAGCACTATCCGTACAGCCAAAAATTTTAAGCAGCGAGTTTTGATTACTTTTGCGGCCAAAAGTAATAAAGCCCCTTCGCGGCTCGAGCGATAAGAGAGAGATAGGAAATATGAGAGAATAAATTCCGTAGCTTTGCACGGCATTTATTTTATGTTCATGACGGAATACAATCTCATCCAGTTGGATAACGGTATACGCATTTTGTTGCACCACCAGAATTCGCCCATCACACACTGCTGCCTGATTGTCAACGCGGGCTCAAGGATAGAGCAGGAAGGAAAATTCGGCATGGCCCATTTTATCGAGCATCTTTTATTTAAACGCACCGAAAAAAGATCCACCAGCCAGATCCTCAACCGCATAGAACAGGTTGGGGGTGATTTAAATGCTTATACGACAAAAGAATATACCTGTATCCATGCTTCATTTTTAAACCCATACCTGGAGCGGGCCATGGATCTTTTTGAAGACGTTCTTTTCCATTCGACGTTCCCGGCTCACGAACTTGAAAAAGAGAAAAGTGTGATTCTCGACGAGATTGCTTCCTATGCAGATAGTCCCGAAGAGTCGATCATGGACGATTTTGAAGACATGCTCTTTCAGGGATCGGGATTGGGCCACAACATTTTGGGACTGGAGGATGATCTGAAGAGTCTTTCCCGTACCGATGTACTGCACTTTATCCAACAGGCGTATCATACCGACGAGATAATAATTGCCATTTCGGGTGATTACTCGCTGAAACAGGTGGAAAAATTAAGTCAGAAGATTTTTGGACATATCCCTTCCAATACTACACCCAGACACCACGAGACCGTTCAGCTACGTCCCAGCGAACACCGCATCATCAAAAAACCCATCAATCAGGCACATTATATGATAGGAGCGCAACTTTTTGGTTATTTCGACGAACGGAAGATGAGCATGCTCTTGCTCAATAATCTGCTGGGCGGAATGGGTATGAGCTCGATCCTAAATCTGGGTATTCGCGAGAAATACGGCATAGCTTACACCATCGAATCGAACTTTACGATGTATAGCGATGTGGGTAACTTTAGCATCTATTTAGGAACCGATGAAGAAAAGCTACCCAAAGCGATTAAGCTGGTCCAGAAGGAACTGCAAAAATTACGCGACCAACCGTTGAGTGGTTTACAATTGCAGCGTGCCAAACAAAAGTTCAAAGGGCAGATTGCACTGGCAGAGGAGAACCGGATGAGTATGATTATTGCGGAAGCAAAAAACATCCTGGATTATAACCGTGTGGTAACGTTGGCGGAGGTATTTACAAAAATTGACGAGGTTAGAGCGGAAGATATTCAAGCGCTGGCCGTTGAGTTTTTTGACCCTCAACGACTCCTGTCTCTGTCCTTTGTACCTGAAGATTAACCGGCAATCGTCATGGCGAGGAGTACGGCTTGTCCCGAGGGTCGGAAACACGGCAACCTCGATTTGGGATTTAGATTTTATTATATTTGTGCGAAATAATTAAAAAGGAATAAAACAGAAACAACTACAGCATGAAAACTGCATATATTTTTCCGGGTCAGGGCGCCCAATTCGTAGGAATGGGTGAGGACCTATACAACTTGAATGATGACACGAGAGCCTTATTCGAAAAAGCGAATGACCTATTGGGTTTTCGTATCACAGATATTATGTTTCAAGGCACAGGGGAAGATCTGAAACAAACAAAAGTTACCCAGCCTGCTATATTTTTGCATTCGGTTATTCTCGCCAATGCTATGGGCGATAATTTCCAGCCGACGATGGTTGCCGGACACTCCTTGGGGGAGTTCTCCGCGTTGGTGGCTGCGGGAGCATTATCCTTTGAGGACGGACTTAAGCTCGTGGCACAACGGGCCAATGCGATGCAGAAGGCCTGTGAACTGGAGCCTTCGACCATGGCGGCTATTTTAGGCTTAGACGACGAGATTGTGGAACGGATCTGTGCACAGGTAGAGGAGGTGGTCGTTCCCGCTAATTACAACTGCCCCGGACAACTGGTTATTTCAGGGTCTATTGAAGGTATCGATAAAGCATGCGCGCTACTTACAGAGGCAGGGGCTAGAAGAGCCATGAAACTCAATGTGGGTGGTGCTTTTCACTCACCATTAATGGAACCTGCCAAGGTAGAATTACAGGCAGCAATAGAAGCCACCGAAATAAAAGTGCCTATATGTCCTATCTATCAAAACGTAGATGCCAAATCATATACCGATCCTGTTCAGATTAAGGCCAACCTTATTTCACAGCTCACCGGAGCAGTTCGTTGGACACAGACCGTACAGCATATGCTGGCCGACGGTGCTGAACATTTTGTCGAAGTCGGGCCGGGCAATGTATTGCAGGGGCTGGTCAAAAAAGTTGATCGGCAGGCGCAGACGTCGGCTGCAGAGATTTCATAAAAAAAGAGAGAGGCTTCGACCTCTCTCCTTTTTTATTTCAGTTGTTTCACCAACCAGTCCTCGACCTTCTCACGCTGTTGCGGAAAAGTCCAATGTCCTGTTTCCTGAACAACATACACCTCCTTAGGTGCTTTAATCTGATTGTAGGCCGCATAGTAAGAGGTAGGCGGGCAGGTATCATCGTTATAGCCCCAGGTATAAAATCCCGGAACCTGAACGGAACGGGCGAAATTGACAACATCGTAATATGCCGACACCTTGATTTTTTCTTCTTTTTTCAGAAACGATGCATTAGAATCGTTGAATAGGTGTGGCCAGCCGCCCGCACGGCCGTGTAAATAGCCTGTCAAATCACAAAGTGCCGGATAAAGTGACGCCAGATGTTTTACACGGTTATCTAATGCTGCCGTTATAATGGCTAAAGCTCCTCCTTGGCTACCGCCCCAAACAGCTAAATTCCCACCGTCAAACTCGGGTAGTGAAAACAGGTAATCCACAGCACGCACACAGCCGAGATATACGCGCTTATAATAATATTTATCTCTATCGTCTAAATTCGAATAATAATAACCCTTTAACGCACCAAAACGAAGGTTATCGTACAATTCCGCTTCATATGTTACAGGAACACCGTGAATACCGATCTGCAAGGTGATTATCCCTTGTTCTGCCAGATTGATAATTCCCGAATACGGACGAACACCCGCTCCAGGCACCTGAAGTACGGCTGGATACTTTCCTACCTTTTTCGGCGTAGCCAAAATCCCATACAAACGAGCTCCTGTTTCGAAATGTTGGATATTCACCTGATATACATTGACCTTCTCGGTACAGCGCTCGGCCAATAAGGTCACCTTGGCATCCATAGGAATTTTTGCCGCTGCAGCTTTAGCATTGTTCCAGAAATCCCAAAAATCTGCGGGGAGCTGTTGTGTAGGTTGGATACTTTCGGGCGCAAAACCCGCTGTGGCAATACCACGGTATTCTTTTCCATCAACAGTCACGCGTACGTCACAACGCAGAAAACCCGGTTCTTGAAGAGTAGCCGCTTTCCCGACAGCCGTATAAGGTGATTTTACGACCACCGTGCCGGACTGTGACGCTTTCATCTTTTCCAGACCGATCGTATATCGCACCTCCACATTGTTAAGTGGCACCTGGTGCTGGAGCACGGTGACAGAGAAAGACGCTTTCTCACCCAGCTGGTAGGTCCAGTCGGGTTTATCAGGGGTGACAACAACTTGAATGAGTTCTGTCGAGCGCGTCTGTGCCGATACCATATGGGAAAGGCACACCACATAAAATACGCTCAGGATAAAGGATAATCTGTTCATCATGGAATATACTATAAGTTTACTAAGAGGTGTTAAAAGCGTCTAAAGTAAACAAATTATAGTTAATTCCTTATAGAGACCGAAGAAATGTCAAAAATTCCTGCTGAAGTTCCGCTCCTTTATCGTCGTTATACCACCGTTGCAATGCTTCTTTAATTTCTTCAAACGTCCTTTGTTCTTCCTGCATCTTCTGATATAATGCCTGTGCAGGTTGGGGACGTGGGCCCCAGGTAAATAGATCTTCACCGGCTTTATTTCGGATAATTAGTTTTGGGATAGATTTTCCTCCGTTCGTCAGATAGTCATTGATGAGGTAGGGTTCCGAATCCCGCAGCTGGATTTCCAAGCGAATATTGGGGTTGAGCTCAGCTATCTTTAAGATTTGTGGCACCGAGTGAGCAGCATCGCCACACCAGGGCTCGGTAATCAGAATCCATTGTTGGGGCTCAGTGACGGCCGCTATCTGCGTTTTTATCTCTGCATTGACCTCAAATCGCTTTAGCCAGCGATTCATTCGCGACCAGTTTAATTTGGTGTAATTCAAATACTCGGGATCCGCATAAAGTGGATACTTTTCCGGTTCTGCTAAAACGGCTTCAAAATAAGCAACGTATTCTTCAAAGTTCATTTTATCCTTTTTTTTCACAAAAATAGGCATTCCTTACGGGAAGAATAGTCATCAAAATGTTGCAATTCGTTAACGTTTATTAATACTTCTTCTTCTACCTTTGAAAAAAGGTGTCTCAAAAGGTCGACAAGCCCAAAAACGCGTCATTATGAGGAGTCTTAGCGACGTAATAATCTGCGTTTTGATTGATTAACGCATTCATGTCCATAGATTTCTCCTCCTAACGTCATTCGAAATGACGGCATGGTTTACTTTTTGAGACCCCCTCATAATTTCAGATGAAAAGGCAACTATTATTTATTTTTCTTATGTTGACCGTAGTCACAGGCTATGGGCAGGTTGATATCTCGGGGAAAGTGTTGGACAAATCCGACAAAAAACCGCTGACCAATGCGTCGATCGTCCTATTGAATGCGGACTCCATATTAATGCATTTTACACGTGCGGATGAGAATGGACGATTTACCTTAAAAGATATCGATAAGGGGCCATACCTCATGCTGGTCAGCTATCCTAAATTTGAGTTAATATCTAAGCCCCTGCAGGTAGAAGACAAGGCCATCAAACTGGACGACATCGAAGTCAGCTCCCAAATGAACCTTATTGAAGAAGTGGTGGTGACGCAACGTATTCCCATCCGCATCAAGGGCGATACGATTGAATACGATGCGGCCAGCTTCGAAACGGAGAAAAATGCAAAACTCGAAGACCTCTTACGGCGCTTGCCGGGGCTAACAGTGTCGGCCGATGGGCAGATTACAGCGCAAGGCAAGTCTGTATCAAAGGTATACATCGACGGTGAGGAATTCTTTGGGTATGACAACAAAATCGCTATCCGGAATATCCGTGCAGATGCCGTAGATAAAGTGCAAGTGTACGAAAGGAAGTCGGAAGAAGCTGAACTTACGGGTATAGATGATGGTGTACGGCTGCAAACGGTCAATGTGGTGTTGAAAGAAGAAGCCCGGAAAGGTATATTTGGGAATGCCGAAGCATTATACGGCACGGAAGATCTGTACGCGGGGAGCCTGTTTGCCGCAAAATTCAACAGCACAGAGCGTATCGGTATCACCGCCTCGACCAACAATATGGGGGCATCGGGCAGAGAAGGAAGTCTGCGCATGAACAATCAGATTCACGGCGAACCGCTGAATACTTCGATAGGTGCCAACTACCAAAACCGATTATTCCAAAAGAAAGTGAATGTGAATGCGAATTATAATTTCAACAATAATAGCATGCGGAATGAGCGGGAAAGCTATAATAAAGAGATTCTCTCGGATGATGTCCTGAACGAGACCAAAAGAACCTCCAATACATTCAACACCAGCCAGTCGCATGGTGTACAATCGCATTTCCGAATCCGTATCGACTCGACACAAAATATGGACGTACGTCTTAGCGGCAATATCTCGACACGGGAGAATGGCAGTTCTGTCGAAAGCAATACCAATGACGAAGGCCAGAATCCTATCAACGAATTCAGAAGCAGGCAAAACAACCGTGGAAATTCCAACTCGAATAATATACGCTTGAATTACCGCAAGCGACTGAATAAAAATGGAGCATCCCTAAATGCACATCTAAGCAATTCTTATTCGAAATCGGACACGGAGAATGATGTCTCGGATAGCACCTACTTTTTCCGCAACGATAGCACGGTGCGTGTCAATCAAAGACGCTTAGGGGACGATCTATCCAATAATTTCTCGACCCAACTGAGCTTCAATAATCGGCTGACGCCGAAGATAAATTATTCTATCGGCTATCATTTTTCCAACTCCAATCAGAAAAATTACACGGATGCCTTTATTTCAGACGACATGGGGGTAACTTCTCAGATTGACACGGCCTATTCGCAACATCAAAATGACCTGTCGACCAATCAGGGTGTCAATGCGAATATGTTTTTCAACTTGGAGACAATCACGATCAATGTCTCCAACAGTACGTCCTATAAAAACCAAAATTTAGACGATTATTATAGAGACATTGATCTCTCGCGAAGTTTCTGGGACAACAGTTTTAATACGGATGTGAATTATAAAATATCGACACGCAAAAATATTCGTGTATCGTATCAACATAGCAATGTTATCCCGACGTTCGGGCAGCTGCAACCCTTGCAGCCGCAAACAAATGCATTGTTCAGACAAGAGGGAAACCCCGATCTGCAACGTGCAACCCGAAATTCTTTCCGCACAAATTACAATACGATCAGCCTGCTGAAAGGCACGAGTTTGAATCTAAACGGTGATATTTCCTTTGTCTCTAATCCGATCATCAATAAGCGGGAAATCGACAACAATCGTATCACCACCAGTACCTTTGTCAACATCAACGACCGTTCAAGCTGGCAGGCAAGTGTGAACGGGGGATTTAACAAACCTGTTTTTAACAAACAGGTACAGTTCAACGTTCACTCCAATTTAACGTACAACAACGGTTTCAGTTATATTCGCTATAATAACGCAAACAACTACGAGCTGAACAACCTGCAGAACACCAATGGGAGTATCGGCATCGGTATGAATGAACAGAATTCCAGCGGCTTTGATTTTGATGTCAATGCGAGAATTGGCGCGAATAATCAACGGAACAGCTTACAAAAAGATTTCAATTACACCAATATGACCGCTGGCGGATCGGGTTATATCAAATATTTTTTACCAAAACAATTCAACGTGACGACTAATCTGGTTTATTCCTTCGAAGGACCTACAAAATTCTACGACGAGAGTATCCATCAGTTTTACACCAATGTGGAACTGAGCAAAAAGTTGCTGAAAAGTGAGAGTCTGGTGGTCAGTGTGCGAGCCTTCGATATTTTTAACACGTTCAATACCATAAACCGCAATGTCTCGGAAACTAATTTCTCCGAATCAACGCAGTTGATGTTGACACGATATGTCCTCTTTGGGCTGAAATGGGATTTTAATAAAAACTTAGGGAAGAAAAAAGATGAATAGATACATTTTACTGCTGATAGCACTTATCTGCGTAGAGTTGTCTTACGCACAATATGCCTATTTTGGCAGCCGAGGTAAGATCACCTTTGACCGCACGATGTACACCCGGGCACGTATGCGGGAGATGATGTCCAATTCTAACCCCAACACAAACAGATCTTTCCGAGGAGGGCGTGATGTGAGCACTCTTCCCGAGTCGACCACACAGCAGATGGAACTGTTTTTTGATGAAGATCACACCTTGATGCGGCATATTGTCGACGAAGAAGCGGGTTCGGGAAGCCGAAGTGCCGTAAGAACCGGCGGAGGAGCACGAGGACGACAAGGCCGCGGCGCGACAGGGAATGCACCACGAGCTAACGTGCGTAGCATGAATGCGCAAAAAACTATCTATCAGGACTTGAAGAAAGCTACCTCGGAGATGCAGGTCACAATAGACGAAAAATATATTCTATCCGATTCGTTATCGCCCATCACCTGGCGGTTTACCGACGAATACCGCAACATAGCCGGAATGGAATGCCGGCGTGTCAATGGGGCGACCAAGGATTCGTTATATCTTATTGCCTTTTATACCGACCAAATCCCGGTATCCGCAGGTCCGGCACTCAGCCACGGCCTGCCCGGTATGATCTTGGGCTTGGTTATTCCCGAGATGCATATACAGTATTGGGCAACAGAAGTCTCGTATACAAACGATCCTGTGCCTAACGATTGGCGGGATAAAAAGTCTCACATGATGACGCTTGATGAATTCTCTGACACCCTCGGTCATTTTTTCCGCCGCCGCGGGAATACCAATGACAGTTTCAGGCGGCGAGTGCTTGAACAGTTGATTTATTAATAAAATGACACTTTGTCACAAAAAAATGTCATAATCGAGACAATATGATATAGTTTTATATTTTAAAGTCCCGAATCTTTTATTGGCACAAGGGTTGTTACTAATTGATATATTAAAGTTAAACACGAAATAATTAAACAAGAGATATGTCAAAAATTATAGGAATCGATTTAGGAACTACCAACTCATGTGTGGCCGTTATGGAAGGAAACGAGCCGGTAGTTATTGCCAATAATGAGGGCAAACGTACAACTCCTTCTATTGTGGCTTTTGTGGAAGGTGGCGAACGGAAGGTGGGGGATCCTGCCAAACGTCAGGCTATTACTAACCCACATAAAACCGTGTATTCGATCAAGCGTTTTATGGGTGTTACTTTCAACGAAGCAGAAAAAGAAACACATCAAGTACCTTACAAGGTTGTAAAGGGCGACAACAATACGCCACGTGTAGAGATTGATGATCGTAAATATACCCCTCAGGAAATTTCGGCTATGGTTCTTCAGAAAATGAAGAAGACTGCCGAAGATTATCTGGGTCAAGAGGTGTCGCGCGCGGTCATCACTGTTCCTGCTTACTTCAACGATTCTCAGCGTCAGGCGACAAAAGAAGCCGGTGAAATCGCAGGATTGAAGGTAGAACGTATCATTAACGAACCTACTGCTGCGGCATTGGCTTACGGCCTGGATAAGTCGAACAAAGACATGAAAATCGTGGTGTTCGACTGTGGTGGTGGTACGCACGATGTATCAGTACTCGAATTAGGTGATGGTGTTTTTGAAGTAAAATCGACCGATGGCGATACGCACTTAGGTGGTGACGACTTTGATAACGCTGTGATCAACTGGTTGGCCGAAGAATTTGCCAATGAAAACAACGGCTTTGACCTGAAAAAAGATGCTATGGCGCTTCAGCGCTTGAAAGAAGCTGCTGAAAAAGCAAAAATCGAGCTGTCCAGCACATCGTCTACAGAGATCAACTTGCCGTATATCACTGCAGATGCTACAGGTCCTAAACACTTGGTGCGTACCTTATCACGCGCTAAATTCGAAAGCTTGGTCGCTGATTTGGTCAAACGTACAATAGATCCTTGTCGCACCGCATTGAAAAATGCTGGCTATAGCACATCGGATATCGACGAAATCATCTTGGTAGGTGGTTCTACCCGTATCCCTGCTATTGTGGAGGCTGTAAAGGATTTCTTCGGTAAAGAACCTTCTAAGGGTGTAAACCCGGATGAAGTTGTTGCACTGGGTGCAGCGATACAAGGTGGGGTATTGACCGGTGAAGTGAAAGACGTATTGTTATTGGATGTTACTCCCCTTTCATTAGGTATTGAGACAATGGGTGGTGTGATGACCAAGCTGATCGAGGCAAACACCACTATTCCAACCAAAAAATCGGAAGTGTTCTCTACAGCGGCAGACAATCAGCCGTCGGTGGAAATCCACGTCCTACAAGGAGAACGACCTATGGCGGCTCAGAACCGTACATTAGGACGTTTCCAGTTGACAGATATTCCTCCTTCGCCTCGTGGTATCCCGCAAATCGAGGTGACGTTTGATATCGATGCCAATGGTATCATTAAGGTTTCTGCAAAAGACAAAGCTACAGGTAAAGCGCAGGATATCCGTATCGAAGCTTCTTCTGGTTTGTCAGATGAAGAAATCCAAAAGATGAAACAGGAAGCAGAAGCCAATGCGGAAGCCGACAAGAAAATCAAAGAGGAAGCGGATAAATTAAATACGGCTGATGCCCTTATCTTCTCTACAGAAAAACAATTGAAAGAGTATGGAGATAAGATTTCGGCAGATAAAAAAGCACCGATCGAGGCGGGTCTTGAGAAGTTGAAAACAGCACATGCGGCTAAAAACTTCGACGATATCGACACAGCTTCGGCTGAACTGCAAAATGCATGGAATGCCGCATCGGAAGAGATGTATGCCGCTTCTTCACAACAAGGAGGTGCACAACCTCAGGGTGACGCCGGTCAAGCTGATAATGGCGGAGGCCAGGCGGGCGGGGATGATGTACAGGATGTAGATTTCGAAGAAGTAAAATAAGGTTACGATACGCGCTATAAATAAACAAAGCCTAAGAAAATTTTCTTAGGCTTTGTTTATTTATAGCTATGGGGCAATACTACATCAAACCCATCAACAACCGTAGCGGTAGACCAGTTGAATCGGCCTTTGTATAGTCAAATACAGCTTCAATGATAAAATTCGGATGGATATATCCAATAATTAAACGCGGGTTTAATTGCGTAAGCATATTGTCTAACGCACCATCACAGAACTCTCTGTCAATGGTAAGAGCGATACTACACGCCACTACGAATACAAGAGAGTAGCGCAGTGCCCGAATAAAATAAATGTAACTGTTCATAAGCTATGATGATAATAACTAAAACAACTTTTCAGGATAGACACCCGTTGCAACCAGTTTCGAAATATTTTCCTGTACAATAGGTTTATCTTCCGAGTAGGTTACACCAAACCATTTGGATGAGGTCGGAATAACTTTAAAATCGGCTATACCGTGCTTCACCATATAATCCGGTACGGACGGGATAAAAAATTCAGCTTTAAGGTTGTCACCGTTCTCTTCAACAAATTTCGGAAACATCGACAAAGCGACCTCAAAAACTTTCGGCGTGAAACCCCAAAAATTCATGGATACACGTGATTCCGCTGGAAGATCATATTGGACACCGTTCTCCTCATAAACAATCTTTTTACGATCGTCCTCATCGGTGGTGTAATATATATTCGTACGTTCAGTGACCGACGCCATATTCCCTTCAGCTGTCACTTCACATACTCCTCTGGAGACGTAGCCATAATCCGACATTGTGTTGCCGACTTGGAATCCCATAAGGGACATATGGTCATCGCGTACTTCATTTCGTAGGAACTCCCCCATCTTCATAAAAGGCTCTGTCCCGTAGAAATCATCGGCATTGATGACACAGAACGGTTCATGTATCAAATCTTTTGCACTCATAACAGCGTGTGCCGTTCCCCAAGGTTTTGTTCGCTCAATGACACGGTCCACACCAAACTTCGTTAAATCAAAATCCTGGAAAGCATAACCTACCTCAATTTTTCCGGCTAACTTTGCATCGAATATACCACGCATTACCTCTTCAAATTCTTCGCGTATAATAAAGATTACTTTTCCAAATCCGGCCTGTATCGCGTCATAAATCGAATAATCAATAATAGTTTCTCCGTGAGGACCAAAGCCATCCACTTGTTTTAATGATCCATAACGGCTAGCCATTCCTGCGGCAAGAACTAATAATGTAGGTTTTTCCATAGCTACAAACTTAGAAAATTTATCTCTTCTTAAAGAATGAATTTAAGATTCCCGATGCTATCTTACCTAATAGCTTCACACCTTCCCGGGCGAGCGTGCGGCTTGCTTGCGTCTGCGCAGCCTCCAACGGCGTTTGTCTTCTCGACCGTGACGCCGTACTCGTTTTGGTACGCTTTTCGGCCTCCTTTTGTGCCTTCTCCCGTTCCGCCTCCAACTCTTGTTGCTGCTCATACTGCACCCGTCGCGCTTCCAAAATTTCTGCGGCCGATTGCCGTTCTATGCGCTCCTGATATTTCGCATAAAAATCGGAGGCTTGTATAATCTGCCGATAATTTTCCGGCTGACAAGGCCCCATCACAGCCCGGGCAGCTACCAAATGCGTAGCGACAACTTCGGTGGGTATGCCCTTATCGTTCAATACCGTTATCAGTGCCTGTCCCGTGCCCAATGCCGTCAACGTTTTATCGATCTCATAAAAGTCAGAAGTAGGATATGTCTTTACCGTCTTACGCAAGTTTTCCGCATCATTTGGCGTAAAAGCCCGCAACGCGTGCTGTATACGGTTGCCGAGCTGCCCAAGTACGCTCTCCGGAATATCTGTCGCTGCCTGCGTACAGAAGAAAACCCCCACTCCTTTGGAACGAATAAGACGGATAATCTGCTCTATTCTTCCCAAAAATGCTTTTGATGCACCATTGAATAACAAGTGGGCCTCATCAAAGAAGAACACCAACTTGGGCTTATCCAGATCGCCCACTTCGGGGAGCTTCTTAAACAATTGATCCAATAAGCTCAGGAGAAATGTCGAAAATAGCAGCGGCTGATCCTGGATATCGGAAATATTCAGCAAGCTGATCACACCTTTTCCATCAACCTTACCAAAGAGATCCTGGATATCAAATTCCTTTTCTCCAAATATATGTGCCATCCCCTGCTGTTCGACTGCCACAATCTTTCTCAAAATCGCACCCGAGCTCGACGAACTTATCTTACCATAATCATTTTTAATTTCGGCTGCCCCCGGACCTTCAGAAAGATAAAACAATAGCTTCTTCAAGTCTTCTAGATCGACGACCGGAAGCTGCGTATCTTCTGCATATTTGAATATAGCACTTAAGACACCGGATTGTGTGTCATTCAGATCAAGAATACGGGCGAGTAATACCGGGCCAAAATCCTCCACAGTAATACGCATGGGGATTCCTACTGCTCCACTTAACGAAAAAAGCGCTATCGGAAATCCCGACGGCTCAAAAGGGACGCCTACGGCATTTCCTCTTTCAATAAGGGCATCATTTGTCTTGCCGGGTTCTGCCAATCCCGATAAGTCACCTTTAACATCCAACATAAATACAGGAACGCCCTCGTCCGATAACTGCTCGGCAATCAGTTGTAAGGTTCTGGTCTTTCCGGTGCCTGTCGCTCCGGCAATCAAGCCGTGGCGATTCATCATTTTTAACGCTAGTTTTACCTGAGCGTCTGTAATTATTTCACCGTTTAATATACCCGATCCAAGCTGTATAAAAGCACCCTTTGGATTATATGATGCGGTAACTTGAGCAATGAAATCTTCTTTCATAATCTACTATCGTAAATGATTATCCCAATTTAGCAATAATTGCGAGAAATTAAAGAATTTCTATGTTACGTATTTTAATCTGTTTTTGTAAAATTTTCATAATAAAATTCTATTTTTTATTGTTTTATTTCTCATAAATTTTATTTTTGTAGCGATGTTAGTGAATGATAGCATGTTTAGCCGAAGTCAGCGTATTATTGCTGCCAAGATTTGTTTTCTTGTTTTCGTATCCAAGATGCTTATTTCCGCTACACCTATGTTTGTCAACGTCTTGGACAAAGGGACTATCCTTCAAGTTGTCATGCAGCTGGAGATCGAGCTTCTTTCCAACAATACGAATAGCACAACGAACGAAGATCTCCACGAACATGGTGTAAAGATCTTTAAACCTGATTCGATAGATTATATCGGTTTCAATCCGACAATCGAAAACAGTGCAAAAACACGCAACTATCTAAAAAATGAGAAAGACATCTGTAGTTTCCATCCTACAGTACCTACACCGCCTCCCAACTGCTAATACTTCATTATTTTACAGCTTTAAGCTTTAAGTCTGTATTATAATTCATTTAAGCCCTACAAAACGCGTCATTACGAGGAAATTGACGACTGCGAAGCAGCTCGGAAGGAAACCAATCTGCGCGTTCAGTCTGGGCATTCTATATGGTTTTAAGTATTACATTTTCAAACAAATAATATGTTAGGAACACGTATGTCTGCCTTTTTGAAATTATCAAAAAGAGACTTAAAATATGATTTCCCGGCCAGTGTTGTTGTGTTTTTAGTCGCACTGCCACTGTGTTTGGGTATAGCTATGGCATCGGGAGCGCCATTATTTGCCGGATTATTAACCGGTATCATCGGAGGTATAGTCGTTGCCTCTGTTTCCGGATCTTCATTAAGTGTGAGCGGACCTGCTGCAGGTCTTACGGTGATCGTGCTCGGTGCCATCCAGGAATTAGGCGCGTATGAGACTTTTTTACTTGCCGTATTTATAGCTGGGATATTTCAACTGATTTTGGGTATCCTGAAGGCAGGAATGATCGGCAATTATTTTCCCTCTTCTGTCATTCTGGGCATGCTGGCTGCTATCGGTATTACCATCATGTTAAAACAATTGCCTTTAGCTGTCGGGTTGACCGAGGCACAACTTACCGACGTGAACGCAGCCTTTTCGGCCATAAATTGGGGCGCGGCAATAATCTGTTTATTATCCCTTGGCCTACTTATCTTTTGGCCATCAATCAAGGGATTAAATAAAATTCCGGCTCCTTTAATGGTCGTATTGACCGGCATAGGGTTAGCCTACCTGTTTGAAGGAACGCCCTTCGCTTTGATTTCGGCACATTTTGTTGCTATTCCGTCGGTATCGTCCTTTGCTGAATTTACGGGATTGTTCGTTTTGCCTGATTTTGGTCAAATCATCAACAAAGAAGTGTGGATAGTCGCTTTCACCATTGCTATCATAGCCAGTCTGGAAACTTTATTAAGCATCGAGGCTATCGACAAGCTAGATCCATTTAAACGCAGCTCCCCTACAAACCGAGAACTTGTTGCCCAAGGGATAGGCAATATGACGAGCGGTCTTTTAGGAGGGCTTCCCATGACATCCGTCATTGTACGTTCCTCAGCTAATGCGAATGCAGGTGGGCGTACCCGTCAGTCGGCTATGCTACATGGGATATGGTTGCTCGTCGCCGTACTGGCGATTCCCACATTGATTAATATGATTCCTTTGGCCTGCTTGGCAGCCATCCTCCTCCATACGGGGTATAAATTAGCTCAGCCGGCCTTGTTCCGCCGCATGCATAGTAAGGGATTGGATCAATTTGTTCCGTTTACGCTCACCATTGCTGCTGTGGTATTTACAGATCTGCTTACCGGTGTAGGAATTGGCATCCTTATCGCCACCTTCTATATCTTGCGGGCGAACATGCAAAATGCCTATAAATTTAACATCGTGGGCGATGGAAATAATAGGGCCATATTTGTATTAGCGGAAGAGGTCTCGTTCTTAAATAAGGTACCTATACAGCAAAAATTGTACAGCCTCCCTAAGTCTGTTATATCGGTGACCATCGATGGCAAAAACAGCAAATTTATCGATAAGGATGTCATCGAAGTGATCAAAGGTTATGAGCAGAATGCGCGGAGCAAAGGCATTGCTATAGAACTTCAGGATGTCACTTATAAGAAAAAGGCTGTCTATAGAAAACAAAAAGTCGAAAAAGTAGTCTAATAATACGATTTTAATCATAAATACTGTAAATTGTGCGACGCACGTCAACATCATCTTAACATATAAACATGGGAAATAAAAAATTAGAGCTCAGTTTCAAAAAAATATTAGAAGGAAACAAGGGCTGGGTAGATTTTGTCAAAGAAGACAAAACAGGACGATTCCAACAATTAGCCGCAGGCCAGCATCCGGAGATTTTCTGGATAGGTTGTGCCGACAGCCGTGTCCCGGCAAACGAAATCACGGGTACCAAGCCGGGCGAAGTATTTGTCCACCGTAATATCGCCAACATGTGCGTCCATTCCGATATGAATATGTTGTCAGTACTGGATTACGCCGTCAATGTGCTTCACGTCAAACATATTGTCGTTGCCGGACATTATGGCTGTGGAGGGGTAGCTGCATCACTCAGCCGTGAGCAATTCGGTATTATTGACAACTGGTTGTGTCATATCAAAGATGTGTATCGTATCCATGCTGAAGAAATCGACGCGATCAAGGATCCAACAGAAAAAACCAATAAGCTGGTTGAGCTCAACGTCAAAGAGCAAGTATTCAACCTGTGTACGACATCCATTGTGCAAAATGCCTGGAAAAATGGATATGATCTAGCTGTACATGGTACAGTTATCCGTATCGATACAGGTGAGCTGCTCGACCTGGACACAACTTTTACAAGCAACGAAACTTTAGGGAAGGTGTTTGCATTTAAGTAAGATCCTTACAGGTAAAATAAAAAAGCCGGTACGATTGTACCGGCTTTTTTAGCATTTACGCAAGAAACTTAAAGCTTTTATCGCGTAAGCACAATCGGTTCTTGCAGTTCTTCTAAAGCGGTATAAACTTTGAACAAAGCCCGTGGCACGTGAAAACAGCCTTTCCATTTACCACCTTTCAAAGTAAGCAGATGTTTCCCTTGTCTATTCAGGTAACCGTACCATTCACCATATGTTGGATCTGCAAAATTGCCAAACGAATATTTATCCAATTTCTCAAACCAATCTTTACACTTTTTATTTCCAGTATAGACATATCCTTTAGCCATGCATACTAAAGCCTCTAAATGCACCCACCAAAGCTTCTGATCCCACTCCAATTGTTGCACCGGTCGACCCAAAATATCTTTAAAATATAAGATACCACCAAACTCTTCATCCCAACCAAAGTCTAACGTACGGAGTGCTATATCCACACATCTTTCCATGAGTCTACGGTCACCTCGACGGTTCGCCAAGTCCATCATAAACCACATCGCTTCAATGATATGCCCTGGGTTGACCAGCCTTCCGTCAAACGAATCCGAAAAAGAACCGTCCTGATTAACATTTTCCATAATCAAGCCTGTGTCTTGTTGATAAAAGACTTCCATTACTTCATGGATAATATTATCAACCAACGATTCGACCATATCCGTTCCCACAATATGTTCAAGCTCTAAAGAAAGGTTGCTTAGGATCATGGGTAGGGCAAATCCTTTTAGCGATCGTGTTTCGGGATAACTTTTATTGTACTTTCCCTTCGGATTATCCTGTCTTGCTAATATCCGCTTGAAGGTATCGTGAGCGACCTGCCCATACTCGTCCTTGTTGGTAATCTTATAAAGTGCACCCAACCCCATGCTGGCAAAACAATCGGAAAAGATATTGTATGGCTGTACCAAGGGTTGTCCCGTTCTGTTTAAAGAAAAATACCAATCACCATCTTCGTTGCGTCCATTCTTTAGCATAAAAGCAGCGCCTTGTTCGGCCATTTCTTTCCACGCATCTCGCTGTTCCACCTGATCGTACAACATTGACGCTGTCCATATCTGCCGTCCCTGCAACCACATAAACTTGTCTGTATCGAACACAGTTCCATCCCGATCCAAACAGGTAAAAAAGCCACCATATTCCTTATCTATGGAATGCTTTTCCCAGAATGGCATAACATTCTCCAACAATTCCTTTTTATACCGTTCAACAAATTCCTTCATTTCTTACCGTGCTTATATCAATGTTTTTATATATTCTTTATATCTATTGTACAAATGTCCTGCTTGCAAATACGCAGATTGTGGGCTCATAAAATGAGAAAATTCAAAAGTGATAGCTTTCTCATATCCTGCCTTTCTTGCCGCTTCCAGCTTTAAACGTAGCTTTTCAAACTTAATCGGCAAAAATTTGATTGGCATATCGCGGTCAAAGGACTCAGCATTCGTCCAGCATTGCATATTATATTTATCCGCCAAGCCCTTGTTTACTGTAAAAAAGTCTTCTAACTCATGATAATCGATATGTCCATCTTGAAAGGCCACCGCATCGACAGCATGATGTATTTCATGAAATATCTCATTCCACTCCTTTTCATGCTCCTGAATAGACACCGCATCCGTCTTTGCCAACGTAGGAGAGGCTGCCATCACCGCTTTTTTACCATCAATCCAAGGTGAAATAAATGTTGGTAAATTACCACTTACGGCCTTACACTGTTCGCCGAGAATACGAAAAGCACTAGCGGCTCCCTTAGTTTGGCGGCTAATCTCCATACTGAGGTACCATCCACCGAAACTGCTGTAATGTCCGTATCTATTCCATACCTCGTCAATCACAAAACGGTTGGCATCGATTTCGGGTTGCATATCTCCGGTATCCCAATATTTTCCACTATCATATAAACCAAAATAGAATTTCATACCATGCTTTTCGGCCAACTGAAGGAACATATCGACCAAATCAACCGGTGGAATATAACACCCCATATTTTCCTGCAACCATGTAGATGGATACGTGATGAACCTTCTGTAGCCGCTACGAATCATAATGACCGTATCAATGCCAACAGCCTTCATATATCCAAAATCACGATCCCATTCCTCTCTACCCCAATTCTGATGCGGTATATCGTGACTGATTTCATCCAAAAAAGTACCCGTAATCTTCATTTATAAATATTTATGCGCTTTTAAATACTCGACCCAACGTATGTAGGCATCTGTATTGATATGAATTCCATCTATTGTATATTCTTCCTTCAAAACATAGCCATCCGCTAAAGCCTCTTTAACATTAACATACGTGATATTATACTTTCTTGTTAATGTTTCTATGCCTTTATTCAAACTCCTAACCCGTTCCTCCTTCCCCAGCAAATAGTCATATTTCAATACATGCTCATTCAGCGGTAAGACGCTTTGTAGATATATTTTTGTCTTAGGACTCTCTTTCCGAATAATGTGAATGATTTCCTCGTAGTTCTGTAGGCTCCAAGCCGTGGGCAGGCCTCGACCGACGTCGTTGATGCCCATCATCAAGAAAATCTTTTTAGGCTTTGACTTTACCACGTCAGCAATACGGGCTTTCATCCCAAATGTGTTGTCTCCCCCAATGCCACGATTGCCGACCTTATATTTTCTCCCAATCAACTCTTGCCACGACCCACGCTCTGTAATACTATTCCCAAAAAACACCACATCATACCTAAGATGTTTCAGTTCTTGATACAATTTCTCACGAGATGCGTAATACCAATTATTGTAGGTGCTATCTTGCGATTTGTCATTTGTTTGCCCCAACAGATGTAGGGAGCACAACAAACCTAAGACCATGATTACACTCTTTTTCATGCTTACAATGCCTTTACCTTTTTTAAATAATTAACCAACTCTACATAAGCCGAAACTTCCAAATGAATACCATCCGGTGTAATTTCGGAGCGTAGATTTCCATTTTTATCGGCAAGAACAGTATGTAAGTTAATAAACTTCACCTTTTTATCGGTCTGCGCCAGTCGCTGCAATCCTTCATTCAGTATCCGAATATCACTATTCGTAACCATCTTAAAGGGTTCGATCAACTTATCTGGATTAACCGGTAATATGCTATTGAGATAAATTTTTGTTTTAGGCGAAGCTCGCTTAATTTCTCGTATTATTCTGAAATAATTATCGATGATGTTTTTTGTGGGTACACTTCGTTTGAGATCATTGACACCAATCATTAAAAATATCTTTTGGGGCTGATGCCGGACTATCTCATCCAATCTTGCCAATACACCATAAGATATATCTCCACTGATGCCCCTATTCAATACGGGTAGTTCAGGTAAAATGTCGTTCCACCTACCGGCATCAGTAAGGCTATTTCCCACAAATATAATGGCATGCGGAAGAACCGGCATCTTCTTAAAATGAGCCAATTGCTCCGTATAACCGGAAAAAATATAATTACTATCAATCCTAACGGCAATTTGGGCACTCAAAGGCCGAAAACCAATCAAAACTGCAAATAAGATTAGAAATTTTATTTTATTCATCTCCAACAAAATTTAAGAGCGCCAAAACCATTTTTTATTCGTTGCATACACGGTAATCAAAACCACCAATACGATATATACTGTCGTTCGTACTAAGCCGAGATACGGATTGACATGAAATAACGTATCAAAAACAGGCAAAATCTGTAGCAAACCCAAAATTGGTGTAATACAAAATGCCGACACACAATAAGCAATCATAGGGTTCTGCCCGTTTTTCACTAGGGAAGAAATGATCCCATTATTTGGAAAACTTTTCGTCAAATAATCGCAAACGATATAAAAAACAAAAGCCAACCCACTGGTCAAAAACCAATAACTAAAAGAAGAAGGATCCTTTTTAATCCCCCCATCCAAAGGCTCGAAGAATAATGCTATTGACGCCAAAGCAAATCCCCAGCTGATTAAAATTTTGTAAAAAGAAAATTGCCCTTCCCTATTTTTTGTAAAAAATAATAAAAACAATATGCCAAAGACAACATGTCCCACCAAATTGAAACCGAGCAAGCGCATGTATAGGGTCACGACATGAAAAATAACGAAAGCCAGGCCGAGCAACGCTAGCATCCTAGCTTTCTTCTGTTCTTCATGGGTATAAAAATTATTTGCAATATCTTTATTGCTGACCAATAAATCACCGAGTATCGAGCCAGGTAATACAATGCATAGATATTTTAGAAATGAAAAATTGTAAAACCATTTTATATCGGGGTGAAAGTTCCAAAGTGCGGAAGTCCAGCTTCCTTCAATATCTTTTGTAAACCAGATACCGATAAAAGCAACAAGTACCGCCAAACGCAATAGGAAATTTCCAGCGGTCAGCAACCAAAAGACGGAACCGAATACTGCCATATTGGCTAAAACCAGAATGATAATATTACTCTCTGATTTGTCAAACGTATTCCCAAGTATTTCACTGTGATAATAAATCAATGCCCCTATAATTATAAACCCTAGAAGCTGCAAACCATATCTCTGGAGTTTCCCTCCTTCAAAGCGCATGAAAACTAAGAAAAAAGAGAAAAAAGTAAGCAAAGAAGTAATATAGTTCAACCAGTTTGGTCCTGTTAGATTTTCTGGCGTAAGATAGGCTAAAGTAATCGCAAAAAACACCAGCAAAATTCCTCGTCTTAATAATCCAGAAGCAATGATACCATATTGTCGATTTGCCAATTTATTTCTTAACGCCAAAGGAAAAGCTGCCCCCATAGCAAACAGAAAGAAAGGAAAAACAAGATCCACCCAGGTGATACCTGGATTATCAGGATTGAATTTGAAGTCTGGAGGCCCGACCTGAGCATGATACATCCATGCCGGGAAATCGGATGTCCAGGGAATCACGGCAGCAAGGACCATCCCGATGATAGCCAATCCGCGAAGCAGATCTATGCTATGGTTTCTTTTAATTGTCATCCTTTCATCTACTTTTTTAATACTTCCGTATATACATGACCAAACCGATCCGTAACTCGTACTTCTACCTTAGAAAGGTCATCTATTCCCTCTGCTCGAAATAAATGCCCCGTAGCAGAAGGACTGATCCAATCATATTTCAACTTCCGTTTATCGGATAACAACTCTCTTGCTAATGGATCAATGCCTTCAAATTGCTCCATGTCTCCTTTCTTGACACCATTTTCAAACCACTCGACTTTCCATAATGGATCATAGTTCCAAATATTCGCAATAATAGTATGTGTTTCAGGATCACGATAAACTCGCATTTGATAAGTTCTATCGTGACCGGCACTTTTGTAGTACCATTCTACGTCATTCCCATGTACTTCATAAACGGCATATCCCCGGGGAGTACCGTCTGTACAAATATCTGCTTGCCACCATGTCCCACAGGCCGCTGCTGTGTTGTGTTCGTACAGACGCTCATGATGTACTACATTTTGGTTACAGTGTGTATGTCCCGATATAATGTGTGTCTCATAATTCTCCAACAGTTGATACAAAGCACTTGCATTCACTGTTACCCCTGCCAAGGCTGTGTAGTCATATACAAAGGGTTTTCGTTCAGCTTGTAACTGCGTGGGGATGTGCACAAGTAAAAAGACAAGCTTATCTTTAGGGACATAAGATAAATCTTTCTCTAACCATTTAAAAGTTTTCTCATCGATATATCCCATATAAAAGTAATCCCGCCCAATAAAAAAATTATTATTCAACACTACGTAATGTGCATTCCCCTTATTAAACGAGTATGTCGTAGGGCCAAAATACTGATTAAAATGTCTTTCAGATGTTTCATGAGACCTTCCCCAGTACGCCATATCGTGATTGCCTATTGTTCTAAAAAAAGGTATAGGTAGAGATGACATCGAATGTATATAATTGGGGAACAGTTCGGGCTTATCTCCAACCATATCACCTAGATCTAATCCAAAAATATCACTATATGCATACTGTGGAAGCAAAAGATTAATATCAGAAACGATAGCCTCTTTGTAAATATCATATTCCGTTTCACTAGCAGCTTGTACATCCGTCTGAACAATAACGACATGATTGGTGTCGTCTTTTTTATTTTTTAATAAATGAAAATTATAAACACTTCGGTTGTTTACAATCTCTTGATAAAAAATAGGTCGTGTTTGCTCTACACTCACAAGATATCTCTGAGGTATAGAGATTTGAACATATTTCTCGTCTCCATAAACGCTAATTTCATAATGTCCATTTTCATCAGTCTGCGCCATATGAATACCACAGCTCACAACAACTCCAGCTATTCCTTTCGTGATTTCATCGTAAACGTGACCGGAAATGGACTGTTGCCCATACACAGAAACCAATCCCCCGAAAAGGAAAACCAATAATAGTGTATAGCTAGGCGTGCAAAATTTCATGATAAAAATTATTTACCAAGATCTACAGGAACCAATATCAACGGTGTCGGCAAACAAGAGGCTCCTGGTGGAGAATATGTAAAGTTGATTTCCTGAACATCTTTTGATGGATCCGGCGTATAAACTTCTAAAAGAATCGCTTCTGGAGCAGCTTTGGTAACCAATCGATTTAATGGATATTGAACAACTGTTTTTTTCATTTCATTATCGAACATTTCCATCGTCAGTCCCATTCCACCACACCACTGATTATCAGCTGATCTACAATTCCATGTAATTAGAGCTAATCCTTTTCCATCGGTACTCTTCCATTTGATATTGGTATTATATAGCACACCGTAATTTCCTGCATTTTTTGCAAACTCTTTATTCGGCCCTATTGTTCCAGTTATCCAAGGATCGTCATTACCGTCTGCTAGAATAAGCTGGGAAACACCATTTTTAGTATCAATAGTATCTCTGGAAGTCACTTTATAATTTGATATCGGAAATATTCCACGACCTGCGTTGACATGGCTAAATGGTATAATCGTGTCTATATCATGGAATGCTTTAGGCCCCTCTTTTTCAGGGGATGTCTGCAGTACACTGATGAGTCCGGGTTGGTCAATGACAAATTCATAAAACCCATGCACCAATTCATCATATCGCACTATATTTTTTTCTAATTGCTCATCTATAGCGATTACTTGTCCTGGCTTGACTATGCGAACATTATTTATTTCATTGGACACAAAATAATCGTACAACCCTTGTTTGCCTATTTGGAAATAATTTGTGCTCGGTCTCTGAGAAGAATATTTCAACATTCTCAAATGCATATTCTCCTTACCCATGTTTTTAATGACGGCCGATATCTTTCTTGGCATTTTTTGAGGCTCTTTAACACCATTCACGTTATAGACATACAATCGCACTGCACCAGGCGCTACACTTTCCTGCATGGCTATAGCCTCTGGAATTCGAATATATTCCGGATCGTCAGAAATAATATACTGTGGTCCGGGCATTGCTGTTTTATCATATACTATTTTCGGAAAATCCATGGTCAAAAAATCATGTAAAATCACGATATCCCCTTGTTTTGCCGATGTCAGCGTCTTGGATATTGTGTGTAATTTATTCTGCGACTGTACGCTTTGAATAAAAACAGATAGCATGAGTATTGTCAGTATATTCGCTTTCATTAAGAATTTATTATTAGTTATTTAACCCCTTTTTAATATGATCCCACCATCCATAATTTATAATATGTACAATATCAAATATCATCGACCCATGGGATTTTTGACGACACATCTTTAATGCGTTAACAAATTGATCCGGCTTCCCTTTGTACTGTTCTACATATAGCCCCGCATAAACTGGAGTCTTACCCTTAGTAACTTTATTCACTAATTCGGCAGATCCTTCTACAGTGTACCAATCCTCTTTCTTCACTATCAGTCCAGATTCTAAAGCCTTCTCAACCGTATCCGCTTGTGTAAGCAGTTCAGATTTTTCCACCTCAAAGTAGTAATTCCCCGTAGTAAACAGATCCAAGGCCTCGGCATAGCCGTATTCCTTGTATGTAGGGGTTGCCCAATCAAAATCCTCGCTTGGGTCATATTCCTGACTGGCAAAATTAACTCCTACATCGAAGTATAAGGGATACCACGATCCCGTGTAATCTCCAAAAATGATATCCGGATTAATCTCCTTAAGCTCCTCTCGAGCCGTATAGATAAAATCATGTATTATTTTAGCTCTCCATTCCAACCATTTTTTATATAGGGGGCCTTCTTTTCTTTGACTTCCGTCAAAAGAAAAAATATCGGCGGGAAAGTAATCCACGTCAGCTCCAATATATGCCTCAAATATCTGTCTACTTTCATCGGAGAAATCCGCATTTAAATTATCAAATCGAACGCGATCTAATATAATTCCATCCAGTTTTGGATATAAACTCACCAGCTCCTTCAAAATAGATAATTCATATTTTTGTACTTCAGGTAAAGCAGGGTTTAACATGGCAGAATATTTATTCTTCTGCTCCGTAATCAGTTTCATTCCTTCTGGTAAATAAGATAACGTCTGCCATTTTGCTTTCGTGGTATCTTCGTATACGACTCCTCGATCAAAAAAATTATGCCCAGCAACGAATACATTAGTCGAGGCATGTACTTTCAGACCCAAGCTATGCCCCTCTTCAATAAAGAAAGACAACATATCCCATGTGGTGTCTTTAGTAGCACGGCTGTTTCCCCATGATATCATAACGGGAGCTATTTCACTGGGATACAATACTTCTCCCGTAATTGGCTTTACATCTATTACGACGTCTGTGATACCAACTTCTTTCGATTTTTGAAGATAAAATGCAATCGAATCTTTATCGCAAAAACGATCAAAATTGGCTGTGGCATCAAACCACAATATATTCCTGTCCACAAAGTAATTAGCCCTACTATTTGTAGACTTATTCGAAGTACTGCATGAAGAAAAAAACAAAGCTACAGCAAAAACTAAATAAGATAAACGCATCATACTTTAAATTAATTTTTAATCCCCGCCTTCACCGCATCAAAAAGAGTCTCCTTCAGTTGATTATATTGTGGAGCATACATATGCACCACATCAAATAGCATAATACCTCCGGACGTTCTAGACAGAATATAACGAATAGCTTTCGTGATCTCACCTTTATTGGCGTAACTAACGTTCCCAACATCTATACTTCCATACAAGGGAACTTTATCCTTTGTGATATAGGATGCTCCATTTAGTGATCCTTCAATACTCCACCAATGATATTTCATGCCTGCAGTGACAGGATTATCCGCTAACATTATCTGCGTAAAATAATTCCCGGTCATTAATATATCCAACTCTTCTGCGTATCCCGTCTCACCATAACCTGGTGATGCCCAATCGAAGCGAACTTCAAAATCTTGAAAAGGATCATAGTCTTCACTTGCCCAGTTCACGCCCACTTGATAATACGTGGTATACCAGGATCCAACATACACACCAAATTCTACATTGGGTTTTACGGATTTAACGGCCGCCCGAGCTTCACCCATAAAATCTTTAATAACCTGGGAACGGTATATGAGCCATTGTTTGTAATATTTGCCCGTTGCTGAAGGTAATATTTGCCCTGAACTCTCTCTCCAAGACGAAACGATATCACTTGGGAAATTCATGTTCTTTGCCTGTGTATCATTGTATTTTGTTTCCAAAAAAGAAATGAATTGTTGCTTACTAAAGTCCGAAAAATCAGCCGTTATATCCGTATATCGTCCATAGTCCAAGATCATCCCATCCAAATCAAACTTACCAACGATCTCCTTGATGATATTCAGTGCTTTTTCCTGTACCTCGGGAGCCGCAGGGTTGACAAAGACATTTTTTCCTGTTTCTGAAATTGGTCCTAATGTACCTGCTGTATTTTTTACAACTATCGACTCATATTTGCTACGATACGTTGGATTATCAAACACATATCCAAACCCTCTACGATCTCCATCCACAAATGTCACGATAGACAAGTACACTTTGAAATTTCTTTTCTTTGCTTCGGAAATCATATAGGGAACATAATCCGATAATCTCGTCTTGCCGTCCCTTTCCGTTATTTCGCCCGTATAAGCACTTGGATACATGGTGTACCCAGAGCTCCCTTTTACATCAATCACCAAACCAGTAACCCCTGAATCTTCCAAAATATCCATAATCTCTACTATGCCTTCTTTATCACTAAAGCGGCCATAGGTCCCAAATACGTTGGAATTAGCATCTACCCATACCAAAACTTCCCGTCCAGCTTCGTCATCAGTGTCTGGGATCTCCGTATCGGGATCTTTCGTATCTGGCGGTGGATTACCCTCCTTTTTACAAGAATACATTGTAAAAAGTACGAGGGCCAAAAAAATTACTTTATAATTCATATGCTATTTTTATGAGAGGCAATACGAGCAAATACCCGTATTGCCAAAATTCAACATTTATTTAACTTCTTCTATTGTATATCAACACAATCGAATTGTACACCTACCACATAGCCATTGGTAAACATAAAGTATAGATATAAATAGAAGCCGTTTTCCGAAACCGTCATGGCTACATCTCCTGTACCATTTCCATTGACTACTCCTCCGCTCGCACTTCGTCCATATTTGCCTTTTTCAGCAGACCAGATCAATCCCGGAGTCGTACCAGCTGAAGGATCGCCAGAGAAGCCGCCCTCAGTATCGATCAAGAACACTTGATCAGCAGATCCCCAGGAGAAACTATTTACATGATTGTACGCAACAAACTTCGCATTGTTAAATTCGATGTAGTCCACCGTATTAGCGATAAAATTACTTCCTAATTTTTCCAACTCACTCATTATCGTATTCGTCGATCCATTCACTTTGACAAGTCGATTGTCCGAATACCCTATTGCAAAGTAATCGCTGGTAACATCCGTTGGCGAAGTATAAATCATGTCTGCATTATTATTGCTCCATGAATACCCTGAAATAGTCACCATTTCAGGCGTCTGGGATACCAAACTTCCGTTCACTATCTGCCAACGAGCAAAGCTACTTGAAGCTGCATTTATCACAGGAACGGTAATGATTGCATTCGTATTCACATTACCTATTACGGAAAACTTACGACCATACGCCCCTGTAGTGGTCCAAGAAATAAATGATTGCGGAGTACCCGTCACAGACGATATTTTCCAGATGTTAAACACGTTACCATCGTTTTGTGTCAAATTACATACAAAAATGTTTCCAGCGTCATCCGCCGTGGTATAAAAATTTTTGAGGTTACCTTTAACCGCTCCAAGTTCAATTTCTCCTACCTTTGTTCCCGTGAAGGCATCGATATACACACTATTTTGAGCTCGGGTATTCAGTACAACATAATCACCAGTTGCTGCAATACCGCCGGTAACATCGTCTGTCATGATACCTAAATCATCCTTCAGTTTCTTGGCAAACATCACCTTCGCACTACCTGGGCGAATACCCTTAGCTAATTTAACCGCTTCGATCACCTGAAGGGTATATGCTCGGCTAGCATCCCCTACCGATGAGACAACAAAAGGTTGTGCTGTTGACAAGTCAACACTTCCTTCATTCGGTATAGAACCTGTGGAATGTCTGTTGATGACGTAGGAAAGCTTTGCATTATTCATGACCGTCCCCGGCACTAACGAAAAGTTAATTTTATCATCAATGATAATAGCAGTTACTTCTTGAGGACTACCGCCTTCATCATCATAAGTCAGTGTTGCACTGGTGACATCGGTATTACCCTGTTTATTAGCAATTACTGTATATTTTCGAACTTCTCCCGTACCAGCTGTAACAGTCAATTCCTTAGGGGTGGTTAAATCCCATAGCTCGCTCAGCGATGGAGAAACCGTTGCGTCAGAAGGAACAGTAGCTCGTAAATACAGTTTGGATATATCCACTTCGTTATCCGAATCGATAGGATAATAATAATCAACGTCGATATAAATTTTATCGTCAACTATCCGCGCTTCAAACAGGCGCTCTCTTCCTTTACCGTCGTAAGTCGCATAAATGTCACTTATTTCATTCTTTTCATATCGGTCTCTGTATTCTACTTTCTGACATGAGACAGCAAATAATATCCCAAACATACATAAGAATGTCAGGGGGCTTCTATATAATCTTTTCATATCTATTCATTTTAGGTATTACCATCCCTTGATTTGATCCAATGCATCATTCCGTTGATCTTCAGCCTCTGGAATAGGCAAATAATACAATGCTCCTGTGAAACCACGGTCCACATTATCTACGGAGACAACTTCATACTCTGTTCCATTATATTTATGCCCTGTGAAGCGAACATCATTCAACACGATATGAGCTTTACGCCATCTTCGAAGGTCCCAGAACCGATGTCCTTCAAAAGCCAATTCTACCTTACGTTCGTGTTCGACTAATGCCATGACGTCTTGCTTCGTATTTGCATACACATCAGGCAGCCCCCGTTCACCACGCAACTGATTGATGGTCCCGACCGCATCATCCAATTGATTAGTTCCAGCTTGCGCTTCCGCTAATATCAACAATACTTCAGCGTATCGCAGTTCAATCCAGCTTTGCGTACTTTTGTTGACTACAAAATTTGTATTTTGCGGATCCAACATCTTCTTTGCGTAATAACCCGAGACTGTACGCTTCGGATCACCCATAGATCCGTACTGAATAAACCCTTCAGAGCTTGATTCCATAAGATTTAACGTACGTCCTTTCCATTCCGCACCATGATACAATACTGTCGCATAAAACCTAGGTTCTCTATCCGCATAAGGATTCGCGCTATGTGCTGGATTGGACCAAGAGAACTGCGTTCCATCAGCCATTTCAAATTCGTCAACCAACTCGGCAGTTGGAACGCCATAGACTAAAGCATTCCCAGGCGCATCTCCTGGAGGAGCAAAACCCAAATCATATTGATGCGTAATTTGTGGAGCCGAGAAGTCCACTCTAAAAATAGCCTCTTTAGTATTCTTATTGGTAAAAATAGAAGCAAAGTTAGGATCTAACGCATAAAGTCCTTCATTCGCCAGCGCGACAACTTCATTCGCTGCATTCATTGCATTCGTATAATAAGCTAGTGCTTTCTCCTGTGGAATACCAGTCAGGGGATCGGAATTGAATTGCTTACGATCGTTTTCAGCTATTGACGCCGCATAGATCCACGCACGAGCCAACATCCCATATGCAGCCCCCTTGGTGGCCCGTCCTGGTAAATTGGTCTTATCCAAATGTTCAGCGGCAAACGCAAAGTCGGCCGCGATAAAATTCCAGCAATCGTCCTCACTTGAACGGGGGTTGTCTTTGCTCTCATACTGCTCGATATTATCGAAGAGGATCACACTCCCGTGTATACGAACCAACCAAAAATAAGCATACCCCCTTACAAAACGCGCTTCTGCTTCATATTTCAACTTTTGCTCATCACTCAATACGGACTTATTTTTTACTCCGTACAAAAACTCGTTGACCCGGCGAATACGTTCATATCCAGAATCCCAATAATTAAGTCCTACACTTCCTGCACTAAATTGATTGGCACCAGACACAAGAATATTGACCGTTCCATTGCCAGCCGTTGTTGAAGTATACTTCATGATATCCGATAAAGCATCGGTAGCATTGTCATACCCTAAATTCGGAAATAAGCCAAATTGAAATTTTTTAAATTCTGCATACAAGCCATTTACATACAGCTCTGCCGTAGTAGGATCACTCCATATCGCTTCTTCAGTATATCGATCTTGCAAAGGTATGTCGATTTCGCAGGATTGAAAGAAAGTAACACTAGTCATGGCTATTGCCCCTATTAGCAAGCCTTTTATTTGTTTTATTTTTTTCATCGTTTCAAGCTTTTTAGAATGTAACATTAACACCAAACGCATAAATCCGTTGCTGTGGATAGAAACCGTTATTTACATTCGGCATCTCGGGATCTAAGTACTTCAAATAATCCAATGTGAATAAATTTGACCCTGTAGCGTATAATCTAACCTGTTGCAACTTCGCTCCGCTTGTCCATTTTTTTGGCAAAGTATAACCTATTTGTACTGCTTTCAATCGCAAATAATCACCTTTACGTTCCCAACCGGAATTCTTATGTGCATTGTGCGGCGACAACCCAGCTTTATATGATGTCAAACGAGGGAATTCCGCATCCGGGTTATCTGGCCTCCAGGCATTCTCTACTAAGAAATAGGGTGAATTGCCATAACCATAAAACGTCCGTGTAAATGGTGTGTTATCATCTACCCCCTCGGTGTTGCTAGATCCCTCATATGTACCGGCTAAATTCACACTGGACAAACCTGCACCTTGTAATAAAGCGGAGAAGTCAAACCCCTTATATCCTAAATCAATATTCAATCCATACATCAGTTCTGGGAAATTCGGACGTCCAATATAAGTCATATCGTCGCTTCGTGTAATCTTTCCATCGCCATTCAAATCACGATATTTGAAAAAACCCGGAGCCACAATACCTGCCGAAGGAGACGGTGTATTCCTTGCTTCTTCCCAGCTTTGTACCATACCATCGACAACGAAACCGGTTTTTGTACCTATAGGTTGACCGATCAGGCTTTGCCACGACGGAATATTATCTCCCTCATTCAGTTTTAAATAACGGTTTTTCGCCCAGTTAATATTTCCTGTTAGTCGCATTTGGAAGTCACCAAAATTCTGGTTATAGCGTAGTTGCGCATCAAAACCTCTGTTATCTGCTTCCCCAATATTCACTCGGGCCGGGTAGTATCCACCGATTGATCCGGGATACAGTTGACCAACGTCCCCTAAGATATCTTTTGTATGCTTATAATACCACTCAAAATCAAATCCAATCTTTCCGTCCAAGAAAGTAGATTCAAAACCTATACTTTGAGTCAATGTGGTTTCCCATTTCAAATCTGGATTGGGGAATTTAGATGTGTAAATAGCCTTGACAGGAGCTCCATCTATAACAACAACAGGATCATCATTCTGCTCGAACGTAGAGAGGTAAGAAAAAGCTGGTACACTTCTATCATTCCCTGTCTTTCCATACGACCCCTTCACTTTAAAAAAATCTACAAAAGAGAACCGTTCTTGAAAGAATTCCTCATCACTCACAATCCATCCCAAGCCTACACTAGGAAACATTTTCCAACGATTTTCAGGAGCAAACCATACGGATGCATCCCAACGGGATGCGACCTCTAACAAATACCGGTCTTTATATCCATAGGTACCCCGAAATACATAGCCTGCTTTTGATTCAGGGGTATCAGTACTTCCCGTCGGAGCAATAAAATCGTCTTTTTCAGAGCTCCCATAATCAATGTCTTGAATCAGTGTTATCGGGAAGTTACTAGCGCCCGTAGAGAAAATATTTCCTTCTGATCTCGAATAATCGTATACCGCTAATAAGCCAACCGTGTGGGCTTCTGCAAATGTTCTGTTATAGGAAATGGCAGGTTGGAAAGTTTTACGCTGTTTACTGGAGTAACTCTGTCTAAGCGTATTTTTGGTAATTCCTGGAGCGGTATAAAGATGAACAAAATCTCCCGATATTTGTTCACGTGCTCTACCCATTGTTTCATAAGGTGTCAACCACCCCTTAGTAGACCTTCCTGCCCAATCGAATGAGGTTATTACTCTTGCCTCCAAACCTGGGACACCGGGAACTCTAACGTTGATATTCGCCGTCCCTTCCAGTACATTCCTAATGGTCTTTTGGTATCCTGAATTCTGAACGGAAGCAATTGGATTAACAAAGCCCGCATTTGAATTATAGCTCACTGGTAGTCCATTCTCCGCATACATTGGCATATTAGGCAACATACGAACAGCTTGATAGAAAGGATTCATATAAGCTGTATTATCTGGAGATATACCGGGCGTATTGGTTAGCTCTTGACGTAAACCGATATTGATTCCGGCCGTGATATATTCATTGATCTTTGCTTCTACATTGGAGCGTATATTATACCGTTTAAAATTTGTGTTCTCCACAACACCGTCTTGATTCATATGAGAAATAGAGCTGAAATAATTCAAGTGTTCTGTACCACCGTTTACCGTCAAGCTGTGGTTTTGGGACTTACTATTTCTTCCTGCTAACAGACCCACCCAATCCGTATCTCCAAATAGAGGATTTGTATTGGTTCCGTTGCGCACAGCTTCGATTAATGCCGGATCATATAAAATTGGAAAGGCACTCGCTCCGTTATTGGTCAGATAATCGTTGTCGACCTCTACACCTTTGTTATACCATTCCATGTAGTCCGGACCATTCAAAAACTCTGGAAAACGTGTGTTTTGCCCAATACTTAAGGCACCGTTGTATGAAAATCTTGGTGTCCCTCGTTTCCCTTTCTTAGTTGTAATCATAATAATACCGTTGGATCCTCGCACACCATATGGCGCAGTAGATATTGCATCTTTCAACACTGTGATGGATTCAAATTCAGATGGATCCAAATAACTAAACGATGAGCGCTCTACCCCATCAACAATAATGAGTGGAGCACTGTTGCCATATGTTGAAATACCTCGGATTCTCAGTGTAGCGTCATCAGCTCCCGGACGACCGGATTGTTGCAATGCTGTCAAACCGGGGATACGGCCAGCTAACGCATTGGTAATATTCATAGCAGGTGCCTTACTAAGCTCTTCACCACCTATCTGCGCAACTGAACCGACGACATTTCTTCTCTTTTGTGTACCATATGCTACCACAACAACTTCATCGATCTCCGACATTTCACTCATCATTTGAATAGTGACTGGAGTAGCATCGGTAACTGTTACAGACTTTGGTTGGTAACCGATATATGTTACCTCAATCTGCACGGGATACTTTTCTACTTCCAGTCTAAAAGTTCCGTTTGCATCGGTTAATACTGCTTTTGTCGTCTCGTTATGCTTGATAGTCGCTCCAGAAATAGGAACACTTTCTTGACCCAAAACGATACCGCTCACTTGAACTTGAGCATCGGTCTTGAAAGCCTGCATAAGCATGAGAAACAAACAACCTGTCTTAAAAAGATAAGACCACTTAAAGTTTAAGTTTATCATAATTAGGGGTTTAAAAATTAACATTTATCATTTTATAATATTTCCATTAAAATCTATATGCCTTTCAAACAAGCCGAGATGAGCATCCAATAAGACCGAAGTCCATCGACGGTTCAACTTAGTATGAACATCTATCGGCAAGCTACATCCTCGTTGAAACAATATCTCCTTCACTGCGGCAATGGATATTTCTTTATCGATAGCTTTCACAATATCTTGATAGCTCTTCACAGTCAACGGCTCACCTGAAGCCGTCCAATTATCTTTTAAACTAGGGAAATAATTTCTAAGCCCATCTAACAACTCGTATTCACTGATTTCGTATTCCGGGTAAAACCAGGTTTGGTTTGCCCATTTGTAAGGAATACCTACACCTTTTAATATGCCCGTCGCTCCGATTTTTTGCAAGATTTTGAAATGTGGATCCGTAGGAGCAACATCAATGTATGGCATGATATAAGCCTTTTGATCCAATAAGGTAGATTGTACATCGCGAATAGAAACCCTTGACGGCTCTACATCTTGCTTGACAGCCAATGCAGCAATAACACCTGCTGCTTGGCCGATTCCCAATACCACAGGTTGTAGACGGGTAGCTCCGTTGACAATATTCGTTACGCCGATACTTTTTTCAGCGACAATTAACCCCTCGTAATCTTTAGGTATCAGTGAACCCATCGGGACATTATAAGAAGGTACACGGATTTTGACAAAATCAATCTCTGGCGCATTACCGTATTTATAGTGATGATGATCTATGGTATAATCTCCGACCACTACTCCCGTCCGATAGTAAGCTTCAGGCGTATCAAAAGGCGTCATGATATGTTGTAACGCAAACAATGATTTGGCCTTTAAACGACGCGATTCACGATGATAAGGTATCATGGGGAAACCATCCTTGGTCGGATATTCGTTATAATCTATGCCCAGATTTTTAAACCCGAGCTCGGACTGAATGTAATAGACAAAACGTAATGTCATCTGCTTCGCCTCTTCCAATAGCTTCGCTCGCTCAGCTGGAGTATTTTCAATAACATTGAGATAAATATCATTGCCTTTTTTTGGCCAGTTAATCATGAACTTATTGTTCGGCAACCTACCATAGGTCAACATTTTGAAACAGTCATTGTTATCCTTGTTGAATGTCGCTGGATCAGATACATCGCAACAGCCTGCAAACTCTTCTTTGACGTAGTTTTTCGGTTTCTTTATTGTTTTATCAGCTCCTTTGCCAAAATCCTTAAGCGTGACAACATAGGTTAGGTCCTGCACAATGTCATTCGCTTCCTCTAAAGCAAAAGATTCTTTAGTCAAAGATCTACTGTCCATGCCCAAATAGTAAGGCACATGCAAAGAAGCCATGACATCACCCAATTCCGTCGCATCAATCAATACTTTTCCTTGGATGGTCAATTTCCCTTTTGATTTGGATTGCACATCAATCAACCATCCTCCATCTGCCCTTCTTATATTTTTCCATGATGCTTCGAACAATACCTGGACGTTGTTCTCGTCTTTGACCATTTTTTGGAGAATGTTATTACCTACCGAAGGTTCGAACAAGGTGTTACTTACCCAACCTGTTTCCACAGCCGTCGGGCCTCCATAATAACTATATAGATGTTGACGGAACTCACCCCATAAGCCAGAAGGCAACCTATGGTTACCATCGATAGCCGAAACTCCCGCAGAGGTTAACATACCTCCTAACCAGGGAGTTTCTTCAATGACAACAGCCTCTATACCTAAACGTGCAGCTTGAATAGCCGCCATTGTCCCGCTGGCCCCTCCCCCAACAATAATAATATCTGTCTTGATCTGAGCAGATAATGGCACCCACACAAAAAAGAAAACTATTATATAAAAATTTCGCATTATTCTATTTCTTTTTAATAACCAGTGCACTAATTACAGCCCGCTCTCCCACTACATCTGAAGGTTTTATGGTATGATTATTTTTAACAACCATAGCCGACGAACCACCACCGTCCAGATTAATTACACTAACGCATCCCATATCTTTCATTTGCACAGCCACATCTTGTAAGGTAAGACCAGGGATGCTTTCAGATGTATTTCCCCCTTCAGCAACTAACAGCACAACTAAATCATTTTCCAAATAACCAATAGCTGTTCTTGCTCGGGAAGACGTATTGTCGACTGAAATCAACTCTTCTGCATCTGTTATTTTAACTAAGCCGTTTTTTACTAATACAGGAGATCCTCCTATAGCACTTTTTACTTCCCAAACTGATCCTCCGGATGGAAAAGAAGAAGAAGGAATAGGCTGGGGCTCACTTCCTTCCACGTTTGGACTGGGTTGCGGATAACTATACAGCGGACCTCCGGCTTGATTTACCGTATACACCCATTCGACACTTGGTTTATTCTGTATATCTAAACCAAAAGCTGCCCGAGTTGGATAATATGTTGTCGGCACTCCTTGGTAGTTTCTATTTAAAGCACGAATATTATCGGCCGATGTTTCTCCGTTCCACCTTACCAAACTATAAGAAACCCCGACACCGAAGTACCCTCCGTTTGTAACCGCATAGACATCTCCACTCTCATCATTAAAAAATTGTGATACTTTTTTTGCTGTTGAGGAGATTACAGGTTTAAACTCGACATTAACAGGATCAAACACTAAAGCGTACATGTTTGTCTTTTTTGTACCGATCAAAGTATTACTTCTATACAGCGTTAACCCTTTACTCCCGTCGAATGTAGATTGTTTAATCCAATGCTGAGGAAATGTTATTTCCTTTCTCTCTTCTGAATTAAGAGGAGGTACTTCCTTGGTAACGTCAGATTTGCATCCTGACAGAAAAAGTATAAATAAAAATATTATTTGATATTTTATCATAACGAGATTAAATGGTGTTTTCAAACACTAAATAAGAAATAATATTCCAAACAAACAAGTTATTTTTAAAATAAATTAAAAATACAATTGCAGTTTTATTATTTATTAATAAACAAAGGGTAAAGCTATCCTTTAATCTACCGCAGAATCCCCTTCAACTTCCTCAGATTTTCTTAGCGGAACCAACCATGTGACCACAAACGCTGGGATAGTAGCAATTAATACCCAGATAAAGAATTCCTTGTAACCTAAATAATCGCTCAATAATCCGCTAATCATTGATGGAATCATAAAACCCAGATTCATCAAACCACTGCCAAACGCATAATGCGCCATTTTATAAGGGCCTGGTGCAATATTTTGCATCATAAACAAAATAAGTCCGACGAAGCCAAACCCATATCCAAAATATTCTGTCACTATAGCCGCCCCAATAGTATAGAGGTCCATAGGCATCGCTATTGCCAAAAATGCATAAGCGGCAAAAGGGAGATTGAAGATGGCACAAAGGATAAGGAGGGTCCTTCGGGTAAGACCCCTATTAGATACATAATATCCAGCCAAGATAGAACCTAAAACAAAGGCTATCGATCCAAACACACCATATAACAACCCAATCTCCGAAGTGCTCAATCCCAAACCTCCCTCGGCTCTTGATGCTTTAAAAAACAAGGGTATAATCTTGATGGCCTGGCCTTCCGCAAAACGGTAAAGCACGATGAAACACAGACTGTACCATATATTTTTCTTCTGAAAAAAAGTGACAATTACATCTTTCAAGGTATCAAACCCTTCTTTCAACGTGTTCGCTTTTGCCTCATCTTGCGTGGAGGGCAAAGCGCGCATATTGTAAAGACCCAATACGAGCATGATGAACCCATAAACAAACATAACAACCATCCAGGCATTCCGTATTCCTATTTCTTCCTCCAACTGTCCGGCCAAATAAACCAACGCACCCCCTGAAAACACCTTCGCGATATTGTAAAAAGCCCCTTGCCAACCTACATATTTCGCTTGTAGCTTTGCATTTAACTCATTAAGATACACACCATCTGCGGCTGTATCGTGAGTAGCCCCACTAATGGCAATAATGGTCAGTACCGCTATAGAAAAACTGAAGAAATAATCCAACTGTAATGTCAGACCAACTAATCCGAACAATAACCCTGTAAATATTTGTGTAATAAATACGAAAAATTTCTTGGTTTTGTACATTTCCAAAAAAGGTCCCCAAAGAGGCTTTAATGTCCATGGGAGCATTATCAGTGATGTCCAGAAGGCAATTTGTGTATCCGATACACCTAAGTTTTTGTACATAATTGAACTCGCCCCAGACAAGGCCACAAAAGGCAAGCCCATGGCAAACCAAGTCGTCGGAATCCAATAAATAGGATGAATAGTTTTTACGTTATTTTGTTTCACGGATATGTGCTAAAGATTTGCCGTTTATAAAAATCATTCAATTTTATTAAAAAAAATCAACAACACCAACTTATTATTAAAAATATTTAATAATTATCTTTCTTAAAAACACATAAATGCGTTAAAACAGCATTAATAACTTTTTTATTATATTTACCCGCTTTATTAAATAAAGTTTTTAAACAAAATGAGTTCAAACTTCCTTACCGATTTGCACAACGCTAACATCAGTGGTGTCGCGTTTAAAAATATCAAGCTAAAAAAACAGATATTGGCTTATTTTGCCGCTCATGAATTGGGCACCATTGCTGAATTAAGCAAGGCATTTAATGTCAGCATCCCTAAGATCAACGAATCGATCAACGAATTGATTGAAGAGAAGCTGGTTAAGGACTATGGGAAGCAGACGTCGAGCGTGGGAAGGAAGCCGAACAACTATGGCTTGGAAGCCAACTCTGCTTTTTTCATCGGCGTACAAGTGAGTCATGACTATATTTCCATAGCGATGATCAACATGAAAAAAGAGCTCGTCGCCAGTAAGGATGAAATTCCTTTTCAACTGGAAAACAGTGAACAGTCCCTACATGACATCTGCAAGGAAATAACAGACTTCATTTCGAAACTGCATATTAAAAAAGAAAAGATTTTAGGCGTCGGCATCAATTTATCCGGCCGGATAAACTACCGAACGGGATATTCGTATAGTTATTTTAACTTTTACGAAGATCCGCTATCCAATTTCTTCGAACAGGAGCTGGGTATCCATACCTTTCTCGAAAATGACACCAAAGCGCTTTCCTATGGCGAATTTTCAAGCGGGATCGTGACAAATGAAAGGGATGCGTTATTTATTAACGTCGACAACGGTATCGGCTTGGGAATAATGGTCAACGGACAACTTTACTATGGAAAGTCAGGGTTCTCAGGGGAGTTCGGTCACATTCCGATCTTTGACAACGATATTATCTGCAAATGCGGTAAAAAAGGTTGTCTGGAAACAGAGGCTTCAGGCCATGCGTTGCGCAAAAGAATAATAGAAGAGATCCAAAATGGGGCGACAAGTATTCTGACAAAAAAATTCAGCAACATCGAAGATATCCGTCTAAATGACATTATCCATGCAGCGAAGAAAGATGACACCTTGTCCATCGAGGCCATCAACGAAATAGGGGAAAAATTAGGCCGAGGTCTGGCAGCACTGATCAATATTTTCAACCCGGAACTTATTATTATCGGGGGCGTACTGGCCAAATCGGAGGAATACTTAAGTTTACCGCTCAAAAATGCCATCAATAAATATTCGTTATCTATCGTCAATAAAGACACTAAAATCGTTGTCTCTACACATGGTGAAAAGTTCTCGCCGATAGGTGCCTGCCTATTATTACGGGACAGATTGCTGGCGATAACGGAATGAACAACCGTCCTCCACTATTGATTATCGTATAATATCACCCCCTACCGTGACCGCTTTCGCACAAGGATTAGCATATTTATCGACAAGCACCAGAAATTCATAACGGGTGACAGTGCGCGCTAAGTCATACTCCCCCTCGAACTTCAGTCTTTTTTCCCAATCCTTCTGCACCTGCTCATCAACTTCGTTCCCTCGAAAGGACACGAACTTAACAAACGATAACAGATCCTTCAGGGTAAAGTAGTCGGCCGTGTTGTCGAGGAACCACAACTGGCTCCGGGAATACAACTGATTGAAGATAGATTTAACACTATCCACTGCAACACTGTCCTTTCTATCGAATAGTTGGTTACCTTCCTTTCCTTCCAAAATAGTAGCCAGATAGCCATTTTGGATCACTGCATAGTTTGGATCTTTTACCGAGACGTCTTTCCAAGGCAATAATCGCGCACCAAAACCCATTAATTCCGTCTGCAATTTACGCACATCGACCTTATCGGCTGTCGTCTTAAAAAACGCGCAGTACGCTACCAAGGCACCTACGGCCTGTCCGATATGTGCACGTAGAGGGATGCTTTCCGTATCGGTAGCCGGCATGAGCGATTTTGTAAAGAATAATTCTTGAAAATTCTGCGAAAGGATATCTTTGACCAATAACGTATAGCAGGAATCTCGATACTCGCCTACGGCAACAGTCGTTCGAACTTCCTTCGGCGTCAATACCGAAGCCTTCCTCAAAGTCACCGTCCCCAAAGAGACTTGGCTTTTTACTACCTCATTTGCCAATTCACCGTCGGGCGACGCATCCACGATTGCCCGTACATCATATTTCTTACCATTTTCCAATACCACGGCCCAATCGTGTTTATTACGCTCCAATGAGGCCACCCTTTCGTTTCGTAGGACGGTAAGCTGCTTTTCCTTACCCATCATTCTTTCCATAGCATGGAGCATAAGCGTAGGGTTGACACCCTTCTTGACGGCCTGTGCCAAAGAATCACTCACACCGTCATTCAATGCGGAAGCCATCAACAGATCCATCCAGATACCGCCATCCAGTCCTTGGTTTGCTGTTATTTTCAATGGCCTCAATGTCAGTTCCTCCACGAGTCTATGTGTACCCATAATCCACAACGTAGGCACATTCGACCGTGCACTTTGGATCGCTGCCGTGAAAGCTTCAATATTGGATCCGTACACAAGCAAAGCAGGCTTCACCTCTTTAGCACACAAAGACAATTTGCCAAAAAGCAGGAGGAGGAGGGAAACTATTTTATACATTTTTGTGGATTTCATATTCGAATATACGTAATCCCACTTTATTACCTAAATTTGTCACATGATAGCGGAAGAAAAGTCATTGAATTTTATTGAAGAGATTGTCGAGGAAGATATTCGAAAAGGGACACACGATGGCCGTGTACTGACCCGTTTCCCTCCTGAGCCAAATGGTTACCTTCACATCGGTCACGCCAAATCCATTTGCCTGAATTTTGGTCTGGCCCAAAAGTACAACGGGAAAACCAATCTACGCTTCGACGACACCAACCCTGTCACGGAAGATGTGGAGTATGTCGACAGCATCAAAAAAGACATCCAATGGCTCGGCTTTCAATGGGCCGAGGAGCTCTATACGTCTGACTATTTCGAAACGTTATATCAATATGCGGTTGACCTGATAAAAAAGGGTTTGGCCTATGTAGATGATAGCACAGCTGAAGAAATTGCAGCAGCTAAAGGCACGCCGACAGAGCCGGGCACACCCACACCTTACCGTAGCCGATCTGTGGAAGAAAACCTTCGATTATTTGAAGAAATGCGGAACGGTAAATACCAAGATGGGGAAAAGGTGTTACGGGCAAAAATAGATTTGGCCAACCCAAATATGCATCTGCGGGACCCCCTACTGTATCGTATCAAACATGCCCACCACCACCGTACCGGAGATAAATGGTGTATTTATCCGATGTATGACTTTGCCCATGGACAGTCTGACTCCATCGAGAACATTACACACTCTATCTGTACGCTGGAATTTATACCACACCGTCCTTTGTACGATTGGCTGATTGAGAAGCTGGATATCTTCCCTTCCAAACAATACGAATTTGCCCGTTTGAACATGACCTATACCGTTATGAGCAAGCGCAAATTGCTACAACTGGTCAATGAAAAATACGTGGAAAGCTGGGATGACCCGCGTATGCCTACCATATCTGGAATGCGCCGTCGTGGGTACACACCGAGCAGTATCCGTAATTTTTGTGAGCGTATCGGTATCCAGAAACGGGAAAACATGATCGATATTAGCCTGTTGGAGTTTTTTGTGCGTGAAGATCTCAACAAAACAGCCTGGCGCCGTATGGCGGTTCTCGATCCGATCAAACTCATTATCACGAACTATCCCGAAGGACAGGTCGAACAGCTTGAAGGCGAAAACAATCCGGAAGTGGAAGGCGGGGAAGGGTCAAGAACGATTCCATTTTCGCGTGAACTATGGATTGAGCGTGATGACTTTATGGAAGAGCCGCCGAAGAAGTTTTTCCGACTTGGCCCTGGGCTTTCGGCCCGGCTGAAACACGGCTATATCGTTGAATGTCATGATTTCAAAAAGGACGAAAGCGGCAAAGTGACTGAAATATACTGTACGTACGCACCTAACTCTAAATCAGGTGAAGATACATCTGGACTAAAAGTGAAAGGAACCATACATTGGGTTTCCGTTCCTCATGCTAAAGAAGCGGAAGTTCGGTTGTACGACAGGCTGTTTCAGGTCGAAGACCCCGCAGCGGAAGAAGATTTTAAAGCTTCCATCAACCCAAATAGCTTACAGATCATTAAGAAAGCTTATATCGAACCCGATCTGGCAAATGCAGAGGCGAGAAAAGGCTATCAGTTTATTCGCTTAGGCTATTTTACCTTAGATACTCGCTCCGCAACCGATCAGTTGGTATTCAACCGGACTGTGACGCTTAAAGACAGCTGGGCGAAGGAAATAAAGAAGGGATAACAAAAAATGGAGGCTTCAGCCTCCATTTTTTGTTATTAAACCAATCTCTCAACAATTTTCTTTGTAGGTCCTGGATTACTCATGGTATAGAAGTGTAATACCGGCGCACCAAAATCAATCAATTCTTTACACATATGTACCATCCATTCGGTACTGACTTGTTGTACTTCAGCGTTATTCTTACACACACTGACAGCGTCACTTAACTCTTCAGGGATATCAAGGTGAAAAATTTTAGGTAATGCAATAAGCTGTTTCTTTGTTGTCAGAGGTTTCAACCCCGGTATGATAGGTACGTTGATATCCTGCTCACGGCATTTCGTGACGAACTCCTTATACTTTTCGACGTTAAAAAACATCTGGGTTACAATAAACTCGGCTCCCATCTCCACCTTTTTCTTCAACCATTTAAAATCCGTATTGAAATTTGGTGCTTCAAAATGTTTTTCAGGATATCCTGCAACCCCGATACAAAAGTTCGTGCGTGCCGAGCTTTCAATGTTTTCATGCAAGTATTTACCTTGATTCATATCGACCACCTGTTGCAGCAGATCTGTCGCATAGGCATGTCCGCCGGGTGTAGGAATAAAATCGGCATCGCCTTTACGGGCATCACCACGCAATACCAATACATTATCTATTCCTAAAAAATTGAGATCAATCAAGGCATTTTCAGTCTCTTCCTTGGTGAACCCACCACATATCAGATGTGGAACAGCATCAACCTTATACTTGTTCATGATCGCCGCGCAGATAGCCACCGTGCCAGGCCGTTTACGATAGGCCACACGCTCTAATAAGCCACTTGTATGTTGTTTATACAAGTAATCCTCCCGGTGATAAGTGACATCAATAAATGGCGGGTTAAACTCCATCAGTTCATCCATTGTATTGAAAATACTCTGGATGCCCTGTCCCTTGGCAGGAGGTAATAATTCAAAGGAAAACAAAGGCTTCCCCTTAGCATTTTTGATATGATCTATTATTTTCATTCTTCTTATTGTTGGAGCTTAGAGAATGCGAACAAGATATTTGTCCCGCCAGCTTATCTTTCTTCGACCATTATTGACAGAAGTAGAATTTAGCACCTTGAAGAGTATCAGGTTGCTAAGGCTTCAGCGGGTCTACTCCCTCCGCCTTTCTCTATAAGCGCCGCTAATATCGTCAATAGAATCAAAAAGTGAAAATATTTAATACAAAAAGCGAAGAAAAGGTCCACGTTGGTTGTCACTTACACCGATAAGTCCCATTTTTTCCAAAAACCCCTCTGAATTCCTCTGATAATCAAGCGTAGCACCGTATCCCAAATGAACATTCCTAAGATCATCTTCATCCACATCGGTTCGGTGATATTTGCCTGTTGACCTATTTAACCCAAAAGTATCAAATGGGCAAAGATGAACCAAATTCGGCATGAATCCTAAAGAACGGAATATTGCAGAAATGTAGTTAGGTTTTGTACTCATCTCAACCTCAAACGTATAGTTTAGCGGATCAGGAGATGTTTCACTGCCCGATGGTGTCCACCGGGCATCGATAGGGTTGGTCGGTGGAATTCCCGTACCATAGTAGCTATATTCTATTTGCACAGAATCCAACTGTTCCACATCGTAAAAATATTTTTCTACAATCTTTCTCATCCGACCGGCCATATCTTCATACTCTTTTACTACCTGTGCCGGCCTTTTGCTATCCCCTGCATATGCAATTTTTTTATTGGGTTGATAACCCTCGTATGTATAGACATCAGAAAACTCGTAATCCGTCAACAGATTAATCGCTGAAAGCCGACCTTGGCTATCCCACACATACTCATATTCCAGTTCCTCTTGAACGGGAGCACCTATTCCAAAAAGATCCTGTCGCAATATGGTCTCGACGGATTTATTGACCCGGCCGGTATTATCATATGAAAATCTGGAAGTACCCAGCTGTACTATTCTATCATCTTCATATTCCACGTCATAGGTGTGCGTAACATGATCCCAAGCATATTCTTCTATTGCTACCAGCGGTTGAGTCTTAACTAAAGTTTCTTGCTCCGATTTCTCACAGCCGGAAAGCAGAAACCAAAAAAACAGCACATTTCCTATAAAAATAAGTCTTCTTCCCATATCAAATAAGTAAAAGTCAATCAATATGTTAGCTTGCAATATTAACAAAATACGCTCAGACTGAAAAACTATACCAAAAACTACTCTTTATATAAATCCACCAACCCTGCTGGAAGTTCCACTTCAATCACAGCTTCATCGGCATCAATACCCAATATCAAGTCATCCGATAAAGGAAATAGCAGCTCCTTCCCCGCCATATCCACCGTCGCAATAAACTGTTGTGGCATCTCTTGCACCTGAACGATCTCACCAAGTTCACCTTCATTTTCATCGATCACGAGATATCCCACCAAATCGGTATATCGAAAATCATCCGGATGGCGCTCAGGTATTTTATCCGCTGTGACATACATTTTTTTACGAATCAGCAATTGCGCCTTATCAATATGGTCTATATCTTCAAACGTAGCGTAGGCTGTACTGTTTTTCTGCAATTTGACCGTCTCGACAAAATAGGGAACCATCTTTTTGTTCATTTCCAGGAAGATAATATCCAGCATCAAATCTTCGTAATCTTCAAACTCGAAAAAAAGCTGGACTTCACCCTTTAACCCGCGTGTCTTACTGACATACCCAATGTAAGTTTTATCCTCATTTGTCATCATGCAAAATAAACATAAATCGCCCAAAGAAAAAATAAATACAACCGTAAATCCGAAGAAACAAAGGATGCGCAAAAAAAGAAAGCACTTGGTTTAACACATATAATTATATATCTTGGCAGGAATAACACACGACTAATTAAATATTTATCTAAACACAAATGAACATAAAAAAGATCTGCTGTCTGTTATTGGCATTATTCCTTCTCGGTCTACGGCCAGGAATTGCTCAAAGTGTCGAATCGCCAAACGAATTTAGGCTGACACTATCGGATGGAATTCCCTTAGCTTTATCGCATGCCATTGCTTTCGGTATTGTAGATGCTTTCGCCGGACATGACGTTGATGAGAGCGAAAGCAGCGGTTTAGGCCATTGGTCTCTCGGCTATCGCAGACATTTCTCTTCCCGGTTTAATGCGGGGATTGAGGTTTCTACGCAGTCTATATCACAGCAATATACCATCGACAATTCGGGAAGCGGAACCCGTAAAACAAATTACTACAGCATCATGCCTGCCGCAGAATTTCTATACATGAATCGTGAAAAAGTGAAATTATATGGCAACGCTATGGTGGGCTTAGGTATTTTTAGCAACAAAGAGACATCTGATATGAGTTCCGTTGAAAACACCACTTATACGAATCAACATGTTGCATTTCAGGTTAATCTATTCGGTATCCGCGTTGGACGAAAATATGCCGGGTTCGCCGAAATAGGTATCGGAATAAAAGGAATCTTTGGCATCGGCTTCAGCGCACGCTTATAAGCTTCCTTCGTCGGTTGAAAAGCTAACTCAAGGTCAATACAACAGGACAATGATCGGAATGCACAGCATCAGGTAATATAGCAGCATGCTGTACCCGAGGCACCAACGGCTGGGATACCATATTGTAATCGATACGCCAGCCTAAATTCCGGGCACGCGCTCCTGCTCGATAGCTCCACCAGGTGTAATGGTGCGGATCGGGAGTGAGATGTCGAAATGTGTCCACAAACCCCGAGTCAACGAAGCTCTCCATCCATTCACGTTCCTCCGGCAAAAAGCCCGAAGTATTCGCATTGGACTTAGGGTTATGAATGTCTATAGCCCTATGACAGATATTAAAGTCACCACATACAATCAAATTCGGACGTTCCTTTCGCAACTCGTCTACGTACTGCTGGAAGTCCGCTAAGAACTGGTACTTAAAATTCTGTCGAACATCCCCTGTGGTACCAGATGGGAAGTATACACTCATCACCGACAGATCCTCAAAATCCGTACGGATCATACGTCCCTCGAAATCATAATCCTCATGGCCACATCCATATTCTACATGAAGCGGAGACTTTCGGGTAAATATTGCTGTACCACTATAGCCTTTTTTCTGTGCCGGACACCAATAATGTTCATACCCAAGCTGCTCCAGCAAAACAACCTCAGGGATCTGCCCCGGTGTAGCTTTGATTTCCTGTAAGCATACGACATCCGGTGCTTCAGCCTTCAACCATCCCAACCAGTCCTTCTTCATTGCCGCCCGCAACCCATTGACGTTATACGTAACTATCTTCATCCGATTTTTATAATTTGTAATAACGTGATTTTAATGCATCAAATAAATTTGTAAAAAAACCACTCTTTGGTTTAAGCCCTTGCATTTCCCGCTCCAGATTCAATGCTTCTCGTCGCGTCAGTAATTCCATAGCCATACGTTCGTTCGTAAGCGGCCTATCAAAATCGTCCGTAGGCACCGCTGCTATACGGTCAATGATCTCTAGGCCAGAGATCAACTCACCGAATACGGTATATTCTCCATCAAGATGGGGCGTCCCACCAATGCGCTCATACGTACGTCGTTGAAGATCCGACAGTTTTTTTCCTTTGAAACGAAATGTCTCTAGCGAATCCAAACCTGCCTCAGAGAACTTTCGACCCTGAACCAAATAGAATTGTGAACCGGACGACTGTTTCGCCGGGTTGTTATCCCGAGCTGCCCCGATCACCCCTTTCTTATGGATAAGCGTATCCATAATTTCGGCGGGAATACGATAATCAGGACCCCCATTACCTAAGCGCACGCGATCCCCAACATATCTGGAATCAGGATCTCCACCCTGTATCATAAAATTCTTAATGACACGGTGAAAAAGCAACGAGTCGTAGTATCCCTCTGTCACCAGTTTATAGAAATTGTCCCGATGTTTTGGCGTTGCATTATATAATTTCAATATCGCGTCACCCTTATCCGTTTTGATATGGACATAGTAATGTGTCGGTTTTTGTGCAAAAGCAACGCTACTGAGAAAGAAAGCACATAGGACGGCGAGGTATTTCATCATAAGGCTATATAATTTCTAATTCCTGGAAATAATCAATCATAAGCGATTTCAGGATCATTTCCTGTTCCAATAAGGTGTAGTTTGGAATAGGCTTGACCAACTGCCAATGGGGCCAGCCGTCTTCATCCGCGCCCTGCAACTCATAAAAACCCATCGCACTGAAAAGACGGCATGTGGCAATATGCATCAGTTCTTCCTTCTCCCGTTTGGAGAACTCTTTTGCTCCCTGGCCCAGCTCCTGTATACCGATCAGAAAAAGCATCACCTTAATGTCCGGACGCTCATTATCAAAATCCTGTGCAATTACGTTACGCAGTTCCTCCCATTTTTTATTTATCTCCGCTATCTTCATATCATTCGTCTTTAATTATAAAACATGGACCAGCTCGTGGCAACGTTTTTCAATCATCTTATACACGGGCTCGAACATCTCCTCGTCATAATAGGGATCGGGAACAATATCCTCTTCCAGAAAAAGTGAGACTTTACGCCGATCTTCTTCATTTCTGGCTAAACTTAACACATCCTCCATATTTTGTCGGTCCATCACAAAAATGCGATCATACTGATCAAAAAATTCAGGAATAAAGTGCCTTGCCCTTTGATGCGAGATATCGACACCGTATTTTTTGGCTACCGCAATAGCACGCCTATCTGGTGCTTGCCCCACATGCCAATCGCCAGTACCGGCAGAATGCACCGTCCAGTCCAGCTGATCCTGTGACGCCATATACGTCAGAACACCGTGTGCCAGAGGCGAACGACATATATTCCCCAAACAAACCATTAATATTTTCATCTTTATATATTGTCTTTTAAAGGTGATGAATCTATCAGATTTATTCATTCCCCTGTGTGGCTTGAATAAATCATGATGGTTTCATCTAATTATTATTGATAATATTTTATCTTTTAATTGCATCAGTGAGCTCGCTACCGCTCGGTTGTCCTTTTATTTGCTCATGAAAATCAAAGATACAAAAAAAGGTTTTCAAACGGGGAGAATGAAAACCTTTACTAACCAATTATAAACCTAAATTATGATACCACAAATATAGTGTATTTATCACACTAAGTAAAATAAATCTTTACTTTTTTCAAACTCATGACAATACTAAGACAATTCGATTGGCGTCGCCTCCTTTTTTTGGCCCAACCTCATCAATGAAGGCGTAAAAAAAGAAGCTATACCAACCAAGATCACTACACCTCCCGCAATGACAAAGGCATTTGCTACCCCGATAGCATCTGCAATAAATCCCGTAAAAAGGAGACCGATGGCACTGGGTAGGATAGCCATACTGAAATATAAAGAGAATACCCGTCCGAGCATATGCGGCTGTACCTCTTCCTGAATAATCGTCATAAAAGCAGCCGAAAATATAGACATGGCTATTCCTCCTAAGGTCGTTAGGAGAACAAACCCGATATACCATGAGGCTGGAAACCAACCGGACCATACAAAGGTTAGACCAAGAACAATGTGCATGATATTGACCAAGATGATCTTGGGAACAGATACACGTGCTATACCCAGAAAACTGCCTCCTACTAACATCCCAATACCCCACACAATTTCGATAACACTCATAGCCCATTTATCCCCTCCGTAATGGTCGATGGTTAGCAATGGAAACATGATGGCCACCGGCATGATACAAAATGTAGCAATCATCGCATATAGGAATAGCATGCTTAATCCTTTATTGTGATAAATGGCTTGCAGGCCGACCTTGAGATCATTCCACACGGCAGCTACCGAATTTGTTGTCTCGACAGCAAGGTGAGGGATAGTAACAAAAAGTAGGGAGATAATAGCTGCAGTTGCACCAATTACGTCCAGATACAAAACTTGGTTGATGGGAAAATAAGTGATGGCCAGTGTTCCTAAAGCCGGACCAGCAATACTGCTGACCGACTGCAACATCTGGTTGATTCCCGAAACACGTAATAGCTTATCTTCCGGGACAATCAGCGGTGCTACAGCCTGCATTGCCGGCGAGTGGAATGCACTACCGATCGACCGACATGCGAGCAGCAGATAGATGAGCGATAGATCAGTACCCTCTTCTGTGAGGACAAACGTCATGACGAATGTACAGAGCGCGATAAAAGCATCTGCAAAGATCATAACTTTCTTGCGATCCCACCGATCGATGAAAACTCCCGCAAAGGGTCCAATCAGCGCTTGTGGCAGTAACCCGGCAATACCTGCAAAAGCAAGAACTTCGGCCGACTTGTAATGCAAGCTCAACCAAATGATTACAGCAAAATTAACCGCCGAGCTCGTCAATAAGGACACAAACTGCCCGCTCCATATATAAATATAGGTTTTAAACCAATTCTTCTTTTCCATAAAATATCAAGATGAAGATACAGATACTTTCGAAAAAAAAGCGTCTATATTAAGCAATATAGACGCACATTCTATTCGGAGATATACTGTTACTCGCTGTATAACCCTTTCTCTACCAAATCTTCCACATACGCTTGTACAGCATCATTTGAGAAGCGGGAGGTCACGTCAAAGGCGAAGGCATGCACAAGCAATACCCGTGCGGATTCCTCACTGATTCCTCTCGACCGCAAATAAAAGAGTGCCTCATTGTCAAATTGACCCATTGTACAGCCATGTGAACATTTCACATCGTCAGCGAAAATTTCTAATTGTGGCTTGGTGTAGACAGCAGACTTCTCACCAAGCAGCAAATTGTTATTTTGCTGGAAAGCATTGGTTTTTTGTGCATCCTCACGCACAAATATCTTTCCATTAAACACAGCTGTTGCCTCATCTTGCGGAATATTCTTATACCACTCGTAAGACTCACAATGTGGCTTCATATGATCTACAACCGTATGATTATCGACCAGTTGTCTGTCGGCCAACAAATTCACGCCGTATAGGTGAGATTCCACATTCTCCGCATCTAACCGAACATTGATGTCGTTGCGAACAAACGATACCCCCGGGAAATTGCAATTGTAGTTATTATATAGACTATGCCGCGTCTGATATACCTCCGTATGGTTGATATAGTGTCCTGCATCGGATGCCTGTTGCAGATAATAATGCTGCAGTTTCGCATTTTCCTCCAAAACGATCTCTGTAACCTTATTATTCAGGTTATATGCACTGCCATCCGACGTGATGAACGTTTCAATAATCTCGGCTTCAGCATTGGCCTCAAGCACATACAAATTCCGGGTCTGCACAAAAAAGTCCTCCTCACCTGTGGCGACGTGCACAATCTGAATAGGTTTGGATACTACTTTGTTTTTAGCTACCGAAAGATAAAGGCCCGAAGTAAATAAAGCCGTATTCAATGCGACAAGTGCGCTGTCTGTTTTGTCAGCATGCTGCGCAAAGTGTTTTTGAAAAGCCTCCTCTCCTTCAGCTTCTTCAATCGGTTTTACGACGATACCCAGCTCATCTTCCAACGAGGAAAATGCCAATACATATTGGCCATTGATCAAGACGATACGGTGTGCATCCAGCCCAGGAATATCGGCTTTTGCTAAATCTAAATTAGCCACATCCACATCTTTATTCAAGATATAGGTCTTATTGACTAAGCTATGGATATTGGTATATTTCCAGTCTTCATTTTTGACTGTGGGGAACCCTTTCTTCTCAAAACGTGTATAGGCTTCTTGTCGTAACGCCTTCAGCGCCGGCGATTCATTCGTATCTTCCAACGTGTGAAAAGCCGACGTCAACTGTTCGAATAAAGAGTTTGCTACTATTGTACTCATGTTATTTGTTATCAATCCGCTCATTACCTCATTTTTTTACCGTAGACCGATCATTAGGCATTCTGCGCATCTAATTCTCTTAACCAGTCGTAACCTTTTTCTTCTAACTCCAATGCCAATTCTTTGGGGCCCGTTTTTACAATACGTCCGTCATATAACACGTGTACAAAGTCCGGAACAATGTAATCCAAGAGACGCTGGTAATGCGTTATGACTACAAAAGCATTGTCTTTCGAACGTAATTCATTCACACCTTTTGCTACAATCCGCAAAGCGTCGATATCCAGACCAGAGTCTGTCTCATCCAGAATGGCTAATTTTGGATTTAACATAGCCAGTTGAAAAATTTCATTACGTTTCTTTTCGCCGCCTGAGAAACCCTCATTCAATGACCGATTGGCAAGGTTAGCCGAGAACTCGACTAATTTCTGTTTTTCTTTGACCATTTGCAAAAACTCCTTCGCCTCCATGGGCGGAAGACCTTTATATTCACGGATATCATTTACCGCAGTTTTCAAAAAGTTGATGTTCGATACACCCGGAATTTCCACCGGATATTGAAAGGCCAGGAACAGCCCTTCACGCGCCCGATCCTCCGGAGACATCTCCAATAAGTCGACGCCCTCCAACAGTGCTTCTCCTCCATTCACTTCATACGAGTCTCTTCCGGCCAACACATTCCCTAATGTGCTTTTACCTGCGCCATTCGGCCCCATAATCGCATGAACCTCGCCGGCTTTTACTTCCAGATTTAGACCCTTTAATATTTGTTTGTCTTCTACAGACGCGTATAGATTTTTTATTGTTAACATTTTTTTAGTATTGAGTATTGAGTATTGCGTAGTTATCCTACAGACCCCTCTAATGATATGGCGATCAATTTTTGCGCTTCGACAGCAAATTCCATAGGCAGCTGGTTCAGCACCTCTTTTGCATAGCCGTTTACGATTAACCCCACAGCTTTCTCCGAGTCTATCCCCCTTTGGTTGAGATAAAACACTTGGTCTTCCCCGATTTTTGAGGTGGTCGCTTCGTGTTCAAGCTGTGCACTGGTATTTTTGTTTTCGATATAAGGAAAAGTATGTGCTCCACAACGATCTCCTATCAATAAGGAGTCACATTGGGTGAAGTTACGCGAATTGTCCGCCTTTGCCCCAATCTTGACCAGTCCTCTATAACTATTATGACTTAATCCTGCCGAGATACCTTTCGAGATAATCTTCGATCTCGTATTCTTTCCGAGGTGGATCATCTTTGTTCCGGTATCTGCCACCTGCCTATTTCGCGTCATAGCGACAGAATAAAACTCGCCTACTGAATTGTCGCCCATCAATATGACTCCTGGATATTTCCAGGTTATTGCAGAGCCAGTCTCGACCTGTGTCCATGATATCTTGGAGTTATTTCCCTTACAAATACCACGCTTGGTGACAAAATTATAGATACCGCCAATACCGTCTTTATCGCCGGGATACCAGTTTTGCACGGTAGAATATTTTATCTCTGCATCTTTCATGGCAATCAGCTCCACAACTGCGGCATGCAATTGATTTTCATCACGCATAGGCGCTGTACAGCCTTCCAGGTAAGAAACATACGCTCCCTCATCAGCAATGATCAGCGTACGCTCAAACTGTCCTGTATTCTCCGCATTGATACGGAAGTATGTCGACAATTCCATCGGACAGCGGACTCCTTTCGGGATATACACAAAAGATCCATCAGAAAATACAGCAGAATTTAACGCGGCATAAACATTGTCGGTTTGCGGAACAACCGTGCCTATATATTGCTTCACCAATTCGGGGTGTTCCTGTACAGCCTCTCCAAACGAACAAAAGATAACACCTTTTTCTTTCAATTGTTCGCGAAAGGTAGTTTTCACCGATACCGAATCAAATACCGCATCAACTGCAACCACCCCCGCCAGCACTTTTTGCTCATCCAGTGGGATACCCAACTTCGCAAAAGTCGCCAATAGCTCGGGATCGACTTCATCCATGCTGTTCAGCTGCTTCTTCGGCTTTGGTGCCGCATAATACGACACACCCTGAAAATCCACATCGGGATGCTCAAAGTTTTGCCATGTAGGCATCTCCATGGTCAAAAAATGTCGGAAAGCTTTTAACCGCCATTCCAGCAACCATTCCGGTTCATTTTTCTTGGATGATATCAAGCGAATAGTATCTTCATTCAAGCCTATCGGAGCAATATCCATCTCAATATCAGTCGAAAAACCGTATTTATATTCTTCCTGCTCCAGCTCTTTTAGTAATTCATCGTCTTTGGTACTCATAGTATCTTTCTCTCTCTTAATTAGGTGGTTCCCTAACCTTTTTAGGACTACAAAGTTAAGACTTAAAAACCAATTAAACAGCATTTTTTGTCCCCATTGTGTCGTAGCTTAGTCAATTATATGATTGAAATCATCTTTTAACGAAATAAAAGACATTTCTGTGATTATTGGCATGGAATATTATAAAAAGGTAACATGAGCTTAATTGACCGTTTCAGGAAATATATTTATTATTGTGAAAAAACAGAGCTTTTGATGATGCAGGACTAAATGCCTCCTAAATGAATGAATATGTTGACGATAAGAATTTGGCTATATCCTTAAGGAATAGTGATAAGGAAGCCTTTCGGGAAGTGTTCGATCGCTACCACCGCAAAGTATACCAATTTGCCTATAGCTTTCTCAAAGATAGCGCCCAAAGTGAAGACGTCGTACAGGAAGCTTTTCTACAATTTTGGCTGTATCGCCAGAATCTTGCTGTAGACGTCCCGATTGCTCCTCTCCTCTTTACAATGACGCGCCGGGTTATCCTGAATTACTGGAGAAAATGTGCGACTTCCGACAAGTTCAGGCAACAACTATTGCAGGCATTCGAGCAGGCGAGTAACGATACAGAAGCCTATGTCGTCTCCCGGGACATAGAGCGGATATCCGAAGAAGCCCTACAGCTATTAACCGAGCAACAACGGACCATTTTTCTTCTGAGCCGGGAGGAAGGATTAACCTACGCAGAGATTGCAGAACAACTGCATATCTCACGGAATACCGTTAAATACCACCTGACGAATGCCTTAAATACTTTCCGCCAGCACTTTGCAAAATACGGCATCCTTTACTCGTACTTCGTCCTATTTTATTTCGCTGATTTATAGCGCATTGAAAAAAATATTTTTTTTTGACTACCCACTCCCCGCCTTTATGTGAATTATTATATATGCAGCCCTTATGGAGTCGCTGCGTTTATTACAATCGATTAATATAGGCAAATGGAAAAGAGAAAACTGAAGCAATTATTAAAGGCGTATCAAGAAGGGACGATCAAAAAAAATGATCTGATCACTTTGCTGGACTATATTGCTATCGACAAAAACGAAACACAGGTCGATCAATTACTCGCCGAGCTTATGGAAGATATGAAGGAGGACCCGGCATTGCCTGTCGCATCCGACCGCCTGTATGAACGTATCGTTACCCATCCCCAATTCCGGTCAAAGCCCGGAAATGTCGTACGGTTATACTACCGTTTGGCCGCCGCGGTCGCTGTGTTATTGGTTTTAATTGGCGGAGTCTGGTGGTACACAACGCAATATCGAAACCACGATGAGAACCATTATACGGCACGTACAGTAACGACCAAACCAACAGACAAACTTTTACTAAAAACAAGCAAGGGCCAGATCATCGAGCTTGATCAGTTAACTCCCGAAGGCACAGGTATTCCAACCATCCAATTTGCCGATCAAGAAGGATTAGTCTATAGCGAGGATGGAAATGAGGCCATGCAAGAGGAGCACACGATCATAACACCGAAAGGACGTCAATATCATATCGTGCTATCGGACGGCACCAAAGTATGGCTCAATAGTGCAACAACAATTACATTTCCGGCTCACTTTAAAGGAGATCTCCGGGAAGTTGAATTAGATGGAGAAGCCTATTTTGAGGTAAAAAAAGCCATTGATTGGCCCTTTACTGTACAGACCTACACACAAAGCATTGAAGTGTTAGGTACACATTTCAATGTCAATGCCTATCGTGAGGACGATGTAGCGTACACGACTTTGCTTGAAGGAAAGGTACGCCTATCCTCCGGAAAAAACAAAATCATATTACACCCCGGACAGCAGGCAAAAAGTACAACCGCGTCCTCCGTACCGGAGGTCAGAAATATGGAGGCAAAGGATGCGATAGCCTGGAAAGACGACATGTTTATATTCAACAACGAGGAAATCCAACAAGCCATGCGCCAGATCAGCCGATGGTATGATGTGGAGGTCGTCTATCGCAATGGCATGGAAGGAAAACGCATTGGTGGAAGTGTTTCCCGCTTCGAAAATATCACCGAATTAATGGGTGCACTGCAAGCCACCGGTCTGTTGCATTATGAAATGAAAGGAGGGACTATTATCATTAGCGAATAGCACGTAAAGAACACTAAAAAGCCGGATACGGGCCAACGTATCCAGCAAAATAACATGCAGCCCGAAGGTTGCAAAAGTTTATAAAAACCGAGTTACCAATTTCATAAACTATAACAAATGTATAAAAAACTTACTACAAAGTTTTGTGACTACGCATTATTCTATTTACCGTTAAAACGAATTTTTATGCGACTAATCGTCATACTTTTGGTTGTCGGAATGCACCTCAGCGCCTTTGCCGTTGCGCAAAAAGTAACGCTGAATCATAAAAATGCAGAACTGGCCACCGTGCTTAAAGAAATAAAAAAGCAGACGGGATATAATTTCCTATATGATGCAGATGCTATCAACAAAGCTTCAAAAATCACATTAAATGCACAAGATGTCAACATCAAAGAGGTGTTAGACCATTGCTTTAAGAACCTATCCTTACAGTATGTAATACAGGGCAAGAATATCATTATCTCACGGAGAACTAACAAAAACTTCACTGAATCGGAGATCATGGAGGTTCAACAACGTACAATCCAAGGAACCGTTCGCAACGAGAAAGGCGCCCCCCTAGTAGGTGTCAGTATACTGGTCAAAGGCACTACGACCGGAACGAGTACTGATAGGCAAGGTTTTTACACGATTACACTACCTAAAGAAAACAGTGTGCTGATATTCAGCTCGATGGGGTATGCGACACAAGAAGCCAATGTACTGGACAGAACAGAACTATCTGTCATGCTAAAAGAACAAAGCAGCGACTTAGAGGAAGTCGTGATTGTAGGATATGGAACGCAGAAAAAATCGAGTGTTACAGGGGCCCTATCCGTACTAAACATGCGTGACAAAGAAAATCAGCCACATACAAACGTTAGCCAAGCTTTACACGGAGTATCCGGATTGTGGGTAAATCAAGCTGGTGGGAAACCAGGACAAGACGTCGGATCGATAAAAGTACGTGGCATAGGAACATTGAACAATAGCAACCCCTTAGTACTAGTTGATGGAATCGAGTACAACATGAACGATGTGAATCCCGAGTTTATCGAGAGCGTTACGGTACTGAAAGATGCATCAGCAGCAATTTATGGTTCTCGGGCGGCTAACGGGGTTATTTTAATCACCACAAAGCAAGGGGTAAGAGGTAGGAGGAAGATTAACTACAGCTATTCTCACGGCTTTCAGAAGGCTACTGCTCTCCCTGATGTGGAGTGGGATGCTATTAAATATATGGAGTTGAAGAATACAGCCCTACGGAATGAGGGGAAAACAGCTGTGGATTATAGCGATGAGCTGATTGAAGCTTATAGGCAAGGGATGGATTATGACCCTTTGGCCTATCCTAGTGTTAATTGGTTTGATGAGGTATTGACCACAGGTATACTACAACAGCATAATCTAAGTTTTTCGGGTGGTAGTGATGCCATCACATATAATTTGGCTGCCGGTTACAGTAACCATGATGGGATATTGATTGCAGCCAATAACGCCAAGCGATATTCGATCAATATGAATATAACCGCGAATATATCTGATAAGTTTAAAATCGGCGGTAATTTTATTGGCAATTATAGACGATATACAGAACCCGCCCAAGGAGCTGATGCCACAGACTATTATTTTAATCGGCTAATGCGTGCTTTACCTATATATGGTACATATCTGCCCGACGGACGGTATGCTAATTTAGCAGTAACCACGCCAAGTAGATCGGGAGCCGAGAACTTAATCCAGTATCTAAAGGAGGGGACAGACATACATACGCCACAACGTTTATTAGCGAAAGTCTTTGCAGAATATCAGTTACCATTTCATATTAACTACAATTTTAATATAGCATTAGATAAGTTAGATGGTTATTCTCATAAATTTGAACCCATCTTGGTGGCCTACAACCCACAGACATGGACACCTGGATATGCCCAAGCCAATGCGAGCGCCGAAAGCTATAATGAAAATCTGATTCACCCAACGATATATCATTCATTGGACTGGGAACAATTGATAGGTGATAAGCATAATCTCTCGGTTATGTTGGGCCAAAGTTATGAGCGATATAATCGACGGACAATAACCGCTAGAACAGAAGGGTATTTTGACAATACGCTGGAAGATTTGAACGCCGGTTCGTTGAACCCTAAAGTTTCCGGCGGTAGTTCCGAAGATATATTGGCGTCTTATTTTGGGCGGTTGGGATACGACTATCAAGAGAAATATCTTTTAGAGGCTACGTTTCGATACGATGGATCGTCTAGATTTGCTCCGGAAAAGCGGTGGGGATTCTTTCCTGCTATGTTAGTCGGCTGGCGTATAGATAAAGAACCTTTTTTCGAATATCTTTCTAATAAAATCAACTTCTTAAAGTTAAGGGGTTCAGTAGGAACTATGGGAAATCAACAAACCGTCAGTCTGTACGGTTATATGAACACCGTTGTTTTAAATCAAGATTATAATTTCAACGATATGATTTCTTCGGGTGCTGCTGTCACATCACAGGGAAACCCCAATATTACTTGGGAGCGTACGACCACCTATAATGCAGGTGCTGATTTTGAAGTGAACAACGGCAAATTCGGTGGTAGCTTAGACATATATAAAAGAAGGACGGTGGATATTTTGAGAGCAGTCGGGATTCCGGGCCAAGTCGGTGCTTTGGCCGGCCCGATCATGAATGTAGGAGTGGTTGACAATAAGGGTTATGAGGTTTTGTTGTATCACCGGAGTGCGGTTGGTGCATTTTCTTATAAGCTGAACGGGAGCGTTGGTTATGTTACGAATAAAGTGGTCGACTTAGACGGCGAAACGATAATCAATGGTAGACGAATCATAAAAGAGGGGTTTCCCATTGACGCTTATTATCTACTGGAAGCAGATGGGATTTATCAGAATATAGAAGAGGTTCAAAATAGTGTCACAACCAGCGGAGCGGTTAAACCGGGCTATATCCGATATATCGACCACAACAATGATCGAGTTATCGATGGAGAAGACAGAGTTATTATCGGCAGCTCTATACCGCGATATACCTATTCCTTTGGTCTGGATGTTAGCTATAAGAATATCAGTTTGAATACATTTTTCCAAGGTGTGGCCGGTGTTAATATTTATCCCACTGCCAATCTTGCTTTTCCATTTAATAACGGGGCAGGTGTAACAAAAGAATGGGAGACCGATGCGTGGACACCGGAGCATAGAAATGCTCGATTGCCAATACTAACGACGGCTACTGGGGCGACCGAAAATTTTCAAAATTCAACATTCTGGCTAAAGGATGCCTCTTATCTGCGCTTAAAGAATATTCAGGTCAATTATCGCTTACCGAAAGATTGGTTAACAGCTTTATCTCTAACGAACCTTACGGTATTTGCAAACGGAAACAATCTGTTTACTTTTTCGAAGTTTAAAATGTTTGACCCCGAAAAAAATATAGGCAAGGATAACCTATACGAATATCCGTCTTTGAAAACATATAGCTTCGGTTTAAACGTAACTTTTTAGGCAAATTAAAGTCAAAACGATGAAGAATATCAAAATACATCTATATCTTTTTACCTTTCTACTAACATTATGGGGCTGTACAACAAATAGTTTGGATACCATACCCCAGGATAGGTATACAGACCAGAATTTTTGGACAACACAGAAAAACGCCATGGCTGCGTTGACAGGATGTTATGCTGTACTCAGGAATCCAGGTATGTTTGACGGTGGGCAGGCTACAGCACTATTGGAGGAGACAGCTACTCCTAATGCCTATAATTATACAAATAGAATGGGTTACGGGGTGATAGCACTAGGCACCCATACGAATTCAAACGCTGTTATCTTTAACGCTAGATGGGTGGATAGCTACCGCGGAATCGGTCGATGCAATAACCTTTTGGATAAAATTGATGCAGTTCCGATGGATGATGGTCTTAGAACAAGGATGAAGGCTGAAGCTAAGTTTTTACGGGCATTTTATTACACGATGCTAACCACTTACTTTGGTTCTGTGCCACTGATATTGGAAGCTCCCGATACAGAAAAGCATGGCAAATTGCCGAAAACGGAACGTCGTAAAATAATCACGCAGATCGTAAATGATTTAGACGACGCATCAGCTATTCTTCCCCCTATATATACATCTAATGATATTGGACGGGCGACTAAAGGTGCGGCATTAGCACTAAAGGCACGTGTACTACTTTTTGAGGCAAGCCCACTTAATAACTCAGGAGACCCTGCTAATCCCACTGGTGATGTATTGAAGTGGAAAGCGGCTGCCGATGCAGCGAAAGCCGTTATTGATATGGCACCTGAAGCCGGTTACGATCTGTTTCCGAATTATAGAAGGCTTTTTATGCCTGAAAATGAAAATAGTGTGGAATGTATTTTTGACGTTCAGTTTAAGGCACCTGAACAAGGGAGTTCATTTGACGTTGAAAATCGGCAATGGAATGAAAATGCACCTCTTCAAGATCTTATAGATGCTTACGAAATGTTACCCGGTTTTACTTATAATGCAGCGCAACCGTATGCGAATAGAGACCTCCGGATGTATCAAACAATCGTGTTTCCCGGAGACACGTATATGGGGTCGATAACAACACATACGGCACCTTTTAAGAATACCGGATACGGTGTGAAAAAATATAGTATTTATGATGCCGAACCAAATAGCAATATCATTAATGAAAATCGATCAGAAATTAACTATATGGTTATTCGCTATGCCGATGTCTTGCTGATGTATGCCGAAGCAATGAACGAAGCCTTAGCAAGCCCCGATGCAGATATCAATATCACAAATATTTATAGTGCAGTCAATAAAATACGGCAACGAGGAGGGCTTCTGCCAATCGGTTCGGGGAAGACTAAGGTTGAAATGAGGGAAATTATACGCCAAGAGAGAAGAGTGGAGTTTGCCTGTGAGGGCCTATATTATAATGATATTCGCCGCTGGAGAACGGCCGAATCGGTATTAAATGCCACCATTTACAATAGTCAAGGACAACCCATTGTAAAACGGTCATTTGATGCGGGTAAAGATTATTGGTGGCCGGTTCCATTGACCCAGTCAGACCTTAATCCAAATTTAAAATAATTAGATATATAAACAAGAGATGCAAATAAAGTTAATGCATATTCAATTATTTGTCTCTCTCAGTCTTAAGAAAAATAATCATATGAAAATGAAGTTGTTAACGATCAATTGTTTGACGGTTTTATTATTGTTTTTGAATGTTAGCTGCATAAAAGATAAGCCCTTTTATCCAGGTGAGCGCAAACCCGATATTGAAGAGACTAATGATGAGGATTATACGGATTTAACCCAAAAGTTGATAAATACCAAAAAAGTAATTTCTAAGGTAATTAAGGATACTACTTTTCAAGTAACGGAAGGTGTAGAGGCAACGGAAATTCGCTATACCAACTTGGAAGATAAATCCATGCAGTTATTTATCTTAGCTATTGATCTCAAGCTGGGTAATTTAACCCTTAAGGTAGCAACACCGTTTGACCAGACAGCATTCACCACACAAACGGTTTTGGATATGGCAGAAATGATAAATACGTCTGAGAATGTTGTGATAGGGGGTATAAATGGTGATTTTTACAATATTTCTACGTTGATTCCACGCGGTATTGTGCATAAGAACGGAGATATTATTAAAGACACATTTAGTGATAACACGGATGCACCACAACAAGGCCTTAGTTTTTTTGGTGTTTTAGATGATGGAAAACCGTATATAGGTGATAAAAGCGAATATGAGGCGATGGCTGGCCGGTTGAATGAAGCTTTAGGAGGAGGAATCGTCTTTTTGAAAGATAAAAATATTATTACACAAAGCATCACCAATATAGATCCACGTACTGCGATCGGTTATACCGAAGATGATATCGTGTATTTTTTGGTAGCCGATGGTAGAAATCCGATCTATTCGAATGGCCTTACTTATGCCGAGCTTTCAATTATTATGAAAGCTTTTGATGTCAAAGATGCGGTTAATCTAGATGGCGGAGGGTCGTCTACGTTCATGATTAAAAATCCGATTTCGAAATCTTTAGAGGTTAGAAACCAACCTTCCGACGGAGCTGATCGGGCAGTTGCTAATGCGTGGTTGGTTATATCAAGTAAGAATCAATAAAAATAGATATGAAAAAGATAATAGTATTTTTCTTCGCCATATGTACATTGGCGGGCTGTAGAGATGATAAAGAACCTAATTTGTGGTCACCTCCTGAACCTGTAATCGTCAGTATCCAGCCAGACCGAGGATCTGAAGAAACAGTTGTGACGATTTCGGGTCGAAAGTTTAGTGGATCAGTATTGAATAATTTAGTTAAGATTAATGGTGTAGAAGCAACTGTCATCGAAGCTACAGATAATCTCTTAAAGGTTATTGTTCCACCTCATGTCGGTTCTGGGCCTGTTACAGTGACAGTAAACGGTCATGAAGGCGTTGGCCCTGTGTTCACTTATATGGAAAAAATACGCAAATACATGGTGAGTACTTTTGCAGGAAGCACTGCGGGATTGGCCAATGGGATAGGTACGAGTGCAAAATTTCAACACCCCAATTCTATTGCTATCGATGCGTTCGATAACCTGATTGTTAGTGACCGAACAAATCATACTATTCGGAAAATAACACCAGAGGGTGTTGTCACGACAATAGCTGGAAATGGTGTGATCGGGAGCGCAGACGGCTCCCCTGGACAGTTTAATTTCCCGTGGGATGTGATTATTAATGCACATGGGGATATGATTGTCGCAGATAAGGCAAACCATAAAATCAGAAAAATAACACCGGCTGGTGTGGTCAGCACAATTGCAGGAGACGGAACAACTGGGGCTAAGGAAGGTGTGCCTGGGAGTTTTAATAACCCGATGTATGTTGCCAGCGATGCTGCGGGTAATATTTATGTTGCTGATAGAAACAATAATAAAATAAGGAAAGTGACCGCGGATGGACAAGTGAGTACATTTGCAGGAGATGGCGGAACTACAATGTTGAATCAACCACATGGAATCGCTTTTGATCAAAATGGAAATCTTATTGTTGTAGACCAAAAGAACTATAGAATAAAGATGATAAGTCCAACGGGTGAAATAAACAACATTGCTGGAACGGGAACAAAAGGCTATACAGATGGCGAGCTTGGCAAACCGCTAACGGCACAGATTGGTGACGTTTTTGGATTGACGATAGACGCCGAAGGTAATATTTTATTTGCAGATGCTTCCAATGTTCGGATCCGTATGATTGTTGTAAAAGAACCGGGTAAATACGATGATGCGGATGTTCTCACCATTGCAGGGACCGGAGCAACAGGTAAGATTGATGGAGTGGGGGCAAGCGCTACATTTAATAATCCCTACCATGTCGCTGTAGACTCTAAGGGTACTATCTATGTAGCGGATGCTAGTAACCATTTAGTTCGAAAAATAGTTTATCAATAATCTCATTTCAAATGCTGATAAGTTTCTATCTTTAAAAAGGGTGAGTAAATCATGTAATCTGAAAGTTAAACTTTCAAATTACATACTTTTATCGTTATCCTTGTGTATAATAACACGTGGTAGTTTAATCCAATTCGACTAAAGCAAGCTACCTCTTCGGGCATTTCAGGTACCTGTTCTATCCAAGGAGCTACCGTTATAAGTGTGACAGCTACCTGTTTTACTGAACAAGCTACCTCTTCGAGCGTTCCAGGTAGCTGTTCTATCCGAGGAGCTACCTCTTCGAGCATTCCAGGTAGCTGTTTTACCAAAACAGCTAGCGCTATAAGCAGGACTGCTACCTGTTTTACCGAGCAAGCTACCTCTTCGAGCATTCCAGGTAGCTGTTTTACCAAAACAGCTAGCGCTATAAGCAGGACTGCTACCTGTTTTACCGAGCAAGCTACCTCTTCGAGCATTTCAGGTAGCTGTTTTACCAAAACAGCTAGCGCTATAAGCAGGACTGCTACCTGTTTTACCGCGCAAGCTACCTCTTCCGGCATTTCAGCTAACAGTTCTACCAAAACAGCTAACAGACCGATGTCAGGATTCATGACACCTGTTTTATCAAAAAACCTGCTTAACAACCTAACCAAAGCCGATTTTAAGCAAAAAATCTGTTCAAAAAGACCAAAAAAAGGTGTAAAAATGAGACAGCGAGCAGTTAACCCTACCCCCCGAATTGGTCTCATTTTTACACCTTTGCGCTGTTCTTGTACTGCACGTACAACGGGGTTAAAACCAAATTTTAAACATCAAAAAGAAAAGACAAGCCTGATTTGGTGATAAAAATTGTCGACCCGAAATATTAAATAGTTATCTTTAGCATATCATTATAGATTAACCGATTGTATTGAAAACCGCGAAAACAGCTACACATGACATAGCAGCTATCTGGGATGCTGCCATTGCCGCCGTGCATCCCGCGACGTTAATGCAGCGGCATGTTGTGGTAGACAGCGACGGTCTGCGCATTGCCGGAACAAAATTGCCCCGGCATTCCTTTCATAAGATTTACCTTATCGGCGTAGGAAAAGCTTCGGCCGCTATGGCCGTAGAGGTCGAAAGAATTTTAGGATCCCACCTGACAGCGGGTTTGGTAACCGTAAAGCACGGACATGCACTTGCCGGGGAAAGGATACGCATATTGGCTGCCTCGCACCCTGTGCCCGATGAGTCTTCCGTTTATGCGGTGGCCGAGACGCTGGAATTTCTGAAGCAGGTGACGGAAGAGGATGTTGTCATCTTCCTGTTGAGCGGTGGGGCTTCCTCCTTATGGTGCGATATCCCCCCGGAACTGCGTATGCAGGAGCTTAGCCTTACCTACGATGTCTTGATAAGATCAGGTGCTCCGATTGAGGAGATCAACAAGATCCGCAAACATCTGTCGTTGGTGAAAGGTGGACAGCTACCCCGTTATTGTAAGGGAAGATTGTTTTCACTGGTGATCAGTGACGTTCCGGGCGATGACCTGAGCAGTATCGGCAGTGCACCGACTTATCCGGATACGTCCACTTTTGCGGAAGCCTTGGCGATATTAAGCCGTTATGATACCTCATCAGAAATTCCAAAAAATGTGATACGGTATTTAGAAAACGGAGCAAGTGGGCTGATACCGGAAAATCCAAAGCCGGATGATCCGATTTTTTCCAGGGTAACCAATACGATCGTGGGGTCCAGCCGGGTAGCGCTTTCGGCAGCGGCAAAGGCTGCAGAAAGGCTTGGGTATCACGTGTACCTGTCCGACCGGCTCATTACGGGGAATACGGAATCGGAAGCCCGGCAATTCGTTGGTCAATTCGTAGCAGGTGATATAGACAGGCCCTGCTGTTTCATACAGGGCGGGGAAACGGTCATCCATGTTACAGGTAACGGAAAAGGGGGACGCAACCAGCATTTCGCCTTAGTTGCCCTGGTGGAACTCAGCCGGTTAAGAAGCGAAATAGGTGCCGATAATGTCGTGCTGCTGAGCTGCGGTACGGATGGCACGGACGGGCCTACGGATGCCGCCGGTGCTATCGTTAGTTTTGAGACCCTGGATAACATAGCCCGTACCGGTATCGCTGCAGAGCGTTATCTTGCAGACCATGATTCCTACCGTTTCTTCCAAGAGGTAGGAGGACTTGTCCGTACGGGCCCTACGCAGACCAATGTGATGGATATACAGATGATGATCGTCGTTTAAAAACAAAGAGCTGTTATGTACGCAATAATGATTTTATTAGTGGCTGTCGGTTTCGTGATCTGGAGCACGGCCCATAAGAAACTGAACCCCTTTTTTGCTCTGGCTCTGGCCGCGCTGGGTGTAGGGCTGTTGAGCGGAATCGCCCTGGATGAGGTGGTCAGGCAGATGAAGGCCGGCTTCGGCCATACCATGGAGAAGGTAGGCGTACTGATCATACTGGGCACGACCTTAGGGATCCTGCTGGAAAAGACGGGAGCAACCGTGAGCATGGCCGAATATATCCTGAAAAAGGTATCCGAAAAGAACGCTCCGCTCGGCATTGCCCTGACCGGTTATATCATCGGCTTTCCTATCTTCTGCGACAGCGGCTTTATAGTACTCAACGGGATCAACCATTCCATCGTCAAACGGACGCACTGGACGATGATCGTTATGGCTACTGCCCTGGGCACTTCCCTGTATGCCGTACACTGCCTTGTGCCGCCACACCCCGGTATTACGGTAGCTGTCGAGACGGTAGGTGGAGATTTCGGGACGATCATTCTGGTGGGGGCGCTGCTTTCTGTCCCTGCGGCCGCTGTGGGGCTGTTGTATGCCTATTGGGGAGGCAAACGTGTTGCCGATGACTATACACGACCTGTTGAAGATGACGAGGAAATAAGTGTCCGGCGAAAACTACCGCATGTCGGTCTGTCCTTTATCCCGGTTGTACTGCCGGTGTTACTGATCGGATCAGGTGCATCTGTTAAGCTATTGATGGACACGGCGGCGGGTATTGGTCCCATCGGCCATGCCGTCATGTTTATAGGCGATCCCATCATCGCTTTAGGTATAGGCGTGGTCGCGGCATTGTTTCTGCTGAAGAAAGAAGACAAAGGGCAGCTATCGCACTGGATGACGGAAGGTGTGGAGAAGGCAGGTGGGATTTTGGCGATCATCGGTGCAGGTGGTATGTTCGGTGAGATACTCCAACGCTCCGGAGTAGCGGGTGATCTGGGCAATATGTTGACGGGAGCATCGTTGGGTGTCTTTTTTCCTTTCCTCATCGCAGCCTTTCTAAAGACGGCACAGGGATCGTCCACCGTTGCGGTTATTACGGCCGCGGCGTTGGTCACGCCGCTGTTGAAAGATCTGGGTCTGGATACGTCCTTGGAGATCACTATGGCCATTCTCAGCCTTGGCGCAGGCAGTATGTGCGTGAGCCATACCAATGATGCCTACTTCTGGGTGATCAACCGTTTTTCGAATCTGAGCACTGCCTCGACCTTAAAGGTCTATTCCGTAGCCACCTTGCTGATGGGGGTAGTAACACAGCTGTTGATATGGGCTATCTTGTTGGTTTTTTAACAAAGCGCAGTAAAAACGCCTGTTGTATTTGGCGAATTCAAAGCTTTTTATCTAAGTTTATACTTCAAAGTATAAATCACAAGCCGACATGTTGTATCAACCGGATAAATTAGATCTCAAGATATTGCGCCTGCTTCAGGAAAACGGTCGTATTACCAACCTGCAGCTGGCTACGAATATAGGTCTTTCGCCCGCCCCTACACTGGAACGGGTCCGCAAGCTCGAAAATTCAGGATTTATCAAAAGCTACCATGCTTTTGTCGATGAAGAAAAATTGGGGCTGGGAATCAAATCTTTCATTCAGGTGTCATTGGATTTCCACACCCAGAATGCTATTCCCGATTTTGTCGAAGCGGTAAAAGCTATCCCGGAGGTCACCGAATGCCACCACGTCACGGGCAACTGCGACTTTATACTGAAAGTGTATGTGAAAGATATCAAGGCCTATGAGTCGGTCATTATGGATAAGATTTCAAAAATTCCATTTGTCAAAACATTTCAGACCATGATGATCATGTCTACATCGAAAAAGGAACCTATAGTCCCGTTGGAATACTAAACTCAAACACTTGTCGACAACAGCCTCATACAACGATTTTGCGATAATATTGACTTGGCCAGACGCAACTATCCGAGGGGACGAACAGTGGATGATGTTTTTCAAAAAAATCGGTATAGTCAAGAATCTCAATTTCAAGGTTGGACACACGGGAATCGTTATCATCAACCACCATAATGGTGAAATGCTTTTCTACGACTTCGGACGGTATATTACGCCAAGAGGCTTCGGACGGGCCCGTTCAAAATTTTCGGATCCCCTGTTGGAAATCAAAACGAAAGCAAAAATCAGTGATAGCAAGATTCAAAACTTAGAAGAGATCGTTGCTCACTTCGAGGAATTGAAACCCTTTATGTATGGTGAAGGAAAGTTGTATTTCTCTATTGTCGAAGGTATCAACTTTGAAAAAGCGAAGCAATATGGTGATGACTGCGTTATTCAGGGCACTTATCCTTATGGAGCAGTGGCACGCAATAACAACAATTGTTCGCGTTTCATCACGCGGATGTTGTTAAAGTCTTCCCGGCAATTTCACTTTTGGCATGGCCTCAATCTGCCCGAAACCATCAAATCCAGTCCGATAAGTAATATTGTGAATGCGTCTACGAAGCGAATAGTTTATTCCTACCTGCCCCAGGAGGGGTTAAAGTGTTTCCGAATGAACAGGTGGCAATCTCTCTTATTCTTGATAAAACAACTTGGCGACAACGTAAAAACAAAAAAAGCCAATCTTCTTCCCACGGATCAGATTATCGGTGCGGTAAAGTTCAAGTCAAAACCTATAAATATACCTGCAGATGCGACGTACCTCGGCGGGGTTAGTGATGGGGCGTGGTATATAGGGCATTACGACGAGGATAATGAACTATTTACGATTAAACGTTTTACGAGCTATGGCCGATTGGAATATGTTGTCCAAGGTACAGCTTCTGCACCTTTCAATGCCCAAGAACCCTGGACTATAACGTATGATAGCCATCTTCTTTTTACCCACATTGACCAAAACGGTGTAAAAATAAGAATTGATCATAACGCACAACTCCCTATGGAGGGATATCAATACGAATACATTAAAGAACGATATGCTTAGGCCAACTTCCAATCGATAGGCTCCTTTCCTTGCCCAGCAAGATAGATGTTGGCCTGAGAGAAATGCTTACAACCGAAGAAACCGCGATGGGCAGACAATGGGGAAGGGTGTACAGATTTAAGTACAAGGTGTTTACTATGATCGATCAGCATAGCTTTCCGTTGTGCATAAGCACCCCACAACAAGAAAACAACGCCTTCTCTATCTGCCGAGATCCGGGCTATAATGCTGTCGGTAAATTGTTCCCAACCGTGTCCTTGATGGGAAGCCGCTTCATGAGCACGAACAGTCAGGGTCGCATTCAGAAGGAGCACACCTTCTTTAGCCCATTTTGTCAGATCGCCCGAAACAGGTATCTGGAAACCCGGGATATCTGTCACGAGCTCAGCAAAGATATTACGCAGCGACGGCGGATGGGCAATTCCATCCGGTACCGAAAAGGATAATCCGTGCGCTTGCCCCACATTATGATAGGGATCCTGTCCTAAGATGACAACTTTTATCTGATCAAAAGGAGTCAGGCGAAAGGCATTAAAAACGAGATCCTGCGGTGGGAAAACATGCCCTCTGCTCCGCTCCTGCTGTATGAAAGTCGATAGCCGCTTCATGTAATCCTGCTCAAATAAAGGCCCTAGGATAGGTGCCCAACTCTCATCATATTTTTTTCCCATACTTCCAAAAATACATTTTTTACATTTCTTCGTCAACTAAGTCGACCAAACCAGGTCAATCGGATCTTGCGTTATGCAGGTAGCACAAGCTCTCCGTTTGGCTAAAATGCCGCCAATGTTGCATCAGCCCCTCTACCACCAGCGCAAACCCTGATGCCTGCTGAAGCAGTAGCCAGATGCGGGTTGCAGGAGGAAGCACTACCATTGTAGCATCTGGGTACAGCGGCGAGTTTATGGATCAATGTTTGTTTTTAATTGTATCCATGAGTTCACTTCGTTCAGTTTTTGCCTATCTTTTTTGCGGAAAAAAAGTAGGGCCATGTCGCGGCAGCGACGGAGAGGATGAGCGGTGGCAAAAAAAATGATGAAGACCCGACTGCCCTGGACCAAACAACGTTATTGTATATGAATGGAAATTTAGCTATTTTTGCACTTCTGAATTAACACGAAATAACATGTCAAATATCGTCCGCATCATATTAAGCTCCCTTCTGCTTATCGGCACAGTAGCCTTGTTTTGGTTTGGTCACTGGGGTTGGGGTATTTTAGGTATTTTACTTACAATCTTAGCTTGGGTTACCGTATTTTTTAACGAAAACATGCTTATTGCACAGTGGTTTTTCCGCAAACAAAATGTTGCAAGTGCTGAAAAATGGTTAAAGAAAATCAAAAGTTACGAGAAGCAGTTGATTTCGGCACAACATGGTTATTATCACTTGCTATTGGGACTTATCGAGTCACAACGTGCCCCTATGCAATCTGAAAAATTCTTTAGAAAAGCTTTATCCTTGGGTTTGCACATGGACCACAATGTGGCTTTAGCAAAACTCAGCCTGGCAGGTGTAGCCATGGCCAAACGCAATAAGCGTGAAGCGGAAAAGCTATTACAGGAAGCAAAAAGAGCCGATAAAAATAAACTTCTGGCTGATCAGATCAAAATGATGAAAGATCAGATGGGACTGATGGATAAGCAGCAGTTCCGCTATTCCAGATAAGTGAAAGAATTCCGTTTTTTATTCCCGCTACCCAACGAATCACATATAGGGTTGGCATCGATTTTATCACATGAGATTCAATTTATGACGCCTACCCGAAATAATTTGGAATGTACAGCGTAATAAAGATATCCATCTTCTTTTACTTCCGCAAAACGGACTCCTACTAAAGACGGGTGTTGGTCTAAAACAGTCACTTCATTAATGGACGGATCTATACATAGTAACCTCCCATTACGCGTATCCACTCCATAGACCAGCCCATCCTGCCCTAATGTTTCACTTAATTTGATTCTCACGATATTGCCGTCCGGGTGTTTGACCGCTATCTTTTTTACAATTTTTCTATTTATCGGATCAAAAACAAACACTGTATCTCTTGCCGTACCATATATTAATCCATTTTTAGCTTGTACAGTTTTTTCATAAGAACCCACACCTGTGAGAGGCTTCCCTTTATAGGTTACTTTCTCGCTTGAAGGATCCCACAGAACAATATATGCCTCTTTCTCGGTTGGCTTCGCACTGGAGCCCCCTTTTATTGAAGATGTTAGAAAAAGTTCTCCTGTTTCTTTTACTGCTGTCACAGACAGCAAGCTTTGATTCGGCAGAATATCCCTGAAAACCTTAACTTCCAATGATTCCGGATTTACGCGAACCAACGTCCCCCCCAAATACCCCTTGATGGGCATCGTTGGACTATATATATAACCATCAGGACCAGTTATCAATTGATGTAGCCGCTCTTGTTTCGCTAAGCTATGTAAGTTAGCGACAAATTTTCGATTTGATGGCTTGCCGTCTTCATTTACCGTAAACGCGTCCACGAATCCTCCAGAATAACTCGCCATAAATAGCTGATTTTTATGAGCGAGAATGTCATATGTTTGAATACGTCCGCGTGTCAGTATGCCTAAATCCTCTATATTGCCGGTATGTAGGTCATAGGTAAAAATATTTCCAGGCTTCATCCCACTTCCATACAGTTTACCATTATAAATATCGCCGATGGCAAAAACTTCACGTGCGGCCGGTTTAAAAGCACTCTCCAGTATTGATCGCATTTTACTCTTTTCATTTTCCAAAACCAGATTACCCGATCGGTTCAGATATAACGCTCGCGTATCGTGATATAGATTATCTGGGGTAATAACCGCAGCCTTTTGTGTCTTGTTCAGGATAATTGCTTCTTCTGTGCAGAGAAAAGTTGTCCTTCCTCTTTTACCGTAAACACGTCCATCGGTTGCTTTCCATATCTGTGGTGCACCGTACGTCATCAGATTTTCCGGAAGAATCTGCTTCTTTTGTCCTGTTTTAGGATTATAAGACCACAATTCTCCATGCTGCATGCCAGTAGCAAAGTACACAATACCCTCAGTATCAGCTTCCAGATTGATCACGTATTCACTCCCTTTTGAAGAAGACACACGATCAATGACAGTTACCTCTTCTTTCACCGGGTTAAGTACCGAAACTGCTGCCCGGGGATATGTACCCACATAGATTAAACCTTCAGGCGAAACCGTATGGCTACTTTTCATCCAATACTTTGCTTGACTCGTTTCTCCGACCGTTTCTAACTTGTTCAAACGAATGTCATATTTGAAAAAACGCCCGGGCTTCCCCGAATACAGATAAATATACTCATCAGAACCTTTAAACAACAGTAGCGCATTTGCTTTCCCATATTCAGATAAGTCTACTTCTATAAGCCGACCGTCTTCCATGTGTACTCCTACGAGTGCGTTGCTCTCGGCATCGGTAAATGCGCCCCACGCTATTGGTCCAGTCACCTCATTTCTGGTGACAAATTCAATGTTCAATGGCACTCTAATGGGCTGCCCCAATTCTTCAAACGCATAAGTTTTTTCTTGTGCAACGCAAAAATTCCAAAAACTTAAAACGAGTAGGCAGACAGACGACACTATGCCTTTATTTATCATATTTTTATTCGATTTTCTTAAAAATTTTTAATTTTATAACTCATGGCTCCCAATCGAAAGGAGGTATTGTGGAGTCAAATATGTTTGTAATATCGACTGTGCCCGTCCATCCTAATGATTCAGCACCATACAATACGCCAGAATTTATGGACACATGCTTATCGTAAATTCCATCGTATGAATTGTCTGCAATTCTGATCTTACTTACATCAAGACCAAAATTATCCTTCAAAAGTTTCACTTTTTCAGGTTTGGTACCATTTTCTAATATTGCACCCTCTTCTGCCGTTAATAGATAGTTGTATTCTGTAGGAGAAAAGCCTGTATGTCTGAATTGAATGGCATAACGTGTGTTTTGAAATACGTTGCCCGTAAAGGAATAGTTTACTCCAAAATACTCATCTCCGGGATCAACATCATTATAATTAGGAATAGAAATAAAAGCGGCACCGATCCATCCTTCATCACGTTTAAAGGTGCAGTTCTTAACCATAGCGAAATCACTTCTATCTCTAAACCGAACATATTCTCCGGTACAATTTTCAAAATGACAATCAATAACATTAATACGATTGGGACCATATGCATGGTACATCATGTGGGCCCCAGTGCCATTACCAATACGTCTAAATGTACAATTCTTATAGGTAACATCGGTCGTTCCTTCGTAATGACATCCAGTTGCACCATATTCTGTCCCACGCATGTCGGTCCAAGTACAGTTTTCGATAAGGATATTCTTGGAGGGAGGAAATCCGCTCGGAGTCCTTACGGCAACCACATAATTTATAGCACCATCCCCCATAAAATGAAAATCACTAAAAGTAATGTTCTGAGCACCGTGAAAACTAACAAGGGTATTTCTTTTTTCATACCCTGGCAACACGGGGAAATTTACACTTTTCCCACCCCTGAGGATCAGCCGGTGTTCCGGGTGCCCAATCCGTTCAAAAGCAAGCCCTTTTTCTACATAAGCCCGCTCATAATATCCTTTCACAAATTGAACTTCCACCGGTTTCGATAGAAGCTGTTTACGTATACCGTCCCAGAAAACAGCTGATAGAAAATCAGCTGCATTCTCTTCCGAACTCCCGTCTCCTATTCCCCGCGGTGACGGAGCTACGTAGTAATGAGCGGAATTTTCCGTTCCGGGGTTATCTCCACCTGTTTCTATATCCGGATTATCCTTAGCGGAACATCCAGTAAACAAAACAAAACCCAATAAAATATAAGAATTAATTTTTTTTATAGTCTTCATCGTATTCATGTATTTTTATAATTTAAATCTTCACTTCTTCTAAACAAGATCGTTGTATTCATAATCCTATTCCAAAGGACCGCTAATTGCCCAAGTAACCAAAGGCTTATCCCGCAATCCCGTATTGCCTCTAAACGTGATCTTTGTCCCGGAACTTACAGGAACAGCAACGTCCCGATCAGTTTCGCCGATAACAACGATATTCAAGTCTTCGCTGTCCACACCGACCACTCTACCGTCTTCCACACTCTTTACCAACACTTTTCCGAGCGTCCAATTTCTTGGGGTGCCCGCATCTGGGCGATAGGTGTATGTAAATGCTACATATATGGGTGTACTCGGTTTCATATAAGGATCCAAATTTTTGATTCCCGATGCCAGATCACTGGTTCCGGTGGCTATGTCAAATTCTTCGGTAATATCTGTCCAGGTAGCGTCACCTATATTCTCCTCGTCATAAACACCGTTAAAATCTGTAGAAACTAAAACAGCAAACTGACCCTCTTGGGTTCCATACTGCACTTTTGTTTCAAAGGAAAGCTCAAGCGGATCTTCTACAAAAACCGCCATCTCGGTCTCAAACGGCTCAAAGTCTGTGTAAAAGGTATCCAAAGCCAATGAATCAGGTTTAAATGCCGAGCGCATTTCAAAACTGCCGCCGTTCGGAAAGTCATACAATATATCAGTTTCGACGCCCCGAGCAATTGGATGAGTAATTAATTCATTATGTATATTAAGATACTTCACCTCCGAATACAGTAGTGTCTCCTCAGCCGCCGCCAACGACAATTCCAATTGATCACCTCTGAGCGACGTTGCTTCCCGAACCAACCGATTAAGCAGTGTCCGATTATATAGCGGACCATACACTTTACCAACAACCGACGACAGGACGGAAGTGTTGCCGTCTTTATCATAAAGAAAGACTTCGAACTCATGAGTTTCCTCAGTTAGATCATCAATAATTAACCTAACGGTGTCGACATCCTCTGTTTTCACCAGATTCCCCAACAACGAATCTTGCCTGTTATTCCAATATACTTTATAGGAAGACACCGAAGGGTCGGACATCAAGAGCCATGAAAGCTCTGCACGTCGGTCTCCTCCTCTGAGGTGTAATGAATCTGCTTTACCTACATAGGTAATTTCTCCATCTCCGATAAACTGCTTATAATTATCGTCCAATTTTTTACAGCTCGATACGAAGAATACCAAGACGCATAATATCAAAAATAATCTTTTCATGTTTTTCTATTTTAATCCCAACCTAATTTGCCGCCTGTCCCCATAAAGTAAGTTCCAACAAACAGAAATACGTCGTACTTCCCCATGTCTCATTTACTTTGTATCGAATATACCGGTACGACTGATCCGTTAACTCAAATTCAAAATCTTCCCCGTCCACGATCTGTTTCTCATCATCGTCCGTAAGCGGTTCTCCTATCCCTCTTCCCGAAGGTCTCGTCGATTCAAATTCACCCAACAGCGTCCAATTATCCCAGTTTGGCACGGGGTTATTACTACCCCATATCTCAAAACGTCTTGGTGAGCATGATCCGTACTTCCAGCTATCCGCATGTTGTACCATATGTGTTTTCATACGTCCCAGTAAATATTCCTTGCCCAGGTCAATCGTCACCCAGGTAGGCATACCCGCTTTTTCAGGATAATCCTTATGGTTTTGAAAAAAATAGCTCGTTCCACCTGTTGTCCAAAGCTGACTCAAAGGCCTGGTATCATACAATGGTTCGTAAAAATCATCTATTAATTCTTCCGCTTTCCACAGACTTTTATTCAGCTCTTCTTCATACAAAGGAGTTAATGTACTATAGATCGTATCAGAAATATTTTGCCATTTATCCTGCAGGTAAAATGCAAATTCAGTAGGCGTAGCCTCCAATCCCCGTACAGCAAAGAGAATATCTTCTGTTTCCGCTCCGGTATAATGTCGGTCATATTCGACCCATGTACCATTATTGTCTTTTATCAGCGTATAAAATACATATTCCATGTTGAACGCATTCTTAAAGTTCAGTAGTACCCCTCCAAATGTATGTGACGCTTCCACGGTATTGGCGGAAAGCTGTATTGGAGGTGTAGTTGGACTGATGTTCACCCGAACCGGAGCAGAACGTTGTTCCGATTTACTGACAGAGTATAACTCCACTTCGTATTCTTTTGCCTTTCCAAACCCTTCTAACAGCACATAATTTTTGAAACCAGATGATTTAACGACTTTCTTCAATCCTCTGTCATCCGTAAATTCTGCTGCTATATACAACATACCCGGATCGCTTGGCAAGGTATAGGTCACACGAGCTGCTCCCGGTAAATTTTCGACTTTAACATTTCTGACTTCTGCTGGTGGGCCGAAGCTATCGACCAATGGCTCATTACTCTTTTGCTCACAGGAAGAGATCAATAAAGCGAATATGACGACTAAAAATTTTATATTTTTCATAATTTTATTTTTTACCACCCCGGATTTTGAACCAAGTTTTTATTGACGATTAAATCGTTTTGCCGAATTGGCCAGAAATAATCTTTCGTTCTAAACTGCTGATCAAAAAGTATACGCTCTCTATAAAAGCCTTCCGTATTATTTTGATTCACATCCCAGCCAGTTATCGGCTGATTCAACTCATCGGGTGCAGTTCGCCAACGTCGCAGATCCCAAAATCGCTCCCCTTCAAAAACCATTTCAATAGCGCGCTCCCGCTGTATGATCTCCCGTAAACCTTCTTTTGTTTCCAGTTTGTACGCTTCAGTGGTGAATGTGTTCCATGCGTATTCAACACCCGGCAGCCCCGCTTTGGTACGAATCCGGTCTAAATATTCATAAACCTCAGTACTTGGCCCGTTCAATTCGTTTAACGCCTCGGCATAAAGCAGATACAGATCGCCCAACCGTAGCATTACCCATGGGTAATTAACCGCATTATAAGTTGAGTTTTCTGAATTGGAATTTGTATAATTCACTAACTTTTTAGCATAGTATCCTGTCACAGAGTGAAAACCCAGCTGCTGTTTACCCCCAAATTCCCCTACCAACAGTTTCAACCAGTAAGGCTCATCAGTATTGAAATTCCCTTGTCCATACCAAACCCCTCTATCAAACCCCAACGAGCCATAAAAACGAGGTTCTCTATCGAAGTTAAAAGCAACAGTGGTTTCTCCTTGTTTAATATAGTAGCGATCTTCATACTCCGCCACCTTCAAATCAAATCGGTTGTTATAATCCCAGGTTATATCTTTGTCTATAGGCACTCCGTTCTCGGTATAAAACAGACTAGCGATCTTCAATGGAACACCCGTACTTCCATTGGGTGTCGTATAGCCGCGTTGCTCTTCGCTCAATGCTTTGGGCTGTGTCCATGACTGCAGTGAGGTAGTTGAGGTATTACGCGCCCATATAATCTCACTGTTCCATGGATCAGTCACCGTACCCCTGTTGGTTAAGCCCAAGCGCAGACTGTCGGGAATACCTTGGGTTCGGTTATCCAGCGGAAATTCATATAATGAATACCCTTGAATATCCGCAGCAACCAAAATTGCGTCTTTCAGTGCATCCACAGCCTTTCTCCACTTTTCTTGGCTGTACTCCGTATTGAATAAAACTGTACCATCACGATTCGTAAAGTTTGCATAGGTCGTGTTACCGTTGAACAATGGACTGGCAGCATAGGTCAAAATCTTTGCTTTATACCCCAATGCGATGGGTAACGTAATCCGGCCATAATCGGAATTCTCGTTTATCAATTGCAACTGCAACCCGTCCTCTGCCTCAGTAATCAGTTCCTCGATGTAATCAAACACTTCGTCCACCGGTCTGCGGGATACCCTCACCTCTTCTCCAGAAGCCGATATCGGTATATTCTCGCGCATAATGGGTATCGGCCCATAAGAACGGAGGAGTAAAAAGTGATAGTATGCTTTCAAAAATTTCGCCTCTGCAGCCCATTGTCTCTTCTCGTAATCATCCATATCAGGCACACTGCTAATATGTTCTAAAAAAATGTTACATTCTCGGATAGCTTCCCACAGGTCAGAGCCACCGTTTTCCCCAATCCAGTAATTTATTAATGGATTCGATACACTTTGTAACCCCTTGGCTATATTCCAACTGTCCCAAGTTGTTTTATCACTGGACAACCAAAACTCATCAGCTCCATAAAATCCAGGATTAATATATTTATCACCAAAATCGGGGATATAGGAATAGCATCCCGCTAAATATCGTTCCGCGGTGCTTCGCATCCGAAAAGCATATTCCAAGCTCGCCACATTGTCAGGAACCACATCTATCCATTTGTTGCAACCTCCGGATATAGCAATAATGCAAGCAGCTATTGTTATTTTTAAATAATTCATACGTTAGAAAGTTACATTTATACCTAAATTAAACACCCGCTGAAGCGGATAACCCAATCCATTCCCACCCATTTCCGAATCCCACAATTTGAAATGGCTAAGGTTAAATAAATTCGTTCCGCTCACATAAAAACGCGCTGTCTTCGCATGGAGCCTGCTTCGCATATTCTCTGATAACGAAAACCCGATTTCAGCCTGCTTTAGCCGTAAGAAATTACCGTTGTGTAACCACCAGGTGCTGCGCTGGACATTGTTGCTATGATTGTTCGTACTTAATCTGGGCCATAGCGCGTATATATCCGGGTTACTTAAAGAATAATGATCATCCGCGAATGCCTGCAGGATCTGCTTACCACCAACAAACGGCTGGACAGCGACCGGATCTACAAAAAAAGAGGAATAGGCCGATCCCTGAAAGAAAGCGGAAACGTCTAACATTTTCCATCCAAATGAAAAACCTGCACCATAAATAATCTGAGGAATAGTTGGAAAGCCGATAGGTACCTCATCTAAGCTATTAATGACACCATCACCATTGATATCTTTGTATTTAATATCGCCCGCAATATTCGATCCACCGGCAAAATCCTGAAATGGCGAGTTCTGAACTTCATCATCATCAATAAAGAGCCGCTCAGCAATATATCCCCGAGGCTGATTGAGGGGCTGCCCCACATGAGATTTCCACCATTCTTTATCATATGTAGGTTCTTCATATACTCTATATTTATTTGTTGCATATGTAAAATTACCTCTCGCCTGCAGCCACATCTGCTTGGAAAAACTATGTGAAAAATCTACCGACATATCCATACCTCGACCAGAGGCCTCTCCCACATTTGCTTTTAAATCGGCCATCAGTCCCATCGTTGTCGGAATATCCGCGCGGTCCATCAAGATATTTTTTCTGATTTCGGAGAAGAAGTCTGCCTGAATTTCAACTTTGTTAAACAAACCTAATTCAACGGCTAAATTTGTCTTATAGGACGTTTCCCAAGTGATATCCGGATTGGCATACCGTTTTACGTTAATACCATTTAACGTTCGTCTACTCTGCTGTCCAAACGTATAACGACGATTATTTGAATCCATCTGGACTTCAGAGATATAGAAAAAACGATCAATAGCAGCTCCAATCTGATCATTCCCCACCAGCCCGTAGGTCCCACGTAAGCGGAATTTGTGAATTTTATCTTTCCATGGTGTCCAAAATTTCTCATTGGATACACTCCAAGCCAGACCGAACGACGGAAAAAATCCAAAACGTTGACTTTCGTGAAACCGTTCCGAACCATTGTATCCGAAGTTAAACTCCGCATAATACCTGCTGTCATACGCGTAAGTCCCTCTTCCAGAAACGCCGACATTCCGCGAAGGCAGGGAAACTTGTAGGTTTTCGGCATGTGAGTTAAGGCTAGATCGTAGAATGTTTACCAGCAAAGCACTCACAGCGTGTTTTTCATGGAAGACCCTACTATAATCGACAGCCGACTCTAAGTAGAATATCGAATTCTGAACTCTTCCCGGCGGATCGTTAGGTGCATCATAATCTAACCATTCCGTTCCTGATGATTCATTAAAAACCCGCAAGGTATATTCTCCTGTTCGGCGATCCATGGATTCCATGCCATAATAAAAAGGTTTATACGAACGATTGATTTCAAACCGGGACGTCCGGTTCGTATTGAACATCGACCGGAACCGTAGTCCCGGCGTAATAAACGCCAAATCCTGTTTGAGTTCCATCTGCGCCATCATGACTGAACGGGTGTAATCTTTATAACCGCTCACCATATTCGCATAGGGATTAATAAACGATTTTTCCGGATCTGCCGGTCTACCGAACATGATATGCTGCACGTAATCGTGGTCCGCATCTTTTGGATAGGTAGGCCAAAAGTCAACCGGACTGCTTCTAATCACCTGATTGTAAAGGGTAGCTCCGCCTGGAATGGGCCCGTTATAATCATCAAATACACCATTTAACCGTACGATCAGCTCCGTTGATTTTGTCACATCGACATTCACATTAGCGCGGAGCGTATACGTCTTTAAATCAATATTGTTATTAAAATTATTTACCGGATCAACTTTTAACACCCCATTATCTTGGGCATAAGAACCGGCGACATAATATCGGGCAACTTTACCTCCACCCCGAACATTGAGGTTATGGCGATGGTTGATCGTACTTTTTTTGAACAATTCCTCTCGCCAATCTACTTGAGGGAAAAGAATCGGGAACTCTCCTTTTTCTGTCGCATCAATATATTCACGCGCATAGTAAGGTCTTTCAAGCGGAAAACGTGACTGTTGTGCTTCATTATACAATTTCATGTATGTTACCGGATCTGCGAAATCGACATTGCGAGTCGGTGCTGAATACGAAGCTTCGCTACGAAAAGAGATACTTGCTGGACCTTCTTTTCCTTGCTTTGTTGTCACGTAAATAACTCCATTTGCTCCGCGTGCTCCATATAAAGCGGTGGAGGTCGCATCTTTCATAATAGAAAAACTCTCGATATCATCTGGACGAAGACGCGCCAACTCTGTAACGCCCACTTCTACACCGTCGATCAAGATCAAGGGATCCACCTTCCCTGTTCCGAACGAGGTCACCCCCCGAATAAAAAAGTCGGCATTATCCATACCCGGTTCTCCACTACGCTGATAAGCTATAATTCCGGCAGCCTGGCCAGCCAAAGCTGTTGTCAGGTTACTGGATGGTATTCGTAGATTCTCAGGCTTAACTTGGGTCACAGAACCGACCATGTCGGTTCGCTTCTGCTGCCCAAAAGCCACAATCACAACCTCCTCTAAGGCTTCAGGGTCTTCTTTCAATACCACCTCAATTTTTCCTTCGTCCCCGATGATGACTTCATGCTGCAGATAACCGGTATAGCTAACAACCAAAATGGTCCCCTTCTCCAATTTTGGAAATGAAAAATTCCCACCGCCGTCCGTCTGAGTTCCCACATTAGTCGACTTGATCGTGATCGTAGCCCCCACTAAGGGTTCTCCGGTTTCGTTTAGTACCGTGCCCCTGATCTCTTGCAGTACGTCTGCGACTATTGGCCGTGGCACAGCTCTCTTCGCCTTAATATATATCATCCCTTTGCTGATCTCCGCATATAAGGACTGATCCTGCAAGATGGTACGTAGTGTCTCATCTAGTCCGGCATTGGTGACTTTCACCGTTACCTTTCTCGCTTCTTTGAGCAGTTTCGTGTTGGCGATAAAGCTATACCCACTTTGTTTCTTCACTTCGGCCAACACTTTTTCCAAGGGTGCGTCAGTGAAGCGTAACGTAATGGTCTGGGACCTAATATTGGCACTAGCCTGTGCAATAAATAGTAATAATGATATAAAAAAGAGCTTCATGCGGATCAATAATTTGAAGCGTGAATATTGCGGAATGTGTATGTTACGTGCATACGCATTCTTGCAATCTATGAGATAATTCATAAATTTGATTTGTTAGGTTCAAAAAATGTGATGTATTACGTGCAGTAGGCAGGCACATCGACCTGACTTTTCCGGAGGTGTTGCAAGCACTTCCGGTTTTTTCTATCTCTTTTTCAGTAAAAGCCTCCTTTCTTTGATCTCAAATCGTAGATTACTGGTTTCTTCAATGGCTTTCAACACGGCCGACAGCGGCATATTACGACTGATCTCCGCGTAGAAGGCGTCTTGTGGTATAGGAGCGATATCCGACTGGATATCGTACCAGCGTTCAAGTTGCGGTAGTATGTCCGCCAACGTGCTGTAATGGAATACAAATTCGCCCTTTACCCATCCTGTTACAGCTTGAATATCTGCTGGTAAAGACTTAAAACCGTTGTCATGCAAGATGGCCGTCTGTCCAGGTTCCAACACGATTCGGTGTCCATTATTACTGTTGATATGTACGCTACCCGAGACTAAGGTGGTATTGGTCGCTCTCTGATCTCCATAGGCTTCCACATTGAATGTTGTCCCTGTAACTGTAATGCGCTGGTCATTGCTCTCCACTATGAATGGTTTTGTTTTGTCTTCGGCTACATCAAAAAAAGCTTCCCCCTGTAACTTTACGAGACGTTGACTGCTCTCAAATCGCGTAGGATAGGTAATAGATGATACTGCATTTAGCCATACCTTACTACCGTCAGGCAATGTAAGTTGGTATTGTCCGCCACTTGGTGTAGCCAATGTCGCATACTGTATCGCATCAGACGTGGCCACGACCTGCTCGCCATCAGCATACGTAAAACCTTCTCCATTTGCAACGATCCCGTCCTTGTCTTCGCTTAGCTCAATGATCTCACCATTGGATAAGGTCATGGTAGCTCTGTTGCCACCAGGAAGAACATCGTCACCGTATACATTAGTCAGTTGTGGCTGTTTGCTTATCGTTCGTGTATTGTAGATATAGTACCCCGCAAAACTGACGATCAATACCGCTGCTGCTACGGCAAACCATTTCCCTAGGATAAAGGTTTTGACCGGTGCTGAAGGGATATTTTCCTGCTCAATGATACGATGTTTAATATATTGCAAAATACGCTGTATGTCTGCCTGCACAGCGTTGAGATCTTCCGATTCCGGTTTACGGAGATACCGATCCGCAAGCGCAGCCAGACGGCTATCATCGGCTTGCCGTATCAGGTCAAAAAGCTCCTGTTTTTCAGTATCGCTAATCGTATCGTTCAGATACTTATCATATAGTTCTTCAACGCGCTGCATAAGCAAAATTGGTCAGAGCTTCATTGCCCCTTTTATACATATGACGCACAGAAAACAGAAAGTGACTATCGAGAAGACGATTTTTTTTTAGCACACGCAGGGCGCGTGAACTTTCTTTAGAAAATTCATAGCATAAAATCTAACAACCTACGTAGGAAAGCGCCATAATCAATGCCAATGGGGATAAAGTTTTACCAGCTTTTTCGAGGTACTCTTTAACGGTCCCCGTAGCTTTCACCAAGTGATTATGAACAGTGTTGGGACTAATATTCATGATCTCTGCTGCTTCCCGATGACTTTTACCCTCAATTTTACACAAGGTAAATGCCTTTCCCCTTTGTTCCGGTAATAGCGCGATTGCATCATCAAGTAACCGTTGCGTTTCTTTCGCCAATAGATATTCTTCCAGGTCTTCCCTCATTGCCCCCTTTGACAGCTGTGCTTGTTGGTACATTTTGCTCTGCCTTTCTAATTTTCGAAAATAATCCACCGCCATTCGTTGTGCGATACGGTAAAGGTAGGCTTCAAAAGATTGATGAATGATAATCTGTTCACGTTTCTCCCAAACTTTTACAAATAACTCCTGCAATAGTTCATCGGCTTCTTCAGCATATTTTACCATGCGGCGCAGTTTCAAATACAAAGGTTTTGAATATTGCAGGTAGAGCAATTCAAATGCGACATGATCGCCTCCCCGTAGCCGAAACAACAAGCCCTCCTCAGTGGTATAGTCAGCGACATCTGTCATCATAAGGCATAAACTAAGTGTACGTTACCGAAACGTCTTTAAAAAACTAACAATAGGTTCTATCTTTATACAAATAACATATACAGTTATCACTATATAATAACCCCCATTTACCTATGCTATAAAAATAATGTTAAATAATTATTATGTTATAATCAATCTATCACTAAGGTAAAGGTAAATATTTGCATTTCAAATATTTTTTAAAATTCCGGGAGTTCGAAGCTAAACTGTACCCCCTTTTTTATCTATCCAAATCAATACTAACCTCCAGAAACTTCCCCTCCTCGGTGCTATCTTCAAACGTTAATTTGACCTGTTTTGGCTTTCCCCATTGTTTCTTCCACGCTCCGGTTTTTAGCTGAAATAGAGTAGGTTCGTCCGGTTCCAGGAGATAATTCAAGTAATTCTGCCGGTCTGACACATCAATTTTCACCTGTCCCATCTGCATACTGGCGTATAAATAAGGACTACCTTTTGAATCGACAACACCGGATGCAAATGTATTTAACCGAAACTCCCGTGGATGCTTCTGATAAGATATCAAAAATAAATCTACCGTAACACTATCTCCTTTTACAGAGACCTTGACATCTTTTACATCCACCTGAATATCATCAACGACCAAAGGTGAAGTCTCTTGGCCAAAAGAAACTATACACCATGCCATCCACACAACGAAGAAAGCGATACGTACCATTACCGCAACCGATCAGCTGACTTAATCAGTTTCTCATCTTTACGTATACCACCGATGGCCATCGCAAGAAAGATAACCGCAACAGGCAGCAAAAAGAAGCCCACACCGATATTTGCAGCCCCAAAAGATTGGGAGATAAGAGATAACGTATTACTGGCCGATATAAATAACCAGACAGCAAAAAGACAGATCAGAACGATCTCCATGAAAATTAACTTTAACTGGAGCTTCCTGTTCTTATACTGGAAGATCGTAAAAATGGGGATGAAGCCCAGCACAACGGTTGCTATAGTTTGCAACAAATAACTTTCTTGTTTGACAGCTTCATTATTCACCGCGGTATAAGCCCCTGTTACATATAATTGCTTACCTAAGCCGACCAAATCGATATAATTCAGGTAGGGAAATAAAAATAATCCCAAAATAACGACAGCAGTCAACAATAGCCAGATCGATTGTATGCGTTGTATCATTTTATAATAGTTATAGCACAAATATAACAGAATCCCCATAACTAAAGTCATTTTTTGTATCTTTACATCAAGCATTTAATAATAGAGATGATGGAAAGTATAACGATATACCCCAAAAGCAAAAAGCAGCAATCTTTGCTCAAGTCTTTATTGGAGGAAATGAAAGTACGTTTTGAAATCGGTAAATCCGATGACACAGCGATGAGTGAAGAGGAGTTTTATAAAAAGATAGATCTTGCTAAAGAGGATATAAAACAAGGGAGATATGTAGAATATACCCCAGAATTGCGAGAAAAGCTTTTTAAGAGTATCTTATGAGTTATCGCATAGTTTTTTCTCTCAATATTAGTAAAGACATAGCACATATAGAGAAATCCGGAAATAAAAAACTGCTAAAAAAGCTATATTTACTTCTGGAAGAACTCAAGGAGCACCCAAGACAAGGTACGGGCAAACCGGAACAATTAAAATATTACACTGAACCCACGTGGTCACGCCGGATTTCGGAAGAACATCGTTTGGTATATGAAATACAGGACGAAGTGGTAACCGTTTTGGTGCTTTCAGCTTATGGACATTACAACGACAAGTAAAAGCACAAATCGCTATTTTTTGGAAATATCCTACGATGGAACAGCTTATCATGGATGGCAGATCCAGCATAATGCCATCTCCGTACAAGAAAAGCTGAACAAAGCCCTGCACACCTACCTCCGGCATGACATAGAGACAACAGGCGCCGGTCGGACAGATACAGGCGTACATGCCAAACAGCTTTTTGTCCATTTTGACAGCGATCATACCGCCTTGAAGAACGATCCAGGACGATGCATACATGCGCTGAATTCGCTGTTGCCTTTCGACATTGCTATCCACCGTATTATCCCGGTGCATGAGGATGCACATACCCGCTTCGATGCGCTGGAGCGGTCTTACGAATATCTTCTTCATTTTGACAAAAACCCTTTTCAGACAAACCGGTCGTATTTACTTCGGGATAAGCCGGACATACACAAGATGAATGAGGCAGCGCAACACCTTTATGGCAAACAAGATTTCAGCTGTTTTAGCAAATCACATACGCAGGTGTTCACCAACATCTGTACCATCCGCGAAGCAAAATGGGAAGAAAGCGAGAATGGCATGATTTTTCACATTACTGCTGATAGGTTTTTACGAAATATGGTCCGTGCCATTGTAGGCACCTTGTTGGAAATCGGTGTAAAGGGTAGCCCAGTTTCGTATATACAGGAAGTGATAGCCAGCAAAAACAGGTCTCACGCCGGCGTGTCGGTTCCAGCATGTGGCTTGTATCTGACGCAAATTACTTACCCCTACATTCATCGATAGATTACTGAACACGTGAAGCAAGACAAAATTACAGGCACGACATACGACAGCAAACTGTTAAACAGACTCGCAAAATACATGCGCCCCTATACCCGTATATTTTGGGTGTCGGTCCTCTTGACGATTTTGCTCGCTGCGGTAGCTCCTGCTCTTCCGATGCTCATTGAGCACACGTTGGATCATTATATTCTGGCAGGGCAGTACGAAGGGCTAAGCAAGATGCTCTTCCTCATGCTGGGTCTTTTGGTGGCGCAGACCGTTATTCGCTATTTCCACACATTGACCACGAACACGTTGGGGCAATCCGTTATCCGCGATATCCGTATTCAAGTTTTCAATCATATTACCAATCTCCGTCTCAAATATTTTGACAACACACCCATCGGACGATTGATTACCCGGACGATTTCCGATCTGGAAACAATCGCGAATATATTTTCAGAAGGATTGATCCAGATCATCGGCGATCTGTTGCAACTTATCGTTATCCTCGGCGTCATGTTCTATACCGACTGGCGACTCACATTGGTTGTCCTGATCCCTATGCCGCTTATGATTTGGTCGACCTATATCTTTAAGGAAGCGATGAAGTCGGCATTCCAAGCTGTCCGGCTGTGGGTATCCAATCTGAACACGTTCTTACAGGAGCATATTTCAGGCATGGCGATTATACAATACTTTGCCCGCGAACAACAGGAATTTCAAAAATTTGAAGCTATAAACAAAGAACACCGTAATGCACACATCCGGGCCAACTGGTATTTTTCGATTTTTTTTCCCGTGCTGGAAATTATCGTTGCCATTGCCACAGGTCTCTTGGTGTGGTACGGTTCGAAGCAGATCATCGCCGACATCATATCACCGGGTGTCGTGGTTGCCTTTATCATGTATATCAATATGATATTCCGGCCGATACGCGAATTGATTGACAAATTTAATACCCTCCAGATGGGTATGGTTTCTGCCGAACGTATATTTGAGGTATTGGATACCGATGAGTTCACACCCAACCAAGGTAATTATGTTCCTGAACGCGTTCGCGGTGAAATCGAATTTAAAAATGTCTGGTTTGCCTACAACGACGAACAATGGGTCCTTAAAGACGTAAGCTTCAAGGTTAAGGCCGGAGACACACTTGCTCTGGTCGGGGCCACTGGCGCAGGAAAGTCGTCGATCATCAATATTCTCAGCCGTTTTTACGAGATCCAAAAAGGTCAGATCTTATTGGATAACGTGGATATACGGGAATATGAGCTCAACATATTACGAAAAAATATCTCGACCGTACTGCAAGATGTATTTCTATTCTCAGACACCATCCTTCATAATATCACGTTAAACACACCGAATATCCATTTGGAACAGGTTGCTGATGCTTCTAAAAAAGTAGGTGCCTACGATTTCATCCACAGACTTCCCAATGGCTTTGAACATCAGGTACAGGAACGTGGAGCAACTTTATCTTCAGGACAGGCCCAGTTGGTCTCCTTCGTACGCGCCCTTGTACATGACCCCAAGATCCTTATTCTGGATGAGGCAACATCTTCTATCGATACAGAGACGGAGCAACTTATCCAATCGGCTATCACTAACATGATGGAAGGCCGCACCGCTATTGTTATTGCCCATCGGCTTTCGACAATCCAGCGAGCCAACCAGATCATCGTGCTGGATAAAGGAGAAATCAAAGAAATAGGTTCCCATCAACAGCTGTTAGCGATGGATGGCTACTACAAAAAGCTCTACGAGCTGCAATTCAATTCGGTGGGTATATAAGGAAATTACAGCTTGTTGAAAAAAGCGCGGGACTTCAAGAATGTCAATAGTCCCACACATCCGATGAGCAGCCATAAAAAGTCGACAACAAAGATATCGGTCTGCCGGTTGGCGACGGTATACCATAGCCAGTTGTTCGTTACCAATCCATTGGTTATCGGCACACAAAACGCCAGTATACTACCCAATAGCAGTGTTTCTCGATTTGTCCGATTGATGTTCCTCCGAAGGATATAGTAACAAGACAGGACAAGCCAGCTATAGAAATAAACCGAATAAATAAACTTCTGGTCAACTTGCGGACTTACTTTTATCGCAATGAAAGTCAATGCAGTAACCGGAAGCATGGTTAGACAGGCCGCCAAGAAGATATTGGCCAGCCAAAAGTTAAACTTCCTCTTTCGTGGAAGCACATTGTTCTTATCCCGGGCGACCAGCCAGATGAGGATTCCCGACGTAATGACCAGACAGCCCATTATTCCCAATATAAAATAGACCGTCTTGACCGGATAACCACCAAAGTCTCCGAAATGTAGCCTATAGAGCAAACTACGCACCTGATCCACATACGAAGCATCCGTTATCGGCGATTTCTCCTCCATCACTTTATTGTCGTGTACACGGATCTGAAGTACGCCAGAACCGGCAAAGCTTTTCGCATAGTGCGGCTCGAGCTCCATTGTCACATGCATACTCGAATCACCATAGTTTTTCACATGTAAGCGACGTATCTCACCATCCGGCCACTTTTGTCGTGCCAAACTGATATAGTCAGCCAGTTTTACTTCCCGATCTAAAGGTTGATAGAGATACTCCTGTTTTGTATTCCTTGAATACCCTAAATCCTGATACATTTTTTCGCTATCCCCATCATATAGAAGCTTTCCAAAAGGAAGGGCAAGAACAGAGTTGATAATCAAAAATATTCCTGTCACAGCGTATAAAAACTGGAACGGAAAACCAATAACACCCAAAGCGGTATGCATATCGGTCCACACCGTTTTCCACTTGCTGAAAGGACGGAAAACAAAAAAATTAGTGACCAACTTATCCCAGTGTAAGAGAAGACCTGTTATCAAGGCAAACAGAAACAAGAAGGATGTCAGTCCCGCAATAAAATAACCGAACGGAGCAATACCCACACGGATAGGTACTTCATTGAGCTGCGCCAGAAAGTGCAGGCGATATAGAAATTCACCCATATCATAATTCGTGGAGTAATCGCCCGCCTTTTTTTCGACAAAATCATAACTAAAATACTTGCCGTCGCCCCTTCCACCGCGGCGTCTTCCTTTTTTCTTCCTCTCCTTCGCCGGCTTCATCTTGGCTAAGTTTTCCTTATTTAAGATACTATCGTTTGAAGCACTTATATTGACGTAAGCACCTGCCCCCGAACGGTATATAAAAAAGGAGAGATCTCTTCCCTGCAGATTATAGTCTCGACTTATGGAATCCAACAACTTATCGTAATCCGCTCCATTCGGTGAATGGGCGATATAAGATGTATTTTTCTGCCAGGCTGTAATTTCTTGTTTGAAAAAAGAAAACGACCCCGTAAAGAAAATAACATACAGCAATGCGCATATTACAATACCACTGATGGTATGCGTATGAAAGAAGATATTATAATTCCTGATATTCATCTTATCCCAATTTTAATAGGTAAGGTAATGCAAACGCCAAGGTCAGCAAAATATACAGCCCCCACACTTTCCATCCATTCTTTGCCAAAAAGGCAAAGAGCAAGAGTAATGCCCACAGGATATATCCGGTAAAAGCTGCTGTGATAACAACGTTCTTCTTTTCAAAAATAAAAGTGAGCATAATATGAAAAGACAGCATAACCGTATAACCGCCAATAAAACCGGCTGTAATCTTTAAAAACCGTTGAAACGGGCTGCTCAAATACTTTTTGTTTGCTGGCATTGTACGATCCGATAAAATTTAGAAAACGACAAATTCAAGAACTAAACCAAGAACCAATACCACAATCAGGTGTTGCCACCGCAAATATTTGTAAGGGTTCAGTAATACTACGACACTTAGCATCGCCATGATATACGCAAATAGCGCAAAAAACCCTGACCCAAGTCCTTGATCCCAAAGGACTATTGCCATCGCCACACACCATATCCCTATACTCACACTCCGGATCAGGCTCTTCTTCCGACTAAGATCTGTCAACCATTTCGGTCTGTTGCTAAACTTTACCCTTTCACTAGAATTGTAAAAGAGAAAAGAGGCAAACAGGATAACAAATAACAGGATCGTGTACATGATAAAATGGCTAATAGGTCGTCCCACAAGCATTTGTGCTATTGGGACGACCATAGATTTTTAATTAATCTAAATGCTCAATAGCAGTAATGGTACCTCCCTCGACTTTCAACCCCTGTGTAGCTGTCGCTGTTGTCGCGTCAATCTTGTAGATATAGCCAACACCAGATGTCAGGTTGACACCGATATAGCCTTTACCATCTCGTTCGCTGTAATTGCTCATACCAGTCAACGACTCGATATCGCTTTCTATAGGCATACCGGTAACCTTTTTGTACGTTTCGTCGATAACATTAATAATTCCGATAGTTTTACCTGTATTATAGGCTCCTTTATCTGCTTTCTTGTCTGAAAGAACTACAAAATTGTTGTCTCCGACATACAGCCAGTCCGTGATATTTAATCCTCCGGAAGCAGCTTCAAAATCAAAATAGTATGAATCAAATTCTGTTGTTCCAGCCTTAATCCGTGTTACCGCAGAAGGCTTCGTCGAATTTAAGGTTGCATCCTTACCATTTTCTGTGGCAACAGAAGCGGAGAAACAGTAGATATCACCATTCTCAACTTCCTCCATACCATCCGTAAAATAACGGCCGATAAAGCTCGTACGGTCGTCCTCGATAACCTTATCTAAAGTCATTGCCGGATAAGAATACACAGCGATCCACGCTTGGTCAGGATAGGCTGTTCCAAAACCAGCATCACAACAGGCTTTAATGGAAAAGAATGGTGCAAATACCTTGTTACCCACTTGCTTGATCCAGCTGAAATGTGCGATTTCGTCGCCTGGCGCGATCTCGCTGGTATTGAGGGAGCCGTTCCCATCGACTTGCATCGAATTAGTGTTAAAGGTGTACCATGTTGCTGTTGGATTAGTCGCGTTACGGGATATCTTTGTCATTAGGATATGATCGTTAACAGGTGTAAAGGCCTGGACAGTCTCGGTAACGGTATTGGCCAGTTTGGTCAACTGGCCATTTTGAATATTGTACACCGTAACCGCACCGGGATTACCTTGTCCGTACAACATACTGAAGAATTTGTTATTATGCGTAAGATAGTAGCGATAGGTACCATCTTGCTCTACGCCTTGACCCTGTGTCGAAATAGTTCCTCCATCCAAACTACTTGCTGTCAACAGATAATCGGCTACACCGGTCGACGCTGCGGGCGTTACGGCTATTATAAAATTACCGGGGTTTGCCGGAGCAGGATCGTCTTTTCCACAGGAAACAAACATCGCGGCAGTGGCGATTGTTAGGATTGCATTTTTAATATTCATTGTTTTTGATTTATGATTTTTTGTTAAAGAAATATCTTAGATTTAAATAGAATGCTCTACCCGGTTTTTGAAGGCTAAAATTATCGACCAGCAAAGCATCTGTTATGTTCCTTGCCTCCAAGCCAATATTATATTTGCCATTATTCAAACTGTACACCAGGTTGATGTCATGACTCAGTTGCCGCGGCACAAATTTTTTCTCATCTGATGCGGCTTTACCTCCCCGACTTGGCCAGTACAACCAGAATTGGTGGACATATAGGAGGTTATAACCAATATTCAAATTATTATGAGGACGACCGATGTTCCGAAAGAAAAGCGAAACGTCAGTATTCCCAAAGAAGTAGGGGATATTAGGCATCTGATCAAGATACACAGGACTCACGCCGTTAAAACCCGGTTCGATCTGCTGCATATTTTGCAAATATTGATACGTCAGGCTACCCCCGGCAGTCAACCAATCTTTATAGGAATATCGTAAATCCGCATCCGCGCCGAAGGTCCGTACGCCCTCTCTGTTATCGGCAACTAGTCTTTGTTGGTTATTTTCGAATCGGGTATAGATGAAGTCATGCGCATACCGATAGATTAAATTTGAATTCAAAACAAAATGGTGGTCCGGCTGAAGCTGGAAAGAATAGATCATCCCTACATTCAAATTGTTGCTTCTTTCTGGAGTAAGGTCTGGATTAGGGGCCTGATTATCCAGATCGCCAAAATATTCAATAGGTGTAGGCATCCTGTTAGTCAATTCATACGAAGCCTTCAGCTGGACTCCATTATTCACGAAATAAGTAGAGGCAAAACCATATCCCCAATTATGCATTTCACTTCGTCCTCTGTCCCCTATGGTATTGATCTGGGCAATATATTTACCAAACGTCGTCAGACTCCACGAATCCTCTATCTGGTATTGATAGCCTATACCCAAAACATTCTTTTGTGTCTTACTGGGCAGCTCATATTGGGCATTCACAGGATCCAATTCATCCGAACCCTTACGGTTGAAGGATGTAAAGACATTACTTAAAGAAAAGTTATGGTGATTATTCAGCGCATAATTGAAGGTAGAGGTGACACTCCCCTCATTATTATTATACTTGTACATACTTCGACGATATTCGCCACTCGTTGACGGCAATACAGTGGTTACACCAAACCAATCAAAGCGTTTATTCACGGTATCTATCGTTTGCTCCCATCCCAAGTTAATATTCGCGTTCAGTGTGACGTCAAGACCTTCGATCAGATCTTTCTTACTATATTTAAATGTGGGCATTACGGTTGTCCCTCTTCGGTGACGACCTCCGTAGACGGATTGCATACGAGCACCTGTCTGGAATTCCTTATAATTCTGTCCCAACACCATGCCCAACAGCAATTGATCCGCAAAGGACTTTCCGACTACGCCGAGGTTTGTGATTAATGTTTCATTGTGGTATGTATCGTGAAAGCGCGGAATTTTGGCGGACTCAGCATAATTACCGCCTCTATTCTCATAAGCTTCTAAATGAACCTTATAGTTGTTGTCCGAATAATTCTGAAAAGCATTCAGCTGTAGCGTCAAGCCGCTTTTACTTGTCACGGCTGTATTGATAACTGTACGGTGTGTGTTAAACGAACCATAGGAATAGGATGCATCCACATAGTTGCGGTGTCGGTTTCCAGTTACAATATTGATGGCTCCACCTAACGCATCCGAACCTAACCAAATAGGGACTACACCTTTGTAAACCTCTACCCGATCGGCAATATTAATCGGTATATTATTGATCTGAAACGACGATCCCATATTATCCATAGGCACACCATCGATAAAAAACCGGATGTGATTACCCGAAAACCCATTTAATGAAAGATTCATGTTGGAACCTAAACCGCCCGTTTCCCGTACACGCACCCCGGCAACTCGATCTAACGCTCCTGCGATATCCAACGTGGTATTGTATAATTTTGAAGCATCTATAGCAGTTACATTGTAAGCCTGACGATTGACCTCCTGCGCTTCTGTCAACCCGAGAACCTGTACTTCTTCGATAGATTTTGCATCTTCTTCCAATACAATATTCAGGGTATTAACACCCGGGGTTAAACTTATACGACGCGTGAAAGGTTGATACCCCACTGCGGACACCTGAACCGTAGCCTCTCTTTTTGATAGCCCTTCGATGGAATACGATCCGTCTGCACTCGACGAGACGACAGTATTGTTGACTTTAATTGTAGCCCGATCTAAGACAGTCTGTTTCGAGGATGTAACGCGTCCCTGTAAGCTAACAGTTTGCTGCTGCGTTTGGGCATTTGTCGCTACTGCAAAAAATAGTAAGGCAGCCAGAAGAATTCTAAAATATTGCATTCTCTATTTACTATTTATCGTACCTGAACAAATGTGGTCGCACCTTGCCATGTCCGTTTAAACGGTTGCTCATGCCAAACACCTTCTTCCCTTTCCATATGAGAGGCTTCGACAACATAATTGCCTTTCCAGATTGCCGGAAAACTGATCTTACCGTCTGCATTGGTCTGAAAGACCTTTGTCCAGCCCTCTCCGCTCATGACGACAACCTCTGCATTGGCCAAAGGCTGCCCCTGCTGAAAGACTACTGCATCGACCGACTCTCCTATCGCATAAGCCCTTGGTGCTGCCTGTACATATAAGGGGAGATCAAGAGGTTTTAAGACGGCATTGCCCACCGCAACTAAGGCTGTCGATGAAAATTCATATTTTGTGGTACCGCCCAGATCTTTGGCGGGATGAACCACGGTAAGTGCATATACACCTTCTTCATCGGGAATAAAAGAAGCCGTAGCATGATCCGCGGATAGACTTTTCTGTAATTGTATTTTCTTTTGGCTCGGCGTAGTCAACCAAATCGTAAACTCCTTGACATCGGAATACCATTTTCCGACTGAATCAATTTCTTGAGAAGCATATTCGCCGTAATAGATTTTGACGTCGTGGGGTGTACCCTTTGTTCCTGAATGAGAGGTTTCGATCCACAGCGCGTGAGCAAAAATAGCTTGACTGCACAGCGTAAATAGCAGGAGAAATGTAGTATATCCTATTGTTTTCATAATATGTTGAGTTGTTGTTAAACATGACAATCACTTCAACTGATTATGAAAGGATGCAATTTTTTTATTATCTTGCTGCACCTTCCATATGTCACAGTATCGGGAGAAATCAGCCCAGCATGCTGAGCTGATTACACTAATATCAGTTGCCGCTGATATTAGGTTGGGCGTCATGCGAAGATTGCCGTCTTCCGCATGGCGCTCTTGTCTTTTATCAGACCTTAAAACAAGAAACTCTTATTTAGACTGATTAAAAACAAAGGCAAATATAAAACGAAATATCCTTTTCACAACATTTATTTTACATTTTTATGAACTCGGCACGAGTATAAGGCCCTATGGTACTTTCAGAGAAGAAAATGATCCATAAAAAAAGCTGCCCTTATATAGAGCAGCTTCACAAAGAATAGTAGCTTTAAGCGTTTCAGAAGTTACTTTAATCCTCGTTTCTTCATTAAATAGACCGGATCAGGATCCTGTCCTCTAAACGCGCGATACATATCCGCCGGATTTTCCGTCCCACCTTTTTCTAAAATATTCTTACGGAATGACGCTGCCGTTGCCGGATCATACAGTCCTTTCTCTTTAAAGGCAGCAAAAGCATCCGAATCCAACACCTCTGCCCAAATGTAAGCATAGTAGCCTGCGGAATAACCTCCAGAGAAAATATGTTGGAAATAGGTACTTCTATAGCGGGGTATAATAGCATCGATTAGCCCGATTTTATCCATAGACTCCTTTTCAAAAGTATTCACATCTCCTGAAATCGGGACTGTAGTGGCGTGATAATCCAGATCCAATAGCGAAGCTGCAACATATTCAGTGGTGGCAAAACCTTGATCGAAGGTACCTGCACTTTCTATCTTCGCAATCAACGAATCAGGAATTGCAGCTCCTGTCTGGTAATGCTTAGCATAAGATTTCAATACTTCCGGATCTGAAGCCCAGTTCTCCATAATCTGTGATGGCAGCTCCACAAAATCGCGTGGAACAGACGTTCCCGCCAACGATTGGTATTTTACATTCGACAATAGCCCATGTAGCGCATGTCCAAATTCGTGAAATAATGTATTGGCCTCGTCGAATGTCAGTAAAGCAGGTTGATCGCCCACAGGTTTTGTAAAGTTACATACAATCGAGATCACCGGAGCAATCCGCTTGTCCCCTTTCTTATACTGACTGCGGTAAGATGTCATCCACGCACCGGAGCGCTTTGATTCTCGCGGAAAAAAATCAGCATATAACAGTCCCAAGTGGGATCCGTCTTTATCTTTTACTTCATAAACTTCGACCTCGGGGTGGTATACCGGAACATTATTTAAGGCGACAAAGGTTAAGCCCCATAGTTTATTCGCTGTGCTAAAAGCACCTTCCCGTACAGCTGACAAACCAAAATAAGGTTTAATTTCTTCTTCATTCAACGCAAAGCGCTTTACACGGATTTTTTCAGCATAATATCTCCAATCGTAAGGTGCCACCTGAAACGTATCTTGTGCAGCTTCAATTTCCTGCTGTATGTCGGCCGCCTCCTCTTTTGCTTTCACCAATGCAGAAGTCCACAATTTATTCAGCAGCGCATATACATTTGCAGGATTTGCTGCCATAGCTTCCTCCAGTACATAAGCCGCATGTGAGTCATATCCCAACAACTTCGCTTTTTCCAACCGTAGGTTGGCAACCTTCAGGAGAACCGCTTTATTATCGTTCGCATTGTCATTATTCCCACGTTGCTGATAAGCCGCCCATATCTGCTGCCGCAATGCCCGATTGTCTGCATATTGCAGAAAAGGCATGATAGAGGAGTTCTGTAAAGTAAACACCCATTTACCCTCCTTTCCTTTTGCAGTCGCCGTTTCCGCAGCAGCCATCTTTAACGCATCAGGTAGCCCTTTCAAGTCCTCTTCCTTATCTACAACCAATTCAAAGGCATTGGTTTCTGCAAGTACGTTTTGTCCAAATTGCGTCGTGAGCACAGCTATTTCAGCATTTATCTTCTTCAACTTTTCTTTATCCACATCCGAAAGGTTGGCTCCCGATCGTACAAAGCTTTTATACGTCTCTTCCAAAAGTTTCGCATCCTCCACATCCAATTTTAACGTCTCTTTCTGCGCGTAAACAGCTTTTACCCGATCAAAAAGTTTTGCATTCAACCGGATCTCATCTCTATGGGCTGAAAGTACCGGTGCCATATCTTTGGCTATGGCCTGAATGCTATCATTCGTATGTGCCCCATTGAGGTTATAAAAAACGGACGATACATTGGTCAATAAGCCACCTGCATGTTCTAAAGCAACTATCGTATTTTGAAAAGAGGGTTCCTCGGCATTGCCAACAACGCTGTCGATCTCTATATTATGCAACTTTAAAGCTTCCGCAAAAGCTGGCCTGAAATGCTCATCTTTTATCTTATCAAAAGGAGGAACTTCAAAAGGGGTTTCATAAGCATTTAACAACGGGTTATCACTGGAATTTGTCTTCTCGCCATCCGTACATCCAACACATATCGAGGCAATAACGAAGAAAGGAACAAAGCTTTTTTTATGCATTATTATTTTATTTTAGTCGTATACTTTTTCCCGGCAAAGGTACAGATTATTAAACGAAAACAGATTTTCCGCTTCTATTATGCGACAGTTTTATCAATCTTTTCATTTCTTTGCATTATGAAACCTGATAAAACGACAATTATAAACGGTCTAACCCTCCTTTTGGGTATAAGTATAACATTATCTTCATTTGCACAGGAGAAACGTGGGCGCGCGCGGGACTTCGGCGTTGTGATCGGCATTTTGCCCACAGGGCAATGGAATGCCATTACCGATGTGCCCGGCGTCAAGGTCGGGCATGTCTCTGTTGTTAAGGGCGATGATATCCGTACTGGAGTCACGGCCATATTACCCCACGATGGAAATATCTTTCAGGATAAAGTCCCTGCCGCGGTGTTCGTAGGCAATGGTTTTGGTAAAATGATGGGTATATCGCAGATCGACGAGCTCGGTAACATGGAAGCACCTATCCTTTTGACCAACACCTTGAATGCCCCTAAAGTGGCTGATGCCGTCTTAGACTATGTGCTTCAGTTGCCGGGCAATGAACACGTACGTTCCGTGAATACGGTCGTCGGCGAGACCAATGATGGCCGCCTCAATGATATCCGGGGGAGGCATGTGCAAAAAGAACACGTATTGCAAGCTATACAAACTGCCCATTCGGGCAAGGTCCCCGAAGGAAATATAGGTGCCGGTGTAGGTACCGAGTGCTTGGGTTTTAAGGGTGGAATTGGGACGGCCTCCCGTAAGCTTCCACCTTCAAAAGGTGGTTATACAGTGGGTGTATTGGCACAAACCAATTTCGGCGGCGTACTCAACATTAATGGTGCTCCCGTAGGCCGGGAACTTCATAATTTTTACATGATGGACAAAAAGGAAACATATAAAGCCGATGGCTCCTGCATGATTGTTATCGCGACCGACGCTCCGCTCTCACCGCGCAACCTCAAGCGTCTGGCCAAGCGTTCTTTTATCGCATTCGGCAATGTCGGCGCCTTTTCCTCCAACGGTTCCGGTGACTATGCTATCGCTTTCTCCACCAATCCTGCCAATCGTGTTCCTTACGATCCAAAAGGCGAGATTGAATTGGACACCAAAGACATCCATAATAGTGCGTTGTCTCCCTTATTCATGGCTGTCTGGGAAGCCACAGAGGAGGCTATTTTAAATTCCTTATTTATGGCGGAAGACCAAACAGGACGGGAAGGTCACTTATTAAAAGCCCTTCCCGTCCCAGAAACTTTAAAAATACTAAAGAAATATAACGCGCTCAGTCACGACAAGTTACCAAAGGCTGTTAAAGATTAACCTATTGGAACTTTTTCGCATTTATCTTACGCTCATTTTCCGTTAAATAAATCTTCCGCAGACGTATAGACTGCGGCGTAACCTCGATATACTCATCGGCTTGTATATACTCCATACATTCTTCCAAGGAGAATTTGATAGCAGGGGCAATGCGCACGTTATCATCCGATCCCGAAGCACGCATATTCGTCAACTGCTTTCCTTTAGTCACATTGATCGTCAAATCATTATCCCGTATATGCTCACCCAAAACCTGTCCTTCATAAATATCCACACCCGGGTCAACGAAGAAACGGCCTCGATCCTGTAATTTATCGATAGAATAAGCCGTAGTTGTTCCCGTATCTAAGGATACCAATACACCGGCCAAGCGACCCGGTATCGTACCTTTCCATGGTTCATAACCTTTCAGGCGGTGCGCCATCACAGCCTCTCCGGCAGTAGCCGTCAATACATTATTACGTAAGCCAATGATACCCCGCGAAGGAATAGAAAACTCCAAGTGCTGCATATCACCTTTGCTTTCCATGACCAACAACTCTCCCTTACGTTGTGTAACCAGCTCGATAACCTTACCCGAAACATCAGCCGGCACATCGACAACAAGCTCCTCAATAGGTTCACACTTTTGTCCGTCAATTTCTTTAACAATAACTTGTGGCTGCCCTACTTGTAACTCATACCCCTCACGACGCATAGTTTCAATCAGTACAGACAAATGAAGTATCCCACGGCCATATACCAACCACGCATCCGGCGATTCCGTAGGCATCACACGTAAGGCGAGGTTTTTCTCCAATTCTTTTTGCAAGCGGTCGTAGATATGGCGAGAAGTGACGAACTTACCCTCTTTACCAAAGAAAGGCGAGTTGTTGATGGTGAACAGCATGTTCATTGTCGGCTCATCGATATGCATAACCTCCAACTGTTCCGGATTTTCAAAGTCGGCAATAGTATCGCCGATCTCAAACCCTTCAATACCGACTACGGCACAGATATCGCCAGCACGCACTTCAGAAACCTTCACTTTCCCTAATCCTTCAAACACCTGAAGTTCTTTCACACGTGATTTGACAATTTTACCATCACGCTTCATCAGCGATACAGGCTGGTTCTCTTTGATCACGCCCCTTGCAACACGACCAATAGCGATACGTCCTACAAACGTGGAGTAGTCCAATGACGTGACCTGCAACTGTAATGTTCCTTCTGATACTTTCGGTGCCGGAATATGTTCCAATATCGCATCCAATAGTGGAGAAAAATCCTGCGTCGGTTGCTTCCAGTCTGTTGACATCCATCCTTGTTTTGACGAACCGTAAAGTACCGGGAAGTCTAATTGCTCCTCAGTTGCCCCCAAGCTAAAAAACAGATCGAATACATTTTCGTATACCTCTTCCGGGCGACAGTTCTCTTTGTCCACCTTATTGACAACGACGATAGGTTTAATACCCAACGCCAATGCTTTACCTGTCACAAAACGAGTTTGTGGCATAGGTCCTTCAAACGCATCTACCAATAACACAACACCGTCCGCCATTTTCAACACCCGCTCGACCTCGCCTCCAAAATCGGCGTGCCCCGGTGTATCGATGATATTAATCTTGGTGTCTTTATATTTTACAGCAACATTTTTAGATACGATTGTAATACCTCGTTCACGCTCCAGATCGTTATTATCCAGAATCAACTCACCCATAGCCTCGTTGTCTCTAAATTGATTGGTAAAGTGTAGGATTTTATCGACTAAGGTTGTTTTACCGTGGTCTACGTGAGCGATAATCGCTATGTTTCTGATATTCTGCATTTGAGCAATGTATAATAAAAAATTGAGGTGCAAAGATATACATTTTGCACCTCAATTTTTAGCATTTTATATTATTTTTTATTAGCCTTTATTTTCATTCTCAAAGACTTACTGCCTACCCTCTATCCTTCATGGATAACTCTCAACTCATTTTAACGTTCAAGGTTTGCTTGCGCCTTTGTCGGCATGAGCGCTTTGACCTCCTTAGGCTCTATTTAACTCCTTGTCTCAAATTTTTGTGCTATTTAAACAAAACTTCAAAGGTTCTGATACTTGGAGCGCTAAAAGATCTTTAGTACATTTGCCTGCGTATGAATAGTTTATCAAATATGAAAATTATTAACTTTTTAACATGTGCTATTTTATTTTTGGTACTTGTAGCGTGCTCAAAAGAAACTGAAACGTCTCCTATAAGTATATCTGATGAAGAAGGCGGATTTTACAACATTCGCTTTTCTGTTAGCGGCTTTACCGAATCCCATCGCCCCTTTGAGAAATTAGCATCAACTTCCGTTTCTGATAAACCAATAGTAAGTGACCTAATTTATACCATTCTCGATAAAGATAAACGACCTATTGATACACTGATGCGTTCCGCAAATCAAAACATAAATAATTTATCGCTAAAGCTCCCCAACGGAAAATATACGATTAGAATTCTTGGATTGAATTTAACCGAGTATATTCCGTCCTATATAAAAAACGAATCCCTAGACTTCTTATTACGCTATCAAACTTTGCCAACTTTTGGCAACAGCTATAATCCAAGTGATATTTTTGTTTTTAATAAAGCCATAGAAGTAACAAAAGACTCTCTATATTCACCTTTTATATTACAACGTTTCAACTCTAAACTAGATTTAAAATTGCTCGATGAAATCCCTTCAAACATCAAGACATTAGAAGTTGCCACACAATCTGCACATCAAATACTTGTAGCTAATAGTAATAGCTTTTCAAATCTTACGAATATAATAACCTACAATTCTAGCAGCTATCGAAGCGTTTATTTTGATATAACACCTTACGGTGGTTTATCAAATCAAATTTTCTCGGCAAATATTCTTACACCAGGACAGGAGTATTCACAACTATCCGAAAAATTACTAACCCTAAAAATATCAGCATACGATGTTGACGACAATTTAGTGGTCACGAAAGAGGTCACCAACGTAAAGTTTACTCCTAATACTATCACGGAATTATCCGGAAAGTTGTTTGATGATGTTGGTAATGAAAAACAAAATTCTTTGTCGGTAATATTTGACGAGAGTTTTTCCACGAATATAATAAAGCAAGAGTTTTAATAAAAGCCCTATTTAAACCTCACTCGCAGCCACTCCGCAGGATAATCGCTGTTTTCACCCATCAAATCTTCCTGCTGTGCCAAAGGTTTTTCAGTAGCTTTATCTTTGTAGTGAAGACGAAGATGTGCTCTAAATTCTTCATTTTCTGCAGGGGAGCCACCAAGTAAAGCCCAGTCTATCGTTAGTTTTGCCGAATATCCCAAATCCTTATCTTTTTCATTATTTATGGTTCCAACGACCTCCATATTCTCCGTTACACCGCTGTGGATCAACCTCCAAGAATAATTTTCCTCCCGATAAATCGTGTATTTTCCATATGCATTCACAGCAATTTTGTAATTACTAAATGCACCGGCCTTGTCTTTTCTGCTGAAAAGTAAAATCGATGCATCCGAGTTCTCAGGAGTAAAGGCCGCGATATTTTGATCAAAATAATAAGTACCTATGATAAAGCTTTTATCGGTATAGCCAAAATTGGTAAAAGTCGAAGCTTGTGTTTTCTTTCCGAGAAACCAATAGTCGTTGTTATCCCTATCAAACCGGGCTACTGTAGCCATCGTAAGATCTCCTTTAGAAATAGATTTGGAATAGTTCAGTCTGCCGGTCATCACGACCACTTTACCACGTTCGGTATCGGTAGCATCCATATAATTAGCAGTACCAGAGGCTATGACTTTGTTGCCCCCAATATCGTCTATCGACCCCCAGTGCCCCACAAAGGGAGAGGTTGCAAAACGGAAATTATCTGCCTTTTTATCGCCGATAAATGTCCAGATACCTTGCTCTCCTTTGTACATACCATTACTCAATACAACCACTTCTCCGGTCTTTAACTTCGTAGAATATGGCCCGTATCCGATAAAATCTTTATTAAGTTGTTTCTTATAGGGATATTCAGGACCTCCTTCATTAGCAATTTTATCTTGGTTCCCACGCCAGTTGACATCTGCATCCGTCTTTACGATCATAGGCGTCTGGTCTACTACCAATCTACCACTCCAAACTTCAATAGGCATGGCAATACCGTTGTTATCGTCCAACCAGACAGCAGTAGGCATCCCGTCGTAAGAAGAACGCTCATCAAAGGTCCGCGAAACCGGTTCAGCATCCTTATAAGTAGCAAGTTTTTTTCCCTGCCAAGTCTCTCCTCCGTCAAACGAACGAATGATCACTGTACGTGGATTGGACACCTTATTTATCACTTCCTGACTGGAAGTGATGTACATCTGTATTTCGCCGGAAGGAAGTTGCAACATTGCCGGCTCCCAGCAACGACCTCTGTATACCTCACGCGGCGCTGTAAAAGTCTTGCCTTTATCATGACTATACATCATCTCCACACCACAGTTTTCGTTGGTATTAGGAATATCATGATATCCATTTTTGTATCGCCATTGGTAAGCAAGCATAATGCGGCCATCCTGTAGCTCGATAAATTCAGGGTTTACAAAGACTTTTTGGTCATTGCCCGCAGTAGAAGTAGTCTTGAATTGCTCACGTAACATCTGCGCATCACTCCAGGTCTTTCCATTATCCTCACTCCGCCTTACATAGATATTCCAACCATAATGGTTATTATTAAAAGTCATCAAAAGCGAACCATCAGATAATCTCTTGATCCTCGGATAATGAAGCTCTGGCTCGACAAAACCTTTATTTGCCACATTTACACTGGACATTTCCTGATAAGTATGGTAATCCCAAGAGATCCGGACATTGGTCTCCCGATCTTTATCTCCGGAAACTTCTTGTCCTTTTGCCTGTGAGGTTGCTTGAGAAAATACGCCCAGCAGCATCAAGGATTTTATAAATGTTTTTGATTGTACCCTCAGATAAGAAAATTTAAATTTCATACGATTAAATAAAAATTACATAAAAACGCTAATAATCTGCTCCTACTATTCAGCAGCTCCTGTCATATTTTTGATAAATTCGACTTCTTTTTCACTATAGGGTGTGCCGTCTTGTCTGAATATATCGTGAAACCAAACCGCTGGCTCTGGTGCACCCTCTTTACTCCCCCAAGGATAATAAAAATTGGCTTTTCCGGCGACCAGTCCGAAACTGATTGCTCCAACATGTTCGTTCTTGAATATGGGCATAGTATTCTCAAATGTCGAGCCTCGCGTCCGACCCATATATTCCGTACATACCATCGGCCGCCGGAAAGCTTTTAACAGTTGGATATATTTTTTTGTTGTTTCGGGGTCATGGTACGAATGGAAAGTGATAATATCACAATTTTCTCCCAGAAAGCTGACGATATCCAGTGCCGTCCTATCGTCACCCGGGATCTTCCAAATTGGCGCAGTCAGAGGCTGTGATGGATTCACACTCCTCGCCCATTCAAAAACTTTTCTTAACAAAGGCAGACTATAAGCACCGCGTTTCGGATTTTCGGGTTCATTATATACCGACCAGAACACAATCCGCCTGTCATCTTTAAATGTACCTATTACATCTTTGATATACTTTTCTAAAGGTTCCCATTTGGAGGAGTCGTTTACAATTTCGGCACCCGGGGATTGCACCCAACCCGAATTGTGAACGCCAGGTATAGGCGGGTTTTGTTTACCAAGCTTAGGGGGTAACGAATCATGAAATGTACCGTTAGTGAAAAACGTAACAATAGCTCGGATATGATGTTTATCCGCAATAGAAAGAAATTGGTCTAATCGTTCTTTAAATCCTTGCGGGTTTTCCTCCCAAACCAAATTGTGCAAGAAAATCCGTACTGTATTAAATCCGATATCTTGCGCCCAACCTAATTCCTTATCTATGGTCTCTGGGTCAAAAGTATCTTCCTGCCATGTCTCTATTTGATTGATAGCTGTAGAAGGCACAAAGTTGCACCCTACGATCCAAGGTTGCTTTTCATACCAATCATTAGCTTTTTTTTCTGACCATCTGATAGATGGATTGTCGGCAGCTACATTATTGGTCTCCCGCTGAACACAGGCGACATGGCTCAGCATGATAGCTATGGCTAATATCCCGAAAGCTAATCTTCCAGATTTAACTCTCTTTTCTTTGATCCGATTCATTTCTTTACGTTTTATTCTGTATCTGTAATTTTCTCATAAAGCCCATTGGCAAGCGTGCTTGCTCCTATTACATTTAAGTGTACACGATCAGCCAATTGAGCTGAAGAAGTGATAATTTTATCCCCTTCGATAAGATGAAGCTTATTATCCGTAGCCTGATATTCCGTCACGATATCTTTCACCACATCCCGAAGTTCCTCCGCTGTCATCCCTGTCGTGGCATTCGAGGTATTCGTAGTATACAAGGCTGTGATACAATATATTTCCGCTGAAGGCTGGTTATTACGGATTTCTGTCAAAAACAACCGATAATCATTATCGATTTCCGTCGCAGTACGATTGCCGGATGAAAAATCATTATAGCCTATTAATACTGTAATGATATCGGCCTGAGGCAACTCTTTAGCCGTTTCAGCCATAGGAATAGATATCTTCGCACCGCTTATTGCCAGATTATACAGACTCATGTCGAGTTTTTGAGCCAATAAAAATGGATAGGTTAAGTAAGTGGCACCTCCTTGCCCTGCCCCATGCGTGATACTGTCTCCAAAACTGATATATATCCCCTTAGGTGTAGGTACATAAGTCACTAGACTGCTTTCACCATCCAATTCTAGTTTCGTCAGCGATACATTCGTGTAGCAGGGTAAAATAACTTCGTATACATATTCCTTGTCAGTAGGCAATGCATTGAGTTCAATCTGCATAGGTGTGTTGACCGCCCCCACAAATTCGACGGTTTTAAAGTTTACCCCATCCCTTAACACCTGAAAAGAACCACTATCATTCATACCTGACTCGCGCGAAAATGTCAAGTGGATAGATGAGCTTCGGGTTTTAAATTGTAGGGAAATACCGGTCGTAGCAAGAGCATAGGTCGTACTAAACCTTCGGACCTCACTTGGTAAAGCCAGCGTCTGTCCAGAAAACCGGGTGAAAGACAACTTTGCCGGTGTGCGGGAAACATACCTCGCTCCCATGACATGGATATTCGTGTTACTCAACGTGATCAACCCTGTCTCCTCTTTTGCTTCAACCTTGGGCCGGGGAGTGATATTTTTATCTTCCTTGCACCCAGAGGCCAAAGGAAATGCCGTTGTTATTAAAAATAGCAATACAATTGCATGTAAACTTTTCTTCATATATGTACAAATTTTGACACTACTCCAGTCTTTTCTCATAAAGTTGTCTTTCAATACTTATCCATTCTGATCTGATAAAGATTTTTTCCGATTTCTTTGACTTTTGAAATTGTCTCGGAGTATACCCTATCGCACACATCCGTCAAACCATCCTGAAAATTCTCACCGTCAAACCTCCCTGTTGTGGCCTGATCAGAAAACTGGTGCCATGCCGTACCGATAATAAAGGGGTTACGCAAAGCTGACCGCACATATTTTTCGTATGCTTGTGCTCTTTCCTGTTGATCTGCTTTTTGATTGAGTCCAGGATGAAACAGACCTCTGTCCAACGCTCCAAAATGAAACTCTCCGATCAATACCGGTTTGTCTATTCCTTCTGGCAGTTTAAAATCCGCCAACGAATCCCAAAAGAGATCAAATGTCAAGACATCACAATATTTTGCAGCAATCTGAAGTACCTTTTCATTTACGGTCACATAACGGCATCCTAAATACAATTTCCCCGGAGCCACTTGTTGCATCACCGTCCCTATATTTTTAAAATATTCTTCTATCAGCACAGCCGAAAACGCCGCACAATCCTTTATCGAACCTTCCGGAGGTTCTTGCTGTGTTGCCAACAGTTCGTCCCAGCTTTTATACGTCGACTTCCAGACTACATTTAAGGCCTCAATTGTGCCATATTTATTTTTCAAATTCGCTATAAATATCTTTTTAGCAGCTTGCTGCGCCGGGGACTTCAACACCCACCGTGCCAAGTCATGATCAGCTCCCCACACCAGTTTGTTGTCAACAAAATACCCATAACACCATGGGCTTAGCAACTCATCTCCTCTTTCTCTCAACTGCTCCGCAAACTTCTCCCCAAAATCTGGATGAAAGGGGTCCTTGATAACATTTAGCCGATCCGGCGCCCCCTCTATACGAGGAGAACCGAGTTCAATCCTGTCACAATAGGGCACACGGTTTTCATGATATATCTCCTTAGCCGATCCAGCAGAGATGGTATTCATACCCCAACTTCGGAGCCTTCTGAACACCATATCACGATAGGCTACACGCCAATCTTCCCCATACTTTATCCGTATATTCGCGGCAGAAAAATCATAGGTTTTGTTTATCCCCCAAGATTGATAGTATCGATACAGAAACTCGTCTTTTGTTTTATAAAATTCACCAAATGGTGCATCTACATCCGGAAGTGCTGAAAAAAAGTTCTCTCTATTATCTATGATCGTTACTGCCGAAGAAGGCGTGACACGCACAACGCCATGCGACCAGAACAAGTATCCATCCGGATCTACCATCCACCATTTTCCATCTACTTTACGGACTTGAAAATTTCCGGTAGCTTCCAGCCTCTTACCTTTTAACCATCCGCCGTACAGGCCTCTGTCAGCAGGCCCCGGGTTACTTTCTATTTCTTCCAATTCACGTTGGAGATCACCGTGGAGATCGCTATCATTTTTTGTCTTTCCAGGCCAATCTTTGTGTATAAACTGCCCATACTTGTCTATAAAGGGAAAGAACTTTTCCTCAGAGAAGGCAAACCATTCCGGAGTAGGCACTTTCGTCCCCTTAACCGCAACGATATTTTTGATTCCTAATCTTGTTCCTTTCAATCCTTTATCAAATGAGATACTTATTCGGTCGATTTTTTCAGGATTTAGGGTAGACGTCACACCGTCTATACTAAAAGGTGTAGCCCGCATACCTGTCATCCGTTTCAATATAGCTGGATAAACAGGAGATGGCACAATTGGAATAATCCACTCCAGCGTCTCCCCTCCTCTTATACTGACTTTTGATTCCAGACTTCCTTCTTCTCTCGACGGCCCTCTACCCGCTATCTTAAGCGTTGCGTTGATATGCTCACGTTTATTAGCATTGACAAGGACAACCTTTAGCTGATTGTATTCCGATAAATCCCAAGAACCGGTTAATTCAAATACAGGAGATACCTGAGTATCGCTCGTATCTTCTATCCAAACTATTTGGTCCTCTATCTCTTCATGGCCGTTAACTGTAAACGCTTCACCAGTGTCTACAGAAAAGATACGGAGCTCCTGGTCAGATCGTGTTGAGCATGCGGACAATAAATACAAAAAAAATACACCGACAAAAACTTTCATTCTTTACAATAATATTTGGATGCCACATCCGTTCTCACTCGTTTCAAAAAGATACCGGTATCCAAGTAGCGGTATTTCGATCTGCAGTATTCGAGATAGCATCTTCCCCGCCCTGCATATCGAACAGGGCCAAATTGACTAATAGATCCCCGGAAAGGTTAAGCTGCGACTTTGGAATGGCAACCTCGACCAAATATCCGTTGTCCTCATCACTGTTATCCGATAGCGAGCCATCATAAGAACTACTAACCGATACGTTCATAGCTGTTTCACGCCAACCGCCACCGTAGACATCTGTACTCTTCAACCCACTATGTGATACCCGGATCCGCCGTGAATCTGCACCTACCTGGCCATTTCCTCCTGACGGAGAAAGAAAGATGCTTACATAGTCATCCTTGGAGATTTGTTTATCCCATACTTCGACCAAAAAGTAAACATTATCGTTATCGGCAGCACAGCGTAAGGTCGCTTGTGCCTGAGACTTTTGACCTACAAACAGTGCTTCATCTGTATTCTTCCATTCGGTATTGTCTCCATCGACGTTTACCGTCCGGGAGATTGCAGTTAGACCGTGATTCAAACTAAAGCGTGCCAACATAATTGCTCCCGAAGTATGCATAGCACCGATGATCTGATGCGTATCAATCATTTCCATTGTACCCCAAAAACCTGTTTTGGAGAAAGGAGTATATGGCTCTCCGAAGCTCCTTGCAGTAGCATCTCCCAGCCGCAATGTAAAGCGCGAGGTTGTATTATACGATAAAGCCGTTTCCCCGGATGGAAACTGAACCAAACTCGGTGCCGCACCAGCAAACACATAGTTATTTCGATCTGCAGGACCTTCCTCGGTTTCCGATAAATGTGGCCATTGGCCATCATCGCCCGAATAAGCAAGTGACAGGTAATAGTTGGTCGTATTATTATGTGCTTCTGTCGCCGCCACAAGTTTATTGCTATTATTGAGCTTAATTACGCCAGGCATCTGGTCAGTAAATAGGCTAACACCATTTTGCTCGCCAAATTTCTTCCGGATTACCCGATAAGGCGCATTGCCAAAGGATGGGGTCCAGGTCTGTCCATTATCATTGGACGTAATCAAAGCTGTTCCGGTATTATACTCTGCAATATGCGTACGGGAATCCGTAAAATAGCAGTGGATCTCACCCGATGGCAGCTGCAACAGATGGGGCTCCCAGTTCGTACCCTGATAAATCTCAACAGGGCTGCCCCATGTTACACCATTATCCGTACTCCGACGCAAAATCAACCCGTTGTCTAAAGGCCGAAGTCGATATTCTGTATTCGCTCGATAAGACGCTACAGCAATAATATCCCCATTAGCAAGCACCAGCGCATTACATGTCGAAAAACGGCGCTCATTGTTTGCTCCAGTCTGATCGACAATGGGGTGACGGGCAAACAATCGATCACCTCCGGTCCATGTATGTAGATCCGAGCTCGTAACGTAATAAGTATCTGCGCCTATCTGGTTATTCTGATAGAACATGATATATTTGCCGTTTGCCATCTTCTTTACACGCGGATATACAGGAGCACTTATTTGGGTCTCGTTAGCACCGATTTCCACATAGCTGCGAAAATTCATCATCAAAGACGAGCGCTCTGTTATACCAGCGTGCGAATTGATTTCCGAACTTCCCTGATTCAGGTTTTCGATAGGTGTCAAATTCAGCTGTTGTTGTTTGCCTGTCCCTCCGGTATCCACATTGTTTGTGGGGTCGCCCGATTTGCTGCAAGAGCTCGCAATACAACAAAGCGCCAATAACGTATAGTTTATAATTTTCATTTCTTATCCTTTCTATTTCCAATCGTCGTTTTGATCAAGATTGGTATTTCGTTCTGTTTCAGATGATGGGATTGCCCACTTCAGATATGCCGAACCACCCCATTGGTAGGTGTATACAGGAGCTCCCCATACCTCGAGCAAACCGTTGCCTGACGCAAATTTCGTCTCCTGCCATGTCCCCCAACGTAGTTCATCGTAATAAAGCTGCTCTTCACCCGCAAGTTCCCATTTTTTCTCCTTACGAATTCTTGGCCGTAGGTCATCCGAACTGTTCACCGCAACATAGGCATTTCCAGGTTCGTTCAGAAGCGCCACATTCGCACGGTCACGAACCTGGTTGACAAAGACAATAGCATCCTGATATCTTCCCTGTTCGTTCAATGCCTCCGCAAGTCCGAGCAATACATCTGCATAGCGAAATATAGGAACATCCACAGGATTAAAGCTTACATTGAGAAACTGCCGACCCTCAGTAACAAATTTGCGGATCGAATAGAGCATATAGGTATTGGAATTTGTTTGTAGATCAAACGGTGCAGAAGCGCTGCTACGGAAAGGCCATCTCGATGCGTAGTCGATCGCCGCTCCCGAAAAGCCACCTGAATAGATAGAATAGGGTGTAATAACCGTCGCTTCCATTCGTGGATCACGGTTGGTATAAGCCCCCCTAATACGTGCTTCGTTGCCCGTCGGTAAATATTCACTCATTTCCGCACCATATGTCTGCATAGCCGTCTGTTCTGGTGAAGTGATATTATCGCGTAGAAAATAAACACTTCGGGCTTTCGGTTCCATGGAATTATAGCCGGGAATGACATCCTCCCAATCAAACGGCTTACCATCTGCCCATTCGTACGACTCCACAAAGCGTGTATTCATAAAGAACGACGAATTACCGGATCCTGTTGTCATACGATTACCATACGTCCGACTAAATGTATTTCCCATGCCCGATAACTCCTCCATCTGCACACTGAAAATCATTTCATCGCTTTTCTCTTGTGCTAGTTTGAACAGATTGGCATAGCTTCCGGTATATAATGTATATCCCTGCGTACCAACCTCACGAAAATCAGCCTCGGCTAAATCCCATTTCTTCAGCCATAAATATACTTTACCCCGTAGCGTGTAAACTGCACCTTTAGTTACACGACCATAGTCACTGCTATTAGATGCATACTTTTCCGGCAACTCTGGCGTATTGATACAATCTGTCAGATCCTGAATGATTGTATTCCAAACATCCACTTCAGAAGACCGACTACGTGTATATTCCGCATTGGGCAGATTTTCCAAATAAACAGGTACCCCACGCCACAAACTATTCAATCGGTAGTAATGATAGGCCCGGAGAAACTTACACTCCGCGATACGCTGTGCTTTCAGTTCGTCACTCATATCAGGTACACGCTGTATATTATTGATCACATCATTTGTACGGTTTACCCCCTCATACAAACGTTGCCAATACCTTAGAAACATACCGTTATTCGGCTGGATTGTTCCAAGAAGGTAAGAATAATTGAGTGAAACATTCGCATCGGAAGGATCCATCACCGAAGATAGCGCATCCCAATTAATAATTTCCGTTCCAAAGTTGCTATAGTCGTATCTTAGGTTGCTATATGCTCCATTGACCACCGATTCCGCCAAAGCCGCCGAGGTAAACACATTTTCAGAGGAAATTTCATCGTAAGGACTCCTGTCCAAAAAACTGCTACATCCAGCTATCAGGCAAAGTAGGGGAGAAAGCCAATATATTTTAACGAATTTTTTCATAATAAAATACTTTATAGTTTAATATTAAGGCCGATGGAGTATTGACTCAAATTAGAATAGAACTGTAATGTTTCTGTAAACTCAGGATCCATTCCCGGAAACTTGGTGAATGTGAGCAGGTTCTCACCACTAACATACAGCCGTACATCCTGGAAACCGATCTGTCCAATCCACCTTTTCGGTATCGTATACCCGAGAGTCAGATTCTTCAACTTAAGATAGTTTGCCTTGTAAAGCCATAGATTGGAATAATTTGAACCGCCATTTTGTTCTGAACCATAGTTCATGGTCAGACGGCCATGTTGTGATGTCACATTCGTGCGGGGATCGTTAGGGTTTAACGGATCGTAAAAGTAGTGATCATAGGCAATCTCTTGTGGTATTGTCAGATCAGCCCGCGTCGAATAGGCATTAATTCCCGGAAACCTATAATAAACCGAATGGCCACCTGCACCTGCCCATAGTGTCGACAGACTGATACCCTTCCATGCCATATTCAGCTGAAAACCGTAGGTATATTTAGGTGTCATCGCTACATTTTGGAATGTATAGTCATTCGGATCACCGTAGACGCCATCGCCATTTACATCATCATAAATATAATCTCCATACCAAACGCCTTTCTTGTTGATATTCCTATTTGGTAAAAATATGCTGCCCGCATCGACCATCGCCTGTAACCACTGCATATCATCCTCCGTCCGGATCATACCATCCTGAGGACCACCATTCGGGTTGACAGATCCGTCATTGAAGAAATAAGATTGGTCGCCGGAGTACGTATTCAGCAGATAATACTCATTGATCAATTTGCCTTCCATAGTACGGCGTTCGTTGCCAACTACCGTCGCCACATCGCCTATGTTCGTTTCGTACGTTCTTAACCCATTTTCATCCATCACCCAGCCAGCCTTAAGTGCTCCTTGGTATTTGCTAACCTGATTGTAGTTTCGTGTAAAGTTGGCAGACACGCCGTAACTAAAGTCTTTGATTTTGTCACGCCATCCAAGTGTAAACTCCATACCCTTGTTCGTCACTTCGGCAATATTTTGATAAGGCGGCGATTTAACCCCGACTGTCGCATACACCGGCGCGCGAAACAAGATACCATCCGTCACTTTGTTATAGAAGTCTGTTTCGAAACTAAGACGATTATTTAATATCCCCAATTCGACACCTATGTTAGACATCGTTGTCGTTTCCCATTCCAGGAGGTTGTTGGATAGCGAAGCGATCAGGCCCGGTGCCTGGGCACCGCCAAAGGAGTAAGCTGTTCCAGAAGCATATGTTGCCTGGTAGTCGTAATTCCCTATACTGTGATTACCAAGTTTTCCCCAAGATCCGCGTAATTTGAGGTTGTCGATTTTAGAGCCCTCCATAAATGACTCCTGATCAATGCGCCAGCCAGCAGATACCGATGGAAATACACCCCAACGTGATTGTCGTGCAAAACGCGATGAACCATCGTAGCGGAGATTCATCTCCAATAGATAGCGGTTGTCGTAAGCATACTGCATCCGTCCAAAAAACGACTGTGTAGCAAAATCCGTCTGCGACCCCTCAATAGCGACCATATTACTTACGGTGTTGAGTTCCACAAGCTTATCACTCAGAAAGCCATTTTTCTCTACAAAAGAATTATCGCTGTTGGCATATAAAGCTTCAAAGCCCAATAAAGCCGAAATATCATGTTTTTGTGCAAAGGTACGATTCCAAGAGAGTGTGCTCTGTGCCGTCCAACGGCGGGAATTATCATTACGTACCCGAAGCAGCAATTTTTCCAGGTCTTGGTAATAATAAGCCCAATCTCCTGTTCGGAAAGAAAAAGCATCTAGCGTACGCGTATTAAACTTATAGCCCCCATTCTGTCTGATATAGTTTAACGACACATTATACTTCAATGAATACGGCAGTGTCACATCGGCAAATAGCGTGGAGTTGGTATAAAACGTTCTATCCAACCCGTCTACCCGATCTGCAAAATAAAGATTGTTACGCGAATTGGAACTCTGTTCAGGATTTTCTGTCCACCCATACTTTCCATCATAATAGGGATAAATACCGGGAACGCCGCGCGTCATAAAACTAAAAGCATTATCCAGATCATTCATCTGTAAGGAATTTTCGTACCCCCACAGTTTGGCTCCGACTTCCAGCCAATTGTTGACTTTAGAGGATACATTGGCACGCAACATTACTTTTTTCATGCCCGAATTCATCATAATACCAGGATTATCGATATACGAGACAGACGTCAGGTAACTGGTACCTCCGGATGAACCAGACACAGAAAGGGCATGCCGCTGATAAATTTCATCATTGAAAAAGGCATCCATCCAATCGGTGTTTGGATAGGCGACGTAATTGGGGTATCCCGAGTCTGCAATCCCGTTCGGGTCCTTTTCCTTTTCTCGCCAAAGATCAATCATGGCTTGCGAAAATGGAAGAGCCACATCAATATTTTCAGCTGATTCGTTGATCAGCGACATATAATCTGCATAATTTGATACAAGGTCTACATAATTCTGGGGGTTATTCAAAGAAACGATACTGTTAAAAGAAACTGTAGGTTTTGAAGCACCGGACTTCGTTGTAATTAAGATAACGCCATTTGCAGCCCTGTTTCCATAGATGGCACTTGAAGCAGCGTCCCGCAGTATTGACATGCTTTCGATATCATCCGGATTGACATTTCCTATTGTCGTCTCAAAACCATCCACAATCACCAGTGGCGCTGAATTATTGAGCGTTCCGACACCACGCACACGCAGCAATACCCCCTCACTTCCAGGTCTTCCAGATGGCTGTTGTACAGCCAAACCCGGACTCAGGCCCGCAAGAGCACCTGCTGTTGTTGTAATCGGCCGAGACGCCGCTTGTTCACTGTAGTTTACAGAGGTTACCGCCCCTGTCACATTTGTTCGCTTTTGCGTACCGTAACCAACGACAACGACATCTTCAAGAACATTCGATTGCCTAATCATCGTCACTTCCAAAAAGGATCGACCTCGAACAGCAACTTGTTGCTCGTCATAGCCAATATAACTAACAACCAGTATATCGTCGGGCCCACACGCAATCTCAAACTCCCCCGCCGTATCCGTGTTTACAACACGAGTATCGTTTTGTACTTTTACAGAGGCTCCACTAAGCGGATTCCGATCATCATCGGTAACTTTTCCTCTAATTCTGTTCATTTGTTGTGACCATACTACCTGTATGGATAACAGACAGAAAATCAACAATAATGGATATTTAAATCTCTTCATAAAGCTTTATTTTTGGCAATCTTTTATGTACTACTACCTACTCAATTCATGGAAAAAGAAACACTCGTTACCTCGGATCCCGCAAGATAGAGATAAAACGGAGCCCCATAATTGCCACCGCTGGTCCACGGTGTACTACGTACAGCAACCTTAGTATCCGTATCAGCCTGAATCGTCCCATCTGCACATACGATTCGAATCTTGACATATCCACTTTGGATCGCTTCAGTAAATACCATGGTATGTTCAATAACCTTTCCGCCACGGATTAGAGAGAACGTCGCTTCACGCGTGTAAGCTGGATCATAACACGTCACATTGGTTTTATTCGATTTCCACACCTCCCCATCGAGATATTCGATATTCCAGAATACAGGCCCCTGACGCGTGTACATCGGGAATTTAACGGTCACAGCTGTGCCGGCCTCAAATTTTTTCACAGGCAGAACAAATTCAAAATAATCGCCCGTCCAAATCCCCTTAATACCCGGACTGCTAATATCGCCCGAGTTTACAGACTCTAAAATTTGAGTTGCCGTTGTAGACGGGTCCGAAACCTTATTCCATTGGGCATAAGCCTGTGTCTGAGAAGGACACGTCCATATTCCCTCACTAACCCACCGAGGTTGAGTTGACGCCGTAAAGTTAGGTACATCATTTGTTTTTCCAAGAGGGAAGACAACCGGAAAATTCACCGGAATAATGCCGTCATTATCTCGACTTAGATATTGCGTCAAAACCTCCCCCCCAGCAAGTGTTGTTCCTTCGTCATCTTCACTTCCAAGAATATTGATCGTTGTCTCATCCCCCGATAAATCACGGATCACAACATCCATCCCGCCTATTGGCACCATAAAGGGCGCTACCGCCAATGATACTTTTGTAAATGCATCGGAAAGAATAATCCCTGTTTCTCCAAAATCCAACTCTACTTCGTTGGCTTGGAGGCTGGTATTACTGGTAAATACACCTGTCTCCAAATTATATATACCTCCATCAGCCAACACACCACTAAAATTATCAGCAACAGCGGCCTTCAATGTCAATGATTGAATGACAGAGTTACCATCTTCATCAAGGATATCATTGGGCAGATAAAGCTCAACGATGCTAAATACACCCTTGAAATCTAAGTCAACCGTTGGCACAACGCTTGTTACCGATTTGCTCGCGACATACAATCCATAATTTCCCACACCCGCAGCATGGAATTGCTTCTTCGGCACTTGTACGCCTACTGTCGAAATATCACTGCTTGCGTCAGCATATGGAAAGTAAGCGTAAAATCGGAAATTATGATCATCTGCCGTTGCAATAATCTGGTCATCATCCGATGCATTTGTAAAATAAACCTCGCCACCTTCTACCCTTGCTACATATTTCGCATTTTCGTTTACGCTCATCCCGATGTCCTGTACGTTATCACGTGTACACAAACTGTAAATGCCGATCTCATCACCCTCATTCCATGACCTGTCGTCCAGGTCACTCCCAAAGTTTACGTTAAGCGTGTCAAATTCCAGACTATTATTATTGTCCGAGTTTTTTTTACAGCCCATCATTGACAAAGCAAGAATAAACATTGTAAAAATTGTTTTTCCTTTCATAATAGTATCATTTTTTTGTTTGTTTATAATTGTGGTTATTACGGTGATTACCCTATAATCTCCTGTCCCCGATAATTCGACGAAATGAAAGTAAATGCTCCCGAAGCCCCTGCCAGTCTTTATTTCTGATCAACTCCGATTTGAATAATCCCGTCGACACACCGATACCCTCAGCACCTGCAAGAAAATAATCATTGGCATTTTCGACAGAAATTCCCCCTGTGGGTAATAATTTTATATGTTTTAGGGGAGCCTTCAATGCTTTAATATAGCGAGGTCCCATTTCATCCGCCGGAAATACCTTGACCATAGTAGCGCCCAATTTCCAAGCTTTCACAATTTCTGTAGGCGTGAGTGCCCCTGGAAAAACAGATATCCCTTTATCGACACAACTTTCGATCACTTGTTCATCGACTACCGGCGTAACGATAAAACCCGACCCAGCTGCAAGTGCTCTGTCCAGATCCGATAGATCAATGACGGTACCTGCTCCGATATTTAATTTTTCACCAAAATGCTGCGCCAAGTGCTGAATCAACTTTTCTGCCCCTTCAGAATTAATCGGCACCTCAACAGTCGTAAACCCGGCCTCGATAAACAAAGGCAAGATCATCATGGCATCCTCTAAGCTCACATCACGCAATATCCCTACTACCGGAAGCTGATCGAATAGGGCACGATTAAAACTATTCCTATTATTGCTCATTGCTTGCATATGAATTTTGCTGAAAAGAATCTTTTGCATCTGCCGGTCTGATTTCCGTAAGTTTACCATTGTAATGACGCAAATCATGTGGCTGATACGGATATTTTTTACAGTTTTCTGTTTTGATATCGATACCCAGCCCCGGTGCATCCCCAATCTCCATAAAACCATCCTTAAACAAAACCTGCTCCGTAGTCAGTTCATGACGATAAGGTACATCCGCACTCATCGTTTCCAGTAGATAAAAATTTGGTGTACACGCCGCTAATTGTAACGTAGCTGCATTTGCTATTGGCCCAATGGGATTATGCGGGCATACAGGAAGATGATGACATTCCGCCATGGCGGCAATCTTCCGCGTTTCCATGATCCCGCCCGAGTGGCTAACGTCAGGTTGTGCAAAATCTGCACACTCCAAGTTAAAAAATGAGCGGTAATCCATACGGCCATACAAACGTTCTCCAGCGGCTATAGGCACTTTCGTCCTTTTCTTCAGTTGAGCCAACCCTTCCAAATTCTCAGGGGGCAACGGCTCCTCAAACCATAGTACACCAAAATCTTCGATAGCATGTGCAACCTTAAGTGCAGTAGGTAAATTAAACCTTCCGTGCCCCTCGATTAAAATCTCCATTTCATGGCCTACCGCATCCTTTACCGCCGCAATGCAATCAATAGCAAGATTGAACTCTTCCTTTGTCAGCGTCAGATAGGCCGATCCAAAAGGATCCCACTTCAAGCCTTTATAACCTTTCTTCACGGTCTCCTTGGCCTTAGCTGCGAATTCATCCGGTGTCTTTGCCGGCGCAAACCAACCATTAGCATAACAGGGCACCTTGTCACGCACCTTCCCGCCTAACAGCTGATAGATAGGCACCCCCAGATCCTTCCCTTTAATATCCCACAATGCCATTTCCACACCAGCCATGGCACTCATCAATACCGGACCACCTCGCCAATACGAGTTTCGCAGTGTGTCGTGAAAGAACGCCTCTATATTGTGCGGATCTTTTCCTACTAAATGACGGTTCAGTTCAAGAACCGCGGCCTCAACCGTCAGTTCCTGATGTTCCAACGTCGCCTCACCGACGCCATACAGCCCCGAATCTGTATGTACCTTCACAAAAACCCAATTGGTTCTATACACGTCACTGATAAATGTCTCTATTTTTGTAACCTTCATATATAATATATTGTATATAATTTGTCGCTATCTAAAAATTATCGGAAGTAAAGTCCTCCATTTACGTCTAACGTTGTACCTGTGATATAACGCGCTCCGTCACTGCACAAAAATGCTACAGCCATTCCTACATCTTTGACATTTCCCAATCCTAAGGGTATACCTTTTCTCAGCGTTTCCATGCCCGACTCACCATGTGTTTTTAGCGAGAGCTCCGTTTCTATCACTCCCGGTGCCACAGCGTTGACATTCACGCCAAATGCAGCAGCTGTCCGTGCAAGCGTTTTCGTCAGCCCAAACAGGCCACTTTTCGAAGAGGCATAATGCACATGCCCTTTTAAAGCGCCCTGATGCCCTACTACAGAGCTCACATTGACAATCTTACCTTGCTGCTGATCCCGCATAATCAGTAAAGCGTATTTTGAACACAAAAAACACCCCGTTATGTTGGTTTGCATCACAAAATTCCAATCTTCCAACGAAGTAGAAAAAATGTCCTGTGGCCTATCTACACCCGCATTGTTGACGAGTATATCAAGTCGACCTATTTCATTTTGTATAAACGAAAACATGCGCTTTACCGCATCCTCCCGGGTGATGTCGGTCGCTATAAACCAAGACTTGCAGCCCAAATCCTGAATTTGCTTTTCCAACGCTTCAACGCTTTCACCATATTGCAGATCATTGATGATAATATCCGCTCCTTGACTTGCCAATTCCAGCGCAATTCCTTTTCCCAGGCCTTTGCCTGCGCCCGTTACGAGGGCTATTTTATTTTTCAAACTCATCGCGATTCTTCATTATTTCCAAGGCAACATTTCTATCTTTTTTGAACGTAAACTTCAAAGCAATAAATATCAGTACGCTGCCTAATACATAAAAAAGGGAGAGCGACGCCAATCCGTTAGTCAGTCCAAATCCCACCTTAAAATAAGCCAGCACGACAGGGGCCAATGAACCGATGATATAAGAACACATAATCATTGCAGATGCCACCGAAGCTCGTATCTTTTCATCAACCACCGAAAAAAGCGAAGCATAAATGTTTGAATCATACATCCCTCTAAACAACCCAAATATGCTTAAGCCTACATATACAACAGGCAGGTCTGTACCTAATCCCATTAAAAATATAAAAGGTGCCCCTAATAACAGTGCCCAGGCCTGAATTTTCAATCGCCCTCCGGCATTCTTACCAGCGAGCCTGTCTGATAGCTTACCAGCCACCATGACTCCTACAAAGGCAAAAGCATGATGATAAAACATAGAAGAAAACCCTGCTTCTGTCAGGCCGAGATCAAACTTCTCGTGCAGAAAGGTTGAAGTCCACGTGAGATAACCCACGTTCACAAAGACCATACACGTAAACGCCGACGTCAATAAAACAGCTGTTCTGTTGGCCGCCAAATTTTTAATACCGTCCAATAGAGTAACCTTTTGCTCCTTACTTCGGGCTACGCCATCTTCGAGCCGCAAAAACATGAGGATAAAAAGCACAATACCTATGCCCCCAAAAATATAGAATACCATTCGCCATCCATAATGCTCCGTGAGATACCCGCCTATGATACCGCTTCCGATAATACCCGCATACAACGCCGTCTGGTGAATAGCCATAGCATGACCTAAGTTTGATTTAAACTTCTCGCCAATCAACGCATTGGCAGCAGGTGCATAAAAAGCCTCACTCCCTCCAACAATTGACCGTAGAATAATGAGAATCAAAAAACCGCCCGAAAAACCTGTAAAAAATGTCGCACTACTCCAGATTAATAAACTCAACAGAATAACCGTCTTTTTACTAAAACGGTCACCCACATATCCAGCAATAGGCACAAAGACACCTATCGCCAATATAAAGGCGGAGGCTATTAGCCCCAACTGCACGTCATTCAATCCTAAATCATCCCGCACCGCAGGTAAAGCGATATTAAATACCTGCCGATCCGCCTGATTAAAGAAAAAAGCAAACCACAGCAATACAATAAATTCCCAATTAAATTTTTTTGTCGACTGAGACATGAATCAATAGTTTACAATTGTTTATACATCAAAAATAATATATTATATACAATATACAAAATAAAAAGATAAATTTATTTAGATTTCCTGTCTGCCCATTCCTACTTTGCCCGCGTCATTTTCTTTTGTTCTATCAAATCCATTTGCAATAGAACATCTTCCTTCGCGTGTAAGCAATGTAGATTTGCTGCTTTCTCAAGGGCTTTTTCATCGCGGTTTTCAAGAGCCTTCAGTATCTGCTCGTGTTCGGCTATAATTTCTTCGGCACGGGTTACGCCAAAACCGAAAGACATCCTCAAGCTATTGATAAGCTGCCAATGTCCTTCCACCAAATGAAATGCCTCCTCATTATCGGCAAGCTTATAAAGTGTGCCATGAAAGTCTGTATTATATTTTAATAACTGGTCCAGGTTTCCTTTTTTTGCAGCCTTTTCGCAACCGGCCTGTATTTTCCATAACCTCTTCAGAACGTCATCGGTAACAGAACGCATGCTTTCCATCGTTAAAAATACTTCGATAACACGTCGTACGTCATATATATTCGATACAAACTTCTTATCGATATGACGGACATAAGCTCCTTTATGTTGTTCGATGACCACTAACCCTTCGCCTTGCAGTTGTTGTAAAGCTTCACGGATAGGCATCTGGCTCACATTATACAATTTGACGAGATCCAGAATTTTAAGTCGCGTGCCTGGGGCAAAATAATTCGACAATATATCGTTGCGCAACTGTTCTCTAACTTTCGAATAGGTTGTATTGGAAAGCGGAGTCGAATTTCCCTGTGCTGAATGTCTCATATGGCTAGTGTACATTTTTTCTATGATATGTGTAAGTTACAATTCTGTAGGCAATTTTACAAAATTCATTTTGTATATTATATACAATATTTATCTTTGTTTTTCTGACTTACTTATTATGATGCGTTTTTTTAGTGTGGATTGGGGAACAAGTTCCTTGAGAGTTCGGCTTGTTGAAATTACCGATAATTCGATTTCTGTGTTACATGAACGAAGCAATCACTACGGCTGTAGCTATGTTTTCGATTTGTTTAAAAGCGAAAAAGACAATATAGTCCGGGAAGATTACTTCTTAAATTTTCTACGTCCCTACCTCGTCATACCGGATATGTATAACGACAAAACTATTCCTGTAGTCATATCGGGTATGGCCACCTCTTCTATTGGAATACGAGAGCTTCCATACGCTCCTCTTCCCTTTGTATGTGATGGCAGCAGCCTTCAATACGACATTATACCGCATAACTCCAAATTTGGCCATGATGTGCTATTACTTTCCGGTTTATGCAGTACGAACGATGTCATGCGCGGCGAAGAAACGCAACTGTTAGGTCTCCTAAGTTATAACCACAGCACGGAAGCGCTCTTTATTTTACCGGGTACACACTCCAAACATATTTGGGTCAGTGAAAATAACATCATTTCTTTTAAGACGTATATCACGGGAGAACTATTTCAGATACTGTCTAATTATAGTCTATTAAAAAACAATATCGTAAAGCCCTCCTCGATGGACAAAGAAGCCTTTAAGAAGGGGCTGGCGTTAAGCAGAGAAAATCTCTTGCACAATGTATTTACAATCCGGGCTTCCTCGCTTCTCCATGCTATGGAAAGCAGTGCGAATTATAGTCTTTTAAGTGGCCTACTCATTGGCACAGAACTTCGCGATATCACCGCCTCAAATATCCCAATTTATCTCTGCGCGCATGCCAACTTAAGCGTCAGCTATGCATTAGCCATTCAAGAATTATCATTGCAGCAGCGGTGCACCATTGTCCCCCCAGAACAAGTTGACAAGTCCGTCATCTATGGTCAAAAAAAGATTTTAGAGCGTGTTTGGAATCAGTTGGAAGCGCTTAAATAACCCCCAGCTCTTTCCCTACTTTCGTAAAAGCAGCAATAGCTTTATCCAAATGCGAGATCTCATGTCCCGCAGAGACCTGCACCCGGATCCGGGCTTTATCTTTCGGCACAACGGGATAATAAAACCCGATCACATAGATTCCTTCGGCAAGCATTTTAGCGGCAAACTCCTGCGCTAATTTAGCGTCGTACAACATCACCGGCACAATAGGGTGGAAACCCGGTTTGATATCAAATCCAGCCGCAGTCATTTTCTCCCGGAAGTATGTCGTATTCTGCTCCAGCTTATCCCGTAGCGCTGTTGTTTCGCTCAACATATCAAGTACCGTGATGGAAGCTCCCACAATAGCCGGCGCTAAAGTATTCGAAAATAAATAAGGGCGCGAACGTTGGCGAAGCATATCGATAATCTCCTTACGTCCCGAGGTAAATCCGCCTGAAGCGCCTCCCAGTGCTTTTCCCAACGTCCCGGTAATAATGTCTACACGATCCATGACACCAAACAATTCATGTGTACCACGACCGGTCTTACCGATAAAACCAGAACAGTGCGATTCATCAATCATGACCAAAGCCTCATAGCGATCTGCCAGATCACAGATTTTATCCAGTGGGGCTACTGATCCGTCCATGGAAAAGGCACCATCGGTCACGATAATCCGGTGGCGGGCACCGGAGGCAGCTTTCAACTGTGCTTCCAGATCTTCCATATCACTGTTTTTATACCGAAAACGCTGTGCTTTACACAACCGCACGCCATCGATGATGGAAGCATGGTTCAATTCGTCCGATATGATCGCATCTTCTGCTCCAAATAAAGGTTCGAAGACCCCACCATTCGCATCAAAAGCCGCTGCATACAGTATCGTATCTTCGGTGCCGAGGAACTTCGATATTTTGGCTTCCAATTCCTTGTGGATATCTTGCGTACCGCAGATAAACCGAACAGACGACATGCCATAACCGTGACTATCAACAGATTTTTTTGCGGCTTCAATAACCTTGGGATGAGAAGAAAGTCCTAAGTAATTGTTTGCACAGAAGTTGATAACTTCCTGTCCGGTGCTCACTTTAATATCGGCGCCCTGCGGTGTCGTAATTACCCGCTCGGTCTTATATAGGCCGGCTTCTTGTATAGCCGCCAATTCTTTTTCTAATGCTGGTTTTAATGTTTTATACATGATTTAAAAAATTAAAAGCAAAAATTTAGGATCTGTTATTAAAACAAAGATAGAATAAAATTAAGAAGCCCGATTACGAAATCGTTTGTCCTGTTTTCACTTACAGCCAGGAGGTGGATTTTAATGTTTTGGCATCAATTTTGAATACTAAAATTTAAACACACGCATTATGAGGTTTATACTATCACTTTTGCTTACAGGACTTGTCGTTGCCATCGCCGCTTTCGTCATCCCCGGTGTACAGGTGGCCGGATTCGGATGGGCGATAATAACCGGTCTGGTCATTGGTCTGGTCAATGCTATTATTGGAGGTGTACTTCGATTGTTCACCTTTCCCTTAAACTGGCTTACGTTCGGTCTGATCTCTTTTATTATCACCGTACTCATGATCATGCTGACCGATACACTTATGGGGACGAAATTTGATGTCAATGGCTTCTGGAACGCCACCCTATTTGCTATTGTGGTAGCTATCCTTGAAATGATTATCAGCAATATGAGAAGCGAAAAGTCTTAAAATCATACACTATAACTATTAATGTAAAAGCCCGTCAAGAGTATTCTTGCGGGCTTTATTGTTATTATTTTGACTTTTTCTTCATCTTATTGATCCATATCAACACGCCCGTCACCGGCAAGGAGGTCGCCACGATACTCGCCAAAAAATACAGGAATTTGGTGAAAGGACCATACACATCCCCGATATGCAATGCTTTGATGGAAGAGCCTATTCGATTGCGAAGGCTTTTCTCCCGAAAGATATCCTTATCCAACACCTCTCCTGAATACTGATCCAACGTCAACCGATCTCCGGCAGATGGTGCAAAAAAACCGACTCTATTCTTCATTACTGCAATCGTACCCGTACTATCCTGCGCAAAATTGAGAGTGATATCGCCGTCATAAGGCAACAGCGTATTGACTGCTAAAATGGTTTCCTCTACAGTCAGCTCACTTTTGCCCGGTATAACGGCCGAGACAGGCTTAGACTTCTCCACCTTCGGTGCTTTAGGGTCCTGATAGGTACCCCAGGTTTTTTGCCATCCCGCCCTATACCATTCGAAAGACCAAAACGGTCCCGTAACAGCCATTAAAAACAGCAGGATAAAGCTATAAAAGGCCAACGTGTTGTGTAAGTCATGGTTGATACGCTTCCAGTTGGCCGACCACTTGATCTTTAAACCATTCTTCCAACCTCGCATCTTCACAGGGAACCAGATCACGATACCTGTCAATACACCTAACAAAAACAACAATGTTGCTGTCCCAGTAATCCAGGAACCTAATTTCCGGTTTTCTATTCCTTCGAAAATAGGTTCTTCGATCTCATTCAGCAGCAGCCAACGATGGAGCCCGAACATTTTCTGCATAAATTCAGCCGTCTTTGTCTTCACCTCACCCGGATCACCGATGACCTCACCGGTGTAGGGATTGACAGCCAGTTGATTGGCACGCGGGCCACGACCTCGTGGGCGCTGCTCCCGCTCGCCATCTTTGGCTGGCTTACGATATAGAATAAATGTACTTTTATCTTCAGCAAAAGGAATTTTGACACCAATGATCTTTCCCTTAACTTCCGGTTTCACCTTTGTCAACAGATCATCCGTGTTTATCTTCTCACCCTCTTGCTTGACATTATAAAATTCGGAAAGCACTGCCTCCCGTATTTCGGTGTTGTATACATATATCGTACCTGTAAGGCAAACAATTAAAACGACAATGCCCGAGATTAAACCTCCCCATAGATGGATATCGTTTAAGAATTTACGGACTTTAGGCCAAGTGGATGGCTTATTGTTTGAACGATTCATTATTCTCTCTACGTTTGTTCAAATAGAAAATCAGATAAAGCGAAGACGCCTTATCTGATTGATGGATTGATTTTTTAGACTAGTAAGCCCCTAAATAGAAGCTACCTGAAGCATTTTTCAACTTGGCTCCTTTTTTCACAGTTTCGTTCTTCCAGTCAATTACATAGAGGTTCCCGTCTTTACCGTTAGGAGACATAGGTACGTATACATAATCTCCCACTACACCAATATTTTGAAACTGTCCAAATGTACCTGTCAATTCAACACCGCCATTTTGATCCGCTGTAAGCCCTGAAAACCCTGCATCTGCTTCATTTTCAATATTGAGCTTAGTCGCAGTTTTATCGTTCAGATTAATCAATGCTACATAGCCCCCTGCCGTGCTTGTCCTTGTATATAAAACAACCCCGACACCATCCTCTATATAACGCCACGCTCTAATACCAGCATCGTCTATCCCAAGAGCAGTATTCAAATTAAAATCATAGTTGTTGTCATACTCATTTGTTGATTTGCTAATACGCAAGATCTGATGTCCGCTACCCATAGACGTTGCTGCTTGATATACATGGCCATCATCACCTACATACTGTGTCATTGTACGATAGGAAAGATTATCTGTAACAGCTTTTGTGGATTCAATCATCTTCGGGTTCCGTAGCGAAGGATAGTCTACCACATACGTAACAGTACCCAAATCTCTTTCATATGCGCTGGTCGTTGGCCAAGACAGCGCTCCTCCCCGTCCCGCTACAGGCCCATCTGCTTCAAGATCATGTTTACGAACACCGACCCCGATGAACAGTTTATTTTTCGCTTGATTCAATATAGGCACATCTGCACGCCAGATATGATACCCCTGCTCCTCTAAATCCTCGTCCAATTCAATATCAATTGAACCGGTATTCGTAATTGCGGTACTATTTAAATCAATATTTGCAATACGGATTTTTCCTTTGGGGTGCTGATACACATAATCGGGAGCTGTACCCGTATATGAATCTCGCGCATCACCAAAAGACACGCCTACACCAATACCTTCAGCTGCTTTTACCCAACGGGGGGAAGTCCCCAAGATAACTGCGGTATTCAGCTCATATCCCACTTCTTCATATTGACCTTCTCCGGATACTGAATATTTGTTAAATACCCCACCTTCTGTACCCGTATACTGAATGTTATACAAATACTTTCCATCAGCCGATGCCTGAACCCGAGCTGTACGTTCTGATTTTAAACCAAAGCCAACTACATATTTCGAACCATCTTGTTTGAATAAATCAATCACATAGTTCGGATCCGCAGCATTTTCTGGAGATATGGCATAAGCACGGGTTCCACCGTTTCCTGCAGTACCACTTTCATCTGGATAGGCTCCCGTAACGGTTATCCAACGTGTGCCGTCATCAGCACCAGGGTCTGTACCTGGGTTGTCTTTCTTACAACTCGCGAAAGTTACGCTCGCTATAATCATAGCATATGCTACTGGTTTGAATAGATTTTTCTTCATATTACTACTATTTATTATAAAAACTTATTTATGGTATAATTCAATTTCAGATAAATCCCCCTCCCGGGCTTTTGTATCATAAAGTTGTCGTAAACTTCAGCGTTGAATATATTCTTCACATCCACACTCGCTACCAGTTTTCCAGAAGGGAAACGATAACTCGCCCCTACATCATGCGCAAATTGTGTTGGTGTCGGAGACCATTCCGGTTGCCCCCACACCACATAATATTTACCGACATACCCTGCATTATAGTATAGATTCATAATAGATTTTTTCTGAAAAACGTTATCAAACCGATACTGAGAATTCAGATTGACCGTGAAGAAGGGCTCATTTGGAATTTGTTGATTATAAAAAGCATGGGGATTACCCACTTCATCTATCTCTTGTTTGAAGAGATTATTGAACTTTGAAAAATTCAAGTTAACATTTAGTCTATTATTGTATATATAAGTCACCTCTGCCTCTGCACCACGAGCCTGAGTCTTTCCTAAATTCACATATCGCGTCGTTTGTATATCAGCATCGGCCTCCTCTTCGATCTGATTTTCATCGACAGCCTGTTGAGTAATTTTATCATATCCATTCCGCCAGAAAAAACTACTATAAATTGCCAATTTATGTTGATCTAATTCCAATGGAGTCCATCGAAAACCTATATTGTAGTTGATGTTTTTTTCGGGTTGTAAATCTAAATTTGGAAGAATATTAATCTCTGGATCACCATACAGCTGCATTTCGTTAGGCATAATTAATGCATTCTCCATGGAGGTAATGACAAAGAAATTGGAAAGTAGATTATAAGACAACGTAGCGCCATATCCGAAATTACTAGTGAATATGGTCGTATCACGCTTGACAAGAGTATTCTGCCCCTCTACACGTATAATCTCTGGCTTGCTTTGATCAATTTTATTGGTGGTAAACTTACCCATCAAGTTGAATCGAAGTTTATCCCTCCAAGTTTGTCCCTCATAGTTAACAGAAAATATATTCTTGGAAATCACACTGACTATTGTCATATCTTTTTTTGCCGGATCAAATAAATCATTGTCATCCCGCTCAGTTGTTTCATACTTATGATTCAAAGAGATGCGATGCCCTCGTGCAACGGTATAGCCAAGATTGGACCGGGTATTGACAATATCTCTATCAATTTGTGTCATTGTCTTTTCACCTTGTTGCCCTCCAAGGGTTGTTTTTAGTGGAACCCGCTCTCCAAATTCTATGACCTCTCTTATGGTACCGTCCCAATTGTAGGCATACCCCACGGTATCCTGCAGATATGTCCCCCTGCTGCTACGAACCGCATTGATATTCAACGCCAGTCCGCGGATGAATAGATCTCTCTTGTTGTAGTTAAGGCTCCAAACATCAGCATTCGTCTCTGTAAAACGACCTACATAAGGTGTTGCCATAGTAATCCCATGCGGTATTTCGTTATAATTGTGAGACGCGTTGTAGCCTATAAAGAAGTGGTCTGCCCAGCTTACATCAGTAAACCCCACTTCAAACCTACCTCCAATAGATTTATACACATCATTAAACCGCTTAGCACGATAACCTCGAGTTATTTGTTGTAAATGGTTGACATGTGTCGTCGATCTACCCCAAGTCGTGTAACTATTATCCGTATAGGTATAAAAACCAGAAAATCTTCCCGAAAGACCACTTTTTTTATCTCGGAAGGTTGCGCCGATATCCGAATTAAACGTATTAAAAGAACCATATGATGTGGCGAGCGTGATATTGTTGTGTGCTGCATCTTTCTTTAGCACGACATTGATTGCCCCACCCACATAATCCCCCGTTAGATGTGAAGGAAGTACACCTTTGTATACCTCAATCCGTTCAATCATCGCTGGCGGTATATTGCTCAGGTTAAAAGAAGAGCCGTAGGTCGATACCTCTATCCCGTCCAGAAACAATCCAACCGTACTCCCTGACATGCCGTTCAAGTTATATTCTACGCGAGATCCTACTCCTCCATTCTGCCGCACCCGAACTCCTACGGCCCGATCGAGCAATTCATTCGTTGTCAGATTCCTTAAAGACGCTTCTTTGGTTTCGATGACCGCAACCGCAAAGCCGCTGGTTTCCAGTTCCCGCTTCGCGGTATTGCGTTGTATACGTACCTCATCCAACGCTAGACCTCCTTTGGGGTCGATATGGATATGCAGATCCGGATAGTTCTTATTGACATGAATGGGCAGGCGCTTGGACTGGATCTCTACGGAAGAAATGAGTAGCGTATATTTTCCGGAAGGTACGTTGGGGAAATCATATAATCCATTTTCATCCGAGATAGCGACCAAAGATGTACCTTCGATCTTGATAGTCACATGTGATACAGCTTCGCCGCTTTCTTTATGTACCTTCCCCTCAATGCTATAAGTCTTCTGCCCGTATGCACACACCGAGCAAACAAAAAGTAACAGCAGCAAGTAAAATTGTTTCATTATCTCCGATTAAAATCCTATCTTCGAATATTCTTTAGAACAAGTCTAAATAAATTTCACGCTGCAAACATAGAATTATTCTAAACAAGAAAATGACGCAAGACGAAAAAAAAGCTACACATTCGGAAATAACCCTGCAAGGCTGCCAGTCCGAAATACATTACACCATTTTAAGAGGTAACGCTGTTTTGTCCTGCAAAAGCCCTATCGATGGCTTTATCAATATATTGTATGCAACGGGCAGTGGGGCGAGTGCCTATCGTATCAACAATGACACTTACGTTATCCGTAATGGAGAAACTATACTACAGCCCATCAAAAAAAAATATTCCTGTACATGGAAAAATTTAAGTGAGGACACCATCATTATCCTCGCTTTTATTCCCTCTTTTATGTTGGGACAACCCCATACCAATTCTGGCGAAGAAACAAGATGGTTGACAGAGCGTACAATGACGAAGCGTGACCAACGCCTGAGCCTGGTGATTAAACAAATCCTGAATCTTGCCGACACCCCGCATCATCTGGCTCGATTACGGATACAATCGTTATTTATTAAAGGGTTGATCTATCAGCTGGAAGACTGGTACCCACAGCATGACAGTGAGGAGATCATGGCCAATAAGAGCCTTTACGACAGGGTCCAACTGGCCAGGCAAATGATAGAGAAAGATATGGCCAAGAACTACACGATCCACGAACTGGCCAAAGCTGTGGGGACAAATGAACAGTATCTAAAAAAATATTTCAAGCAGTATATAGGCAAAACAGTACAAACCTATATGAAGGAGATCAAAATGGAACATGCCAAAAACCTGATTATGGCGGGTGAGCATCGCATAGCCGACGTGGCCCGGATGACCGGTTACAAGCATTCGACACATTTCTCCACGGCTTTTAAGAAATTCTTTGGGTTCATTCCTAACGCCCTGCGTTATATCTTTATCCTTGTTCTCGAGTACATATTGACCGAAATAGACTATCTGGTTTTCATCACGGCTGTATAGCATTTTGCACAAAAAGTCTGTCGAAAAGGTCACCGAATATAAAAACCGTCATTTCGAGGAAGTATGACGAGAACCCCGAAGGGCTCTACGAAGTAAAATCTATGTTTAAGTATTCTTCAATTTTTAGTTGATTAAAATTAATCCATAGTTTTCTCCCTTCGGTCGAAATGACGGTCGATGTCTTTAATCAAATTTCCACCGCACAAAAGCCTCTATAGCTTCATAATCGGCAAGTCCTAATTTATGATACAGGTCTGCGGTCTCACTCGTCCGGTCTTCTGCACGCACCCAGAACTCCCGTGGATCGTCACCCGGAAAAACAGGAACATCCTTCTGCGACTGGTGCTTGAAGATGGCCAGACGCTTACGTTTTACTTCCTGCGGAGATAGGGGAACGGCCATTTCAATCTCATGGATCGGGTATTCGTGCCATGCACCCCGGTACAACCACAACCAACAATCCTTCGTCCATTCATCCGTCTCACGCAGACGCAAAAGAGCTTCCAATATGATGTCAAAACAGACCTTATGCGTGCCATGTGGATCTGCAAAATCTCCTGCGGCAAACACCTGATGTGGCTTTACATGACGAAGGAGATCCATGGTCTGCTGGATATCATCCTCAAAAGAAACATCTTTGGCGAATTTAGTCCGATCGTAAAAAGGCAGGTTTTGAAAGTGTATATTTTCATCCGGCAAGCCTACAAAACGAGCTCCCGCAATCGCTTCACCTTTACGGATCAATCCTTTAACAGTCCGGATGATCTCGGGATCAACCTGATTGGGTTTCTTGGTCTTAAAGAACTCACGGGCCTCGTTATACACATTCCGCACCAACCCTTTATCATCATCGATGGCCACCGCAAAGTCCTGCACAAATTCCAGATAACGCAACACATCATCTTCCCATACCGCGGTATTACCCGAAGTTTGATAAGCGACATGGACATTATGTCCCTGATCGGCTAAACGGATAAACGTACCCCCCATGGAGATCACATCGTCATCTGGATGCGGTGAAAACAGGATCACATTCTTCCGAGCGGGTTCCGCACGTTCAGGGCGATTGCTGTCATCCACATTCGGCTTTCCTCCCGGCCAGCCGGTAATGGTGCGCTGCAGATCGTTAAATATTTTGATATTGATGTTATAAGCCGGTCCTTGTTCGGTCACAAGCTCCGCCATACCATTATTGTTGTAATCGTCGTCGGTCAATTTCAAGATAGCCTTATCGAGCTTTAAAGACAACCAGACTACTGCTTTTTTGGTCAACGTTTCTGACCATACCACATCCCTTGCCAGCCAAGGTGTATCGAAACGGGTCAATAACGACGCAGCATCCTGATCTAAGACAAACTCGACGTGGTCTGAAAGCTGCAGATAGGTCGCCGGGATATCAGGTGAAATTTCTCCTTCTACTGCTTTCTTCACAATTTCGGCTTTCTTCTCATTCCAGGCCATCAACACAATTTCCTTCGCCTTGAAGATTGTTCCCACACCCATGGTAATGGCTTTGGTCGGCACATTCTCTTTCCCTCCAAAATCACGTGAGGCATCCCGTCGGGTCAAGTCATCCAAGGTAACCAAACGCGTTCCCGAGTTTGGCGCAGATCCCGGTTCATTAAATCCGATGTGTCCGGTACGACCGATACCTAAAACCTGTATATCCAGACCACCAAGACCAGAGATCTTTTGTTCATAGGCCTCACAGTAGCTCTGTATAGCCTCCGGTGCCAGCGTACCGTCGGGAATATTAATATTTTCGGCAGGTATATCAATATGATCAAACAAGTTTTTCTTCATGAATGTCACGTAGCTCTGATCCGCTGTAGGTTGCATCGGATAGTACTCATCCAGATTGAACGTCACTACATTTTTGAAGCTTAGTCCCTCCTCTTTGTGCAGGCGAACAAGTTCTCTGTAAACGCCTACGGGAGTAGCACCTGTAGCCAGGCCCAATACCGCTTTCTCACCTTTAGCCTGTTTCGCCGCTATGATAGACGCTATGCGGTGCGCAACATCGATAGAAGCAGCACTTTGATCCGGATACACTTTTACAGGAACTTTCTCAAAACGTGTTTCTTCTAATAAATTTAATCTTGCCATTTATATATTGATTGAAAAGTGTTTGTACAAATTTAGAAATAAATAAGGCTCTAAATAGACAAATATACGATTATTAAAAAATTTTAATAATATTTTTGACACGCAAACCGTTGCGTTATTTTAAATATGCAGCAAACAGTCCACTGCGCGGTCTAAAGTGACTTTTTCTTTGGCAAAGCAGATACGCAGGAGGCTCTGATTGACCTCCTTCGAATAAAAAGAGGATATCGGGATCATAGCTACTTTTGCTTTCGCTGTCAGGTGTATCGCAAAATCCAATTCGGCCTGTACCGAAACCTCGGAATAATCCAATAGCATAAAATAGGTGCCTTCACAGGGCAGCACTTTGAACCGTGTCTGCTGTAAGGCGGTGGACAGATAATCCCGCTTGGCCTGAAAGCCGGCAGCTAAGTTGGTGTAGTAATCCGCATCCGATAGATAGTCGGCTATCGCCCACTGCATGGGTGTATTGACGGAAAACACATTAAACTGATGTATTTTTCGAAATTCTTCCGTCAGGCGCGCACAAGCAATCACATAACCGATCTTCCACCCGGTGGCATGCAATACTTTGCCAAAAGAAGCGACCACATAGCCACGTTCACGCAATATCGGCGAATAAAGGATGCTCTGGTGCTTTTGCTCGTCGTAGGTGAGGTGCTCATAGACTTCGTCGCTGATGACATACAGCCCGTGTGCGTCGACCAATTCTTCTAAAGCTGTAACATCGGCCTTTGTCAGAATCCGTCCTGTAGGATTGTTGGGGTTATTGATGATAATCAATTTTGTGCGGGACGTGATCTTTTCACGCACGGCCTCCCAATCGATCTCAAAGTCGGGTGCAAATAAGCGGACAGGTACAATCTTACCACCAAAGGCTTCCACACTGGGCTGGTAGGAATCGTAGGCCGGTTCGAAAATAATAACTTCGTCACCCGGATGAATCAGCGTACCAATAGCTGTAAAAAGCCCCTGCGTGCCACCGGCCGTAATGGTGATTTCGGTTTCGGGATGGACGTCAATTTGGGTTAGCGCCTGGTATTTATACGCAATCCTTTCCCGCAGCGCCAATACGCCAGGCATAGGGGCATACTGATTAAACCCCTCCTGCATATATGTAGTCACAAGCTTAATAAGTTCGGGTTCGACAGCGAAGTCAGGGAAGCCCTGCGAGAGGTTGACCGCTTGGTGGGTGTGCGCCAATTGGCTCATTCTGGAAAAAATACTAACAGGCGTAGCGGGCAGTTTTGAAACGAAGGATGGCATAGCAGGGTTGTTTTGTACAACAAGTCTAATAACTTATCCTGAAAATTCAAAAAGCAACTTCGCATAACTTAAAATTGTAGCAGATCGGCATGTTTTCTTTTTGTTCTTAATTTTGCTATTTAAACAGTGCTTCTCCAGTGCTTGTTCAGTGCTTAGTCAGTGCTTGTTCAGTCATAACTGTATAAACACTGTTTAATCTCTGAACAAATACTGATAAAAAACTGTACTATCTACTCATACTTTCTCTTGTTGCTACGCATCATTTTCGTATATTGCCGATGAATAATCCTAAAAGATAAATTATGGCGGTCATTAGAAATGGTGCAAATGGTTCGGTATCCGGGAAAGCCGGGTCGGTCGTTTTCGTGCAAACCAAACAAGGCAACTATGTCCGGGGCTTACCTCAACTCAAGAAAAAACGAAACCCCAGCCCGGAGCAACTGGAGAGTAGAGCACGCTTCAAATTTGTCCGGGAAAGCATCTGTGGCATATTACCCTTTATCCGACGGGGGTTTGCACAAGCTAATCCACCCAAGAGGGCTTATGACTGTGCCATGTCGTACAATCTAAAGGAAGCCGTGGTGAAAACCGAAGCAGGTTATGCGCTCCATTGGGAAAAATTCAGGATTGCTAAAGGGCTTCCCAATCCGCTGACATCCCATCAGATGGATATCGATTCGGAACGCGAGGTCCTTCAGCTCCACTGGACGTATGATGAACAGCTCGCAAGAAAATATAGCTTACGTTCTTACGATGCTCAGGTGTTGCTATACCCGGCGGGCAACAACAATACTGCACATTGCCTCACTCATGATATAAACTATTCTTTAAGCCATAAAACGCAGGAGGTGCCGCTGAGAAAAAGAAACGAACCGATCACCTACCATGTGTATATTTTCTTTTTTGCGCAGGACGGCAGCAACAGAAGTACCGACAGCAAGTATCTCGGATCGCTGGTTTATTAAAGTTTCCAGAAATAATAAAATATACCGTTTATTCGTTCTGGCGAAATTAATTCTAAATAATATGACTATAGTAAAAAAAGTAACCTTGTCTGCCGCCTTTTTTATCTTGATGCAGCTGGTTTACGGACAAAAGGACATCGCTTGGGATAAAACCTCCCAAGGAGATTGGGACCCAGCCTTTAATATCGTGGAGATCCCCTCCAGCAAGGATGGCACCCTCCAAAAGGCGTATTTTTATACATCAAAAAAGGAGAAGCCTCAGCCGCTGATCATCAGTTTACATACTTGGAGTGGTGGCTACGATCAACAGGATCCGTTGACTAAGGATATCTTGGCAAATGACTGGAATTATATTCATCCAGATTTTAGAGGGGTAAACCGTAGGCCTGAGGCAATAGGGAGCCCACTGGTGCTGGCTGATATTCAGGACGCTATTGCCTATGCGGTGAAAAACGGCAACGTAGATACCAGCCAGGTGCATATTATAGGAGTATCGGGAGGTGGATACGCTACACTCTGTGCATATATGCAGTTGGACTACCCCATCACGTCATTTTCGGCGTGGGTACCTATTTCGGATATAGAAGCTTGGTATTGGGAGTCAGTCGGCCGGAAGACGAAATATGCAGGTGATATACTGGCTGCGTTGGGTGGTAGTTTTGATGCCGCAGAAGCTAAAAAACGTTCCCCTCTATACCAAAAGCTCCCAGTCGGCAGGAGGCAGGGAGCGAAACTATATATCTACGCTGGGATTCACGATGGACGTAAAGGGCCCGTACCGATAACCCACTCGTTACGGATATATAACCGTCTGCTCGCTGAGCAACGTTATCAGGTCACCGATACCGATAGCATTAGCAGGTTGGCACATACAGATAAAGACCTCATCGGAGATGCGGAAATCATAAACCTGCTGACGAAGCGTACACTGCCTCCAGCACAGTTATCGGGAAAAGAGCTATTCGGACGCACAATATACTTAGAAAGGCATGTGGACAATCTACATTTAACTGTTTTTGAGGGTGGACATCAACAACTCCCAGGAGCCTTATCTGCGGTACCGGTACAGTAGAACTTCAATAAAGATAAAACTTGATGTAAAAATAACGGCCATGAAAGTGTTTTTCATATATCTCCTCATCCTCTTGCCTAGTGTCTTAATGGCCCAGTCGAAGGAAGATTTGATCGAACAGATCAAAGCCAATCCCAAAGATCAAGCCTCTATCCGCCTGATCCAACGGATAAATATGCAAAATCCCGATTATAAAGAACTTGAGGTTCTTTATAAAATGCTGGACAAAAAAGTCCGAAAAACGACGGAAGGGAAGTACCTGCAGCATTATATCCAGTCACTGGAAAAGAGCTCCCCGGGTAAGAAAGCTCCGGGTATTACCCAGTTTGACGTCGCCGGTGAGCCGTATGGCTTGCAAAATCTCAAAGGAAAATACGTCCTTGTCAGCTTTTGGGCATCCTGGAATAAACAAAGCCGCGATGAAATCCCGGCATTCAAAACCTTGTATAACAGCTTTAAAAACAAGAATTTCGAAATCTTGGCGGTATCGTTCGACAGTGATTTTGCGGCTTGGAAGAAGTATATCACAGACAATGCGCTGGGATGGAAACACATTTCGGATTTACAGAACATGAACAACGGCGCAGCGCTGACTTATGGCATCAAATCCATTCCGCAAAACGTCCTTGTCGATCCGGACGGTATCATCATCGCCCGAAATCTAAGGGGAGCCGAGCTGGAAAGCAAGCTGCGTGAACTTTTAAAGTAAGCCAGTGGGTAAATTATATCCTTTAGATTTCCAATAAGCAACTAATTGCTGGATATTTTTTTCAAACCTTGCATAATCTTTATGCTGTACATCGGTCCATCCGGTCTCCGCATAGGCGGCTATGCGCGGATAGGCCTGATACTGGATTTCTTTGACAGAAGGCGTCCATTCTCCCCACATCTGTGCACCTAAGCCTACGATAAGCTGCTGTTGTTCCGGCGTTATTCCGTCAGGAACAGGGTTAAAGCTATAGGCTTTCTCAAGGCTAATCTGCTTATAGGTGTAATCCAGGTAAGTAAACTTATGATCCGAATTGATAATCTCATGTCCTCGCTCTATACCAAACAAAAGATCCTTTGCATCTCCCTTCCAAAATTGCACAAGAGCCGTTTTCGATAAGGACTCATTTGCATTTTGCTCCTTTGCCCATTCGTGTACATTCTTACCCAATATTTCATTCCAACCGATTATTCTTTTGTTTAACGAGTCCTGTACAAATTTTGAGATCGAATTTGTAAAGTGAACCTGTAGGTCGTAATAGTTTTCAATTTTCGACTCCTCCATGTACTGTTGTACCGCCTTCGATTCTTTCCATTGATCGAACTTCACTTCGTCCCCACCAATGTGGATGTAATTAGAAGGAAAAAGCTGAGCGACTTCACGAAGCACCTGATGAATAAACGATAGGGCTTGGGGGTCGCTGACATCCAGCACGGCACTAACTACGCCAAAATATACAGGCACCTGGATTGGCTTTTTGGTTGTACCCAAAAAAGGATAGCTTGCTACGGCAGCAGATACATGTCCCGGCATACTGATCTCGGGGATAATTTCAATCTGGCGCTCGGCAGCATACGCTATGATCTCTTTGATTTCTTCCTGGGTATAAAAACCGCTATGCTCACGATGGTCTGTAAGGGTACTTTTCCACTTTTTTCCATTATCGTTGATCTGTGAGCTATCCCTTTTTGATCCGATCTCGGTCAATAAAGGGAAAGACTTGATTTGTATCCGCCAACCGGCATCGTTTGTCAAATGCCAATGGAATTTATTGAGCTTCAGCAAGGCCATATCGTCCAGCAGTTTTTTGACGGTCTCTTTGCCTTGAAAATATCGAGCTTCATCCAACATAAAGGACCGCCATTTGAAAGACGGTTTGTCCTGGATGGACAACAAGGGTACCCGCTTGTCCTGTAACAGGAGTTGCTTTAGACTTTGGATACCGTAAAAGATACCTGTTTCGCTAACTGCCTTAATTTCAATTCCACTGTCTTTGATTTCCAAGGCATAGGCTTCCGGATTGCTGTTTTTATCGGGTTTAACGGTCAATTTTATCACGACCCCCTTATTTGCCGGGAGGCCAAACTCCGTGGTCAACATTTTTTGTAGATAGGGTTTGTATTTGGAAGTACCTGTCACCCGAGCCCCCTGTGCCAGGTCGACTGTTCCTTCTTTTATTTCAACCTTATTCGGATATGGAATAATGGGCACCTGTGCCTCGGCAATATATCCCAGAGCAACGAACAATAAACAGAGAACCAGAGATGTATATTTTTTCATATTTGCGTGCTTTATGTCATAAAGATAAAAAGAGGATGTCTAAAAAGTAAAACTTATCGTCATTTCGACGAGGAACGAGGAGAAATCTATGATTGAACAATTTTTCAATTGATTGAAAAGTATTTAATTCAAATTCATTCATAGATTTCTCCCGTTGGTCGAAATGACGATGAAAGGGATTACCAAACGTTTTGCTACACCTTCTTTTATAAAGGAAGCGCTGCTCCCATAACCGTTTTGCCTGTGCGGCTCTTATCGTTCTGATCCTGTGTCACAAAATCCTCTTCCAGATTGTGGTTAATGGACAGCAGCTGGAGCTGCAACAAGTTCAGGCCATATAACAACGCTGGATTACCTGTTCCAATTGGTAATACGGTCTGTGTGAGACCACCATGATTACCCAAGCTACCCAACATAGTGGTGGCATCAAAGGTAGCCCCGGCTACCACCACACCATCTGCATCGTATACGTTGCTTCCGACAATGCTGGTTGAAACGGTGATTCCGTTACCTGCAGTTTGTGTCGCTGCGCCTGTATTTCCAGCAACTATGGTGTTAAAGAGGTTTACTTCGTTTGTGCCGGTAGCTGACATGTCAATACCGCTTCCTGTCCCTCCTGCATTGTTGGTAATGGTCGAACTAAAAACGTTTAACTTAGCCGAACCGTGCATGCGAATACCCCCACCTGCACCAGTACCGCCTGCGGTATTCCCATAGATCGTACAGTTGACCATCACCCCTTCAGAAAGCTCACGTCCATAATATCCCGGAGCTGCACTATTGGCTCCAAATATCCCGGTTACATTGTTAGCGATCGTCACATTGTACATATAGGTGTACGTGGTCCGTGCGGTATTCAAGGCGTATACGCCTCCGCCAACACCGCCTATCCGGTTCTCACTAACGGTCGAGTTATAGATGTACAGCGTTGAGCCGTCGTTCCATATACCGCCACCGTTCGAAGCTGCTACAGATGCACTATTTTTGCTGATACTGCTGTTTTTAATCGTCACCACAGCCTGGTTTGTTATATACATTCCTGCAGCATGATTGGCGGTTGTATTTTCGATAATCTGACAATTGTCTATAAGCACTTTTGCACCTCCAATGATTATGCCTCCACCATGGGCCCTACTGAAATTTGTTCCATTGACCGAAATATTTCCTGAGCCGCCCGCATTTCCGTCACGAATGGTGAGTCCTTTTAAGGAAACTTCCTGATCTTCCGCCTTCACTGCCGTAACCGCAACGACATGTCGGGCTTTATCCGACCCCAGATTGCCGCTTAATACCGTTGGGCTATTTTCGGGATCGGCTATTGCACCTTCCTGCGCATTGGTGGGATACCCCCCTATAATCTGCACATTCGCACGAATTTCAAACGTATATTCTTTGAGATCACTTGCTGTCCCTCCGGTGAGGGCTGTGGTCGGCGCATAGGTACCTGCCGCGATATGGATAAAATCGCCATCGGCCACCTCATCCAATGCTTTATCCAAGGTTGTAGGTGCAGCCCAAGAAAGACCATCATTACCCGCCGTGCCACTGGTCTTAACATAGAAGTGACGGGTATAGTCTGGTGGCGGGTCGCCTGCCGCTTGTGTAAGCAGTAGTTCTGTCTGCGACGCATCGGTAATATAGGCGATGATATGAGCGGTTCGCTCTTCGGTCGTTCTGTTACGTTGCACAGCAATCTTCGCCTTTTCTCCTGCTGTCCCATTTGCCTTAATTAATGTGATCCACGCAGCATCCGTACGGATACGCCAAGGTAAGTTCGCGTTTATTTCCAATTCAATTTCTTCCACATCATTACCGACCGTAACGTGTTGTTGGTCAAAATTGATGGATGGATCTTCAGGTGTAAAACTTTCCGCATCTATTTTCTGGCAGGCAACCATCACTAAAGAAAACACGACCAGCGTAAATAGATAATATATTATTGATTGTTTCATGATTGTTGTTTTTTAATCTGCTGTAGAAATAATGAGCAAACCATTGGCCACGGCACGTTCGGCGCCACCATTATCGGATGGCCAATTGCGGAGCACAAAGCGGCCGTCGTCAAACCCGGGTGTATTCCGGATAAAGAACGTGCTGGAACCTCCACCATCCAAATTAATAGCATCATATGCCCCCAAGGCAGCCATAACCTTTGCCATATCCGCGTAGTTCATCCCATTGGAATAATGAAAGCGGCGGCCATCAACGACAAACATATATACTTTGGTGCCGTCTTGGTTTACACCAATACCCGTACGTGGCTCCAGTCTATCGTCTGTCTGTGGTGGAGCAATACCATCTTTGAGCAAAGTGACACGGCCGCCCACGGCTTCCTGTAGGGTGTTTTTGATGACAGCATACTCGTCCTGATCACCTATTACAGCCTTTCCATCAGAGGTGATGCCGAAGAAGGTGTTGACTGCATCGGTAACAGAAGTTTTGATCGCGACACCTTCTTTATACAATATCCCTTGCGGAGCGCCATTAGTCATGTTGAAAAAATCCGCATTGATACCCGCCCATACTTTATGTCCTACGGCATCTTCATATGTCGCTTGTTTCGTCATCTGCTGCATACCAAAAGCCGGCTGGTTATTAGGTGTCGAGACCTCAATTTTGACAGTTGGATCCGACAGATCCACTTCAAAAACAAAGGCTTTCATGGAGAGCCCCGTCGAGGAAAGATATTGGATTTCTGTAGCTTCCACCCCTGAACTCACCGTGTATGACGTGTCCGAGCTAATGCTGGCCACCAAGTCGGTCTTATTCGTGATCGCTGTTCCTACGGTTGTCTTGGGTATAGCGACATAGGTCTCGTAAGGTTGGATCAGTTCTTGCTTATTGTTACAAGCCGCACTCATCAATGTCAGTCCGATGAAACTGAAGAGTGACAATAGTGTTCTTAATTTTATCTTTTTCATGCTCTTTTTCTTAATAATCAGGATTCGGTTTGAGATTGGTATTCCGTTGCAATTCATTGCCCGGTATAGGCAACACCGTTTGGTAAGGTAAAATTCCCAATTCGGCTACTGCTTTTCCTGTACGTACCAAATCATAATATCTAAAGTTCTCACCGAGCAATTCCATTTGCCTTTCCTTCAACACCGCATCCAGAAAATCGGATTCAGAAGGTGATACCGGGGATAGTCCACGATGAACACGCAATTGGTTCAAACGATCCAAGCCGCCATTGTTCAACCCTTTTGCTTCCGCCGAAATCAAATACATCTCGGCTACTCGGGAGATAATCACCGGATCTCTCCCGGTCTGTCCGCTGGGATATTTGTTCACACAATCCGTTCCGGCAATATTCACAATAGTCATATTCCGGCGTTTATCCTGCGATGTAAATAAGTTGACCGTCTCCTGCGGCAGGCGATAGTTGCCCTGCCCCTTATTCGGATGGGCGTAGGAATAAAACAGATCGGAGATATTGATGGAAGACTCTTCAGACAGGTTCTCAAACGCAAAGATTATTTCGGTATTTGCCGCCTTTCGAAAAATCTTCTCAAAGCTATCAAGAGCATATTTACCGATGAGGCTTTCAGCAGCTGTAGCTGCCTGCGGTTTCTTCCCCTGCGTCAAGAATACACGCGCCTGCAATGCGGTCACCGCATCTTTGGATACGTAGTAGTAAGACTGCGCATCTCCGAGAAGCTTACCCGCTTCAACAAGATTCTCTTCAATAAATTGCCAGACTTCTTCTTTAGGCGCACGGAATGGTTTTTCTAATGTATTTTCGCGCAGCAAAGGAACGTCCCCCCAACGTGTCACGAGATTATAGTACGTAAGTGCTCTAAAATAATAAGCTTCACCAAGTGCTAAATTCCGCGTTGCACTTTCAGGCAAATCTTCACAGGTCGCAATAATGTTGTTGACCTGATAAAGCGAACTGTAATAGCCATTCCATCCCCGGCTTATGATCGATTGCAGCGGTGAAAGTATACTATTTATCAAATTCAGCGGCGATGTATTTGCTCCGCCTTGTAAATCCCCGCCGAGCAAATCGAACAGGATAAAATTATGTGTTCCCGGATCATTCTGCATATTGTTGTACATCCCCATGCGAAGCGCCGGAATATCATCGGGCGTTACGGCATCCGGGGACATCGCCGAATGGGAATACAGGTCTAACCTGTCTGCACATGAGCCGAATAAAAGGGTCATGAACAGGCCCATATATATGTATTTTCTAAAATTCTTCATAAGACTACAGATTAATATTCACACCAAAACTGAACGTACGTGGTTGTGGAACACCGAAAAGATCGACACCGTAAAAACGTGGGTCCAAGTCCTTATTGACTTCCGGATCCCATCCTGAATAATTCGTCAGCAAAAACAAATTATCTGCGGTAGTAAATACGCGCAAGCCCTTTAACTTTAACGATCGCACCATCTCTTTCGGAAAGCTGTATCCCAACGTCAGCGCCCGGAGCCTGATGAACGAACCGTCTTCCAGAAAACGGGTAGAATTCTTGTTGTTATGGCTATGGCCAATCAATGGTCTGGGATAGACATTTGTCGAGCCCGGACCGGTCCACGCGTTTTCGACATAGGTCAGATCCTTGGCAAAGGTCGCTGCCAGATTAGCCATACCAGTAGACTTCCATTGGGCATAAACATCGGTACCGTACAAATAAGTCAGCAGGACATCGAGTTGAAAACCTTTGTAGCTGAAACTGTTGTTCCACCCTCCTGCAAACTTTGGATTAGAGTTTCCAACAACCACACGGTCATCGTCATTGATGATATTATTTCCATCGAGATCACGCCATTTGACGTCACCTGCGCGTACCCCCAAATCAAATTGCTCTTGTGGCACCTCGCCGTCGTATTGATACAGACCTTCCCAATCGAAGAGATAGAAAGCTCCTATACTTTGTCCGATCTTAAGTGCCCTGTTCTCACCGATAGAAATCGGCACATCATCTTCCAGCAACGAGGTTATTCTATTGGTGTTGTGCGCAATATTGAACGCTGATTTCCAAGTTAGGTCACCTAATGGAACATCCGTATTGATACTCAGCTCCAATCCCTTGTTAAGCATAGACCCTATATTGCTGGTGATGGTCGTCACACCTGTTGTCGCATGTATAGGCATACTATACAGCAAGTCTGTGGTCTTCTTATAATAGGCATCAAAAGAAATATTCAATTTCCGCTGTAAGAAGGAAATATCAAAACCCGCATCATATTGATCGGCTTTCTCCCACCGAAGGTCTTCGTTTCCAAAAGAGGTAACAGAAATACCACTTTGGTTGCCATAGTTTTGTCCTCCGGCCATCAACGCCTGATAGGCATATTGACCAATCCCTTCTTGATTTCCGGTCTTACCGTAACTGGCTCGGATCTTCATATCGTGGCTATTCTCCCCCATAAACTCCTCTTTGGAGACATTCCAACCGAAGGAAATGGAAGGGAAATACCCCCAACGATTATCTCGATGAAATTTGGAAGAGCCATCCGCCCGGAGGGTAGCCGTCATCATGTATTTATCCTGATAGGATAAAGTACCCCGACCAAAGTAGGATTCTAAAGCGTATTCACCGAGACTTCCACTCGCATCAAAAATTTCGGAGGCCACCGATACCACACGCATGGAGGGTGTAGGGAATCCCCGTGCATCAATCGAAGAGTTACGCGTCATTTGCTGTTGAAAGGAGTGACCGATCATGGCGCTCAAATTCAGATCTCCAAACGTGTCATTATAATTTAAGACATTGTCAAAGACCAAATTTTGAATCAACCTGTTGTAATCGACAACCCTTCCTACCCCTGTTCCGTAAGGATGGTTTTGATTGTAATAGGTATAATCGTATGCATAACCAATATCTGCACTGAAGGATGATCGAAACGAGAACTTATCTAAGAAATTGGCTTGCCCGTAATAGGTTCCCAAATACCTGTAATTATCCACATAAGCTACTTGCTCATTCAAGATCTGCACCGCATTGTGACGGGTGAGTTCGTCCGTCCCACCGACGTAATAATCGCCGTTGGGCTTGAAGGGACGGTCAAATGGCCGCTGCTCGATTGCACGGGCAATAATCGTTGAGCCAAGGTTAGCACCCGGCACTTGATTGTTTCTGATAAAGTTGCCCATATTATTGGCACCCACCTCTAACCAATCGTTGAACTTATGGCTGACCTTGCTGTTCAGGTTGTACTTCCGGATAGAATTATTCCGGATAATACCGGTCTGATCGGTTAGGCCCAATCCAAAATAATAGGTCGTTTTGACATTTCCACCGGATAATGCTGCATCATAATTTTGGAAATGCCCTGTTTGGGTGACCAGTCCCAGCCAGTCTGTGTCGGGCATACCGGAGAAAGGATTCTGAATACGGATCTTGTAGTCGGAATCACCGATCTGCCGCCCGTACTGCCTGTTGTAATTATCGACCCCCGCATTATAAACCGCCACATATTGGTCTGAATTGGCCAGCTTGATTTTGTCTCTATTGGCGAAATTACTAAAACCGGTAGTCACGTTGACACGAATATCTGAACGCCCTGCCTTTCCGGATTTGGTGGTGATTAGTACGACACCATTGCTGGCACGGGAACCGTATATGGCTGCCGAAGCAGCGTCTTTTAATATCTCGATGGATTCAATATCTGCATGGTTGAATGCCGCCAAAGGGCTATAGGATTCACCAAAATTGAACATCGACATCCCCGACGTATTGATCGGCACGCCATCGACAACATATAGCGGATTATTACCTGCACTGATGGATGAGGTCCCCCGGATCGTAATGCGTTCGCCTGATGCTAAGTTGCCCGAACCCATCGATACATTCACGCCTGCAATCCGTCCTTCCAACAGACGCGTAGGACTTGCCACCTGACGTACATCCTCGTCCTTGACTTTGAAACTTCCTATTGCGCTGGTCACCAGCTCCTTTTTTTGAACGCCATACCCCACGACCATCACTTCGTTCAAGGACGATTGTTGTTCTTGGAGTACAATGGTCAACATCGTCTTGTTTCCGATATTCACCTCTGCCTGTTCATAACCCACGAAAGTCACCTGCAATACTGCATTCTCCTGCGTTTGTCGAAGGACGAAGTATCCATCGGCATCACTTACGGTGGTGCTACCATCGGATAAATTCCGTATGGTCGCTCCGGCCAACGGTTGACCAGTAGCGTCGGTTACACGACCTCTTACTTCATGTTGAATACGGTTATGGAAAATATCCACCTTACGCTCATCCTTCGGAAAGACAATAACCGTCTTACTCTCGATGGAATAACTGAAGGGTTGATTTGCAAAGCTTTCATCCAAAACTTCTTTGAGTGACTTGTGGGTCGCATCGATATCCACCGTCTTCCCCTTGGCGACGAGATCGTACTTGTAGACAAAATCATAGCCGGTTTGTTTTTTTATTTCTTTAAACAATTCCCGCAGGCTGATATTGCTTTTTTTCAGTGTGATATACTGCGCTTTGGAAGCAAATGATATTTGCAAAAAGGCAATCAAAAGAAAAAAACAAGTTAGTTTAATCCGCATAAGTAGTGGCTTTAATTTTTGTGAAGGAAATCTTTGCCAAGATAGTGGTGGCTTACCCGCTGGTAGGGCATAGAACGACCTTCCTCCTTTTGCATAATTTTTATACATTTGTTATAGGTTTCTTTTTAATACTTAATTGTTTAGACACTCTTGGTATTTTTTTTCAGGGACCTTATACTTAAGACGGGGGCGCTCCAACGTTCCCGTTTTTTCATAGTATGGGGTCTGCCTGCAGATCGTATAGTTACCGCATCACCAGTACCCTCCTTCCTTCCACTTTAAAGTTGACACCCTTGGTCATAGCAAGCACTTTGAGCACTTCCTCTATGTCTTTCGATCGGGAAATAGAGCCGCCGAACTTTACATCGCCGATGTCATTTTGATAAATGACTTCCACACCGTACCAGCGGCTGATCTGCCGCATAATGTTCTTCAGTTCGACACCATCAAATACAAAATCTCCTCTGTACCATGCTACCGCCTGATCGGTATCCACTACACTGATTTGTATCTCTTGACCGGTAGCAGCAGCCTGTTCTCCGGGACGAAGGATTTTTGAAATCGTGGCTAATGAAACTCTGACGCTTCCTTCCAGCAAGGTGGTCTTCACCACTGGCTCATCTTTGTATGTATTTACATTGAATTTGGTGCCGAGCACTTCCACGGTCTGGCTCTCGGAGATGACGCGGAAAGGTCTTTTCTTATCTCTTTGAACTTCGAAGTAGGCTTCGCCGTCGAGCTTGACTTTTCGCTCGTTAGCCGCAAACCTGACCGGATATGCCAAGGACGACGAAGAGTTCAACCATACTTTCGTGCCATCCGGAAGCACGACATGATATTGTCCCCCCACAGGTGTTTCTATGGTGTTACTCCCTAACCGATCGTCTTTGGAGGAGCTTTTTGAAATCTCATAGACCAGTTCACCATTGGATTTTTTGACGATTTTCATTCCCGCTTGCTCCAACGCTGTGCCTTCCTCCATATCTTTAAGGTTTATCTTTTTGCCATCAGCGAGTGTGAGATAAGCATTATTCCCTCCCGGTTTGATGATTTCTTCCTGCGTTGCGATCTCCTGCTTTTTTTGTAGCGTCGTATTGTCCTGAAACAGATAGAAGGCAAAACCTATGAGTAAAAGTACGGCTGCAGCGGCGGCCACTGTTGGATAGATGTAGCGTTTCGAACGTACCACGGGACGTGCAGATGATATACGCCCCCAGATCTTTCGCTTGGCATGATGCATATCGGATGTGTTCAAATCTTCTACATCCGCATCATCGGTAAACTGTAGATACCAGGATTCGACCCAAGCACGTTCCTCATCAGAGGCCTTCCCTTCCTGATAGCGCTGTAGTATTTCTCTTATCTTGATTTCATCCATACCCTTTTATGGTGTTTTAAGGTATGACAATCGAAAGGGTAAGAGGTAGTAGATTTTTTTGTATTGCTATTTAAAACAAACTGATCCAGATAATCAGTAATAAGAAACTGCTCAATTTAAAACGGAGGATACGAATAGCGTTGTTTATCTGTTTTTTTACGGTCTTATCAGAGAGCTTAAGCTCTTGGGCAATTTCTTTGTGCGAGAGATGCTGGATTCTGCTCATTTCAAAAATATGTCGCATCTTGGCGGGTAAAAACGCGACTTCTTTCTCTATTTTCTCCTGGAGCATATTTGCCCGAAGCTTATGGTCGGTTAGGGCTTCCGACGTTTTCATAAAATGAATCATGGAATCCACATACCTTTTTTGGTATTTCTCACGTTGGATAACATTTAAAACTTTGTTTCGGACAGCAGCATACAGATAGGAGCTAAGCGAATTCTGCAAATCCAGATGATGTATTTTATCCCATAGATTAACAAAAACCTCCTGCACAATATCCTGGGCCACCACCTCATCCTTAAGCAGCTTGTATGCATGGCGATACAATACCGCCCAATATCTGTCGTAGATTTCAGCGAAACTTTTTTCATCTCCGGCTTTAAGTAAAGCCAGCAAAGCAAAATCGTCGTATGTACCGTAATTGTTCAAGACCAGGTTCTGATTAGCTCAGATAAAATTAAGAAAAAGTTTGTTGCCATCAAATTTTTATACCTTGTTCAAAACTACAACTTTATCGGCATCCTTATATTACGTCAATGTTAATTTTAGATTTTCGTTCACTGCTCAACAAGCTATAAAACAACGTGAATCTTCTGCGCAAAAAAGCGTAACTTTGCAGATTATGCGGAAAAAATCAGTGGGGAATGCGACATCCTTGATTGAGATTAAGGGAGCACGGGTTAATAATTTAAAAAACATAGATGTCAATATTCCCAAGAATAATCTTGTCGTCATCACAGGTCTTTCGGGTTCGGGAAAATCTTCTTTGGCGTTCGACACACTGTATGCGGAAGGTCAACGGCGTTATGTAGAAAGCTTGTCTTCCTATGCACGCCAATTTATGGGCCGGATGCATAAACCCGAGGTGGACTATATCAAAGGTATTGCTCCTGCTATTGCTATTGAACAAAAAGTCATCACAAGCAACCCTCGTTCTACGGTAGGTACATCTACCGAAATATACGATTACCTAAAACTGTTATTCGCCCGGATCGGAAAAACTTATTCGCCGATATCCGGCCAACAGGTTACCAAGGATACAGTGAGCTCTATTGTCGATAAGATCACCGCCTATCCGGTAGATACGACGCTGACTATATTGTGTCCTTTGATACCTATGAAAGGCCGGAAGCTTAAAGAGGAGCTTTCTCTGCTTCTTCACAAGGGTTTCGTACGGGTATCCTATCGCGGGACCATTCAAAAGATCGAGACGCTGATTGAAAACCCAGAGGTGGCAAACGATACGCTAACCGGGAACGAGGTTGAAATTGTCATCGATCGTATCCGGTGGGACGAAGAAGAAGAGACAATACATCGTATTGCTGATTCGGTGCAGATTGCTTTCTTTGAAGGAAAAGGACATTGCACCTTGGAAATAGCGGATCAACGGTTAGATTTTTCGGATAAATTTGAATTGGACGGTATTACCTTCGAAGAGCCTTCTCCGAATTTTTTCAGTTTCAACAATCCTTTCGGTGCATGTAAACGTTGTGAAGGGTACGGAAAAATTATCGGCATAGATCCCGACCTGGTTGTCCCCGACAAAAGCAAATCGGTCTACGACGGGGCCATAGCTCCCTGGCGGGGGGAAAAAATGGGAACTTGGCTGGAGCGACTGACCCGTACAGCGATAAAATTCAACTTCCCGATACATCGGGCATATGCAGATCTAACGCAAGAACAACAGGAGCTGCTTTGGACGGGAAACTCCTATTTTAACGGCCTGAACCAATTTTTTCAGGAACTAGAGGAACAAACATACAAAATTCAGTATCGGGTGATGTTATCGCGGTACAGAGGAAAAACCGACTGCCCTGAATGCCACGGCAGCCGCTTACGTCAGGATGCGTCGTATGTAAAAATCGCGGGCAAGTCGATTATTGATATCGTATTGATGCCTATCGATCAGGTCTTAGATTTTCTGCAACATATCGAATTGTCCGCAAGTGAAGCCACGATAGCCAAACGTTTATTGATAGAGATCACCAACCGCATCCAGTTTTTGTGCGATGTGGGGCTGAGTTACCTGACTTTAAATCGGTTGAGCAACACCTTGTCGGGCGGAGAATCACAGCGTATTAATCTCGCGACATCGTTAGGAAGCTCACTCGTAGGCTCCATTTACGTGTTGGACGAACCCAGCATTGGGCTACATCCCCGCGACACGCAACGTCTTATCCATGTGCTGAAATCCTTACGTGATATCGGTAACACGGTTATTGTTGTCGAACATGAGCAAGAGATGATGGAAGCTGCCGATTACCTCATTGATATAGGCCCGGAGGCTGGGGTGAATGGAGGGCAGCTGGTTTTCGCTGGAAATTACGAGCAAATCATTAAAGATAAAAGCTCACTTACCGGCCAGTATCTCAGCGGGAGAAAGCAAATTGAAGTACCGGATCAACGCCGGAAATGGACGGATAAGATTACCATCACCGGAGCCCGGGAAAATAACCTAAAAGGTATCACGGTAGATTTTCCGCTGCATGTATTTACCGTCGTAACCGGTGTATCAGGTTCGGGTAAGACATCGTTGGTAAAAAGGATCCTCTACCCCGCTCTGCAAAAAGCGCTGGGCAACTACTCTGGCGAACAAACGGGTAAATTTGATCATATAGAAGGCGATATCGAGCGTATAGAACAGGTGGAACTGGTTGATCAAAATCCGATCGGACGTTCATCCCGGTCTAACCCCGTCACCTATGTCAAAGCGTGGGATGAAATACGCGCGCTATATGCCGGTCTCCCGGCCGCCAAAGCAAACGGACTCAAACCTGCAGCTTTTTCCTTCAACATCGAAGGGGGGCGTTGTGACGTTTGCCAAGGGGATGGCGAGGTAAAGATCGAAATGCAATTTATGGCCGACATCGTGTTGCCTTGTGAAGCCTGCGGTGGCAAACGGTTCAAGCCACATGTGCTGGACGTACAATACAAAGAGAAGTCGGTAGCCGATGTGTTGGATCTGACCATTGATGAAGCGTTAACATTTTTTGTAGATCAACCGAAGGTACTTGCTAAGTTGCAGCCGCTACACGACGTCGGATTGGGGTACGTAAAACTCGGACAGTCTTCGAGTACGCTTTCGGGTGGGGAAGCACAACGGATCAAACTGGCCTCCTTCCTCATAAAAGGAAATAACAACAAGAAAACATTATTTATTTTCGACGAGCCTACGACGGGCCTACATTTCCATGATATTCAAAAATTGCTGCATTCATTTGATGCCTTGATCGGGCAGGGCAATAGCATTCTTGTTATCGAACACAATATGGATATGATCAAATCGGCAGACTGGGTGATTGATATCGGCCCGGAAGGAGGCGAAAACGGAGGGTATGTGACCTTTGCCGGAACACCTGAGGCATTAGCTAAATGCCCGGAATCTCATACCGGTTTGTTTCTAAAAAATTATCTTAATCGCAAATAGTATAGAAACGTAAAAGAACTTTTACTTTAATTTTTTCAGGAAAGCACAATTATGCCGTACCTTGTGTTTAAAATTTTAAACACATGTCAAATTTTGCATTTTTTCAATACCGCAGGACTTTCCTTATTACCGTCTTCTGTGCCCTCTTATCTATTCACACAGTACAAGCTCAGGTAGCCCGGCCTAAACTGGTCGTGGGTTTGATGATTGACCAGATGCGCTATGATTACCTTTACCGTTTCGCCGACCGTTATGGCGAAGACGGATTTAAAAGACTACTTAAAGACGGTTTTTCCTGTGAAAACACATTGATTAATTATATACCGGCATATACGGCTATTGGGCATAGTTCTGTATATACGGGCTCTGTACCCTCCATCCATGGCATTTCAGGCAATAACTTTATTATACAGGCCACGGGGCAAACGATGTATTGCACACAGGATGACGATGTCAAAAGTATAGGTGCGGAGGGGAAAGTGGGACAACAGTCTCCTCGGAACTTATTGGCGTCGACCATCACGGATGAGCTGAAATTAGCGACAAACTTCCGATCAAAAGTAATCGGTATTTCGATCAAAGATAGAGGGGGTATATTACCCGCAGGCCACTTCGCCAATGCGGCATATTGGTTTGACGGCAAGAGTGGAAACTGGATTTCAAGCTCATTTTATATGGAAGAACTGCCGGACTGGGTAAGTAAGTTCAACAAGAAAAAGCTTGCTGAAAAATATCTAAAACAAGACTGGGAAACGCTGTATCCTATACGTACGTACGTCAATAGTATCGCGGATGACAATAGATACGAAGGCAAATGGGCGGGAGAAAAGACGGCTACATTTCCTCACAAGACATCAGAACTTATGAAAGATGTTGGCCTGGAGTTGATTAAAAGCACACCGTACGGTAATACGCTGACCTTGGATCTGGCAAGGGAGGCTATAAAAAGCGAAAAGTTGGGGAAAAATCAACCGGGAGTTTCTGATTTTTTATGCGTGAGCTTATCTTCGACAGATATCGTAGGGCACCGTTATTCATTATCTGCGGTAGAGATAGAAGACACGTACCTTCGTTTGGATCGGGACATTGCTTCCTTCTTGGCTTATCTTGATCAGACGGTCGGCAAAGACAATTATACCATTTTCCTGACGGCAGACCATGCGGCATCGTATAATCCTTTATTTTATACCGACAGCAAAGGCAACGGAGGCTATTTATTTACCCGCCAGATACAGCGGGAACTGGATCAGGAGCTGCAACATGCTTTTGGTCATAAAAAAATCATCCGCAGTATGTGGAACTATCAAGTTCATCTAAACTACAAACTAATTGATTCGCTACAGTTGGATATTGCTCAGATCAAGCAGGTTATTATGAATAACCTGAAACAACAAGATGGTGTAGCTTATGTACTGGATATGGAAGCAGGTGACCATAATATGTTTGTTCCAGCCGCTATACGGGAGAAAGCTATCAATGGTTATAACCGGAAACGTAGTGGCGTTATACAGATTATTGCGGAGCCACAATGGTATTCGGGCAATCCACGCGCAACAGGTACGTCACATGGTGTATGGTCACCTTATGATGCACACATTCCGCTGGTATTTATGGGCTGGGGAATTAAGCCAGGGGTAAGCAACAAAGCGGTCCGTATCGTGGATATTGCACCGACGTTAGCTTCTTTGCTACATGTTACAGAGCCTAACGGAAATATTGGTAAGCCCATTGTCGAAGTTCTGGGACAATAGAATGTCATAGTATTTTTGTATTTTTGGGTAAAAAATACAAAGACTATGCTTTCTAAGAAAACAAAGTATGCCATCAAGGCCTTAATGGTGCTGGGTAGAAACTACGGGAAGGAGCCTATGCAGATTATAAAGATCGCAGAAGAAGAGCGTATTCCTAAGAAATTCTTAGAACAGATTTTGCTTGAAATGCGGAATGCAGGCATCCTATATTCCAAAAAAGGTGCAGGCGGAGGATATAGCCTCAATAAAGCTCCGGAAGATATTTATCTTTCCCAGATCATGCGTCTGATTGATGGCCCTATAGCGTTATTACCTTGCGTTAGTTTAAATTTCTACCGTTCCTGTGATGAGTGTGTAGAAGAACATGCATGCGGCATCCGAGATACATTTACCGACGTGCGCAATGCCATGTTACAGATATTGAACGATACGAGTATCGCTTTACTTATTCAAAAAGAAAGCGAGCTTGGTTTCTTCGGTGCAGATACAGAATAAGCCCCGGATATTGTCCGAGGCTTATTCTATTTCTCTTATCGCATACCGATTATAATTTAATCTCCTCTTCTTTCGAATTGAAAAAATGGAACTCCGTCAAGTAATAAGAAGGAATTGCTTTTACGCGCACCCAAGTGCCGTATTTGAAAAACCATTTTAACCTCCGGGAGATCAATCCGGATTTGATATATACTTTAATATAAGGATGTACACAGAGTGTGATATTCTTTTCGTTTTGTTCTTCCAGAATAAAACTCAAATTGTTCTCGATGTCATCAAGTAATACAATACTTGACCTGATTTCTCCCGTACCATCACAAGCCGGACACTTTTCATTCGTCACGATATTCATCTCGGGGCGTACCCGTTGACGCGTAATCTGAACAAGTCCAAACTTACTTGGCGGTAAAATAGTATGGCGTGCACGATCTTGACTCATACACTCTTTCAAGTAGGTATAAAGCTCTTTTCTATTGGTCGCTTTATGCATATCGATAAAGTCGATGACGACTATACCGCCCATATCCCGCAGACGCAATTGCCGGGCAATCTCCCGGGCTGCTTCCTTATTGACCAAAAGTGCATTATCCTCTTGATTTTCCTTACTTGCAATACGGTTACCGCTATTTACATCGATGACGTGCAATGCTTCGGTATGTTCTATCACCAAATATGCACCACCCTGTAAATTGACCGTCTTTCCAAAAGACGCCTTAATCTGCCTTTCTATACCAAAATGATCGAAAATAGGCTCTTTGTGCTTATACAGCTTCACTATTTTCTCCAGTTCTGGTGATATCTCCTGCACATATGACTTTGTTTCCTCATATATTGCAGAATCGTTTACATATATATGTGTGAACTCATCCGTTAGGATATCACGCAAAATGGTAGATGCTCTATCCATTTCGCCCAATACTTTCTGTGGGGGTTCGGCATTTTTAAGGCGCTTGGTAAATAGTTCCCATTTCGAAATCAAATCGAGTAGATCCTTTTGCATTTCCTCTACTCCTTTACCTTCAGATACCGTACGAATAATTACGCCAAAGTTTGCGGGCTTAATACTTTCTACGATCTTTTTAAGGCGTGTGCGCTCTGCGCTACTTTTGATTTTTTTGGAAATGGAAACAGAACTTGAAAAAGGCACCAATACAACGAAACGTCCGGCAATGGATAAATCCGAGCTCAGCCGAGGACCCTTTGTCGAAATTGGTTCTTTTGCGATCTGTACAGGTAAAAGTATGTTCCGGCTTAATATTTCCGAAATTTTACCCGTCTTATCGATATCCTTTTCAAGTTTTAAACTATTGAGCAGATTCTCCTGATAACTGCCATTCTTTACTACACGGGTCAATTTTAATAAAGACCGCACCTGAGGACCGAGGTCCAGATAATGCAGGAATGCGTCCTTGTCATAACCAACATCGACAAACGCGGCATTCAAGCCCGGCATAATCTTTTTTATTCGTCCAAGATAGATATCTCCGACCGAAAAATGATTGCCGACTTTCTCTTTATTAAGTTCTACTAATTGTTTGTCCTGTAGTAAAGCAATAGTCACCCCATTGTCCGGGGTTGAATCGATAATTAATTCCTTTACCAACAGCTACTAATATTGTGGGAACGATACCGCAGCATCGTTTTCTCCCGAATGAAACCTAAAACTCGTTTAATGAAAAAATACAACCTATGATAAATCAAATCCTTGAAGTCATAGATTGTACATACAAAAAGCTACAAAAAGCTTATTTCTTTTTGTGTCTGTTTTTTCTTAAACGTTTTTTGCGTTTGTGGGTAGCCATTTTGTGTCTTTTTCTTTTTTTTCCGCTTGGCATAGCTTAATGTTTTTAAAAAATGTGAATAAATTTTGTTAATTACTTTTACTCAATGCGTCGATCTGACGGTCGATATATTGAGAAAGGGTAGGATCAGCAGCCATTTCCTTGCTTTTTTGATAGGCAGCAATAGCTTCTGTGGCCAGCCCAATTTTTTCATAGCCCGTTGCCAGATAAAAGTAGGATTCGGCATCCGGTTTTTGTTCGACGACCTTTTTGAAACGGTCAATAGCTTTATCAAATTGTTGGGATTGCAAAGAAAATAAACCCAATGTTCTATTTGCATCCACATTTTGAGGATCAGCTTTCACAACTTCAAGCAATAGGCTTATTCCCGCCATAGGATTTGCCGTTCCCGTAACAAATGCCGCACCTAAACCGGTCTTTGCTGCAAGGCTCGCCGTATCTAGCTCTAGGGCTTTTTCATAAGCCTGAATAGCACGTGCATTCAAAGCAGAAGCCAATGCTGTATCCTGCAAATTAGTATAACCCGTACGATACGCATCCCCGGATTTTAACCAATACTCAGCTTTCGGAGATAGCTTAGCCATCTCTTCATAGATAAAACCTTGTGGGATAGTTTTAGCCACATCGTTCCATTTATCAGCGAGTTGCTGCAGTAATTGAACTTTGGCATCACCTTCGGCTTTTTCGACTTGTGATTCGATCGTTGTAATATCCTGGACTAATGATGGATTTATACCTTGCTTAGACTGCTCTGACACGGTTTCCAGTGTATACATGGACGACGCTTCATCCGCAACGGCTTCGGTTGTATCGTTGTTTTTATCTACCAAACCCTTAATAGGTTGCATCAGCAATGTCCCTGTTAAGGCCACTACTACAACTATTACAACGATTTGTTTGGTATTCATTAGAAAATGATCAGCTTATTTTTTTACTTTATTGCCTGTTTTTACTTTTTCCACAAAAACTTTTGCAGGTTTGAAACTAGGCACAAAGTGCTCGGGAATGATAATCGCCGTATTCTTTGAGATATTACGGGCAGTTTTTTCAGCTCTTTTCTTTACTACAAAGCTTCCGAAACCTCTTACATACACATTTTCACCCTGGATCATTGCATTTTTAACAACTTTGAAGAACGCCTCAACCGTCTCTTGAACATCTACCTTCTCTAATCCTGTTTTATTAGAGATTTCTGCAATAATTTCTGCTTTAGTCATATCTATTTATACTGTATTATTTAATTTTCTTTTTCCTTCCCAACGTTTCCTCTAATCAAAAAGCCTTCAAAGACCGAGAGACTGTTTGGGGACGCAAAATTACCCTTTTAAAATGATGTTTAAAAATTAATCATACATATTTTTTTCATTTTCAAACGGTTACCCCGGTAGCACCGATATGTGTTTTTGCAAATCGGCGGTAAATCTAATATTATTTTACTGATTTTCAAACGGTTAATTTTTACCCTGAAGTTTTAGATGCACTCGACAGAAGCTTCTATCCTTGAAGATAATGGGCCAATTTCTTGAGATCGTCTATCTCGTGCACTGCCGAAAGTACGATCCTGTTGAGTAGAGGGCTTGTCGCGAGCGGATAAGGAAAACTGGAGATGACCATATTCTGCGCCATCAAACGTGCATATAGCAATGAATCGGATGATGTGAACACCGGAAAATCAGGAATACTTCGCAACATTTCTGCTGGCAGCAGTTCATGGAAACGGTGAATACTCTCATGTAGGCGATCAAATTGCTTTTCATAGACAGCCTGACCATGCCGGAGTGCATGCATACCCGCAGGCGACGGCGGCGATCCTCCGCGGAAAATGGGATTCATCTGTATGCGCTGGACTGTTTCTGCACTTCCCAAAACAACCCCTGCATCGGTACCCATGCCTTTAGCCAACGACGCCACGACGACCAACTCTATGTTGTCCAGCTCAAGTAGATTTGGTTGCGTGCCGATCGCATTTCTGTATAATACACCTATGCCATGCGAATCATCCAGAATAAGCGTCACGTTTTTATCTTTCCGGATGTTCTTCAGTATACTGAAATTATACATTTCCGGCGTAAGGTTGTCTAAGCTGTTTGAAACGAGCACAAAATTTCTTTTCTCCGACTCGTTAATTTCCTGTACCGTATCGGTAATCCATTGTTCAAACGACTCATGCACATAAGGTTGATGCAACGATGGCCATAACGCGGGATGACAGTTCGGCGCAAAAAAAGCATGCTGGTCTGCTGACAGCGCTTGTACAGCGGCCTGTGCCGCTAAATACCCACTGGAAAAAATTGCAGCAGCAGTAAAACCAAAACGTGATGCTAGATAGTCCTCCACCTCTCCATAGATCCCTTGCTGAACATTATTGCTTCTGGAGGTTCCATTATTCAGTCCATACCGATCAATGCCTTCCTTATACAGGCGGGTATACTCCTTATCGGTTGTCAGCCCAAGGTAAGCTGTGCCACCAAAGAATAAAAAATGCTGCTTATTGCTATCCAACAACCTTCCGGTCGGTTGATGTAACTGTCTAAATGATGTTGTCATATATTCTGATGCATTACTACACGATATCTTTCTTCATGATCCGAGCGGGGTTTCCCACAACACAGGCTCCGTCCGGCACATCACGTATCACGACGGCACCCGCACCTACCGTGCACCATTCCCCTATCTTTACGCCCTGAATCACGCAAGCCCCTATGCCAATATGCGTTCCTTGTCCGACACGTACATCTCCAGCGAGGGCCACATTAGGGGAAACATGCACGTAATCCGCAATTTCACAATCGTGATCTATCGAGGCATTCGTATTGATAATACAATGTTTAGCAATGCGTACACTACTATTTATCGAAACGCCAGCCATGACTACCGTACCCTCTCCTATATGCGTCCGTGCGGATATATTGGCAGAAGGGTGACATAGGGTAGCATACTTCCGGTCTTCTTCTCCGGCGATACGCTTACGGATACTATTCGTGCCGATACCAATGATCCAGCGATCATCTGCTCCTTCCACAAAAGGTGTATTTACCGGATAGTCCAGCAGTTGCTGTATGACCGGATTCGCATCGACCAACCCGCCGATGGTATAGGCTAAGCTTTCCGCGATCTCGATAACGACTTTCGCATGGCCGCTTGCACCATAAATAAATAACTTTTGTTTCTTCATGAGCGATATCGTTCTAAATTTTATGCCTTATTGCCTTTAAATGGTTCCATCGTGGCTTGCCCCACAGCTGATATACCTTCACGGACAAATACTTTACGGATGGTAAGAAAGAATATTTTGGCATCCAAGATACAGGTCAGATGATCCACATACCATACATCATAATCAAACTTCTGTTGCCAAGAGATTGCATTACGGCCATTGACCTGCGCCCAACCTGTAATACCTGGCCGCACCTCATGCCGACGAGCCTGATGTGAATTATATAATGGCAGGTATTGCACGAGGAGTGGACGTGGGCCAATCAACGACATATCACCTTTCAGGACATTTATTAGCTGTGGTATTTCATCCAAAGAAGTTTTCCGTACGAATGCACCAACTGGAGTAAGGCGCTCCGCATCCGGTAATAGGTGTCCCGAAACGTCTTTTTTTTCGTTCATGGTCTTGAACTTCACAATTTTAAAGATCTTTCCATTTCTTCCTGGACGAGATTGAAGAAAAAACGGTCTCCCATTGTTTGCAAAACACAGACCGATCGTAACCGCAATGAATATAGGGCTCAATAATACCAACCCCAGACAAGCCACGGAAACGTCAAAAAAGCGCTTGAAGAAGTTCTTATACATTCCGATTATAGTTCTCACCTTTGCAAAAATATAAAAACATTTACACGAAGTCCTCATATTTCAAGAGCTTACTGCCGGAACTCCAAATAATTCTCTTAGTGCGTTAATATATGTCTTTCCTATGGGGATGTGAGTGCGACGCAAAGAATTCCGAAGTATGATGATTCGTCTGTTAAACTCTATATTTGCTATGTTCTTTCTCGCCACAATATAACTTTTATGTGTCCGAAGAAAGTGTGCCGACGGAAGCCGATCTTCGAAATAACCTAATCCATGAGCCACGGTAACCTGCCCTCCCGCATAGGTGACCTCCGTATAATTCCCTGCAGCTTCGAGACATTCTAATTCAGCGAATCGCATTTGAACCAATTGTGATCCACTTCCTTTCATCACAATATAACCATCCAAACCATTTAGATCACCACGCAGCATATAACCGTCTTTCCGGTCCCACACACGAGTTATAGCCTTATTAAATTGTTCTTTTGAAAACGGTTTCGTCAGATAATACGCCACATCCAATTCAATCAGCTCCGATCCATATTGATTATCAGCGGTGCAGCAAATTACTTCTACTTTCCCCGCCATCATTTTAATCAAATCTATACCGTGTAGATGATCCATGTGCAGATCTACGAATAATAAGTCAATTCCTTCCCTCTCTACGCTATTCGGCACTGTTCGTGGATCAGACGTTGCTGCGGTCAATACAAGATCTGGCCGCTGTCTAATTAGATTGGCAAGCACCTCAAGAGAAGCCTTTTCGTCATCTACAGTCAGACATTTCAGTTTTCTCATTTATTTCACTTTGATTGATTACTAATTTCACCCGGTAATTTTTACCCTCGGTTTCTTCTGTCAAAAAAGAATAGCGATTTGGAAACACCATATCCAATCGCGCTACTATATTTTTGTGACCCAATCCAGTCGAAAGCCTTGACTTTTTCGCTTTATCTATTGCATTACAACATTCAAACACCAACTGATTCTTAACCAACGTGAGGTATATTTTCAGGGGTCTGTCAGGATCAGTATATATCCCATATTTGAATGCATTTTCTACTAAAGTAATCAGTGTTACCGGAGGAATTTGAAGCTCATAAGGAGCTCCTTCAATCCGATAATCTACGTAGCACTCTTCGAAACGCTCGCATTCCAACTGTATATACTGTGTAAGACCTGCGATCTCCTTATCTATATGCACAGACTTGGCCCCTTCACTCGATACGCTAAGCAGATACCGCATCAAATTTGCCAGTCGCTCAATCGCATCTGACGCTTCGTTCAACGTAATCTGCCGCTGTATACCTGTGAGCACATTACACAAAAAATGCGGATTAATTTGTGCCGTGTGAAACGCTATCTTGGCATCTCTAATTTCGATTTCCCGCTCATACCGACGAGCCATCTCCTGTCGCCGGAGCTTGTCACTGATCTTGGATTTGACATGAAAGGCCAACATAGCAGACATACACATGACTCCCAAATAGTTATGGAACATATTCCAATAAAACAATTCGTCTATAGCCCCCCAAGATGTCCATCCTGCCTCTATGATGTATTGAACCAGCTCAGTAGCTCCAACAAATAACACCACTGCAAGTGTGACAGATATCCATATCCATTTCCTCCATAACAATGCATAAAATAATCCGACACATGCATTAAAAACCAATACAAGAACGAATAACCCCATACACAGGCTCCATATATCCGAATTTGGATTGAGATGAACATTGATGAGCCCCATCAACACAAAATATACAGGCCAACCATAGCCTTGTATCTTCAGTGCTTCCTTAAAAAAAATCTTATTATACATCGATTTGGGTTCAGGTCGATGTGCGAATTTACAATTTTTATTTCAATCCTCCTATTTCGTCGCTATACCATTCTTCAAATAAACGTTCAAAAACCAATTGATCGATTGAAACGGAACACATGTCGCGCTTCCGCAATAGGAAACGGGCTTCCCCCCGTACATACATACCGTAATTTTCAGGGTCTAATTTATCGCTCTCTATTCCAGATTGCCATAAACTTCCGAAAAAAGGCTGTTTTTTTATATGTATGTGGTGTAGGTATGGCCAATTCTCCCACTGTTCAGGCCAATGCATCAGGAATAAGTCCAACCAGCCGTATAGCTGAGCCATCGCAGAAGCCGCAAAGACAGATTTATCGATGTGACGAGCTGGCTGAATGGCGGGGTGGGCGTAAACACCGACGGAAGTAGGCTGCCTCAATGCTAATATTGGATAAAGTGGCATCTGTAAGCTATGCGCTATATATGCCGCATCACCGGGTAATGCAACCTGTTGCCCCAAGAAAGAGAGTTCTTCCGATTTTTCTCCTCCCCGTTCCTGAGTGCTATCCAAATCATCGGGATAAATTACCAAACAAAAGCCGGCTTTTGACAATTTGTACATTTGCCGTAAAGACGATCTACTGTTGGCCTCAAGCATAACAAACCTACCGGTAGCTTCTGCCTGCTGTAAAACAGCCAACAAAGCTGGATACCGTTTTTCCCAATTCGCTTTTTCCCCACTGGAAACCATCAGGGCAAAAGGAATCTGTGCTTTTAGTAACCAATAGTGGATCAGTTGATATGCGCCAAAATGGTAAGTGCATATAACGCCCGGCCGTTTACTTATCTTCGCTTGAAATGGCCCCCAACCCTCTATTTGTAGGGGATATTCATGGGCAAAGAAAGCCGTATCCAGCCTATTCAGTTCTTGGCACACCAGATAATTCTGAAATATCTTTATGTGATCTTCATAACTGATTTTCGGGAGGAAGTGCGTCATATTTGCACTCATGAACGTAAACATATTAAGTAATTCGTGATCACACGGAACTGGTTTATTCATTATCATACATCGCAACTGTTGCGATCTATCATCATATATTTTCATTGTATTCATTGGTTATGTCATTTGATAAAGAAGCTGCCCCTAAAACAAGAAAAAAGGGGCAGGCTTCAGCCGCTTTAGAAAAATCCGTACGGGAGATATCAGATTGCTATACTATATCTGCCAAATAGTTTGCTCCATGGTGTCACGGCATACCACACACAAAAGGGTTTCCTGTATAACGCCTTCGAAAGGGCTTGTCTGTTGACTTGTGTTCGCTTTATAGCGGTGTTGTTTTGTTTCATCGTTTTTGTTCTTTTTAGTGTTAAATTAAATCGGGGCCCCAAAAACAGATGCATCACTTGTCAAACCTAAACACTTATTCTAAAAAAAACGAAAAAAACGATGAACGACCTCTCTCAACCTATGAACGACCTCTTTCCACCCATGAACGATATTTTTTGCCCCTTTAAAGCGACCTGATTTTGACCTAAAATGAAGAGCGAAAAAGACGAAAAACGTCATTTTTTGACCAACCTTAAGAAAAACTAATAATGATCTTCTAATTTTAACTTCATATTAACTTAACATAAAGTGAATATTGAGCTAACATTAATATCACATTTTTGTAACTTAATCTTGTACTATGGATTGGTTGCTTTTTTTAGTTATCGTATTATTAATACTGGCAATCGGCGACTTGATCGTTGGAGTCAGCAACGATGCCGTAAATTTTCTAAACTCCGCAATAGGCAGTAAAGTAGCACCATTTCGAACCATCATAATCATTGCCGTCCTTGGTATTCTCATAGGGGCCCTTTTCTCAAGCGGGATGATGGAAATAGCGCGAAAAGGTATTTTCCATCCCGAATATTTCACGTTCGACAAAGTGCTGTGGATTTTTTTAGCCGTGATGCTCACCGATATTGTATTGCTGGATATCTTCAACACGCTCGGGCTACCCACCTCCACCACGGTGTCCATTGTCTTTGAGCTCCTCGGTGCTGCGGCAATGGTCGGGCTATTGTTTTCGGCAGAAAAGCACGAATCGATCAGTGAAACCTTAAAGTACATCAATATCGACAGCACTTTTTCCATTATATCGGGCATCTTTCTCTCTATTTTTATTGCCTTTACCGCAGGTATGCTGGTCCAATACTTTTGTCGGATGGTATTTACATTTCAATATGAAAACCGCCTGGCAAAATTAGGAGCCTTGTTTTCGGGAGCCGGTATAACGACCATTGTCTATTTCCTCCTTATAAAAGGAATGTCGGGCACAACGCTATTTTCACAAAGCTTTATTGGATGGGTGCTGAGCAACACTCTCGTCGTGTTAGGTGTGGTCTTTCTCATCTCAACCGCAGTCTGCTATGTTTTACAGCGTGTTTTCAAGATTAACCCGTTGAAAATCGTTGTGTTGGCAGGGACATTCTCGTTGGCAATGGCTTTTGCCGGAAATGACCTTGTCAACTTTATCGGGGTACCTATCTCTGCCTTAATGGCTTATCAGAACTGGGTGGATAGCGGTGTTGCAGCAGATCAACTTTATCAAACATTTTTGGCCGAGAGCGACATTATCGTACCCAACTATATGTTATTCATTGCCGGTTTGACGATGGCAGCGACAATATGGCTCAGCTCCAAAGCCAAGAAGGTAACCGAAACTGAGGTAAAGTTAGGTAGCCAAAATGAAGATGACGATGAAAAATTCAGACCGAATGCTGTCTCGCGCAGTATCGTTAAATCTTCCTTTTTGCTCGGGAATTTAATCTCGACAATCATACCCGCCAGTATCGGAAAAAAATACAATATCAGTTTTGAAAAGGAGAAGCTACGACAAGCCACACAGGTGGCCGGCGATGCTCCGGCATTTGATTTAGTACGTGCCTCGACAAATCTCATTCTAGCCAGCTTACTCATCGCTTGGGCTACCTCAAAAAAGCTACCGTTATCTACGACATATGTTACCTTCATGGTGGCGATGGGCACCTCGTTGGCAGACAGAGCTTGGGGTCGCGAATCAGCGGTTTATCGGGTCACGGGTGTTTTGAGTGTTATCGGAGGATGGTTTATTACTGCATTTATAGCGTTCAGTGTCTCTGCGATCTTTGCCCTCATTATTTACAAAGGCGGAGTTATCGGCACCTTGATTTTAATGGGTGTAGTATTGTTATATGTCATTCTTTCTCATATCAGTTTTGCAAAGAAGGAAAAAATAGCAAAAACAGAAAAAAGCAAACTTAGCCTATTGGAAAGCTCGGATCTTGACGTATATGTGCGTAGCAAAAACATGGTTGTTTCCCTCTTAATCGATCTGTCTCAGCAATATAATGATGTTCTGAAAGGTATTGGTGAGCATGATATTTCATTATTGAAGAAAACCCATAGGGAGCTGAAAGACTTACGCAATTACACGAATAAGTTGAAGCGAAAGAGTCTTCGAGCGATTCGCGAACTAAATACAAACGATCATAAATCTGCCGAAGTGGTGGTTCATAGTACGGACCTGCTGCAAGACTTAATTCAGTCTGCCACATTTTTAAGTGAGGAAAGCTTACAATATTTCGAAAATCTCCATCGACCCTTGGACGGCGACTTTCTGGAGATCGTGAATACGCTCAATGCAATGATGTATCGTTTCTTTTTCAACGTGATGGATGAGCTTAAAAATGAACGAGGACCGGATATCGATTTATTGCGGGCAGAACGTAATACAATTAGAGAATACATTAATCGTCACTTCGAACAGCAACTGAATATCATAAAAGTACAGCATATTGGGAGTAAGCAGGCTTTGCTTCAAACTGGTTTGTTTTTACAGAGCCGCGATATACAGGCCGTTCTCTTCCGGATTAGCAAACTCTTTGGCCGATTCGAAAATTAGGATACAGAGCTCAGCAAACTATTACTATTTTAGTTTGTTTACAGTATCAAACTGTCATCTGTATGCTAAACTCGATCAGGAACCTCCAAAATATCATTTTGGTCCTCCTCCTCTTTTCGCTCAGTGTGGTCATCTTATATTTTGCCAAAGGCTTTCTTGTGCCGCTGGCATTAGCAAGTGTACTGGCTATGCTGCTGACTAAGATCTGCCGGAAATTTGAAAGCCTGCAGCTACATCGAAGTCTCGCCGCACTTTTCTCCGTCTTCCTATTAGTTATCTCCTTTTCGCTTATAGCAACCTTAATCGGTTGGCAGCTGAGCGGTTTTACTGAGAATTTATCCGAACTCAAACAACAGGGACTAAAGCTCATCGACAAGTTCAGAGATTGGCTGAACGAAAACATGGGAATTGATCGCAAACAGCAGGAAGAAATCACGGCATCACAGGAAAATTCTTCAAACGGTGCGGGAGAAATGCTCATGGGTTTTGCGACAGGTACATTGAGCATCGCGGTAGATACCATATTGGTGATGGTTTATACATTCCTGCTGCTCCTATACCGCACTCGCATTAAAAAATTCGTGCTGATGCTCGTAAAAAGCGAATTCCGCGGAAAAGCGACAGCAATCTTACACAAATCTTCGGCAGTTGCCCAACAGTACCTAGAAGGTCTATCTAAAATGATCGTTCTATTATGGATCATGTATGGTATCGGCTTTTCGGCATTGGGCGTCGAAAATGCGCTTTTCTTTGCTGTACTCTGCGGAATATTAGAAATTGTGCCTTTCGTTGGGAATTTGTTGGGCACCACCTTCACGGTGTTGGCCGTTGCTGCCCAAGGTGGAGATAATCAAATTATCCTGGGCGTAATAGCTGTGTATATGTTGGTGCAGTTTATACAAACATATATCCTTGAGCCTTTGGTCGTCGGAAGCCAAGTAAGAATAAATCCGCTTTTTACGATTATCGGATTAGTTGCCGGCGAACTGCTATGGGGCGTGGCCGGTATGGTTCTAGCTATCCCATTGCTGGGTATCATGCGTATTGTTTTCGATAATATCCCCCATTTAAAGCCTTATGCTTATCTTATAGGATCTGATCAGAGGAAAGGACCTTCACTATTCGAAAAGATAAAAAGACTGTTTAATAAATAACACCAAACTTTATAAGACCCGATAGGCAAGAGCCTATCGGGTTTCTCTTTTGAGGTAATCACGCAATACATATTGAAGAATACCTTCGTTTTTATAGTATTCAATTTCAATACTCGAATCAAAACGGGCTTTTACCTGAAAATTGATAATCTTTCCCGATGGATGCACGGCTTTAACATCAAGTATTTTATGTGGTATCAAATCGGTGGATAGCCCATTGATAGAGAAAACCTCCGTGCCATCCAAACCGAGAGACTCCGCATTTTGTCCGTTGACAAATACCAGCGGTGCCACGCCCATGCCCACAAGGTTACTCCGGTGAATACGCTCGAAGCTTTCCGCTATCACGGCTTTTATACCTAACAAAAAAGTACCTTTTGCCGCCCAGTCTCTCGAAGATCCCGAGCCATACTCTTTCCCCGCCAATACGATGAGTGGGGTCTGGTTATTCTTGTAGGCCATGGCCGTTTCATAAACCGTCTTAACTTCACCTGTCGGCAAATATGTGCTATAGCCCCCTTCCTTATCCGTAATCTTATTTTTAATACGGACATTCGCAAATGTCCCTCGCATCATCACCTCGTGATTACCCCGACGGGAGCCATACGAGTTAAAATCCACCCGGTCTACACCATGTTGCAATAAATATGCACCGGCGGCGGTATTCTCCCGGAAGGAACCTGCGGGAGAAATATGATCTGTCGTTACTGAATCGCCTAAATACAACAATACCCGGGCATCGACGATATCTTTTACAGGTTGCAGCTCCACGCTGAGTCCTTCAAAAAACGGCGATTCTTTGATATAGGTGGAATCATTATTCCATTGATAATTCTCACTTAATTTCACATTCAGGTTTTGCCAATCCGTAGAACCATCAAAAATCACGTCGTACACCGTTTGAAAGTCTTCCACCTTCATACAAGCATTAATGGTGTCCGTGATTTCCTCCCGCGTTGGCCAAATATCCTTTAAATAGACAGGGTTGCCATTGGGATCATAATCTAATGGATCTTCCAATAAATTTACGTCTATTCTTCCGACAAGGGCATAGGCGACAACAAGCATAGGGGACATCAGGAAATTCATCTTGACCTGGGGGTGAACCCGCGCTTCAAAGTTCCGGTTACCCGATAGTACCGATGCAACTACTAGCTCGCCTTTTTCTACCGCTTCCGCGATATGTGGAGGTAGCGGGCCAGAGTTGCCGATACAGGAAGTACAGCCGTATCCCACCGTATGAAACCGCAACGCTTCCAAGTCAGCACTCAGCCCCGACCGGTCCAGATATTGCGTAACCACTTTCGACCCTGGAGCCAAAGAGGTTTTTACCCACGATTTGGTGCGTAACCCTTTCATAACTGCATTTCGTGCCAACAAACCAGCTCCAACCATTACGGCAGGATTTGACGTATTGGTACAACTGGTTATGGCGGCGATAACAATACTTCCATCACTTAACACAAATTCTTTATTCTTGTGTTTAATCCGCACAGACTGGATCGACTCTTCTTTAACTTCAAAATTATTGACCGCATTTACGGGGACTTTTCCAAAAGTAAACTCTGTACCTGAACCTCCGTCTGCTAACCAAGCCGATTCACGACGGTCGTGTACGGAATGATAAAGCCGATCGTATTCTTTTTCCAATAAATGCTCAAACTCCTTCCGTAGATTCCTTACTAAGATTTTATCCTGTGGTCGCTTCGGGCCCGAAACCGTCGGTTCAAGTGTGGATAGATCAAATTCTACCAATGAAGAGTATTCAATACTTTCGTTACCTGTTCGCCAGAGCAAATTTTCTTTACAATACGTCTCCACAATCTGTATTTCTTCTTCTGTCCGGTTTGTCTGCCGCATATATTGTAGCGTGCGATCATCGATCGGGAAATACGTCACTGTACAACCAAACTCGGGAGACATGTTAGAAATCGTCGCTCTATCAGTCACCGTTAAGTTGTCCAAGCCGTCTCCAAACACCTCTACAAACTTACCCACGACACCTTTATCTCTTAACACTTTAGTTATCGACAACACCATATCGGTCGCAGTACACTGCTCGGGTATCTTTCCGGTCAACTTTAATCCGATAACCTCCGGGCAGGTAAAGAAAATCGGTTGCCCAAGCATCGCAGCTTCTGCTTCAATGCCGCCGACACCCCAACCGATAACACCGATACCGTTTACCATAGGGGTATGGGAGTCTGTACCTACCAATGAATCCGGAAACAGCCAGTTATCCCGGCTGATAATACCTTTTGCCAGATACTCTAAATTGACCTGATGGCATATGCCTAGCCCGGGAGGGACAACCGTGAAATTATGAAGACCATTCTGAGCCCATTTTAACAATTCGTATCGTTCTTTATTCCGCTGGTATTCCACCTGAACATTCTTGTCGTACGAATAATCCGTACCAAAGTAATCCACCTGTACCGAATGGTCAATCACTAAATCTACCGGGATGGCCGGATTAATTTTTTGGCCATCCTGACCGTGGCGGACAAATTCGGCTCGGAGGGACGCCATATCGACAACAGCTGGCACTCCCGTAAAATCCTGCATGAGAATACGGGCAGGTTTGAACGGAATATCTTTATCTACAGGTGCAGGAGACCAATGAGCCAATGTATCAATATGCTCATCTGTAATGCTGAAGCCATCATAATTACGCAATGTGTTCTCCAACAGGATACGAATACTGAAAGGAAGCCGTTCTACGTTAACATTTGGTAAGTCTTTGAGGGAACTGTAATGATAAGTCCTGCCTTTAACAGTAAGATCGCGAAGTGATTTTGCTTTGCTTGTTGTCATGACGGTAAGTTTTTATGCTAATTTACCCTTTTTAAAATGAAAAAGACAGACGGAAAGCAATTATTTGACTATCTTGAGTTTAATTATTTATAAAAAATCATAAGCGCTATGGACGATTATAAAATTCCGCCCCAGACACGTATAGGACATGTTCACCTGAAAGTATCCGATCTTAATCGATCACTCGCCTTCTATCAGGACCTGTTAGGTTTTGAACTGACGACAATGTATGGCGATCAGGCCGCATTTCTTTCGGCCGGCGGCTATCATCACCACATTGGGCTGAACACCTGGCATAGCAAAGGGCAACCTCCGGCACAACCTCATGCTGTTGGTCTTTATCATACGGCCATCGTTTATCCGACCCGAAAAGACCTTGCTATGGTACTTAATCGGCTACGGGATGCCCGTTACCCCTTGACTGGCGCAAGCGACCATGGTGTCTCGGAAGCCTTATACCTCAATGATCCCGACGGCAATGGCGTGGAATTGTATTGGGACCGACCAAAGGAACTTTGGCCCGCCAAAGAAGATGGTTCCCTGGAAATGTACACCCGTCCATTGGATCTGGCGAGCCTGTTGCAAGAAGCAGATGATGACGAATAACGGTGTTACGGGCAGGAACTGATTAAATTCAGCAAGTTTCGGCTTTTTTGGAGGCCATATAATGTGGACTTTTGTAAGATAAATTAGAAATGATGGATGGGCAACAACAATTGAACTACAACCGCATTGCTGAAGCAATTGAATACATACGGCGTAACTTCAAACAACAACCAAATTTAGATGAAGTTGCGGCACAAGTGCATTTAAGTCCTTTTCATTTTCAGCGTCTGTTTAGTGAATGGGCAGGAACGACACCTAAGAAGTTTTTGCAATATACGAGCATTGAACACGCTAAAAAACTGCTCAAGGACCAACAAGCGACACTTTTTGATACGGCTTATGAAACAGGGCTGTCAAGTACGGGGCGATTACATGACCTGTTTATCCACATTGAGGGCATGACACCTGCGGAATACAAAAACGGCGCTGCAAACCTTCTGATCAACTATAGCTTTGCAGAAAGCCCCTTTGGCAATTTGATTGTAGCATCGACATCCAAAGGTGTTTGTTATATGGCTTTTGATTCTGATGAAACCAATGCGCTAAACAACTTGATACAAAAATTTCCCAATGCTACTTTTCAGCGAAAATCAGATTTAGCACAACAAAATGCTTTATCCATTTTTCAAAATGACTGGAGCAAATTGTCCAAAATAAAGTTACATCTGAAAGGCACTGATTTTCAATTGAAAGTTTGGGAAACGCTATTGAAAATTCCAGCCGGGCAACTTTCAACCTACGGTAATATTGCTGCACAGATCGGCAACGCAAATGCGTCCAGAGCCGTCGGCACTGCGATCGGAAGTAATCCGGTAGCTTTCCTCATTCCATGCCATCGGGTTATTCAATCTTCGGGAAATGTAGGTGGTTATATGTGGGGTCCGACGCGAAAAATGGCTATCATCGGCTGGGAAAATGCAAAGATGGAGGTATTGGATAGGAAGAATCAGTTTTGAACAAGAGCAGCCACATAAGGTAGTATCCCACTGGTACGAAACTCGAACTCTTTATTTGGAAGATACTTTGCAATTTTGACAACACACTGCGCAATATTGCATGTATACATAACACCGGTACATACACGCGAAACGCCATGGCATATACGTCATGGCGTTTTACGTATATGTCGCGCCGTTTGGACAGTATACAATGACGTTTTGTGTGATGTCTGTGTTGCGTAACGTGTACGTTATGCTGCACACAGTATATGCGACGTGTTCTTACATACACGTTAAACTGCAATAACATGATGTTTTCTTACATTGTATACACGTTATGCTGTATAGCGTACATGTAATATTGCGTCGTATACACGTAAAACTGTTTTGCATACACACATTGTTGTTTAACGTGTACGCAAAAATGTTTTGTATGTTGTCAAAGGCGCATTGTATATACGCAAAATGCCCAACTCTCTATTCGTTACAAACTAATTAGTTTAAAATAAACATAAAAATACTATTTTTTTAAACTTTTTAGTTATATATTTGTCTTACTTTCAAAAGGAGGTATAGGTTGATGTCTATCTCAAATTTATAATGCTTTGGCTACGAAGGATGAAGTCCAACATTTTCTTAATGAGTTTTTTTGCCAAATACAAGGTCTTTGGCGTGATATATAGGAATCGACCGAAAAATGCACAGACTTTGCTGGATTTAGAAATGTCACCGAGCGATAGGAGCAAGGCAATCGAATCGATTAAGGTAGAGGATTATCCTTTTAGAGAGAAACAACTATGAAAAGTCCAATAACAGGAAAAGAAATGAAACTGGTCCAGGAACAGGACCAATTGATATTCCGAAAGGAAGAGTTCCAGGTGATGTACCATTATTATCTTTGCGAGGATAGTGGAGAGCAATTTACCGATGAGCGATTAGATAAGCTCAACCTGGCCCAAGTACACAATCAATATCGCGAAAAATACGGTATCCCCTTTCCAGAAGAGATCCGTCATATCCGGGAGCAGTACGGGATATCGGCCAGCAAGATGTCCGAGATATTGGGGATGGGAGTCAATACCTATCGTCTGTACGAGAACGGCGAAATGCCGACTGTCGCCAATGGACGATTGATCCTGTCTGTGCGCGATCCAGATGAGTTTATCAGACAAGTAGAAGCCAGTGTACGTTATTTGCAAGAAAGTGAAGTCGAGAAACTTACTGCCAAAGCATTTAAATTGATAAAGGAAAGAGAAAGTGGTGTGCGCTATGGTGAGCCTGCTAAGATAGAATTGAGACAAGATGCGCCTAATGCTTACAACGGCTACCGTCGTCTCGATCTGCCGCGTGTAGCACAGGTCATTGCTTATTTGGATAATAAGGCGGGAGAGTTGTATAAGACCAAACTCAATAAACTATTGTTTTATATCGATTTTTTGGCATATAAATGTATAGGTAATTCCATCATGGGCTTGCAATACCGTGCTATTCCATACGGACCAGTACCATCAGAGTACGAGCGTCTGTTTCTTCGCCTACAGGATGAAGGGTGGTTGTCAAATGAAGAGCGGCAAAATGGTGGAGAACAGTTTTATGAAGTATATCACGCGGATATCGCTTTTGAGGGGCAACTGTTTACAGGGGAGGAGATTAAAGTAATAGATACCGTTGCGGCGTTGTTTAAGAAAAAGAAAACCAGTGAAATCGTCGATCTTAGTCATACCGAACAAGCTTGGATCGATAATGAGCAGAATCGAGCGCTTATTAGCTATCAAGAATATGCTTTTGGATTGAAGATTTGAGCGTACGTAATCAGTTGTCCCTATCAGATTAACAGTAAGAATTGCCTAACAGTAGGAAAATAGGGACTGTTGCTGCCCATCGAAGATATTGCGGCAATAATAAGAACTTGTCCAAAAGGCTTCCAAAGGTTAGTTTGATTAACTGCATCAGCTTTTTGTATTTTTGTCTATATACAACAGGATAGTTTGGTCAATGCACAATCAAAATGAAATTCGACAAATATTTTCCAATCGAAAAACTAAAGCCCTACATTAAATATTTTGTAGTATCGGAGAATGAATTGGAAAACGAATACAAGGTTCTTCCATCATCGGGATTGGTTATCGGTTTTCAATACAAAGGACAACTTGCAACCATTACCGGCAATACAGAAAGCAAACTAAAGTCGGCGGGTATTACTGGAATTACCGACTGCTTCAAAATCTTTAAAAACTCTGCTGATATTGGAACGGTATTGGTATACTTTACAGAAACAGGCTTTATCCATTTTGCTTCCCATCCTGCAAACGAACTGTTCAACCTGAGCCTATCACTTGACGATATTTTTGATAGGAACAGCGTGAGCGAAATAGAGGAAAAGCTGGCATTTGCCACTACCGACAAATACCGGATAAAGATTGTGGAGCAGTATCTAATATCACAGCTTAAAGACATTGAAACCGACAAATTGATTGTTGACGCGGTTAAACTTATCTATCAAAGCAATGGAGCTATCCGTATAAAGGATCTGAGCAAAAAACTGCTCATCAGCCAAAGTCCGTTTGAGAAACGATTTAGAAAAGTGGTTGGGACAACCGCTAAAAAATTTGCTTCTATTGTTCGTTTTAATACAGTTATTGACAATCTTGACGAAACAAAAACGCTGACCGAAATCTGCTACGAGAACAATTTTTTCGACCAGTCACATTTTATCAAGGATTTTAAACGGTTTACCGGGGATACACCCGAAAATTTTAAGCGTTTTTTGTAGCTGGCATTATACGGGTCAAATGGCTATACCGCTTCCGCCCACCACTTTAATGCCTTTCTCGAATTTTTTCCAAAATCTGATATAGCGATAGTCAACTTCAAATGGTACGTTATTGAATCTTCCCTTCAATTTCATTGTCAATGTAATGACCGCCATATCATCGATAATGTTCAGGTTTTCAACTTTTGGAAAAAGTTCGTCGACCTTTAATGCCCCATCACGATAGGTATCCAAATCGGCTTCTTTAGTTATTACTTCCCCGCTTGGGAGAATAAACAACAGGTCATTGTGCAGTAATTCGTCAAGCAACGGTACATTGGCTTCTTTGATTGCACTGTAGAGCTTGTTTTCCTGTTCTATAATGTTGTTTTCTGTTATTGCATTACCCATAATCATATGTTTGCCACCAAAATGGAAATTATTCATGTAGGACAAATTTATAGATCAAACTTTTTAATTAGCTATATTGGTATAAGAAAAACGATTTTTTACAATTAGAGGGATTTTCATCAACGCACCTTTGCAATGTAATTTAATGTAAGGGCAAATGATAAAACCAATTCTGGAATTAGCAGTCATATTATCAGGTTCGGACATTATGGTTGCGTGCAATTCAACAATCGTTTAACAATCAAATCAAGAAAAAATGTTTACTGCAGAACAAATCAAAACAGCCCATGCCAAGGTAAAATCAGGTGCTGACTTCCCATCCTACATTCAGGAAATTAAAGCATTGGGTGTAACCCACTATGAAGCATATGTAACCGATGGGCATATTGACTATCACGGTGTTAATGCCTATACAGCGAATGTGCCCGCAAAGTATGAGCCGTTAGTAATTGCCGACACCCCAAAAGGTGAAGCATTTAAGGCAGAACTGTTAGCTCACCAACAAGGCAAAACGGATTTTCTTACTTTTATTAAAATGTGTGCAACATTTGGCATTGAAAAGTGGGCTATTTGTATAGACAAAATGACCTGTACCTACTACGACAAATCTGGAAATGAAATTTTGGCAGAAGAAATCCCGCACTAATTTTAAAAAGAAACTCATGTATTCCTAATCTGCCCTTATAAACGCAAAAAAGCCGTTTTTCTATATAAAAAAACGACTTTTTGATGTGGTGACCCCGGAGAGGCTCGAACTCTCGACCCACTGATTAAGAGTCTGTTGCTCTACCAACTGAGCTACGAAGTCAAAACGTCGTTTCTGACTTACAGGAACAATATTAGCCATTATTTTTGGAATCATGAAATTTGTTCCGTTACATATTTGTAACGGTTTTTTAAACGATTTATAGAAATTCACCGGCGGTACTGCTTGTGGCTATCATTCGGCTGTCCAATCTTCGATAACAATTCTGTCAAGTCTGTCAAAGTCACTTACGTTTTTTGTCACCAAAGTAAGGTTGTTGAAAATGGCTGTTGTACCTATAAGCAAGTCAAAATCGTCTAATATCCTACCCTTGGTTTTCAATCGGGCTTTTTCTTTTGCGTAAATGTCGAGAACAGGGAAAATCGGAAGAATATCGAATTTAGCAATAAATGCTTCCATATTTTTTCGGTTCTTTTCTTTCTGCACACTGTTTTCAACACCGTATTTAAGCTCCGCTATCGTCACTTCAGACAAAAGACAGTTTTCTTCACCAACTGCTTTGATTTTACGATGCAGGTCAAACTGCCCTTTGATGAAATAGATACAAATATTGGTGTCGAGTAAGAATTTTTTCACAATTCTTCACGTTTACGGGTGAAGTTCCTTGCAGCTTTAAGTTCCGCAATTAATTCATCTGCGGTTTGGTCTGATTCCCAAGAACCGTATAAAGATTCAAGAGAAACTTCTTTCTCTCGCTTTTTAGAGGTTTTCATCGACTTTGAAAGTCGGGCGATAAGTTCCAATTTATTATTGGGACTAAGACTTTTCAGCAATGTATAATAGCTGTCAATTAGGGTTGTATTTAAATCTGCTGTTTTCATCTTTTCCTCCTTTCAAATTATAACAAAGATAGTCAAAATTTTTTGCTATATATTTGTCGCCTAAAAATACGGGGTTGCAAAGTCTGAAAAATAATCGGTGTCGTTTTGCAATTATCGTTTCTATTTGTTCTATAACCCGTTATTAGAAAATTTTTAAGGGCATCCAATAGTGAGTAAAGAAATGAGTAAAATTGAGGCAAAACCACTATAGTATTGTCGGGAATTTAAAATAATATTTAACCGTCCTTATGAATAGATTATATTACTGTAAGTGACTGAAATAAAGCACATAAAACTAAAAACCCCCATATTACTATGAGGACTTGTTTGTGACCCCGGAGAGGCTCGAACTCTCGACCCACTGATTAAGAGTCAGTTGCTCTACCAACTGAGCTACGGAGTCTGGTGTGCCAAATATCAGGATAAAATTTATTAGAATAAAGAAAAAATTAAAGTTTTGATATTACGTACCTTTGCGTAGGCTTTTTTGGTATATATATGGCAACTCTCCGCTATGATACGCCTGCGTCACTTCAAACACACAAACGACGGGTCCGGGCTGCAATTACACTATTCTATTTCGGACAAGGCTTGGCCTTCGCTTCCTGGGCAAGCCGTATCCCCTTGATAAAAAGCCAGCTTGCCTTATCGGATGCGCAGCTCGGTACAGTACTCCTTATGCTCCCCATAGGCCAACTGCTGACTATGCCCCTCTCGGGCAAATTGGTGTCCAAGTTCGGCAGCCACAGTCTGCTACCCATCATGGCGCTGTTGTATGGTATCAATCTATTAGCTATTGCTTTTGCAGCAAATGGCATACAGTTGGGTATTTTACTGTTTCTGTTCGGTGTCATTGGCAACATGTGTAATATATCGGTCAATACACAGGGTGTTTTAGGCGAAAATATTTACCAAAAACCTATTATGGCGTCGTTCCATGGCGCGTGGAGTCTGGCTGGCTTTACGGGAGCGTTGATCGGCCTGTTGACGACAAACTTACATTTAAGTACTGCACAGCATTTCTTATTGATTTTTGTCCTGCTGATTATCAACGTTTTCGTAAACAGATCCTACCTTGCTCCTCCATCGGAAAATCTGACCATGAAAAGATCCTTTTCCTTTAAACCCGACCGTATCTTAATTTCACTGGGTGTCGTCGGATTCTGCAGCATGGCCACCGAAGGAGCTATGTTCGATTGGAGCGGTGTGTATTTCCATGATATTGTCCAATCTCCTGAACAGTTGGTGACGTTAGGTTATGCGTCATTTATGATTATGATGGCGATAGGACGCTTTATCGGAGATTTTGTGTTGCAACGCCTCGGACGCCAACGGACACTGCAGGTTAGCGGTCTACTGATGTTTACCGGAATGATGCTATCTGTTGCCTTCCCGAATATTTATATGGCCACAGTTGGTTTTATGATGGTCGGTATTGGCGTAGCCTGTAATATACCAACGGTCTATTCTGTTGCAGGGAAACACCCGACTATCCCATCGGGTATGGCTATCGCCATGGTATCTACCGTAAGCTATCTGGGCTTCCTCATGGGACCTCCCCTAATCGGTTACATCGCCGAGGTATTTAGTCTCCGCTTTTCATTCGCCCTCTTCTCCTTCTTTGGTTTACTCATGTTTATCATGAGCAGCAAGTTGAAGGTGTTTAAAGTATAGCTAAAAAAAGAAGAGGCCATTCCCGAAATTTGTCTTTAAAAACAAAGGAAACAGCCTCTCATTCGTATTAGAAAATAAACTTGGTACTTAAGAAGTTTGACGCGTCCGCACTGACAATCTCATTCAGCAGCTCTTTATTGCTTTCGCTGAACTTAGCGGCCACCAACGAGCGTATAGAGAACGAACGTAAGGCATCTACAACAGACAAGGTACCCTCAGCACTGTCTTTCCGACCAGTGAACGGGAATGTATCCGGACCGCGCTGACATTGGCAGTTGATGTTCACTCTACTCACCTGATTGACCAACGGATCAATCAACGATGAAAGCACAGAAGCATTGTTACTAAAAATGCTGACTTGCTGTCCGTGAGAAGATCCGATAAGGTATTCAATAGGCTCCTCCAAATCGTCAAACGGTACAACTGGAATAACAGGCCCAAATTGTTCCTCCCGATACAGCTTCATCTGTGCGTTGACCGGATAAACGATCGCCGGATAGAAGAATGATTCCGAGACCTGTCCACCGTTTTCATTGACCACTTTAGCGCCGTGAGCCTTCGCATCTTCAATACATTCGGTTAAATAAGCGGGCTTATTTACTTCGGGTAGGGGTGTCAGCATAACGCCTTTCTCCCAGGGCATACCGTATTTCAATTTACCGACCTCTGCCGACAACCTTTTCAAAAACTCTTGAGCTATGCTCCGATGTACATAGATAATTTTCAGTGCCGTACAACGTTGCCCATTGAACGACAGCGAGCCCAATACGGTCTCGGACACGGCCAAGTTCAAATCTGCATCTTTGTTAATAATAGCAGCGTTCTTCGCATCCAGCCCAAGTATAGCGCGCAACCGATTCACTTTAGGATGCAGCTTTTTCAATTCATCGGCTACACGGCTGGATCCAATCAATGTCAGGACATTAATCTTACCCGATTGCATCAACGATGGCACAATTTTATTGCCTCGTCCATAAATCGTATTGACGACTCCTTTCGGGAAACTCGTCCGGAATGCATCCAACAAAGGGTAATGCAATAACGTACCGTGCTTTGGTGGTTTAAACAACAGTGTGTTGCCCATGATCAATGCCGGTATCAATGTAGTGAAAGTCTCGTTTAACGGATAGTTGAACGGTCCCATACAGAGTACGACACCCAAAGGCGATCTCCTGATCTGCGCGACGATACCTTGTTCAATTTGAAAACGTGACGAATCCCGATCTAAATCTTTCAATGCATCTATGGTCGCGTATATATACTCTACCGTGCGATCAAATTCTTTTACCGAATCGGCAAATGATTTACCGATTTCCCACATAATCAATTTTACGACGATATCTTTCTTTTCAATCATCTTTCGTGTAAAATCTTCTACACATTTGATACGGTCGGCAACACTCATCGTTGGCCATACGCCTCGGCCGTTATCATAGGCTTTTACAGCGGCATCCAGTGCTTGCATGGACTCTTGTTCCGTACATACCGGATAGCTACCTATACGCTTTCGTTGTAACCCGTCTTTTGTTTTGACACAAATGGGTGAGAAAACCTCACTGATCTGGCCGTCCCAGGTCAACATCTCGCCGTTTGACAAATATTCCCGCTGATCGATTTGCTCGCTTAAAGCAAACTCCGCTGGAATATTATTCTCTTCACTGAAAAGAGTTTCTAAGTCTAAACTCATAATAAGAAAATAGGTGAAAATTTATTTTTTAATAATATTGCAAAATTAGCATCAAAAAACGGCTATTCAAAGAAAAATATATAATAAAAACACGAAATCGTTGTCGAAATGTTAAAAATTAAAAAATCCTGCCTATCCATAGATTCCTCTTCGTTCCTCATTCGGAATGACGACCTTATTCCTGTGGGTGACAATAGTATGTAATCGCCAAAAACAATTTGATAACTTTGTATATATAAATCACGACTATGGCAACACGCATTCCTTTAGCTGAACGGCTACGGCCAAAAACGCTGGCAGATTATGTAGGGCAGGAGCACATTATGGGTGAAGGCGGGGTATTACGATCCGCCATAGACCGCCGGAATATTCCCTCCATGATTCTATGGGGGCCGCCGGGAGTCGGCAAAACCAGCTTGGCCTATCTTATTGCCCGGGAGCTCGATCGCCCCTTTTTTAGTCTTTCTGCGATAAAATCGGGTGTAAAGGAGGTGCGCGAGATTATTGATAAGGCGGAACAGCTGAAGAATTTCGATCAATCGCAACCTATTCTTTTTATTGATGAAATTCACCGTTTTTCCAAGTCGCAACAGGACTCCTTACTCGGAGCCGTAGAAAAAGGATTGGTCACCCTTATTGGTGCAACCACCGAAAACCCCTCCTTTGAGGTCATATCTGCTTTATTATCACGTTGTCAGGTATATGTACTCGAACATCTTAGTGAGGAGGAGCTTATTTCACTGCTTCAAAAAGCGATGCAAGAGGATGATTTCCTCAAAAATGATACGATCAACTTGCAGGAATACGAAGCACTTATCCGACTTTCCGGCGGAGATGCACGACGCCTGTTGAATATCTTCGAATTGGTCGTGGATGCTGCTGTACCCCACCATACGCCCATTACAAACGATTTTGTGTTGAAGCAGGTACAGCAAAATATGGCGCGATACGATAAGACCGGAGAGCAACACTACGATATCATTTCGGCATTTATTAAGTCTATTCGGGGTTCCGATCCGAACGCTGCTGTATATTGGCTGGCCCGAATGATTGAGGGAGGCGAGGATCCGTCTTTTATTGCCCGCCGATTACTGATCCTGGCGTCGGAAGATATTGGCAATGCCAATCCTAATGCCCTATTATTGGCGAACACCTGTTTCCAAGCGGTCAACGTCATCGGCTGGCCGGAGGCCCGCATTATTCTCTCTCAGGCGGTGACTTACCTTGCCTGCTCCGCAAAAAGCAACGCCTCTTATGAAGCGGTCAACAAGGCACAAACGTTGGTACGGCGTACGGGAGACCTTTCTGTGCCCCTACATCTGCGGAATGCACCAACAAAACTGATGAAGGAGCTGGATTATGGTGCGGAATATAAGTATGCACACGCCTTTCCCGGAAATTTCGTGGAGCAGGAGTTCTTGCCGAATGAAATCACGAATACAAAGCTCTATGATCCTGGCACCAACAGTGCGGAAGATAAACTGCGTCAGTCGCTCCGCGAAAAATGGAAAGGGAAATACGGATATTAGTTGAACTCACGCAGTTGTGCACAAACAAGAAAGCTAGCCCCCCCTCGTTTTAATTGTCATAGCTATTTTACCAGGCATCTACATAAATGGGCAATTTATACTGTACGCGTACCGGCTTGCCATTCTGTATGCCGGGCTCCCATTTTGGAGCTTTACGCAGGACCTTTATCAAGGCATCGCCGGTTCCGTAACCTAAATCTTTTAATATCTCAAAAGAGGAAAGACTTCCATCTTTTTCGACGATAAAGGAGACCTCTACTTTTCCGTATACTCGTTCCTTTACTGCTTTTTTAGGCAGTTTGTATTTCTGCTGCACCCACTGGCGAAATGCCATCATTCCGTCAGAAGATCCCTGCAAGACAGATGAGGAATCTCTGGTAGCCTGGATGTATTCTTGATTATGGCCTTTGCTAAAATACCCTTTCGCTCTCCCGAAGCAAATGAGCAGGAAAACAAACAAGGCAACAGTTATCTGTGGCAACTTTATCATATCCAAAGTTAGCGAAAATAAATCAACCGTCGTCCGAATTCCATGCGACTACTGCAACGAATGATGCAACAGACTATTTTTTATCTCCAGGCTTTATACTGATTGATTAACCCGTTTGTCGACGAGTCGTGCACTTGTACCGGCACGTCATCTTCCAATTCGGGAAGGATCTTGTTGGCCAGCTGCTTTCCTAATTCTACCCCCCATTGGTCGAAGCTGTATATATTCCAGATTACACCTTGAACAAAAATTTTGTGTTCGTAAAGGGCGATCAGACAGCCTAAGGTATACGGTGTGATTTTTTTAATCAAGAAGGAGTTTGTTGGCCGATTGCCTTCAAATACCTTAAAGTCTTTTAATGCAGCAACTTCCGGTACGCTTTTGCCGGCTGCCTGTAATTCCCTTACGACCTCTTCTTCGGTCTTTCCATTCATTAATGCTTCTGTTTGCGCAAAGAAATTGGAAAGCAACAATTGATGGTGGTTGCCAATCGGGTTGTGAGAGATAGCGGGTGCAATAAAATCACATGGAATGAATTTAGTACCTTGGTGAATAAGCTGGTAGAAAGCATGCTGTCCGTTGGTGCCTGGTTCCCCCCAAATGATAGGCCCGGTTTGATAATCCACACGTTTGCTATTCCTATCGATATATTTTCCGTTGCTTTCCATATCGCCCTGTTGGAAATAGGCTGCGAAACGGTGCATGTATTGGTCATACGGCAAAATGGCATGGCTCTCCGCATCAAAGAAATTATTGTACCAAATACCCAATAGAGCAAGCACGACCGGAATATTTTGCTCAAATGGTGTCTCTTGGAAATGTACGTCAGCTGTATATGCGCCTTTCAGCAGTTGCTCAAAATTATCATAGCCAATACCTAAGGCGATAGATAAGCCGATAGCAGACCACAGGGAATACCGACCGCCTACCCAGTCCCAAAACACAAACATATTCTTGGTGTCGATGCCGAAAGCAGCGACGGCTTTTTCGTTGGTACTCAGTGCAGCAAAATGCTTGGCGACATCCGCTTCGCTACCACCAAATTTTAAGAACCAATCTTTAGCTGATCCCGCGTTTGCCATCGTTTCCTGTGTGGTGAATGTTTTGGATGCGATTAAAAATAACGTCGTTTCGGGATTCAGTCTTTTTAATGTCTCAGCAATATGCGTACCGTCCACATTAGATACAAAGTGCATATCCAAGCGTGTTTTGTATGCTTTCAGGGCCTCAGTCACCATCACCGGGCCCAAGTCGGAACCACCTATACCAATATTAACGACATCCGTTATTTCTTTGCCGGTATAACCCTTCCATTCTCCAGACAAGATCTGATTGGTAAACTCTCTCATATGGGCTTGTACGGCTCTCACCTTAGGCATTACATCCTCACCACCAACGACAACTGCGCGCGAGGATTGATTGCGCAACGCGGTATGCAATACTTGCCGCCCTTCTGTCTTGTTTATCTTTTCGCCGGAGAACAGGGCTTGAATCGCTTCTCCGAGCTGACATTCTTTTGCCAATTGCACTAAAAGAGCAAGCGTCTCATCCTTTATTCTGTTTTTTGAAAAGTCCAAGAGGATATCCTCCAATTGTATAGAAAATTTCTCGAAGCGTTTCGCATCCTCAGCAAATAACTGTTTGAGGGGTTTTTCATTGACGGAGATGTAATGGTCTGCTAAATATCTATAGGCTTGCGTTGTTGTGAAATCTACGTTTGGAAACATATCGATAAGTCTTTTTTCTATGTTGAACTGTTTAACCGATGGGTTTGATTAACCGGTCGGTCAAAGATAAAAAATGCAGGGGTAAAAATATTTTTATTTTTGACTTTTTATTTTACATTTGACGAATGACGAAGGAACAAATACAAGACTTGAGGGATAGAGTGACTTCCCTGAGGAGGCACCTTTGACATCGATGTCAAAAAGGCCGAGATAGCGCAATCCACCGAAATAACACTACAATCCGATTTTTGGGATGCTCCGAAAGAAGCGGAAAAAGTCTTGCAGTCCATCAAAAACTTAAAGATATGGACAGACCAATATGATGCTGTTGCTTCGGCTGTAGACGACACGGCGATCATGTATGATTTTTTCCAATCGGGCGATGCCGATGAAAACGATGTCAACGAACAATACGCACTCGCGCTCGAAGAGGTAGAGAATTTAGAATTCCGCAACATGCTGAGTGCAGAGGAAGACCAGCTCGATGCGATTCTTCAGATTACAGCAGGTGCGGGTGGTACCGAATCCTGTGACTGGGCCTCCATGTTGATGCGGATGTACATCATGTGGGGTGAAAAACACGGCTGTAAGGTCACCGAACAGGATCATCAAGAAGGTGATGTGGCCGGTATCAAGACCGTCACGCTACAATTTTCGGGAAATTTTGCCTATGGCTACCTAAAAGGTGAAAATGGCGTTCATCGCTTGGTGCGGATCTCTCCTTTTGACAGTAACGCGAAAAGACATACGTCTTTTGCATCAGTATATGTCTATCCTCTTGTGGACGACAACATTGAAATCGATGTAAAGGATTCGGAAATCGAATGGGATACATTCCGATCGGGAGGTGCTGGTGGACAAAATGTCAATAAGGTAGAAACAGCGGTACGCTTACACCATAAGCCTACGGGCATCATCATCAAGAATCAGGAGTCCCGGTCGCAACTTCAAAACAAGGAAAATGCTTTACGTTTGCTGAAATCGCAGCTTTACGAAATTGAGATGCGGAAGCGGCAGGAAGCGACAGCGGCTATTGAAGGCTCTAAAAAGAAAATCGAATGGGGTTCACAGATCCGCAATTACGTCCTGCATCCTTATAAGTTAATTAAAGACCTCCGGACAAATACCGAAACGTCCAATACACAAGCTGTACTGGACGGAGACTTGGATGAGTTTCTGAAAGCGTATCTGATGGAGTTTGGGGGATAAGATAAGTAGATTCGTAATCGTGGACATAAGCCTACCTCAAAATAAATACACTTGATGCCGATAGGTTTCTGTGATCCCGCATAAAGAAAAAACCATATTTAAACCCTTCATGGGGTGTTGGACAAAAGATTTTGCGACTCATAGGATCATATTTAGCCCTCACACTCGACCATACCCTATGTTGATTTGTCGAAGATGTGTCGCTCGAGTAGAAAAATTCTGCCGAATATAATGAAACGGGGGAATCATAGAGTGCCGAAATTTGACTATCACCATCTTCAACCGATCCGAGTCTGGGCACTTGTCCATAACCGTGGGCATAATGATCAAAAAATGCCCGGGGTTCATGCAGAAGCCACCCAGCAGAATGACTATGTTTCATATCAGGCACGATATTAACGAACCTCTTGTCGTCGGCTACTAGAGAATACGTTTGGTGATAAGGAATCACGTTAAAATGTCTATCTGTACTACCGTTAATAAACAAAAATGGAATCTTGGCCTGTTGAAGATACGAAGAAGGATCAAAGTACTTTATCCACTTCGCTTTGTCTTCTGTTTTCAACCGATTCAGATCATTTTTGAAAACACCACTCTGCGCATAAAACCCACATCCGTACACAGGCACCGCCGCTTTAAAACGCTGATCGATAGAAGCCGCTATACACGTAAGGTAGCCTCCCCAGCTTATGCCTGTGATAAAGCTGTTTTTGGAATCTACATTTGGCTGGTTTAACAACCATGAATGCGCTAATATAACGCTGGCTACAGCATGATATTGCCAGACATCGTGTAAACTGTGACCGGCTATTTTGTCAAACTTATTGAAATCAACCTGATCTGGCCCCGGATTCGGCAACTTGCTGCCATCAGGACCATTTCCTGATAAATCCATAGCAATAGCTGCATACCCCTCAGCCGCCCATTGCTCCACCCATTCCCGATAAGCCTTTCCTCCACCACCATGAACAAGGACTACAGCAGGATATTTCCGGTGACTTTTGACCCCTCTCACGATATCAGGATCGGAATAATAAGCAAATACTTCCGTATTCTTCCCCTCGTAGCTCACGCTCCGAAACAGCATAGAACGTATCGAGGAAGTCGAGTCAAGATTCGTGAATAAAGGTACCTCCCTTAATTCCTCCATATCCCATAAAAGAGAAGGTGATACCTTATCTTGACCTTTGGCGCCCACCGTCAAAACCACAAGGATGCTCCACACGAAAAGTATAGGACAGAACAAAGCTTTCACTATTATTTATAAATTTCAGGGATATCGATCAGGGTTTGTTCAAACATCAGTTTCGCCCCCTTTATGTTTGGATGGTGATAGATTTGTTTGTGCGCATAGTCTTCCAGATACATGGCCGTTTTATCAACTTCCAACCCATCCTTATGAACAGATGTAGCCAAGTCAAACCTACACCCTTTGATTCCGTATTTCTTTCGCACCTTCTCGATCATGGCATTCACCGGAATCTGGGTTCCACTCTCATTGGCCGGAATGTTATTTAATAGGGGGATAGCGCCCTGAGACTGTATATATTCCACCAGTTCACTCAGATTTTCTTCGGTGTTTTTTCCATTTGTACCGATCGTTACCATAACATATTTGGCCTTGATATAAGGAAGTTCATTTTTAATCCGCTTCAGAATCTGTAGGATAGTCGTCCCTCCCCGCGCACTTGCAGCCGCCCGACCATCCAGTTGTTTAATAACCAACTGTGTCCAAGCCTGTCGAAAATCGGCTGAGGGATAGTATCCATCGGGTTCTGTGATGGAGTCACCGTACATCAGTAGTGTAAGATCCCTCAATCGAGAATATACGCCCATCTGTTTGACGAGCATAGGACCTCCAGAAGTGATTCCAAAGCAATAGTAGTCATATTGGAGTCCGACAGCAAACCCTGGGGATTCAGCCCCTCGACCATGTCCACCCCGACCATCATGGGTTGCAGATATTTCAGCACGCTCACCGGTATTCAAATTGACTAGCCGTACGATAGACTGTTGATACTCTCTATGGATTTCTACAAAATACTCGTCTTTCGCATTCAGAAAATCTACCGTTTTCTCTATTCTTGGGTCTGTTACGAACCCCATCTTTTTGTTGGCTATATCAATATACACTTTGAACGGCCCCGTATCACCCTGAAATACAGCATGTGTGTCACCCGAAAATCGAACCTGGTAGCGGACAAACCGAGATGCCAACGCATAATAACGATCTAGCCTGACCAGACTGCCTGCGCCGGCAACCAACAACCCGTCCCCTAAGTAACGAACTTCATCCCCTTTAATCACCAATTCCAGGCATTGTTCATTTTTATTCAGCAAGCGACTATAAAGTGCCGTAACAGGTATTTCCTGAGCCAGCACCCCCAGCGAACCACCAAACGACAGTAGCATCATTATCACAACGGTTTGTATAGTACGTCGTCTCATATCATTATTTTTTTTCTTTATCAATTCGAAGGCCACCCTACCTGTTTTAAGAGATCTTGTAAAATAACCAAACTGTATGGTTTACTGGTATCGCCCGTGACATACGTATCAAAAACACCAGGGGCAAACTCATAAAACACCACACCATCCACCAGAGGATCTTGCTCTATCGCTGTCATAAATTTTGCATTCAGTTCTCGGTGATTCACGTTATCGATGACCCATACGGGCTTATGCTGCGCTTTCGCCCGAGCTTTGATCCGGTCAGCCAACGCCGGTCTGTAATCATTGAAATAGTAATGTTTCAGCGTTATTTCATCCGCCAGATCGACTATTTTTTCCCAAGGCACTATAATTTTTGGCATCGTCCAGAAACCGAGTTCATTAAAATCACTCTCCGCATAACTGACCTCAGGTTCTTGATCCGCATGTCTTAAATGAATATTGATCTTCTTATGGTGATCTCGGATATACTTCGCCGCCTCTTCCAGAAATTCGTAATAAAAGTCGCCTCGAATCTTCATGATCTTATAGGGATCAGCTTCCTGTTGCAGTATATTGACACCGTATTTCTGAAGATACTTCTCCACAATGGGTTCATTGTATCCGTAACTGAGATGATCAGCCACCATAGCCGAATGATTTTGCAAACGAAAATCTATGCCATCGTATCCCATATCCACAGCCCTTCTGACCTGCTGCATCCAATATTCCCGCACTTCAGGATACGCTTCACAAAGCGTACCTTTCATTTCTTCCCTTACCCCCTTAGCTATACCATATACCCCTGTACTTTCCCATCCATTCCCCCAAAAACCTACACCGTACCACTCAAACTCTACACCCCACTTCTGAAACAGATCCATAGCCTTCTCTCCCTTTACTGGGTTGCCCTCCGTACCCCAGGCCTTGGTCGCCGGATCAAGCGGCACATTGGGCAAATGCAACGGGTTACGCGCATACACCCCCAAGGTAATGGGAATTTCACCAGATGCTGTAAAAACTTTAATCATGGAGTATGGAATAGTATAAAGTTTATGCTGTGATTTGACTATAGCTACAAAATACTTATAGTCTTCACTTATATCGAGGTTCTCCAGCCTCAATACGAGATGTTCTTTGTTATCGTACAGTCGACGCCCGTTGGCATCATACACATCTTTAAATCCGTATGAGACTGTTGTTGTATAGGGCTGTTCGAGTCTTTTATAAGTCCCATTATCCTTGCTTACGTACAATTCCACCTCTGTCGAATCAACCTCAGACCTCGAATACCCTCTGAAATTAAGGTAATTATTGTGCCCAATCTTATTTCGAAAGGAATCAATACAAAAACTCACTTCAACAGCAGTCACGGGCAGGTTGGTCCGCTTTTGGATCGAATCGACCAAAGGTTTCCGTTGGACACGGTATTCGGGATGCTTGATAAGCATATTGTCAAAGTGAATATGGCTCCCTCCTATAGTTTTAACCAAGGCTCTGCTATACGGTGCTACTTTCCCCTCGGGTATAGTGTTTCCCGATCCGGACTCATATGGTTTCATAACAGCAAATGCCTCCAAACCTGCTTTTTTCGCCTCATTCAGGTACACCCAGTTAGGATCTCCAAGTTCGATGACAGACTCCAACATACGATACGGCATTTTTTTTCCCATCGGTAATATCGTGTTGAACGGATGGGAGTGAGCCGGATACCCGGGATTACAAAGGACGAGGTAAACCCTTTCAAAACCAAGCTCCTTGAGTATTCTCATCTCTTTTCGGATAGAATCGACCGTATGGTACCGTAGTATTTGATGGGGTATATCGATCAACCCCGTGTACCTTTTCCCTCCGGCACTTCGTTTTTGTGCATGGGTCTCCAAGCAAACAAACGTAACAAGCATCAAGAGGCATAGACGCAAAAAGATATAAACTTTCATGAGTATTCAGATGTGGTTCAAATATCGATCTCTTGTATACCGGCGTGCAAAGCCATTTCTTTTCCCCGCCACATAAAGGTTCCTGTTAGATTCGGAGGTAGTATTATTTTACCTACGATCCTATTACCGTGCTGCTTCTTTAGAGCGACTTTTATTTTTCCTAAAGGATGGGGCATTTCTCCCTCAATTTCTTCCAACTCGCCAAATGCCGGCTGTATAATGACACTTTTAAAGCCTGGTTCTGCTGGTCTGATCCCACATATGGTGGCCAGAAATTCATAGTTTGGCACAGAAGCCCAAGCATGGGAATCAGATCGTGTCGGCTCAGGCGTTTCCGCAAAAGTCGTCAACCCTAAGCGCAGCATTTCTCGCCAAGGCTCCAGCTGTGCGTAATAGCTGTCTGCCATTCCCGTCTTATGTAGCGCCCTTGTCAGATAAAAACGATAATAAAAGGACGACTGCGATAGTGTACGGTCGGTCAAAACCTTGTCCATGACTTGTTTTGCTTCTTCACCGGATAGCGCATGGCTGATGATGGCCATAATATTGGCATGTTGGCTATAAGTGCTTTGATTAGGCGCATCCGCCATCAATCCCTTTTCTTTGTTAAAACATGTCTCATACGTAGCTGCATTCAACGATAAAGCCACTTGGTGATAATGATCTGCTTCGGCCTGCTTATGAAAATAAGCAAATAATGCGGCGGCTTGCTGCAAGGTATAGGAATAATGTAACGTCCGGATGGCCGTGTTTCCTTCCGCCCCACCCCGGCTATTCACTAATCCCGGCACCCAATCAATAAAATTCCACCAAGGCATTTTACCCAATATCTTTGTATTTTCTTGAATATATCGCTCGTGCCAATCCAGCACATCACGCACAGAAGAAAGAAACTGTTCAATAAACGCATCATCCTGCCTGTGCATCCAATAGTCATACACCATAGAGACCCAGAATAAGGAAAAGGTAGGAATGACCTGTAGCCTATTGCTTGGATATCGCCCTTGTGGCAGACCTTCTGGTATCTTGGAATGATAAAAATCTAAGATGGCCTTACGCATCAGACGGTCGTCTCCACTCATATATAGCGTGACCAAGGCCTGCAACCGTGTATCTCCCGGATACTGTAACTGTTCATAATAGGGTGTATCGAAGAAAGTTTCGCCGGCACAAATCAACTGTGTCCTCCAAGCAACATCCCATATTTCCTGTAGGGAGGGGTCGTTACTGCGAAATGATGCTTCCATGCGAAAAGGATAACCCGTCGCCATGCCGTAGAAATCGTCGATAAGCAAATCCTCATCCTTTGTCACTATATCCAATTGCACGTAACGGTATGTTCTAAACCATAAAGGCCTGAATTTACGGTCAACCCCTCCATCGGCAATGAATATATCATCATTTCCTATTATATTTTTCCCTTCGATGTCATTTCGGTTGCCCTTGACAAAGTGCTTATCATACAGTGCTTCCGCATAAGTAAGCTTGATCTCGGCCCCCTTTCCTTTGCTTACCAAAAGTTCAGGATAGGCTACAGTGTTGTACGTCTGGTCAAGCAGCAGGCTCACTTGGCTATTTGCGGGGATACGTAAAGCCTTCTGTCCGGTCAAAAAACCATCTTGTACGGCTTCTATATTGGCTCGCCGAACCTTCGGGATACGCTGCTGCTTCTCTTCAAACAGCGGGATATTTCTCGGCACCAATGTCCAACGGTTGTCCGTACCATAGCCTGTAGGAACCGGATGTACAATCAGGTGGGACACGAGCCAATTGGAGTCGTCATAACCCGGCAACTCCCAATTCCATGGATAATCGGCTCCTTCTACACGATCGCCCGGGCCTACGACCATATAATTTCTCATGCGACGCTCATTGTCTGTGGAACAGGGGGAGTAAGCCTGATTTTCAAGCACCCGCCAAGTACTATCCGTATTGACGACGTTTTCACCTTCCGTATCTCCCTGTATCAGAAATGCCGTTTGGTTACTTATCTGTGCCACAGGCATGTGCTCACCCATATTCCATACGAGTGCCGCTATTACATTTTCGCCCGGGTGTAGATAAGGGGCAATATCCACGCTTTCAAAATACCAATGATACAGATCGCCTCGAGCCGGGCCGCTTGTAACCGGATGTCCATTCACAAATAACCGATAGCGGTTATCTGCTGTCACATGCACGATGAATCTATCTTTCACTTTGCTCAATGTAAATGTCTTTCTGAAATGATACACCCCATACTCTTTTTGGGGTACATTCGGGCAAGTAATCCATTGCGCATCCCAACGCCCCTGTAACAAAGCTGGGTTAATATTAACATCTTGCCCATGCAAAACGGGTATGGACATCGCACTCAACAGTATAGCAGCTAGTATTTGTCTTATTTTGAACAGCATCTATTTATATATTATTTTATCGCTTTTAGCACAAAGGCTCTGCTACCTTTATGCGTTATCTGAAATTTAATATGGCCCGTATCATCCTCATCAATATAGGTCGCACGCTTATTTGCAATGGATTTACCGTTCTCCCAAATGAGTTCATTACCCAAAAATACCCGACGATACCCCGCTTTGGGCACCCCTGCTATTGCAGTAGTTCCTTCAGGCAAGCTAACCTGTAGTGTAAAGTTTTCATCATCCTGCTTGGCAGCCACTTCTACGCTTCCCCAATCGGTTGGCACCTTGGCTGATGCGTCTTGCATATCATATAAAGCGGGTAAGACCTGAAACACTTTGAAACGAGGCTGTATGGGTTTTATGCCCAACAGATCGCGCATGAGAACAACAGTGCCCGCACCGGCCCAACCATGATTGATCGACCCTCCCCCAAAACCTTCCGGCCCTATTCCCCACCCCTCAAACAAGGTCGTAAAATAGGGATGATTGACCATATAATCAAAGCGCTTTTTGAAGCGGTCTAAGCCTTCTCCACCATAGCCCATTTTAAACAGGGCTTCAAGCACAAATTTTTCCATAAATGGGCTACAATGCCATTCTGTTTTCAAGGTTTCCGCTATAATCGGATATTTATCGCTGGACACAATTTCTGCCACAACTGCAAGAGCCTGTACACGATCATCTGTTTTACCCCTATAGTTCGGACTTCTGTAACCAGAGGGCGTCCAGAACTGCCTGTTGAACGATTGTTCAAATACAACAAGAAATTCTTTAAAAGCCACCGCATCTTGTCCTTCACCAATCAGTGCTGCGGTGTTATACAGACTCTTCATAGCAAGGTAGTACCAGAGGTTCTGAATAAGTAACATATCTTTTTCCTGTCCCCAATCTCCCCACGTCCAATCTCCTGACCTCATTTTTACGGTACCTTGCACGTCGTGTTCCCACAATGCTAAATATTTTTTTATGCCGCTATAGGTATTTTTCAAGGTTTGGACATCTCCTGTATGCATATAATAATTCCAGACTCCATAATAACCGATACTTGACAACATATGTACAGGAAGTTCTTTATCCCAATTTCCTGCCGGAACAGGCCCGAACAATACCCCATTCCGTTTTTGCCAGGCTATTGTCTCATATAGGTATTTTCTTGCCAGCGCATGGGCATTGGAATCAAACATATAAAATGCCTGAGCGGCCTCATGCACCTGATCACCAGACCACTGTGCACGCTCCCTTTCCGGACAATCCATGTAGGTATCTCGCATATTCACATAAACGGATCGCACGGCCTTATTCCAAAACTTGTTCAAAAAAATATCCGAACTGTGAAAATAGCCGACAAATTCAGTATCATACCCCGTTTCCCGAAACTTTAAATCCAGTACTTTTACGCCCTTGGGGATGCAGTAATACATTTTATGTCCGTTCAACCAGCCCAAATTTTCATATTCCTGTCGCCCTTGCTTGGTAATATACTCGCCTCGAATTCCGGTATCGCCTCCATTGTATACTAAATAGTTATCGGTAAACATCTTTATACGCTCCCCTTCTTCCGCTTCTACTTCAAAATAAGGTGTTATCTGTGCATCATACGGCAGGTCGCAAACGATGGTATCACCGGTACTCACAAAAGGAAAAGACAAGGTGTTGATGTAAGATTTTAACCCATAATCTTTCCATAGCGGAATCGGCCTTTTGCGCAGGTCATTCCAAGGGTAGTCTCCTGCAGCGCCTATTTCCATCGAAGCGGTCATTTTCCCATCGTCATAATCAGTATCCCACCATTTGCCCAAACTCTCTCGTGCATCGAACAACAGACTCGATTCCGGAAGCCGAAAATTAGCCATCGGTGCTTCTGCTGTTTTATAGGCCCTCAAAACTGTACTCTTCCATGTTCTGTCGCTCACAATCGCTGTAGGACCTGCATCACAATCGAATAATAGCCCCGCCCGTCCACTACTTTTATGCGAGAAACCGTCCTTCCCAAAATACCAAACCTGAATAGCTATTGTATTCGATCCCTGCTTCAGATAGGACGCAATATCCAACTCGTCGTAATAGGTATCCCATGGATTAGGCCCTCTTTTCAAGCCCCCTTCAAAAACAACCTGCCTGCCATTAACCCAAAGCCAATATTTACTATCCGTCGCTATTTTTGCAATAGCTTGCTCTGGAACAACATCGATATGAATAGTCTTCCTAAAGGCCAGCCAAGTATTGGTTGCACTTTGTGAATTCATGTTGGTAATCCATTTTACCGAAGGATTAAATTCACGGGAAGCAAATACCTCAAAAGAGCAGAGCAGAATGATATATGTAATAAATACAGGTATGATACGCTTTTTCACAACGGCAAGATAAGAACCCTAATGCTATTTTTTCAAACACCTGATACAACATCCAAAATACCGCCGACTTGGTGCCACTGAAGCCGTCGTTACCGTGATATCAATCGCCATGGACTGATGAGGCGTCAAGCCTCCCGTCAATGGTGCAGCGGTACTACTCCAATACATACCACGGTTGCCTACACCGGTAAAACCTGCAGGACCGGTCCTAATCGCACCCACCGTCAATTTCAATATGGAATTAAATGCGGTTTCACTGTTCGTGATCGTACTCCCCAATACGCCGTCCGTATTGTCTTTGATAGCCGTATACTCGGTTGCCGTCGGCAATCGCCACCCTTCGCCTATCGCTTTACAAGGATCAGCTCCATTGGTCGCTGTCACTTCTTCGGGTGTTGCCGCAGTAGCGGTTACGGGTTCTTCCATGTTCCACCACGTATTTTTATTAATATACACCGAACCCACCGCATTACCCGTTTTTGTCGCAAGTATATTATCGGGGTTGGGTGCTGTCAGATTTGTACTATTGACAGCAAGAGGAGGCTGGGTCGGATTGGTTCTATCAATGAGCTGGTGTCCATCATCCCATCTACCCCATTGAAACAGGTCTCCATGAGCCAGATGATCGTTAGTCGACCCAGCCACCTGAAACGATCCCAAATTTTGCTGTAACCATATACTACCGTCACCTAGCCGTACCGTAGCGTATACGACAGTCTCTCCTGCGTAACTGAACACGACCTGACCGAGATCACCCAAATTTTCACCAGGTTCGATCGTTTGTGGTCCATCATCGTCATCGCCCTCATCTCCTCCATTATTGTTATTGTCATCGTTATCGTCGCCCGTATCTTCATAAACCGGTTGTTCTTCAAAATAGTCAAATGGACTGCTTCTTTTACAACTGCTTTCTCCAAGGACAATCACCATGAGCAGTAGCCCTGTTATGACTCTCCAAGGGTATAATTTTATAGTTTTCATATGCTCTTATTTAATTATTTCGATTATAATTTTTATAAAGGACCATAAGGATATTGTTTATCCTTATACTGGCGAAAATCATCAATCCTTTTGAAGAATAGATAGTTGGCATCGTGATAATCTGGAGGAGCACTATTTCCATCGTCATACGAAGAACGAATGAGCAGAACAATATCATTACCATCAAAATCCCAATCCACATATTGAAAGCCACTTTTGTCTACATTCGGGTGATTGACAACAATCTTGTTGACTGTCCAATGGACTAAATCGGCAGAAGACGACAAGGCCAACGTATTTCTGATCTTCGGTGTCCAAGTGTATCCCCATTGATCGGGTGCGATACTATTTACCAACGACCAATATTTACCTGACTCGGCGTCATAACGAACAGTAAACTTCTTTGATCCACCAGGGAAAGACACAAAATCCTCAGTGGGATTAAAATCTGCCGTCGTACCCGTGCTATTGTACCGAATGACCGCAGCATACTCTTCACCACTGATATTGGTGTGCGCCCTCAACATATTCCGCACAACACCGTCGGCTCCTAATACGACTCCTCCTTCGAGCATACCTTCAAAACGTCCATCCAACCAAGTTCCGTCAAATGGAACTGTCGTACTGGATGTCCAGTTCGTTCGTTTCAGTAAATCTGCGTCAACCGGTGCAGAGATAACCATGGCTTCAAATGCTCTCGCCCAATCAGCTGAAGAGCCTGTAACTTTCTCAAGAGCCTTCCATATACGCCCATTATGTACAACAATGGGTGATGAAGCCGTCTGGTACAAGCCGCTAAATAATAATCCATTATTCTCGGTAGTAGGCGCTGCCGTCCAGGTCACCCCCTCATCGTCGGAAGAACGGATTACCACCTGACCCGTTCTATCCAATCCTAAGATATACAATGTATTATCATGAAAGAACAAAGTGCTCACCTGCTGCCGTTGCAACTCGGAAATTCTAGTCCAGGTAATCCCTTCGTCTACAGAACGGTATATTCTTGAGGTTCCTGATACGGCTCCCGGACCAAAAAAATCGTGAGACGCTAAATAATCACCATTAGGAAGGACGCAAATGCTCGGGTTTCCGATATATCGCTGGGTATTTGGCGCACTATAAGCGACGACGTGACCGGGCAGACTGGTCAAAGATCGCTCCGTCGTGTAAAAACGATAGGTGTCCCCACTACCTGATGTCTCATTCAATGCAATACCATTCAACCGGATACCTTGTGCCTCCCCAGGCCACTTCGTCACCACAAACGACTCTCCTCCCATCGTTGAGATGGAGGTTCTCCGAGCTAACTCTTCCTTATTTAATATTTGCGTTACGATATGGCTTTTTAGTTCATCGACCGACATTTTTTGACAATCCACATCGGTCATATTCTCAGGAACGAACACCGTAAAGCCTTTATTCCAGACTTCCTTGCTCAATTGAAGCGTTTTAAAATGCTTGGCAAAGCATGAAAGCTGTGGGTGGCTTTCTATCTGCTGTATCAACTCGAGTGGCGGGGTAGTCAATGCATAGTCGTCCAACACATCCGGATCAATACGCACATCCTCACACGCTACTATCATAGCTAACCCCAGGATGCAGCTCAATACTCTATATACCCGATACTTTTTCATATATTATTATCTTTAAATTAATTATAACCTGGGTTTTGTTCCAAGGCCGGTTGCCTATTGATTTCATCCTGTGGAATAGGAAATAGGTCAAATTCCGCTCTATAGGTTCTGTTTTGCAACAGATTATATTCAAAGGACCGTACCGTTCCCGTAAGCCTTACAACTACACCGCTCGCGCTGCGCATTACCTGTTCTCCTATCCTCCAGCGGCGGATGTCCCAGAATCTCTTCCCTTCAAATGCCAGCTCAACTCTTCGTTCTCGTCTTATCCTATCACGCATCTGAGCTCTGTCCAATCCTATCGGTAATGGAGGCATATTGATTCCTACTCTTGTTCTGACACTATTGACTGCCTCATACACACTATTATCTGGTGCATCCAGTGCCTCATTTTGCGCTTCGGCATACATCAGCAACAGATCTTCATACCGCATGTACACCCAAAAATGCTCTCCAGTGACCGCTGGCTCTATGTTCGCATTCTCGTCTACCGTTTTTGCCAAATAATAGCCAGTTCGGGTCTGTGTGGTTCCTCCCCCGGGAAGTACCGCATTCGTGCCCGCACTCGCATGCGTACGGATGACCTGTCCTTTCCACGTACTTCCGTCATATATTATCGAGTATCCCAGGCGGGGGTCTCTGCCGGCATAGGGGTCATTCGGGTCATATCCAGAAGCAGCAAGGTCTGTTATCGGAAGTCCGGTAGCCTGCATTTCATAAGCATCTACCATTTCCTGTGTGGGCTGGATTCGCGCATAACCCCGTAAGCTGGGTAAAAACATCAGGTTTCGCCATGCTGTTTTGTTGACAGTAGATTGAAAAATAATATTAGGTGTCGTCCGCGAATGAAAAAGACTTTTATAATTTCCATCGACACTGTAAGCCTCCAACTCAATAACATCCCGAGCCGCATTCGCCGCTTCAACCCATTTTGCTCGATCACCAGAAGGATTATGCAAAGGACTGGCACGAAATAACAAAGCCTGTGCTTTAAGCATCAACGCGGCCCCCTTAGTGGCACGGCCCAAGTCTGCAGGTGCATTTTCCTTATACAGTAGATCCGCTGCTCGATCACAATCCGCTACAATTCTAGCAACGGTTTGGTCTACCGTATTTCTAGGAAGATTGAGATCCTCGGAGACATCCAGTGTACCTTCAAATACCGGGACACCTCCATAGCGCTTAAAAAGCTCCATAAAGAAGAAGGCTCGAAGAAAATACGCTTCACCGATCATTCTGTCTTTCGCCGCTATTTCCACCGGGTTTTCTGGAGTCCAAGCATCTATCTTTTCCAAAAACAGGTTGGCACTCCGCACAGCACCGTACAGAGGAACCCATCGGTCCAACACATTTTCCGTGGGTGTAATCTGACCGTTGGTATACACCTGTGGGCCATTGCCCAGCTCTTGCGAAGTCAGGGCTTCATCCGATGCGGCTGCATACGTAAAAGTTTCGCTGCCAGCCGGCTGCCACTCATCCGGCAACCTCCTATAGACACCCGCCAAATATTGTAACGCTTGCTGATAGTTTCCAAAGACCTGGTTTTCTGTGAGCCCACCTGTCGGCGCTTTATCAAGATATTCATCAACCTGACAACACTGGAATGTCGTCAGCACGACTGTCAACAACAAGAGGGTTATGCTATATCTCGTTTTCATATCGTTATCCTTTCTAAAATTCATGCTAAAAACTAATTGCGGTCCCTAAATTAAATGTGCGCATCGTCGGATAAGTATTGGTCGCACCCGTTAGCTCTGGATCAAATACCGTATCCCCCTTCCACGTAAAGAGATTCTGTCCATTCGCATATATTCGCCAAGACCGAAACCCTTTATGGTTGATGATCTTAACATCATTAAACGTGTAGCCAATTTCAAAATTCTTGAGGCGTATATAACGCACATCTTCTAAATAAAACGTAGACTGCCTATGGTTGTTGGCATTCCGCACAGAGTGGAGAGCCGGATAGGTTGCCATAGCGGCTGTTTCGGGCGTCCACCTTCCAAGATGTGCTTCTAATACTTTACCGCCATTGAAAAATTCCCAATACCCTATCCCCTGGTTGTTGCGCCAAGCATTTGCCGCTCCCTGAAACAGGAAGCTCACATCAAAATTTTTCCAGTTGGCTCCTCCGGAAATACCAAAAAATACCTCGGGCACATTGCTCCCCCCGATATGGGCCACATCGTTACCATCGATCACACCATCGTTGTTAAGATCTTTGTATTTTAAATCGCCCGGTATCACCGTGCCGAATTGGGTAGGACTGTTATTTATTTCGGCCTGATTTCTGAAAAATCCAATCGCTGTAAGGCCATAATATTGGCCAATACTTCTACCTGTCCGCGCCAACCATGGATAAAGCTGCGGCGCCTCATCCATAAAGAGAATCTTGTTCCTTGAGAATGATGTGTTAGCGTTGAGGAAATAATTTACCTGCCCTATTCTATGGTTATGCGTCAATTCTATTTCAAAACCTTTATTTTCGACTTTACCCTCATTAACCGGGGGAAGATTACTGCCCGTCATCCCCAATATTCCAGGAACAGTATTGGGTGTTATTAACTGATTATACCTATTTTCATAGAACAGATCTACATTAAGACCCAACATATTTCTGAAGGCTTTCAATTCTACTCCCACGTTCGTCTTCTCTGCAATCTGCCACGATACGGCACGGTTGGCCATTGCCCCTTCAGAAATGGCCGCTACATTCTGTAAAGTTGTGCCATATCCATAAGAACCTTCATTCAAATATTCGGAGATAAACAGCCATCTCCTTCCGGCAATTTGGTCGTCTCCGGTCAAACCGTATGAAGCTCTGACTTTAAGGTGATTGATGAGATTGCTTCCTTTCATGAAATTCTCCTCCGACAGAAGCCAACCTACAGACGCTGCAGGAAAGAAGCCATATCGCTTTTCTGGTGAAAAGTTGTCCGTGCCATTATATCCCGCGTTGAATTCTGCGAAATATTTATACTTATAATTATATACCGCACGCATGACAAGACCTTGGGACACGAAAGGAATAGCATTAGTCGCATTTTGGTCCGCTATGGCATTGACAATCTGTGTTCTATTGGCTAGAAGTAAGCCGGACACATCATGGTCTCCAAACCTTCTTTGATAATTTAGCGACGCATCCATCCATATCGTACGACTTTGGGAAAATGCTCCCCTCGGTGCTGATAGTGGAATATCACTATTGAAGAACGTATAGCTTTCGGTATCATTGAAGTCACCGGTACCATTATACCGAATACGAGGCACTTCTTTTGTCCGGACAAGACTATTATTATAATAACCATCAAAAGAATAGTTGCCTTTTATCGACAGTCCCTCGGTGATAAAGTTCAGTTTGCGAATAGCGGTAAACATACCTGACATCGCTGAATTATACTCCTCCACATACCCGGACTCATTTAGGAACCAGAACGGATTAGCCTGCTGTGTATCATGACTGTAATAACCGACAGGATATTTAATAGGAATGGTCGGAGTCACCGTCATCGCTGTAATAAATATATTGGCAACCGAGCCATTAGGCCTACTGATATTTTGAATAGCACCGTTCAGCTTTAAGCCTATGGAAAAATTTTCATCAAAATCGATATCTACGTTAGAGCGAAAGTTATAACGCTTGTAGGTAGCGTTAGGGTCATAATCACTGTTCTTTTCCGCATTGTAGATCCCTCCTTGATCGAGATATCCCACATTGACAAAGTATTTCGCCAATTGGCCGCCGCCTGATACATTGACATTTGCTCTGGTTTCGATACCTGTTTTCAAAAGCTCGTCTAAATAATCCACATTGGCGTAGCGCAACGGGTCGGACCCCGTTCTAAAAGCTTCTATGGCCTCATCGGAGTAAAACGGCTGCGTGGCAGTCGGATTATCATTTTTATACCCTTCGTTAAAAAGAATTGCTGTATTGTACGCATCCAAAAACTTGGGCATTTCTACGGCATCCGAAAACGCTCTTTCTAGGGTAGCATTAATCGTTGGCTTTCCAATTTTCCCCGATTTAGTGGTCACAATGATAACCCCATTTGCTCCTTTCACACCATATAGAGCCGTTGCTGAAGCGTCTTTCAAAATAGTTATGTTTTCAATCTCGTTGACATCGAGTAAACTGATGGCTTTATAGTCCCGCTGTACACCATCTATCGTGACCAATGGGGTCGACGATGTATTCAAGGAAGCCCTCCCTCGGATAAATAAAGCGGGATCATCCTTACCTGGCTCACCGGTCCTTTGTACAGCGACCAACCCCGGCAGCCGGCCCGCCAGCGCATTCATTACATTTGCGGTAGGGCTCTGCTTCAACTGCCTGCCATCCACAGACGCGATAGCCCCAGTTTGTGCGATTTTCTTTTGACTCTGTCCAAAACCCAACACCACCACTTCTTCCAAAGAACCTCTCTCTGGATCAAGGACCACCTCGAATCTGTCCGCGGACACCCCAGACACCGCAATTTCTTTGACCTCATAACCTACGTACGAAAAAGTCAAGACATCCGTCTGTCCGTTGGGAACCTCAATATCGAAAGCACCGTCCGCATTTGTTCTCGTAGAAATCGTTGTACCCTTTACCGTCACAGTCACCCCTTCGAACCTATCACTGTCCTGATTACTGACAGTGCCCGATACCGTCCTGATCTGTCCATTTGCTTCAGAGCAAAAAATCAGCAAGCTAAAGAACAGCAAGAATACATGCAATTTGTCATACCTGAATTGAAAAATTTTCCTCATAATCTAACTATTGTTTATGTTATTGGTCTATACAAAGATGCCCTATTGACCCCTTTAGGACAAATACTCTATTATCACCATTCTATATTAAATTGACATCGGTGTTATACACTCCTCTTTTTATACCCCGACCAGCCATACCATAACACCACCGAAAAGCATATCAACGGCATAAAGAACGCAAAAGAAGTTTGTGTGGCATCAGCAACCCACCCCATCAGCGGAGGAAAAACCGCCCCGCCCACTATACTCATAATCATATAGGAGCCCGCACGTTTCGTCCCACTCCCCAGTTCTCTTATGCCCAACGAGAAAACCGTTGGGAACATAATACTCATACAAAAGCAAGATAAAATCAAAGCATACACCGACACAATGCCAAGCTGGGCAAGGACGACGCCTATAGAAAGGATAGCTAAGACAGCATAAACCAATAGCAGAAGACGTGGTGAAAAGTATTGCATAAGCCATGTTCCGCCAAAGCGACCTATGGTATAAGCCACCATTGCCGCAGCCAGATAGAACGCCGCTTTCTGATTCGTCATACCAGAAGCCTCCTCTACAGCATAATTAATAAAAAAAGCCCATACACCCGCCTGCGCCCCTACATAGAAAAATAAGGTTACGATACCGTAAACGAAGTGCTTTTGTCTGAAAATCGACGCTGTAGCCCTCGGATCTTCTGTTGTTTCATAGCTGGCATTTCCCTCCGATTGAATCTCAGGCAGGTCAACCGTATAGAAGACGAAAAGCATGCTTAATGCCAACATACCGATGACCAGATAAGGTGCTCGGATAGACACTAATGATACCATGTCTTCTGGGTGCCCAGCGAATAACAATAGACCTCCGATCAAGGGGCCAAGAATGACGCCCAAGCCATTAAAAGATTGGGCAAGATTTAATCGTGTCGCTGCTCCCGCCGGTTTTCCCAATACCGTTACATATGGATTGGCCGCAGTTTCAATAATTGCCAAGCCACAGCCAAGCACAAAAAGTGCCATTAAAAAGAATTCGAACGTCGCTATCTGTGTGGCCGGGTAGAATAAGAAAGCCCCTGTAGCATATAAACCCAACCCAACTAATATCACCCTCTTATAGGAATATTTCTGCATGAAATAGCCAGTGGGCAACGCCATTAAGAAATAAGCGCCATAAACCGCCAATTGTATCAGACCCGACTGTGCCTTGGTGACATGCAGGGCATCTTGGAAGTGCTTATTGAGCACATCTAACATACTTATGGCAAATCCCCACATAAAAAAAAGCGAGGTGATAAGTACAAAGGGAAGCAAATAAGGTTGTTTTCCAAGTCGTCCCATATCAGCATCATTTAATTAGCGTTGTAAAATCGGTATAAATAACACTGCAATAATAAAGTTATCAAAAGCCATATACTAATACGCCTTTAGCTTATATCTGTATGTTTTTGACGTCATAATATAGCAAAGCAGGAGCATTGCTATAAATTAGTATTATTCATATGCCGGCTAAGGATATGTGTTCTGTACTGTTGGGGGGTAATATCTCTTAGCTCCTTAAAGCGACGATTGAAATTGGATATATTGTTATAGCCTACTGCAAAACATATCTGTGTGATATTCATCTTGTTCTCTTCCAATAGCTGACAGGCATAATTTATTCTCAAGTCATTGACAAACTCTTTTAAAGTTTTTTTTGTCCGGGCTTTAAAATACCGACAAAAGGCGGACGGGGAAATATTCGCATGGCCTGCAATGTCCTCCAAAGTTATCTCGTTCGTGTAGTTATGGAGCAAATACTCATAAATGGCGCTCATCCTTAACGAATCATGATCATTGATATTCTCCCAATATCCCGCAGAGGAAAGCAATTTGTATTGTTTTTTTTCGGCCAATTCATGTAAAATCTGCAAAAGCGAAATCACTCGAAGTGGACCATTTTGATGCAACATCTTTTTCATCAGATCGATAATTCGACTTTTAGTTGCTCCATATATAGATAATCCTCGCTTACTTTTTTCCATCAGACTTAGGATGACACTCATCTCGGGAATCTTGAAAAATTGCTCACCAAAACATTCGTCTGAAAAATGAATAATAATGGCATATTTATTTTCTTCGTCAAGCTCACTGTTATAATTGATTTCGTGGGACCAAGCATGAGGTAGATTCGGGCCATAAAACACCAAATCATTCACCTCAAACGTATGTATACTCCCTCCCGCTATCCTCTTGCCATGTGGATAACGGATAAACGCTATTTCGTACTCATTGTGGTAATGCCACTTGGTATCCAACAGATCGAATTCATCTTTTCTTATCTGAAAAGCAGCCAAATTGGCAACGGACGGTTTTGCATATATGGGTTTCATGAGCCATCTTTAGTTTATATTGATCTTCAAACGAGTACGTCTAAAGTAGTACTAAAAAAACATGAAAACAAATTAAAGAATCCCATTGTGTCAAATAAATATAGATTTAGAACACCTATACGGCACAAATTAAAAGAGAAGAAAGCAAACAGAAACAATTAAGATCAAATTAGTACATAAAGAAGTTAATTCAATATATTTATTCTGGTTGAATTGATTCTACCTTTAAAATCCAATTATATGGTGAACAGAAACAGGCAAATAGTGAAAATATCGGATGCACATGTACATTTCTGGAATGTAGAAAAAATCAAATATCCCTGGCTGGATAATTTCCCCAAAATCAATATGAATCTTGGGATCGAAGAATATGATGAGGCTATAGGTGACATTCAGATCGAAAACATCGTATTTGTACAATGTGAATGTGAACCAAACCGTTACAGAGACGAGTTACATTACATCAATCACATCGCCCAGACTGACCATCGTATCCAAGCAATCGTTTCCTATTTTCCGTTGGAATATGTGCAAGATGACAAGGAACTGGCAGACTTACTACGTGAATTTCCGTTGATAAAAGGTATCCGCCGATTGGAAGAACATCCGTCGTCTCTGTACAAAAACACCAATTTTATACGGCAAATGGATCTCTTGTTAAAATACGATCTCAGTTTTGACCTTTGTGTCACGGCGTCCCAAATACCCGCCGCGGTCGGTTTGGTCGAGTCCAAACCTGAACATAGATTTGTCTTAGATCATTTTGGCAAACCTAACATCAAGGCAAATGAGTTCAAAGCATGGGAAAAGGCCATAAAAAGAATTGCAGCTCATCCGCAAACCTACTGCAAACTATCAGGATTGGTGACGGAGGCTGACTGGCAAAACTGGGATGTGGCAACGTTAAAACCTTACTTTCATACGGTACTCAAGTATTTTGGCTCAGACCGCCTTATGTTCGGTAGCGATTGGCCTGTTGTGACCTTGGCTACATCTTATGATAAGTGGTATTCTGCAGCCATAGAATTATGTGATGGCCTTGACCTACATAGGATATTTTATGCTAATACGTTGAATTTCTATAAGATTGCTACGCATGAATAACTCAACCCTATTTACCCATGAAATAAAAATGCCAACTCGTATACGGCCGATCGTAGTTATAGGTGCTGGCGGTATCGTAGAAGAAGCTCATCTGCCTGCCTACCAAAAAGCTGCTTGGCCAGTGTCTGGCATCTTTGACGTGCATGTAGAGCGATCTCAAAAACTGGCCGATCAGTTTAACATCTATAGAGTCTTTTCTTCGCTAGATGAACTTATACAATCTTCGCCCCAAGACTGTATCTATGATATTGCCGTTCCGGCGTCCCAGCTAATTGACATTTTGCCCAAACTGCCTATAGGATCAATAGTTATGATGCAAAAACCAATGGGTGAAACTCTACAGGCTGCCCAAGAAATTTTTAATATATGCGAACAAAGACAATTCACGGCGAGTGTCAACTTTCAAATGAAGTTGATTCCTTCTATTACTGTCGCCAAGAATCTGATAGACCAAGGTTATATCGGCGAATTACACGATATGGAAATACGCATGAATATTCATCACCCCTGGGGACTATGGGATTTTCTATTTGATTTACCCCGAATGGAGATGCTGTATCACAGTATCCACTATATGGACATGATCCGTTATTTCCTAGGAATGCCCCAATATATATACGCAAAAACCTTTCAACACCCGAAGCAAATGCAGTTGGCATCTACGAGATCGGTTGTGGTCTTCGATTATGACAAACCCATCCGAGCGTTTGTCAATACCAATCACGGCCATGATTTCGGGTTGAAACACCAGGATTCCTTCGTAAAATGGGAAGGCACCCAAGGAGCGATTAAAGTCACTTTAGGAAAGAATATCAATTTTCCAATGGGGGAAGCCGACGCTTTCGAATATTATTTCAATGATGACAATCTCCATGGGTGGAGGCAAGCAAATATTTCAGGTTCATGGTATCCCGACGCGTTCATGGCTACTATGGCAGACCTTATGCTTGCAGCAGAGCGTACTGATGCACCACATGTCACATCTGTACGACACGCACTCGAGACAATGCGCCTCGTAGAAGCAGCCTATGAATCCAGCAATCATGGGGGAATACCCATTCTTTGATTATCACATTATATTATTTATACATTTTAATATGGAGACTATTTTAAACAAGTATAGCCGTAAACTCACAGAGAATGAAGATCAACCAGGCTCCCGTGCCATGTTACATGCGATCGGCCTAGACGAAAGAACAATCAAACTACCTCAAATAGGTGTGGCTAGTGCAGGATACGCGGGAAACCCCTGCAATATGCACCTCAATGAACTCGCAGAGATAACTGCGTCATCCCTAAACAGCATCGATCTTAATGGATTAACCTTCAACACTATAGGGGTTAGCGATGCTATTAGCATGGGGACAGCAGGAATGAATTTTTCTTTACCTTCCCGGGATCTGATAGCAGACTGTATCGAAACAGTCATGGGTGGGCAATGGTACGATGGATTGATTACAGTCATGGGGTGTGACAAAAATATGCCGGGGGCAGCGATTGCCATGGGTCGTCTCAACAGGCCCTCCTTGATGATCTATGGCGGCAGTATCCATTCGGGTAGACACAAGGGCGAAAAAATCAATGTACTGTCTACATTCGAAGCATACGGTGCAAAAGTTGCAGGCATGATTGATCAAGCAGAATTAAGCGAAATTATTCGATCGGCATGCCCTGGTGCCGGATCATGTGGAGGGATGTACACGGCTAACACCATGTCATCATCCATTGAAGCGTTGGGGCTATCGCTTCCCTTCAGTTCTTCCAATCCTGCTATCAGCAAAGAAAAAAGACAGGAATGTGTCGACGCCGCTCAGGCGATGAAAAATCTTCTTCTATTGGATCTGAAGCCTCGGGATATCGTCACGAATAAATCCTTAGAAAATGCCTTGACGGTGGTCATGGCACTGGGCGGTTCCACCAATGCGGTACTACATTATCTGGCTATTGCCAAAGCTTACGGCCTCGACTTATCTTTGGATGACTTCCAATACATCAGTGACCATACCCCCTTGATCGCGGATCTAAAACCTAGCGGGAAATACCTTATGGAAGATGTGCATGATAGTGGAGGTACGCCTGCTATTTTAAAGATACTGTTGGAAGAAGGGCTTCTCCATGGTGAATGTATGACTGTAACAGGAAAATCGCTCAGGGAAAATCTAGAAAACATAGCGCCATGGAACAATGAATTAGGCATACTATATCCTGTGAAAAAGCCTATCAAATCATCGGGACACTTACAGATCCTGTATGGCAATTTGGCTCCTCAAGGATCCGTTGCGAAGATTACGGGCAAAGAGGGTGACTTTTTCACAGGAAAAGCCAAAGTATTCGACAATGAAGATGACACCGTTGCAGCCGTAAAAAAGGGAGATATCTATAAAGGTGACATTATTGTCATCCGCTACGTGGGCCCTAAAGGAGGGCCAGGCATGCCGGAAATGCTTAAGGTTACGGCAGCTATTATGGGCGCTGGCTTGGGCAAAGAAGTCGCACTGATTACCGATGGCCGGTTTTCGGGGGGAACCCACGGATTTGTCGTCGGACACATTGTGCCCGAAGCGTTTGAGGGAGGGCCTATCGCGCTCTTACAGAATGGCGACAACATCACGATTGATATTACAAACCACCTCATCATGCTGGATATTGAAGACGAAGAGCTAAAAAGGAGAAAGACCAACTGGATCAAGCCGGATGTAAAGGTTGATTATGGTATTCTATACAAATACAGTCAACTCGTCTCCTCTGCGTCATCGGGATGCATTACCGATGCCAGGATCCAACAAGCTATCAAATAATAAATATGCCGAAACTAAATAATAAAATCACCCTGATCACAGGAGGAGGGAGCGGTATTGGGAAAGCTATCGCCGAATTGTTTGCATTTGAAGGAGCCGATGTACATATTTTGGATATGGATAAAGAACATGCTTCAGCAGTTGTCGAACATCTCCAACATCAAGGGAAGAAAGCCTCGTTTCATTTTTGTGATGTTTCCAATCAAACGGCTGTATTGCAAACCATTCAATCTTTTGCGATTATAGATATTTTGATCAATAATGCAGGAATAGCACATGTAGGCAATGTCGAACATTGCGACAAAGCCGCCTTTGAACGGGTGTTGAATGTCAACCTAAGGGGCGTGTATAATACGCTGTACGCCGCTGTTCCGATTATGAAAAATAAAGGAGGAGGTGTTATTTTAAATATGGCTTCGATAGCCGCTTTAGTGGGTATTTCGGATCGATTTGCCTACTCTATGAGTAAAGGAGCCGTATACGCAATGACCTTATCTATTGCCCGTGACTATTTAGCTTACGGAATCCGTTGTAACAGTATTTCTCCCGCACGCGTACATACCTCCTTTGTAGATGGTTTTGTAGCTCAAAATTATCCGGGAAAAGAAACCGAAATGCTCCAAAACCTGTCAAAATCCCAACCTATTGGTAGAATGGCTCAACCGGAAGAAATCGCTCAATTAGCACTATTTCTATGCAGCGATGATGCAAGCTTTATTACAGGAAACGATTATCCGATTGATGGGGGATTTATCAAATTAAATAACTAAAAAGCATTCTTCCACATCATGCTTTCTACAGGCCGGATCGTCTTGTTATTGTATTTTGCGTTTCCTTTGGAATTATAAAACGTTTCGATATCACCCTCGACGACGAAGTAAATCAACTGACCTATAGGCATTCCGGCATAGACCCGTACGGGCTGTGCGACGGATATCTCGAGGGTCCAGGTATTGCAAAATCCAACGTCACCTTTACCTGCCGTGGCATGAATATCTATTCCCAGACGCCCTGTACTTGATTTTCCTTCCAAAAACGGCACGTGTGCATGTGTCTCGGTATACTCAAGTGTCACACCCAGGTATAATGTGCCGGGTTCCAGGACATACCCCTCTTCGGGAATATCAAAATGCTCAATCTCGTTGTGCTTCTTGGCGTCGAGAATACCATCTTTGTATTTCGCCAGGTACTTCCCCAAATGTACGTCGTAGGAGTTTGTACCCAGACATTTTCGATCAAATGGTTCAATAACAATAGAGCCATTTTCGATTTCTTCCAAAATTCTAATATCCGATAATATCATTTGATTGTATTGCAAGTCTGCGCTATACAGGCTGGCCCCAAAAATACGTTATTCATTGAATTCCAGCAACTCTTTTATAGGCAATCTTCCATTACCGGGCCACCATTTTGATTTCGAAGAGTTTAGACCACAACTTACCAGTAACAAATAGGCGCTTGCCTATCGTATCATAAGCTATCCCATTCAGTTCGTTATCATAAGGTTGTCGATTTTCAGTGTATAGACCGACGAGATTGATCCGTCCCTCCACTGCTCCCGATTGGGGATTAATGATCACAATAATATCTTTCTGATACACATTGGCATACACTTTCCCATCGATATATTCTAACTCATTAAGCTGATCTACAGCCCCGTTTTCATCGTACACGGAAATAACATCTTGCTCTTTTCCGGTTTTGGCATCCAAAAAATACAGTCTATTAGACCCGTCCGACTTGATTAAACGTTGTCCGTCATATGTTAACCCCCAACCTTGCCTGCTATTTCCATAGGGGAAGGACCCGAGCTTCTGGAAAGTCTCTTTATCATAAAAAAAACCGACATTGCTCTGCCAAGTCAAGAATACGATCTTATCGCCGACAATAGTCATCCCCTCACCAAAATAGCTTTCGTCAATTTCTTCTTTCTGTAGGACCTTTCCTGTAGTAAGTTCTACCTTTCGCAAGGAAGACCGCAGATCCGTACCGCTGGGGTTGCCCGTACTTTCGTAAAGCACACCATCTGCGAACTGCAATCCCTGGGTAAAGGCATCGGTCGCATGGGGATAGGTCTGCACAACCTCAAAACCGTAGTTTTTGGCTGATTCGGGTAAGATCAGGATTTTACTATACGCTATATCCTCCTTGCCTCCAATATAGACTTTAGCTGTCAACGAACGATCACCCAAGCCAAATAATTTTGTATCTACAGTCACGCTGGACGTATCTTGTCTCCGTTCAATGACATTCCCATCCATCGCATACACGACGGAATCGAGCGCCGTATTCGGAAAGCTTAGTGTGATTTTTAACGTCTCGCCGTAGAGCGCCCGATGTCCGGATGCCGGACTAACAAATTCCAATTTGCTCGGCGTGCTACAGCCTATCACACTGAGCAGCAAAAACAACGAAAACACGGAAAGTAAACCTTTATTCATCTTTATGTATTTAATAGCTCCAGAAAGCATCTTTTATCAATTCAATCTTTTGTGAAGATAAATATACGGATACTATATCAAACCGAATGTCTCCAGTATATGAATTACGCGCTAAAAAAGCATCTGCCGCACGGATTAACCGCGCTTGCTTCTGTTGGTCGACAAACTCATACGGCTGTCCATATTGTTCGCTCGTCCGGGCTTTTATCTCCACGAAGACCAATATACCTTCATTTTTGGCGATGATATCTACCTCTAAATGCTTAAAACGCCAGTTTTGAAAAAGTATCGTATAGCCTCGTTCTTTCAGATATTTTGCCGCTAATGCCTCACCTAAAGATCCGGATTCCAAATGTTCGGCCATGATTGCTAACGAATAACAATATTTCCCAAAAACTGACCTAACGTGTTTTCCGCTTCTTTCAGCTTTTGATATTTGAACAGCAATATCTCCATATCTTCCGAAGACTGTGGCTTTTTCATCTCTTCCCGGATTTTTGCCATTTTTACCGCACATTTCCTTTTCTTAATCCGGTAGATAGCCTGCAACACCAGTTCCTTTAAGTGTTCACTTTCTTCACTAACGTAAATCTTCCGCTTATCGTCGTTCCAATTGGGACTGATTTCATATTGTGTCGCCATGCAATCAACCGCTAACTCGGCAACGTCCTTATCTTCATGAGAGAGGAAAAATTTCGCTTCGGGCACTTCGAAATTTTCAGCTTGTCTTTTGAACTCTTCGACAATCGTCAGACTTGGCTTATCGACAAAATCAACATCATTAATATTTTGTAACAGGTAGGGCGCAATGGGAACACTCCCATCCCCTTCCCAAGAGACAAGTTCGCTACCATAATTAAGCAGAATACGTACGATTTCGCGCTCTTGCCTGATTTCACTTGTCAAACCTATATCCGGAGACGAAAGCTGGTCATGATGCTGCCTTTCTTCGGGATCTGCCAACAGAAAGTCTGCCGGCGGCGTATCGCTGCCGTGGCGGCTTTGGAGATTCTTTTTCCGATCGTTTTCCTTGCTTCGTGCTATTCTGATCTTATTCAACTCGGTCAGAAGCGCTCTTTCTTCGATATCGAGCAGGGTACTGCATTGTTTTATAAAAAGCGAAACCTTGATTTCATCGGGGATCAAAGAGATACTTTCCACCACATCTCGAATGACCTCCGCCCGCTTTATCGGATCATCTTGGGCATCTTGTAAAAGAATGTGGGTCTTGTAAAAAATAAAATCTTCCTGCTGTGTCTGAATATATTCCTTAAAAGCGGTAGATCCGACCTGTTGCACATACGAATCGGGGTCATTACCGTCGGGGAAGAGAAGAACCTTGACATTTAGTCCTTCTTCCAGCAACATGTCGGTACCTCGCAACGATGCCTTTATACCCGCTGCATCACCATCATAGAGGATGACAACGTTCTTTGTAAATCTGGACAGCAGTTTAATCTGGCCTGACGTGAGGGAAGTCCCCGAGGAAGATACCACATTTTCGACTCCGGCCTGATGCATGGAAATCACATCGGCATACCCCTCTACCAGATAACAGAGATCTGCATCCATGATAGCTTTCCGGGCCAAGCTGAGGCCATAAAGCACATCGGATTTGTGATAGATTTCACTTTCGGGCGAGTTGACGTATTTCGGAACTGACTTTTCGGTCTTTAGCGTACGCCCCCCGAAGCCGATGACGCGGCCCGTTAAATTGTGGATGGGGAAGATAACCCGTCCTCGGAAACGATCATAGAGGCTCTTGTCATCACGGACAACGGCCAATCCGATTTCTGCTAGATAAGCCTCCTGAAAACCTTCTGATTTTGCAGCATCAACCAATGCGGTCCATTGATCCGGAGAATAGCCGAGCTCAAATTTTTTGATGATATCCTCGCGGTAGCCCCGTTCTTTAAAATAAGACAAACCTATAGACTGCCCCAGCTCTGTCTCCCAAAGCTGTTGCTGAAAGAATTTTCCCGCCCATTGGCTCAATACATATAAGCTCTCTCGTCGATCCTGTGCGACGAGTTGCTCGGGTGTGCGTTCGGTCTCTTCGACCTCAATATGATATTTGGTGGCCAGATAACGGATCGCTTCGGGATAAGAGTATTTTTCCAACTCCATAACAAACTTAAGCGCATCACCACCGACACCACATCCGAAGCATTTGTAAATTCCCTTCGCCACAGAAACATGGAAAGAAGGCGTTTTCTCTTGATGAAAAGGACAATTTCCGATTAAGGAACTCCCTCTTTTTTTGAGGTCCACAAAGTCCCCCACCACCTCCTCAATACGAGCGGTATCCAATACTTTGCCTATGGTTTCCTGGGTAATCAATATTATTGTGTGGTGTTCTTTTCAAAAATAACAAAAATTATCCACCGAAGCCTTGAACTTTCTCCACAAGTTGTATCTTTATGATCGACTAGAGTTGTTTATGAGAGAAGAGTTTGTTTTGCTGTTACGATACCTTGCGATAACTGTATATGCGATGTTACTGATGGTTCCTAGTTTGGCGCAGACAAAACTAACAGGTAGAGTATACGATAGTCACACCGGAAAGGGAATTGCGGGTGTATCCGTGCGTACAGATATCTCTATACAAGGCACGTCGACAGACACCAGCGGTTTTTTTCAACTTTCTCTATCCGCGAAGGATCAGCAGCTCTCATTTTCCCTCGTCGGATATCAACGATCGACATACAGCCTTTCTCCACAAGATACAAGCATTGAGGTCTTTCTTGTTGAAGATGAACATACCATAGAGGTCGTGGACATCCATAAACGAGTCAAATATCGACGGAAAAACCCTGCTGCCGAGCTTATCGATCTGGTTATTCAGCATAAGAATCAAAACAGACTTTCAAAAAAGGACAATCTCCACTATCAACAATACGAAAAAATCAAATTCGGACTGGTCGATCCCAATGAGCTGTTAAAAACAAAACTTGGGAAGATGAGCTTTTTTTTCCGTAATGTGGATACGAGTAGCATGCCCGGTAATGAGCTGCTAACGATGTATATGGAAGAGGTACTTTCGGACCAGTATACGAAGCAAGACCCCTCACGATCAAAAAAAATTATCCGGGCGCAGGAAAAGACCGAGTTTAATGCCAAGTACATCAATAATGACAATATCCAATCGTATCTAAATTACCTGTTTCAACCGGTCGATATCTACGATGAAAGTATATTTTTTATCAACAAGCAGTTTTTAAGCCCTATAGCTGACAATGCAAAAACGTATTATAAATATTACCTGATCGACACCGTAAAAACGGCCGGTGAACCCTATGTGCGCCTGCGTTTTGAACCTTTCAACAAAACAGACTTACTCTTCCAGGGCGAGCTCGCCATCTCTTTGGATGGTCGATATGCGGTGAAGCATGCGCGCATGCAGATTGACCGGAAAATGAACATCAACTGGGTAAATGGGTTAACCGTTAATCTATCCTATTCGCCAAATGAAGAAGGAATCATGTTGCAAGACACCACACGGGTACTCGTAATTTTTGGCCGTGGCAAACGCGATGCCGTATTTGGGGAGCGCATGAGCCTAAATAGTCATTATAATTTTAACGACGACATTCCTTCTGGGATATTTAGTGGTGCTCCAACGGAAACGCGCATCGATCCTTCACTGTCTTTCTCGCAACAACGTCCAATCCAGCTCAATCCGGTAGAGCAGAAGACCTACTCCAATGTAGACAGTCTAAATCATGTAAAGACTTTTAACACCTTATTATCCGTAGGTTACCTGTTGGCACAAAGTTATTATTCTTTGGGCAAATTTGAATTGGGGCCACTTGAATATGCCTATCATCAAAATAATTGGGAGGGCAACCGTTTTCGCATAGGAGGACGGACAACAGGAGAACTATCGGAGAAAACCTATTTGGAAGGCTATCTCGCTTACGGAACACGTGATCAAAAATTCAAATATTACGTAAGAGCAGCACAGTCGCTCAACGGAAAGTCTGTCTTTAACTTCCCCTCACATTATTTGGAAGGTATGGTCCAGCAGGACGTATTTGACCCGGGCAGAAGTCTCGGTTTTCTGAAAGGAGACAGCTTCTTTCAAGGATTCCGATCAACACGCCCAAAAAAATGGCTGGATACGGAGGCTTACCGCTTGGGGCATGTCCTGGAGTTCGGCAACCATCTCAGCGTCGCTACACACTTCACACATCAGCGCCGGAATCCTTTGGGCGATTTATCGTTTCCATTATCGGGAAACCCGAATGAAAAACTTACGGCAATCAACACCAACGACATGCAATTTGTATTACGCTGGGCTCCAAAGGAGAAGTTCTATTACCGTAACATTTATCGGACCTCGCTTATCGAGCGCTATCCGGTTTTCAGCGTACAATATAATAAAGGATTAGACGGCTTCTGGTCGAGTCACTTCACTTATGACGCCTTACGCATTTCGGCGTCCAAGCGCTGGTTTATGAATCAATTGGGGTATGGTGATATGACCATTACAGGCGGAAAGATCTGGGGTGTACTCCCCTATCCGCTACTGGAGATGCCAACTGTGCAGGCCAACAATGACCGGCATAGCATGTCTTTTGAACTGGTCAATTCCATGGAATTTGTGGCCGATCAATTTGTCAAATTGTCGTACGACCATCAGTTTCATGGCTTCTTCTTGAATAAAATCCCGTTGATTAAATGGTTTAAACTACGGGAAATCTGGGGAACGCGGATGTTTTACGGACAGTTATCCGATAATAATAACCCTTACAAAAGCGCAGAAGTCGTAAATTTTGATCGGGACGAAGAGGGAAATACATTGACCTACCCCATCGGAAAATATCCGTATTGGGAAGGATATGTAGGGTTGGATAATGTGTTCAAAATCCTTCGGCTACAGTACTTTTACCGGTATAATTATTTGCAGCACGCCGATGTTACCCGCGAACGATTCAAGGTCTCGTTAAACATTAATTTTTGATAACATGGAAACATGGAATACAATCCTTGTTCAGCAGGAAGGACAGGCTGCCATTGTGACGATCAACCGAAGCGCGAAGTTGAACGCGCTCAATGGGGAAACATTAGAAGAACTAAGCCGTGTGTTAAGCGCCTTGGAGAAAGATGAGAGTGTTCGTGGTATTATATTAACCGGTGCAGGACAAAAAGCTTTTGTCGCCGGAGCCGATATCGGTGAGTTTGAAGGAATACGTGTTGCAGAAGCCAAACAGATGGCACACTATGGACACACACACGTCATGGACCGTATCCAAAATTTCGAGAAGCCGGTGATAGCAGCCGTAAACGGTTTTGCACTGGGCGGCGGATTGGAACTGGCTATGGCTTGTCACATACGGATAGCATCGGACTCGGCTCGATTTGGACTGCCTGAGGTGTCCTTAGGAATTATCCCGGGATATGGCGGCACACAACGCTTACCACAGCTCGTCGGGCGAGGGAAAGCGCTGGAGATGATTATGACGGGAGAGATGATCGGCGCGGCAGATGCCCTCAGCTGGGGGCTTGTTAACCGTGTGGTGCCCATGGGAGAACTTATAGAAACCTGTCTTCAATTATTAACGACCATATTTACACGCCCAAAGCAGGCTATAGCCTACGCGATAAAAGCCATTCAAGCCGGCTTAGAAGATCCAAAAACCGGGCAGCAAACAGAGATTGATTTATTTGGTGAAAGCTTTGGCACAGCCGATAGCCGAGAAGGGATCAAAGCCTTTCTTGAACGACGAAAACCAAATTTTTAAAATATTGTTATCATAGTTGACTATATATTTGTTTTATGAGTAACAATGCCGTTTTTTCCCAACGCGAAAGGAACATTATTATTTTGCTTATCGTTATTGTGCTGGGGGGCATATTATTGTATGCGCTAAAGGGAATATTTGGGGCTATATTAGGCACCTTAGTGATGTATACCCTATTTCGAAATCTAAACCGGTTTCTGATTGAAAAATGGCGATGGCCCAAGCCTCTCTCCGCTGTCGTGATCATCATTCTTTCCATTTTCATTATTGTATTGCCCTTTGCAGGGATAGGCACCATGCTGGTCAATAAGGCTATAGCATTACAGAAGAACCCGGCATGGATCAACCAACTTGTCGACGCGGTCAATACCTTTGTGGGCGATAAGTTTGGCAAACCGGACTTTCTCAAAGAGCAACTGGAAGCTAGCGCATCTTATCTCGGTGGATTGCTGACTTCTATACTTGGAGGTGCCGCCAATCTGTTTCTTGAAGTGACAGTGATGTACTTTATCCTTTATTTCCTGTTTGTAAATTATAAAGGCTTCGAAAACAGCCTCATCCATTATATGCCTTTTGATGATGAAAGTGCAGTAGTCTTCGGTGAAGAGCTGAAGAACATCACCTATTCGAATATTATCGGACAGACCTTTATCGCTATTGTTCAAGGCGCATTTCTATCTGTAGGCTTTTTGATTTTCGGCGCAAAAGACCCCTTGTTTTGGGGGGTGATATGTGCGATTCTTTCTTTTATCCCCTTATTAGGGCCGCCCTTGATTTTTGTTCCGGCCTCATTAATTCTACTATCTCAGGGTCATACTTGGGAAGGTATCGGATTATTGATATGGGGCTTTGGACTTGTCATCAATATTGACAACGTCCTTCGTCTGATAATCGCTAAGAGAATAGGAGATATACATCCCGTTATCACAGTAGTAGGCGTCATCATCGGTATCCCGCTATTTGGTATAATGGGGCTCGTATACGGTCCCTTGTTATTGACATACTTCCTGATTGCTGTCCGGATATATAAAGCAAACAAACGCCTCTCATTAAAAAAGCAGACGTTACAGGATGGACAGTCGCTCTAATTATTCGACTACATAACCGAGCATGTAATCCTGGAATTTTTCGTAATAAACCTGAAAGGAGAATTTCTGCTGTGCCTTAAACAGGTCGACCGTCATCACGCCTTGAGCCCTGTACGTAAAAGGATGTATGGTCATATCATGTAAGAAGGAGACACCTCTATTGCCCTGTAATTTATAGACCGCTTCTTTTGCACACCAACAGGCATACATTTGGGCTACTTCATCTTCCTTCCGGATAAACTGCAATTCTTCGGGTTTCAAGAATTTTTCCCTTATGCGAACCACCTTCTCTTTGATGAGTTCAAGATCTATTCCACAGGCCCCTTTGGTACTCAACATGACACCGGCAAAATCAAAAGAATGTGTCAGTGAAATCTGATAGGGATAATCCGGGAGATACGGTTTTCCATTCGCATCTGAGGGGCAATGAATATATTGATCCGTTTGCAGCAGGTAGCGCAACAAAACCCGCGTCGCAAGCCAGTGTAGTGAGCGCTTGCCTTTACTCATTTGCTGCAATCTGCACTTTTCTTCTTCATCCAATTGCAACTTGCTCAGGAGTTCTTCGGCTGTCTCTTCTATTTTCCAGATTGCAAACCGGGTATCATGATCCAGTTCTCTTAGATATGCTAAAGCCATGAGAGATTAAAAGTAAATATTCAAAATCTAAAAGCCAAAGGAACCTTTGGAAAATACTAAAATAATCCAATCAGACATTGCGGATAAATCCCTACAGCTAAGGTTAAGATCGCGGCAATAACAAACACCATCTTAAAATTTAACGGCATGACGAAAGGTGTTGTTCCTTCTTCTGCGCTTTTGAAATACATGTGGACAATAACACGTAGATAGTAGAATACGCCGATGATCGCATTAACAGCCGCTAACAAGAGGAGTGTGATATGATAATCGTTCATCGCTGTGGTGAACATCATAAATTTCCCGATAAATCCTGCAGTCAACGGAATTCCTGCCAAAGACAACATCGCTAATGTCAGTGTCACAGCCAAAAGCGGATTCGACTTTCCAAGCCCATTAAATGCGATAAACTGATCTGATCCGTTATATTTCTTAACCAATATCAATGTACCAAAACCGACTACCGAGGATAAGGAGTAGGCAACAGCATATACAAAAATACCCGAAGCGGAGTTTGCTCCCAGACTAAGTATCGCAAATAACATATAACCCGCATGTGCCACGCTGGAGTAAGCCAACATACGCTTAAAACTCGTCTGCATTAACGCAGATATGTTTCCTACGAACAATGTAATCACAATAACAGCCAGCAGAATAGGGGTCCAAAAATCATTCAACGCTGCAAAAACATAGTCAAATAACCTTAAGAAAGCGGCAAAAGAAGCGACCTTGACAACGGTACTCATATATGTGGTTATCAAGATCGGCGACCCATCATAGACGTCCGGAACCCAGAAATGAAAGGGTGCAGCACCGACCTTAAAGCATAGCCCTACCAACATAAATAGTATACCTGCATAGAATAAAGGAGATATACCTTGGGGTGTGTCTACCACATACTGACGAAGTCCGCTCAGATCAAATGTCCCCGTAGCGCCATATAGCAATGTAATACCAAACAGTAAGAAACCGGTAGAAAACGCGCCCATAATAAAATATTTCAGGGACGCTTCATTGGAATAAAGATCTTTTCGTCGGATACCCGCCAAGATATACAAGGCCACCGACATAATTTCTATACCGATAAATAGGATCGCAAAATTATGGTAAGCATTGACCAGGAGAGCTCCGGTCAGTGAAAACACAATCAAGCAATAATACTCCGCAATATTCGTACTGATGGCGCTAAAATAAGCTTTTGATAACAATAAAATCAAGGCAGTCAGCAGAATACACAATATCGAGAAGGATAGTGCAAAATGATCGAAGATAACCATTCCATGAAACAGTGGGACGGCTTCCTTTCCCCAGTCACAAATTTCAAAGCCCAAGGCAACCAATAGGCCGATGAGCGTCGTAGGTAACAATGCCTTTTTTGCTTTATACAATCCTATATAAAGTAATACTATTCCTAATAATGATAGCGTAATAATCGCAGCCATAATTTCTTAAACTATATAATCGTCTTAAAAACTGATTTGTTGAACTAAACGTGTTACAGATGCCTCCGACAATCGAAGTAATGCGTTGGGATAAACACCAATAACGATAATCAAAATGACGACCACGCCCAATAATAACACTTCATACCCATTTATATCCTTCACGGCCCCATACTTTGATTCCATTGGCCCCAACATCGTTTTCTGGAATAACCGCAACATATAGACGGCGCCAAAAATAAGCGTAAGACCAGCCACTGCCATGGCCCAGACATGGACTTGGAACAAGCCTTTTAACAGGAGAAACTCGCCGATAAAGCCATTCGTAAGGGGTAGTCCTATGCCGGCCATAATAATAATTAAGAAAAAAGCGGCCAGTTTCTTCATGCGGTCAGCAAGTCCGCCCAACCCATCCAGTAGACGTGTACCTGTTCTGTCTTCCAGAATATCAATAACGAAAAATAAGCCAACGACAATGATACCGTGATTGACCATTTGAAGGATGGCACCCTGCAAACCTGTCGTATTCCATGCAAATACGCCAGCACTAATTAATCCCACGTGGGCTATAGACGAATAGGCGATAAGGCGTTTAGCATCTTGCTGTTGAAATGCAATGATAGAAGCGTAGACAATACCCACGATACATAATACGAATACCAACGACCCGTAGGCAGCAACCCCGGCAGGTACAATAGGTATTAACCAGCGGATTAATCCATATACCCCCATTTTCAACATAATACCCGCTAAGAGCATAGTACCCGCTGCTGGTGCATTGGTATATGTATCTGGCTGCCAAGTATGGAATGGAAGGATCGGGATTTTAATCGCGAAAGCCAAAAAGAATGCCCAAAATAACCATCGCTGTTCGGACTCGCTCAGGATAAGATGAATGAAAGAAGTCCATTCAAAATCTTTATTCGGATTTTGCTGATACAAATAAATAATACCGATCAGCATAAAGATACTACCCAAAAACGTGTACACGAAGAATTTCAAATTGACCCGTATACGATCGGGTCCGCCCCATAAGGCACAGATAAAATATATGGGTATCAACGCAATTTCCCATCCTACATAAAAGCTAAACGCATCTAAAGCCGTAAATACCAGTAACAGCCCGGTTTGCATAAATAGAATCAAGGCATAGAAACTACCGGTATGCTGTTTTCTAAAACCAGACAAGATGATCAAAGGGATAAGCACATTGGTCAACAAAACCAATGGAAGGCTAATGCCATCTATACCGATATGAAAAGAAATACCTAGGGTAGAAATCCAAGGAAGCGCTTGTTCAAACTGAACCTCGGCATTTGGTATAAAAGCACAGACAAACGGTATCGTCAATGCCAACTGAACCAACGATGCCCCAAGTCCAAATCCTCTGGCCAACGAGGAAGATTTGACAAAGCTAAGCACTATTGCACTCAACGTAGGAAATAACAGCAGTATAAATAAGTTATCCATTCATTAAAAAACTAAACATGCAAAAATCCGTATACCATAATCGCAATAACACCCACGACCATCATAAATATATAGAACCCGACGTGTCCATTCTGAACCTGACGGATACCTCTGCCCGATAGGATGAAAAAATCTCCTACCGCATGCACCAACCGATCAATCCCGTCCCGATCCACCACCTTATAAAAAGCTCGTGATGCAGCATCCAACGGCTTCACAACAAGTGCTTGATAGATTTCATCGATATAGAACTTATGATAAGATAGCTTGTATAACACCCCACCTTTTGAAGTATCTGTGACCGATACATTACGCCGATACGTATTAATGGCGTAGAAAGCCATGGCTAACGCACCTACTGTCGATGCCGCCATTAATATATACTCGGTTGTGTGCTCCAGATGAAAGGGTTGCGCTATAGTTTGACTATCTGCAAAAATCGGGGCAAGGAACTGGGCAAGCCAGCTATTTCCATGCAAGGCCGCCGGAATGTTCAAACATCCACCGACAGCTGCAAAAACGGCTAACACGATTAGGGGCAGCGTCATCTGCCACGGCGACTCATGCACGTGATGTTTTTGCTCCTCCGTACCTCTGAATTTCCCAAAGAAAGTAAGGGCCAACAGACGAAACATATAAAATGCCGTAAATAATGCCCCGATAAAGCCTAACACCCAAAATACGGGGCTAGCAAAAAAAGCATAGGCTAAAATCTCATCTTTCGAGAAGAAACCGGATAATGGTGGAATACCAGCTATTGCAATGGTACCTATTAACATGGTTATATAAGTAATAGGTAATTTCTTTTTCAATCCTCCCATCATACGCATATCTTGCTCGTTGCTCATGGCATGAATAACCGAGCCAGCCCCCAAGAATAGCAGGGCCTTGAAGAAGGCATGCGTCAATACATGGAAAAATGCCCCAGTGAATGCACCCACACCTAAGCCCAAGAACATATAACCCAACTGTGACACGGTGGAATAGGCCAACACTTTCTTGATATCATTTTGGGTGATAGCAATACATGCCGCCAGCAATGCTGTTGCCAGACCGACGACCGCGATAATCTGCATAGTAATCGGCGATAGGGTAAACAGGATATTGGATCGGGCAATCATATAGATTCCGGCAGTCACCATCGTAGCCGCGTGAATCAGTGCAGAGACAGGCGTCGGTCCAGCCATAGCATCAGGCAACCAGGTGAATAAAGGTAGCTGCGCTGATTTCCCTGTGGCTGCAATAAACAACATCAAGGTAATAAGTAGAAGTGCGGTATCCCCCATGGGCAGCTGCGCAGCAGCAGGAAGTACTTCCCCGAATTCCAATGACCCAAATGTGGCAATGATCGCAAAAACGGCAATCAAAAAGCCGAGATCACCTATTCTATTCATAACGAAAGCTTTCTTCGCTGCAGACGAATAGTCCACGTTTTTATACCAGAAGCCTATCAAAAGATAAGAACAAAGTCCTACACCTTCCCAACCTATGAACATAATGAGATAATTTGATCCTAATACGAGCAGCAACATAAAGAAAATGAACAAGTTAAGATACGAAAAAAACTTGCCAAAACCTTCGTCGTGTTCCATATAACTGTAGGAATATAAATGGATTAAAAACCCTATTCCTGTCACGATAAGCAACATAATAGCGCTCAGCGGATCGAGTAAAAAGGAAAACGAAAGATTAAAACTCCCCACGGATATCCAGTCAAACAGCTGGTAGGTAAAAGTCCCTGCTTCGCCTGCACTCCGTGCGGTATTTACCTCTCCAAAAAGAACACAGCTTATCAAAAAAGAAGCGAATACTACGCCACTGCCTAATATACCGATAAGCGGTTTTGGCAGGACATTTTGCCCCAGTCCATTTATCAGAAAACCCAACAACGGTAATAAAGGAATTAACCAAATAAGTTCTATCATATAACTAATTAAAAAGGCAAAATTAAAAAGTAAAAAACCATGTATTTTTTCATTATCCTATACTATCCCTACCATCGTAATTTACTCAAGGATTCCAAATCCACGGATTTCGTATTTCTATAGACCATAATGACGATAGCTAAACCCACCGCGACCTCTGCCGCAGCTAAAGCCATCACGAAAAATACAAAAACCTGTCCACTGGCATCTCCGCGATAAGCCGAAAAAGCAGCCAACAACAGGTTAACGGAGTTCAACATCAATTCGATAGACATCATAATGATGATGACATTTCTCCGAATCAAAACGCCGATCACTCCGATCGCAAAAACAATACTGCAAAAAATCAAATAATGATTTAATGGTATTCCTTGTATATTTTGAACAATATGATCCATCAGGCTTCTTTCTTATCTTTTTTAGCTAATAATATGGCTCCCACCATGGCTGTTAATAACAGAATGGAGGAAAGCTCGAATGGTAACAAAAATTCATCGAACAATATTTTCCCCAAATTCTTGACCAAACCAAAATCCGTATTGCCCGTTACAAAACCATTATTTGTTTCGATGACCTTAAGCGCTCCTAAGACAGTTGCGATAAGACACATGCCCGCAATAGTGCCCATGATCTTTACCAAATTCGACTTCATGGGTTCGGTATCTTTATTCAGGTTCAGCAACATGAGCACAAAGAGAAACAATACCATAATTGCACCCATGTAGACAATAAAATTGACTACAGCCAAAAACTGTGCATTAAGTAAGATATAATGTATGGTAAAGGTAAAAAAGGTGATTACCAGATACAGTACGCTATGTACCGGATTCTTTGTGAAGATGGTCATCAGCGCAAAGAAGATCGACAAAAAAGCTACAAAGTAGAATATAGTCATCAGCTTATTTATTTTCCTGTTTGAGTTGGGTAATATCAAATTTCGGTTCCACCAATTTGTCCTTACCGTATATAAAGTCTTTCCGTAAATAATCCGCTGTCACGTGTGAGCCATCCAAATATATGGCTTCCTTCGGACAGGCCTCTTCACATAATCCACAGAAAATACAGCGTAACATATTGATCTCGTACACGGCTGCATACTTTTCTTCTCGGTATAGATGTTCCTCTCCCTTTTTCCTTTCCGCCGCTACCATGGTGATGGCCTCCGCAGGGCAAGACAATGCACATAGGCCACAGGCGGTACAGCGCTCTCTGCCCATCTCGTCTCGTTTCAACGAATGCTGCCCCCGGAAATTCTTCGAATAAGGCCTGATCTGTTCCGGATATTTTATGGTCGGGATTTTCTTAAAAAAATGCTTAATAGTAATTGAAAGCCCTTTGACAATAGCAGGTAAATATATGCGTTCCCATATATTCATCGGCTTTTGCTCTATCACCCTTTTTCTATTGCTTAATGACTGCATATCTCTCTTTGTTTAACCTCTCAAATCTCTTTACTCTTTTACTTTTTTGGCCGTCAAAAAAGTAACAAAAAACTCGCTGCTTAAAACTTTTGGCTGTATGGATAGTGCCTCCCACTGCTATTGCCAAAATTTTTGAGGCAGCATTCTTTGCTTTTGTACGGCTTCTGCTTCTCTCATTCTTCTCGTCTTTTATCTAATATCTAAATACTAAATACTAAAAATACGTATCTTTTATAATAGAGAATACCCCTGTCAATACGATATTGGCGATAGCAAGCGGGATCAACACTTTCCATCCCAAATTCATCAATTGATCGTACCGAAACCGGGGTAACGTCCAACGGATCCACATAAAGAAAAAGATAAATCCGAATATTTTCAAAAAGAATACGATGACTCCGATAATTGTGATCCAGTTGGACGATAGACCTAAATCATACATGAAAGGGAAGTTATATCCTCCAAAATACAAGGAAGCCATCAGCGCCGAAGACACAAACATGTTGATATATTCGGAAAACATGTACAACCCTAATTTCATGGAGGAATACTCCGTATGATAGCCTCCTACCAATTCGGTCTCACATTCCGGCAGGTCAAAAGGTACACGGTTACACTCTGCAAAAGCACAGGTAATGAAGATCAGGAATCCAAGCGGCTGCACCCAGATGTTCCAGTTTACAAAACCCGATTGTTGCGCCACGATCTCACCTACAGACAACGTTCCTGTTACCATGAGTAATGCGATCAGCGACAGTCCCATGCCGATCTCATAACTGATACTCTGAGAAGCCGCACGAATAGCTCCCATGAGCGCAAACTTGTTGTTGGACGCCCATCCGCCGAGCATAATACCATATACGCCCAAGGCGATGACACCAAAAACATAGAGCACGCCGATATTGACGTCGGCCACTTGCAGGCTGACGGTTCGGTCGCCTATTGTCAGTTCCTGCCCCCAGGGAATCACTGCCGAAGTAATGCAAGCCGTGATGATAGCAATTACCGGACCTAAGACAAATAAAGTCTTATGCGCATAAGCTGGAATGATCTCCTCTTTAAAGAAGAACTTACCGCCATCACACAAAGGTTGTAACAATCCAAATATCCCCGCCCGGTCTGGCCCATGCCGATCTTGCATAAAGCCTGCAATTTTCCGCTCTGCCAACGTCGAATACATAGCTATAACCAATGTGATGACAAAGACGATAACCACCAAAATTAATTTCTCTAAAATAAAAGCTACTTCCATCCTCGCTTATTTTAATCGTTCTGTTCGGGCCAGTTGTTCTTCATTGGCCTCCTGCAATTTCTTACTTTCCTCAATGACCGCCGGGGGATTGAACGTATAGTAGTGATTGGCGCTAATAACCGATTCATGATCTACCGGTGTAGGTTCTTCCAAAATCCAATCCGCCGTTTTTTTAGTCTCAAAACGACAGGTATTACAGATAAACTCCTTCACTTCACCATATTCATCCTTACGTCCCGTCACACGCAATACCTCCGCACCCTTATACCATAACGTTACTTTACCCGAACATGTCGGACAGTCACGATGTGCATCTACCGGTTTGGTAAACCACACGCGGTTCTTAAACCGGAAGGTCTTATCCGTAAGCGCCCCCACCGGACATACATCGATGACATTTCCGATGAAGTCATTATTTAAACCCTTATGGATATACGTCGAGATTTCAGCATGGTCTCCTCGACCCAAAATACCGTGCTCTCGTCCATCGGTTAATTGATTGGCCACGTACACGCAACGGTAGCAGAGTATGCAGCGATTCATGTGCAACTGAATCTTATCACCGATGTCGATGGGCTCAAAAGTACGTTTCCTAAATTCAAACTGCGTTTGCGCCACACCATGCTCATAGCTCAGATCCTGCAATTTACACTCCCCTGCCTGGTCGCAGACAGGACAGTCCAAAGGGTGATTGATCAAGAGAAATTCTACGACACTTTTTCGGGCATCCAGCACTTCCGGAGAAGAGATATTCTGTACCTCCATGCCGTCCATTACCGTCGTACGGCAGGAGGCCACCAGTTTCGGCATCGGTCTCGGGTCTTTCTCTGAGCCTTTGGATACTTTTACCAAACATGTACGGCATTTACCGCCGGATCCTTCTAATGTCGAGTAATAACACATGGCAGGAGGCACAATATCTCCACCTATCTGACGTGCGGCATTCAGAATCGTGGTTCCCGGAGCAACTTCCACCGGAATTCCATCAATAGTTACTGTCAGTTTTACTTCTTCTTCAGCCATTATATCTGCTTTCTTTTAAAAAAATCACCTTCCCTATTGTGCTACAGGCTCCAACGGGTCGGCATAGTGTGCCAATCCGTAATTATGCTGTTGTGCCTCTTCGCGGTGCGTGATATGCCATTCAAATTCGTCTCTAAAATGCCGTATGGCAGCAGCCACCGGCCACGCCGCCGCATCGCCTAAAGGACAGATTGTATTTCCTTCAATATTACGTTGTATGTTCCACAACAGATCAATATCTTCCATCGATCCCTGTCCATGCTCGATTTTGTGAAGAATGTTTTCCATCCAACCCGTACCTTCACGACAAGGCGAACATTGGCCACAACTCTCGTGGCGATAGAAACGCGTAAAGTTCCACGTATTGCGTACAATACATTGATCCTCATCAAACACAATAAATCCACCCGAGCCCAACATCGTTCCACTTTGGAAGCCACCATCCGCAAGCGACTCATAGGTCATTAACCGATCGCCTCCGGTCAGTGTTTTCGCCACAAGGTTTGCCGGCAAAATCGGCACCGAGGATCCTCCTGCAACTAACGCCTTTAGACGTTTACCGTTGGCAATACCGCCACAATATTCGTCGGAATATATAAACTCCTCTACCGGAACACCCAATTCTATCTCATAAACGCCCGGCTTATTGATATTACCACTCGCTGATATCAGCTTTGTACCCGTACTCCTATCGATTCCAATCTTGGCATATTCTTCGCCTCCATCATTTATAATAGGTACAGTCGCTGCTATAGATTCCACATTATTGACAACTGTCGGACAGCCGTAAAGCCCAGATACGGCCGGAAATGGAGGTTTGATACGGGGGTTTCCCCTTTTTCCTTCCAACGACTCCAATAAAGCCGTTTCCTCACCACAGATGTATGCACCTCCTCCAGGTTGTACATACAGCTCTAAACTATATCCGGAGCCTAATATATTCTGTCCGAGTAAGCCCGCGGCTTTTGCTTCAGCAATTGCTTTTTCAAGGATACGGATCTGAGGCATCATTTCGCCCCGCACATAAATATAGGACGTATGGGCACCCAATGCATAGCTCGACACGATCATCCCTTCAATCAGGATATGTGGGATATGCGTCATCAGATACCTGTCTTTGAATGTTCCCGGCTCCGATTCGTCAGCGTTGCAGACCAAATAGCGCGGAACACCCTCTGGCTTCGCCAAAAAACTCCATTTCAAGCCCGTCGGGAAGCCTGCGCCACCGCGCCCCCGTAGGCCAGATTTCTTGACCTCCTCCAGCACATCTTCGGGCGACATTGACTTCAACGCCTTTTCTACGGCCCGGTATCCTCCCTGTTGACGGTAAACCGCCAAAGTATGTATGTCCGGTACGTTGATATGTTCTAATAATAACTTGCGACCCATAGTGATTAAGCTTCGTGTTGTGCTTTATTTCGTAAAGTGTCGATCATCTGGTCCACACTTTCCTCCGTTAGGTTTTCATAAAATGTATACTCCGGGCCAATTTGTAATACCGGACCATAACCGCATGCTGCCATGCATTCTACCCCGCGCCAGGAAAATAACCCATCCGTCGTTACCTCATTCTCCCTGACACCCAAGCGCTGTTCGATATGTTTCATAATACGTTCTGCCCCGACTAAACAACAAGGACCTGTACGGCAGACCTCCAATGTATATTTCCCACGAGGTTCTAAAAAGTACATCGTATAGAATGTGGCCACTTCATATACTTCTATTGGCCTAATATTCAGATATGCCGCCACCGCATCCATGGCTTCGGTACTCACCCATCCATATTCGGCCTGCACGAGATGCAAGACGGGGAGTAAAGCCGATTTTTGTCTTCCCTCGGGATACCGGCTTACGATTTCTCCAAACTTAGCTAACAGTTCGGCGGAGAATACAACGGGTTGGTTTTCTTTTATACTAAGCATCTAACTCTCCTGCAATAACATTTAAACTACTCATATTGATAATGGCATCGGATAGTAACATACCGCTGCTCATTGGTGCAAACATTTGATAATTTACAAAAGAGGGTCTCCTGAAATGCAGACGATAAGGTGTACGTCCACCGTCATGAATCAGATAAAACCCCAACTCCCCATTTGCACCTTCAACGGCATGATACACTTCAGATATCGGTGTTTCCCACTCGCCCATTACTATCTTGAAATGATAGATAAGCGCCTCCATATTATTGTAAACCTGTTCCTTCGGCGGCAAATAAAATTCCGGAACATCGGCATGGAAAATACCCGCTGGCTCTTTCGCTATCTTTTCTAAAGCCTGTTCGATAATGTGCATGGATTGCCACATCTCTGCATTACGTACCATGAAGCGATCGTAAACATCGCCATTGGTACCGACAGGTACTTCAAAATCAAATTCTTCGTAAGAACAATAAGGCGCTACTGCCCGCACATCATAATCTACACCTGTTGCCCTTAAGATCGGTCCTGACCAACTGTAGCTTAATGCCTGTTCGGGTGTCACCGCGGCGACGCCTGCGGTACGTTCGATAAATATTCTATTGCGGACGAAAAGCTCTTCAAATTCTCTCAATACTGGTGGATAACGGTCCAGGAATTCTCTGATCTTGCGGAAGGCGACGTCGTTGAAATCGCGCTCAAAGCCTCCGATCCTCCCAATATTTGTTGTCAGACGCGCTCCACATATTTCCTCAAATATTTCGTAGATAAACTCGCGCTCCTGCATCACATACAAGAAGCCGGAGAAAGCCCCCGTGTCAACGCCTAAAATACCATTACAGATGATATGGTCTGCAATCCGAGCCAACTCCATAACGATCACACGCATATATTGTACTCGCTTAGGAATCTCAATATTCAGCAACTTTTCCACCGTCATGTGATAGCCCATGTTGTTGATGGGTGATGAACAGTAGTTGAGCCTGTCCGTCAGCGGTGTAATCTGGTAGAAGGGCCGATGCTCCGCTATTTTCTCAAATGCCCTATGAATATATCCGATCGTGGATACAGCACTGACGATACGCTCGCCATCCATCTGACATACGTTCTGAAACACACCATGGGTCGCCGGATGCGTAGGCCCGATATTCAGCGTCGTCAATTCCTCTTGGGGATCATTATCAAAAAAGACGGGGTTATTAGGCGTTATTTTTGTTATGGAATTGCTCATCTTTTCCGTATTTATCGTCCAAAATAAAAATCTTTTTTATCCACCCGGTTTGGATCTTCCAGTGGATATTCCCTACGCATCGGAAAAACGTCCAGCTCATCCATATTCAATATACGCCGCAAGTCGGGGTGGCCTTCGAATACGATACCAAAAAAGTCATACGTTTCTCTTTCCATCCAATTGGCACCTTCCCAAACGGAGGTTGCAGTTGGGATAGTCGGCTGGTCGCCATCGATAAACACTTTGATACGTACCCGTACATTCTGAAACAGGTTGTGTACATGGTATACGACAGCAAATGGCTTTTCTTGTCGCGGATAATGCACAGCAGTAATATCCGTCAGATAAGTAAACCGAAGCCTTTCATCATTTTTCAAAAAAGAAAGAAGCGCAATAATATGCTCTTTCGTCGTTGTTATAGTCAGCAACCCGTGGGGCTCACCGACAAGGCCAATTCGTTCTGCAAACTGCTCTTGAAGAGACCTCCAAATACCCTGATTGTCTAACTTATCCATTATCTGTTTGTATTCCGTATTTTTCCAACAATGCTTTATACTCAGGTGTATTTCTTCTATTTAGGGATTCACTTTTGACAATTTCCTGCAATTTCAGCACACCATCTAAAATAGCCTCGGGCCGGGGAGGGCATCCCGGAACATATACATCTACCGGAATAATTTCATCAATTCCCTGTAGGACAGAATAGGTGTCGAATATACCCCCGCTTGAGGCACACGCACCCACTGCGATCACCCATCTCGGTTCGGCCATCTGTATATAGACTTGTTTTAATACCGGAGCCATTTTCTTCGCAATGGTGCCCATCACCAGCAACATATCCGCCTGACGCGGAGAAAAGCTCGGTCGTTCGGCACCAAAACGGGCCAAATCATATGTAGATCCCATCGTCGCCATAAATTCAATGCCACAACATGACGTGGCAAAAGGTAGCGGCCATAGGGAATTTGCTCTCGCCAAGCCTATAACTTTATCTAAAGAAGTCGCAAAAAATCCAGCTCCTTCTACTCCCGGGGGGGCTTCAGCTAACGTAACCTTACTCATAGTTCATATCTCTTCATTTCCAAGCCTGTAACGGGCCAATATAATATTTTATTCCATCGCATCGCAACCTCACGATTATATTTAGAATCAATCTAATCCCAATCCAAGGCTCTTTTCTTAACGACGTATATAAACCCAAGAAGAAGAAGTCCCATAAAAATGAACATTTCGATCAGTCCCTCCATCCCAAACTCTCTAAAGTTCACTGCCCACGGGTACATAAATATGACCTCGATATCAAAAATTACAAATAGGATCGCCACGAGAAAATATTTGATTGAAAAAGGCTGTCTCGCATTTCCGACGACTTCGATACCCGATTCAAATGCCGTGAGTTTGTTTTTCGTTCTTACTTTAGGTCCCAATAAATGGGTCCCGATAATCGTCGTCACACCAAACCCCGCAGCTACTGCCAGTTGAATAAGAATAGGGACATAATCTATGGGCAGATCCTGCCCGTTTAAATTCTCCATAATGAGTTTATAGTACCAATTGTATGTACAAAAATAAAAAAATTTATCCGACAAAAAAAGGTGCTATATCCTTCTGCACCGCCGTATGAGCGCGCAAGAGCGATGTAGAATGTAAAATCTTTATGTACAGATAGATTCTCTAATGCAATTCCAGTTCTTTAACCTCATTACGGGCGTTACCCCGTAACTCCCCATACAACTTCCTCATCTCCTCCAGTCTGTTCGGCTCCTGCTCCGCCAGGTTGTTCTGTTGGCCGACATCTTCTCTGACATTGTACAGTTGATACTTATCCGAATTCCCAAGCTCGATGTTCACCTGTCTGTTCAACGCAGCTCCCCGGTACGGAGGTACCATCACCCAGTCTCCCTGCCGAAGGAATGTCTTGGAATTGGCCTCCAATACCAAAGCATCACGACCCTGCTGCGATCTGCCCAGCAGCACGTCCAGATAGTCACGGCTGTCGGCATCCTGGATCGACTGCCCGGTCAGCGCTGCAAATGACGCCAGAAGATCAAGCTGGCAGACCACCGCATCCGATACCTGGGGTTCTACCCTCCCTTTCCAATATACCACAAACGGTACACGGGCACCCGCCTCATAAAGACTGTATTTTCCGCCACGCAGCGGCCCGTTAGGACGATGTTCCCCTACCTTCTCTACCGCATCGTCATAATAGCCGTCATTCAGCACCGGGCCGTTGTCGCTCGTAAAGATAATCAACGTGTTTTCCAGCAGTCCCTCTTCTTCCAGCGTCTTTAAGAAGGCCCCCACACTGTGGTCGGCCTCTACGATAACATCCCCTCTCGGACCCATAGCCGTAGAGCCCACAAATCGGGGATGGGGCGTGCGGGGCACATGCGGCTGCTGCATGGCATAGTAAAGAAAGAAAGGTTCCGATTTATGCTTCTTTACAAAAGATTGTGCCTTAGATAGGAACGTATCGGCCATATCCTCATCCACCCATCTTGCCCTGTCCCCTCCTTTCATATAACCGATACGCGGGATACCGTTCACGATGCTCTGATTGTGACCGTGGTGCCACTTCATCTTCAGCAGTTCCGGATTGTCCAGACCGGTAGGCTCACCTTCGAAATTATGATCGTAGCTGACCTCGATGGGATCTTTGGCATCCCGACCGACCACATGACCGTCCTCAATGTATACCGTAGGTACCCGGTCCTGCGTAGCCGCCATAATAAAGGATTCGTCGAAGCCTACTTCATTCGGTCCAGGACTGATGTGACCGTTCCAGTCCACATGACCACTACCCAGACCCAGGTGCCATTTCCCCACAACACCGGTCCGGTATCCCGCCTGCCGCAGTATCTTGGGCAGGGTCTGCTGGGCCGTGTCGATCAGCAAGGGAGCCGTACCCGGCAATATCTTTGCATCGCTGTTGCGCCAGGGATATACGCCCGTCAGCATTCCGAAACGGCTCGGCGTGCAGGTCGAGGAGGTCGCATAGCCGTTGGTAAAACGGATTCCCTCATTGGCAAGCCTGTCCATATTCGGCGTAGGGATACCCGTTGCCCCGTAAGCCCCCACATCGCCATAGCCCAGATCGTCCATATTTATAATGACAATATTTGGCAGGCTTGTCTTATCATTGGCTTTCTCCGAAGAATGGTTGCCAATAAAAGAGGAAGTTACCAACCCCACGCCAACACAGAGCACATACCGGAGTATAGATTGTTTGTTTTCCATTGTTTTTATTATAATATGGTATATCAGTTACATTATTGTCTCACCATCAGTTCCGCTTCCATCTATTATAACACTTTTTGTCCAAAATTTTTCTTAATTTGGCCCTCGGAAGCAATCGCCTACGTGGTGCAAGCAATTGGTTCTACGTCATAAACTGTTACTCCCGCCTTAGAAGCAATCGCCTGCGTGGTACAAGGAATCGGTTCCACGTCACAAACCGTTACCTCCGGCTCGGAAGCCGTTACCTACGAAGCGCAACCCGTTACTTCCGATACGGAAACCGTTTTCTGCAAGGTGGAAGCCGTTGCCTCCGGCTCAGAAGCGATTACCTGCGTGGTGCAAACAATCGGTTCCACGTCACAAACCGTTGCCTCCGGCTCAGAAGCAACCGCCTGCGGAGCACAAGTAATCGGTTCGCATGCTCTATTTCCGCTTAAAAACTGTTGCATAATCATTTTCAGGCAACAATCACTTCGACACCATGTTCCTCAAGTAGCTGCTGCATCGACGAAGAAATTCCACGGTCCGTTACGACAATATCGATCTTATCCACATCACATATTTTGCCAAACCCCTTTCGTCCAAATTTCGAAGAATCGCAGAGTACGATGGTCTTGAGCGAAACGTCCATCATCGCGCGATTAAGTTCGGCTTCCTCAATATTAGACGTCGTCACACCAAACTCAGAATCTATGCCATCTACACCTAAAAAAACCTTCGAGCAGGTGATATTTTTTAAAAAGCTCAACGTATAGCTTCCGATAACTGACATCGAACTGCGGCGCAATGTACCTCCAAGCTGCGACACATGCACATCTTCCATTTCACCCAATATCGAGGTCGCCTGGATAGAAGAAGTCACCACCCTCAACTGACCCTTTGGCTCAATCTGTTCGGCAAAAGCACATATTGTCGAGCCCGAATTGATGATAATCGAATCATCCTCCTCAATTAACCGCGATGCGGCAATCCCTATAAGCTGCTTTTCCTTAATTTTTATCTTTTCTTTCTCCCTTACGTTTTTGTCTGCAATATGAGGATTAACAGGACTGGCACTTCCATGCGTACGATAGAGTAGGCCCTTCTCCTCTAATGCTTTAAGGTCTTTCCGAACCGTAACTGTGGTGACATCTAACTTTTTGGCGATATCTATTACCTTTACGAATCCTTCTTTATGAAGTGTATTCAATATATATTTATGCCTTTCAGCTATACTCAAAATCATAATAACCTTTTTTATAAACGGAAAAACCGCTTAAAAATAAAGATACTAATTGATAAACCCAGCATAACGATGTAGGAATACCATGTTAATAATCCAGCACTTCTATCTCAGTCCGTCTATTAGCTTGATGTTCGGTTACACTACATGGCACGCCGTCAGCACATTTATTAACCAAACGTGTTTCTCCATAGCCCTTGGCTACCATTCTGTCTCTTGCAATCCCCCGGGTAACCAAATAGTCCACAGCAGCCTGAGCACGACGCTGGGATAGGGATTCATTATAACGATGCGAACCCCGACTATCCGTATGGCTGGAAAGTTCTATCTTCAGTGTCGGGTTGTCACGCATGGTGGCCACTAATTTGTCCAGAATCAATGCTGCATCCAAGCGGATATTGTGTTTATCAAAGTCGTAATAAATATTCTCCAAGACGAATTTATCTCCTACATGGAATATCGGCTGCAGGTTCAACGTCAAACGAACCGTCGTATCTCGGCTTGGTTTCAGGCCCGCGAATAACAGTGAATCCGGAAAAAAGCCCTCTTTCTCACCATATAAGCGGTAATCTATGCCGGGCTCGGCCATAAAGCTTACTTTTGCCCGACTATCGCTCTGGCTTTTCGCTACGATCTCACCTTTCGGACCGAAAAGTGTTACTGTAGATTCTGGCAGTAATTCACCGTTGGCTTTATTCTGTGTCACAGCCTCCAGCATAATCGTAATCCACGGGCGAGTGTAGTGGAAAGAATAGATATCATCCGAGCCTACTCCCCCGGTACGGTTGGAAGATAGATAACCTTGGCTACTCTCATCCGCCGAGGCCGTTACAAAAAAAGAGAAGTCATCTGAAGCGGAATTAACAGGATACCCCATATTAACAGGCTTGCTAAAACGGTTCTTTTCCCCTGTGGAACGGAAGATATCCAGTCCACCCATACCGATATGTCCCGTACTCGAGAAGTAAAGCGTCTCTCCGTATACATTTGGAAACATCTCATCGCCGCTCGTATTAACCTCCGCACCAGCATTCACGGGTTTGCTCCAGTTGCCGTCTGGCAGTAATTCACTGTACCATATATCTACCCCGCCATAACCGCCCGACATATCCGAAGCATAATAAAGGACTTGCTCATCCGCACTCAATACCGCATGTCCAAGGGAATAGGATGTCACATCGTTGTGTGCAAAACTTTCCTCTTGCCACCCGTTTTCTGTCCTGCGGTAGAGGAGAAGTTCAAGATTATAACGCTTCCATTTGGTACCACCGGCAAGGAAATGCTCGGTTTCGGTATCCCCCGGATTTGTACGTGTTACATAAAGGACATCCCCGGTTTTATTTGTCGATACGGGTCCCACATGAAAAAGGGACTGGTTAAACGACTCGGGCATGATGCTGGCGTGTGACAAAGTCTGGTCACCATGACGTTCTACCGCATAGATGCGGAGATACGCATGTCCGGTCATACCGCTTTTATCAGACAATAAGCTATTCGGTTCGCCGACATATAACGCGCCCTTATTCGTTGTAATCAATCCAAATTCGGCCAAAGAAGTATTCACTTCTGTTTCGTTGTGCAACCTATGGTTTGTCGGCTGCTTCATCCACGATATTGCCGAATCTGCGCCCGCAATCGCTCGCCGCAATCTTTCTTCCTCTCCATATTTGGTAATATATTTTCGGTATTCTTCTTTTGCCTGGGCATACTTGCCCAATTGCTTCAATACATCGGCATATTTGAGATGGGACTCCTTGCTCGCATTCGATTCACGCACCACCCTTGAATACCAATTTTCAGCCAATCCATATTCCTTAATATAAAGGTAACTGTTCGCTAGGTTCTCCATGTCCTTCACACGAGGCTTTTTGGTATCTAGCAGTCGCTCATAAGCGGCGGCGGCATTTGCATACTCCATCCGTTCATAATATAAGGCTGCACGGGCCCGGCGGGAAAGCTGTTCTTGTGCCCATGTATTCTCTATACATAAGGTCAGACAAAGGCCTAAGCACAAAAACTGTAAAATCGTATATTGAAATATGGTCATTCTCTCGTCCTCCATTTTTATCGTTAATCCATTAGAAGTAGCGCGGACTTAAAACCTGCTGGCCGGTACGTCCAAAGGTAACACCCAATGTGACCTCGTGAGTACCTCCTTGTAATCCTGACATCCGATTCAGCATATGGTCATAGGAATAACCGATGCGAACCTTCGGGCTAACGTAGAACTGCGTGATGCCGCTGAAAGAATTAAATGCGCTCAATTTGTTGGGCGATTGGTCTTGGTATTCCCTATGGAATAGACGGGCGCGCGTGCGATACCCACCTCCGATCCAAAACCTTCCGTTGAAGATCAACATCGCATTCACATCTAAGGTCGTAGGTCCACGGAAATCGTCCTTGACCAACAGACTGGGTCGCAGCAGCAAACCTTCTTCCAGCTCAAAAAGAGCCCCTGCTATGAGATATCCATGCACTTTGCGGTAAATACTTTCCAGCGCATTTTGATTAAACTGAAAGTCTTCACCGATTGCTGTTCCGGCGAATAGATCCTGTATAGATACACCGGCATACCAGCTCGGATTGCTGTAATACACACCTAATCGGATATCGGGCCGCCAAGTTACGAGCTTACCTTCAGGAAGAAGCTCATCGCCATAATCCAAGGGATCCAACTTATTACCATCAAGACCATACTGCGTCACCCCGCCGGCAATACCCAAAGCCAAACGGTGTTCATCATATTGATCCAGCTGTAATCTTAGGGCATAATTTGCATAAGCACTCACCGCTGCCTGAGCACCGAGCTTATCCCCTGTAATCTGCAGACCGACTCCATGACGTCGGCCTACTGGATCCAGCACTCCGTCGATAGACAGTGACCCTGTTTTTGGAGCCCCGTTCCAACCCGTCCATTGACTACGCAATCCCAACTGGCCAAACCACTCTTCCTTATAACCTGCATAGGCCGGATTCACGCTGATCGAATTGAATATGTACTGCGTAAATTGGATATTTTGTTGGGCGAGCACACTTCCTCCCAATAAAACCACCAGACTGATTCCAAAATATTTTATTCCTTTTTTCATCACATCTTTTATTTCTTCAAATAATATCCCTCCTCATTATCATTTACGCTTAATCAATACATGTCCTTTAAATACGCGTTCTTCCCTGCCCTTTATCGCACGGATGATCGGGAAATACGTGCCTTCATTCAGTCCAAGACCCTCCCATTCATCCTTATAGTCCACGTTACGGTACACCTCATTACCCCAGCGGTTTATGATCACAATCTCGATCCTGTCGTACCCCTCGCGCCCGACAATAACCAGTCGATCGTTCTTACCATCCCCATTCGGCGTGATCACATTCGGTATATGCAGCTCCCGCGGCAGTACGGTGACCCGTACGAATGCTCGTGCCGTCAGGCCATTCTCGTCCGTAATCTCGTATTCAAAGATATCTTCGCCTAAGAAACCATCGTCTGGTGTATAGGTCACACTACCATCCGCATTGACGGCAACACTTCCGTTGGATGGGGGAGATACGATGGTTACAGATCCACGATCGATCGCGCTGGAGCCGGGAATATCGTTTTCCAATACATTTATTGTGATATCGGCACCATATTCCAATGTACCTTCATCATCGGTAGCCGTAGGTCCAATCTGTGTGAACTTCGTAAACCATGTGCCGGACAGTGTAGGTCCTGCCACGGTCTGGATGTCTTTCCGAGTATGTATGCCGGGGCCATCGAGGGTAGTCACATCACCTATCCAGTTGCCTGCATCGGCATTCTGCACAATTCGGGCTGATGCGTCCACATAGGCTATACCATTGGTCAAACTGTTGTGGCTAAGGGTGTAATCCATCCGCATGGACCGGTCGGCGAATATATTCCAAACCCGATCCATACCCATAGTCTCATCCGTAATATTTAAGCTAGAAACGGCGTAGCTGTTGACCGAGACATGCAATCTCGAAGAAGCTAACTCCGGAGTCAGACGTGCCGGCGTGTAGTTACCCTGCGCTACCCCCAATGGAAACACAAAACTTTCTGCTATGGTGTAATTCTTGATCATATGTCCGGTCAGCTTGTCTCCTGTTACCACCATACGGTTGAGGTTATAATTCAACAGATTGCCGGCATCGGACAACTCCAGGTCAAAGCCATTGAGATAAATACTTGCTCCATCCACGCGCAGGTCCAAGGATTTGCCTATTTTGAGTGCCGCCAAACGTGCGGCATCACCCGATGCACCGGCATAATCTGTCACGTGTATGTCTGTCAACACCAAACCGTCCTTATTATCTAATACGATATTGATATCGATAAAAACTCCATCATTACCATCGATATGTGTAGCAGCATCGGGCCAACCTTCATAAAAAGGATTATCGCCTGGACTGTGGATATACAGTATCCCACTGCCCGAAATCTTGGCTGTAGGTGCTATCCAGATATTACGGCTATAGATATGCACTTCACCATGGATCTGCCAATCGGCATCGGGACCAACATACAGACTCTCCGCATAGACAAACTTATAATTGCCCGTACTGATGTATTCCTGACCGTTGCTTGTTTCATAACTGCCAGCACCGGACTGTGCCATCAGATGGTAGCTAGTCAATATTCCAACCCATATAATTAGCCATTTTTTCATCTCATACATCTTTGTAGGTAACCCTCATTCTAACACGTCCTAACAGTTACTCATTATCTTCCTTGACTGCGAATACGATATTCATAAATGATCGTTCTGTAACGTCTACACCAGCCGCGACAACATAGGTCATTAGGCCATCTGAATCAATAGATACCGACGTAAATACAGTGGGGTCATACCAGGTTACATAGTAGTGCAACTCCGATGATGGTAATACCGGCAATAAAGGTGCTGATGGACTACTCGGCCTTGTAGACCCAAATTGTATATTGTAACGACCATACAGTGTGATGACTCCCGTATGTGTACCATCGTCAAAGCTATCGCCCGCCAGCTTTCCTGAATTTGCTGCATTCAACTGTGCCTCACTTATCGGCACCATAAGCGAAGGCATATAAAAAAATTTAGGCATGGCTGCTTTTAAAGTTTTCAGCACACCGTCCGCGTCGGCGACTACCACTTTGTCAGTTACAGTTCCTGTTAAGGAGCCGATATCTCTCACGCGGAGGTTCCCGTCGCCAACATCCAATTTTTCAGTAGGGTCATTGATCCCTATTCCCATGTTACCCTCTCCTGTAATTCTTGCTTTTTCGGTAGCAAGGGCACCATTGCCACTACTAGTATTGAACAATATAGGAGCTGAAGTGGTTGTGGCATGTGTGCCTATAGTAAGATCAGCAGCATCTCTTCCTGCATAAATCTGTGCTGAACTTTCAGAATATGCTTGAATACTTAGAACGGACTCATCTCCATCACCATCTTTATCGGGGGCAATAAAGGACATACTCGCTTCCTGATAGGGAGAGGTATCCAACGCTCTTTGAACAATTCCAGAATGAAGAGACCAGAAGGTCTCTTGATTCTTTCCCAGGATCGTAAGTTGATTACCATCTAAAGTCACTGTGCGATCTGTTGTGAGCGTTCCGTCAGCGTTATAGATATTTGTCAATTCAGGCAAATCATTAATGGAAGCTATCCGCACCCACTGCGTACCATCATTATAATAATACCCAGGGGTTACCGCTGTCGCTCCAGAGCCTGCTGTCGCTGTATTATACACCGTCATCCCGGCCACGTGGGCAGATAATGGAGCCGCATCCGATGTTTGTGTCAATTTGATACGACTATGCAGTAATCCCTTATTTGCACTCGATAATTCCAGAATGGCGTCAGTATTTGCGGAAATACCATCTCCATCCGTTCCATCTGCTAATTTTTGCTGTGCCGTCGCTACGCTGGCCAAAAGAAAAAGAATAATTGCTAATCCTAGGTATTTTTTCTTCATAACTTTAAAAGTTTTACAGTTAATGACTATGTGAGGTCATCGTTGGCAAAGATAACAAGCTTGCTTTATTCGTCCTGTAGGCCTTTATCTACAGACCTCGAAAGATTTTTAATGTGTGGCAATAGTTCTACAACTAAAGGGCCTACAAATGAAAATCGCTTAAAAATAAAAATATTAATTTATAAATCAGCACGATAGTAGACGATTTCAACATTCTTCCTGATTACGATAAACACCTATTTTTAACTAAAAGAAGTGCCGTTACTTCTTTTTCGTTTGGTTGCAATTAATAATCATTTCGAAATCTATATCTTTCGATTTGTTTTTATTTTTCGTTTTCTTTTCTAAATTTGTATATTGAGAGGATTTTTATTAAAAAAGAATAAACCGAAGATAAAAATATAGGTATGAAGTTTTTAAAAAAATTATTGAGCAGATCTAAATCCAATTATTTGCTATGGGTGGTAACTTTTTTGTTTCTCCCAAACATAGGTGATGCACAATCTAAAAAGCCGGAAAAAAAATCCAACTATCTCAATTTTCATAATGTGGAAGAACTACAGGGCTTTTTCAACTATAAAAATGATGGCAGCATCATCATAAGCGGGCATCGAGGGGGTATAGATTTCCCCGAGAATAGCTTAGAGGGTCTGCAAGGTGTATTAGAGACCATGCCGGCTTTTTTTGAAATTGACCCTCGCCTCACGAAAGATAGTGTTATTGTGTTGATGCACGACGCTACATTGGATAGGACTACAACAGCTACGGGAAAGCTTTCCGATTATACGTATGCCGAATTAGCGTCGGTGAGATTGAAAGATGCAAAGGGAAATGTCACCGATTATAAAATACCAACATTGGAAGAGGTCATCCGCTGGAGTAGGGGTAAAACGGTCATCAATTTGGATAAAAAAGACGTTCCGATGTATATGATTGCTGAGCTGATCAAGAAACACAAAGCTGAAAAACATGTCATGTTGACCGTTCACACGGGGGCACAGGCCCGATATTATTATGATCGCTTCCCGAACATTATGCTTTCGGCTTTTGCCCGAAATGCAAAGGAATATGCCGATATGGAAATTTCAGGAGTACCCTGGAAAAGTATGATCGCTTATGTAGGGTGGACAATCGATGAGAAAAACGAAGCTATCGTGAAGAAGCTGAGAACAAAAGGTGTAAGGTGCATGATTTCTGTCGCTCCCTCTCATGACAAAATCAAGATTTCTACGGAACGGGACAAACGTTACCTAGAAGAGATAAACAAAAGACCGGATATTATCGAATCGGATCTTCCAATAGAAGTTTGGAATGTTCTAAACAGCAAAAATTTTTAAACAACATGTCGACAAAAGTAGAGGCTGCGTTGCAGGCAGCGAGTGAAACCAAAGATCTGCTCATAGGAAGCAACATCCTTTATCAAGTTCCTGAATTATTCAAGTCATATTTTGGAAAAAGCAAAGCTGTGATCGTCGCAGACAAGACGACGTATGCCATAGCGGGACAGGAGGTTTACGAATTATTGGAGAAGAGTGGTATACCGCAAGAACCGCCTTTCCTATTCGACGATCCTGAATTATATGCCGAGTATAATTACGTAGAACAACTATCCGCATCATTGGGCCACCATGACGCAATGCCCATTGCCGTTGGTTCCGGCACGATAAACGATCTTACAAAACTCGCTGCACATCAAAACGGCAGGCCATATATGTGCATCGCCACAGCAGCCTCCATGGATGGCTACACGGCTTTCGGTGCGTCGATCACGGCACATGGCGCTAAACAGACTTTCACTTGCCCTGCTCCCAAAGTCTGCGTTGCCGATCTCGAAATCATTCGGAAAGCACCTGAAGAGATGACTGCTGCCGGATATGCGGACCTATTTGCTAAGATGACAGCCGGAGCGGATTGGATATTAGCCGACAGCCTACAGGTGGAGCCTATAGATCCACAAGCTTGGAGCATTGTACAGGGTGGGCTGCATGACGCGCTTTCTGACCCGGCAGGTGTACGGCAGGGAAATGTGGCGGCTATACGAGAACTGATCAGCGGGTTGATGTTAGGTGGATTTGCGATGCAATGGTCAAAATCCTCCCGACCGGCTTCCGGTGCTGAACATCAATTCAGCCACCTATGGAACATGGAGCACCACACAAATAACGGTGCACCTATATCGCATGGCTTTCAAGTAGCCATAGGCACACTGGCCATCACCGCACTTTATGAAGAAGTGCTAAAATATCCGTTTGACCAGCTGGATATTGCGGCGTGCTGTGCCGCATGGCCTTCGGCAGAAAAACTGGAACAAGAAGCCCGGGAGCTGTTCCAACATACAGACTTCCCCGACATCGGTGTACAGGAAACGCGTGCAAAATACATAGACGCAGCTACATTAGCGCAACAGTTGCAACTGTTAAAAGACAGCTGGCCTACTATTAAAGAAAGATTACAAGCTCAACTTGTCACTTTTGAAGAGGCCAAAAATCGGCTTAAAACGGTCGGTGCCCCCTATGAGCCGGCACATATCGACTTATCAAAAGCGTATTTGAAAAAAACTTTTATCCGAGCACAATATATCCGCCGACGTTTTACTATCTTGGATTTGTTAGTTCGAACTAACACATTAGATTTATTTCTGGATAAACTATTCGGAAAGGGCGGTGTTTGGGAATTGAAGCTGAATAACCCCGTCAGCAAATAATAAACCTTAATAAAACAATATGAAAGAGGTCACATCTTCTCCAGAAACGTCTAAGACATTCAAATACTGGCAAACACGTACTATTATTGCTACCATGATAGGTTATGCCATCTTCTATTTTGTGCGTAAAAACTTTTCTTTTGCCATTCCGGGACTGACAGCCGAATACGGCATTACAAAAACAAGTTTTGGGATTATCATGACGTTGGTTACGATTGTTTATGGCGTATCACGATTTCTGAATGGCATCTTAGCAGATCGTTTCAACGCCCGCTACCACATGTCAATAGGGTTACTTTTATGTGCCGTTGCTAATTTTGCTTTTGGTTTTGGCACCGATCTCAGTACCTTGTTTACCGGACAAACGAGTGGGCCAATGTTTACCAACACGATGGTGCTTCTGTTCGGTATCATCCTGATTTCTAACAATCTTTTTCAGGGAAGCGGTTTTCCGCCTGTCGCGCGCTTGCTGACCCACTGGATACCGCAAAACGAACTGGCGACCAAAATGTCGGTATGGAATACCTCTCATTCCATCGGAGCGGCCTTAGTCGCCATTCTTGCGGGTTACATCATGGGCACATTGGGCACCAATATGAGCAATAATCCAGAGGTAGTCGCAGCGATTGCGGCAAACCTCAATGTGGACCTTTCAGATTCCGAACGCATGAAAAGTGTACTGGAGTCTGCCTCACATTACGGCGCCTGGAAGTGGTGTTTTTGGATACCTGCAGCAATAGCTTTAGCCGGGTCTATCGGACTATTCTTAGGGCTGCGTGACACGCCATCCTCTGTAGGATTAACGGAATTGCACAAGATTCACAAAAAAGGGAAGAATTCATCTGCTGAATTTAAGGCTTTCGTTCGTAAAGCCGTTTATCGTAATAAATGGATATGGATCTTAGGGGTTGCCAATTTCTTCGTGTATGTCGTTCGTTTTGCTGTACTGGATTGGGGACCGACATTTTTAAAGGAAGCGCATGGCATGACATTGACCGATGCGGGATGGACAGTAGCCGTTTTCGAAATTTTCGGCATTGTCGGTATGCTTGCCGCTGGATGGGCAACCGATAGGTATCTTGGAGGAAAAGCACACCGTACGTCTTTATATTGTATGATAGGTGTCGCCATATTCATGACTCTATTTTTATACTTACCAGATAGCACACCATCTTGGGGCATGATATTAACCTTGGCGACGTGCGGATTCTTCATCTATGGGCCACAGGCCTTGATCGGCATCGCCGCGGCCAATCAGGCGACCAATAGAGCTGCCGCCACTGCCAATGGTGTAGTAGGTTTATTTGGTTACGCAAGCGGCCTCGTATCTGGCTTTGGAATCGGTTTTATGGTGGACACCATCAATAAAGTAAACCCCGGAAGAGCTTGGGACTATGTTTTTATGATGATGATAGGTATGGCCGTGCTATGCGTATTTATCTTTGCGCTGATGTGGAAAGCCAAGGCGCATGGCTATGAAGAAGAAGGATTGGAAGAAAACTAAAAAACACGAACAATTAATACATGACAGCACACTCTTATACGGCCAGTGCAAAACTGGATACTACGGATAAACTATACAATTGTTTAAAAAACATCAAACATATCGCATTAGATATGGATGGCACTATTTATAATGGCAGGACCTTATTTCCTTTTACAATCCCCTTTCTTTCCAAATTGAAGGAGATGGGTATCGGATATTCGTTTTTAACCAACAATCCGTCAAAAAGCACTTCCGATTATCTGATTCATTTATCGGGGATGGGGATAAAAGCGGTAAAGGAAGAAATGTATACTTCGGCTCAGGCTACAATAGCTTATATAAAAGCGCAAATGCCTCGGGCAAAAAGACTCTTCATCCTAGGCACCCCCAGTATGATTAGCGAGTTTCAGGAGGCTGGGTTTAGCTCTACGGCTGACGACGAAGAGGATGTCCCGGATGTTGTTGTTGTCGGCTTTGATATGTCTTTGACTTATACACGGCTATGCAGGGCTTCCTGGTGGGTCTCTCAGAAAATCCCGTATATAGCGACCAACCCAGACCGGGTCTGCCCGACAGATAGGAAAACTATTCTGGTCGATTGTGGTGCAATATATACCTGTATCGAACATGCGACCGGCCGATTTCCAGATATCGTCATCGGGAAGCCAAACCCCAGTATGTTGGATGGGATTTTGGACCGTTATAAGCTGAAATCTTCTGAAGTTTTAATGGTAGGCGATCGGATATATACCGATGTCAAGATGGCGCAAAATGCGGGAGCGGCAGGCGTTCTTGTCCTCTCGGGTGAGACGACGATGGATATCGTTGGGCATTCGGACACCGTACCCGATATTATCGCCCGAGATCTCGCAGAGCTGGAAATAATGCTTATTGAAAGCAGGCTTTCGTGATCTTTAAGAAAAAAGGGAACCCTTCTCTGGATTCCCTTTTTCTATAAACAAACGAATATGCAATTAGCTCTTTAAATATTCAATATATGCCTTCGCAAACTCATCATTAGGTGCAACCTTTACAGTCTCTTCAAATGATGCTAATGCACTTGCATAATCTTCTTTCGTTACATGATAATAGCCGATATAATTGTATGCATCAACCAAATAACCGCGCTCGGCATCTGTCAGTTCTTTCCCTTGAAGCTGCTTATCCTTCAATAGTTGTGTCAACTGCGTGAAAGCGGGAACAAACAAGCCTTTACATAGTTCAGGCGTCTCCGGATTGACATTATCTAAGGAAATATTAACGTAACCCGTCAAATAAAGTGCTCCTGCCAAATACTCATCATACACCTTTTGATCGTTAGACTTAATGATGACATCAAAAGCCTTTAACGCATTGCGGAAATCCGGCATATAAGACGCTGTATCTACAGGGGTCACACTCGTTGAGTCGCCCTGTGCTGCGGCTGTAGCCGCTTCTTTTTTGGCTACTCCTGAACGGAAACTCGCATTTCCCAACACATAATTTGCCTCATAATAATAATCCGTACCCTTTTGCTTCGCAGGCACACTTAATATGGCCGATGCTACATCATAGTTTCCCTGTTGGAATGCCAACATACCTGCAGATCCAATTTCAGGCATAATTTCTGGATTTTTTTCTAACGCCTTAGCTAAATATGGAACACCTTTATCGGCTTTCCCTGTCTGAATATTGGCGAAACCAGCAAATAGATAATCGATATCAATTAAACGGCTTGTATCGGCTTCCGCAAATAACTTGTCAAAATATTCTGCCCCTTTTTCGAAGTCACCATCCTGATTGACAGCAATCAAACCCAAATAACGGTATACCTTAGCATCTACACCTGGGGCATTCGCCAATTGAAGAGCTACATTCTTCAGCTCCTCATATTGTTGTCCCCATACCAAGAAGTCAGCGTAACGCACATTAGCCTCGACCGATTTATCACCGGTAACCTGTAGATATTGTTTATAATAGTCTACCGCCTTTTTGATTTCCGATTCGTATTTTGCCTTTTCTTCGTCTGTATTATCAGGAAGCGTTTTAGCTAACTCCAATTGTGTCTCTGCCAATTCCCGATAAATCGGTCCAAAGCTGGGGTATTCCTTTGCTTTCTCCGATAGGTTCTCCAACGCTACGTCATAAGCCTGTGCCCGGCGTTGGATAATAGCTTGTCCAACATGTGCCCTTACCAAATTGGGATCCAAATTTAACGCATCTCGGTAATTCACATAAGCATTACTTGCTTCTCCTTGTATCCCACTGTAAGCATCGCCTAATCCTACTAAGATTTCAGGATCTTTCAGATTCTTAGCTTTTGCTTGCGTGAGATAATCAATTGCCTTCGCATAATCTGGCTTCGGCGCATCGATATAAGCTCGGCCGATATAGTATAAAGGAAGATAATCTTTTTTCTTCAGATCTGATGTAGCACTAACGAATTTTTGTTCGGCAGCAGTTTCATTTCCTTTTTCCAAATCAACTATACCCATACCGATTTGATTCAACGTCTCTTTCGGCGCATTCGTTAGGCCTTGGCCAAATATTAAGGCCGCCGAATCAACTTTCTCGTTGATCAGATATATTTGACCTAAATAAAAGTAATTCTCACCATCCTTTGGCTTTTTATCTACCAATGTCTGCAGCATCTCTTTTGCCTTATCATATTGCTCCGCTTCCATAGCTGCTTTTGCATCTTTTAATCTTTGTGCTGTAGCGGAACCGACTACGGCTCCCACCATTAAAAGACTCAAAAATAATTTACCTTTTGTCATCATCGTATTTATAATCTTATTTTTATTTACTATTCTATTTTATCTCTAATTATAATCTCTCTGCCTGGCATCGTTACAGGCAACAAGCCCGATTTTAATACTATTCTTTGCCCTCGATCTCCTGTCATAAATGCTGAAAAACCAACACCTAAGCCCATATTAGGTTGATAATTCAACACATATATTGTCCTTTTTAAAGGATATTCTCCTGTCGAAAGACTTGCCTGAGAAGGTAAAACATATCGTTGTCGCCCCCCATCTTCATTTAGCACGCTTAAGATACGAATTTTCCCTATTTCTGTAAAAGAACTTTTCAAAGATAAATATTGATTGTAACTTATAAAACCAATTTTGTGAGGTGCTTTTACAATCTCTTCCAATACTTCTTCGCTCCCGTTTAATGTTTCTACATATGTATTGGCAACTTTATCAAGTTTTCCCAAATCAATAAAATAACGCAAGACACTGGAATTTAAGTTATCAAACACCAACCTGACGTCTCTTACTTTATTACCTTTCAGTAATGCGATAATATCATCTACCCGCATACTTGTATCTATAGCCTCCGCGTTCGCTACAAGAACTATACCATCGTATGCTACCGGATACACTCGCCCATTGATAGACTGACTTTTAAAATATTGCTTCTCGTCTTCTGAAAAGCTCCTCGTCAGAAATGCAATCTGTGCTTTGCCTTTTAGCACCGCATTGACAGCTTGCACTTCCGGCTTCGCTAAAGCATGGATCTTCGCATTATAGTATGAACTTTCAAAGACCTCTTTCTGCTCTAAAAATAGAGGCAGAATTGTTTCATCAACACTAATGGAAAGTTCCCCCGATAATATATCATCCTTTTTTTCTTTTCCCTTTTTATCGAAAGAACAAGCTGCCATCATCAGGAAAGAAACAAAAAAAACAATAACGTGTCCTCCAACCTTCATGTCAATATGAATAAAATTTTTAGAAAAGGATTAAGTCTTAACAATTTTTAACGGATGAAATTGTTCTGCCACAGTCTTGCAAAACGCATAAACGAATATACAATCAACAATATACCAAACATATTCTTATATGTCGGGTTGATCTCCAATGGAAAGTTTTTCCAAAAGATAATCAACAGGCCCAGTATGAAATAAAACAAGAACATACATAGTCCCAAAATGGACAGAAATCGCTGTGTTGGCGATTTCTGTTTAAATTTATTATTTCTTGAGTTCCTATTAAAACTCATTACATCTGTGTTAAGTCCAAGCGGATCGGAAGTGTATACGCTACCCGAACCGGGCGTCCATTCTGTATACCGGGATTCCATTTTTTCGCTCTTTTTAAGAGATTAATCGCTGCTTGACCAGTGCCGTAAGATAAATCTTTCAGAATTTTGATATCTGTAAGTTCGCCGTTTCGTTCCACCACAAAAGAAACCGTTACAGTACCTTTGACCCCTGCATCAATCGCTCCAGCAGGATACTGGTAATTGTCTGCAATCCATCTTCTAAAGGCATCCATACCCTCCTTTGGAGATGGGTTAATTTCTACCGATTCGAAGATACGCTCACCGTCGCCAGTACCGCCTTCGACACCTTTTGTACTACCTGTAGCTGATCCCGCCACATCTTTCGTGCCCCATTTTCCTTCCGTAGTAATACTACCTCCCTTCATCCCTTTCATTGCTACAGGACCAATTAGTTTCTTTTTATCAGTTGCTTCCTCAACCGTAGCTACCTCTTCAACCACTGCCTTCTCCTTAGGAACAGGCTTGATCTCTGGCAACGCTACGACATCAAGTGCAGGTTTTGATTCCGCAATCCGAGGTGCTTCTTCTTCTACCGGTGGCTTCTCTTCTTCTTCGGGCAACTCTGGTAAGTCTTCCAAAGTCAATTCTTCCGTGAAAGCGATTTCTTCTTTGGGAGGCTCTGAGTTTTTAAACAACTTGATATTGAATGCCTGCGGAATAGCGAACACTGCAACCACTGCCAAAACGATCAGCAATGCTGTGTTCGTTGCCTTTGGACCCAATCTACGCAGTTCATAAGCCCCATAAGCCTTATTCCTGTTTTCGAAGACTACATCAAGCCACTCACTCTTAAATATATTTAATTTTTCAAACATATTATTTTTGTTTTATACAACACATATAACTTCTATTAGTCGTTATATATATTCTCCTTTTCCAATAGCTCAATTTCTTCTTTCATGATACGGTTCGATATCATGTAGCGCTTCACATCTGCAATTTTCATTTCGTCTAAAGCATCGATAATGTTTCGTGTAACAGATTTCTCGCTCGGACGAATAACCACAATCATATCTTTTCCGCCTGTTTGCTGAGGCACTATCTGCTTCATCCTTAATAGAACTGCACGTAAGCCCTCCTTGCTATAATCTATCACGGTAGGAGGTGTAATAGGCTCTGCTACTGCTCCCTGATACCAGACGATCTTGTCGTCAGACCCAAGCACGAGTGTGACACTTCTGTGTTCATCGACATTGATATCTGTCTGCTTGTCCGTCTCTACGTTTTTATCGGGCATAGCAACGTCCATCGCTTGTGGTTTATTCAAGGAGGTGGTCAGCATGAAGAATGTAATCAATAAGAACGCGAGATCTACCATGGCGGTAAGGTCTACTTTACCACCATTCTTTTTTGCTCTTACTTTTCCACCCTTACCCTGCTTGCCGGTATCTTGATTTAATTCTGCCATTTGCTTTTTATTATTATTGATCCGCTGATTTTAGCCCTGTAACGAAACTAAACTTATTCTGCTTCTGGTTACGTAACGTTTCTATTATCAGGTTCAAGCTTGGAAACTTCTCATCTGCATCCGCTTTAATCGCCACTGTTAATAGATCGATATCGTCAGGATCTTTTCCGTCTTCTATAGCTCTATTTTGTAATATCTTTGCCGATGCTAACCTAGCTTGCTTCACCCACGAGAACAACTCATTTGAAGCGTCCATAGTCGAATCCACCGGTATTCCTTTCTGTACTGCTGCCCTTGCTCCGGGATCCATAGCTAAAAGCTCTTTCATATTACGAATAGGTACCCCAAAATCTTCCATACCTTGAAATTGTGCTTGCTCCGCTGGCGTAAAGTCAATTCCATATAGTGTCCCCATACTTTTCAAAGCCTCCACACGAACATTCTGGTCGCTCATGCTGAAGAAAACTTTCCCTTCATCACCCACAGTGATAATAGCGAGATTGCCATCGGGAAGTTTTGCTTGTGAATACGACGGCGCTGTATCGACAGTCAATGTTTCAGGCTGTCTTGCCGTTGCGGTAAGAACGAAGAACGTAAGAAGCAGGAAAGATACGTCACACATCGCCGTCATATCGATCGACGTGCTTGCTCTTTTTATTTTTGCTTTTCCCATTTCTTTTTAATCATTTATAATGAACAACTCTATTTCTTTTATGTTTATGATGCGCGCCGAAATCAATTTCCATAAAAAAATGAAAAATATTTTTCGGCACCGCAACTTTTACCTATTTGTGGTTTGCAGCGTACGTTTGTACGATAGAGAAACCAGCTTCGTCGATAGAGTATGTTAATTTGTCAATCTTAGCCGTTAGGATATTGTACATGATGATCGCAAAAGTCGATGTTGCAATACCTGTTGCTGTATTGATAAGCGCCTCGGAGATACCATTCGCCAATTTAGCAGAGTCAGGTGCTCCACCTGTTGCCAAAGCAGAGAACGCTTTAATCATACCGGTTACAGTACCTAATAGACCTGTCAATGTACCGATAGAAACTAATGTTGCTAATACGTTTAAGTTCTTCTCTAACATAGGCATTTCCAAAGCTGTTGTTTCTTCGATCTCTTTTTGAATAGCCAATGCAGACTTTTCAGCATCTAAACCTGGGTTAGCTTCTACATCTTTATATTTCAATAGACCAGCCTTGATGACATTCGCTACCGAACCTTTTTGTTTGTCACACTCAGCAATAGCTGTATCGATACTTCCAGTTTTCAACAAGGATTGTACTTTTCTTACAAAATTACCTACATTCCCCGTACCGGAAGCCTTGCCTATTACGATAAAACGCTCAATAGCGAATACCCATACCATCATAAATAGCCCTAATAAGATAGGAACAATTACTCCAGCATGATATATCATACCTGCATAGTTACCGGGCACAGGTTGATTCTCCCGATCCCCACCTTGGAAGTTATTCGGATTACCCATTACATATTGCCACACGAGATAACCCACTATAAAACAAATAACGATTGCTAAACTCGCAAATAAATTACCTGAATTGCCACTTTCTTTTTTCGCTGGGCTGTTAGTTTTTGGTGCGTTTGCCATTTTACTAATTTTTAGATTTTACTTGTTTAAATTATTTATGTTGATCCTTTTTATATGCAAAATTCATCACTAAAATTTGACGTTTCCATAACAAATATACCATTTTGGAATAAAAGTCAAATTTTTTCGCAATTAATTTAAAAGCATTCATTGTTTTATCCAGAGGTTGAGCATCAGCGGCATCCATACCCCTACGAGCGTCTTTGCTATTTCGCCCTCCTGTCTACAAATATTATGCAATAAAAACCATTTTTTTTTTGATATGCAAATTAATAAACAGCTAAATGTTAAAAATAAGTAAGTGTTCACTTATATAATCACCTCTTTATCCTTTTGGACGAACTAATTTCACATCCTACAACGTTCGAAACATCAGATTTAGTATAACCCTAAATTATTTATAGCAATCGAACGCCGTAACCACTCGTTTTTAGATAGTCAAATACCCGCTGTTTGAAGTCGCCCTGTATTAGAATTTCACCGTCTTTGGCGCTACCGCCAACGCCACACTTCTGTTTTAGAATCTTGGCCAGCTCTTGCAAATCTTTTTCCGAACCGACAAATCCCTCCACTAAAGTTACCACCTTTCCTTTACGTGCCTTTTTATCCAGCACTACCTTCAGTTTCTGCCTATCGTTCGATAAGGTATCGATCTCTCGCATATCATCCGCCAACTGATAGGAAAAATCTGTATCAGTAGAATAGACTACACCTTCAAATCGCTGTTTTTTGTTTTTTGCCATAGCTGTTAACAAATTATTTTTAAAGAATTCGGTTTCACATGTATATGCAAGTTACCCTCAATGTTTAGCGGCTCACCATCTACATGTACCGGACCATCATCAATACGTTCTATTTTAATTTCTCTCCCCGGAATAATTTCGACGTACTCCGATTGATCTACAGATCGATTAAATAAATGATACACCATCATCGGAAGGATGTAAAGTGGAAATTTTTTCACAATACATACGTCCAGCAACCCATCATTTACCGAAGCATTTGGTGCTATATAAGCATTGTTTCCATACTGGGGAGAATTGGCGACGCTAATCATAAATGCTTCTCTCTCATATTCGTTGCCATCGATGTTCAGTTGATATCTACAGGGTTTATATTTTCCCAATACATTGATTATCGTCCTCAAATATCCAACTGGTCCACGTAATTGCTCGGTAGCAAACTTATCACTGACAGAAGCGTCAAAACCGAGACCGGCTATATTGAAGAAAGGGTGTCCATTAATAACGCCTGAATCGACTTCTTGTATATCAAATCTATTGATACGACGTAACGCTGCGGTCTCATTTAATGGAATACCTAAATATAAGGCTAAGCCATTGCCTGACCCCTCGGGAATAATTCCCAGCGGGATGTCACTACCGACTAAAGCGGAACCAAGTTCGTTAATCGTACCATCACCTCCTACGGCAACTACGGCATCGTATTTGTCGGCTATCGCCTGTCGCCCGATCTCATAGGCGTGGTCAGGCCCCGCAGTCTGCTGAAATGTAGGATGGAATTTTTCCAAATCCAATACCTCCAGCACCGTCTTATTAAACGCTGTCTTTTTCTTACCTCCGGAAATGGGGTTAATCACAAATAATATCTTCCGTTGACCTTGCATAGGCTGTTGCTAACAAATTGTAAATATACTAATATGTACAAATTAACTTTTATTAATTCTAAAAGAGTTGTAGTTTTGTGCCGACAAAAGTGGATTGATTTGCATTTTACATGAAACGTAAAAAAGGAGATTGCAACCACAGAAAAAAAGTGCTAAAAACCGTTACCTACTGTTTTTGCTTCTTCTCTACAGAATACATTCTGCTTCTGTCTTTTGTATAACGTTATTCAACATTAGTATGGCATATTTATTTACATCTGAGTCCGTATCCGAAGGACACCCGGATAAAATTGCAGACCAAATATCAGATGCATTAATAGACAATTTTTTAGCTTGGGATGAAGACGCTCGTGTCGCCATAGAGACTTTGGTCACTACCGGACAAGTTGTCCTTGCTGGCGAAGTAAAGTCCAATATTTATCTTGACGTTCAAAAAATAGCCCGATCAGTTATTGAGAAAATCGGTTATACAAAATCGGAATATATGTTTGAAGCCAACTCTTGCGGTGTTCTTTCTGCAATTCACGAACAATCTGCGGACATTAACCAAGGTGTGGATCGTAAAACGAAACAGGAGCAAGGAGCAGGCGATCAAGGAATCATGTTTGGTTACGCAAACAATGAAACGGATAATTATATGCCACTAGCCCTTGACTTATCCCATCGCCTACTCTATGAATTGGCTGCTATACGTCGTGAAAATGATGAGATCACCTATTTGCGACCCGATGCAAAGTCGCAGGTAACTTTGGAATACAATGATGACCATAAACCTATCCGTATTGATACTATTGTTATTTCCACGCAACATGATGATTTCGACACAGAGGAGGGCATGCAGGAAAAAATTAGTGCGGATATTAAAAACATTCTAATTCCACGTGTGAAAGCTCAGCTAAAGCCCGAATTACAAGCACTATTTAATGAGGAGATCAAATATCATATCAATCCAACAGGAAAGTTTGTGATAGGCGGACCTCATGGCGATACGGGCCTTACCGGTCGTAAAATCATAGTCGACACATACGGTGGCAAGGGTGCACACGGAGGAGGGGCATTCTCCGGCAAAGACCCTTCAAAAGTGGATCGGTCAGCAGCTTATGCGACCCGGCATATTGCCAAAAACTTAGTTGCTGCCGGTATAGCCGATGAGATTCTCGTACAGATTTCCTATGCAATCGGGGTAAAAGATCCCATGGGGATCTATGTCAATACCTACGGAACTGCAAAAGTTGACTATTCAGACAGCGAAATTGCTTCGAAAATCACTGAGCTTTTTGACATGACGCCTTATGGTATCGAAACGCGCCTAAAACTCCGCCAACCTATATATTTTGAAACCGCTGCATACGGCCATATGGGGAGGACCAACCAAATAGTGACGAAAACCTTCGAGAGCTCGATGGGAGAACAGAAACAACTGCAAGTCGAACTGTTTACTTGGGAGAAGCTGGACTATGTAGATCGGATCAAAGCTGCTTTTAGAAAATAACTTTAGCAAGGCCTGTTTAATAGTATTTCCGATAGAGATCATACAAAACGGCTTTATCGTGGGGAGTTAGTATTTTATTTACCTCGCTGACGATAAACTTTCTTTTAAAAGCTATTATCACAGCTTCCAGGTTGTTCGTATCATAACCCATTATTTTAAAAGCGTCGACTGGATTAAAATCAACAGGAGGCGCTAATAGATAGTCTTCGTTATACCAGATGCCAAATCCACGCTCTGCTAACCTTTTCCACGGGAAAAACACGTTAGGATCATTCTTTCGTGTAGGCGCCACATCTCCATGACCTATGAAATTCTGTTGTGGGATAGCATATCGCGCTTTTAGTGTATCCAAAAGCACCAATAGCGAGTCGATCTGCTCTTGGGGGAATGGCTCGCTTCCGTTATTATCCAGCTCGATACCAATGGATACCGAATTGAGGTCTGTAACCGGCCCCCATTTTGAATATCCGGCATGCCAAGCTCGTTCGTAATCATTCAGCATCTGAATAATCCGTCCGTCCTTTCCGATCACATAATGCGCACTAACCTGACTGTGCTCCAACTGAAAGGTACGTATTGTTTGTGCAACGCTATGCTGTGAAGTATGATGAATAATAACAAAATTCGGTCTACGGAGATCGTAATGGATAGCGCTTGCCCAATCGGCTTGCTTATATATGCCCCCTCTTTTTTGAAGGACAATCTTCTCTTCCGGTGATAATACAGTATCGGCAAAGTGTTTTCCTTCTAATACAAATGTATCTCTCTCCAAGTCGTTAACCTTCCCTTTCTGACCCAATAAAAGGTTTAATTTTGCCGTATCAATCACAACTTTGTCCGGCTGCTCTTTTTCCAAAACTCTCGGCAAAGTTCGTTTCTTTGACACACAGCTGCCTGCCAATATCAATATGCCGATACTTACCACAAAAGAAAAGCGTTTCATAGACGATGTCCCTATCTCGGCAATGAAAAGACCATACCCAAGGCCAATGCCTGGCTATACTGAATTTTAGCCTTCGTATCCTCTTCCATAATCCAGTCGTTGTCGTACAACATGATTCCCGTCAGCGTTACATTGACCAAACGGGTGACTTTTGCAGATAAGGTTACATCCAAACGATGATCCGGTTTGCTTAGCTCCCGGTAGTCAGCAAATAAGTTATAACGTGATTTCAAGTTCAGGTTTTTCGATAGATTACGGTCCAGATTAGCAGTAACCTGAAAAGCCAGATCATTTCTGACTGTATACCCCGGTGTCAAACCAAATTTCTTCTGGTCTTCTTTTAGCGGATCGTTGTCCGGATAACGATCGGCATACTCCGCGACGGTAAGGGGTTGGGACCTGTCGTTTATCATCAAAGTCTGACGCGCGGTACCGGTACCCAAACGGAGCGAAAAAGTATTATCCGGCTTATATTCCAAACCGAATGACTCCGTAAAATATCCCGGACCTAAAAATGCAGTCTGCACATCCTTTACCCGCTCTTCTTTGGTTTCTTTATCGGTGATATAACTGTATCCAATATCAAATTGGGATTCGAAGGTCACCGAAAAATAAACTGCCCAATCTTTTGTAAATTTATAAGAGAGCTTATTATCCCAGAAAATCCGGTCATTGTTTTTCTTTGCCAGTTGGTCCTTGTTTTTTATCTTACCGTATTTTAGATCCAGCTCCGTTACAAAATTGAAATTATCTCGTGTATAATCGGATTTATGCCAGGCTAATCCACCTATGGACACCGAATTTACTCCACCCGCACTCCAGTTATCACTAAAAGACGCCTGATTTGTGTTGATCCCAAATTTCGTCCAATGTTTCCAATAGTTAACTTCCAGTCCGAGCTTGGGTATAGGTACCTGAATAGGGTTAACCTCAACCTTTTCGACGGTATCTTGTTTCGTCAACCTTGATTCAGGTCGATCACGCAATTCCTTTAAGTTCTCTTGCCCATAAGCCCAGGCTGTCATACACATACCTAACATCATGCTCAGGAGATATCTATAATTCATTGTGTTATTTTTCATCAATTTTTATTTTCGTTAAATCAGGTAAGGGCTTAAAATAAGGGTTTATTTTAAATTGCTCATATTTTGAACGGATATAGGCCGTTAGCACATAGGTGTTTGCTTCTTGCACAAAATAATATGAAGGCCGATATCTTATCATAAAATTATCTAAAAGTTCACCCTCCAGCCCTGTCACACTTTTTACTAAATTCCGCGAAAATTTCCAATCCACAACGTTCTCTTCATACTCTTGCTGGAAATATGCCGTTAACTTTCTTGCGTTCTTTCCCTCCTTGCTCAAAAAGTTAAATATCGTATTGATACTCAACCCGGCTCCATTCGGACCTACCGAAAAATAATCGCCTGCATCCGCCATTCGGTAAGCCTTTGCGTAATCGATCCGACGTTGTGCTAAAATCTCATCGGGATTCTTTTTCGCAACAACTGTCACGGGTTCAATGTATATCGAAGTCTTCTGCAAGTTAAACACCATAACCTCTTGTCCCACGTAAACCAACGTATCACTTTTATATTCTTCTCTCTGGGCAATGAGGGTATCTCCCTGCTGTACCCCTAACGAAAATTCGCCTCTCGCGTTGTTGAAAACATTTGCTCCCGAGGTCGTATTTATCAGCAAGACCCGCGCGACGCGTTGTTTCGTGTTTCTATCCAAAACAATGCCAGCCACTTTCTGTTGCCCATACCCAAGGGTATAAAACAAAAATAAAAAGAATGGGCAGAAAAATCCGACAATAGTCTTCATTCTCGTAAAACTACGATTTTTAATGTTATTTCGTAATGACTAACAGCTGCCCTATGGCTAAACTGTCGGCCGTTAGGCCGTTGAGCTCCATGATCTGTTCTACTGTAACATTATATTTACGGCTGATAGCATATAATGTATCAGAGGCCTTTACCTCATAAATCGTCATTTTAACGGGTGTTTTTATCTGTGCGGTATTATCTACGGTTGCCAGATCTACTTTCGTTTCTATTATAGTCTCAATCTTATCTTCTCTTTTTTCCTTTTCTCGAAAGGACTCGGTCCGGTCATACCGGTATAGCTCATACCGCTCTATGAGATCAATCAGCAATTCCGGGTAGCGTGGATTTGTCGCATAGCCTGCCTGTTTCAGTCCCCTCGCCCAGCCTTTATAATCGTTTTTATCCAATGTAAAGAGCTTTTCATAACGTTTTCTCAGCAAGAAACGGGAGTGGTCTTCAAACGAATCCTCTGGATCCTTATATACTCGGAAGCAATCATTGGGATTGTCATCGGACTGAATAACGCGCTGCCCTTTCCAGTCTCCGGCACATTTTATTCCGAAGTGGTTATTCGCATTCCTCGCCAGGTAGCTATTCCCATTTCCTGACTCGAGCAATGCCTGAGCAAGCTTAATACTTGCGGGTATTCCATATTGATTCATCTCCCGGATAGCAATATCCTTATAGCGGTTGATATAATCCTGTCCCGATAGTGAAATTCCGCCAGTTCTTTTTGGCTGCGGACTCGACTTCGTCTGTGGGCCGGATAAAACTGTGCCTTTTCGGGTAGCACAGGAAGAAAATAAAATGAAACATACAACTATAGCCAGTAGCGATTTTACCATTATTTTTATTTTTGTCCAATAATTATCTCTTCCGCAATACAAATAGTCCGTCACGTATAGGTAATATCAATTTTTCTACACGCTCATCTTCAGTCAATTCATTATTTAAGGAGATTATCTGTCTTGTCTGATTATCCGGGGCCTTGTCGACAACCTTGCCCTTCCACAGCACATTATCAATCAAAATCAGCCCGCCCTGCCGCACACGATCGATAATCATATTATAATACAAACTATTGCGCTTTTTATCTGCATCGATGAATACCAGATCAAATGTACCTTTGATCTGCGGTATGACAGTTTGTGCGTCCCCTAAATGATAATGTATTTTAGCCTGCCAGGGTGACTCCTCAAAATAGCCTGAGACCCGCTCCGCTAACTCCTCGTTGATATCGATCGTATGGATACTTCCCTCCTCATGTAGCCCCTCTGCCAGACACAACGTGGCATATCCGGTAAATGTACCGACTTCCAATATCATTTTAGGCGAGACTAATTTGCTGAGCATAGTCAATACCCGCCCCTGATAATGCCCGGATAGCATGTGTGGCATCGTTTCCTTCAAATAGGTCTCCCGATGTATTTTTTTTAACAAGGTGCTTTCCTGATCGCAAGTCTGCTCTAAATACGCATGTATATTCTCACTTGAAATCATAGCATCTCCTCAACTGTTCTTTAGTCCAAAGAAGCGGTAATCAATCGTAAAAACTCAGAGCGTGTGACATCGTTCTGGAAAGACCCTGTAAAAGCGGACGTCGTCGTTACTGAATTTTGTTTCTGTACACCCCGCATCGCCATACACATATGTTTACATTCGATAACTACTGCCACACCCGCAGGTTTCAACGTCTCCTGTATACAGTCCCGAATTTCATTCGTCAAACGTTCTTGCACCTGCAATCTTCGCGCAAACACATCCACAACACGTGGAATTTTACTCAAGCCCACAATGTGTCCATCGGGAATATAAGCGATATGAGCTTTGCCGAAAAATGGCAACATATGGTGCTCACACATCGAATATACCTCGATATCTTTCACCACGACCATTTGACTGTATTCCTCTTCAAACATAGCACTACGCAATAGTTCCGCAGCATCGACATTATAGCCGTGCGTCAAATATTGCAACGCCTTAGCCACACGTTCGGGTGTTTTAACAAGACCTTCCCGATGTGGGTTTTCGCCAAGTGCATCTAAGATATCCACGTAATGCCGAGCTATCCGATCAACATAATCCACATTGTATTGATCGATCTTCACATAGCCGTCAATTTCTTCGTTAAATTCCGTTAGGTCGCTTATTTTCTTATTATTCATAATCTATATTAATCACCAAAATACTCCACCGAATTGTTTTCCGTTTCAACCAACCGAACACTGTGCAGAATAACATTCTCCAGCTCAAAAAGAGGTTTCAAAACTTTAAAAATTTCCATGGCAATCACTTCCGTGGATGCCATTTTCCCCTCCATAAAATCCACATCCAAATTGATGTTTTTATGATCCATCCGTTTGACAATACTTTCCTGAATGATCGATTTCATCGTTTTCAAATCGATCAAGAAACCCGTTTCGGGATTAATATCTCCCTTCACGGTCACAAACAACTCGTAATTATGTCCATGCCAGTTGGGATTAGCACAGTAACCGAATACGGATTCGTTCTGTTCCGCCGTCCAATCATCACGATGCAGTTTATGCGCTGCACAAAATCGTTCCCGTCGTGTTATATATATCATGATATACAAAGATAATCCTAAAAATCTATATTTTAGTAATCCAAAACAAAAGGTATGCATCCAAAACCCTTAATTGTCGCTGCAACACAGGCTGAAATTATGCCAAGCATCCCGTTCTTTGAAGAGCACAGGATTCCTTATATCGTTACGGGAGTTGGTATGCTCGCCACGACATATGCGCTGACAAAAGCATTAGCCCGCTCTCCTTCTTCGCTCGTACTAAATGTCGGCATTGCAGGCAGCTTCTCGCACAACATAGCCATCGGCTCGGTTGTGGAGATTATTCACGATACGCTTTCCGAGTTGGGTGCCGAGAGCAGCGAAGGTTTTATCCCGATAGAGGAGCTGGGCTTTGGATCATCGTCCTGGTCTAGCCTACCCATAGATAGCGTCCAGACCGATCTACCACGCGTACAGGCTATCACGGTAAACAAAGTGCATGGATCCCTCACCTCAATTGCACACCTCCAGAAAAGGCTACCTGAAATACACGTTGAAAGTATGGAGGGTGCTGCGGCATTTTACGTCTGTCATGAAGAAAACATGCCCTGTATACAGGTCCGATCGATTTCCAATTATGTGGAGGCGCGGGATAAATCAGCATGGGATATCCCTTTAGCCATCCGAAATCTAAACCATTGGCTTAACAATTTTTTGACGTCTAATTCTGCTTTATTTCTACGGTGATTCTATTTCAAAATATCATTTTAAAATAGTAATTTTGCGTATTCTTAAAAAGAACTATTTTAAAAACTGATGAGAGAAATACAATTCAGAGAAGCACTTCGTGAAGCGTTGAACGAAGAAATGCGTAAAGATGAAGCTATATTTTTAATGGGCGAAGAAGTAGCCGAGTATAACGGCGCTTATAAAGTAAGTCAAGGCATGTTAGACGAATTCGGAGCCAAACGTGTAATTGATACACCTATTGCCGAACTTGGTTTCGCCGGCATCGCAATTGGTGCTGCCATGAATGGTCTGAGACCTATCGTAGAGTTTATGACATTCAACTTCTCATTGGTTGCTATTGATCAAGTCATTAACTCGGCTGCAAAAATACGTCAAATGTCAGGTGGACAATTCTCTTGCCCGATTGTTTTTCGCGGACCTACCGGAAATGCTGGACAATTAGCAGCACAGCACTCTCAAAATTTCGAAAATTGGTATGCCAATACACCAGGGTTAAAAGTTGTTATCCCCTCCAATCCATATGATGCAAAAGGCTTGTTGAAGTCTGCCATCATCGATCCGGATCCGGTTATTTTCATGGAATCGGAAGTCATGTATGGCGATAAGGGTGAAGTGCCAGAAGAAGAATATTATCTACCTATCGGAAAAGCACACACGATTCAAGAAGGTTCTGACGTCACGGTGGTTTCCTTTGGTAAGATGGTGCCGCGCGTCGTTATTCCTGCAGTTGAAGAGTTGAAAAAAGAAGGTGTGAGCGTAGAACTTATAGACTTGCGTTCTGTACGTCCTATCGATTTTGCTGCCGTCATTTCTTCCGTAAAGAAAACAAACCGTTTGGTTATCGTCGAAGAGGCATGGCCATTAGCCTCCATCTCTTCCGAGATAAGTTTCCATGTTCAAAAGCACGCTTTTGACTACCTGGATGCACCAGTGACACGGGTAACATCAGCAGATGTCCCTCTTGCTTATGCGCCTACTTTAGTCGAAGCAACTTTACCTAACATAGAAAAAATCGTAAAAGCGGTAAAAGAGGTGGCTTATATCAAGAAATAAGAAACTACCTTTCACTCAGATTTTCATGTTTTCAAATTGGGCCGGTCGCAATGGGCAATATTATATCGTATCGAAATCAAATCCGGCCCTATTCATACAACGTTTGGCTACCTCCAGCACATAGGGCGCTTCATTAAATGGATGTACAGGGACAGGTGTGATTGCTTTCAAATCTCCCATGATTTGTTCTGTTTCCTGTTGGGTCAGTTTTTCACAAGCCTCATACATACCGCCCTGCTCTTCTTCCAGAATATCATGTTGTTCCATGATATAATCAATCACTTTGATGACTTCAGGGCTTGGAACACAGACCAGCAAGGCAGTCAGGGCACCATGGTCCAATCGAAGTTTTGCTTGTAATGGAAGCGGCTCTCCACCGTTTGCTTTTTGGGCAGCAACAAAAAGGACTTTTTCTTCCATTTTTATATGTGTCAGTAAACCGATCCTGAATTCATGATATTTTTCCAAATCCACGTTGTTTATATCCTGCGTTGCTTCCGCAAAGATTGTTTCAATACGCCGGTGATCCGCCGTGAAAAAATCATAAAGTAATCCGTCTTGTCTTGTCTTCATATTTACCCACCTTCGTTACTTTTTGACTTTAACTACCCTGACTTTCCAATCTTCAGGTCCCTTTTCGATATATTCCCAGCGGAAAGGCTCCTTGCTTTCTACTTCCATTTGATAATACAAGGGTTTCGGGTCATGATCATTGATAAATTCAAATGCTTCACCCGGTCGAATATCGGCAAATGCCTTATAGAACAACTCATGCCTTTCTGTTGGGGGCAATGGTCGTAAGTCAAATTCATTCACGACAGAAAAACCATCATCTCCCAGTCCACTGTTATCCTGTTTAGTAATGTGGATTACAAACTCTCCCTCACTTTTCTTTTTATAAATCCATTTGTGTTTGCCTTCAAATTTGTTGATAAAAATCTCGTGTATTTCGATCGGGTTTTCTGCAGAGATCAATCCCATCGTCGTATTTTGCTCCATCATACCATATCGGTGAAAAACGATTTGCTTCCACTCTTTCTTGTCCGCATTGCGCAAATCGAGCAAAGTCGAAATTTCATCAAATTCCACACCTTTAGATTCTTCCAGACGGGTTACTTTTACCTTCCACTCTCTTCCGCCACGATTGAGGTACTCCCACCCCACCACATCTCCATATATCGAGCGAAATTCATAAAATAAAGGAATGGGATCATGGTCATTAATAAAAATAAAGCTATTGTCCACCTGTAAATCTTTGAAGAGCTTAATTAATAGTTCGTGCCGCCGGATAGGGACCAGTACCCGCACATCCAGCTCACCATCTGCATTTTTTTCTATCATTATTTCTATAAAATTTAATTCTTAAAATCTACTCCATCGTCCAAACTCAATCGATTAGGTAGGTCAGCCCCTCATTGACAGTGTTACACAGGACCCGTACCGTTCTTTCCCTAAAAATCTTCTCCATCAACTCCCGCGCTACCTCATATTCATTGTGGATCGGGCAGGGATGGGAAGCCGAGCAAGCTTGGAGGCCAAGTCCACATTCTTTAAAAAGACCATTTCCTTCCACAGCCTCCACGATATGAATAATAGGCTGTTCTTGCTGTTCTTCATTGAGGTAAAACCCACCATAAGGACCTTTGAGGCTATTGATTATTTTCTTGCGAGCCAGCAGCTGCAATATCTTCCCCACCGTATGTTCGCTGGCATTAATGCGCTCCGATATTTCTTTTATGTTCGCCTTTTCACCACCTTCACTCTTGCTTGATAAATAAATGGCTGCCTTAATAGCTGTCTTACACGTTAAACTCAGCATATTTTTTCGTTATTGTCCTCTATTTATCTCCCTAAAAATGTTCTTCCCTCGGGAGAAATCATACTAAAATTCCATGCCGGGTCGAAAGTCAGGTTGACCGTCACCTCCCAATCCGGGAAAGACTTAGCCAACGATGCCCGTGTATCTGTCGTAATGGCATCACCCATGGGACAAAATTGGGTAGTCAGCGTCATAATACACATCAATTTATTGTCTACCTCATCAAAATACATTTCATATAGAAGTCCCAAATCCACAATATTCAATCCAATTTCAGGGTCATCTACATGATAGAGGTCCTGCAATGCATAATTGCATTTTTCATTACTATTTGTTTTGATATTCATAATTGTCGTGATTTATGGCCGGCAGTAATCATCACATTGTAAACATATAATACAGCCGTAATAAGCAACAGCAGTGCACCTATTTTTAAAACGATCTGATGGAGGAGAACAATACCGAAGATAAATAGGATAAACCCGCCGAGATAACTATACAGCATGATTTTATATATGTTATCGTTGAAAATTTCCTTTGGAGCGGGCGTCTTTCCCTTGTGTGCCTTATTGTGGTAAACCTTGTTCCAAATAATAAAGGGCATCGTTTTGAAGGTCATGCCCAGAATAATGGCGGTAATCCAACCAAAAAAAATACAGAAGCCGTAGATAATGGCCATCCTTGGGAACAGTCCCTGAGGTAAGAAAGTCAGCGCGATGATCAAAGCCACAAACGGTAAAAACATCTGTACGATCGAGATCAGCGACGTTTTTACCTGCTGGTCTATGCTTCTTCTAATTCTAACCTTATAGGCGTTATAACAATATTTGCAGAACAATACAACAGCCAGCAGCCCCAGAATGATCGGGATATAAAATGATATGGCTGGAAAATTTGCAAGATACGCTATTGAAAATCCGATCAGGGCCATATTCAGTAAGACAAAAACCAACCATAATAGCCTCTCATTTGTATATTTGGAAATCAAAAACATAGGTATCAATCTCGAACCTACTCCCACCACCATCAATACAAACCATCCCACAATTCCAAGATGTGCATGGATAGCCAAATAATCCACTGAATTTCCAACAAATATCGGTGTACGGAAATTCAGCACCAGTAATAGGCCAAAAAAAGTGGTTGCAAACAACCACAAAGCAGCCGTGATCACATACCAAGCGTGTACATTTCGCCGGTTACTCTTAAAAGAACTTCCCAACACATTGGCAAGATAACAGATCACGCCAAGATTAATCAGTATCGCCCCGATCTGCATGAGCAAACCCATATCGAATACATAGAAGCCATAAATCAAAAGAGGGATACCGATAGCCGTAAGCCAAAAGGTCAGGTAGGCCAATCGGTCGCTGTCCAGTTTGCCTTCCACCAGTACCGGCAAGAGCTGATGGGATGCCCCAAAGATAATCATGGTACCCCAAGCCAAAGCCATGGTATGTGTGATAGCTAATGTCTGGGGATTAAAATAATGTACTCCGACGACCTCGGTATGGCATAATAGAAGGATTGTACCCAAAAGAAAACCCAAAGAGGCATAGATATAAAACGGCAATACCACTTTATAATTGGTTGTTTTCTGCAAGCCGCCGATAAGAGGAGACATCATAGGGAACTTATTTATTCTTAAAGATCAATAGATAAACTTCACCATCCTGCACTTCCTTTATTCTATAATCAAATGCTCTTTCTTTCAGCTCCGTAAGTAAAAATACAGGAATTCTTTTATGATAAACATACAAGGCTTTCTCTGGAGGTAAAACCTCCAGATTTTCCAGAATGGTCATCATGGGCATGGGCATCTCCAAATGACGCACATCGATTTCTACCAGATTGTTTTCATATCGCTTTAGCAATATCTCCCAATCTCCCGAAGATGACACATCTTCTCCCGCCACATTGACTTCCTTTTTTTCGATATCATCATCTGCCCCATTTATTTTATAAAAATAAGTTTCGATCGTATCGGAATCAATAAAGTTGACACAGGTCTGAAATCCCTGTTTTTCCAATAACTTTATCAATGGGACAGGTTCAAAATTGTTGATAATGACCAAAACCTCTCCAGGATTCAGGGACTTGACTTTTTGCTGTATGGATTTGAGTGGATCATTTCCCTCAGCCAGCATGGCACGTACATCAAAATTGATCAGCTGATCCGGTCGTATGTTTTTTAAATAGTCGGGCTTTGGGCTATTTTTCTGCGCCGCATCTTCGGGCAAAGCTGTTCGAGACTGATCTGATTCAAAACCAAGGGGGGCCAAAGCCTTAAAAAAATCTTTCGGTTTGCATCCTCCGATTTTAGATGCCATCGCAATGGTCGTACGCCCCGCCATCAAAGCTCTTAAAACCGGATTTCGCAGTTTTTTGAAATCAGGACTCAGTGCTACAATGGCCTCCAACGCATCGGGATGATGTTTTAACAATGCCGCAATTTTGGTTCGTTCATCGATCAACATATTTACCTCCAGAGTTTATCGGTTCCTTATTCGACTTTATTTAATATATCTTAGAACAAATGTAAATAATAATTCTCTTATAAAAGTATTCAAGTACTTTTATTCTTTTATAAAACTATAATTTGACAAAACATTGTATTTCCAAAAAAGGCCATAAAAAAACAGCTCCGGAATAGGGGAGCTGTCTTTCAATCATGTTAAAATTACACGATTATATGCTAACTTCTGCTTGATATTGCTCGGATGACAACAGTCCGTCAATATCTCCAGGCGTTGTCAACTTCACACGAATAATCCATCCTTCACCGTACGGATCGGAATTCACGAGTTCGGGTGACGAATCAATAGCATCATTGACAGCCAAAACCGTCGCCGACACCGGCATAAACAAATCAGACACGGTTTTAACGGCTTCGATCGTGCCAAAAACTTCATTGGCGGCCACCTCATCCCCTACGGTATTGATGTCTACAAATACGATATCGCCCAATTCACGTTGAGCAAAGTCTGTGATACCAATAACGGCCTCGTCGCCCTCAACACGCACCCACTCATGGTCTTTTGTGTATTTTAATTCTGCTGGGAAATTCATATTTTATTTTTTCTTTTCCCAAACTTAGATAAAATTACCTTTATATGCAATATAATGGGTTGCATATAAAGATGAAAAAGGAATATTCTTATTTTTATGCTATGAACAGGCAGATTTCTAATCTCTACACGATCAGTAAAAAAAGCAATCGGCTGATTATCGGCCTCATGTCGGGTACATCGCTTGATGGGTTGGATATGGCGTTATGCCGCATCCATGGCAGTGGTGTGGAGACGACACTCGAGTTACTGAACTTCGAGACAAAAACGTATACCGATGATTTCCGTACGGAAATACGTGAAGTTTTTGCGAAAAGCCATATTGATCATCAAAAACTCTGCGGCCTCCATGCCTACGTCGGGCGTGTGCATGCTCAATTTGTCCAAGAAGCTCTGATATCTTGGAATATCTGCTCCCAAGAGGTTGACTTGATTGCCAGTCACGGTCAAACTGTCTTTCATGCTCCTCAAAGCTGGACAAATGACAATACGCTACCTAACAGCACATTACAAATCGGAGATGGTGACCATATCGCTGTACATACCGGTATCATCACAGTGTCCGACTTCCGCCAAAAACATGTTGCAGCCGGCGGCGAAGGTGCCCCACTTGCCGCATACGGAGACTATCTGCTATATAACGACGATACCGAAAACAGGATATTACTAAATATTGGCGGTATTGCCAACCTTACGTTCCTTCCACACCGCCATAGCACTGCCTCCGCTTTTGCGACGGACCTGGGTCCCGGAAATACGATAATGAACCAATATGTCTCCCATTATCTGGGCAAAGACATGGATGAAAATGGAACTATGGCTGCTAAAGGTCACGTTAACCACGACCTCCTTAAAAATTTGTTCGACGAACCTTTCTTTCTGTTAGATTTCCCGAAAACGACCGGTGTGGAACTATTTAATCTTGATTATTTTCATGCTAAGATGAGAGGTCTGCATCTCCGACACGATGATATCTTGGCCACATTAAATGCCTTTTCGGCACAATCCATCTATCAGGGAATCCAACAGATCGCGACGGAGGGCGCCTCGACAAGTGTCTATTGCAGCGGTGGAGGTATCCACAACACGACACTGATGAACCATATACGGAATGGATTATCCAAAGAAATCAACTTGAGGGACATTACTGCCTTAGGCATGAACCCCGATGCCAAGGAAGCTTGTCTTTTTGCATTATTGGCAAATGAGACGGTTGCCGGCAACCCGGAAAACGTACGATACATCAAAGATTCACCTGCCATATGTATGGGAAAGATCAGCTTTCCACATTAGGTTTCTATCGCGTCATGCAAGAATTTTTTAAAAGGGTATATGCGCTGACAAATCGTGAGAACCCCCTGTAATGCATCAGAGTTGGTTAATTGCCTGTTCGATAAAGGTTGATGAATAATAAAACTTTTCAGCTTGAGCGTCTCGATGTTCACATCATCCGCAGCATAACCTGCAGGTGGTCTCGACAATTTATCTTCCGAAGACAAATCCTCCACAGTCCATCCCCCCGCCGATAATGCGCTAATCAAACCTTCGGCGTTATAGTCTATTTCCTGACGTACCGCATCTAAGTGTTCTTTTTTGGGGCGCCAGTATCCACAAGCAATAAAAGATTTTTCCGGTTCAATATGTATGTAATATTCTGGACCATCCAGTTTTCGCCCATCTATAGAAATCCCTGCTGCAAGCCAACTTTTATAGGGGGACTTGTCCTTCGAAAAACGAACGTCCCTATAGATTCTAAACATACATTTGCCCGCATTGATATCCGTATTAATATTCGGGTCAAACTTGGCCAAACCTGCTATCATCTCCGTAATGAAGCCTTTTACATCTTCCTGCGCGCGCAAATAATCGTCCTTATTTTCCTGAAACCATTCCCGATTGTTGTTTCCTTTAAGGCTTGTGAGAAAATTAAAGGTTGTTCGCTGTATATGCATATTATTGCCAGATAAGCAAAAATAAAAAAACCAAGGGAGCAGCAAGCAGGAGTCCGTCAAAACGATCCATCAAACCGCCGTGGCCCGGAAGAATATGCCCTGAATCTTTCACGCCTAAGCTCCGTTTAAACATGGATTCAACCAAATCACCAAAGGTGCCAAAAATTCCTATGAGTACCGCCATGGTCGCCCATTGTCCACTTGTCAACCCCTCAAAATATTGGGCCAGATTAATAGCAATCAATAAAGCAAAGACTACTCCACCGATCAGGCCTTCCCAGGTCTTATTGGGTGATATCCGCTCAAATAATTTATGCTTGCCAAAGCTCCTTCCAGCCAAATAGGCTCCGGTGTCGTTAGACCATAAAATAATTAAAAAGCCGAGGGGAATATAGGGATTAAAAGAACCTTGCACAAAGCCTAATGCGACAAAAAACAAAAACGGCAAAAAGGCATAACCTATGCCCAAACTGGTATAAGCGATATCGTCAAAAGGCCTCTCCCGCTTTTGGAATAACGAAACAATGCACATCATAGAAAACATAGGAACGATCAGCCAGACTTTTGCAAAGGGTATCATACCCACACAATGCAGCCCGATCAGTAAACCTAATACCGAGGCTGTCAGTATTCCCCAAAGCACCTGCGGCTTCACAGTACCTTTCGACACCATACCGTAGAATTCGTAGAGACATCCTATACCGATTAAAGAGAAAAAAACAACAAAGACCTCTGGACCGAGGAGCGTTGCTCCAATTAATAGGACAACGAAGAAGAAACCCGTTATGGCACGCTGCAACATCTTGTTATTCTTCCTCCCCTTGCTGGTCAAACTCTGCTAAAATCGACAATGCTTCCTGACCGGTTGCTTCTTTAACATACAGCTCTATCCCGCCAAATTTCAAGGAAGAGTCTTGCTTATTCAAAAGGATGGCCGGAACGCCATGCTCCTCAAGCAACTGCTTGTCCATCTCCGCTTTTATCGTGTTTGCATACGCGCGTATTTTAATCCAGTCTTTCTCCATGAATGTTTTCTTTATGTGTACGGATATATAACCAATATCCAAATAATCCCGTGAGAATAATGCTACCAATATACACAATTATGGGGTAGTTCTCATAATTTTGCAGCTCCTGATATGTTTTGCCTTGTTTGGCATAATAATAAGCCATTACCGTCACGGAGGCATTATTCACAAAATGCCCCAATACGGGGACCCATATATTCTGTGTCCATACCAGCATATACCCAAAAAAGACTCCCAGCACCACTCGGGGAAAGAAACCATAAAACTGCAGATGGATGGCACTGAACACAATGGCTGTAATCCAAACCGTCAAATGGGTATTCCGTACCGCACGTCGCACAATTTGCATCAAGGAACCCCGGAAATAAAACTCTTCGGCAATAGCAGGTAATACGGCCATGACAACTATATTCAACAGCAGTAGAGATATGCTGTCCACCATGACAACTTGCTCGGTCAACGTCGCCATACTTTCTTCCTGGGTTTTCATCCACCTTTCTATCACCTCCATGGATGCGGGTAATGACAGGCTTGCATTCCATTTTGCCAAAAGTTGCATAAGAGGTCCGCAAGCAAATAGAAAAAGGCTTCCTACAACGTATACATCTTTACTTTGCTGCTGCTGTGGGAAATAAACAAAATACTTCTCCAGATACTGTAAACCCAAAGCGGGCAAGAGAAACGCCCCTAACGTACCTGCTATCAAGAGTGCATAGATAGAAAACGAACCTATACCAGTCACTGCAAATTGTAAGGCTACACTGAAAACCAACGTCAGTCCTAATAGAATGATAAGGGATAGCCAAGGAGCATGTGTCGTTCTCATGTACTTGTTCATAGCGTATAAAGATAATATTATTCGGTCACACAAACGAGATCTACAGATTTTTGACTACTCTATGGAGTGAAAATACTTGCCATTATAAGCCTCTAATTTAAATTCCTCTTCAAACAATAATAGCCGAAGTAAGTTATATAAAGGTAGCAAACAACCGGCAATAAAAAGGATTGCTGTAGACCCCATGTATCTGCAATGGCTCCCTGTAACAGCGGCACGAGAGCTCCACCTAATATGGCCATAACCAGCAGCGATGAGCCTTGACTAGTATGCTCCTTTAATCCAGATATAGCGAGGGTAAAGATATTAGACCACATTACAGAATTGAACAATCCGATAGCGAGCAACGACCAGATTGCAACATTCCCCGAAAGGAAGACAGCGGACAAAAGTAGTAGAATATTTATAACGGCAAAAAGCAGCAGCTTTTGTGAAGCCACTGACCGACCGATATGAAAGGCAAGGAGATTACACAAGACCAACAATGCAAACACCCGCATCTGTCCAAAAGACAAATCTACTACACTAAAAATCAATAAAAATATGAGAGTGGCTACTACTAACATATACCCAGCTTTTTTATACCTGTTTATTTGATGATTTGCTGAAATTGCCCCCATGAATCTGCCGATCATAGCTCCTCCCCAATAAAGTGCCAAGTAGTTTTTTGCCGCATTCTCGGGTATATCTGCTATTTCAGGGAGCATCATAAAATTGATCAAAAAGCTTCCAATTGCGACCTCTGCACCGACATAGCAGAAGATGCCAACGGCGCCCAATTTAAGCTGTGGAAACTGTAGTGCTCCTAAGCCTTTCGCTTGCACATTATCATTTTGGAAAATCGGCAATTTGACCAGCTTCACCAGTACAAAAAGCAGTAGAAACACCAATCCAAATACCAAATACGGAATTTTGGTTTCTTTTCCTGTAATCTCATGACCGTGTGCAAACAAATCAAAAATGAGATATCCACCAACCACCGGAGCCAGTGTCGTTCCCAATGAATTGAAACCCTGTACCAGATTTAAGCGTCCGGATGCCGAATGCTGTTCGCCGAGTAGGGCGACAAAAGGATTGGCTGTGATTTGTAACAACGTAAATCCTAAGCCCAATATAAAAAAAGCAGACAAGAACAACCCATATTGGGCATACTCGGCAGCCGGATAAAAAAGTAAACAGCCTAATGCCGATATCAGCAACCCGATCAAAATCCCATTTTTATATCCTATACGGTTGATCGGATCCGAATAAAAATAGGAAATCAAAAAATAAATGAAAGAACCTATAAAATAGGCGCCGAAAAAGCAAAACTGCACTAACATAGCTTGCAAGTAGGATAAGCTGAACATCTCCTTGAGATGAGGAATAAGTATATCATTCATACAGGTGATAAAGCCCCACATAAAAAACAAGGACGTCAGTGTGATCAAGGGGATGGTATAGGTTCTCTTTGTTTGGTTCATATCTATGTATTTAATATTGAAAGATCATAAAGTTATGCAAGTAACTTGGGGTTTGTCTGATATACTTTCCACAAAAACTCTGCGAAAATCGTATTGGCCCATGCAAACCATGCCCGTGTAAACTGTGAGGGATCATCTTTATGGAAAGACTCATGCATAAAACCGGTGCCGGCATGTGTATTTTGTAGCATTTTTATGCAAGACCGTATTTCGTCTTCATCGCGGCTGGTCATTCCTCGCGCAATCAGGGCTATCGGCCAAATTCGATCATAGCCCGTATGTGGACTTCCTATACCTTGTCCAGCAGAACCCTTAAAATAAAAAGGGTTCTCTTCTGACAGCAAAAATCTCCTTGTATTCTGATAAATCGGATCATCCGATGATACTGCCTCTAAATAAGGCATGGCTAACAGGCTCGGGATATTGGCGTCATCCATCAAATTATAACTTCCAAATCCGTTCACCTCATACGCATAGATATTACCGAAATCTTTGTGGTAAACCACCCCATGCTTTTGGAGTGCTGCTTCAACCTCATTTGCTAACCTCAGGAGTTCCTCCGCTGTCTGTTGGTCTTTGTGAACGGCTAACATTATTTCAGACGCCTGCTTAAGGCTCACGACAGCGAAGAAATTGGATGGTACCAAAAACGGAAAAATAGTTGCGTCATCGCTTGGTCTGAACATCGAACAGATCAGGCCCACTGGATTCACCGGATAACCATAACCTTCTAATGGTACCCCATCCGTCGCCCAAAATGTTGTCCGCTGAAAATGATAGGGACCCAAATTTTCTTTACGTTGCTGTTCCTTAAATGTATTCAAGGTAGACTTTATCGCATTAATCCAAGCTTGGCCAAAACAACTTGTGTCGCCCGTTTCTTTCCAGTAATGGTATGCCAACCGAATGGGGTAACACAACGAATCTATTTCCCATTTTCGTTCGTGTATGCCCGACTGCATATCAGTTATGTCATCTTTCCATTTCCCCCACTTGGTGGGATCATCGTAAAATGCATTAGCGTAAGGATCTTTCAATATGTAGGCCGTTTGCCTATTAATGACACCTGCGATAAGCTGACGCAGATTATCGTCCTTTTTCATAAAAGGGAGATACGGCCATACCTGTGCGGTACTGTCCCGAAGCCACATGGCATCAATATCTCCGGTAATGATATATGTATCCGCTTTTCCATTTCTAACCTGAAAATTTACCGTTGTGTCCAACGTATTGGGAAAACAGTTTCCAAATAGCCAAGCCAGTTCCTTATTCTTTACATTTTTTTCAAACTCGACAATGGCCTGTTCGATAGCTGGACTTGTAAAATGACGTTGCGCAAGCGGTGTACGTACTTCCTTGAAATTCGACGACAACGTGTAGGCTAAAGCATCGCTCATACATAAAGCACCACCAACTAATCCTATGTTTTTGATAAATGATCTTCGTTTCACAGTATCTTATTTTAATGTCAACAGTCTATTTTCTTACGGTCTGTCTTCTGAAGCTGTCCCAAATGTCGGTGACGGATTTGGTCCCATCTCAAATTCCAATGTCCCTCCGGCAACAATATCCTGGTAATCAATAAAAGATTTAGTATATGGTTTTCCGTTTAACTTCGCGGATTGGATATATATATTCATTTTGTTGTTGTTATGTGCCAATACCGTAAATGTTTTGTTATTCGCGACCTTGATCGTTGCTTTATCCACTGCTGGACTGCCAAAAACATAGACTCCCCCAGCAGGAGCAACCTGATAAAAGCCTAACGCTGACAGTATATACCACGACGACATTTGGCCGACATCTTCATTACCACTCAAGCCTTCGGCTTTATCATGGTATAATTCAGACAGAATATACCGTACTTTCTCTGCCGTCTTGTAAGGCTGGCCTACAAAAGCATAGAGATAAGTCACATGGTGACTGGGCTCATTACCATGTGCGTACTGACCTATCAGACCCGTAATATCAGCCGAAGCATGTTCGCTCATATCGCCTTGTACGACAAATAAGGAGTCTAATTTTTTGACAAATGGCTCCTCACCTCCAAATAAATCGATGAGTCCATGCACATCATGTGGCACAAGCCAAGTATATTGCCAGGCATTCCCCTCTGTATAATCATCTTCCATATGTGCCGAATGAAATGGATTGAATGGTTCACGAAATGTCCCTCCAGCAGAGAGGCCTCTCATAAACTGTCTCTCCCGGTCAAAATACCGTTGATACGATTTTGCACGGACATCGAAGTACGCCGCATCTTCTGTTTTGCCCAGACGCTCCGCCGTTTTTGCTACCGCCCAATCGGCCAGCGCATATTCCAGCCCCTTCGCTACGGTTTCGTAGGTCTTCTCTTTATCATACGGTACATACCCATATTGCTTCAGCCAATTCATCCCGCGTTCATCTCGCATCGCTGAGTTTTTCATAGCTTCAAACGCCAACTGTTCATCTAACTTATATCCCTTCCATATTAAGTCGGCTAACACCGGTATTCCCGGATTGCCTACCATACAGTCTGTCTCATTGCCCATCAAGTGCCATACTGGCAACTTACCTTGTTGTTTATAGATGTTCAGCATGGTATTGCCAATATCTTCCGCCATCTCAGGGTGGATAATACTCATCAGTGGATGAGCCGCTCGATACGTATCCCAAAGTGAAAATGTTGTATAATTTGTGAAAGAAGTATCACGATAGACTTTAGCATCCGCCCCTCTATAATCGCCATTAACATCACAAAACACCGATGGCGCTATCATCGTATGGTACAATGCGGTGTAGAATACACGCTTATCTGCAATATCAGGTGTTTCTATCGTTATCTTACCCAATTGTTCATTCCAAGCGTCATCTGCCTCCGACACGGTCTTTTTAAAATCCCAATGCAGCAACTCTTGTTGTAAATTTAGCTTCGCATTATCTACACTTACGGCAGAGAGCGCTACCTTTACCAATAGCGGTTCCGGCATATCTTTGTCAAAATCGACCTTACCGAAGACGCTATGCATTTCTTCCTGTTGGCTCTCGCTGATACGTATAGTATCCAAGACCGACAGCTTTTTTATCGGTCGGGAAAATACCGCCGTAAAATAGATACGCTGATCTTTAGCCCACCCTGTGGAATAGCGGTATCCCGAGACGGTGGTGTCATTCTCTTGCTGTATAAGAGCTGCTGTCGGCTTATCCCATCCTATTCCACGTTCCAAGTCAATTACAACCGCTGGTGTTTCCGTTGATTTCGGAAAAGTATAGGCGTGAAAACCCACGCGCTTAGTGGCCGTCAGCTCCACATCAATGCCAAAGCGATCAAGATGAACGGTGTAATAGCCCGGTTTTGCCGTCTCCCTTTTGTGAGAAAACAACGAGTAAATACCGCTCTTTTGCTCGGACAAAGAACCCTTTGCAAGTTGGACATCACCCATAACAGGCATGAGCGATATATCCCCCAGGTCACCGATACCGGTTCCGCTCAGGTGCATATGCCCAAATCCTACAATGGTCGAATCCGAATAATGGTAGCCCGAGCACCAATCCCAGCCATGTGTCATCTGTGTTGGTCCCAGCTGTACCATCCCGAAAGGAACATTCGCACCCAAAAATACGTGCCCATGTCCCCCAGTCCCGATAAACGGATCTACATACTGCGTCAGACTCCTACTCTGCGGCTTCAAACAGGAAGCCAGCAGCAACAGCATCGTCACAAATACACAAAATTTTTGTCGTTTCATGTACTTTATACGATTGAAGTTCTCTTGGTAAAATCAATAATCTCAGGAATATAGCCAAAGGCTAATCCTGTGACTGTATCGGCACAGCCATAATACACAGCAATCCGTCCCGTTTCTTCATCATGCAGTGCTGCACAGGGGAAACATACATTGGCGACGTCGCCCACACATTCGTAGTAGGTCTGCGGGGAGATCAGGTATGGCCCAGAACGGTATTTGACTTTCCAGGGCTCATCGATATCCAATAAAGCTGAACCAAAACTATACACATACCCATTACAAGAATGCAACACCCCGTGATAGATCATCAGCCACCCTTCACTTGTTTCGATCGGAATCGGACCCGCCCCTATCTTAGTACATTGCCAAGCGCTTTGCTCAAAGGGAGCGGGCGACATGACGTGGCGATGCTTACCCCAAAACTGCATATCAGGCGATTCACTGTAAAATATATCGCCAAATGCCGTATGTCCATTGTCACTGGGACGGCTTAACATGGCAAAGCGACCATTGATTTTACGTGGAAACATCACCCCATTTCGGTTGAATGGGATGAACGCATTTTCGAGTTGGTAAAAACTTTCGAAGTCTTTTGTCCATGCTACCCCAATAGTCGGCCCGTGATAGCCATTGCACCATGTCACATAATAACGATCTTCGATAAAACAAACACGAGGGTCATAACCATATACCCATTGACCGATCTCTGCATCATCCGATATAAACTTTAACGGTTGTTCACGGATATTCCAATTTATACCATCGGCACTGAATCCCACGTGCAGACGCATACGGCGATTGGTATCGTCACAACGGAACACCCCGGCAAAAGCATCGCCAAAAGGCACGACAGCGCTATTGAAAATACTATTGGAAGTGGGTAATAGATCCCGTGGTATAATAGGGTTGGCAGAATAGCGCCACATGGTTTCCTTGCTATTGGCGGGACGATCTTCCCAAGGCATTTGCTGTTTCATTTCAATATTATTTTATGTTTAATACTATCTATTGTTCTATCTTCTTTTCTTTATCGTCGTAGGTAAAGGGCACAAAATAGGTGATTAAAAAGGCTGGTATTGTAGCAAACAACACGAATATAAAGAAGTCTTTATACCCCAGCGCGTCGCTGATAAAGCCGCTGAACATCCCCGGCAACATCACGCCCAGATTCATGATACCCGAGGCAAATGCATAATGCGCCATCTGATATGGGCCGGGAGCTATCTGCTGCATCATGAAAAGCGTAAGTCCCACAAAACCAAATCCATACCCGAAATATTCAAAGGCTATGCCCGACGCTATGAGGCCCCCGGCAGAAGGCTGGAAAATAGCGAACAGTAGATACACGGCGAAAGGAAAATTAAAGGCACAGCACAAGAAGAACAAAGCCTTTTTCAGTCCGACGCGGGCGATATAGTATCCACCTAGAATAGAACCAAGGATAAATGCGATAGCACCAAAAGTTCCATAATAAAGTCCGATCTGTTGTTCGGTCAATCCCAACCCTTGTTGGGTCTGAGGTGCTTTTAGAAAAAGCGGAACGATCTTCATCACAAAACCTTCTGCACAGCGGTAGAGTATAATAAAAGTGATGTACCACAGTATATACTTCTTTTGAAAAAAACTACGGATTACATCCCAAAGTGTCCTCATTCCCTCCTGTACCGAATCCGCCTCTCCCGAAATACTTCCCCCCGTAGGCAGCACCCTCGTATGATAAAGCCCGACAAGAACCATAATAGCACCACATAGCGCCATCACAGCCACCCAGGCATGGACAGTACCATAATGCCCCGCCAAATAACCGGCCAACCAGACTAGCCCCCCTGAGGCAACCACCTTTGCCAAGTTATAAAAAGCGCCCTGCCAACCGATCCATTTGGCCTGTGCAGCCTTGTCTAGCTCCGTCATGTATATACCATCGGTAGCAATATCGTGTGTAGCGCCGCTAAATGCGATAACAAACAGCAAGGCTATAGATATAGCAAAGAAATGGGGCAAATGCAAAAAAAGAGCAATCAGACCAAACATAACTCCCGTAACGATCTGCGTGAGCACCACAAAAAATTTCTTGGTTTTGAACATACCGAGAAAAGGGCTCCACAAAGGCTTCAATGTCCAGGGCAACATGATTAATGAGGTCCAAAAGGCAATTTGTGCATCGGAAATCTCCAGCCCTTTAAACATCAGTACCGATACCATATTCAATACCACAAAAGGCAGCCCCATCGCAAAATACACGGAGGGTACCCATTGTGTCGGAGACCGTTGCGGTGCCATATCGCCTTTCATCATCATTCTATAATTACTTCATCTACAAATAAAAAAGCATTCTCCCCCTTACCTCCGTGCCAGGCCGGGATTTTGCCTGCCGTGTTGACCTGTATACGCAGTTTTTTTACAACCGTCTTTGGGAACGAGGTCCTATAATCGTTTATAGCGATTAAGTCACGGTCTTTTTCCGCTACTGGGAGAAAATGCTGTTCCCCAACGGAAACGAAATCCTTACCATTTCCCGAGGCGAAAACCGATAGGCTACTGGGTGGAAAAATCCATGCTGCAATATGAGAGAGCGCTCCAATATCCACTGATGATACTTCCGTGGGTTCTGGAAAAATGACCGTGATATCCAAAGGAGCTGTTTCATAACCCAACCAAAAGCCCGTATCAAAATCTGCATTCCCCCGCAAGCCGTCCACCAATACAGATGCTCCCGCAAAGGAAAACTGTTTTTTTGGCTGGGTATTCATCACAATTTGGTTGCCCGTAGCCTTGTTGACCGCAAAAGTCTTTATCAACGGTCTAACGTCCATATTGTCTCGCTTTAAGACCGCTTTGAATGTTCCCGATTTCTCAATCGATACTGGTCCCTCATACAATTGCCCCTCCATGTTATCTATGGAATAGTATATCGGCGCATTGCCTTGTGCTTTTAGGGTGACCAATACACCTTTTTTTTCGGGATTTATCGCATAGGTTGCTGTTACTTCGAACAGATGCTTGGCATAGTTGTATCCCATCGTATCATATATATCCATGGTGTGCTTCATCCCAGCTAAAAATCTATCCCAATTCTTATTTTCTTTTTTTGTCCACTGCACTTCGCTCAATGCAGCCAAACGGGGGAGCAGCATATATTCGAGGTGGCTGTTGGTTTTAATGTATTCTGTCCACAAATTTGCTTGTACCCCGATAATATGCTGTTGTTCTTGTGGAGTCAGCTCGTCGGGTAGCGGCTCAAAGGAATAAACCCGTTTCACAGGCACAAAACCACCAAAAGAAAAAGGCTCACGTTCGGTATCCAACGACTGATAATAATCAAAATACATGTAGGATGTCGGCGTCATAATGACATCGTGATTTTGCCGGGCCGCTTCTATACCACCTTCTGTACCTCTCCATGACATGATGGTTGCATTTGGTGCAATCCCTCCTTCTATAATTTCGTCCCATCCAATGATTTGCCGTCCGTGTGCATGGAGAAACTTTTCAACACGCGATATGGTATAGCTTTGGAGATAATGCTCCGCTGTAAACTTCTCATCGTCCTTGAGCCCCAACTCAGCGATCTTCGCCTGGCATTGGGGGCAGTTCTCCCAGCTCGTCTTGGGACACTCATCCCCTCCGATATGAATATACTTCGATGGGAATAACGTCATCACCTCTTTGAGTACATCCTCTATAAACGTAAAAGTCGATTCCTTACCAACACATAGCACATCTTCACTTACGCCCCAATCACGGAATACCTCATAGTGATCAACCCTACAACCCAACTGTGGGTACGATGCCAAGGCCGCCACCATGTGTCCCGGCAGATCTATCTCAGGGATCACCGTGATAAAATTCTGGGCTGCATAATCCACAATCTCCCGTATCTGATCCTGTGTATAAAAACCACCATAAGGTATATTATCGTAATGGCCCCATTCTTTACGTATGACAGTACCCTTACGCTGGCTGCCCACACCTGTCAATTTTGGATATTTTTTGATCGCTATACGCCAGCCTTGGTCGTCTGTCAGGTGCCAATGGAAAGTATTAACCTTATGAACGGCTAAAATATCGATATAACGTTTGACTTCTTCCACGTCAAAAAAGTGACGGGCAACATCGAGGTGCATGCCTCTATAACCAAAACGCGGTGTATCCTTGATCTCGACACAGGGAAGAGCCCAACGGATATCACGTCGCTCCCTTCCATAAATCGCCGGGGGAAGAAGCTGCTTGATAGTCTGCAACGCATAAAAGAAGCCAGCTTCACCGGAAGCTTCGATTACAGCGCCCTTTTTATCGACAAAAAGGTGGTACGCTTCGTGCGTCATATCTCCCCTGAGCTGAAAAACAATGGCTGACTTGGAATATTTGCCTCTTGTTACATTTTCTACCCGTGCGGATAGTACGGATACTTGATTAAGCTGGTCTACAAACTGCGCAGCGACCCGACGTAAAGTTGCAGAAGCATCTTGCGGAAGAACAACAACGGTATGTTTTTGCAACCGAAATTCTCCGGGATGTTCGTTCAGATAATTGGGATATGGCACAATATGGTATACATTCGCTGCAAGCGTATTACCGATAAAGAAAGCGGCTGCAATCAGCATACAAAAGACATGTTTCATTGCTTATGTGTTGACGTTATGTGGGTAAATATGAATTATTTTACTTCGATCTGGGTGGTAAGCCGGATATCATTCGACGCACTTCCCAGCATCAGCGTAAACTGCCCCGGCTCTACGACGTGTTCAAAGTTTGCATCGATGATAGCCAAATCCTTTGCCGTCACCTCAAACGACACGCGCTGTTGCTCACCCGCAGCCAAATGGATACGACGGAAATGTTTCAACTGTTTGACAGGTTGCACCACCGATGCCACCTCATCCCGTATATATAACTGTACAACCTCATCCCCACTTCGTGCTCCTGTGTTTTTCAATACGAACGATATATCAAAGTTATCTTCGCCCTTCTGCCGAACGTTCATATCGGAATACGCAAATGTGGTATAACTCAATCCGTACCCAAAGGCATACAATGGATCTGCCGACATCTCGACATAATCATGCCCGCGTGGATTTTTCTTGTTGTAATACACAGGTATCTGCCCTTCATGTCGCGGTACGGAAATAGGTAATCTTCCGGCAGGATTATAATCGCCGAATAATACATCTGCAATTGCACTTCCTCCCTCCTGCCCCGGGTACCAGGCTGTCAGCAACGCATCGGCATGTTCGCTGACCCAGTTCTTATTTAGTGGTCTACCTTCTATATAAACAACAATCAAGGGTATCCCGGTAGCTTTGACCGCTTTCAACAAATCTAATTGCTTCCCCATTAGATCAAGAGTCGCTCGATCAAATCCTTCACCACTTTCCATATCGCCGACTGTTTGTGACGAAGCTACGGCAGCACCGGTCTCTAAGTAATCCGTCTTAAAATCCCGGGCACTTGATCCCCCAACGACAACGACAGCAACATCCGACTGCATCACCACTTCTACCGCTTTATCTATCTCTGTATCGGATGTATCACGAATAGCACAACCCTTAACATACATTATCTGTTGTCTCTTCAACTGGGCCTGTATGCCATCCAATACGGTTTTGATATGCTCTTTGTCCTGCGGAGCAGTATAGTCCCCCAACATATTATAAGGATTATCGGCATTCGGCCCTATAACCGCAACTTTCACATTTTTGTCCAATGGCAGTATATTCTTGGTGTTTTTCAAAAGAATAATCGATTCCTGTGCCACACACCGGGCTAATGCAATATGTTCTGTCGTTCTCACTCCGATCCCAGCTTTTTGTGGATCGACATAAGGTCTGTCAAAAAGCCCCATATCGAATTTCAATTTCAGAACTCGGTATACGGCCGTATCGATAGTCGCCATTGTCACCTTTCCATTTTTCACCGCATCTTCCAACTTAGCGAAAGCATTGCCTCCCAGATCAACGTCTACTCCCGCCCGTATAGACAATGCTGCGGCATCTTCCAAATTCGCTGCTACCCGATGATTTTCCATCAGGCCATCAATGCTGATTAGGTCTGAAATCGTAAAACCTTTAAAGCCCCAATCACGACGTAACACATCTGTCAGCAACTCTTTATTGGCGGTACAGGGGATGCCATCAATAGAATTATAAGCTGTCATTATCGACAATGCTCCCGCATCGACAGCTGCCTTAAATGGCGGTAAAAACACTTCCTGCAATTCTCTTTTTCCCACGATAGCGGAGTTCCCATTATGTCCCCCTTCGGGTATGCCATAAGCAATAAAATGCTTTAATGTCGTGACAGTGCTGTAGGCATTGTGCAGTTGGCCGGCACCATTGCCTTTAGAAATAGCAGAAGCCAGGCGGGCACTCAAGACTTGGTCTTCACCAAAGCTTTCCTCTACCCTGGACCAACGGGGATCACGTGAAATATCGATGACCGGGCCATAACTGATATGTCCGCCTTGCAAACGTATCTCTTTGGAAATAACAGCTCCCATTTGTTCGAGCAGGTCTGGATTCCAAGTAGACGCTTGACCAATTCCCGTGGGAAATACCGTAGTGCCAATGGCCATATGTCCATGAGGTGCTTCTTCGGCTAGGAACACCGGAATGCCCAAGCGGGTATGTTGCCGGACATAACGCTGCAAGGCATTACTTGCCTTCGCTGCCATTTCGGGGTTTAACCCGTTGATTAAAGTTTTTTTGGTCCAAGGGTCTGCACGAAACACAGCCCAGAACATACCTGTATGCGCTGTCGTGAGTTCCTTCTCATAGTATCGTGATTGGCGTACAGTATTACCTTTTTTTTCGTACATCTCCCAGCCCAAGAGACAACGAAGCTGTCCGGCTTTCTCGGCCAAGGTCATGCGGCTTAATAAATCTGTCGTTCTTTCTGCACTACTTAATTTTGGATCTTTATATGAAGGGGTCTGTCCAAACACAAAAGCATGTCCAAAAAAGGACATGAAAAGAAAGAGTATTACCGTATATAATGTATTTATTTTACCATTCATTTTCTCCATATATCGCCAGTTTACGAGAGCTTCATCGGGTTATTTTAAAAGTCCGAATTCTACCACAATATATTTTTCGGCCTGGTTTGTCAACTCCAAAGGTTCTAGCTTCACATATCTTCCTTTTACCACACGGTCAAAAAATTGATTTTGACGAATGGGATTATTCCTAATATTATCGAACATCGCATTTCTTTTCAACATTGTCCAATTTACGCCATCATGGCTTATCAAAAAATTGTAACGGGCCAAGTTCGCCGCGGAGACATTCTCCTCCGGCATATAGAAAAAGCCCCTAAACTGAGTTTCTTCCCCCAAATCTATAAGGATAGCTTCATTTTTATTAATCGATACTGACGTCTTTTTACCGTCTATAATCTCAACAATACGTGTATGAACAGGGGATTGTATAGTCCATTTTTCGGTTGGCAAATGTCCTTCATTATTAATTAAGCTACTTTCGGTCTTCTCGGTAGCAGGGAGGTAAGCCTGTGGGATATGATATATTTCGATATTATTCAATACTGGGCTTGCCAAAGATTCCTGAATGTGCAATTTTATTTTATTTGTACGATAGGTTTCAAATCTTAAAATACGCTTGTAGCCAATTGTAGTTCCTTCCACGAGCAACTTCCAGGTGTTTTTGCTTTCATCCCATGCTTCGACAACAAAACGTGACACACGTTGTCCTAAAGGAATGTATTCCTGTAGCAGGACACTGTTGATATCTTTTTTTTCATCTAAATCTATTTCAATAGACGCAGCAAATACATGATCATCGGTTGCCCAATACGAATCATACCTTCCGTCCAATAAATTTTCTGCAGCATAGGCTTTGTCATTACCCCGCACAGCATCTGCAGTCACTCTTTTATTTTCTGCCAGATTATGAGTAAACATATTATCGAGCGTATGTTTCAGCTCCATCAATCGTGTTGAATCTTTAAAATGTATACGACCGCTTTGATCCACAGGTACATTCAACAACAAGTTGGCATTACGTCCCACCGAAGCACAAAAAATATCCACGAGCTTATCAACGGGTTTGACTTGATTATCGGTCTCTTGACTATAAAACCATCCCGGACGGATCGACACATCTACCTCTCCTGGCACCCAAAACTTACCGTATCGATTTCCAGAATTCAACGTATCTAAACGTGGTGATTTACCCGGCATGAAACCTTCAATGTCCAGTCTTGACCAATTTGTCTCTCCGGCATAACCCGCTTCATTTCCTATCCAGCGGCAGCCCGGGCCTACATCGCTGAATATAATGGCGTCAGGCTGGTGTTTATAAACGGTATTGTTAAACAGGTTCCAGTCATATTCCTGGCGTTTGCCATTTGTACCTTCTCCATTGGCTCCGTCAAACCACACTTCAAATATGTCACCGTAATTGGTCAGCACTTCCGTCAATGTATTGGCAAATAACTGATTATATTCTTTCGTGCCATAAAACGGATGATTACGGTCCCAAGGCGAAAGATATATGCCAAATTTTAACCCTGCTTGCCGGCATGCAACTGAAAGTTCTTTTAGCACATCGCCCTTCCCGTTTTTCCACAGGCTTTCACGGACAGTATGTGTACTGTATTGGCTCGGCCACAAACAGAATCCATCGTGATGTTTGGCGGTGATGATAATGCCCTTCATGCCTGCCTTTTGAGCAGTTTCTACCCATTGCGTGCAGTCCAGATCAGTGGGATTAAACAGCTGTGGATTTTCCGTGCCATCTCCCCACTCCTTATTGGTGAAGGTATTGGGCCCAAAATGTACAAACATATAATATTCCATTTTTTGCCAATCCATCTGCGCAGAAGATGGCAATGCGCCATAGGGCGCTGGAGGAGGAAATGGTTGACGACAAGCCCCAAGGAATAAAAAAAGGATCAGACAAAGAATGTGTAAATCTTTCATAAAACGATTTAATTGTTTACTTCGGTCACTTTAACGACAACAGGGATAATTACGGACGGCTTTCACCGTCGACTTATGCTAAATCAAATCGATGTTTGGAGCGATATGCTCCAAACACCGATCTCACACTTTTTATTTCTTATTGCACGCTATATACGCCCATGAAGACCAACCCGTTCATCGGCGAAGTCAGCTCCAGTTTGATATATCGGGCCTCTACAGCACCGTACATACCAAGATACTGGTATCCACTTTGAAGATTCATCTTCTCCCGGGGAAAATCAGCAATCTCAGTATAGGTCGTTCCATCCGTACTCAGTGAAAATTTCACATGGCTAAAGGTATTTTCAGGAGAATTGGTGGTAGCATTTCTCGAATACACCCGCAAACCAGAGATCTTTTTTGTATTCTTCATGTCAAATACAATAATTGCCGGATCCGCCGAAAAGGATAAATAATTGCTCGTTCTTGTATTCCAAAGATTCGAAATCGGACTACTCGTGTGGCTAGACGTATAGGTCCACGTGTTATAGTCACTACTTCCTATAAGTGAACCAAGCATATCTGCTGATGCTACATTTTCTTTGCCTATATATAAAGATTCGGACACGTGTATTTTTACATATACAGTATTCAGATTGGAACTAATATGTACATTATTAGACACCGACGTTAGTTTGATAGGCACCAAATAATTACCGGGCTCAAGTTCAGCGACCTTCGTATTAGCGATACGAAAAGAGACCGACTCTCCCGAATGTGTTTCTCCTGCCTCAATGGATATCGAGGTATTTGTCAGTTCTATAATACTTTCTGAAAGTGAAAGATAGTCTGTCCCATGGCTAGTATTGTATTCCTGTACCAACGCGTTGTCTATGCCCACTGAAGCGGTAAGCTCACCTGTCAGCTTATTTACGCGTACGGGAAACTGAAGATCAACATTACTAAAAGTCCCTATAGGGGTTTGTGTAGCCACGAATACTTTCTCGTTCTGCACATCGTCGGCCGTTTCATTGGTGGTACTTATATAAGCATAAGTATTGGAATCACCGACTATGTCAAAAGATTCCTCTTTGTTACATGCTTGAAAAAAACCTAATCCAAGAAGTGTGCATATCGTGCCGATATGTATTGATTTTAAATATTTCATAAGGGTAATATTTATTGGTAACACTCATTTTTTTCATCCTGCAGCCAGGTTACAAAACTACTTTTATCGTACTGTTGATATATGTCGCTCTCCGTGGGTGACCTCCAAGTGTCAGACCAGTCCATGTCGTATCCGTTTCCGGTAGCATCGTGAAAAATATGTCCCGAAGATTCGTTCATTTTCCAATATGCCAGTAAACCTGACGTCTCAGCGTCTACGCCACACATACCCATTTGTATTTCATTGGCTACCAAAGCCTTATTCCATAGTTTGACCTCCGCGATGCGGCCGCTGGTTCTTTGTTGAGACGGATAGCCGGCCCAAGACATCCCTATTTCAAACTTTGAAAATTTAAATCCGGACGGTGTTCCTAAAATTTCAGCATCTTTAACGCCATCCACATACATGGCATATTTACTGCCATCGAATGTCAGCGATACCGTATACCACCTGTTTGGCGCAAATAAAGTTTTGGAGACAATACTACCTCCGGGCGACACCCACTGTAATTGGTTTCTATCAAGACCATTCTCCCCAAAGCGTAACATATTCTGCCCATTTTCTCCACCCCAATTACATAAGCGCCGAATTCTGTTCGGCTTGTCTTCCGTTAAGAATACCTTGATCTCGCACGTATATTGTGGAAGGTCGATCGGCGTAAAGCCTTCTTTAGACTCTTCAAACCAATATTCACTATACAAGTTATAGTTTGATATGTCCAACGAACTAAAGTGTAATTTACGCGAGACGCGTAAAAACACCGTTTTCGCCGATGCCAAAACTTCCAAGTCCCCGTTGCTCACACGCTGAATCGACACAGGAATCACATATGAACGGCCATCCACCCAATTCTCGGTAGATACTACCTGTATGCGGATACCGTTTGAAAACGCTTTACCCGCATTAATTGTATCCCGGATGTCCAATAACTTTACCGAAGATTCGGGAACAGGATAATAAGATGTCTTATTCTTTTGGTTATACACTTGGAGCGCATCGTTGTCTATCTGATAATCAACGATCACGTCTTCGTTTACTTTTCGCGTGGCGGACGTCGTTACATAACGTATAGATGGAGTGTCATCCAATTGGAAAGTGGCGAGCGCGTTTACATCGGTACCTGTTAAAAGCACATAATTTTTATCCGGATCAAACTGGTCATCTCCATTACAAGATATAAATGCTCCGAGGACGCATAACCACAAAAAGTATTTATTTAATATTTTCATCTCAATTGTCTTTAATAATAAACATTAACGAACGGCGGGATTCATGATCTGAATCGCTTGTCTAAACTCGTTGTATGGGATACCCGAGGATGAATAGTAATTTCTCCCCAAGAAGAAAACACCTGCTCCGCCTTTACGCTCACCGGTAGCTGGTTTCCATCTCGCATAATCCAAAAGTTTTCCTCCATCCGCATAGAAAACACCAAAAGACTCACAATAAATCATCTTTTCGGGTGGAAAACCTGTGGGCTGCCGAAGTGTTGTCTGGTTACTATAGGCTTGTTGAACAAAATAATCACAATATGGTATCGTTTCGAGCGGTGGCACCGTATTAAAGTAGTCAATAATCAAGAGCTTCTCGGGATACTGTCCCTGTGGTCCAAAATACTTCGCCAGTTCGATAGTCAATCGGGTAATGTTGGTCGCATTCCAACCCTCATAATCCACATCCACCCCGTCAAGTCCGGGTTCCAGTACCTGATTGGCAATCCATTTCGCATAAGCAGTCATGGTTTCATCACTGACGTTACTGTTGTCACCCATGTCATAATCTACGCCGTCCACAGTGAATTTATGTCTATAGTGCGAAGCATCGGCATGCATCACAAAACGAATTCCCTTTTTTTCCTGGCAAAACTTCATATCTTGATAGGCTAAAGGGTGTGTATCGGCCGTCGGTATCCCCATCCATAGGTTGACAATATCAATACTGTCGGGAAGCCCCATAATACGTTCACCCCAAGAAGAAGGATATTTTGTTCCTGACACACCTTCTACTGGAGACCAAGCCTCGTAATAGGCAAAACTTACTTCGCGGTCCATCTTCCTGAATTCACGCAAGTCTGCATAATACTGCTCATCGTAGGTGTGAAGCGTTTGAATTTCCATATTTTCTATATCCGTATCACAACTCACATAAGTGGATGCGATAAAAAGATACAGCGCTACATTTATAATTCTAAATTTCATCTTATTCATTTTTTGATTTTTGAATTACTTCTTATCCCACCATAATTTCGTTCCGCCATTATCCGGTCCACCCAGCTTCGCTACACCCGACTGTACGCCTGCTGCATTTTTCTCATACTCCGACTGTGGATAAGGGATACGGCGAACCTGTATCTGGGTGCTGACCGTACCATTACTGCGGTTCGTTACGACAGGTAATAATTTGGGGTAACCCGTACGACGAAATTCTGCCCAACCCTCGGGACCGTCAGGAAACATCGCTATCCATTTCTGGGTAATAATCCGTTCAAGCTTCTGCTCATTGGTATCCGTATCCGACCAGCGAATGGTTATCGTACTCGGAGCGGCGGTTCCATCCTGATTTTTCGCATTATCCACAAAGGGAGCGGGAGCTGCCGTGCTGTTGAGATAAGCCTCCGCCGAACCAGCACCCGTTTCTTCGAACGATACTGTAATACCACGTTCGTAAAACTCCTTAGCCGTACCGCCCATGGCCCAACCACGCAGTGCACCTTCGGCACGCAGGAAGTAAGCTTCTGCAGCAGTCATCCACACAATTTCAGTGCTATTCTGATCCATATTAAAACTGGATATATTACCCCCAACATAATCTGTCCACGAACTTGTCACGATGCCTAAACGCACACCATGAAATTGTCCGTCGGATGCTTTTGTAAAGTACCGCTCACGGCGCGGATCTGCATATCCGTTCATGTAAGCGTCCATAGTTGCTCCCATTCGTGCTTCTCCACCATTGAAGTCCTTAATTTCCCATAAAGGATGATAATAGATCAGGTCGGCAGAATGCTTTAAGCTAGCCTTTTCGTTTGACGTGCCGATAACACCGATTGGATTATTGATTGATTTTTCTGCTTCCAGCCGGGCCAGATCAGGGTTGGCGTACACCACCCGCATTGCTAAGCGCAAACGTAGCGTATTGGCAAATTTCACCCATCTTGTCGCGTCGCCTCCGTAGACATAGTCAAATTTTTTCATGATTGTTGCTCCTGGATTGGCAATCACATATGTCGTTAGCTCGTCTATGGCGACATCCAATTCTTCAAAAAACTTCGTGTATACCTCCGCCTGCGAATCGTATTGTCCCTGCAAATTGCCCTCTCCAAAATGGATATAAGGAATTGGTCCATAGGTATCGGTAACACGGTGCATGGCCGCCACTTTAACGACCGTTGCCAGCGCAGCAATCTCGGGAAGGCCCTGTTCGCCGGCAATTTTATTTATTTCCTTCCATGCCGACATCGCATATAAAAATGGCTTTTCAAACATTTGGGCGATCCAACCTGTTTGGAATGCGTATGAGCCGTTATGTACTCCGGCATACCAAGCTCCGGTAGGAGCAACGTATCCTGAATAGAGGTCTGATGAAAGGCCCTGTGCCACCTGATAGTCACTTGAGGAATTGATCCCATCCTTGAACATCACAACATTTCGTTGGAGCTGGGCAAAGAATGAACCCGTTTTCAAATTGTCCCAGGACATCATTTCTTCACTCGCCTCGTGCTTGTTTTCGTTAAGGTCCATAAACGAATCGGTACAACCAGCCATCAATAGGCCGATTATTGCACAATAGCTGATCGATTTCGCATAGGTATATATTCTATATATCAACATGATTGTAATTATTAAAATTGAAGTTTAACCGAAAAACCAAGATTGCGAAGACTAGGCTGCATAAAATAATCTATCCCTTGGAAATAGGTTCCTGTACTTGCCGTTAATTCCGGATCATAAGGTGCTTTCCTATATAAGAAAAACAGGTTTCTACCGATAAAGGACACATTCATTCCTTTCACCGCGTTTGTCCATTTACTAACCGGTATGTCGTATCCAAGAGTCAATTCGCTTAAGCGAATATTGGTGGCACTATACACATACATGGAACCTGCTCCTCCATTAGGTGCTCCGATGATCTGATAATATTCCTTTGCCGGGATACGGTATCCGTTGACCACAGCACCACCGGCATCTCGAGCCTCCGCTGTAGTTTGGGATACGCCATAATAATCCAACAAGGCTTGTGTGTTCGAAACGCCAACTCCCCCAAAACGTGCGGTCGCTAAGAAACCAAAGGAAATGCCATTCCATCCAAAGCTATTTCCCCAACCTAGGTTGAACTTCGGGGCTGCATTACCTGCATAAATAAATGTATTTGACTCAGCAATCACGGTATTAGATACGGGGTCCACATAGATCGCGCCGTGTTCATCGGTACGCAATGACGTCACATAAATATCACCCATGGAACCGCCTTCCCGCAGTGAAATCTTATAATTACCTGTTCCTGCCATATCGAATGTAGGCAAAGTAATTTCATCACCCGTAACCGGGTTTTTTGTCGACTCATCAATCAACTGAATGACCTTATTACGATTTAAAGAATAAGTGCCATAGGTACTCCAAGAAAATTTACCCCATTGGTTACTATAACGTGCAGAGAGTTCGATCCCTTTGTTATCTATCTGACCCGCATTCAGATAGATACTGGTGTATCCTGAACTGGAGGAAAGAGGCACGTCAAAGATCTGGTTATAGGTACTGGATTTGTAAAAAGTTGCATCAATCTTTAATTTATTTTGAAACAAACCAAAATTTGCACCTATTTCGCTGGCCTTTGTCCTTTCTGGTTTTAAGTACGGATTATGTAATCTCGCCAGCGTGGTCGGCACACCGTTGGCTACCGGATAGGTAGGAATAGCAATTTGATAAGCGGGTTCATTCCCTACTTCGGAATACGAAGCTCGTACCTTCATATACGGCATAATATCACTTTTGATGTCGAACATCTCTGTAATAATACCCGACAAACCTATAGAAGGATAGAAGAAAGACGAAGAACTGGTATTCGCCAATGTAGAGGGCCAATCGTTACGGGCCGAAACATCCAAATACAACATGCCTCTATAACCTACCTGAGCACTACCAAAAACAGACTGTCTTTGTTTTATATACGCTGTTTGTGTGGCTTCAGAAGTGGAGCGCGCGATATTGGAGTATGTAAACAGATTGGGTACCATCGCCAACTTGCCTCCATACATATCCTGATCAAAATGGATATCATCGATACTAGCCCCAATATTCGCTACAATATTGAAGTTGTCTTCCCAAAAATTACGATCGATATTTAATAATACTTCGCCATACATCTGACGGCTTTTATTGGCATCAAGCGAATAAAATCCTGTCTCCGAAGCGAATAGATTGGTGGTTGATGCATTAAATTTCCTTTCGAAATCTTCGTTGGCCTGATCTAACCTAAACCGGCCGGATAAATTAATTCCTTGGTCAAACTCGTACTTTAATGAAGCCGTAGTGGTGTACCGGGTTTTGGTATTACCAAACAATTCACGATCCGTCACCCAATATGGATTTTGGAGGCCCATACCATCGTCGTATGGCCAAAATTGTGTGGGGAAATTTCTTTCGGGGTTATAACGTTCAAAGGCTGATACGCGGTCGAAGTCGTCCCCTGCCGGGAAAAGATAGACAGGCACAATTGGGTTATGGTATTCGCCCTGTGCCAGCATATTCTGTTCCTTAATCCTGCTTATAGTAGCTTGCAAATCTAACTCTAACCTGTCATCTAAAAACTTAGTGGTATTACGAAGAGAGAAATTTATTTTATTGTAGTCGTTGTGACGTATAATACCTCCCGCCATTGTATTACCTAAAGATACATAGGTCTGGTTCTTACTTGTTCCCGTCGACAGGTTGACCGAATTGATCACCGAATGTCCGGTCTGGAAGAAATCCCGAGGTGCATAACTAGAAGGTGTAGCAAGCTTGTCACCCCAACTATAGAAATCCCCCACACTGGAGGTGCCATATTCCTGCTGAAAGTCAGGTAATACCAAGGGGTTTGAGAATGTCGTACTGTTGGATAGATTGATGGAGGTCTTCCCTTCTTGTCCTCTTTTTGTTGTAACCATCACTACGCCATTAGCTGCTGCACTACCGTATAAGGCTGCTGCAGAGGCCCCACTCAATACGGAAATACTTTCGATATCATCGGGGTTAATTGTAGAAAGGGCATCACCGGTCTGTCCTGCACCAGAAAAACGATCCCCAATATCACCTCTTTCTACATTGAACATCGGCACACCATCGATTACGTATAAGGCATTGTTAGATCCCGAAATAGATTTTGTACCCCGCATGACCACACGTGCAGCACCACCTATTCCTGAGGAAGAACTATTGATCGTCACACCAGCCACCTTTCCGTTCAAGCTGTTGACAAAATTGGCATCTGGTACCCTCGTCACCTCGTCCGCATTGATCTGCTGCACATTATAAGACAGCGACTTCGCTTCTTTCCTAATACCCAGTGCTGTTACAACAACTTCCTCCATTTGTGTTTCTGAACCTTGCAGTACAACTTCGACCGTAGATTGGTTGCCCACAGCTATTTCAGCTGGCTGCATGCCAACGAAGGAAACGACTAATACGACATTATTGGAAGGTACTTCCAATCGAAAATTTCCTTCTGCATCAGTGCGTACACCGGTAGTTGTTCCCTTTATCACGACGGTCGCACCCACAATAGGGTCGCCCAAAGCGTCTTTGACAACGCCCAGCACCACTCGTTGTTGACGTGTAGTCCGCTTCTCTCTCTCCGGTTTAAGGATTAAAATATGGTTTCCACTCATCCGAGCTTCTAAACCTTGGGGTGTCAATACCCGGCGAAGGACATCCTTAACCTTCGTATCCCGCGCAGAGACACTGACCTTTCGAGACAGATCTACTTCCTCAGAATCAAAGAAAAACGAGTAGGTCGTCTGTTGTTTTATCGCTGAAACAAGAACCGAAAGAGGCTGGTTAGTTATATTCACAGTAACATGAGCATCCTGTGAATATACCGATGCTGTAGCGGCAAAGACGCCACAAAACATCAATAATATAGTTAGTTTCATGATTTTTGTCATACTGCGGAGGCGATTCTTTGAATACAATGACCCTGCGCAGTGTATTTTTTTATACATTTGCAAATGAATTGAGGTTTATACGATTTCAATTTACTCCATGAGACAGAATCGGAGGGTGCGGCAATATCTTCCGATTCGTCTTTTTTTATTTCTTATTATCTTTCTATTTTATCATAATCTTATTTTTTAAGGGTTTATAATTATGTTCGGGTATAGCATTAATAGATCTTAACCTGACGTCCCTTTATACTGTATGAAAATTCGCCTACCTTTGCCATAATGTTCAAAATTTCGGTAATACCTTCATTATTAATAAAGTCGCCTGTAAATCTTTTATTTAGTATCTTCTCATTAGTGACCTGAATTTCTATATCAAACATCCGTTCCAGTTGCTTAACGATAAGCTCAAATTTTCTATCCTTGAAAACAAACTTCGAATCACGCCATCCGTATTCCTCACGAAGGACATTCTTTGTCATGTGAAACGTTGCAGTTTCGGGATGATAAGCTACAATCTCATTTGGACGCAATAACAAAGATTGCCCGCGATTGGACATCAGCTCGACCGAACCTTCGACTAATGCCACTCGTACTTCTTCCTTTGGATAACAAGAGAGGTTAAAAGACGTACCGTGGACTTTGACATCCAAAGAACCGGTTTCGATAATAAACGGTCGTTGCTGGTCATGGACCACATCAAAATAGGCTTCTCCCTTAACCCTTATCCTACGTTCTTTATCTCCAAAGTTATTATCCACTTCAAGCCTTGTCGCTGAATTTAGCCAAACCTCCGTTCCATCAGGCAACACCGTCTTTGATTTAGATCCTCTGTCAACCGCGATAACCATACCTTTCCGTTCAGGCACAATACCCTGTCTACTGGCATATGTTCCCCAAAAAAATGCGAGGATAAGACCCGCGGCAATCGCAACGTAAGGTAATGTACGTCTGTATAGTGAAACTGGATTCTGCTTTTTCTGTCTACCTATAAATTCCTGAAAAGCAGCCTCCCTATCATAATCATCCGAAGATATTCCGAAATCGATCATATCAAAGAATAGTAGCGCCTGCTCATAAAACACTTGATTCTCGGCAGATTGTTCGCACCAATCTTTCAATTCCGTGACGCTATCTCCCTCGATGTTTCCCGACAGCGAATCATAGATCAGTTCTAACCAGTATGCTTCAGATTTATCTTCCATTAGTCAAAAAGCTCCTTTATATGGCTTTCATACTAAGAGACAAATCAAAATGAATGTAGGGTAAATTAAATATTAACTTTTTTTAAAGAAATAATCTTTTAAGCCCTGGCGAAGGTGATTCAGGGCTTGCTTGATATGGTATTTGACAACATCAACAGAAATATCCAACGTTTGTGCTATTTCATGGTATTTTAGGTCGGCCGATCGACTTAGTAAAAAAATTCGACGTGTCTGTTCGGGAAGCGCATCAATGGATGCTCGGATCTTACTATCCAGCTCTTTGGCCAGCAAATGATCCATCGGTGTATCTCCATTGTTCTTTCCGCTGCTTCCGATTATCGACTCGTGACCCTCGGGCAGATCAGGGTGCAATTTATTCCGTCGCTTTTCTTCGGCAATAAAATTTAGACATCTATTCCGTACAGCTCTCAATAAATAGCTCCGGAGATCCTGTATTTCTAATTCTCTTCTGGTCTTCCATAATGCGAAGATCACATCATTGACGATAGAACGAGCAGCAAAGGTATCCGATACTATCTTATATGCATAGGTACACAGCGTATTGTAATGCACGGCATACAAAACCCTATATGCATCATTATGCCCAGCTTTAAGACCATCGATGATATCATTATCCCTCATTTAAAAATCATTGTCAGCGATAAAGAACCTATTGTTATAATCTGTTAGTTATGTATTATACTTTTAAAGAATAGCTAAGCAAAAATAGCGCTTTTTACGACAAATAAAAATTAGCCTCAATCACCCATATACCGCAAAAAGAAAAGAGCCCAGTATTTCTTCCGGACTCTTTCTCTCGTTTATATATTTTTCTGTTATCCTTCTTCTGAGGCGATCATCTCATCCACGAGAACACGCCCACAGTGTTCACAGATAATAATTTTTTTACGCTGACGTATCTCCGATTGCAACTGTGGCGGTATCTTATTATGACATCCGGAACAGCTATCTCTTTCGATCGATACTACGGCCAATCCATTGCGAAATGATTCGCGAAGTTTGCTATAGACCTTCAAAAGCCGGTCTTCAATTTTCTTTGAAGCAGCATCTGCGCTATTTAATAAAGCCTCTTCGTCGATTTGAGTCTCCGAGGTAATGGTATCCAGTTCTTTCTTTTTAGTTTCTAACTCACCCTTACTGTAGCCTAAACTCTCTTGTGTTTTGTCGTAAGCTTCTGTTTTATTTTTTATTTCAAACTCCGCTTCCTTGATACGCTTCTCACACACTTGGATTTCCAATCCTTGGATTTCAATTTCCTTGGTTATAGCATCATACTCCCGATTATTCTTCACCTCGTTAAGCTGACCCTCATACCGTTTGATTGCCGCTTCCGCCTCCTTGATCATATTCTTTCGCTTCACGATCGAATCCTCAAGGTCATCCAACTCGATACGAATTTTCTCTAAACGAGTTTCAAGACCTGCAATTTCGTCCTCCAAATCAGCCACTTCTATAGGAAGTTCGCCACGTACCTGACGGATCTTATCTATTTTAGTGTGGATTTCCTGTAAGGCCCACAGTGATTCTAATTTTTGTTCTACAGTCTGTTCCATTAAAAGTATTTTATGGGATTTGTGTCTGTTTCCGTTAATAAGACAGCAAAGTTAGCAAATTTTTTCTGAATAATCTCCAACAATAAATCTTGCGTAAATTGTTCACTTTCATAATGTCCAATATCCGCAATAATAATCCGACCGTCTGCATCAAAAAACTCATGATATTTATGATCTGCCGTAATAAAAATATCGGCTCCGGAACGTATAGCATCACGGAGCAAGAACCCTCCGGCACCGCCGCACACAGCAACACGCAATATCGGTTTATTCAACAAAGCGGTATGACGGATAACCTGCAGATTCAACCGTTCCTTGAGGAATCCCAAAAAAGCATAGCCCTCTTGTGCGACCGGCAGATTACCGATAACCCCAGAACCCACTGCCTGTAATTTGTTGTCGAGTGTGCAGATATGATGCGCCACCTCTTCATAAGGATGTGCCGCCAGCATCGCAACAATGATCCCGCGTTCAATATGAGCCGGATAGATCACCTCTATTTTAGTCTCCTCTACGCGCTCTTGTTCGCCCACTTCTCCTATCGTCGGATTGGCCCCTTCTAAAGGTCTAAACGTTCCATAGCCTGCGCTGTTATAACTACATTGATCGTAATCCCCGATATGTCCCGCACCTGCATCAAATAGGCTCTGCCGCACACTGTCGACATGCGTACGCGGCACATAGACGGTCAGTTTTTTGAGCAGCCCCGCTTTTGGACTTAAAATAGCTTGATTTTCTAATTCCAGACGCTCAGCAATCTTCGAACTTACACCACCCAATACATTATCCAAATTGGTATGTATAGCATAAATGGCCACCCCATGCCGAATCGCCTTAATCACCGTACGTTCGACATAATTATGGCCGTTCAGCTTTTTCAGTCCTTTAAAGACAATAGGATGATGTGAAATAATGATATCGCAGCCCTTATCAACCGCCTCTTGCACCACCGCTTCCGTACAATCCAACGCAATCAGCGCCTTAGAAATCTCATCGTCCTCATGCCCCACAATCAGTCCCGAATTATCGTACGATTCCTGATAAGACAAAGGTGCAACCGTCTCCAGATATTGTGTAAGGTCTCTAACTTTCATATCCTATATTTTAAATACTAATTTTCTTTCCTTGGAGAATTCGACATCAACAGCTTCTTATGTTCGTTGACTTTTATCCCGTAGTTGATATAACAGATAAGACAGGCAATGACCACCAAATATCCGATAAACGCTGGCAACGGAAAATTCAGCGCCAAAAAGGAATAGGCCATAAAATAGCCCTGCTTACGGGTAGGATTCTCATCGACAGCGATCTGACGATCAAAAAATTCGTTATTCAACGAATCTGTCAATCTTCTGACAACGATAAAATTGTAAAAAATATTGATCAAAGGTATAGCTATTACCCAGGCTTGTCCTGGCACTAAGAATCGATTTTCCTTCCGTACCAACCGCAGCGTTGCACGTATCTGATAGGCGAGAATTAGCGAGATTACCTGAAATAAAAGGCTTATTACCAATAAAAGTACAAGGTATTCTTTACTCATACCCTGTAATATTTCGTTCATACGCTCCATCATGCTGCTTCTAACAAATCTCTTTTATTATCCAATTTAAATATGTTGTGTGACGAGAAAGCTAAAAATACAAAAGCTTAAGCAAATAATAAAAATATAGCAGGAATCTTATGTAGGTCGACTGCTGCTGCTTGTTTCCATTCTGCAACACTTCGGGTCTGGATAATTTCCTCGCCGGACGTTATATTTGCTGCGATACACAACATCGTAGTGGGTTTACATACCCGCAATAACTCCGTAAATAAGGCATCATTCCGAAATGGCGTCTCCATAAAAATCTGCGTTAAATTTTCACGCTTACTTTGTGCCTCCAGTTCTTTTATCTTCTGTGTCCTATCTCTCTTATCGATGGGCAAATAACCATGAAACATAAACTTTTGCCCGTTGAAACCCGAAGCCATCAGCGCCAAAAGTATAGAATTGGGGCCCACCAATGGTACGACCTGCACATTTCGGAGATGGGCCTGCCGCACGACTTCCGCACCAGGATCCGCAACTCCCGGGCACCCGGCCTCCGACATCAGGCCGATATCTTTACCTTGTTCAATTTTGGCAAAAATCCCTTGGAAGTCGACCTTCTCTCGTGCATGCTTCCCATAATCGTGTAAAATGAGGCTGCTCTGTGGTATGCTCAGACCCGCCGCTTTTAGGAATTTTCGTGCTGTCTTTTCATTCTCCACGATATACTCATCGATACGATTGACGACCGCTGAATGTGTCAATGTATAAGACGACTGTTCAGCTCCCTCTGCCAATGGGACCGGTATCAAATAGAGCTTGCCTTTTTTCATGCTACAAACCTAAATAATTATCCATAAAATCACCTACATTATGATCTTAATAGATAGATAAATAAAAAATACACAGAACATCAATAAAACAAATTATTCTCATGAAATATAAACAATGATTTATACATTTGGGAGATGATCACGCAATCCACCAACGGCATCTTAGTTTCGGTAGAATGTTACTATCAACAGGAATATTCTAATCCCGACAATATGCATTATATGTTTGCTTATCGGATTACCATAGAAAACAACAGCGATTATACCGCCCGGCTTATTCGCCGACATTGGGAAATATTTGATTCCGTGGGCGAGCATAAACAGGTCGATGGCGAGGGTGTAGTAGGCGAACAACCGACACTCGCGCCCGGCGAATCGCATCAATACACTTCGGGCTGTAACCTCAAAAGTGAAATCGGTTATATGGAAGGCTATTATACCATGGAGCGACAATTTGACGGAAAACTATTTGAGGTCGAAATACCGCGCTTTAACTTAATTGCTCACTACAAATTGAATTGATGTCCAAGACGAGAATATTTGCATTGGTGACCATCGGTATTATACTGGCTGCCATTCTGAGCAACCCAAGCCGGCAAGAGTTCGAAACCGTGCTTACGGCAAAAGCAAAAGAAATTCTAAAAAAACAACTGGAATATCAACACGATGATGCCGTGCAATTGGGTATGACGCTGTTTGGGGATAAGCTCGTCCACAACTTTGTAGAGAACAATATGGTCATAAAAAATTATTACCTCTTCTCACTCATTTACATCAAATGGCAAGGCGAAGAAACGCCTATTGGTGGAGGCGTCTTCAAACAGATATGGCTCTCACCCAAAATTGATGAAAAAGTGAACGACATCATCCATACCTTAAAAAGCCTTTAAAATCCTATGCTTGATATCCGCTATCAAGATGACCATTTGGTTGCGATCAACAAACCACATGGTCTCCTCGTGCATCGTTCCAGCATAGCCGCCGACACCTCTACATTCGCTTTACAGCTACTGCGTGACCAAATCGGTAAACCCGTCTATCCTGCTCATCGTCTGGATCGAAAAACAAGCGGCGTATTACTATTTTCATTGGACAAGGAAACCGATGCGGCTATGCAGGGTCTGTTTATGCAGGCACAGGTCCAAAAGGCATATTGGGCTATCGTACGGGGATACACCGATGATCAGGGCAGCATAAACTACCCATTGCGAAAAGAAAACGGAAATCTGCAGGAAGCCGTCACCTCTTACCGTACTTTGGCTAAAGCAGAAATCGATCTGCCTCTTGGCCAATTTGCCACGTCACGATATTCCCTCGTCAAAGTCGAACCCTTAACAGGGCGTATGCACCAGATACGCCGACATTTTGCACACATCTTCCATCCGATTATCGGCGACCGCCCCCACGGCTGCAACAAGCAAAACAAGTTATGGAAAGAAACCTTCGATCTGGACACGATGCTGTTGCACGCGCAATCGCTTTCTTTTGCACATCCACATACGGGTCAACCGCTCCAGATCACGGCCGACCCCCAATCAGAGTTTAAGCGAGCATTACAGATATTATCGCTTGACCCTATAGATTGGATGAGATAATTATGTAACTTTATCCCGATGAAAAATACAGCATTAACAGACTTGCACATTTCCCTGGGGGCCAAGATGGTACCCTTCGCGGGCTTCAATATGCCGGTACAGTATTCCGGCATCAATGATGAGCATGAGACCGTACGTCGTGCCGTCGGTGTATTCGATGTTAGCCATATGGGTGAATTTATCCTAAAAGGAGAAAAAGCTTTGGACCTCATCCAGAAGATATCGTCTAACGATGCGTCTAAACTCTATAACGGCAAAGTCCAGTATGCTTATATTCCGAACGAGGACGGCGGTATTGTGGATGACTTTTTAACGTACAAAATCGACGATCAGACCTACCTGCTTGTTGTAAATGCCTCCAATATTGAGAAAGATTGGAATTGGATCAGCAAATACAACACCTATGGGGTAGAGATGAAAGATATTTCGGACAAGACTTCTCTTTTTGCTGTTCAAGGCCCTAAAGCAGCTGAGGCACTTCAATCGCTCACTGACATTGAATTAGCTTCCATGGAATACTACAGCTTTACCAAAGGCACCTTTGCAGGTGTGGATAACGTTATTGTATCCGCAACAGGCTATACCGGTGCCGGAGGTTTCGAAATTTATGTCGCCAACGAAGATGCAAGAACAATATGGGATGCCCTATTCGAAGCCGGCGCCGCTTACGGGATGAAGCCGATCGGCTTAGGCGCCCGTGACACATTACGGCTGGAAATGGGTTTTTGTCTGTATGGCAATGATATCAACGACACGACCTCTCCATTTGCTGCCGGATTAAGCTGGGTGACCAAGTTTACAAAAGACTTTGTCAACGCCGAAAATCTAAAGGCGGAGAAAGAACAAGGTCTTTCACAAAAATTAGTCGGCTTCGAGATGATCGACCGGGGAATACCACGCCATGACTACCCCATCGTAAACGCTGCCGGAGAAGTCATCGGTCGCGTAACTTCAGGCACACAATCGCCTACACTGAAAAAATCCATCGGTTTGGGCTATGTAGATGTGGCTTTTTCGAAAGAAGGTACGGAAATCTTTATCAGCATCCGTGATAAAGCTGTCAAAGCGCAGGTGAAAAAACCTCCTTTTGTAAAATAAGCTACCATCGTCATTTCGAGGAGGTACGACGAGAAATCTATGGTTGAGTGATTTTTTGAAAACACCTAACCCAAATTCATCCATAGATTTCTCCCCTCGGTCGAAATGACGATTAGCGGGTTTGTCAAACCCTCTTAGACTGCCCTTTCTTTATTTTTGTCAGCTTCGCTTTCTCCGTCTGCTTCTTGACAATCTCTGTCTTTACATGCTTCAGCAATACCACTTTAAGGTAAACGAGCACTATTCCGATCGCGATTGCCAATCCCAAAATCAGCATGTTGCCACTTCGGTATGCGGCCACGCCACTCATGATGAGAAAGATAATCCCCAAATTCAGCAATAAGTTCAGGATGAAATGTTTCTTCATGCCACAAAAGTATAAAATATCCGCCGTATACGGATTACGGGAATATTCCTAATTCCTCATACGCTACCCCGATTTTATTGATGGCGCAGATAAACGCCGCAGTACGCATATCTTCAACTCCCGGCGTACTCGCGAGCGTATCCCGTATTTCCCGATAGGAGCCGATCATCGTATCCTCTAAACCTGAATGCACCAGATCGATCTCGTCCGGCCCCCTCATGATTAATTTCCGTTCTGCTTCGGACAACTTCTTATGGGTAAGTTCTTCAATAGAATTCACAATATCCGTGTAACGATTTTCACTAAACCGCTTTTCCAGGCGACCATAACGCACATGGCTTAAGTTCTTCAACCATTCAAAATACGAAACCGTTACCCCTCCAGCATTGAGGTACATGTCAGGAATAATGAGTGTGCCCTTTTTGTTTAAAATTTCATCCGCATCGGGTGTCAACGGACCATTCGCCGCTTCACCGACTATTTTAGCCTTAATCCGATCCGCATTACCTTTATGTATCACCGATTCTAACGCGGCAGGAATCAAGATATCACAATCTTGCTCCAGGCCCTCCGCAGGTTCTACAATATTTGTTGCCCCCGGGAAATTCAACAAAGAGCCATGGGTGGCGCGGTGCGCCTGCGCTGCTTCTACATCAATACCATCCTTATTGTAGATGGCGCCATTGTATTCGATAAGCCCGACAATAATGGCTCCTGCCTCCTGACAATATTTTGCAGCGTGGTAGCCTACATTTCCCAGCCCTTGGATGATGATACGTTTGCCCTTAATACCGACTTCTAACCCCAATCTCTCCATATCTTCTTGGATCGCACACGCTTCGCGTACACCAAAAAATACTCCTAAACCTGTCGCCTCAGTCCGGCCCCGGACGCCACCTTGTGAAACAGGCTTCCCTGTTACACAGCCACTCGCATTGACATCATGTGGATTTAATGATATGTAGGTGTCAACAATCCAGCTCATTTCCCGACTACTCGTACCATAGTCCGGTGCAGGTACATCGATACCAGGACCTATAAAGTTCTTCTTACACAGCTCCGCAGTATACCTTCTCGTAATCCGCTCCAGATCGGCTATACTGTATTTATGGGGATCAATTTTAACGCCCCCTTTTGCTCCTCCAAAAGGAACATTCACCACCGCACATTTATATGTCATTAATGCAGCCAATGCCATCACTTCGTCCTGATTTACTTCCATACTAAAACGAATCCCCCCTTTGCAAGGCGTCTTATGGTGTGAATGTTGCACGCGATAAGCTTCAATGACTTCCACGTGATCTCCTATCCGGACGGGAAATTTTACCCGCAAGATTGAATTACATGCCTTAATTTGCTCCAATATTCCCTTGGAAAAACGTGTAAACTTCGCAGCTTTATCAAAATTGCGTTCTACACCTTTAAAAAAACTGTAGTGATTCTCTGACATGAGTTCTAATTTGATACATATTATTCTTTAAAAAAAAAGGGACAAAAAGTTAACTTTGTCCCATCGCTAATTTTTTGTTTTTCTTTTTAATAGACATCCATTTCCGGATCTATTTCTTCCTTCCAGGCCAAAATGCCTCCCTTCAGATTGGATAGATTTGTAAACCCTTCCTGCTCCAACAACATAATGGCCTGTGCACTCCGCTTACCCGAACGGCAATGTACGACCACTGGAATATCTTTTGCTATTTTATCCGATTCTATACTGATTCCTGCCAAAGGAATATTTACGCCATTCAGGTTAGACACCTCGTATTCAAAAGGCTCTCGCACATCGATCAATTGAAACTCTACATTTTCATCAATCATCGATTGCAGCTCGTCAACGGTTATTTCTTTCATAAGAATCTATTTTTAGTCAAACTTAGATAAATTTGGATTATTTACCAATAAGTTTTTATTATTAAAAAAAAGTCCTATGTTCGGCACTATGGGAAAAAAGACATTAGCCATTGTAGGTTGCGGAAAGTTGGCCGCCATAGTGACCGATGCATTAAATGCGGGGTTATTAGCAGAATACCAGTTAATTGCGGCTTACTCCAGAACGCGGGCTAAAGCACAGCAGATTGCCGATAAGGTCGAGACGGTTTCATCCGGACCCACCTGTAAAGTGTGTGATACTATAGAAGACCTATTAGCCACAAAGCCCGATTATATCGTCGAGACAGCCTCACCGGATTCATTAAAAGAATTTGCGTTAGACGCCTTAGCAAACGGTTCTTCCATTGTAACCTTATCCATCGGTGCTTTTGCGGATATAGTTTTTTACGAAAAAGTTATCAGCACCGCAAAACAGCATGACAGCAAGGTTCATATCGCCTCAGGCGCTATCGGCGGACTTGACGTATTACGGACGACAGCTCTTATGGGTAACTCTACCGCAACCTTCCATACCGAGAAAGGTCCGAACTCGCTCAAAAATACAGCAGTCTATGACGAATCGCTGCAAACAGAAAAAAGAAAGGTCTTCGAAGGAAATGCCATTGAAGCTATTGCGCTATTCCCCACCAAGGTCAATGTTTCCGTAGCGGCCTCTATCGCATCCGTTGGGCCAGAAAACATGAGGGTATCCATGACATCCACACCTGGATTTGTAGGTGACGATCACCGCATAGAAATCAAAAATGAACAAATCCATGCGGTGATCGATGTGTATAGCTCCACGGCTCAGATTGCAGGCTGGAGCGTTGTCAATACCTTACGGAATATTGTATCTCCTATTGTCTTTTGAGAAAGGTTTCTATATTGGCCAGCACCTTTTCACTCAGACGATCAAACGCCTGACGCGTACGACCTACCGACACCCCCATACAATGTACATGGGGGTGTGTTAAAAACTTCTCGTTCCCCAACGCAATTAATGTATCGCAATAACAGACATTGTCGCCATTGATCCATTCCGCAAATGGCTCTTCATCCCAAGCGGGAGAAAGCCCCGTATTGAACAAAATCTTCCTATCGCCCATCGCAGCAAACTCTTCTGCATGTAGAAGCACCGTGTTCTTATTCAGGCAGGTGACAATGACCTCGCTTTCCTTCAGGAGCTGCTGTAACGGCAAAAACCGATAGCCTTTCTGTTTTGCCTCTTCCTTCTCCGAGCGGGCAAAATAAGAAATGTCAGCTCCAAAGAACTTCAGTGCATCAGCCACCATCCCTCCGGATTTACCCAGTCCGACGATGCCCGCTTTGATTCCCGTTATCTCCCGCGGTACACCATCCCAAGGTTCCCGCGGACTGCCGTCTTTTTTTGTGCCGAAACCATGCAAGCAACGGACGAGCTCACTCACAACGTACTCCACTACCCCCTCATCACCATAATCTCTAACCCCTAATACCGTCATGCCTCTGGACTGCGCATACAAGATATCTACATTTGCACTCTCCGGCGTGTACAACGAACAGCACATGCCAATATACTTCACGTGAGGACATTGTTCTAACGCATCCTTTTCCAACCTGGAGGTATAGCTGATCAAGACTGCATCCGCATCACCAATACGTGCAACCATCTCCTCCACCGTCGCTGGCATATCATCATACATGACGACTTCAGCCGCATAATCAAATAAGGCCTTTTCCGCCGATGGAATTAAATTCAACGGCTCTACGGCAACGAGTTTTTTAAATAGCATGATATCTTTCCTTTTACTAATCCATAAAGCTCTGATGATAATGAAAGTTTTTATGAAAAGCAAATTGCGTTAAATACGTGTTGTCTCTTCCTCGGCGAACATCTTATATCTTCCATATGTTATATCTATAAAATGCGTAAGTCGTTCACCAATACATCATATCATGCAAACTGTAGATTTGAGTTTATTAAAAGAATTGACGGCGATTAAGGAAGAACCCTGTATCTCCCTTTATATGAAAACACATCGCCGCCATCCCGAAAACACTGTTGATCCCATTACCTTTAAAAAACTTTATAAGAAAACATTAAACTATATCCAGGAACATCATTTCGTCGATCACGAGGCACTACTGCTCCCTTTGGAACATTTGATCGATGATAAAATATTTTGGGATAACAACGACCGTGGCCTTGCTATTTTCTGTTCGTCTCACGGCACAAAAATTCTTCGATTACCCAAAGAGGTGGGAGAGATTTCCTGTGTAGCCTATTCGTTTTGCGTGAAGCCCTTGTTCAACTTTTACAATGAAAACCAACCCTATTATTTGCTGGCTCTGGGATTAGACAACGTCCGCTTCTATCAGGGCAATAAATATCATTTGGAAGAAATCGATATTACAGATAAGATTCCGAAAGACATGGAAGAAGCATTGGGGCACGAACTTACAGAAAATCATCTGCACGGCTCGGCAGTCCAAGGTACAGGTCTCCATGGATATATGGAAAAAAGTCAGGAGGAAGATATTGATATGGATCGGTTTTTTCGAAAAGTGGATCGTGCTGTCCAGGAAAATTTTAATATAACGAAGGCAAAGCCTCTTTTACTTGCAACACTTCCGGAACATCAGTCACATTTTTTACGCCTCAGCAAAAGCACCAACTTGGTGTCCCTGCCCATCCGAATAAACCCACACGCGCTTAGTAAAGAAGAACTGCTTAAAAAAGTTCAGGAGAATATGGACCAACATGCTGAAAGTGAGAAAAAAATGCTTTTGGAGAGGTATCAACTTGCCGTAGGAGAAAATTTAAGCAGTACAGAGTTGCAGGGGGTCGTTCAGGATGCATTAGACGGCAAAATTGATGTTCTCGTTATCGAAAACGACAGAAGCATCAGCGGTACCATCGATGTGGAAAAAAGAAACGTTGGGCAAAAGCAACCCTTTCATACTGACGTCATCAACGAGCTCAGTTGTTTGGTTTTTGAACAAGGTGGACATGTCGTTGTCTTGGACCGTGAGGAAATGCCTACAGAAACAGGAGCATTTACAATTAACCGTTATTGACAACATAAAAACCTGCAAACAGACATATTATGCGAGCAATTTGGACAGGATCGATTGGATTTGGGTTAGTCAACATTCCCATCAAAATTTATAGCGCTCTACAAAGTAGCTCACTCGATTTGGATATGTTGGACCGCAAAGACAAGGCTAATATCAAATATAAAAGAGTAAATGAAAATACGGGAAAGGAAGTTCCTTGGGATAATATCGTCAAGGGTTATTTTCTAAAGGACCGATACATCGTGCTGGAAGACTCCGATTTCGAAGAAGCAAGCCCCGAAAAAAATAAGATGATCAATCTCAACTCTTTCGTCAAAATGGAAGATATTGACAGTATCTATTTCGATACTCCCTATTATCTCGAACCCCAGAAAGGCGGCGAAAAAGCTTATCAACTCCTGCTCAAGGCATTGGAAAAAAGCAAAACCGCTGGATTAGGGTCGTTCGTCATGCGTAATATAGAAAATCTGGCTATCATCAAATCGTACAATAATCTACTGGTCCTGAATAAAATACGCTTTGAAGAAGAGGTGCGCTCTTCAGAAGAACTGAAGCTGCCAGGTAACATACGTCTAAAAAAAGAAGAAATGGACATGGCGCTACAACTTATTAAACAGCACAATAAGCCTTTTGATATATCCCAATACCGAAATGAGTACACTAAAGAGTTGTTAAAAATCATTAAACAGAAAGCGAAGGGTAAAAGAGCTTCTATACGCAAGATAAAAAATATGGAGCATACGAAATCCACGGACCTATTAGAAAAACTAAAAGCTAGTCTGGCATAATTTGCTTCTCTATAATTTGGCAAGAACAGCTTTAATATTGGTGGGGCTATCCCAGATCTCACGCCACGGATTGTCCTTCTTTTCTATACGCTGAAATATCGTTTTGATGGTATAATCTGTTATGCGAAGTTTTGGCGTGAGCTCCTCCCAAAACAATGGTGTGCTGGCTGTAGCCTTAGGTTTAGGGCGTAGCGAATAGGGCGCCACCACCGTCTGACCTCTTCTGTTCTGAAGAAAGTCTAAATAAATCAGTCCTTTCCTCTTTTTTGGATCACGTACCAAGCTGGTTGCTTGTGGATGTCTTTCATGGACCAGCTGTGCCACCCATTGCACAAAGTCCCGGGTAGTATCAAATGTATACTTCTGTTTTACATACACATAAATATGCAGGCCAGTAGATCCAGATGTTTTAAGAAAGGCCTTGACCCCTACTTGTTCAAAAATATCATGTGCCGTCCGTGTTACTTCAATCACCTTCTGAAAATCAGCGCCATTTGGATCAAGATCCAAGACCGCAAATTCAGGATGTTCTGGCTTTTGATAGGTCGAAAGCCAAGGATTAATTTCGATAGACCCTAGGTTAGCCATATACAGAAGCGTGGCCTTATCATTACAAATGATATAATCCACATCTTTATCCGTACTTTCCGAGTAAATTGCCTTCGTTTTGACCCAAGCCGGTATCGTCTCCGTGTCTACGTCTTTTTGAAAAAATCCCGCCTTGTCAATGCCATTGGGAAATCGGTGTAAGGAGATAGGTTTGTTCTTCAGATAAGGGAGAATATACGATTCCATATGCTCATAATACGCAATCATTTGCCCTTTCACATAACCCTCCTCCGGCCAGTATATCTTATTTAGATTAGTCAGCTGCACGGTTTTTCGACCTAATGTTATCGTATCGTGATTTTTCTCCTCTTTCATACCATTTCTTTTCGTCTCAACTCCTGAGTTTTTTCGCCGGAACCTCTCTACGTAGTCCCGGCGTTTTATTACAGTCCTCTTTTTTATAGCTTACTCGTTTTCCATGCCTCGTATATACTTTAAAACTACAATGTCTCTGAATTGTTGCGCATTGTATCCTTTATCTTGGGCATTGTTTTAGGCCTCTTTTTATTATTGCCCTTGTTGTTTAGCGCTTTAGCTTGGGCTAATGTGACCTTAAAGAAGGTAACCTATCGTTTATCCATGAGCGGAAACCATCATCTTCTGTCGTATTATCTGTACCCGCCTGCTCAAAGAGGGCGATAGATTTTTCATGCGAAGTTACTGCCGTTTCCTGAAAAACCTGATCATAGCGATCTTTATTCAGCGCGGCTAATGACTCCAATCTGCTTTGGTGTTCCCGACCCATTTCTTGAGGAATAGTTAAGCCCTTTGATTGCGCATAAGCTTCTAATTCTGCGAGAATTTTCTGATGGTCAGCAACGAGCTCACGTGCATAAGCTTTTGTGGCTGCGCTATTTGATTTTTCAATAGCTTGTTCCGCCATAGCGATCTCAAATCGATTAGACATCACCGATTTGTTTATAAAATCCTGCTCCGCAGTCTGTTGTGCAAAAGACTGCAATGTAATAATTCCTAGAATTACAACACATACTTTTAAATACGTTTTCATATATATTAGAAATAAATAAAGTCATCATCCTCGTATATTCTAGTAAAACAAGCCGCAGACACAATTCGTTGAAGCAACTGAAAATATCCGTATTTATACCCTTCAGGTTACTTCTTTTAGAATAACTACTCCGTTTTATACTGAAAATGTCTCACACGAAAACTTATCGCTTCAATGGAGGTTTTTACTCCATAGCAACATATATAAGAAAGATATGAAGACAAGCTTTTTTTACAGAAACAGCCTATCAATCGTGTTTTTAACACTTTTCGTATGTGCAATGATTGCCCAGACATACTTTGGCTGGCAGGAGAGGTTAGCGGAATATCAGGAAGAAGCCGGAGCCTATATTTCTTTGGCAAGTTACTTAAAAAGCGGCCATTTTATCGCTGCTACCTTGGAAAACTTTCAGAGTGAATTTTTACAGATGGCATTATATGTCGTTCTTACGATTTCGCTTCGTCAGATCGGATCGGCCGAATCCAAGAGCTTAGATAAACCGGAAGAAGTAGACCGCACACCGGTGCCCCACCCTGATGCACCTATTTGTGTCAAAAAAGGGGGATGGCGTTTACATCTCTATCAAAACTCACTCTCGATTGCGTTTGCTGTTCTTTTTATTCTATCTTGGTTGGGGCACTTATACGGGAGCTATAAAAGCTTCTCGGAGGAAAACTTGTTAAAAGGTAAGCCCCCTGTAGGGCTCGGAAAATTTTTGACAGAGCCTCAGTTTTGGTTTGAAACATTCCAAAATTGGCAGAGTGAATTTTTATCCGTAGCATCCATCGTTATATTAACAATCTTCCTTCGTCAAAAGGGGTCGCCCGAGTCAAAACCGGTAGACAGCCCGCATATGGAAACTGGAAAATAATTCTCACAATTTCCGAAGTGCATCCACTGCAGGACCGTTGAGGAGATCACCATTGCTTGCATAGCGAGCACCGTGACAAGGACAGTCCCAGCTATGTTCTGCATTATTCCATTTTACGATGCAGCCTGCATGGCGACATACAGGGTCGATGGCAAAGAGCTTTCCGGCAGAATCTTTATATATTCCTATCTTTTTGCCTTGATACTTCAATATTTTTCCCTCGTCGTTTCCTATTTCAACGAAGCCCTCTATTTGTTCCAAACGCAGACGGTCTTTAATAAAATGTTTGACGACATCCATATTTTCGGTCAGCAGCTCCCCGATTGCCGATAAAGGACCTATCCTCCCCGGGGCGTAAACCTCTTTATAAGGACTATCACCTGTTAAGATAAAGTCTGTAAGAATGACGGACGATAAAGTTCCAAATATCATCCCATTCCCTCCAAAGCCTGTCGCTATAAATTCGCGGGTATGGGACTTTCCCGGATACAGCCCTATAAAAGGGAGGCTATCTTGACTCTCATAATATTGGGAGGACCATTCATATTTTTTCTGCTTAACCGCATAATGTGCTGCCACAAAGGCCTCGAGCTCCAAGAAATTATACTTCTCATTGTCGTGATGCGCGGTCTTGTGATCCTGTCCACCTACCATCAGATAACGCTTACCCGCAATACATACTGTTCTAAAATAGTGAAAGGGCTCCTGCATATCGTAAACGAGGCCTTCGGGACACTGATTTTCATCTTCCAATTCAAAAACCTGAATATAACTGCGGTAAGGCGCTAACCTAAAGTTCATCAATTGGATTCCCGGGGGCGTATGTGTGGCATAAACAACCGTCTGTGTGAGCCATAACTGTCCTTCTGAGGTTTTGACCTCTAATTTATCCCGCTCGTTTTCAGTTACGGTCTGCACCAAAGCATGTTCCCGGATATGTCCACCTAAATTGATATAAGCCTGCAGCAGCCCCATGATATACTTCGTCGGATGAAAGCTTCCTTGTCCGCCAAACGTGATCGCCTTCAGGATATCAAATGGAGCCGGCACAGTGGTAACATCCGATGCGTCAAGACCAACGGCAAGGATGGCATCTTTAATCTTTTCCAGCGCTTCGCCCTCCTTTTCAGTTTGGGCGTACATGAATCCATCATGTGGCATATAATCACAAGAAATTTGATAATCGTGAATATTTGCTACAATTTCAGCAATAGCCTCTTTCGTCGATTGCGCAACAAAAACTGCTTTTTCCCGGCCATGTTTATTTATAATTTCAGAATAAGGCGTATCTATGACTGTGTTTAGATGCGCTGAAGTCCCAGCAGTAGTGCCAAAGCCAATCGTATGTGCATCCATAAGTAAGCACTTTTTTCCCGATTTCTGCAGTCGCAGAGCAGTTGATACCCCGGTAATGCCACCACCTATTATCACTATATCATAATAGGAGCCCCGACTCTCCATATAGGGGACAGGCCGGACCGTGTCCTGCCAAACACTTGTTTTTTGACCATCTCTTTTCATACTATTACTTTTTTAACTGGATGTAATCTTAACCTCTTTTTTTTCCCAATCATGTTTGACCTCTTCCAAAAACCGGCTCCGAAAGCGCTCGATATACTGTACGTGACGTATTCCTACCTGAATTGAAATTTGATAGGCATCTGTTGTAATATCTTTTGTCCATACCTTGAGCGGAATTGTCCGATCCACTTCATCATAAGAAGAGAGCTTTCTTTTTACCCATTCCTTAAACTCCTCGATCGACACCAAATTATTAACTGTCAGCTGCATGTTCAATCGGATATCTGCATCCGAGAAAGTCCAGTTGACCAACCTTCCCGAAAGAAGATCTCCGTTCGGAATAATAACACGTGCCCCTTGGTCTGTCAGTAAGGTACTGGAGCGGATACCGATCTGCATCACTTGGCCTTTTTTATCCGCTAACTCGACATAGTCACCTATCTTGAAGGGTTTCTCAAAAACAAGTATAACACCCGACACAAAATTGTTGATGATGTTCTGTAATCCCAAGCCTATCCCCACGCTGAGTGCACCGATGATGACCGTAAGCTTATCCATTCCCAATCCCAACACGCTGACAGCGATCAGAAAACCAATTATTACAATGAGCATTCGGAACAAAGGAAAGAGCGTCATCTTCTGTGCCTGCATCTCATTACTGGAAGGGGTTGACAGCAGATTTTTCAGATTTCTTTGGAGCCAATTTGCGAACCAGATCACCACGACCGCGACAAGCAAATTGCCGTAAGTAAATGAAATTCCCCCAATCTTATGCTCGGCATCCAAAATACGGTTCACCCATATTATTGCCTCTCGCATCAGGTGGAGGTTATTCAGTAACACGAAGATGATCAAGGCGGCGCAGCAAACATAAAGCAGACGATCAAAGCTGTTTAAAAGACGTTTAATGTCGAATCGCCTGATCATTGAATCCTCTCTGGCACGCTCATATTGATTTTCAAGATCATGCAGCAGCATGTCTCGAAAGGCACGCAGCGACATCGCCTGCAGCAGGCCGATACCCCCTACCAGACTCCACATCCGAGCCATAGCCAAGAATCCTGTACTATTTAACAAAATGGATAGCACATTACATATCATGAGCGCCCAACGTGCATACCGCGGTATATAGCCGACAGGATTTTCCACGTCTGTTCGCCTCCCCATAATCCATAATAGCACAATACCTGCTATATTGACAATTATCGCAACCGCACGCGTCCATCCTATCTCTGACAAAAGTAGGTTCGCAAGTATTAGCGCCACATAATAGACAAAAATCAGACCGAGCGCTTTGCGTTTTAAAAGCGACAATTCCGGATATAAAATGATATAAAGGAAAATGAAAATAAAAAAGTAGCTCGCTTCCAATACCCAGACAGGCACTGAAAGAGAAGTAAAAGGTAAAAGAACCAGAAAAAAGATACAGCATTTCAACAATGGAATCCACAACGGTTCGTTTTTGTGTAAACGTAGCTCTTCCTCTTCATGACGGGATTTTCGCCCCAACCTATACATCCAATAGAAATAGAGCAGGCTACACAAGATCAAAAAAATACGGCTGTTCCATGAGGGGTAATCAAAATAAGTCACCATAGCCCCATCTTTGACCAGATTTTTGCGTAACGTTTTACCCATACGCACGGGAATAGTTGCCCCCTGAGCATTCGTGTCTTGCGCAACCACCAATTCTTCACGTTGTCGCAATGTCGACGATTCAAGATATACAATGTCATCCATCAGTAGGGTTAAGCTACTTTCGATGCGTTCTATTGTATCCTGTATTTTGCCAAACCGCAGCCGTGTCGAATCATTGATCGATACGTCTAAAATTCCTGCTGTATCCAACGGGAAGGGTCTTTTTGAATAAGCTATCAGGTTTACTTTAGCTGTCTGGATGGATGCCCGTAACGTGCCTATTTCTTCTTTCTTTGTCTTCAAGAAGAATAATATGCTATCTATATGAGCGGTGTCCGTAGGGGCCCGATCCCACGATAGCTTTCGTTTCACACTGTCAAGCTCACTGGACCATTGATCAACAACAGCTTGCCAATGCTGCACGTCATTGGTGTCGGATACGGTAGCAACCTTATTCTGCCTGGCGACAGAGTCTTGCTGTTGTCCATAGACCGTTATTGCGATTATTCCTATAGCCGCAACCAACAGGTGTGCGATCCAAATCGATTTAAAACAAACTTTTTTACCCTTGTTGTTCATCTCTACTATGAACACACAAGGCTTATAAACGTTGTGGAAATAAGACTTTAAGCGATATCTTCTCCAATCATCACATACGAATCGGTACTGAATTCCAAGGTTACAAAACCATCGGTAGTAGTTTTAAAAACACCTTTCTTCTCATAATTTAACCCTTGGAAGGATTTAATTATCGATTCGTCTATGTACATTTTTTCCCCACGGGGCTTCCATTTTTCAAAAGAATGCCGAACAAAGACGTATCTCCTGTGTTGACAAAACATAACGATATTAATCCGATCCGCGTAAGAAGTTATTGCTTGAGGTATGCTATTGGTTAATATATTAACGGCCCTGAAATCATGTGCCATTAAATAACGTAATGCCTGATGGATAGGATCCACAGCACGGGGTAAAGGTTCTATCTTAATGGCTTCCTGCACAGCAGCCGCTTCTGGATCACCGAAAACCACATCGATCTTAATCCCATGCATCAACAGATAATCCATGTTTTCGACATCAGTCAATATGGTGGGGGACCATTCCAGCAGCTGACCCATCCATTCTTCATGAATCGCTTGAGAAGAAACAACCAATAGGGCAGGTTCCTGATTCTCTCTGACGATATGATGGGAAGACATATTACTACTCCTCCAACTGCCGAATCGCAATATAAGACATCAGCCCTATGCTCAGTTCTAAGGCATCTTCATCAATATCAAAAGTCGGCGTATGTACAGCTGATGTGATGCCTTTGGCTTTATTTCTGGTCCCCAGCCTATAAAAACAAGCATTGGTTTCCTGCGAGTAATAGGCAAAATCTTCCGCCGCAGGCCAAAGTTCCAGCTCCAGCACATTTTCCTTTCCCAGGTAATCTTCCGCATAGGAACGTGCACGTGCCGTTAGCTGCGGTTCATTCGTTAGGAATGGATATCCCTTGCGTACTTCAAAATCACAGGTAGCTCCCATGCCCTCCGCAATACCGATAGCCATCTTTTTCATCTTTTCATGTGCTTCCGCTCGCCACTGTTCGTTGAACGTCCGAAAAGTACCCTCGAGGTAAACCTCCTCCGGAATAACATTGGTAGCACCGTTACCCACGATCTTGCCCCATGACAACACCGTAGGTATACGCGGATCTGCCGCCCGACTGACAATCTGTTGTAACGCGGATATAATCTGAGCCGTAATGGCAATAGGGTCAATATTATTATGCGGTTGAGCGCCATGCCCCCCTTTTCCTTTCACCGTCATATACAGTTCGTCGGAGGATGCCATATATTGCCCCGAGCGAAATCCGACTTTTCCGACTTCGATAAAAGGCATGACATGTTGACCTAATACCGCTTGAGGCTCTGGATTTTTCAGAACACCTTCTTTGATCATTAGCGATGCCCCACCCGGAAGTTTTTCCTCTCCCGGCTGAAAAATCAGCTTGATGGTGCCACCGAATGTGGATTTCATCTCCTGCAAAATACGGGCTACACCCAACAACGAAGACGTATGCACATCGTGGCCACAGGCATGCATGACACCGACATTTTCCGAACCATACGGACGTCCTTCTACCTCCGTGATCGGCAAAGCATCCATGTCGGCCCGCAAAGCAATCACCTGCTCCGAAGGTTTATCTCCTTGGATAAGCCCCACAACACCTGTACCGGCTATTTCCTGATAAGGGATACCCAACTCATCGAGTCTTTCTTTCACAAAGGCGGATGTATTAAACTCCTCAAAAGACAGCTCTGGATGACGGTGCAAATGGCGCCGTATCTCTACCGTCTCTGCGAAATAATCCTTTGCTAACTGTTGTATATGTTCTTTAACAGAAATCATGATCAAAAATTACTCCCAAACCCAAATATCTTCCTGGAAGACAAATACATTACTGTATTGTGAACGTAACTCCCGCATAAAGTTGTTCGCTGCAGCTCTGCCGGTAAAATCGCCTACTTTCACCCGATAATTCGGTTCGTCGTACGTGACATAACTGTCTATATCTCCATACTCACTTTTAAACCGACTTTGTACCGCATAAGCTTCATTCCGGTTGTTGCCCGAATAGATCTGCACCCGAAATCCTCTTTTCTTCACCCGCGTAGCCTTACTCCTGTCCACTGGCTTAGTACCTAAACTTACCATGCGCGGCGCTGGGGGGTTTATCTCATGCGCCGCCCGAAAATGCTGTAACAAGGATATCAGCGTATCTTTATGCACAGACACGCTTTCCGTCTGCTGCCCTTTCGCAGCCCACGAAAAACCAATACATGCGAAACATAAAATCAACCCTTTATACCACATCCTCTATGACAATTATCCGTTTTTACCGTGACAATTTTTGTATTTCTGTCCAGATCCACAAGGGCATAAATCATTCCGTCCTACGGTTTGCTCCTTGCGAATGGGTTGTGTAACCTGCGGTTTGCGGGTATCAAAATCTTCATCTGATACACCTGTAGGCGAGCTCAGATCTTGCTTTGATGCCTTCACATTCGCCGGCTGCGCCGGTATCGGACGTGCCTCTTGTATATTCTGAGGTTGCTGCTGCTGTCCCGGGATTTCGCCCTTGAACAAAAAGCTTACAATCTCTTTATTCATACTCGCTAACATAGCCTTGAACAGGTCGAAAGCCTCCATTTTGTAGATGATAATCGGATCTTTCTGCTCATATACGGCATTCTGCACCGATTGCTTCAGATCGTCCATCTCCCGCAAATGCTCCTTCCACGCCTCATCTATCAGCGCAAGAACTATGCCCTTTTCGAACGACTTAAACACCTCAGCACCTTCGCTCTCCACAGCCTTCTTCAAGTTTGTCGCCACCTGTATGCCACGGATACCATCCGTGAAAGGTACAACAATATTCTCAATAACATCTCCACGCTCGGCAAGTACGTTTGTCAGTACCGGTAAAGTCTGCGCAGCGATATGTTTCGCCTTATTTTCATAATGTGTAATGACCTGATGGAATACTTTGTCGATCAATGTTTCTACACTGCTGGATGTATATTCCTCCGTACTGATAGCCGGATCTACTGCAAAAATGCGAATACACTCAATCTGGAATTCCTCATAGGAACCTCCTTCTTTTGCACTGACAACGATATCTTCAACGACATCGTAGATGGTATTATTCAGGTCCACATCAAGACGCTCACCGAACAACGCATTCTTACGCTTCGTGTAAATGACGGTACGTTGCGAGTTCATCACGTCATCATATTCCAATAAGCGCTTACGAATACCGAAGTTATTTTCCTCCACCTTACGTTGTGCACGCTCGATGGATTTGGTCAACATACTATGCTGCATGACCTCGCCTTCTTCCACACCCATTTTGACCATGATGTTGGAAATACGCTCGGAAGCAAACAAACGCATCAACGGATCTTCCAGAGAAACGAAAAATTGTGACGATCCCGGGTCGCCCTGACGGCCGGCACGACCGCGCAACTGGCGGTCTACACGACGTGACTCATGACGTTCCGTACCGATAATCGCCAGACCGCCTGCTTTAATAACCTCTTCCGTCAATTTAATATCCGTACCCCGACCCGCCATATTCGTCGCAATCGTAACCTGTCCCGGACGACCCGCTTCAGCAACAATATCCGCTTCCTTCTGGTGGAGTTTGGCGTTCAATACGTTATGTTTAATACCTCTCAGCTTCAACATACGGCTCAGCAATTCCGATATTTCGACAGATGTCGTACCGACCAAAACCGGACGCCCTTGTTCCGTCAAATTCTGAATTTCCTGTGCTACCGCATTGTATTTCTCACGCGCGGTGCGGTAGATCAAGTCTTGTCTATCATCCCGGGCAATTGGTCTGTTTGTCGGTATTTCGACAACATCCAATTTATAGATTTCCCAAAGCTCACCTGCTTCCGTAGAAGCTGTACCGGTCATACCGGCCAACTTATGGTACATACGGAAGTAATTCTGCAAGGTGATTGTTGCGTATGTCTGTGTCGCATCTTCCACCTTCACGTTTTCCTTCGCTTCGATCGCCTGGTGGAGACCATCCGAATAACGACGGCCGTCCATAATACGACCCGTCTGCTCGTCGACGATCTTGACCTTACCTTCATCTACAATATATTGGTCATCACGCTCAAACAACGTGTACGCTTTCAATAGTTGGTTGATCGAGTGAATACGCTCTGCTTTTATCGAATAGTCACGCAATAGCTCTTCCTTTTGGGTTGCTTTTTCCTCCAGCGTTGCATCGGATTTTTCGATATCTGCAATCTCAGTGCCCACATCCGGCAAAATGAAGAAGCTCGGATCTTCCCCAGAATCCGTAATCAGCTCAATACCTTTTTCACTTAGCTCAACCTGGTTATTTTTTTCATCGATCACGAAGAACAATTCCTTATCCGCTTTCGGCATATGGCGGTTTTGCTCTTGCATGTAGTAATTTTCCACCTTTTGGAGTATCTGGCGGTGGTTTCCTTCACTTAAGAACTTAATCAGCGCCTTATTTTTTGGCAGACCACGGTACGAACGAAATAGTGCTAAACCGCCTCCTTCAGGATCGGTATCACCTGCAGCAATTGCCTTTTTCGCTTCGTTGAAGACCGTGTTGATATACGCTTTCTGCGCGTTGACCAGCTTTTCGATCCGCGGTTTCAACTGGTAAAACTCATGCTCGTCACCTTTCGGGATAGGCCCCGAAATAATCAAGGGTGTACGGGCATCATCGATCAGCACCGAATCCACCTCATCGATCATCGCAAAATGCAACTTACGTTGGACCATGGAATCCGGTGTCTGCGTCATATTGTCACGTAAGTAGTCAAAGCCGAACTCATTGTTCGTACCATATACCACATCTGACTTGTAAGCGTTGCGTCGTTGTGCCGAGTTCGGCTGATGCTTATCTATACAATCTACACTCAGGCCATGGAACTCAAATATAGGGCCGTTCCACTCCGAGTCACGCTTGGCCAGGTAGTCATTGACCGTCACGATATGTACACCATTTCCAGAAAGGGCGTTCAGGTAAGTCGGTAATGTTCCCACCAACGTTTTACCTTCACCCGTCGACATCTCGGCAATTTTACCTTCATGAAGTACGATACCACCGATCAACTGCACATCATAATGGACCATATTCCAGGTTACTTCCGTGCCCGCAGCCGTCCACGTATTGCTCCATAGTGCTTTGTCCCCTTCAACCGTGACGTTAGGTCGCTTTGCCGCTAAGTCCCGATCAAAATCGCTGGCGGTTACTTCCAAAATACTGTTTTCCGTAAATCGGCGTGCTGTTTCTTTCACTACGGCAAATGCTTCAGGCAGTATCTCACGCAATACATCCTCCAATTTTTTGTCGCGATCTTTGGTTAGCTTATCGATTTTCTCGTAGACCGCTGTCTTTGCCGACATATCTACTTTGTCATCCTCAGCCTCTACTTTCAAGGCTTCAATTTCTGTATCAATTTCTTTTAAATACTCTTGTATGCGGTTTTTGAAATCTCGGGTTTTGGCGCGTAGCTCGTCATTACTTATTTCCGTCAGCTTGCTATACTCTTCCTTGATTTTTTCGACGACAGGTTGTATAACTTTGATGTCACGTTCGGACTTACTACCGAATAACTTACTTAAAAATTTTAACATAATATAATTGTATCTCTTCTCTCTTGTACAAAACGGAATCCAAAATCGGATTACAGACATTTTGACACTAACCGCCAAATTTAGTTATTCGAAATGATATCTGACAGACTAGCGTTATTTTTTTTACGTTATGACCTAATTGATATATTCGTGGAAAGCACCTATCTTTGTATAGAACAATTAGAAGCAGCTCATTATGCAAGCCATCACTATACATCCTGAATCTGCAGAACAATTTAAAACGGTCAAGGCTGTATTGAAGGCTCTTAATGTGCCTTTTGAGGCCCATACTCTAAAGTTGCCGACACATATCGTAAAAAGTATAGATAAGAGTATCAATCAGCTTGAAGGGGGAGAAACCATTTCCTTAGAAGCGTTTAAGGAAAAACATTTTCGCAGAACTGCTCATTACTTTATAAAGTAATTGATCAATCCGTTGTTATCATCTGTTTCTGGGATAATAGGCAAGATCCTATTTTCTGATAAATACGCTATACAAAAATACAATGACTTTATTGGGGGTAAATTTGAGCCAATTTTGGGGGTATGCGAAAATTGCGTTTGGCTCAAATTTACCCCCTTGACCTGACTTTTGACAGGCTCAAAAATAGCCTTAAATAGGGTTTTATCCTTGTTTTTGGACCTCTGAAGGGGATGGAAACAGGAATAGTACTAGCATGCATTTTTTTGAAAAGTGCATGCATTTTTCAAAAAAACACGTGCTAGTTTTATAATTATGCAGGTATAATTTGAAAAAGAGGATGCATGTTTTAGAAAACTGCTTGTAAGTTTTTCTATAGTGCACACGCACTTGAAAAAAGTACATACTTTTTTTAGCAGAACAGATGCAATATTCGGAGGATTACTTGCAAGGTTTTCCTTTCTGCAGGCGTAATCTAAAAAAGTAGATGCATGTTTTAGAAAACTGCGTGTAAGTTTTTCTATTGTGCACGCACACCTGAAAAAAGTGCATGCATTTTTTGGCGGAGTAGGTGCACTATTCGAAGAACTGCCTGACTACCTTAAGAAGAGACCTTCCAGCGACTTGGGAATCAGCTCCAACGCCCGAGCCCGGTCAAACATGCTGTGAATAGCCTCTTTTCCTTCAGCCCCTAAATCCGAAGAGTAGCGGTTGACATACAATTCAATATGCTTATACATGACGTCTTCCTCCATTTCCTGTGCATGTGACCGTATATAATCCAAACCCGATTTGGGGTTAGCAAAAGCATATTCTACACTCTGATGGATTAAGTCATTAACCAAAAGCTGAACGTCCATCGGCAGGCTCCTTTTAATGACTATACCTCCAAGGGGAATAGGCTGTTGCGTCGTTTGTTCCCAATAATCGCCCAGATCCACAACCTTATGCAAGCCTTTATCCTGATACGTAAATCGGTTTTCATGGATGATCAACCCCAGGCCAATCTCTCCGCGTAGCAAGGCTTGCTCAATCTCCGAAAAAATCAGCTCTTGCTTATTTTGCAACAAGGGATAGGCCAGACTCAGCAAAAAATTGGCTGTCGTATATTTTCCGGGAATACCGATTCTCAAGTTTTGAAGCTCCTGTGGAAGAAATGCGCCGGTATATTGACTCAATCGTGCTGCCAGTTCTTCATTTTTCGTCACCAACAGAGGTCCCACACCAAAACCCAGCGCACTCCCCGCATCCAGCAAAACATACTTCTCGATTACATAAGCAAAAGCATGGTAGCTAAGCTTAGTAATATCCAATTCACCCTGAAAAGCCTTTTGATTCAACGTTTCCACATCCTGGTACTCAACCTCAAAATCCAGTCCTTGTGTGTCGATCTTGTGATGGATCAGCGCATCAAATATAAAAGTATCGTTCGGGCAGGGCGAAAAGCCTAAGGTGAGTTTCATGTATCGTTGTTTATATGCAAAAATAACGATAAAAAAGAAAATAGCCTCCCAAAGCCATAAAAAACTCACGGAGCTAAATCCCCCCTTACATTAAGGCGTTTTACCCCCTATTACTAAAAGATAATTCTTCTATTTTTGTCTGATATTCGCTTATAAACCGTAAACACGTAATACAAATGATGATGTATAGAAAACTTTTTCTATTTGGTTATACCTTTTTTATATTGTGCACTTTTTCTATAACACTAAAAGCACAGCAACAAGACGATGATATTGCCGAAGCTTTTGCACAGCTATCGGAAAAAATCCGACCAGATCACCCAAGGGTATTTATCAATGAGGGCATGTTGCGAGACTTACAGGCGAAGTCTGTCGGAGTAAACCGTGAGCACTTCGATGCAATGAAAAACCGTATCGACAACATTATCAATCGAGACATCGTATTCAACGATCTCAGTATTACCGACGGCACGCGAAGCAAAGACCATGAATATGGGTATATCGCTTCGGATGCAGCACTGATCTACCTGATTACCGGTGATCTGAAATACTTCAATTACACAAAAAAAGTCCTAATAAAGCTCAACGAATATTATGCCGCACGGAACGAGCAAAATCTGAACATCCACTGGCGCGCCTATACCCGTATCTCCGCCCTGGCGGCCTTTGATTGGATTTACGCCGGTCTGACCGAGCGCGAACGCAGAGAAATAGGCAGACCGCTGCTGGAGGCCATAGATAAAATGGTCTTTCTCCATGGGCGTAAATCTGCACCAAGAGAAAACCGGGGTGATTACAAATCTGGCTTTTATGGCAACCCTGTGTTGGCTTGGTATGCCGGCCTGGTCTTTGATAAGACAGGAATAAATGATCCGATGGCTTCTACCCTCTTGAAACAAGGATTCGAGGATCATTGGAGGCTGCTTCGTTACAGAAAGCAAGTAGCCGGTGACGACGGAGGTGCCGCAACAGCTGTTATGGAATACAATATCCAGGCCTATCCTTGGGCAGAGTTCAATTTTTTCCACAGTGTAAAGTCAGCAACGGGAGTTGATATTTCCCAACGCTGGACCTCTCCGTTGGATCTGCTGTATTATACGGTATGGAACTGGTTGCCGAAAAAGCACCATGTGGGCTATGGAGATGTAGATCATATTGCCAACCAATTGCCTTTACTCCACATGTATGCCCATCTGACACAGATGAGGCATTTCTATGGGAAAAACCACCCCAACATCATCCCGCTATTACTTTGGGTAGGGGCAAAAGTAAAACAATATCCCTCGGATGTATTTCCTTTTGCCCGGTATCTGGTGGATTATACACTCGATGAGAAAAATGTCCCACCGGTTAGCGAAGAACTGACAGGTTTGCCTTCTGCTATGCACTTCGAAAACATGGGACAGATTTTCATGCGCTCAGGCTCTGGTCCGAATGACACCTATGCGTCTTTCTCTGCAGGAGGTATCCTTACCCAACATCGACACTACGACAATAACAATTTCGTGATCTATCGCAATGGCTTTAGGGCCCTTGATTCGGGCACACGCCCCGAACCGGGTCAGCACCTCACTCACTATTACTGCCGCACCGTGGCACACAACTGCATCACGATCCGCATGCCCGGCGAGGAGTTCCCTGAATATTGGGGTGGCCCGGCTTCTTCCGAAACACCCCTGCCCATCCCCAATGACGGCGGCCAACGAGAACTGCTCGGATCTAAAGTAGTCGGGTATAGCCAGAACAAGCAGTATGTCTACATTGCTTCCGATGCGACAAAATCCTATCATCAAGATAAAGCACAGACCATCCTTCGGCAGTTTGTGTTTATCCAGCCGGATATATTCGTGGTTTTCGACAAAGTCGTCTCCAAGTCGGCCGATTACCCGAAGACCTGGCTGTTGCATACCGCCTCTGAGCCCGTATTTGTGAAGGACAACGAGTTTTACGAAACATCGCAGGGTGGTACCCTGTTTTGCCGAACAGTCTTTCCTGCCGAAGCACAAGCAACCAAGATCGGCGGTCCCGGCAAACAGTTCTGGTCGGATGGGCGCAACTGGCCGTTGCCCCTTCTTACACCCGATGATTGGAACTACCGTCCCAACAGTCCGGAGCGTTACAAAAACCTCACAACAAAACCACTATTGGGACAGTGGCGGGTCGAGGTGTCTCCTAAAAACCCCAACCTGAAAGACAGGTTCCTGCATATAATACAGGTTGGAGATGATAAGCTAAAGAGTATGGTTACCTCAAAAGCCGTGGAAAAAGACCATAAAAAGGGTGTGGCATTTGACTATGCGGGAAAATCCTACGAGATCCTGTTCAACGATGACGATACCGTCGGAGGACACATCCGCATCTCCAAAGGTGGCAACACCCTACGGAACGAAGCGTTCACCTCACAGGTAGAACCGCAGGAAAGTATATTCAAGATACGATAAACCTTTTTTCACATAAAAAATAAAAAATGAAACAACTACTGAACAATACCTTTACCCGATCCGTCTGCTACTTTGGTCTGGCCGGTCTGCTTTTCTCCGCATGTACCTCCGCACCGGAGAAAAAAGAGCCCGCTGCCGCTATATCCTACGATGCCATTCCCGAAGGCTATCTCGACGAAGCGAAAGATATACCTAATTTCTGGGTGGCCACGGTGGAGGAAGTCAATACCTATCTCAAGACCCGTGTAAAAAAAGGCAAGGTGGAGACCGTCGGAACGTCGGCCGGGGGAAGGCCCATCATGTCCGTATCCTATGGCACCGCAAGGTCCGAAGAGGGAAAGACAACCACTTTCTCGGGTTCCTTAGGCGTTTTCGACATTGCCCCGTACCGGGGAAAGGACAACAATAAGACCGTCTATATGGGACTGGGCGGGGTACACGGCTTTGAGCTGGAGGGCATCATGGGTATTATCAACATGATCGAGGTGTTTGAAACAGGCAAAGATCTGAGCGGAAAGGCACGGCCTGAGCTAGCGGCCATGCTCGATTCGGTAGACCGCATTGTGCTCATACCCCTGGTCAACCCCGACGGCAGAGCACGTATACCCATCCGCATGGAAACGGACAAAGGTGTCGATTCGCCCGAATCTTTTACCGTACATGAATACCTGAATACAGGCGGCAAGAAAGACGGCAGTATTATTGGCTGGCCCGATGTGAAGAAATATATCCCTATGGATTTTGCAAACTTTGGCTTCCCTGGGGGCTATCCAAATGACAATGGGGTCAATATCATGCATGATGATTTCTTTGGCTCACCACAACCTGAAACCAAAATGCTATTCGACATAGCGGCTCGGGAAAAACCGGACTTGATCATCAATATGCACACAGGTGTACCCAAGAACAATTATTTTATGCAGATCCACCGCCCTTTTGCAGAGCCAGAGGTGCAACCCATATTTGAAGAGCTTTACAAACAGATCAAAACCAGCTTAACACAGCATAATCTGCAAGGATCAACGGATGCCGCTGTCGAATCTACTCCACCGCAGAAATACAGTCGCTATAACCTCGGCACAGCCCTTAATTTGCACTGCGGTGCATTAAGTGTGGTGATCGAAACGCCAAGTCACGGCTTTCAGGGCACCAATCTTGCTGGTATTCCTACCGCCCATACTCCCGAATCTCTTTTAGATGCACAGCTCATTGCGCATTTGGAATCTATGAAGTTTTTAGCCGAAACAGGTGGACGAAGCCAATGGCAAAAGGATTTTTTTCCGGACAAACCGTAAGTTTTATAAGTTGATGTTAACAAAGAGAAAAGGCACAGACTTGGATACTCCACGTTCGTGCCTTTTGTTATTTTCAATGACAAAAAGAATCTCTTTATTTAACCACAAACTCAAAACCAGCAACTCTAAAGTTTCCCGATCCACTGGTGTTAAAAAAGGACAAGAATTCATCATAATTCTCTCCGCCTTTCAGTAAAATTCCCAAATCAGAAACGTCTACAAACTGTCTGCTGTGTTTGATTGTTATTTTCACCTCTTCTATTTTTTTATTATCACTGCCTTTGAATACCATCATTTTACCTGGTACAAGTCGGTTGACAATCGTACAGGACTCCGAATCTCCCATATACGTAAAAGCAATTTTTGTGAGTTCAATTGTGGCAGAGGTCGCTACATCGCTTAAATCCATACCTAAAAAATAGCCTTCATTTTTATCAATTCCTGTACTCTCCCCTCCTTTTACACCCAGCTGTCCATGACCAGACCTGTCTATGCCCGCATTGACAATACCCGAAGATTCAATACGCTTGGCATCGATCCTAAACTTCAATGTCCGTCCAAGTAAGCCTTTGTGAGTAACCTCTCCGTAGGGAACCCAATCTGGGGTTTCCAACGGTTCCAAGGTGCCAGAGCGATCAACCTTAATAGGAGAAATATCGTGGAAAAGTTTAAAACCATGCGAAGCTGTATTGGGATTCGGCGCATCCAAGATAAATGTATTCTTTTCCAATAGCAAATCTGACTTCCCCTCCTCAAAAGTTACGGTAAATCGACCGGTCTTGCTTCCCGGGATCTGCGCATTAAACCCTACCATGACCGTCCCTCGATTTTGTTGATTGTACACACCATACATGTAGTCTCCAAATTCACAAGTATATTGGCTGGGATTTTCCGAAGGCCGTATGACTAACTCGAAAGGAATGTCGGCATCAAACTTCAAAAACATCGTTTTTCCTTTTTGAGATAACTTAATTGTTTTTTTATCAATAATTTCGGCGGATGCCGGTGTAACCATGTTCCAACGCAAATCCACAGGTTTTGCATTAGCCAGTATAAAATCCTCAATCTTGAGATAGATATCGTCTATAAGAACAGCTGTCCTATGTGCCGTCTTAACTTCGTTATTAAGGTTTAAAACAGGGGTAAGATCTATTTTAACACCTTTCTCTTTTTTACGATCAAAGGTCTCGATAATCTCTGCCTTTCCATTCACATTATGTCGCTGATTATTGATCGTAAGCGTATTATGGTTGAGATTATTGTACCTAAAGATATCCCATCGTTGGGAATTTTGCCCCATATTCCACAGGTCCACACCTTTAGACTCTAAAGTGATATAGCTTTGCAGACCAAAATCCATCGCCCACCTCAAGCCTCCGACATCATAGACAAAAGTACCCTGATCCATGTGTCCATGTGGTGCTGAGGCATTTCCTCCTTTGATGCCCAGGTACTTCCCCTGGCCGGCATCCCATGCAGTACGAACGATAGATACCGGCGTAATTCCGTGGCCGGTAAACATGTGTTTGACCGGTGGTTTTATCCCGGCAGGATTCAGGTCTTTGCCGAAAACCAACACATTGGGCAGTAATCTTTCCTCATCAGCACTTTGTTTTTTAGTATATGCCCCGCTCTGAATCAACGACATTTCCTGATATATCAAAGTAGGATCGTTCCGCTTCTGGGCAAACCAAAACATCGAAGGAGAGGCAGATACGCGACTTCCATTGTCGGAATAATTAAAATAATCGCCGGATGAACCTGTTGCAAAAAGCATATAATTGGCTGATTCCATAAAACCCGCCGTTTTGGATAGCCCCTTATCAGACCCTAATGCACTTTCCAAAGCTGCAGACAACATCACCTGAAATGAGGTGCCGTAATTCCAATAACCTGGTCCTTCCGGGTAATTGCCCTCTGGACCATAGGCTTTCAAGGGTAATATGTTTGATTTCAACGCTCTTTCTATAACAGCTATAGATTGTTCCTTTTCGTCTTCCAAAATAGCCAAAGCACCGAAGACTAATCCTGCGTTACACACCGAATTCCAGTTATTGTGCGCTTTGAGAAACCATGCGTCCTTTTCGTTATAAGAAGGAGCAAACGCCTTTTCCACGATAGCTTTACGAACTTTTTCCTTTGTCACCGACTGCAAATCGTCATATAACCAATCATAGGCTATCGCTACCGCCATACACATCTCGCCCACATCCAAAAAATGGGAGGGATTCCAACTTTCAAAGTCACACACGGCATGAAGCTCCTTTTCGGCCCGTTGCAGGTATTTTACATCCTTCGTCAAGCGGTAGCTATAGGATAAATAATACAACCGGGTCAGCGCTTGACGGGAAACGGCCAGCAGCCTTTTACCTCTTTTTTCAAAAACCAGTGGCTCAACCGACAGGAAGCTATCGGACATCTGATGGATATACGTATCTATTCTCTTCAGTTCGCTTTTTTTATCTAACGATGCTTTCAGGCCAATTTCCTCTCCTTTTGTCAATAAAAGACGAGGATGCTCTTTGATTTTTGCATAGTCAAATGAAAGTACTGATCTAGCCACCTGTGCGTTCACTGAAACACATAGATAGATCAATAAAACAACAAGGATTCCCTTTCTCATACGATATAATTTATTAGCACCATTCCATTACTCCGTCCATTGCGGCCGTTGCTTGAGGCTTTTGTTCAATTCCGTCTCTTGCTGTGGATAAGGCAATAAAAAGTGTTTTGACTTTTTAAAATTTTTACCCGGTTCCAGATAGGTCTGATGAAATTGATTTGTCGCCACAAACATAGGATTATTTTCTATCATATTATTTGTGTAATCCAGCTTTTCCTTCAACAAATTCCATCGAATCAAATCCTGTTTACGTAAGCCCTCAAAACACAGCTCTCTCAACCTCTCATTCACTATCTCTTCAAAGAACACATTATGGTTCCAGCTTCCACTATAAGGCTCCTGTCCTGCACGTTCCCGCACTTTATTGAGGCTGGTCACAGCCGCCGGTGTCGCATCCGCCGTACCATACCTACCTCCAATACTCGCCTCCGCGTGCATCAATAGTACATCCGAAAAACGTAATATCGGGAAATTGATACTCGTAAAGTTGGGATCTTTTTCTGAACCCGGTGTATTATTCAAGATGGTATAGGGAGCATTGACCCATGGAGACTTTGTTTTGAGTTCTTCGATATCCGTAGGTTCCCACCTCCTAAATTTACCGATACCATACTCTTGATCCAAAGGGTTGTCGAAAATATACCGCATCGTAAACACCTGGCTTCCGGAACTGAAATTATTTCTATAACCCGCAATACTCCATTCACGTCTTGTATCCTCAGCCGAATAGATATCATACAGTGGTAAGCCCGCATTGATAATGGCGAATCCTCTGGGGATATCCGGTGTACCCACAAATTCCACACCGTTGATATTCCCTAAGCGTCCGCTAACATTTATCCCCATACTATACAAATTACCAAAAGAAATTTCAAATAAAGATTCCCTTAGGTCATATTTGTCTTGGAGATAATGGATAAAATGATTTCTATAGCTATTCGGATCGGTAGCGTAGGGTACAATACTATGCCAACCATCTGCGATAATGATTTCACATTGATCTTTTGCTTTATCAAAATATTGCTGTGGATTTTCAAAGTAGCAATCCGCTTCATTTGGAGCCAGATAGGGTTGAAAACCACCCATTTTGAGGTATAATCTGGCTAACAAGCCATGTGCCGCCATCTTATTCGGTTCTCCCGGTACGTACCCTGCATCTTTCGCATGATAAAGGTGTTCTGCAGCAAATAGGTAGTCTTTTTCTGCCTGCTTATAAACATCAAATGCCGGCGATGGTGGAAAGTCATTGTCCGCTTGGGAATAGCTTGGCGTTAGGCGCAAAGGAACCGGCCCAAACCAATTGGCCAAAGTGAAATAACAAAAGCCTCGGATGAAACGGGCCTTGGCCAGTAGCCTATTATATTCTTCTTGGGTAAATAAGTCAGCTTTTAGATTTTTCTCAAATTGATTGATCAGATGTATACAGCTATAAAATCTCAGCCACATATTCTTTATTTCATCGCTTGAGGCTGTGTAGGCATACTTTGCCGCATCTCTTTGGGCTGAAGTCGTATTGGTATAGCTTTCATCTGTCCCTGCTTCCAAAACAACATTGAACATATATCCGTACAGATCCTCCGTAGCCAGCTGTCCATAGATACCCGACAGAGCCAGGTCGGCTTCTTCTCTCGTCGAATAAAAAGATTCATCCGTCCATGCATATTTTGGATCGATCTCCAGGAACTTCTTACAGCTGGAAAACCCAAGCGTCAAAGCGATAATAGTTAAATATTTTATGCTATTTCTCATTTTAAGTTGTATTAGTAGATACAAAAATTTCAATTAAAATGTAATATCAATACCTCCAGAGACCGTCACACTCTGCGGATAAGCCGAATAGTCCAAACGAGGTGTCAATGCACCATACCTACCTACTGACACATCCGGATCATAACCTTCGTATTTGGTCCAGGTATATAGGTTTTGAGCAGATACAGAGACTCTGCACCGCTTCATCCGAAGCTTGGTTAATATGGATTGCGGCAGATTGTATCCCAGTGCAAGCGTTTTTAATTTCAAATAAGAGCCGTCATCGATATGACGGGTATCCAACTTATATCCATAGGGTGTCACAAGCCCCACTCCGCCATATCTTACCCCCCCGATTTCAGTATCGGTATTCTCCGGTGTCCAGATGTCGTTGAGGGACTTTAACCCGTTTCTTCCCGCGATGTATATATTCCCAAAGCTGGATTTATTCCCGTTCAATATATCAAAATCATACGCCCATTGTAGCAAAAATTGCAAATCAAAGGATTTGTACCTGAAATGGTTAAATAAACCACCCGTATGTTTGGGGTGGGGATTACCGATAATCGTTCGGTCAAGCTCGTTAATCCTGCCATCGTTGTTGATATCCTTAAATTTGACCATGCCCGGTCTCATTGCCGTTTGATAAGAAGGTTGGCCTGTCTTAAGTATATAATCGCCACCTACAAATTCGAAATCTTCCAATTGGTATAGGCCGTCAAACACCAACCCATACATCATCCCGACAGGTTGCCCTACCCTGGTAATATACTGATATTCGGTCTGCATAAACTGGGAGTCCCAGGAGGGGTCAGTCTTTATTTCCTGCTGACCGGAATTCAGTTGCACCGTCTTGGTCCTGTTGAATGAGATATTGAAATTAGTATTCCATCTAAAATCCCTGCTCCGTATATTTTGAGATTTTAACGTAAACTCAAACCCACGATTGGATACTGCACCTATATTCTGTTGCGCTTTGGAAAAACCCGTACTCAGGGCCATTTCAGCATTCAGCAACAGGTCCCGGGTATCCTTTATATAGTAATCCATCGTAAAATCAAATCTTTTTAAGATTTGTAGGTCCAATCCTATGTTAGTTTGCGCCGTAGTCTCCCAACGTAGATCAGGTACAGCCAGATTACTTTGGTATGCTCCCGGAGAGAACGCCTGATTTTCACCCAATACATAACCACTGGACGCATCTACGGAAAACAGATTATATCCCAAGAAATTACCTATACGATTGTTCCCAGTCACACCCCATCCTGCTCTAAACTTCATGTCGGTAATCGCTTCGACAGATTTAAGAAATTGTTCCTGAGATACCCTCCAGGCAAGGGAAAACGAGGGAAAGTATCCCCATGTATTTTTTCCTCTGAATTTGGAAGAACCATCCGCTCTAAAGTTAATAGTAGCCAGATATTTATCGTCATATGCATAGTTAGCGCGGCCAAAATAAGAAAGCAATGTGTTTTCAGTGTACATGGACTGGGCGATAGTGGCCGTAGTCGCGATACCCAGATTATCGATCCCGAAAAAGTCGGTAGGCAAGTTTGTATTCCGCAGTTCGGATGTTTCGAAACCATTGTGTTGTGCTTCCGACCCGACAAGAAATCCATAATCATGATCCCCTTTCTTATCTTTATATCGTACTGTTCCTGTTATAGACAAAATATCATTCCTCCGGTCACTTATTGTACCATTTATCCCCCGGTTTGTTCTGGAACCTTCGTTCGTCTCCTTTTTAAAGAACAGCGTACTCTCCGTAATCGCTGTTCTATAATTACCCGTTACATCCAAGTTAAACTTTGATAAAAATTCATAGTTGAATCCCAGTGTTCCGGCGAGAATATCTGAATGCTGTTGCCGCATGGTATTATTAAGCGTCGTGACCGGATCAAATAGGCTTGGGTCATCCGTAATAAGTAGCTCTTCTTCATCTTCTATCCAGTTCACTGGCTGCACAGGACGGAATGTCACCGCGTTTCGGATAACGCTCGTCCATTGGTCACCAGACACCTGCATACCATCATATTTTAACTTCGAATATTCTACCTGTCCCTTTATCTCAAAGTTGTCCACTAACTTGTGTGTAAATTTCAGCCTATTGTTAATCTTTCGAAATCCGGTCGTAAGGAGTGTACCCTGTTGATCCAAGAAATTACCACTGTAATATAAAGTCGTCTTGTTATTTCCCGTACTCAAGGTCAAGGTATGGTTGTTGGTGAGACCGATCTGGAACATTTCGTCTTGCCAATTTGTACCCTGTGTATTCCGATACAATTCGGCATCTATCCATCTGTTGTGAAACTGATCCACGTTATAAGCCGGGACGTAATTATCTCTTGCATAAGCTACCTTTTCTTGGTACTTTACATACTCATACGCTCCCATTACCTCCAAACGAGTAGGTATATACCGCGTCCAATAGGACGTAGATGCTTTAATGTCTGTTTTACCGTCAGATCGGCCGCTATTGGTCGTAATCACTACAACCCCATTTGCACCCCGAGAACCATATATAGCCGTCGCAGACGCATCCTTCAAGATGTCTAAGCTCTTAATATCACGTGTATTGAGACTTCCTGGATTAAACTCTTCCAAAGGAACACCGTCTACGACATAAAGGGGGGTATTGTCACCTGTAATGGAGTTACCTCCACGGATTACGATATTGAGGGCGCCGCCCGGTGTACCATCACTCGAAGTGACCTCAACTCCCGCAACACGGCCCGCCAATGCTTCGTCAAAATTTGCCGTCGCCGTTTCTTTCAATTCATCCGGGTTCACACTCGCAACCGAGCCGGTAAGATCTCCTTTCTTTACGACATCATACCCGACAACAACGACTTCGCTAAGTTGCACCTCGTCTATTTTCAGTTGGATATTGATAGTCTGTTGATCCAGAGCCAGCTTTTCGACCGTTTGGAATCCTATATACGAATAGACCAAAACGTCAGACGATTTTACATTGGCAATAGAATAAGCACCCGTTTCATCTGACTGTGTTCGCTGTTGTGCACCTCTTACCGTAATACTGGCTCCTAAAATCGGTTTTCCTTGGTGGTCCGTCACCTTACCCGTAATCGTATGCTGTGCAAAAACACCAGAGATAGGGATAAAGAACAGTAATAATAAATTGATTAGTTTCATAGTTCTTAAGTTCATAAATGCCTGCTATGTATTAATTCGATTCCTCTGCTTTATAATGAATGTCTGAGAAGATGTACATTCCTCCTCGGCCTTCGCCCGAATTGAACATTATTGGATCTGTAAAATTTACCGATTTGATTCGGAAAGCCAAGGTAAAGTTTGTCGAGATATAACCCGATGGAATTTCATAAACACACTTGACCCATTTCTGGGAGAAATCCCCTAAATCAGGTCTTTTCCTCCCGTCTGGATCACCTCCTGTTGTCTGATCCCCCGGATATGGTGTACCGTCAAACACCGGCCCCCAAGGAGCACCCGTTGATTGTGTCCCGTTCGTACCTAATGATTTTTGGCTTTTTATACCGTCATTGATTTTTGTCCAAGTGCCGTTCATCCAATTTCCGTCCACATCCATAATGTTACCTCCTGTATAGTCGGTAGAGATATATACCTCCAGATCGGAAGGGGTGCGACCATCTTGCAGATATCGGAAAAATGCAACCTGATAATAGAATGTTAAAGACAATTTATAACCATATTGGAACGGTGTAAGGTCTTGGCTATCCATTGCCATCCATATATCAAAAGGAGATGTCTTTCCGCTACTACTGTAAGTGTCTGTCTGCAAAGACATCTGCCCTACATTAGCAGCAGGTCTTTCCGGTATTTGAAGAAATTTTCCATAATTATTTATCGTCTCTCCCCAGATACGCTGACTATCGCCCGGCTTAACCTTTTGCACCGTATACCCGGCACCGCCATTCGGTTTTGCTCCAGACGTAATCAATGTAGGGTAAAAGAAATAGATGGTTTCCACTTCCATTTCTTCGGGCGTGTCCGTAATAACAACCCTGACGACGTCGTCAAAAGCAACAACCTCCCCACTAATATTACTAACAGCTTGGACGGTCACATCCAATGACTCCCGACTATTATAAACGTAACCAGATGCAAGGGAAATCGCTCCGGTCGACCTGTCAATAACCAATTTGTCCGAATGGTTACCCAATTCAAACGAAATATCCGGATTGCCATTGGGTACAATCGGTGTCACAGTCTTACTATCCGGATCGCCATAAACCAAATTTTGGTTTTTTGGTGCATAGACCATCATTGTCGGTAAAAGGGGCACGATCTTTAAATGAAAAGCATCCTCAAAAACCGTTGCGTACACCGTACCTTCGGCCTCTGTCGTAACTTTAACTGTTACGTAATAGTCACCCACCGGTAAAGCATGACCCGAAGCAACCGAAATCACTCCATTCTCACCTTTGCTTACCGCCTTGACCGACGTGATAAGATTACCCTCCTCGTCTACGACGCTATCATTGGATCTGATGGGGATATTGACCGTAGTACTCCCTCCTATACTGAAATATTGTAGAAGCGACTCCTCTAACGGCGATCCGTCTGCTTTTTTGATGGTGACAATCTCATATTCGGGTAAGAGTCCCCCGGTCTGCACAGTGGGCGGAGCCGAAGAAATCCCAGCTCCTTCTCTTGCATCTAATGTATGTATATACTTCAAATCTGCCGGATTGCCTATATTGCCGGCTTTCCAAGTCTCTTTGCATCCATATAATACAACGATATGGAGCATCAGCAAAAACAAGTTTCCATTCTTCATGATTTAATAATGTTTATTTGGTTATTTTTATGACACTTCACAAATATCACCAAAGAGCAGCCTTTATCATAGGGGATAACTGTCTTAAATAAGGGGGCAATTTAAAACACTGATCCAAATACAGTTTTAGAGAAACCCCATCCTCCATCAAATAAGAACTCCTTTTCGTTGAACGATTTACCCCCATCATTCAGACATTACCTCCCCTTAGCTATGGGATAAAATTGTCGTATTTTGTATTATTACAAAAACACTTCACAATTTAAATTAAACCGCTCACCTAATTTTTGTTAAAAAATGAACATGATCAAGTTGACTACTTTATGGTTACTCTCCTCAACGGTCTTAGCTTGTACTACGAATAATAGCAATACTGATTCGATACTTCAAAGAGCCGAAAAACAACTTACCGTATTGCGCGCTTCTTCTCTGCAAGACAACAATATTCCGAGGAGCATGAATAAGGAAGGTCATATCCGCTGGATCGAGACACCATACGACTGGACAGAAGGTTTTTGGCCGGGCACTTGTTGGATGTTGTATCAGCAGACACAGGATGAGAAATGGAAAGAGGCAGCAATAGCAGCACAGAAACTGATTGAACACCATAAAGACCTTACTAATGACCATGACCTCGGCTTTATCTTTAACAACTCCTATGGCAAAGCTTATCGGATCACCGGAGAGGGGCAGTATAAACAGGTACTAATTGATGCGTCCAATTCATTGATTACACGATTTAATAAAAATGTAGGGTGTTTACAGAGCTGGGATGTGGTAGATAACTGGCAGGCAGAACGAGGATGGAAGTTTCCGGTCATTATCGACAACCTGATGAATCTGGAGATGCTGTTCGAAGCCTCCAACATCACCGGAGACAGTTCGTACCGGAATATCGCCATCACCCACGCCAACACCACGATGAAAAACCACTTCAGACCAGACGGAAGTTCTTATCATGTGATCGATTATGATCCCACAACGGGCGAGGTGTTACACAAGGTTACGGCACAGGGCTTTGCGGACGAAAGTGCCTGGGCACGGGGCCAAGCTTGGGCTTTGTATGGGTACACCATGTGCTTCCGCTATACCCGAGACAAAAGGTATCTGGATTTCGCAGAAAAGATAGCCCAATTTATCCTTAATCACCCCAACTACCCCAAAGACGGAGTGCCCTATTGGGATTTCAATGCGCCAAATATACCCAATGAAATCCGGGACGCTTCTGCTGGAGCCATAATGGCTTCCGCACTTTTAGAGTTGAGCTCCTACACCAATGGTAAATACCTCCAAGCAGCGTCACATATTTTAGACTCACTGGATGGAGACACTTATACAGCCAAGCAAGGGGAAAACGGAAATTTTGTACTAAAACACAGCGTAGGCAGTATTCCACATGGCAACGAGATCGATGTGCCGTTGAATTATGCGGATTACTATTATATCGAAGCGCTTATTCGTCTCAAGGAAAGAGGGCTATAGTCCTCAATCTGGCACAAATCGGAATAGGTGCCATGCATTAAAAAAATGATTATGGAAAATCACAAATTAAGAACAGGGTTAAAATGGTTTGCAGCGATGCTGATTGTATTACTCCTATCTTGTAAAAAAGACAAAGTCAAAGATTCGGAGAATCACCATAACGAAGATGAAGAGCCGGCGCCAACTGGCTGGGTAGCATCCGTATCGACCGAACACCCTCGGCTATTCTTTAATGGACAGACCTTTGACAAAGTAAAGCAGCGAACATTAAACGAAGAACAAGCCGCATTCAATAAGATCAAGTCCCAACTCGATAATATGATCGGGCAGGACATTGTATTTGAAGACAAAGATGCCGCCGATGGCTCAAAAAACGACAATCACGCCTACGGTACAAGAGCTGCGGAAGCTGCATTTGTTTACCTCATAACGAAAGATCTTAGGTATCTTAATCTGGCGAAAAACTTTCTCAAAGAGATCGTAGACTATTACGAATACCGTAATAATAACAGCCTAAATATCCACTGGCGAGCTTTTTCACGTATACACACACTCTGTGCATATGACTGGTTGTACAATTACCTGACACCCGATGAACGCCAAGAGATCGGAAAAAAACTCTTGAATGCCATTGATTTTATGCTCCCTTCCAGCAGAAAAGACTTTAACCGGGAAAACCGTGGCCGGGAAATAGACGTCGGTTTTTATGGCAATAATGTATTGGAATGGTATGCGGGTGTCGCCTTTCACAAAACAGGTGTAAATGACGCGTTAGCGTTAAAAATGCTTGAAAATGGTTATAGTAATCATTTAAAAGTAATCGACTATCGTAGTTCTGTAGGAGGGCTGCCCGTTGCGGTCTTGGAATACGCTTCAAAAGCCTACCCCTGGGTGGAATTCAACTTTATGCACACCTACCAATCGGCTACCGGTACGGACATTTCTTCCAAATGTGCGCATCTGACCATCTACCCAAGTTTCTGGTACTGGAACTGGATAGGCGGATATAAACGAGAGTTTGGGTTTGGAGATTCCGATCATTGGACGAATGCATTCAATACAGATTTTATTCCGATACATTTGGCGCAACTTCTGCACTTCTATGGAAATTCTCACTCCGAGATTATTCCGACGGCAAAATGGCTATTACACAAGGCTGGAAAAAAGGAACAATCAGAGTTTCCGCTGACCACCTTTTTTCTAACAAACAACTACGTCTTCTCTGATGCAACAGATATCACACCTCGGATGCCAAATGCCTATTTCTTTAAGCCACAAGGCCAAATATTTATGCGATCGGGGTCTACCGAATCTGACACATATGCACTTTTCACAGCAGACGGTACGGTGACCTCACACCGCCATTATGATAACAATCATTTTACGATCTATAAGCGAGGGTATCTGGCAATGGATACCGGAGGGCGACCAGAACCTGGTATACATTTACCTAATTACTATGCCAGGACAGTAGCCCACAATTGTATCACTATTGAGATGCCGGGGGAGGTCATGCCTACCTATTGGGGCAATCCGGCAAGTGGCGAATCCAAAGAACCGGCTCCAAATGACGGTGGCCAGAACGATATGTTGGGATCAAAGGTACTGGCCTTTGACGAAAAGCCCGAGTACGTATACATCGCCTCGGATGCTACAAAATCGTATCATAATGATAAGTCTGCATTGGTATTACGACAATTTGTATTTATTATCCCCGATATTTTCATCATTTACGATCAGGTCATTTCAAAAAATGCAGCATATCCAAAACGGTGGCTGCTCCACACCGCGACAGAGCCGATATTCAACGGCGATACATTTTATGCTGACGAAAATGAAGGCCGACTTTTCTGCAGAACATTACTGCCTGAGGATGCGAATCATACCAAGATAGGTGGTCCTGGAAAACAGTTTTGGTCCGGAGGAAAAAATTGGCCAATACCTAGTTCATACTCCATTCCCAACGATCATCCGCTCCTTGGGCAGTGGCGTATAGAAACGACTCCATCTCAGGCACACACCGAAGATCAGTTCCTACACCTTATACAGGTAGGAGAACGTAACAGCCTGACGACCATGATTCCTTCACAGCTTATTAACGAAGGTAATCAAGTGGGCGTGTCCTTTAGTTATAATAGTCGGGACTATACCGTGACATTTTCCAAAGACGGAACAGCCAAAGGAACAATCCATATAAAACAAGAGGGAGTTACGCACTTATCCGAAAACTTTAGAGAGACCGTGAAGCCACAGGTGCCCTATTAATAGAATATTTTTATTACATTAGCTATCAAACCCAAAAACGGATGAGAGTTTACCTCCTTATAAGTTTTTTTCTTGTCGGGTTTGATGCTATTGTCTTTGGCCAGCATCAGCAAAGTATACCGAAAGATCCCATCTTCAATCGGTTTACCTCGGCCAACGGTCTGTCTCAACGGTCTGTTGCCGACATAATACAGGACAAAAGAGGGTATATCTGGTTCGGAACACGGGATGGTCTCAACAAATTTGATGGCCATAAATTCATAATATATAGGCATACACCCGCAGATACCAGCAGCCTGAGCAACAGCAATGTACATGCGATATACGAGGACAGCTACGGTAACCTTTGGATAGGTACAGAGAGAGGATTGAACAAATATAATCCCATAGCAGACAATTTCACCCGATATAAACTGTCCAATGCGGCAAATATGGTGGAGGATAATATCGTACGAGGGATCATGCAGATCGATAGCAACCTACTCTGGGTGGCCACTGTAAATGGTATTGTACAGGTTAATATCAAGACAGATGAACACGCAAGAATACAAAAATCAAACAACGTAAATTCCCCCAGCGACAATAATATCCGCTGCTTCCTAAAGGATGACCAGGGTAATATCTGGATCTGCAATACGAAGTATATCGATGTATACCACCCCAAAAAAGGTTTTTTCAGACATCTGAACTATCCGCAGAAAGCCGCCAACGCTATACATCTCAACGACCTCCCTGTCCTCTTTATAGACACCAAAAATACGCTTTGGCTCGGCCATGAGAAGGGGTTGGTACGATATGATCCGTTAACAGAAAATTTTGTGAATTTCTATTTTGATGGCAATAGACCTATTACATCACCTGTCCGTACCATTTGTGAAGACCGGTTTGGAAACCTTTGGATAGGAAGTTATTCGGGCCTCTATATCTTAAGTGCAGATCATACCGAATTAAAGCATATCGTGCACGACCCAAACAATGCCAACAGCTTAAGCCAAAACTCCATCTATAAGATTATCCGTGATTCCCGGGGAGACATGTGGATCGGTACATGGGCCGATGGCGTCAACTATTACAACCAGGACAATAGTGCTTTCAAGAGTATCTATTCGGGTAATACCAACAGCAAGCTGAACTATAAAGTCGTGAGTGGTATGGCGGAGGACAGCGAGGGAAATCTTTGGATCGGTACCGAAGGGGGTGGGTTGAACTTTTACGATAGAAAAGCAAAAAAATTCACCTATTACAAACACAACCCCCACGACCCCGGCAGCCTAAGTGCTAATAATGTAAAGGCGGTCATCATAGATCGCCATAATGGACTCTGGGTAGGTATACACGATGGTGGACTGAACTATTTACCCGCTAACAGCAAGTCAGCTAAATTTCAACAAATAGATTTTTCGTCCCATCAAAATATTTCCCTGAAAGCCTATAAAGTCCTTACACTTTTCGAAGACTATAATGGAAATATCTGGATAGGTACGCTTACGGGAGGGTTGATCTTCTATGATACACATAAAAAGACCCTTTCAAAAATCGACAAGGACATCAAGACCGTCATGAGTATCGTCCAAACTGAAAATCCGGACATACTGCTTACAGGAGGGAGCACTGGGTTGGAGACGATTGATATAAGAACCAAACAACAGCGTACGTTACGGATCAAGGAATTTGGCAAGAATGATTCACCTCCCTATGTCAATTGTATTTTTGTAGACCCTTCCAATAACTATTGGATCGGCACCGAAGGACAGGGATTGCATATATACAATCCCAAAAACAAAACGACCAAATCTTACAGCACCAAAGATGGATTGCCCAATGATATCATATACGGTATCTTATCCGATAGCGGCGGTAAAATATGGGTAAGTACCAACAAGGGAATTAGCCAGATTGACGCGTCCTCGAATAGTATAAAAAATTACAATCAATCCGATGGCCTGCAAGGCAATGAATTTAATTATGGTGCGTCCTTCAAAACTAAAAGTGGAGAACTATTCTTTGGCGGCACCAATGGGCTAACGTATTTTGACCCCAAAGATATCCGCAGAAATACTTTTGTCCCTCCTATCGATATCACGAGCGTTGAAGTAAATAACGTACCTTTCGAAAAAATTACGGACTCAACAACCGTCATTACACTCCAACACAATGAGAATAATTTCAGCATCGACTTTACTTCGCTAAGTTATATGCGTCCCGAAAAAAATGAATTTGCCTATAAACTCGAAGGAAATGATGAAAACTGGAACTATACCGGAAATCAACGGAGAGCTGTATATACGAATATTAAAGCTGGTTCCTACATGTTTAGGGTAAAAGGATCCAACAACGACGGCATCTGGAATGAACACGGAGCAATATTACATATACGGGTCCTGCCCGCGCCTTGGAACACCTGGTGGGCTTACCTGCTGTATGTTGTCCTATGTGCTGGCTTATTTCTCTACATCCGAAAACTGATTTTGTTGAGAGTAAAAGAACGCAAAGAGAAAGAGCGACTAGAAGAAGCCAATCAGTTAAAATTAAGTGTCTTCACAGAGATATCCCATGAATTTCGAACTCCTCTCACCCTGATCATCAGCCCGCTGGAAAAGATGGTTGAAAAAAAACTAGGTGATCCTCACATACAGCAGCAACATGACATTATGCTAAAGAACGCAAGGATGCTGCTTCAGTTGATCAACCAGATATTAGATTTTAGGAAAAGCGAGGCCGGTAAGCTTACTCTGCAGGTAACTAAAAATAACATGGTGATCTTTGTGGAGGAAGTCAAAAAATCTTTCGACACTTTAGCGGAGAGAAAAAATATTCAATACAGGCTGATCCATCGTCATAACGATATTCCGGTGTGGTTTGATAAACCCAAGCTAAAGAACATCTTATTCAATTTATTGTCCAATGCCTTTAAATTCAGCAACGACAACAGCAGTGTGACGATATATGTATCTACCACTTCCAAAAAGGTAAAAGCCAAGCTGATACAATATGTTAAAATAAGTGTTGTCAACTTCGGTCCCGTGATCCCAAAAGAATATATTAAACTGATTTTTGATCAGTTTTATCAGCTGGACCACCAACAAAATTTAGGTTCGGGAATCGGCTTGTCACTCACTAAAAAACTTGTCGAACAGCATCAAGGAAAGATAATAGCAAGTAGTTCCGAAGCTAAAGGAACTCGTTTTACGGTTTTATTGCCGCTAGGGAACGAACATTTTGCCCAACATGAATATGCGGAACAGGATGAACGTGCAACAGAAACTGATTATATTCTTCCTCAGATGGGCCGCGAAGAAGATCAAGTGTCCTCTTCTACATTCACCGAAAACCAACAATCCCTTTTAATCGTGGAAGATAACCTCGATCTTCAAAAATTTATCAAAGAAATCTTCTGGAATAAATATCACGTTTTCACCGCTGCAGATGGTAACGAAGCGCTCGAAATCGCGCTTCATCATACGATTGATTTAATCATAAGCGATATAAGCATGCCGGATATGGATGGTTTTGAGTTATGTGATAAAATCAAGACAACACTTATCACCAGCCACATCCCCGTGATATTGCTGACCGCTAAAACATCTCCAACCGATCAGAAAATGGGTTATTATACCGGTGCTGACGCTTATATTACAAAACCTTTCAACGTGGATATATTGGAGCTTCGGGTAGATAATCTATTAAAAACAAGAGAGAACCTGATCCGAAAGTTTAAAAATGACTTGATTCTCGAACCCAAGGAACTAACAGTAACCTCTCCGGATGAAACATTTTTAGCAGAAGCGATCGCTGCCGTGGAGGAGAATATTTCCAATCCAGATTTCAATGTCAGTATGTTCATCGATCAGATGAATACAAGCCGTACGGTCATTTATACCAAACTCAAGGCATTGACAGGCCAAAACCTCTCGACCTTTATCCGGACCATACGGCTCAAGAAAGCGGCGATGCTGTTAACGCAGACAAACATGAATATATCGCAGATCGCTTATGAAGTTGGCTTCAACGATTTAAAGTATTTTAGGGAGAGTTTTAAAGAGCTTTTCAGCATGACACCTTCGGAATATAAAAGGAGAAGTGGTGGTAAATAAGCCTTTTTCTGATCCCTTTTATTTCACCACAAACTCAAAGCCCGCAATTCGCCAACTACCCTCCGTTGTATTGAATAAGGATAAAAACTCCGTATGGTTCTCTCCTCCTTTTAACACGATACCCAGTTCTGAAATATCCCGAAGTCTTCTTTTATGTTTATCGGTTATCTCAACTTCCTGCAGCTTTTTTCTGTCACTTCCTTTCAGTACCGTCATCTTCCCGTTCTGGCGGTTGACAATAGTACAGGATTCTGAAGCATCAAAGAACAGTAGCCCGATTTTGGTCAGCTCAACGCTCATGGACGGATCTACTTTCCGCAGATCAAGACCTAAAACAAAACCTTCATTCACATCGATGCCGTTACCTCCTCCACCCCTGATGCCCAATAGACCATCATTGGAGCGGTCTATGCCAGCATCTTCCAATCCGTTAGGGGTAATTCTTTGGGCATGAATCTTAAAGCCGAAAGACGTTCCGAAAAGCTTATCCTTATTGACCTTTCCATAAGGAATCCAATCTGGTATTTCCATAGGATACAGCTCTCCGGATGCGTTGATACCAATCGGGGAAACATCAGAGAACACGGTATTTCCTTCCGATGCCATACTCGGGTTTGGTGCATCAAGTACAAAGGTGTTTTTAGGTAACAAGGTTTCGACCTTATCTTCCACAAATGTCACTTCAAATCTGGCTGTTGCACCAGCCGGAATATTGGCATCAAACCCGACCATTACTGTTCCTTTGTTGGGCAGGTTATAATCACCATATTTGTTTCCAGTAAACTCATTTATATAGTCCTTAGGGTTTTCTGACGGGCGAATGGCCAATTCGAAAGGTACATTTCCCTCAAATTTCAGGATCATCGCTTGCCCTTGTTGTGAAAGTCGGATCGTATGATCGTCAACAATTTCGGCTGTTGCCGGTGTGACCATATTCCACCTGAGTGCCACAGGGTTTGCATTGGCTTCTACAATGTCCTCGATATTTAGATACGATTCGTCTACGATGACGGCTTTCCTAGTCGCAGCTTTGAGCTCGTTATTGAGATTTAATACCGGCATAAGATCAATCTTAGCCCCAGATTCTTTCTTACTATCAAATGTTTCGATAATCTCAGCCTGTCCGTTCACATGATGCCGTTGATTATTAATGGTCAATGTATTATGATTGAGATTACTGTGTCGAAAAACCTCCCACCGTTGAGAGGCTTGTTCTTTATTCCACAGATCGACTCCCTTGGATTCGAGCGTAATATAGCTTTGTAGACCAAAATCCATCGCCCACCTCAGATGTCCGATATCGTACACAAATGTACCCTGATCCATATGCGCATGAGGCGCAGAAGCACTGCCTCCTTTAATTCCCAGATATTTCCCTCCACCGGCTTCCCATGTGGCACGAACGATCGTTACTGGGGTAATCCCATGACCCGTATACATCTTCTTCGAGGGTGTCTTTATTTTCGATAAAGTCAGATCCTTTCCAAAAATAAGCATATTAGGTAATGTCCTATCTCCTTTTAATCTTGTATATACACCTTTATTAATCAGTGCCTTTTCTTGAAATATCAGTGTAGGATCATTCAGTTTATTGGCAAACCAAAACATAGATGGGCTAGGCTCTATTTGCCGACCACAGTCGGAATAATTGAAATAATAACCCGAGGGTCCCGTCGTAAATAACATGTAATAGGCTGATTCCATGAAGCCGGGAGAATCTGATAATCCGTTGTCTGATCCCAACGCACTCTCCAGTGCTGCAGACAACATCACCTGAAACGTCGTGCCATAGTTCCAGTAACTCGGTCCTTCGGGATAGTTGCCGTCGGGGGCATAGGCCTGCAATGGCAATTGAGTGGATTTCAGAGCTCGCTCGATGACAGCGATAGCTTGTTCTTTATCATCTTCGAAGATCGCCAATGCCCCATAAACCAGCCCTGCATTACAGACCGAGTTCCAGTTATTGTGCATGTTCAAGAACCGATTATATTTCTTTTCGTAGGAAGGCGCTATGGCCTTTTCCACAATGGCCTTGCGCACTTTCATTTTTGTCTGCTCCTGTAAATCTGCATATAACCAATCATACGCAATAGCGACAGCCATACACATCTCCCCTACATCCAAGAAATGAGAGGGATTCCAGCTCTCAAAGTCACATACGGCATGGAGCTCTTTTTCCGCACGTTGCAGGTATTTCGTATCACCGGTCATGCGGTAACTATAAGACAGATAATACAACCGTGTCAGGGCCTCTCTGGAGACTGCCAAAAGCCTTTTCCCTTTCTTCTGGAAAGTCACCGGTTCTTTTCGGAGAAGCCCATCTGATACCTCACGTATGTAAGCATCGATCTGTTGAAATTCAGAATTTCTCGCTATAGCCCCTTTAATTGTCTTTTCCTCTCCCCGATTGAGCAAGAGCCGGGGATGTCCGTTTATTTGCTGATAATCAAACGAGGGCGTTATTTTCTGTTGGCCAATTGCCGGAAAGTGCAGAGCAAGTACGAAAAGGACAAGGATAGATCTTACGTGATTTAGCCCACTTGGCTTATAATGTATTCTTTGTTTGCTCATAAAACCTCGGTATGATCTTAAAATATGAATAAATGGTTAATTGTGCGATGTCAGATGGTTTCATTTCTTAACTCGGTAATCCAATGCCGGCGTACGATCGCCGACTAACGATTCATACTTGAAATCTGCCCCTCTACGGGATTCGAACTCTTTCTTCACCTCATCAATCAATGCAGGATTGGTGTAGAGATCAATAGCGGTGAGTGTAAATACCTTAGCCGCATTGATGAGCGACTTAGTACCGATCGTGGTCCCGCCTGCAGCCGCCCAATGCCAGCTGTGTGCCGAACTGCCTGGAATAAAAGCAGCCGTACCGAAAGTAATGGTAGGTACATTCCAGCTAACATCGCCGACATCAGTAGAACCTCCACCAGTAGATGGTCTTTCATCGGCTAGTGGTTGTATCGCTGTCACTCTTTCCAAAACTGTTTGTTTAAGTCCAAGTTCTTCGACCATTTGCTCAGCAAAAGCACGTTCGCGATCATCATAATGGACACCACCAACGATTTCGAGATTTTTGTGTATCAATTCGGCTAATTTACGATTAGGGAGTTTTTCATAAAATCCGGCGATGATTTCTTTGGTCACTGTTGTCTGTGTGCCCAATGCCGCTCCTTCAGCCGCTTGGTTTACCCAGGCCACCAGTGCCTTCAATACTTCTCGTTTGGGATGCCTGATATAATAGGATACAGTCGCTACCTCGGGTACCACATTGGGGGCTTCGCCTCCATTAGTAATGACATAATGGATACGTGAAGCAAAATGGATATGCTCACGGAGCATGTTGACCATATAGTTCATAGCCTCTACTCCATCTAGGGCTGAACGGCCCTTGTGGGGACTCCCGGCTGCATGAGCAGCTTTACCGTGAAAGGTATAGTCTATCATCTGTACGGCTGTGAACCCATTGCCTACGTCAACAGCATTTGTGCTACCGGGATGCCAATCCAATACGACATCTACTCCGTTGTAAAAGCCGTCACGGGCAAGGTAAACCTTACCCCCTCCACCTTCTTCAGCAGGAGAACCAAACACCTTGAGCGTGCCTTGACGGTGCTCGCTCACCAACCATTCCTTGATAGCCACTGCTCCTGCGACAGCACCGGTCCCAAGCAGATTATGGCCGCAGGCATGGCCATTACCACCCTGCTCCACGGGCTTTCGATAAGGTACCGTATCCTGAGATAGTCCCGGCAACGCATCAAATTCAGCCGAAACACCAATCACAGGATTTCCACTTCCATATGTGGCGACAAAAGATGTTGGCATCCCAGCTACTCCTGTTTCTATCTTAAAACCATGCTCACGAAGGTGGTCCTGTAGCATCTTAGAACTCTTGTTTTCCAAAAACCCTAATTCGGGGACAGACCATATCTGCTTTTGGAGCTGGTCATATATACGGAATGAACGATCAAGGTATTCAAGAGGTGAGCTAGTACGCTTTTGAGCCAATAAGGTTAAAGGCATTAAGATGATGACTAACCATAGTGTTTGTTTTCTCATTAAAATTTAGTTTTATATGTTTTGAGCACACAATATACTAATAACCAATTGGCTATATAATATATAACTCGTTATTCTTACCATACATTCCGTTGATCCAAGAAGTCATTCATCTGAGTTTCCTGCAATGGATAGGGGAACAACAAGTGCTTTTTTCTATCAAAATTCTCTCCAGTTTCCAAATATATGCGATGGATGACATCTGTTGATTTAAAGTCCGGATGCTCCTCGATAGCTTTATTCGTCGCTTCTAATTTTTCTTCCAATAAATTCCATCGAATCAGATCCTGTTTACGTAAGCCTTCGAAACAAAGCTCTCTCAAACGCTCGTCCACCAATTCTTTAAAGAAATCGTCATGAACTACACTTCCAATATAAGGGTCCAAGCCTGCTCTTTCACGGACAATATTCAAACTGTTCACCGCCTCCGGTGTAGCATCAGCCGTCCCATTCCTGCTTCCAATAATAGCTTCAGCATGCATAAGCAATACATCCGAATATCGCAGTATCGGAAAGTTGGTACTCGTAAAATTAGGATCGGTTTCTGATCCCGGGGTATTGTTCAATATTGTGTACTCCGCACCTGTCACAGGGGAATTAGCCTTCAGATATTCTATATCCTTCGGTTCCCATCTTCTGAACTTACCTATTCCATAGTACTGGTTTAAAGGACTATCAAAAATATAGCGCATCACAAAACTCTCGCTCGCCGACGACCAAGCATTGTAGTATCCACCTATACTCCATGTCCTCCTGCTGTCTTCCAATGAATAAATATTATAGACGGGCAAACCAACATTGACATAGACAAAACTGCGCGGTATACCGGTAGCACCTTGAAAGTTTAGCCCATTAATATTTCCCATTCTTCCTCCCACCTGTACACCCATGCGGATGTAATTACCAAAGGAAATCTCAAAAAGGGTTTCCCTTAAGTCATACCGGTCTTGCAAATAATTAATAAAATGATTTCTATAGCTATCCGGATCGGTAGCATAAGGTACGATTCCGTGCCAGCCATCACTGATAATAATCTCGCATTGATCTTTGGCTTTGTCAAAATACTGCTGTGGATTTTCCAGATAACATTCAGACTCATTTTCAGACAAATAGGGTTGATAGCCCCCCATTTTTAGATAAAGTCGAGCCAATAGACCATGAGCCGCCATTTTGTTAGGTTCGCCCGGTACATATTTAGCACTACTCGCATGTTCGAGATGCTCTGCGGCAAACAGATAATCATTCTCCGCCTGCTCATACACTTCTTTTACCGGCGATGGTGCCAGATGATTATCGGCCTGTGAGGTACTCGGTGTAAGCCGGAGCGGTACCGGGCCAAACCAGTTGGCCAAGGTAAAATAACAGAACCCTCGCATAAATCTTGCCTTTGCCAACAGTTGGTTATACTCTTCTGTGGAAAACTTGTCAGCTTTCAGGTTTTTTTCAAACTGATTGACCAGCTGTATACAGGTGTAAAGTCGTAGCCACAGGTTTTTGATTGCGTCGGTCGAAGGAGTAAACAGATATTTGGCCGGAGCTCGCGAAGCCGGAGCAGCATTGACGTATGTTTCGTCGGTACCAGCCTCCAAAAGTACATTAAAATAGTAACCATACACATTGTCGTTTGCCAGCTGGCTATAGATTCCCGACAGAGCCATATCTGCTTCTTTTTTGTTGGCATAAAAAGACTCTTTACTCCATTCTGACAATGGATCTACATCTAAAATTTTGTTACAGCTTGTCAGTATCATGGTCATCAAAAGGATCATGAGGAAACATTCTTTACTTTTTCTTATTGCATTCATAATACATAGATTATAGGATTAAAACGTAATTTCTATACCTCCAGACAAGGTCACGCTTTGTGGGTAAGCCGAATAATCCAGACCCGGCGTCAAAGCGCCGTACCTCCCCACAGATACATCTGGATCATATCCCTCATATTTTGTCCACGTATAGAGGTTCTGAGCAGACAAGGACAGTCGACATCTCTTCAACCTCAACCTGCTAAGCAATTGGCTGTTCAGATTATAACCCAGTACAACTGTTTTAAGCTTAAGATAAGACCCATCATCTATATGCCGATCATCAAGTCTGTAACCTACAGGGCGAGTGAGGTTTCTACCATCGAATCCCGAACCACTCACATCGGTATCCGTATGGGTCGGAGTCCATATGTCATTGAGCGATCTTAAGCCATTTCTACTGCGAATGAAATAGTTTCCCATTTCAGATTTGTTCCCGTTCAGAAGGTCAAAATCATAAGCCCATTGGAACATAAACTGAAGATCAAATGTTTTGTATCGAAAAGAGTTGTTCAAACCTCCAATATGCTTCGGATGTGGGTTACCTATAATAGTCCTGTCCAATTCACTGATCTTACCATCACCATTTATATCCTTGAACTTGACCATCCCTGGCCGCGTATTATCCACTATGGTAGGAATTCCCGGTTTGATTTCATAGGCTCCCCCACTGTTGATGAGGAAATCATCGGCCTGATAGAGCCTGTCGTAGACCATACCATACATCATACCGACCGGTTGGCCTACTCTCGTCACATATTGATACTCGGTGGAAGACATGAAATGGGTATTCCATCTTGGATCCGTCAAAAGTTCGACCTGCCCATCATTAAGGCGTACCGCTTTGGTTCTATTGAATGTAATATTGAAATTGGTGCTCCAGCGGAAATCTTTCTTTTGGATATTCTTCGAATTGACGGTAAATTCAAATCCTCTATTGGACACCTCTCCGATATTCTGCTGTACGCGGTCAAAGCCGGTACTCGGCGACATATCCGCATTGAGCAACAAGTCTACTGTATTCTTTATATAATAATCTGCAGTAATGTCGATCCTCTTTTTCCATGCTATATCCAGACCGATATTGGATTGTTTAGTGGTCTCCCAACGCAGATCCGGTACAGCCATATTGGTCTGGATAACACCTGGCATATAGGCTTGACCTTCACCCAACACATACCCACTGGTCGTGCTAACTCCAAAACGATCAAATCCGGCATAACTATTTATTCGGTCATTTCCGGTCATCCCCCAGCCTGCCCGCAGTTTCATTTCCGTAATATCTTTTTGAGCTTTCATGAATTTCTCATTCGATATCCGCCACGCCAGTGAAAACGAAGGAAAGTAGCCCCATCGGTTTTCCGGCCTAAACTTGGACGATGCATCCGCACGAAAGTTGACCGTTGCCAGATAGCGATTATCATACGTATAGTTACCTCGTCCAAAAAAAGACAGTAGTGTACTTTTAGTAAAATCGGTCTGGGCTATGGTTCCCGCCGTGGCAAGACCTAAGTTACGTATTCCGAAATGATCGATCAACAAATTGGTGTTCCTCAGCTGAGAATATTGATAAGACCTTCCCTGTATCTCCAACCCCGCAAGGCCCCCATACACATGTTTGCCTTTTCGATCATTGTATTGCAAGGTATTGGAGGTCGACGCGGTGGTAACTCGTGTATCCGTAATAGACCCATTTATACCAACGGCTGACCGCTGAGCCTGTTGTGTCTGCTCTTTGTAAAACAGGGTGTTTTCCGTGATGTTAGCGTGGTAGCTACCCAAAAGGTTTAATGTCCATTTGTCCGAAAACTTGTAGTTCAATCCTATGTTACCACCGATCACGTCATTGGCACGCGTCCGCTCGGTATTATTCAGGGTACGCACAGGATCGTACAGATAGATGTCGTCGGTGACAGCCTCGTCTAGAAACTCCTCCTCGTCCTCAGCGGTCCAATTAACAGGGTTGATCGGACGGAACGATATAGCGTCCCGGATAACACTCGTGGTAGTACCCCCGGAAATCGCCGAACCAACTCTGTCCAACCTGTTGTATTCTGCCCGCATAGTTACCTCAAATTTATCCGTCACCTCATGCCTCAGCTTGAGGAGATTGTTGATCTTCTTAAAGCCGGTCGTTATCAATGTACCATTCTGATCGGTAAAATTTCCGCTGTAATAAAAACCCGTTTTTGGAGTCCCTCCGCGCATGGATATCGTATAGTTCTGGGTGTTAGCATTTTGAAAGATCTCATTTTGCCAGTTGATCCCCTCTTCATCTCTGTACAATTCGGGGTCGATCCAGCGGTTGTAAAACATATTCAGGTTTTGACCCGGCACATAATTGTCTGTAGCATAGGCTATTTTTTGCTGATAGAGTACATATTCATACGGGCTCATAACCTCTAACCGAGTAGGGATATACTGCAACCATGTATATGCACCAGCCTTGATATCGGTTTTTCCATCGTTACGTCCCCCCAATGTAGTGATGACCACAACACCATTCGCACCGCGTGAACCATATATAGCTGTCGCAGAGGCATCTTTCAGGATGTCAAAACTTTTGATATCACGTGTGTTAATAGTCGATGGATCGAAGTCCTCATAAGGCACACCATCCACCACATACAGCGGCGAGTTGTCTCCCGTAATGGAGTTCCCTCCCCGGATGACAATATTCATTGCACTACCGGGAGTACCATCACTCGATGTCACCTGTACGCCCGCAACCCGACCTGCTAATGCCTGATCGAAATTAGCCGTGGCGGTTGAAGCCAGATCGTCAGGGTTTATTGAGGCCACAGCTCCCGTGAGGTCTTTCTTCTGGATAACCTGATACCCTACAGCGACTTCCTCAATCTGTCTCTCCTCCATAGCAAGTTGAACGTTAATGGTCGATTGCTCCAATACTATTTTTTCAACCGTCTGAAAGCCTATATAAGAAAAGACTAGAATATCAGACGCTTTGACGTTAGGCATGATATAGTCTCCGTTGCCATCCGTGGTGGTCCGTTGTGTACTCCCCTTTACGACGACCGTTACCCCAGAGATGGGTCCATCCGAATCGGACACCTTCCCCCGAACGAGATGTTGAGCAAATGCTGATACCGAAATGATAATCAGTAATGATGATAAGATTAGCTTCATGTTATTAAGATTTATGTTGGTTTCTACTCCATGTATTAGTTGGATTCCTCCGCTTTATAATGGAAGTCCGTCAGATAATGCCGACCACCCCGGCCTTGTTGCGTCCCTGCGGTGGAGCCATTGTTGCTCAAGTCTCCTTCAAAATTAGAGGTCAACCGAAAGGCCACTGTAAAGTGGGAGGATATCTGTTCAGGGGAAATGTCGTAAGTACATTGCAACCAGTGGGTATTAGTTGCCTGCCCCGTAGTCAAACCCAGCGTTTCCTCTCCCCAATTCTCCCCAGTCAGACTGGTAGATTGCCTGTTCCGCAACGCGGCGTTGACCTTGGTCCACGTGCCATTGAGCCAGTTTCCCTGTGCATCCTGAAGATCGCCCCCAGTATAATCCGTAGAGATATACACCTCAAACTCAATCGGTATAGTACCGTCGGACATTGCTTGCCAAAACGTCGTCAGATAATAAAAAGAAAACGAAAGATCGTAACCGTACTGAAATGGGGTTAGATCTTGTGTGGTGGTTACCATCAATGTATTGAACGGTCCTTTTGTAATGCCAGTAGCGGCGCCTGTTATTGTTTCTAACATGGTCTGTGCTGTATTCGCTGCCGGTCTAAAATCAGGCTTTTTAAAGAGGCTAGCATTGTAGGTACTATTTGCTGTACCAGCCCCCCAGATGCGTTGAGCAGATCCTTGATCGAAAGTCTGTACCGTAAAACCCTCCCCTCCCAACGGCTTGGCTGTACTTGTGTTCAATGTCGGATAAAAGAAATAGATGGTTTCGATAGGCATGGTTTCAGGTACATCGGTAATAATGACTGTCACCACGTCTTCGAATACGGCAATTTCTCCATTGATATCACTTACGACGTGGATAATAGGGGTTAACGATTCTTTTTCGGTATAAACATAGCCCGAAGCCAACGAAATCTCCCCTGTTTCGGCATCGATGTTCAACTTATCTGTATGGTCACCCAAGGCAAAATGTATTGCCGGATTACCATTCGGCACAATAGGGGCTTTTGTCTTGCTATTAGCATCGCCGTAAACCAGGTTTTGATTTTTTGGTGCATAGACAATCAACGAAGGAAGCAGCGGATTGACACGCAGATGGAAAGCGTCCTCAAATACGGTCGAATATTGCGTTTCTTCTGCTGTTGTGGTCACCCGAATGGTAAAATAGTAATCATCCGGAGAAAGGTCGTTACCCGAAGTTACAGAAATCACCCCGTTGCTTCTGGGGTTATGGGCCACTACCACCGTAACCGGATTGCCATTTTCATCGACAACATCCTCCGGAGGGTTTGTGATAGCAATATTAACGGTAGATGCCGTACCGACACTAAAGTAATTGAGTTGTGCGTCGCCCAGCAGGCTTCCGTCACCTCTCCGCACACTGACAATTTCGAAACGTGGGATAAGCCCTCCCGTCTCAACGGTCGGAGCGACGGTAGAAACACTTTCTCCTTCTCGTGCATCCATAATTGCGATGTAGCGCAGATCCGAGGGATTTCCGATTTTATTAAAATCCTTAAGCGCATCCCGACATGCTGTGGTCACCCATATGAGAATGCCGCACAGCAATAGAAGTAGGTTTTGATTTTTCATAATTTACTTGGATTTATTTTAGGTTATTTGTATAATTTTTCCTAGTTTTCCTGTTAGTAATTGAACACATAGTAGGGTAAACAAATAGGCAACGCCTATCCCGATGAATATCGGGACATACGAAAAATTCTGCACTGTCCACCCCACCGACAGTTGTGAAAGAATGCCGGCAATACCTCCTAATGTACCCCCGATACCGGTCAACGTGCCTTGCACATGTCTGGGAAAGACTTCTGCCGGGATGGTAATGTTGCCCCAAAGGCCATGACCGAGCATGACTCCGGCTATTGCGGCCAACGCCAGCCCTATCCCCGAAGAATAGAATAGCATCGCGCAGCAAACCGGCACGAGAAGCGATGCGAAAAGCATAACGGATTTACGTGCTCGGTTCAGCGACCAACCTAGGCGATTGATTAACCATCGTGGGATAACTCCCCCCAGCAGGGTGCCTACCGCAAGAATAACAAAAGGAATCCACGCCAGATAGCCCATCTGTTCCAAAGTGAGCTGTTGCTGTTCCTGCAGGTATTTAGGTATCCAAAAGATCAGAAAGTAGGTTACCGGATCAATAAAGATACGTGCGCAGAGGCAGCCCCAAGCTTGCTTCATACGCAACAAACGCCAGATGCTGGTCTTCTCCTCTTCAGAGGATTGCGCGGGTTGTCCCTCCAAAATCAACTCACGCTCTGCTTCACTGATATGAGGGTGATCTTGCGGCAAATGATATTGGCGCCGCCAAAAAAAGAGCCAGAAAAGACCCAACAACCCGGTTACCACAAACGCCGCCTGCCAATGGAACTGTACCGCGATTACCGAGACTAAGGGAATAGCAATGGCCGCACCTGCTGACGAACCCGCATTAAGCATACCAATAGCCAGCGCCCGCTCGCGCAGCGGAAACCATTCGGACGCAGCCTTGACACCTGCAGGGAAATTAGCCGATTCGGCAATGCCCAAAAGAAACCGGACCGCCGAGAATTGCATGGCCGTCTTGGCAAACGCATGTAACAGGTTGGCTATAGACCAACCCCCGACAGCCCATAGAAAGCTTTTTCGAGTACCTAAGCGGTCTACCAACGTCCCGCTGATGGCGTACATGACCGTGTAGCTCAGCAGGAACGATGAGGTAATGTAAGAATAGTCCATGTCAGTTAGGCCGAGCTCCGCCTGTATAGTCGGGGCAAGCACAGACAAGACTTGTCTGTCCAGATAATTTAATGTGGAGGCAAAGAATAACAAGATAGCTACTCCCCAGCGGACATTGCCTGATGATTTAGCCATGTGCTTTATCTTTAAATGGATTATGGTGGGATGCTGTAGCGCCCGAGCTGTCAACTTTGTTTAGTGCAAGCGATGAATCAGCAGGCTGTTCGTCAGGCATGCCGAGAAGATACTGACCTTGTTCAATCAGCTGTTTGCGTAATGCCGCAACATCGACACTGCGTACATCACCGCCGCCTTGTTGAACCAGATTGGCCATAGCCAGCCCTGCTCCTTGTCCAATAGCCATACATGTGGCCATAACCCGAGCCGAGCCAAAGGCTGTATGTGTTGCTGAAATACACCGTCCAGCCACCAAAAGATTGTCAAGTTTTTGTGGCAGAAGCGAACGGTAAGGAATTTCATAAACGGCTTTGCCTGATCCTGTAAATATCTGCTGCTCACCTTCTGGTGGATGTATATCAATGGCAAACGTACCACAGGCTATGCCGTCCTCAAAAGCGCGGTTGGATAATACATCCTGCTCAGTCAGCTGATAATCGCCACGGATACGACGTGTCTCCCGTACGCCCACCTGTGCTCCGGTGTCCAGAATATAAGACTCATCAAAACCGCCCACATACTTCTGAAGGAATTTATGAATCTCCCAGGCCTGTTTGCGGGTTTCGTATTCTGCACGCGTCAGATCAGCGGCATTTGTACCATCTATTCCTTGCAGACGTGTCGCATTGACCGCAATCTGACCTTCCTGCGGAAGTTCATAGAAAAGGATACGAGGAGCTGCATCTTTCGGAAACTCACCTTTTTCCATACCCATTTTTACCAATTGCTTTAAACCCAGAAAAGCAATAGCCTTGCTGGAATCAATCTCGTCATCTGTGGGCGAATCTTTCAATAGATCTCGGTTATTTTTCATCCAAATACGCAAATTGGTCATATTGATACCACCTATACGGAAAAACAGCGTCACAGGCTGCATGGCACCATCTTTCTCCCGACCTTTCACAAATGGAGCTCCTGCCCATGTAGCGATATCAGCATCTGCCGAACAATCGATAACGTACCTGGGTACAATAGCCTGCCTTCCCGATTTATTTTCGATAATTACCGAGGTGATTTTACCCTTCTCCGTTGTTGCACCTACCGCCCAAGTATGGAGCAACAATTCTACACCGGCTTCCTTGACCATCTGGAAAAGAAGATATTTCATCCCTTCTGGATCAAATGGAGTCATGGAGGCATTATCAAACGTCAGATCCGTCACATGGCCCTGAGAAGACTTTAGATCGACCAGTCGTTCAACCAGCTCGCCGGCAATACCACGGATGACTTGTTTCCCTTTAATGTCATGAAAGGTAAACATCGGGTTGACCATGGCTATAGTCAGATTACCCCCCAAAAAGCCATAGCGCTCTACTAATAATACCTTGGCACCATTACGTGCCGCAGAAATAGCCGCACCAATACCTGCGGGACCTGCGCCAATAACCACAACATCTGGAGATGTATAAACTGGAATTTCTCTCGTTTCTTCTTTGATAAATTTCATAAGGATGTTCTATATATATTTATATGTTTTTTGCACTAAACTCATACTAACGGATGCAGAAAGTCTGCACTTTTTTCTAAATATATTGTTGAATAAATAGGTTTATATTCTCATAACAGACTGCTAAATTATGTTATTTTATACTGTTATACAATAGATTATACAAACAAAATTCCCATTATTTTATTGGGAATGTTCCCACAACCGTTCCCAAACACATTTTTTTCAATTATTTTTTTTTGCACTTTTTTGATTTATATTAAATTGGGGTATTTTTCCTTTGAAAGCAGTTAAGAATCTCACAAACATGGAGGAGCTAAAAAAACCGCATTATTGCGGTTTCTCGAGTATTGTTATTTTTATTTTTCATCATTCTGTCCTTTTCATTAACCACCGTGTAAGCGCCTCTGTATAGTAATAATCTGCATAATTTAGTGGTACGTCAACCTCATTCCCGCTGGGGAAGTTGCTCACACTGTGCATGAGTACAAAATGTTGGTTCTCTCCCGGTTTCGCAGTATAAGCATCCCCCGACAACGTGTTCAGGATATGTTTCGCATTTTTCAGATATTTATCGTTCGTATACCCACTGAGTTCTATCAGTGCTGAGGCTATAATAGCACCTGCAGAAGCATCTTTTGGTGCTTTCGGGATATCGGATGCATTGAAATCCCAATAGGGCACTCCATCTTTGGGATAGTTGGAGTGATGGAGGATAAAATCGGCTATCTTTTCTGCAAAATCTAAGTATTTTTGATCTTTCGTATACCTATAGCACATGGTGTACCCATACAAAGCCCAAGCTTGGCCGCGTGCCCAGGCACTTTCGTCCGCAAAGCCCTGTGCCGTAACCTTGCTACGCACCTCTCCGGTCTCGGGATCATAATCGACCACATGGTAGGAACTACCGTCTGGTCTGAAATGATTTTCCATCGTGGTGTTGGCGTGGGTGATGGCAATATTCCTGTACAAACTGTCTCCGGTGATGTTGGAGGCTTCGAACAGCATTTCCAGATTCATCAGGTTGTCGATAATGACCGGAAACTTCCACCCCCGTTCCGCCTGCCAGTTGCCTGCTACGTCCCAGCTCTTTATACATCCCACCGCATCATTAAACCGTGTTATCAACGCATTGGAAGCGTCTATCAGTACCTTTTTATACTGTTCCTCGCCAGTGATTCGATAAGCTTTGCCATAGGAGTTGTTGAAGATAAAGCCGAGGTCATGGTCATTGGTCAGATCCTTGTGGTGCTCAATCAGCTTCTGTGCTGCTATTGCTGCCTCTTTCCATTTCTCATCCTGTGTCTGCTGGTACAGCATCCAGCAAGTACCCGGCCAAAAACCTTCTGTCCAGTCATACGGTTGGATTATCCAACGTATATTTCCTTCCTTTGTTATACTTCTGGGAATCCTATTTTCCGCCATGGCAGCCTCCCTTAGTCCTTCCAATTGGTTCTCAACCTTTTTCAGCTGCGAGAGGGTAACATTCTTTGAATTACAGGCATAAAAAATTACTGGAAGGAGAAAGATAAATGATTTCATTATGCCATGTAATGGTTTTTCGCTCATAATTTTCTGTTGTTAAATATTAATGACTCGTATTTGCAAAAAATTGATTGTGTTTTATTGGATAGCGTGTTTATCCCAGCCTGCGCGCCCTCCCGATTTGATTAAAAACCGTAACGCTTCCTGATGGGCAATCAACTGGGCATCAAGGAGCATCTCGGGTGTTTGCATAGCCGGATCGCCAGACAGATTGGTTCCGAAATATCCATGACTGGGCGATTCTATGACAACACACAGCGCACCACAATGCAAGTTAAGCGCGGTATTCAGGTTATATCCCCCCATCCTACGAAGAGATGGATCGGCTTCGATGGTCGTATCCATTGACCCTTGGAGTTTATTGTCGGTTAAAGCGATCTTGATATTTCTGTACAAAGCATCGAATATCGGTTGCAACTTGGGCTCGGTAAAAGGCCGCAGAATGTGCATGTAATAGTTGTTCTTGGGCACGCCGGTGTGCATATTGATGATGAGGTCAGGCTTTTCACGGGCCGCCAGGTCGAACAGCATTTTGGTTTCAGGCTGCGGTGAACCGAAGAAATCATCGTGCATGATATTGACTCCTGCATCGTTTGGATAACCGCCCGGAAAACCTACCTCCGAGAAGTCCATCGGGATAAATTCCTTCACATCCGGCCATCCGATAATACTGCCGTCTTTCTTGCCGCCTGTATTCAGATATTCGTGTACGGTAAACGAACCCGAAGCACCACCACGGTCGGGTTCCATCCTGATGGGGACACGGGATCTGCCGTCCGGATTGACAAGTGGGATAAGTACGATACGGTCTACCGAATCGAGCATAGCGGCCAGCTCGGGTCGTGCCTTTCCACTCAGATCCTTGCCGGTTTCAAACACCTCGATCATGTTGATCGTACCCATGATGCTTTCCAACTCAAACCCGTGTACCCCGCCCAAGCCCATATACACCGTTTTTTCGTTGTCCGCCCCTCTGTAGGGAACAAGATCGGAAACTGCCAGTGATCCGGAGAAGGTGGTTGTGCCGGCTCCAATTCTCTTTTCGCCGTACGACACGGCAAAAATAGGCCGCCCGCCGGCAGATGTTCCGGCCGTTTCTACCTTGCCCTTTTTTACCCGGGTCTCGAGATAGGTATTTATTCCCTCTACCGAAGCAATCCAGAAGTCCGGGATGTGTTCCGCTTCGTCCAGATAGCCTTCAGGGATATCATCGTAAGAGATGGCCGGTGTAGGATTCTTTTTATCCGGAGCAGAAGTACACGCAGAGAAAAGTAAACTAACAAGGCCGATGAGGCTGAAGTAGCAGATTGTTCGGGTGATGAGATGATTTCGTTGTTTCATTTTTTATGTTTTTGTGAGAATAGTTTAACGTATCTTGAATATGCTTTCCTGATGTTCTACCTCGGAAGTGAATGCTTCGTCCAGTAACGAAACGCCACCGTGGGTAATACGGATGTGGCCTCCAACGGTGTCGTCATCGTTGAACAGGATCTCGTAGTTCTTGCCCGCATAGTCAAATGCCACGCCTTTTTTATCTCCTTGGTCTTTTGCTTTGGAGGCAATCATCTCCTTTAAATCCTTATCACCTACTTGTATCAGATGTAGAAAGCTGTCCTTAAGACTGGGTTTTTCAGGTGCTACCTCGACCCGCCACTGCCCCAACAGTGGTTTTGTCGTGAGGTTTGTGTAGCGTCCCGGACTGTTGGGACGGTAGTTCCAGTCTTTGGGTGTAAGAAGGGGCAAAGGCCAGTTGCGGCCGTCGGACCAAAACTGTCTGTCGGGGCCGCCGATCTTGGTTGCTTTGGCAGCCGTAGGAAATACGGTACGACAGAACAAGGTGCCGCCCTGTGAGATCTCCTGAAATTCGTTGTCGTTGATGAAGGTCGGTTCGCTGGCGGTATGCAGAAGCCAAGTTTTGGGGTAATCGGCCGATTTGGAGACGACTTTGTCGAAAACCACGAATACGTCAGGCTGGATGAACACAAACTGCCGGAGGACGGTCTGTGCTTTGTCCTTATGATAAGATTTTGTAGCGTCGGAAGCAATGTAGACGTATTGCTCATTTTGGCTGTATCCAACCACGGCAGACCCTAAGCGTTCCCGCTGCCCTCCATCATTGGGTAGGGGCAGGGGTGTTTCGGAAGATGCGGGGCCTCCCCAATATTCTGGAAATTCTTCCCCGGGCATCCGGATCGTGATACAGTTGTGTGCAACGGTACGGCAGTAATAATGGGTGAGGTGCTGACCTGGCTCTGGCCTTGTGCCAGAGTCCAGTGCCCGAAATCCGTTCCTGTAGATCACGAAGTTATTGTTGTCAAAGTGTTTGTGTGCCGTAATTATACCTCCTGTAGAGAAGGCAGCGTATGTGTCATTGGGACCGGAGCCTGAACGCATAAATATCTGCCCCATATTCTCAAAGCGCATGCTTGAAGGAAGCCCCGGAAGCTCGTCTTTTGTTTGTTTAGAGATTTCTGGATAATAGTCTACAATATACCGTAGAAAGGGTATATCATCAGAAGAATAACGCTTCACTTTTCCCAAAATCCAGTCCATCACGGGACGTATCTCGAGACTTTCCCCATAAAAATGATTTATTTGCATCAAATGGGCATACATGTGACGCAAGGGCAATTTGTTGGAAATGTGGTCCACATCCCCATAACCAACGTGGCGATTGCCCGGCAACCAATTCCATTCTGTATAATACAGCAGGTCCAAGGGTGAAGTCCATCGTTGGGAAATATCAATGCCTGTCGCTGACTTGACACTGTGGAAAAAATTGAATTCTGCCCAAGGGTACGCCTGAATATTGTATTCCATAACTGCCGTAGCAGATCCGCCATCATCGCCAGCTACCTGTTTTCTATGCGCCAGTAGTTTCCAATGGTCTTCAAAACCCGTTTTAAGTAATTTTTCTGCTGTTTGATCATCAATACCTGTCTTATAAAATACCAAACCAGCATACCAGGCCAGTACAGGGTTGCCATAAAAACCACTTTTGTAATCGCCCCGGTTCTCTCTTGGCGCAGCTTTACGCCCATCGAGAAAAACCATTGTATTTATTGTGTGTAATAGCGGTTTCCCGATTTCAGTCCGTTCACTGTCTGTCAGGTCATTATAGATCCAATCAAAAGCAGACAGTGCCGTTATCCTCGAATAGGCTCGCCAATGGATGTTACGGTTTCGTTCATTCCGCGCAGCGTAATACTGTCCAAGGCGTTCTAGGATTTTTTTGGTAAAATCGAGGTATCCTTTATTTCCCGTAACCAGATAAAGCAGAGCAGCATCCGAAGCAAAAAATCCGTATTCATGGTCTTTCCCTTTGGTTCCATCGGTAATGTCGAAATCAGAGAATACGATGAGTTCCTGTTTCATGAGTTCGTCGATCCGGTCTTTGGTCTTTTGAAAATGTTCACGGTTTACCCGCTCCGTCGCCCTCCGCTTTAGGTCACTTATCATCGTCTCGTTGATAAAAACCCTCGGATGGCTGTCCCTTATCTTGGCAGATATTTCAGCAAAGACCTGTTTAATATCGTCCTGTTCCGGAGCCGCCCTTAATATCCCGGGAATAAGGACGCACATAAAAAAGAAAGTGAAACTTATAATTATTTTATTCATTTGACAGTACTATTTATTCTATACATTATACGTTTTTCTACCAATATTTAGTTCAAGTTTACCCCCATCTTTACCTGAAACACATAGCTCTGGTTTGCCGGTAGGACACCCTCAAACCCTACCACTACCGTCCCGGGATTAGCGGCATCATAGTCCGTAATAGGTTCGGTAGACCAGGTTTTTGCCTGCACCGAAAGGGATGATTCGATCTGTATATCTATAATTTTGTTATCCTGATGAAGCCGCAATGTATGACTATCGACGATTTCAGGTTCCGCGTTTGTCACCATGCTCCACCGCAATGTTGCTGGGTTATTATTTGTTCGTAACTCATCGGTGACGGCAAGATAATCTTCATTCATGAGGGTGATTTCCCGTTCGGCATGTTCCAGATCATTCTTGAACACTGGGGTAAGATCCAGAAGTACACCTCTTTTGGCATCCGTATCAAACACCTGCTTGATTTCAGCTTTACCATTTACCAAATGTCGGTTACCGTTAATGGTCAATGTATTGTGAAAATGATTGTTTATTCGCAACACATCCCATCGCTGGGAACTCTGCCCCATGTTCCACAGATCTACCCCTTTGCTTTCCAAGGTGATATAGCTCTGTAATCCTAAATCTATTGCCCACCGCACGCCATCCATCTCAAATACAAAAGAGCCGGCGTCCATATGCCCGTGTGCAGAGCCTGCTGCTCCACCTTTAATTCCCACATATTTGGCCACCGCCCCATCCCGGCCTGCTTTCACCACGGCAACAGGTACTTCACCATACCCCACATATAATTTGTCGGTTGGCGATGCCGGTACCTGACCAAAATCATGATCTATACCAAATATAAGTGCCAATGGCATTAGTCGATCTTCGGAAAAACTCCGGATATATCTTCCGCCGCCCTGCATAAGCTTCCGTTCATTTATAACCAAACTGGGGTTGTTTGCTTTCTTGGCAAACCAAAAGAGTACCGGATTAGGTACTTCAGCTTTCGCACAATCTGCATAGTTAAAACAGAGGCCGACAGACCCGGTCATGTATGTGATATAATCTGCCGTTTGCATAAAGCCTGTGCTACTATGCAGCCCCCCGTCCGTACCCAACGCACTTTCCAAAGCGGCCATCATCATCACCTGATACGTCGTTCCATAGCCCCAATAGGAATATCCTTCGGTGTAACTTCCACTCGGACTGTATTTTGCCAATGGGAGCTTGACCGATTCGTAAGCTCGCTCAATAATAGCTGCAGAGCCGTCCTCATTATCTTCATATATCGCCAACGCCGCAAGCACAAGTCCTCCGTTGCACACCTGATTCCAGTTCCCTCCATCGCTCAAGAACCACGCTTGACTGCTGTTGTTAGACGGCTCGAAGGCTTTTTCCCTCAGCGACCTGCGGATCTTTATCTTGGTTGCCTCGGTAAGGTCGGCGTAGAGCCAGTCATATCCGATAGCCACTCCAGCAGCCATTTCTCCAATATCCAGAAAATGGCTGGGGTTCCAGTCTGAAAAATCACATACGGCGTTAATCTCCGTTTCTGCCCGATCCAAGTATCTACTATCGTCCGTCATCCTGTAGGCAAAAGAGAGATAGAAAATCCGCTTTAAAGCCGTTCTTGATACCGCCAATAGGCGCTTACCTTCCAAAACCCTTTCCACGGGAGCCTCATTTAATGTCGTATTGCTAAAATTAAGAATATGCCTATAGATAATGGCTAGATCTGAATGCTGCAAAACGAGGTCTTTCAAGGCCGGCTCGTCCGCTTCCGTAAATAAAAGACGAGGGTGCGCGCGAAGCTGCGAATAATCAAAGAACTCCGTAGACGTATTTTCATCATCGGGTCGGGAGGGGCCATTTTTAATAACTTTAACCGAATCCGTATGATCCACATTCTTTTTACACGACAAAAGTGTCAAACAGCAGATAAAAAACAGAAATGTTATTTGAATGTTTTTACGCATCATAATGGTTTATATTCTCAAAACAGACTGCTAATCTATAGTATTCCATACTGTTAAACAAGTGCTTAAGCATAAGTTTTTCCCAATATTCTTTTGGGAACATTCCCACAACCGTTCCCTAAAAACATTTTTATATTATTTTTTTTTCACACCTTTGTATCACGTATCAAAATGTCTTGTTCATGAAAAAACATCAAGTTACCATTATTGACATTGCGAAGAATCTGGGTATTTCTAAATCTACGGTTTCACGGGCACTTACTAACAACCCGAATGTCAGTGCGGAAACGAGAAAAGCCGTACTGGAAATGGCCAAATCCTTGGACTATCAACCGAATATGTTGGCTTTGAGCTTGATCAAGAATGAAACCCGCCTTTTGGGTGTAATTATTCCGGATATCCAGAAACCCTTCTTCGCAGCCATCGTGAGTGGCATACAGCATGCTGTTGGGCGCATGGGATACCGTACCATCATCGCGCAGTCGGACGAATCACCTCAGATTGAAAAAGAAAATATACAAGCGTTGATGCTTAGCCGTGTAGACGGATTTCTGATATGTCATACCCGTGACACACGCAATTTTGACCATGTCAAAACACTATATCAAAAGGGGTTTCCGCTCGTTTCCTTCGCACGGATCTGTCAGGAGCTCCCCATCCCTAAAGTCGTAGAAGACGATTTCAATGGCCTATATACGACAACACAACACTTGATCGAAACAGGGCGCCGGCGGATAGCGCTGTTAGCCGGCCCAAAGCATATGCGCGCTAGCAAACTCCGACAGCAGGGGTATATGGCGGCACTACGACAAAACGGAATAACGTATGACCAGGATCTCGTCGAACATACTCGATTTCTTCCCGAACACGTCACCTCTGCTGTCCATAAATGGTTAGCACTTCCTAAGCCTCCCGATGCCATCTGTACCATATATGACGCTGGAGGTATACAAATCATACAGCTATTAAAAAATAAGGGTATCCGTATACCGGAAGACATTGCCGTCGCTGGCTTTGGCAATGATCCCGTAGCCAGCTTGGTCGAACCTGGATTGACAACTTTCGAACAGCGGCCCTATGAAATTGGTTTGATTGCCGGCAAACAGATGTTGGATACATTGAAGAAAAAATTTACAGATATGCCTCCCGAAATCACCATATCGCAAGGAAAGTTAATTGTCCGGTCGTCCACATAGCAAATATTAAACGCGGCTGTCGCTTTAATTCGTTCCGTGTAGCTATTTTGGTTTTGAAACACGATTCGAGAATCATTCTCGCCAAATAACAACAGCTTCCCCAAAGCCGCTTTTTTCTCTGACACTTTACTCAAAAAAAGCATCCGCCAGCGAATTGATGGTTTTTTACAATGGAATCCAAAATTCCATAGTGACCTTTGAGTTATCTTCAAACATCTAACGGATCTACATGGTTATGAAACAGAAGCAACTCTTTATCCCTTTCGTCATGGCAACAGTCCTTGTCCTGCTTACTACCTTTTCGTGCAATAAAAACACTAAGTCGGAGCAAGCATCGATTTACATCACGCTACGAACTGATGAAGAGGTATTAATGGATGTAAGAGGCCGTGTGTCTGAGATGGCTGGAAAAGCACACGCCCGCATCAGTACCCAAGATATGGCCGGACCGGACGAACACACGATTAAGAAGAATACGGTGAGTGTAGTAGCATACGTTATTGCTGATCCCAAAAGTGATAAAATGCAATCGCTAGTCATCACTGTACCCAGTGTGACCGGTCCCGGAACATATGATATTGTCGCTTTAGATGGCCTTCTTGTGTATTCGGACTCCCAGGGGGAGGGTATGGTAGGATGGGAAGTATCGTCAGAGACGAGCACAAGCCACGGCACTCTTCATATAGAAAAGATAGGCAATGATGAGCTTCCGGGTTTAGGCAAAGCAGTAATGGGAACTTTCTCCGTCAACGCAAAGAGTTTGGACGGAACGACACGGGAGTTCAGCGGATCGTTTGACGGTGGTGTCTAACCGGAATAGTTAAAAATGTAAAAATCAAAAACAAATGAAAAAGATCATCCCGAACAGCTACAGCCTATTACTTTTCCTCGCGTTAATAAGCACATGGGGCGCTTCTTGCAGCAAGGATTCCCCGAAACCAGAGCCAAAACCAGAAGAGTTGATTATCGGAAAGTGGTATGTTGTAAAAATAACAAAAGCCGACGGTACTGTGCAAGAACCAGCAAACGACTGTGAGAAAGGCTCGTATTACAATTTTAACGACAAAAATGAGATCGATATGGTAAATTTTTATCTCGATGGCGGGGAATGTAAACGTTCATCCGGATGGGGAGAGTATTACGTCGTTGATGGTGGAAAGAAATTAGTCGTCACCGCATCCGATGGTATGACCAACACAGTAAATATCCTGACACTCAATGCATCTGCTTTAGAATTGAATGTCATGGGAGACACCATGCTTTTGAAAAAAGGTAGTTAGCGGAAGTAAATAATAGTATAATGAATAAAATAATGACCTTATCGGGCTTGCTGTTGGTACTCGCTTTTTCTTCTTGTAAAAAGAGTAAAAAACCGGAGCGGCAGTACGAAACAGACGTTTATGTAGCGGGATCGGTAGAAAAAGCAGGAAAGGATGTCGCCACATATTGGAAAAATGGAGCTCCGGTCTACCTAACAGACGGCACAAATGCCAGTTATGCCTTTTCCGTCTTTGTATCTGATGGGGACGTATATGTAGCCGGAAGGGAGCATAATGGGAGTAAGAATGTAGCTAAATATTGGAAGAATGGAATACCGATAGCGCTTAGCGATGGAACAAATGACGCCGAAGCGTACTGCATATATGTATCCGACGATGATGTGTATGTGGCGGGACGGGAAACCCTCGGATTCAAATCAGTCGCCAAGTATTGGAAAGACGGCGTATCGACCAACCTAACGAATGGGCTCAATCCTGCTAGTGCAGCCTCGATTGTGGTGCAAGGAGAAGATGTATATGTAGCAGGCTACGAAAGCAATGGTACATACGATGTCGCCAAGTGTTGGAAAAACAACAATCCCATCGTCCTTAGTGATGGTTCAATGCATGGCGGCGCAAACGACATTTTTATAGACGGGCGTGATATCTACATCGCCGGAAAGGGTATTTATGGTTCGCAATACTGGAAAAACGGAGAGCCTGTGCGTCTATACCAAGAAGATACAGGCGATCGGCACGCTTCGGGTATTTTTGTTTCTAACGGGGTTGTCCATGCAGTAGGCGGCGGGTATGGACGTAGCCAAGACATCGTTTACTATTGGAAAAACGGTGACCCGACCATAATCAGCAAACCGGAAGATCTCGCCACCTTTGCATCGTCCATCTTTGTGATGGATAATGATGTCTATATAGCCGGCACGGTGTATCAAAGTAGTACAAGCACATACGTTGCCCAATATTGGAAAAATGGAAAGATAACTCAATTGGCAGATGGAGCCAGCGACTCAAATGCTGAATCTATTTTTATCACAAAGACGGCGGTGGAATAGTTGGCAATTAGGAGAGATATATATTATTGCTTACATTAGTCTTGCAAATACCTGTTGTCAAATACAGACTCCTTCGCCATGAAAGTTCAGTTTTTCTCACCCCATCCGTTATTGGCTCCTTATATACAATCTTTCTGTTATGCCCAACTCGACATTCACAACTTGGGCCAACCGTTAGATATTCACCCGATCGGACATAGTGCCGTTGCATTTGTTCTGAATGAAGAGCCGATATTTGAAGGTATTGATACTAATATCGACTATAAATTTCGCTTTAGTTTTACGGGCCATGTATGCCAACACATGGCCTTTAAACCGTTAGTAAAAAGTATTGAAATGATTTTGGTATCGTTTACGTGTAATGGAGCCTTCAAGCTGTTCGGTCTACCCCAGGATGAATTGACCAACCAGTCTTTTCGAATAGACGAGGTGTTGCCGAACGCACTGACCATAAAATCTAAACTGGAAGATCATGCAAACGATGCGGTTATGGTTAAAACCATTCTTGAAGATTGGTTACTTCGCATGGTAACCCATGCTTTACCGCCCACTCCTGGCGTTGTACAGCGGGCGTGCGAGGTCATCCAACAACGATGCGGTAAAGGGCGTATAAAAGATTTGTGTAACGAATTGAATGTGACCGAAATCACGCTCCAAAGGCATTTCAAAAAGGAAATAGGTCTTTCGCCGAAGCTATTTAGTCGTATCATCCGGTTCATTGCTATTAATCGATTTATACAGGAAAACGCTCATGTCTATGATTGGCAAGAACTTGTCTATCGTTATGATTTTTTTGATCAGGCGCATTTCGTAAAAGATTTCAAAGACTTTTTTGGTTACACGCCTGCTAACGTTCATCTTAGTGTGCAGAATTTAGCCAAAGGAATGGTGTTAAAATAAGACTTATAGTCAAACCTTAATCTTCAACGCGAGCACCATCACAACCATGGCCAGAAAGGTAATCAGTATTATCCCCTTGCCCGTATTCTCCCGACCACTACGATAAATAAAACGCACAGCAACCAGATTGATCACCGCGGCTATCACATACAAAGCAATGGGTTTCTGAGCAAAAACGACCTTTTGGAGCTCAGTAAACGTCGTTAGCCCATACGCCAACAAAGGAAAAATCGCACCAATCAAAACCCCTAAAAGGAAACTATTCTTCATTTTTGTACCCCATCAAAATTCCACGAATTCAATTCCGGGATCACATGGTGCGCCGTCATATCAAACTGTGTCGGTACGATGGAAACATAACCTTGCTGCAAGGCATAAGCGTCCGTATCCTCGCCCCGATCTTGTAGGTCGAATTTACCCGTCATCCAAAAATATTCTCTATTATACGGGTCCAACCGTTGGTCAAATTCTTCAAACCACTTGGCATTGGCTTGCCGACAGACTTTAAGCCCTTTTATTTCTTCCCTTATATTAGGAAAATTGACATTCAACAAGGTATTCTTCGGTAATCCATGTTGCAATACTTGTTGTGCAATGCTTTTGACATAAGGCTTGCAATGCGAGAAATCCGCATGATAAGCAAAATCATCCAAAGAAAAGCCTATCGAAGGAATTCCTTCAATCGCCCCCTCTACCGCTGCGGACATCGTTCCGGAATAAAGCACGTTTATCGAATAATTCAAGCCATGATTAATACCCGAAACACAAAGATCTGGTTTCTTACCTTTAAAAATCTGATTCACCGCCAATTTTACACAATCCACTGGTGTACCGGAGCACTTATACATCTCCACCCCTTCATACAGGTCAATCTTATCCAAACGCAGTGGTTTCCCGATGGTGATCGCATGCCCCATACCGGATTGGGGGCTATCGGGCGCCACAACGATAATATTTCCAATCTCCTGCATCACTTCAAGCAGTACCTTAATCCCCGGTGCCGTTATCCCATCGTCATTGACGACCAATATGGTTGGTTTCTTCTTTGCCATGCGACTAAGATAATAAATCCAAGGCTGTTGATGAATTATATTTTTGTTATGAAATAGATACCGTAGGGATTACCGTCTTCTACATCAAAAGACCGCAGACTTAAGGACAGGGTAACGGTTCACATACCTCAGGGTAAACGGTATCCCTGATTAGGTTTGCTGATTCCCTGGTTAGGAAAGCATTTTTTTCAGTTCGTCCGATCGCATGCCCAGCTTGTTCCCACCTGCAGCGATCGCCACGAATGGCTTAAAGGTCTGCCAATATATTTCTAAGCTCTTTATCGGATATCGTTTCCTTTTCAGATTTGTCATAAATGGAAAGCAAATAAAGCTCTTCGTCAAGCACACAAACATAAGTGATCAACCGTGCTCCACCAGATTTCCCTTTTCCTTTGCTTTTAATGGAAATACGGATCTTATAGCAGTTATTGCCTAACGATATGCCCTGATGAGGATTATCTTGAAGAGTACGCACAAAGCTAGCAACGTCTTCCTTAGCCGATTTGTGCTTTTTGCAAAGGGCCTTAAATTCTTTGTCGAACGTAGTCGATGTCAGCAATTTATAGCTCACCCAGTAATTCGTCAAATGTTTTCAGTTTTTTCTTACCAGCACGTGCAAGTTTTACATCTGACACGGCCTGACGGAGACCGACAGCTATCGTATCAGGAGAGCCTGCCTCAGATTGACCTTCAGCGTCAACAGATGTAACTTTCACACCCTTTATCCGTTTGAGTACATCCAAAATGGAAGACGCGCTGTCGCTATTGATTTCTAACGTTACCAACATGATTATCAACAATTAACCCTACAAAGATACCCTTTTGATGCTATTTTTCCAACACCATGGCCCATATCAGTCTTCACAGACCGTAGATCACGACAAACTGAAAGCGATGTACTTAGACCTAAATTGTATCATCTCTGTTACGAAATCGGTGCAGTTCACCCGAGTCCGCTCAGAGAATATCTTTTTCACTTTTAAAGGGTTATCTTTAAAACATTTACAAATAAAATAAAAGTAAGGATATGTCTACTACATTTGAATCAAGGTATGCAATCGGCCCTAATGAAACGAAATCATTAGATACAAAAGGTTTGCGTGAGAACTTTCTAATTGAAAAGCTCTTTTTCGAGGATCAGGTCCATTTCGTCTACACACATTATGATCGCTACATGGCGGGGGGAGCATTTCCAGTCAACAAGAAAATAAAATTGGAACCTATTGAACCGCTACTAAAAGAACCTTATTTCTTATCCCGCCGCGAGCTTGGTATCATCAACGTCGGTGGAAACGGAAAAGTAGAAGTTGATGGCGAAACTTTCGACGTCAACAACAAAGAGGCATTATATATCGGTAAAGGTGCTAAAGAAGTTTATTTCAGCAGCAACGACAGCAGCAACCCGGCCAAGTTCTACCTCAACTCGACCCCCGCGCACCATACGTATCCAACGAAGCGGGTGACACGGGAAGATGCCAATAAGATTGAACTGGGCAGCATGGAAACGGCAAATCACCGGGTCATCAACCAGATGCTACTCCATACGGTTATTCAAACATGCCAACTCCAAATGGGTATGACCGAACTCAAACCGGGCTCCGTATGGAATACTATGCCGGCGCATACCCACGATCGTCGTATGGAAGTTTACTTTTATTTCGACGTACCCGAAGGACAATCTGTATCCCATTTTATGGGCCCGATAGACGAGACACGCCATATCTGGATGCAGAATGAACAGGCAGTCATTTCGCCACCCTGGTCGATACATTCCGGTGCCGGCACAAGCAATTACACCTTTATATGGGGTATGGCGGGCGAGAATATGGATTACGATGATATGGATAAAGCCGCTATTACGGACTTAAAATAAGAGAACATATGCAAAAGACAACAGGATTTATCCTCGCTTGTGCCTTATTAGGCGTAAGCTGTGCCCAACAACACCGAAACATCGTCATAAGCAATCCGACGGATATCGCACGGCAAGAGCTTGTCAGTATTCCTTATGCGGAATTTACAACACATTTCGGCGTTGACTCTGTCTTTTCGGTCAAATTATCGGATTCCGAAACGGAGCTTCCGTATCAGTTGGAAAAAAGAGGCAATACAGCTCCTGAAAACGTACTGATCTGGGTACCTGTGGACGCAAATGGCGAGGTCTCGCTATCGGTGACAAAGCAGGATGTTAAACCCTCTTTTACGACACAAACTTATGCCCGTTTTGTGCCAGAACGTTTTGATGATTTTGCATGGGAAAACAATGTACTGGCTTTCCGCATGTACGGCAAGGCACTGGAAGGCCGTCCTGATGATGCGCAGGGAACAGATGTATGGGCAAAACGCACGGAGCAGCTGATCATTGATAAGTGGTACAAAGAAGGTGATTACCATAGGGATCACGGCGAAGGGCTGGACTATTACGCTGTCGGGCAGACGCTCGGCGCGGGAGACTTCGCCCCCTATTTTGATAACAAGATACAGTTTACTAAGCATTATCGAGGATACGAGATACTGGATAACGGACCTCTTCGCACAACATTCAAGCTGAGCTTTGAACCCGAGGATATAAACGGTCAGACCCTGTCCTCAACCAAAACCATATCCTTGGATGCGGGGCAACATTTTAACAAGATCGTTGTCACTCTTAAAAATGAACAATCCAACAGCACTCCTGTGGTCATTGGTTTAGTGCGTCGGGGTGAAAGCGACCCTCAATACGATTTTAATGCGTCAAACAGTAGTTTAGCGTATTGGGAACCAGATGTACAGGGACACGGGCACATCGGAACAGCCTTAATAGTATCGGAAAATCAACCTACCTTCATTGATAGTGTCAACACACAATTTTTGCTAAGCACGGAAGTCCAGAATGATAAACCTTTGGTGTATTACAATGGAGCCGCATGGAACAAAGCCGGCCAGGTCACATCAGCAGAAGAATGGAAGATGTTTGTCGAGCAACAAGTAGAAAAAATAAATAAGCCTTTGGTAGTTAAGCTAAAATGAGCTCCCGGGCGGAGACTATACAGGAGTCTAAAATCTAATATCTAAATACCTGCCTACCGCAGGCAGGCTAATATCTAACAAAAAACATGTCTATATTAAATTCATTTGATTTATCGGGCAAAGTGGCCCTGATAACCGGTTGCAAACGTGGTATAGGTAAGGCATTGGCCGAGGCGCTGGCTGAGGCCGGGGCTGATATTATCGGTGTCTCTGCCACATTAGAGCTGCAAGGATCTGCCGTAGAAAAATCTATTCAGTCCCTTGGCCGTAAGTTCCATGCTTACCAATGTGATTTTTCAAAAAGAGAAGAACTCTATAAGTTCATTGCTCAGGTTAAAAAGGACCACCCTGTCATTGATATCCTTTTCAACAACGCCGGAAATATCCTGCGTAAGCCTGCGGCAGAGCATCCCGACGAATACTGGGATGAAATCATCGAGATCAACCAAAATGCACAATTTGTGCTGACGCGCGAAATCGGGAAAGATATGATTGCGAGAGGTTCCGGAAAAGTTGTGTTCACCGCATCGCTCCTGACTTTCCAAGGAGGTATTAACGTGCCTGGATATGCGGCCTCGAAAGGAGCTATCGGGTCATTGACGAAAGCATTTGCGAATGAATGGGCATCCAGAGGCGTGAATGTCAACGCGATTGCTCCGGGCTATATCGCGACAGATAATACGGAAGCTTTGCGTGATGATCCGGAACGTTCGGCTTCGATATTAGGACGTATACCTGCTGCACGCTGGGGCGAACCGAAAGACTTCAAAGGGCCTGCGGTATTCCTCGCTTCCAACGCTTCGGACTATGTACATGGTACGGTCCTGACTGTCGACGGTGGCTGGATGGGTAGGTAATATGGTAAAAAGAAGCATTAAGAATAAAGCCCCTTTTTGTCAATAAAATCGATAACCTTATCGGGTGTATAAAACTTAATGCTTTTTTTCTCTTGCACCGCTTTACGTAGAAAACTTGATGATAATTCCATCATCGGCGTATCGGTCATCGTCACCGACGGATGGTTTCGGAGTTCGCCTGCATCGTGACCAATCCTCGGATAAACAATGATTTTATAATCCCTCAGAATAATATCGGCATTCTTCCATTTATGCAGGCCGACAAGGTTGTCCTCCCCCATAATAAGAGCAAACTCGTGCCGGGGATATTTTTCGGCAAGGTGTGTAAGTGTATCTATGGTGTAGGAAGGCTGCGGGAGCTTAAACTCAATATCAGACGCACGCAGACGCTCCGCATCCTCCAGAGCAAGATTGACCATTTCCAATCTATCGTACATGTTGCCCAGACTCTTTTTCTCTTTAAAAGGATTATGAGGTGATACGACGAACCAAACTTCATCCAGTACGGTGTAGTTCGCCATGTAATTGGCAATAATCAGATGGCCTATATGCACAGGGTTAAATGACCCAAAAAATAAACCAATCTTCTTTTTCATCTGTACTCAAATCTCACGTCTCAAATCTCCCATAAATTCCAGAACCAACTGTTCTGCTTCCTTGCAGGCTGTATCCAAATCAAAGTTATTCAGCATCACATCAAATTTATCCGCATAGCTTAGCTCTACCTCTGCTTTTGCAAGGCGCTCTTTCAATTTTTCCGCTGAATCAGTACCTCGACCTGCAAGCCTTTCTTTCAACACCTCCAGCGATGGGGGGTTAACAAAAATAGCTAAGGCTTCCTTCGGAAATTTTGATTTCAGGCGTAGTCCACCAACCACATCGATATCAAAAATCACATGCTTGCCCTTCGCCCAGATACGCTCAATTTCGGATCGCAACGTACCATAGTAGGTTCCTGCATAAACTTCTTCAAACTCTATAAATTCATGCTTCGCTACACGATGTAAAAATTCCTCTTTGCTGATAAAATAGTAATCTTGCCCATCGACCTCGTTGCCCCGCAAATCACGTGTGGTGGCCGAAATCGAGAATTCCAGCTTATCCCCGTATTGCGCCAAGAGGTGTCTCACAATAGTTGTTTTCCCTGCTCCCGACGGGGCTGAAAATATGATTAGCTTCCCACTCATTTGCCTACAATACGTTTAGCAGTTGTTCCTTGATTTTTTCCAGTTCTTCCTTCATACGAACCACGATTTGCTGAATGCCTGCATCATTCGCCTTGGATCCCAACGTGTTGATTTCACGACCCATTTCCTGGGAAATAAATCCAAGCTTCTTTCCGTTGGAATCGACAGCGTTCAACGCCTTCAGAAAATAATCACAATGGCTTCGCAGGCGTACCTTCTCTTCGGTAATATCCAATTTATCGATATAGAAAATAAGCTCCTGCTCAAAGCGGTTTTTATCGATATTTTCTTTCCCTACCGCAACATCCATATACTGTGCGATACGCTCCCGAATTAACGGTATACGGTCGCCCTCCGTGGCTTCAACCTCGGTCAGATAGCTCAAAATCAGCTTGACCCGATTTTCCAAGTCTGCTTTTAAAACCTTTCCCTCGTCGATTCGGAAGGTATTAAATTTTTCTACCGCCTGATAAAAAGCCGCCAAAAGAACTTTCCCTTCTTCTTCATCTACTTCCTCCTCATTGTTGGCGACTACTTCGGGCATATTCAACGCCAGATCAAATAACGACGCCTGCGTATCACCGACCTGATGGGCTATTTCCTGAAGCTGTGTATAGTATTTCTTAAAAAGTTCGCCATTTATGGAAGATGCTTTTGCCGTCTGATCCATATATTCGGAAGAAATCTGGATATTCACCTTTCCCCGCTCGATGAGCTTATTGCACTCACTACGCAGGGTCAGTTCCTTATCCGAAACGGCTTTTGGAAGACGAATATTTAATTCTAAAAACTTCGAATTAAGGGATTTTATCTCGACGGTATACTTTACTTTCTCATTTTCCTGAGTGTCTACACCATAACCGGTCATTGATTTTATCATATGCAAAGGTAAAAAAAGTTGACAAATCAGCGTCTATTTCGAATGATTCGCTTGATATTATAGTAGTGATACCGAATATAATCATGAATCATAGCGATAAATATGATACCTACAGCCAAACCGAGTATATACAGCCCGACCTGTTTATACCCATAACCACCAATTATACCTCCGGCAAAAAAGCTTAATACAATAGCTACTTTTAGATGTATATTTCTATACAGCCGTTGGTGTTTTTTCGTATCTCTGTAAAAGAAAAGTTGAGATAACTCTATCCCCAAGTCCGTAAATATACCCGTAAGGTGGGTTGTACGAACCACAGATTGGGAAATCTTGGTTACCATAGCATTTTGCAAACCCATTGCAAATAACAGAATGCCTGCTACAGTCTCTACGTAATCTATGCTTTTTGTATAAAGAAGCATGACAGTGCTAATAGCCAATATTTCTATCATAAGAGGAACAGTATAAGTCAATCTGGGGTCCTTACGCGAAAAAGTCTCTGCACAAAAATTGGAGACAAAGGCCCCTCCAAGAAAACAAACACTATACATTAAAAATATGGCGGCTAACTTCAGGTTGCTATTAATTAGATGCTCCGCAAAATAGGCAAAATGCCCGGTTATATTTGTGGTCAGCACATTTAAAGCCAACACACTTGTGACATTTACAATACCAGCAACGAACGATAATATAGAAGCTAACAGAAGATTGTGGTAATACGTTCTCCTCTTCCCTTTATGTCTGAACATGTTTTTGGGATAAACATAATACTTTAAATCTGAAAAGACAATTCAGGCAAAACCGCTCGAGGTAAGCCCGGTTTTAAGCGCCGTCTCTTTTCTTCAGTTTCTCTTTCACCACTTCAAACGCAATCGGAAGTATGGAAATCAAAATAATCAGCAAGACCACTTGGGAAAAGTTGTCACGGATGATCGGAATATTTCCTAAGAAATATCCGGCCAAGGTGATACCGACGACCCATAAGAATGCCCCTATAACGTTGTAAGTCAGGAAAGTTCCATAATGCATGCGCCCTATTCCTCCCACGAAAGGCGCGAGTGTCCTTACAATAGGTACAAAACGCGCGATGACAATCGTTTTGCTGCCGTATTTTTCATAAAAAGCATGTGTTTTTTCAATCTGCTCTTCCTTGATGATCTGCTTGCCGAAAAGCTTAAACTTGGTCACCCGCATACCGAAATGCTTCCCGATGGAATAATTGAGCGAATCGCCTGTAATCGCCGCAATCAATAAAAGGATTATCATAATCCAGACGTTCAGCTCGTTGGGTTGAGCAGCCAGCATTCCTGCAGCAAAAAGCAACGAATCACCCGGCAGAAAGGGCATGACCACCACACCGGTCTCGACGAAAATAATCAAAAATAAAATCAGGTAGGTCCAGGTCTGGTAATTGTTGACAATCTCCAGAAGATGGTCGTCTATATGAAGAACAAAATCAACAAGGGAATAAATAAGATCCAAAACTTCTAACCTAAGTTGTTTAACATCACAGGCATCACCAACATTAAGATGTCTTCATTGTCTTCCTTTATCGCGGGCAACAGTAATCCGGCTCTATTGGGCGAGCTCATTTCTATCACAACCTCTTCGCAGGAAAGGTTGTTCAACATCTCGACGAGAAATTTAGCGTTGAAGCCTATCTCCATATCTTCGCCCTCAAACTGACAGCTGAGCCTTTCATACGCCTCATTGGAGAAATCCAGATCTTCCGCAGAAATGTTCAGTTCCGATCCGTTGATTTTTAACCGCACCTGATGCGTTGTCTTATTCGCAAAAATCACCACACGACGCAGTGTATTCAAAAACTGCGCCCGATCAACGGTAAGCTTGTTCGGATTATGCTGCGGGATAACCGCCTCGTAGTCCGGATAACGTTCATCCACCAACCGACAGATCAAGTGGATACTACCAAACTGGAAGAAAGCATTGGTATTATTATATTCTACCGAAACTTCTGTATCGTCCATCGGAAGGGAAGACTTCAATAAATGTAGCGCCTTTTTCGGTAATATGATAGACGTCGCTTTCTCCGCACCTACATCTGTACGGCGATACCGTACCAAACGGTGGGCATCTGTTGCCACAAATGTAATATTCTGCTCGTTCAGCTGTACGAAAACCCCTGCCATTGCCGGCCGAAGTTCGTCGTTACTTACTGCAAAAATGGTTTTATTGATGGCTTCCGCCAAAGTCGAGCTGGCTATTTTTACCGTAGACACATTGTCCACCTCCGGGATTTTAGGAAAATCATCGGCATTTTCTCCGCTCAGTTTATATTTTCCATCACCTGCGCTGATCTCGATTGCTAACGTGGCTGTATCCACCGAGAAAGCAACAGGCTGGTCAGGTAATGTCTTCAATGTATCAATCAAAATCTTAGACGGCATCGCGACCCGACCTTCCTCTTTAGCTTCTATTGGCAAAGAAGTGACCATACTGGTTTGCAAATCCGTCGCCGAAATAGTAAGCGTGTTATCTTTAATTTCAAATAAAAAGTTTTCCAGAATAGGAAGTACAGTACTACTGCTGGACGCTCCACTGATGGCTTGCAATTGCTTTAGTAATACGGAAGTAGATACAATAAATCTCATCTCTTGATTGGTATTTTAGTAGATGCAATAATACATAAAAAGTATTATATTTTCTCAAAGAATAGCAGAATAACCTTGTTTATCAGACGAAGTCACTTAATATTTATTAAATTTGCTGTACATAGAACATGCGCTTTCAGGATATTATAGGACATCAGGGCATTAAAGAACATCTCGTTGGCACGGTAAGGCACAACCGGGTAAGCCACGCGCAGCTTTTTCTCGGCCCTGAAGGCTCGGGTAGTCTGGCACTTGCCGTGGCCTATGCGCAATTTATCAACTGCGAAAATAAGCTGGAGAATGACAGCTGCGGACAATGTGCCTCTTGCCGTAAGTATGAGAAGCTTATACACCCCGACCTGCATTTTTCCTATCCTTTTTATCCGACAAAGGACGCTCCCGTCGCGACGGATTTTATAGAAGAATGGCGAAAAGCTCTATTAGCCAATCCCTATTTAAACTTCACGTACTGGCGGGATCAGCTGGAGGCAGGTAATAAGCAAGCAAATATCCCGATAAAAGAGGCGCACGACATTATCAAAAAACTCAGCCTCAAAGCTTTTGAAGCGGAATATAAAGTATTGATCATGTGGCTGCCGGACTATTTAGACAAAGAGGGTAATGCGCTGCTGAAGCTGATCGAAGAACCTCCGGCAAAAACTTTATTTCTCCTTGTCGCCGAAAATCAGGACAAAATCATCAATACGATCATTTCGAGAACGCAACTTGTCAAAGTCAACAAATTGAGTCACACGGAAATGAAGAACTATCTGATCGAAGAGAAAAAGATTGACACTACCCGGGCAAATGAGATTGCGTTCATTGCCGACGGGAATATGCAGGAAGCTTTTCAGCTTCTTCATCAAAACGAAGAAAATAAAACATTTGACCTGCTGATACGCTGGTTCCGTTGCGTCGTCACCGACAGTGGAGGGCAGCTGATTACCCTGTGTGAGGAAGAACTTTCAAAATTAGGCCGCGAAAACCAAAAAAGTTTCTTACTTTATGCCATTAATATAATGCGACAAATTATTTTAATGCAGCAAGGTCTCAAAGATTTGGTATTTTTGCAGCAGGAAGAGTTGGCATTTGTAGAAAAATTTAGTGGACTTTTTCAATTTGAACAATTTCAAGAAGCCATTGACATGCTGGAGAAAGCACATTATGGCATCGAGCGAAATGGTAATCCTAAAATATTATTTTTAGATTTATCTTTGCAATTGATTTTATTGTTCAAATATCAAACGTTCCCGAAAGGGGCTCAATATATATAAAGAAAATATGGGATGTGGCAGTTGCTCATCCGGAGGTTGTGGGACCGGTGGTAAATTAGGCACGGTACCCGCAGGATGCAATAACAACGGTTCTTGCATGACCAGCGGATGTAATAAATTAGATGTATATGACTGGCTTTCCGACATGGATTTGCCATCAAATTATAAACCGTTCAACATTGTAGAGGTGCGCTTTAAAGGCTCCCGAAAGGATTTTTATGTCAACGCTGACAATATTTATCTGGAAATGGGAGAGATGATCGCTGTAGAACCCGCTACAGGAGGTTTCGATATCGGACATGTGTCTTTGACCGGTGAGCTCGTGCGCTTACAGTTGAAGAAGAATAAGGTTGATCCGGAATCTGTTGTTAAGAAGGTATACCGCAAAGCGAGTGAATCCGATATCGCCAAGTATAATGCAGCCAAAGATCTCGAATGGGAGACCATGCACCGTGCGCGTAAGCTCGCTTTAGACCTGGGACTCTCTATGAAAATATCAGACGTCGACTACCAAGGGGATAAGAGCAAAGCAACTTTCTATTATACCGCAGATGGACGTGTAGATTTTCGGGAGCTTATCAAAAGAATGGCGGAGGCTTTCCGCATCCGTATTGAAATGCGACAGATCGGAATGCGGCAAGAGGCCAGCCGATTAGGTGGTATAGGCTCCTGTGGGCGGGAGCTCTGTTGCTCGACCTGGCTGACCGACTTCAAAACCGTATCGACGTCGGCAGCACGGTATCAAAACCTTTCGCTGAACACACTTAAACTTGCCGGCCAATGTGGTAAGCTGAAATGCTGTCTGAACTACGAACTGGATAGCTATATGGATGCCTTGAAAGATATTCCTAACGATGTTGACCGCATCGAAACGTTAAGTGGTGTGGCCTATCTGCAAAAGACGGATATCTTTAAAAAGACGATGTGGTTTTCATACCCCGGTGCGGAAAACTGGATTCCTCTGACAATCGATAAAGTCAGAGAGTTAGCCCAGCTGAACAAGGGGGGAGTCAAACCCGAAGCGCTGGAATATGTGCCGCCGACTCCGGAAACCAAAAAAGTCTCCGTCCTGGATTACGAAAATGTCGTGGGGCAGGATAGTCTGACCCGTCTGGACGAGCGGAATAAAAAGCGGAAGAAGAAAAAAAGTCGGAACGGGAAACCCGCTGCTGAACAACCAGAGAAAGCAGTAAGCAATGCACCACGCAACGAACAAAAAAAGAAGCGGCGGTTTAATAAAAATAAAGGGCGCGGGAACAACGATAATAAGACAGATAAGGAATGAAACGATTGATCTGTATCTGGGGAATATTGTTTTTTGTGCTCGCTTGTGGGGACAATGCATTCTACGAGCAGAATCAAATGATAAAAAACCGAGCGTGGACCTATACGGATAAGATAGATTTTCCGGTCCATATCACAGATAACCGTTCGCCCTATGCTGTTTTTATCAACCTCCGACATGGATCTGATTACGATTTTTCCAACATCTATGTTTTACTCCACCAAAAAGGGCCACAGCTAACGGACACAGCATACCGAAAGGAGATTATGCTTGCTCAACTGGACGGACGGTGGCTCGGCAAGTCGGCAGGGTCGTTGTATGAAATACAGCATTTGGCTCATCCAAATTTTCTCTTTCCGGACACCGGAATATATACCTTTAGCTTGGAACAAAACATGCGGCAAAATCCGCTTATCGATATTTCTGACGTCGGTATCAAATTGGTAAAAAAATGATACGCATCATCCGGTGGATCGTATTGCCGCTGAGTTTCATCTATTTATTTGTCGTATGGTTCCGCAATTTACTCTACGATTGGGGCATACTTAAAAGCCGGTCTTTCGACATTCCGACTATTGTGGTCGGCAATCTCGCCGTAGGCGGTACAGGGAAAAGCCCGATGACCGAATACCTTATCCAGCTCTTATCTAAAGATTATAAAGTCGCCACACTAAGCAGAGGCTATGGACGTAAGACGAAAGGATTCCGCGAAGTCTCGATGGATTCCACCGCGATGGAAGTGGGGGACGAGCCCTTACAGTTTAAGAGAAAATTTCCACATGTCACCGTGGCTGTATCGGAAGACCGCTGTGCGGGCGTTGAAAAGCTAAAGGAGCAACATGACATCGTTATTCTGGACGATGCTTATCAGCACCGCAGATTGAAGCCGGGGTTTTCCATCTTATTATTGGATTACGCTTCATTTCATAAGCCAATACTCCCTCTACCTACGGGAGACTTTCGGGACAATTTCTCCGCTGTAAAACGAGCAGATGTGGTTGTGGTGACGAAATGCCCTTCAAACTTGACCGCAAAAGAGAAACAGACTATAACACATAAAATCAGAAGATATACCGCCGCACCGTTATTATACACACAGATCGGCTACAGCACCCCTTTAAACGTACAACAACAGCCTTTGGCAGCAGATTTAAATAATTTGGACATTGTCTTATTCTGCGGTATTGCAAAACCGCAACCGTTGATCAGCTATTTGGAGCAAAAAAACAACCGGATACATCCGCTTATTTTTCCCGACCATCATCCTTTCTCAAAACAAGATTATAAGCGCATTAGACTGACATATGAAGAACTGTCCTGCGAAAATAAAATCATTCTTACCACAGAAAAGGATATTCAACGGATACAATTGGAATCTTTTAAAGACCTTCCTCTTTTCTATATTCCTATTCATCTCCTTGTAATGGACTTTTCACAAAAGACATTGGATACGCTAATACGGGATTGTGTTTCGCGTCCACACAATCGCCCGTCTTCTTTTTAACTCCTTCGATTTATTGTTAACGGATGTTAATCAATGTTAAATTGTAACGAATCAGATACAATATACACAATAATTGACCCATTTGCACTGTTTAATAATCAGTAACTATTAATAACAGAAGGTTTTACATTTTAAATCACACACAATGAAAAGATTAATTTTAACAGGTTTGGGATTCGTATTCGCTATTACGCTGACGTTTGCCCAAGACGGAAATGCGGAGCAGAAAGCAAAAGAAACCTTGGCGACGCTAACGGAAAAACTGACGTTAACCGAAGCGCAGCAAACCGCTATCTATCCTATTCTGCTTGAAGCGAAGCAAAACAAATTCGCATTAAAAGCAGATACCGCCTTATCGGCAGAAGACATGCGGCAACGAAGCGATGCCCTGAAAGCAGACACCCATCGTAAAGTTTCGGCACAGCTCACTGACGAACAGAAAGAGGCCTTTTCAAAACATATGGAGAAAAAGAAAACAATGAAATAGAAAAAAAGAAAGGGCCGGAAAAATTTTCCGGCCCTTTCTTTTTTTATGAGTTCTTGAGTTTCTTCTGTATATCCTGAACGTAGGTTTTAAACCGTTTATCGGTTTCTATTAAATCCTCCACCGTCTGACAAGCGTAGATAACTGTAGAATGGTCTCTCCCTCCAAAAAAGCTACCTATCGACTTCAAGGAAGCTTTCGTATGGTTTTTTGCCAGATACATCGATATCTGACGTGCCTGCACAATTTCACGCTTACGGACTTTAGATTTTACCATTTCCACCGGTACCTCAAAATACTCACACACTAGCTTTTGAATAAACTCCATAGAAATCTCCTTGTGGGTATTCTTCACAAAGTTTTTCAACATAGACTTCGCAAGGTTCAGATCAATCTCCTTCTTGTTCAGTGTAGACTGTGCTAAAAGGGAAACCATAGCACCCTCCAATTCGCGCACGCTATTATCTATCTGGGTAGCCACATACTCCACCACGTTATTGGGAAGTTCTATCCCGTCGGAGTACATTTTCTTTTTCAGGATTGCCATTCTCGTTTCCAGATCAGGTGCCTGAATATCCGCCGAAAGACCCCATTTAAAGCGACTCAACAAACGTTCTTCTAAACCGGACAAATCCTTTGGTGCCCGATCCGATGTCAGAATAATCTGTTTCCCAGATTGGTGCAATTGATTAAAAATATGAAAGAAGATATCTTGCGTCTTTTCCTTACCTGCAAAATTATGCACGTCATCCATAATGATGACATCCATCGCCTGATAAAAGTTGACGAAATCATTGATCGTATTATTCTTCAGGGAGTCAACAAACTGTTGGCAGAATTTCTCACACGACACGTAGATAACCATTTTATCCGGAAGATTTTTCTTCACCTCATTCCCTATTGCCTGTACCAGATGCGTCTTTCCCAGCCCGACTCCCCCATAAATCATCAAAGGGTTGAAGGATGTACCTCCGGGCTTATTTGCTACGGCATAACCTGCAGATCGTGCCAATCGGTTACATTCACCTTCAATAAAATTATCAAAGGAATAATTCTGATTCAACTGCGGGTCTACATCAAGCTTTTTCAGTCCCGGAATCACAAATGGATTTTTGATGTTTTTATTCAAAGCTACCGGGACAGGTATAGATTGCTTCTTGGCTTCTGCACCATTTCCCGTAGACGGGAGGTTGGTCGTATAAGGTACATTGGTCGACGACTTTTCAACGACAATATTATATTCCAATCGCCCTTGCTCGCCCAAGAACTTTTTAACCGTCTTGCGAAGTATACCCACATAATGCTCTTCCAACCATTCGTAAAAAAACAAACTCGGCACTTGGATAGTCAATACATTTCCCTCTAAGCGGAGCGCCTTTACCGGCTCGAACCATGTCTTAAAACTTTGGGGTGGTATATTGTCTTTAATGACCTGGAGGCAACTATTCCAAACGCTTGAAGATGTTTTTTCCATTCTAAAAATGTTAATAACTTGATAACCAATTAATGACCAAAAAAATGTGTATAACTTTCGCTCTCAACGAATATGACAAATTTTTCTGACCTAAAAAAATGAAAATCTAAAAAAACTACAACTCATTATAAGACAATATTTTAAATAAAAAACACCTCCGTTTTTTCCAAACGGAACCTTCTAAAAAATCTTTTTCCACAAGCTTCACTTGCAGCTACCACCAATCCTAAAAAATCTTTTTCCGCCATTAGGTTTATTAAAAATGTGGAAAACTCTACACGAGTAAATCTACTCATTATTAAGTTGATTTTCAAGAAAAAAGCCACAAAAATTTGTGGCTTTATCTTTTTTAAGTGTCAAGCTGACTTTACTACCCCACTAACGACTTTGTGGGGGCCGCTTTTATGAGTTTCCGGCACTCTTCGACGATGGCTTTTTCATCATACCGATAAATATTTCGTAAATCTGCCTGCTCACCATGCTCCACTATGGTATCCGGTATTCCCAAACGGATAATATGATTCTTATATTGATGATCGGTCATAAATTCGACAATGGCAGCGCCCACACCTCCCGGCAAACAACCATCTTCGATCGTGATGACTTTTTGAAATTTCTTAAATACCTCATGTAACATGTTTTCGTCCAGAGGCTTTGCGAAACGTAAATCATAATGTGCGGGGTAAATACCTTCCGCATTCAATGTTACAATGGCTTTAGAGACTTCATTACCGATAGGTCCGAAGCTCAATATCGCGACCTCTTCACCGTCAACTATCTTCCGGCCTTTTCCCACTTCCAATCTCTTGAATGGTCTTTTCCAATCCACCGTTACGCCATTGCCCCTTGGATAACGAATAACAAACGGCCCCATATCGTCATGTTGTGCCGTATACATCAAATTCCGCAACTCTTCTTCATTCATCGGCGATGCCACCGTCATGTTGGGAATGCAGCGCATATACGCAATGTCATAAGCCCCATGGTGTGTAGGCCCATCTGCCCCGACCAACCCAGCTCGGTCTAAACAAAAGACAACATTCAAGTTTTGTAATGCGACATCATGGATCACCTGATCGTATGCCCGTTGCATAAAAGAAGAATAAATATTACAGAAAGGGATCAAACCCTGAGCAGCAAGGCCTGCACTGAACGTAACAGCATGTTGTTCCGCAATACCGACGTCAAATGCACGATCCGGCAGCGCCTTCATCATAATGTTCATCGACGAACCACTCGGCATAGCCGGCGTTATCCCCATTATTTTTGGGTTGCCCTCTGCAAGCTCTACCAAAGTATGACCAAAGACGTCCTGATATTTCGGCGGCTGCGGCTTTTCGGAAGGCGACTTTTTAATTTCACCGGTAATTTTGTCAAACAACCCCGGAGCATGCCATGTGGTCTGATCTTTTTCAGCCAATGTATACCCTTTTCCCTTAACCGTGACGACGTGCAATAACTTTGGCCCATTGATATGCTTGAGATCTTCAAGTGTCTTGACCAACTTATTTACATCATGCCCGTCTACAGGGCCAAAGTAGCGAAAATTAAGCGACTCAAATAAGTTTGCACTCTTCAATAGTGTACCTTTTACGCTTTGCTCCAGTTTCTTTGCCCAACCGTATGCATCAGGTCCATTTTTTGATATCTTCGCCAAGAGTGCGACTAATTCGTCACGAAAACGATTGTAGCTTTTTGATGTAGTAATACTAGTCAGGTATTCTTTCAATGCGCCCACATTGGGATCGATCGACATACAGTTGTCGTTGAGGATAACCAGTAGGTTCGACTTTTCGATACCGGCATGATTAAGGGCTTCAAATGCCATACCTCCCGTTAAAGCACCGTCACCGATTACAGCAACATGTTGCTTATCATGTTCTCCTTTATAGGCTGAAGCTACAGCCATACCCAATGCGGCGGAAATTGAAGTCGAGGAATGTCCTACACCAAAAGCATCATACACACTCTCCTCCCGCTTAGGGAACCCAGAGATGCCTCCCAGTATCCGATTGGTATGAAAAACATCTCTTCTTCCTGTTAATATTTTGTGCCCGTATGCTTGATGACCCACGTCGAATATCAACTGGTCGTAGGGTGTATTCAATACATAGTGTAAAGCGACAGTCAGTTCCACGACGCCCAAACTCGCCGCAAAATGTCCTCCGTGAACCGAGACTGTGTCAATGATAAACTGCCTGAGCTCCTTACACACCTGCTCCAATTCCGACTCTTTTAACTTACGAAGGTCTTCCGGATACTGAATATTTTTCAAAAGTTCTCCCGCGTCTATTTGCATGCCTCTTAAAAATTATCAAATAAGTTACAAAGTAACAACTAATTTCCATAAACCGTGGAATATATATACAAATTAACAGCGGACTTGTTTAAACTTTGTCCCCGTAAAAACGAATATTGTGTTTACGATTCCGTAATTTTGAGTTAACATATGGAACCGGCACATTACGAGATTAAGCTTGAGCAGTTTGAAGGCCCCTTTGATCTGTTGTTATTTTTCATCGAACGCGATGAATTGAATATACATGATATTCCTATTTCAAAGATTACGGATGATTTTCTGGATTACATCCAACAGATGCAATCACTTAATATTGAGTTGGCGTCCGAATTCATCTTTGTGGCATCAACACTGATGCGAATCAAAGCCAAGATGTTGTTGCCACGGCCTGAATTGGATGAAAATGAAAACGAGGTCGACCTTAAACAGCAACTTGTCCAAAAACTAATTCTCTACAAACAGTTTAAAGATGTCTGCGAACAACTGAAAGTATTCGAAGCCGGCCGAGAAAAGCTACATGTCCGGGGAAATATCATACAAGATATAAAGTGCACAAAGCGACAAATCACAGAAGAGGAGCTGGCTTCTTTCGATCTGTATAAACTCATGATGGTGTATGAAAAGATGATGTATAATTTTACACATCGTGCACAACCGATCACACACACGGTCGTAAAATATCCCTATACCATCGAGCAGCAAAAGAAAGCGATTACACAACTGATTGAACTGAACAAGAAGTTGGATTTTCAGCATATTCTTAAAAATTCAGAAAACAAAGTACAGCTTGTTTACAACTTCCTGGCCATTCTCGAAATGCTACAACAAAAGCTACTAGAAATAGAAATAGGAGTGGGGTTTAACAATTTTTCGATCGAAAAACGTGAGCAAGCAACTTCTGTCCACTAAAAAACAGGTTCTGGAAGTATTTCGCCCGTTATGGGGTTAACTGCATTTTTATAGATGTCTACCATGGGCTTATGATAACGCTCAAATAATGCCTTTGCTATCTGTACCGCATCGCCCCGAGGTTATGTAGGGTAGGGATTCGTAGCTTGTACCCATTACATCGAATTTCTTCTGATCAAAGAACAGGGGTTAATAATATGGTCTTTTTTTCGATTTAGGACCAGATCAGCCATGCTCTTACCCATTGCGGTAAAATCCGTTGAAATAGTTGTGATGCCGGTGGCCACCACAGATTTCAACGGCGTGTCGTTGTAGGAAATGATCCCAATATCACGGCCGGGAACAAAGCGCAACGCCTGTGCCGATTGTACCAGTTTAACCAGGCTTTTATCATCGAATACGAGATAGGCCTGGTTTTTTGCCAATTTATCAGCAGAGAATTCCTGGATGATGTCGTAGTCCATCCCTATTTCTTTGCAATACCGTTCAAAACCCCGTTTGATGTCCCGCGGAATATTGCTCGGTTCGGGAAAGATCATAGACAGCTTTTGATATTTGCCAATCAGATCCGAACCAGACCGGAGCGCATTATATACATCTTCTTTAAAATTCTGACATACAGAAGGAAACTTCCGCCCGAACAGTCGCCGCCCTCGATCGAGTATATAGATTTTATCCTTGGGAATAAGGTCCAGTATAGGTTCCACGCTTTTACTGGGAATAGGCATGATCACATAGGCCGTATAATCACCGATACTGTCCTCGATGAGATTGTTAAAGATTTTGAGGTTAAAATGGTGGAAGTAAATCTCCACCTTTCCTTTACGACCGATTTCCTCCCGGAATGCACTGTAAATATCTTCCTTATAGGAAGTAAGATTGTCGAACAAAAGGAAGATATGATGGTGTTGATCAGCCGAGGGTTTTGCTATATAATAACCTTTTCCGGGCTGTGACGTAACGATGCCTCTGGATTGAAGCTCATTAAATGCGGTAATCACGGTATCCCTCGATAAATTATATTTTCTGCAAAGTTCATTGATGGACGGCATTTTATTTCCCTTCTCCACGACTTTATTATCCAGTGCGTCATATATGGAATTAATGATCTGCTTGTATTTAGGGACGGGCGAATCTGGGGTTATTTTAATAAGGTCAATCATCCTTTCCTGCATTTGAACAGCAAATTTAAAAAAGATCTGTAAGATTTCATTTTTTTAAAGTCAAATATACTTACTGTTACGTACTGTATGGTATAAATAATTAGTTTATATTATTGGTAAATAGATATTTATATATTATTATTGTTTTTATGTTTCTTATATTAATATTTTTATATACTTTTGATACGAACTTTATAAACTGTTTAGAAGTGTTTTCAAAAATATGACAGGCTCCTCATGCTGGTGAGCCAATAACCGATAATATCATGGCAAGTATCCATACTCTTATTACACATATGACCCAAACGATTAAAAAAGAATTAAGCAATCTGGCAGGTATGCAGATTGCTTTGATTGCTCTCATGAGCATCTTCTGGATTTCACAGGCTTTCGGAAGCGGCAAACCGAAGGAAGAGCTGCGCCAAGTCCTTTCACTGAATGGCAATTGGGAATTGGCCTATACCGAATCATTTGACCAGGCCCCCAATCGGTTTGCTTATACCGTGCCTGTACCGGGGTTGATCGATCTGGCTAACCCAGCCCTTGGTATGCCCAATAACGATCTATTAAACGACAAGGTATACTGGTACCGATGTCATTTCAAAACAGAAAGCGCTGCGGTGGTCTATTTAAAGATCTATAAAGCCATGTACCATACCAAAGTGTATATAAACGGTCAGCTCGTCGGCGAAAATCCCTACTCCTTTACGTCAGGTATTTTTGACATCGGAAAATATCTAAATAAACCACGGAAGGACAACGAGCTGATCATTGGCGTTGGTTGCCGAAACATGTTGCCTGATACCGTAACAAATGGACATGATTTTGAAAAGAAACGCTATATCCCGGGTATATATGATAAGGTTGAAATTATACGTTCCGGTTATCCGTTTATTACCAATGTACAAATTGCCCCCAACACCGAAAAACCATCCATTCGGGTACAGACAAACTTGATGCTCAACAGCAAAAGCTCTCAACCGCATAAAGGTAAGATCGCTTATGTCGTCAAAGAACTAAAGTCGGGCAAAGAAGTAACAAGAGGACAGGCTGACTACTTCGGCAAGCTCGTGGATTTTCAGGTCGATATCCCAAATGGACGGCTCTGGTCACCCGAAGATCCATTTCTCTACACCCTTGAACTTATGACAGACGGCGACAGCCATGTGACCCGGTTTGGCCTGCGTACGTTCGGTTTTGAAGAGGGTAAACCTTACGGACTGTTGAACGGCAAGCCTTACTATCTGCGGGGAACCAATGTCACGCTCTACCGCTTTTTTGAAGATGACGCTCGACAATCACTACCCTGGAACGACGAGTGGGTCGTCAATTTGATTAAAAGCTATAAATCAATGCACTGGAATTCAGCGCGATTCTGCATCGGATTCCCTCCCGAGCGCTGGTACGAAATTGCCGATAGCCTAGGTTTTCTTGTGCAGGATGAATACCCCATATGGGCAAATGCCATACCCGCACACCATCTGGCCAACGAGTATAAGGCGTGGATGAGCGAACGATGGAACCATCCATCTGTCGTCATTTGGGACGCACAAAACGAGACAATCACAGCTGAGACCGGGAAAGCTATCCAACAAGTACGGTCGTTAGATCTGTCCAATCGTCCATGGGACAATGGATGGTCACCACCCCAGTCCGAGACAGATATCGTTGAGGCCCATCCGTATCTGTTCCATAAATATCAACGCTTAGCGACACCGTCTTCCGACGGCCCGCTGCGAGACGTTCTAGAAGGGAAGCGTTTCCCTGATAACGGCCCAAACGAAAAGAGTCCATCGCCAGAGGGCACGTATTATAACAACCCTATTATCATCAATGAATACGGGTGGTTGTGGCTGAACAGAGATGGTAGTCCGACCACGCTGTCTGAACCCGTCTACAACCGTATCGGGATGGGGGAGCTTACAACCGACCAACGCAGGGAATTGTATGCACGCTACCTAGCTGCACTGACTGAATATTGGCGGGGACACCGCCGTTGTGCCGGGGTCCTGCACTTTTGCGGGTTAGGCTATTCGCGGACAGCCGATCCTAGAGGACAAACCAGCGATCACTTTATCGACGTGGCACAATTGGAATACGACCCTTATTTTATCAAATACGTCAAACCGGCTTTCGCACCTGTCGGCATCATGATTGATTACTGGACAGAAAGGATATGGCGAGGAGCGTCAATCGCAGTTCCAGTAAATGTTGTCAACGACACATACGATACTTTCGAAAAGGAACTCGTGTTTGAATTGATCGACGAAACAGGGACATCCCTACAAAAGAAAACCTATTCCGTCAAAGTCGACCCTTTGGGCAGTACACGTTGCATGTTCAGCTTAAAAATGCCAAAGACCAACGGCAAATATGAGCTATTAGTATACTACCATTCAGACGAAGGAAAAGTATTTAGTTCTCGCAAAATTGAAGTGAAGTAATGGGCAATATTTTATTAGCCGAAACCCGGTATGACGGTCGACACTTAACCGGTACCGATGTAGAACGATCGGTAAAGACTCTGAAAGATATACGAAGCATTTTCAGCGACTCCGAAGCAGGCAGAAAACTTCCAGACGAACAAGTGATTTATGAAGTAGAGAGTTATCTGCCGGTCCCTTCCGGGACATTGGGCGGACTTTTTTTCGGTATAACTTTTATCCATCCGGGCAGGGTGGGCGACGAATATTTCATGACCCGTGGCCATTTCCACCAAATACAGGACCGCGCAGAATATTATTGGTGCATCGCAGGAGAGGGAGCCTTGCTTCTGATGGATCAACAACGCAACACCTGGACCGAGAAAATGTATCCGGGAAGCCTCCATTACATCCCTGCAGGCGTGGCCCATCGTACTGCTAATACGGGTAGCGGAGTACTCTCTTTCGGAGCCTGTTGGCCGGCGGATGCCGGATACGATTACGAGCGCATTGACCGGGAAGGTTTTTCAAAAATACTGGTCAGGAAGGAGGGAATACCCACCTTGATCGATAGGCCGACCCGTTAAAGCATTTATCATGGATACAGCAAATTACTCCATCGGCATAGACCTTGGCGGCACTCGAATAAAAGTAGGCCTTGTCATAGACAATGTGGTGACGGCAAAAACAATCATCCCGGCTCAATCCGTCAAAGGCTTGCAGCGGCACCTGCCAGCCATTCAAGAAGCCATAGATAACCTGATTGTGCGCACCGGTTTGCCCATAAGCGGGCTGGATGGCGTTGGACTGGCTTTTCCCGGTATCGTCGATTCCCGATCACAACGGATCATATCAACCAATCAGAAGTATGACGATGCATTACACCTGGATTTGGCCGGATGGGTAAAACGGAATTGGGTTGTACCTTTCTTTATCGACAATGATGCCCGTATGGCGGCGGTTGGCGAATGGAGATATGGCGCAGGGAAAGATACAGACAATCTGGTAGTCATGACCATTGGAACCGGGATCGGTACGGCAGCCATTATAGCAGGCCAGCTCCTCCGGGGGAAACATTTTCAAGCAGGTTGTCTAGGTGGACATTTTTCGGTGCGGTACAATGGCCGGGAATGCACCTGTGGCAATTTGGGCTGTGTGGAAGCCTATGCGTCGGCATGGAGCCTCAAAAACACATCCGAAATGGCTTTCACCGACTTCAAAGCCTTGTTTGAAACTGCAAACAGCGGGAATCCCTTTGCCATTCAGGTACGTCAGGAATGCCTCGATATATGGTCGGCCGGCATTATCAATCTCATCCATGCCTACGATCCCGAAGTCGTGGTCTTGGGCGGGGGTGTGTTAAACAGTAGTTCCGACATCGTTCCCTATATTACTGAAAAAGTACGACAACACGCCTGGTGTCCCTGGGGCGACGTACAAATTCGCCCGACACAACTTTTAAGTGACGCAGGTATCCTGGGGGCAGTGTATGGGCTGCATCATCCGATTTAAATGAAGATAAAAAAGTTCAAAAAATTAATAAAGAAATGCAACCTCAAGAAAGCAGCAAACATCCGATTTCGAATTATGACAAGCAACCGCGTGTAACCATTGATGGCGATACCACCGCATCACACGAAGGTTGGAAAAACTGTTGCAAAGCGATAGCCAAAAAGCTCGACAACATACAAAAAGATAAGAAAGTGGTGGTTTTTGAATGTTATCACGGCGTAAACGACAGGGAGATCATGCCGATGCTAAAAAGCAACTTCCCCGGCAAATTTTATCACACGCCAGACTATATGCATGCCGAAGCGCATATCCAGCAACTGGTCTATCCGGATGTGACGGACGATCGGGTATTCGGGTATATCACACGTCTACGCATGCCCGACTTTTTTGACGAGACTAAGGTAGCATCCGTACAAAAATATATCAACGAGCAGCCTTCTGGTGTGTTTTACGTGTATGGACCGGGAGCCTCTTTGATCTATCCTGAAGCAGATCTGCTCGTTTATTTTGACATGCCCCGTTGGGAGATTCAGCAACGATTCAGACGGAATGAAATAAGCAACCTCGGGGTAGAAAATGCGACGTTGAGTGCAGGGCTGCAATACAAACAGGCATTTTTCGTCGATTGGCGTGTATGCGATAAATGGAAGAAGACGCTGTTGCACCGCATCGATTTTTTTGTGGACACCACACATGCACAGGGTCCCAAATTGGTCTCCGGCGACCTTTTCCGGCAGGCATTGGAACAGGTAGTGACACGCCCTTTTCGTGTCGTTCCCTTCTTTGATCCCGGTCCCTGGGGGGGGCAATGGCTGAAGACGCATTTTGATATAGATAGTGACGCCACGAACTTTGCATGGGGGTTTGATTGTGTGCCGGAAGAAAACAGCCTTTTGCTTGACTTCAATGGTATTCTTTTCGAAACACCAGCCATAAATTTGGTTTTTACTCAACCCCGACAGCTCCTCGGAAATGCGGTACAAGCTCGGTTTGGCGATGAATTCCCCATCCGTTTCGATTTACTGGACACCATGGAAGGAGGGAACTTAAGTCTTCAGGTACATCCGACGGCGGCGTACATCCGCGAAAACTTCGGGATGACCTACACCCAGGAAGAAAGCTATTACCTGTTGGATACCGGCGAGGATGCCTATGTATATCTGGGATTGAATGAAGGTGTAGCGCCACAGGCGATGATCGAGGATCTGCGGGAATCCAACCTCACCGGGGAGACGTTTGACGTCGATAAGTATGCTCGACGATGGCCGGTCAAAAAGCACGACCATATATCCATTCCGGCGGGTACAGTACATTGCTCTTGCAGCAATTGCATGGTGCTCGAAATCAGTGCTACGCCCTACATTTTTACGTTTAAGCTCTGGGATTGGGGTCAGCTGGGGCTGGACGGCAAGCCCCGCCCGATAAATATCGATCATGGACAACATGTCATCGATTGGGCACGACAGCCCGACAGCACAGAAAAAGAACTGATAAACGCCATTAAGCCGATAACAAATGGCGACGGATGGAGCGAGGAGAGCACGGGTCTGCACGAACGGCAATTCATTGAGACCCGACGGCATTGGTTTTCCAAGCCTGTACTTCACCATACGAATGGAAGTGTTAATGTGCTTAACTTAGTAGCAGGAAGGGAAGCCATAGTTGAAAGCCCGACCGGTGCTTTTGCGCCTTTTGTGGTACATTATGCGGAGACGTTCATTATTCCGGAGCAGCTTAAGACGTATACGATCCGGCCATTCGGTGAGAGTGAAGGAAAGGAATGTGCGACTATAAAAGCGTATGTCAGAACAGGCGTTTACAACTAAATAATAGCAGATGAATTATAAAACAAAATTTATTCCTTCGGAAAAGCCCGATGTAGCCTTTGTCTCACGGCCATGGGGCACCTTTAAACAGTTTGCCAACAACGAGGCGAGTACAGTCAGCCTGATGACTATGTTGCCGGGGCAGCGGATGAGCCTGCAATCTCATGTAGGCCGGGCCGAACTTTGGATCGTTATCGATGATGGCGCTACGATACAGGTCGGTGACCGGATCTGGGAAGCACAGGCCGGCGAGGAAGTGTGGATTCCGGCAGAAGAGCGTCACCGATTGAGTAATCGCGGCAATCAGCCTATCCGAGTATTAGAGGTTGCTTTTGGCAATTGGCAACAAGAAGACATTCAACGTTATGAAGACGACTACCAACGCTAAGTATAAGACGGTAAGCATCAACTATATTAGTATAGCAGTAGCTATCGGCGGCTTACTGTTTGGATTTGATACGGCTGTTATTTCCGGAGCTATCACGTTCGTCACGGCACAATTTTCACTTGACAGTATAGCTGAAGGCTGGTTGGTAAGCAGTGGCCTGTTGGGATGTATCATTGGTGTAGCGATTACGGGATTAGCGAGTGACCGCATCGGCCGTAAGCGTACCGTCATACTGGCCGGGATCCTATTTTTAGTATCCGCAGTCGGCTGTGCATTCGCTCCGACCTTTGCAACCTTGGTGGCAGCGCGCTTAATTGGCGGCATCGGTGTGGGCATGGCATCCGTTATTTCGCCCATGTATATCTCTGAGTTTGCTCCTGCCGAAAAGCGTGGAAGTCTGGTTGCTTATTATCAATTGGCCATTACGGCCGGCATCCTGTTGGCCTATTTCTCCAATGCCTTGCTCGTACACTTTTCACAACATGATTTTAGCAGCCGTATGATGACCTGGTTTTTTGTGGAAGAAACCTGGCGGCCGATGTTCTTGGTCATGGCTATTCCATCGCTGATATTTCTGGGAATGTTATTGCGTGTTCCCGAAAGTCCGCGCTGGCTGGTCTGGACAGGCAAAAAAGACCAAGCAACCGCCGTCCTGAAGAGCGTGCGGACACCGAAAGAGGCTCTTCAGGAAATTGAAGCACTCGATAATGCAAAACAAAAAACAGAAAAACGGAAGATCCGCTTATCCGACCCACGAATCAGGCTGCCCCTCTTCACAGGGATTACACTAGCGGTATTGCAGCAGTTTTCGGGTATCAACGCTATCATCTATTATGGTCCCCGCATTTTCCAATCCGCGGGCATGGAGGCAGATAATGCCTTGGCTTTTCAGATTGTCATTGGTAGTGTAAATCTGCTGTTCACTTTTGTGGCGATCAAGTATGCGGATAAATATGGAAGGAAGTTTCTGTTGAAAACCGGGCTGGGAGGGATTATTTTTTCTCTTTTTGCCCTCGGCGCTCTCTTTCATTGGGGATATACGGAAGGTGTTGTACTGCTTGTGCTGATGTTGTTGTTTATCGCCTGTTTTGCTTTTTCGCTGGGGCCGATCACCTGGATTATCATCAATGAGATCTTTCCGACAGATCTGCGTGTCAAATTGGTATCCATCTGTACGATGTCCCTATGGGTTGCCGTCTGGCTGGTGGGACAATTTTTCCCCTGGTTATTGGATTATGCCGGTGCGGCTGCAACATTCTGGACCTTTGGGTTTTTCAGCGTCATAAATTTTGTCTTTAGCTGGAAAGTGGTCAAGGAAACCAAGGGTAAAACCCTCGAAGAAGTAGAAAGGGTGTGGCACGTAGGAGGATCACATTAAGGCATCAATATTTCCGGATCTTGTCCTGCGTTGCTTTTTGCACTCTTCTTCCAAACTACAATTAAAGAGGGTGCTACCTTGGAAGGTAAGCCATCTGCCTTAAGGTAAGATCCGTTTACATAGATGCAAAAGCAATCCGACTATAGTCGAATCCGATTCAACTAAGGTTAATGGTATTTAGGAACCGCTTGCGGTAATTGAGTGGGCTCATTTGCATCCGTGCCGTAAACATTTTATAAAAATGGGAGATATCCCGAAAACCACATTCATAGCAGATGTTTGTGATATTATAATCGGTCTGTACGAGTAGTTGGGTAGCATAGCTTATCCGGTAGTCGATGACCGTCTCTATAAAGGTTTTGCGAGTCATTTTTTTAAAGTATCTGCAAAAGGCATTTGTGGTCATCCCGATAGTGGCGGCAGCATTGGCTACGGAAATATCACTTCGAAAATGCTCGACGATATAAGCGAACACCTTCAGGATCCTCTCCCTGTTGTCGTGGGAATATGCTTCGGAGTCCGTGTTTTTGTTGAGCAATCGATATTGATCGGATAAGGACAGGCTGTGGAGGATTTTCAGGAATAGGAGCAATCGCTCAAAATTATCTTTTTCCAACAGCATTTGCTGCATGCTTTCTCTTACCTGATTTTTGATCCTGCCGCTAAACTCGATCCCACTGTTGCTTTTCTTCAATAAATCGGAAATCCTGGACAGTTCAGGCGTATCAAAGAAATGACCGCCCAGAAAGTCAGGACTAAACTGAATGACAAATGAACCAGCTGTTGTATCTTTAGGGGTATCCAGTTTCCAGCAATGCGGCAGATCCGCTCCCAGAAGTACCAGGTCGTTCTCTTCAAACGCAGACATATCACTACCTACAAAGCGTTCCCCTTTGCCCTGCGTGATAAAGGTCAGTTCATATTCCGGATGGTAGTGGAACGGTGCGGAAAACCCTTTCCGATCAAATTCCCGGATGGTAAAGGATTCTTTGCCTGCACGGGTAATGATTTCAAAAGAAGCTTTCAACATGGGCTATTTTATTTCGCTTAAATGTGAAAATAATAATATTGGGTAATATATCCTAATATTATGCCAATATTGCCCTTTTAATCATTGAAGGATATGCGGTATTTAGTTTCATAAAATTTAGCATTATGAACACACACACATTACCTCCTCTTGACGGTCTGCACCGTGTTTCCGAATCTCAGGTTGAACAATTTCGAGAAGACGGCCATACGCTCACTAAGGGCTTATTGTCATCCGATGAAGTCAACGCTTATCGCGATGTTGTATCCCAGGCTGCAATGAAGTATAACACGGAAAAACGAAAGATGGAAGACCGTGATACGTACGGTAAAGCCTTCTTACAGATCATGAACCTATGGCTGCATGACGAGGGTGTCAAAAAGATGGTGCTGTCTAAACGGTTGGCCCGGGTCGCCGCGGACTTATTGGGTGTCGAGAATGTCCGCATCTACCATGATCAGGCCCTGTTCAAAGAGGCTGGTGGCGGGCCCACCCCTTGGCATCAGGATCAGTACTATTGGCCCATCGATACATCGAATACGATTACGATGTGGATGCCGCTGGTCGATATTGATGTCGATATGGGTATGTTGACCTTTGCTTCGGGTTCACATAAAAAAGGAAATGTCTTTGACTTTGAGATATCCGACGAATCGGAAGCATCGTTTGATAAGTATGTTCAGGAAAATGGATTCCCTATAGCCTATGCCGAGCACATGGAAGCCGGGGATGCAACATGGCACTACGGCTACACGATCCACAGAGCTCCGGGCAACCATTCGGACCTCATGAGAGAAGCATTTACAGTTATTTATATTGCGGATGGTGCGAAGGTTACCCAACCCAAGAACAAATGGCAGAAAGCCGATCTCGAGGCTTGGCTAATGGGTAAAGAGGTCGGTATGCTTGCTGATTCGCAGATGAATCCTTTGGTTTTGTAAATAAAAGAATATGACGAAAGGGTACGCGGCCATAACGGATGGTAAGGGTCACTTTTCTATGGAAGCGGTTGAGGTGGATCAGCCTGCGGCCGATGAAGTTCTGGTGCAGATAAAGGCTGCCGGACTTTGTCACACCGATTACGATTCATTGCAGTGGGGCCGGGAAATGATTCTGGGGCACGAGGGAGCCGGCATAGTCGTGGCAGTGGGGAGAAATGTACAGCATCTTTCAGAAGGGGATCATGTGCTTCTGAATTGGGCCATTCCCTGTGGTTTTTGTTTTCAGTGTAAAACCGGCAATCCGAATATCTGTGAAAATAATTCCCCGGTCACCGGTGTCGGCGCGGGATCAGCACATGAGGGTGGAACCATGTGGAGACAACGTCCTATCAGTCGTGCCTTTCATTTGGGTACGCTCTCCGAATATACCTTAGTCAAAGAAGCTGCCGTGGTCAAAAACCACGCGTTAAATATGCCCTTTACGGCTGCGGCCATTATTGGTTGTGGCGTGATGACCGGCTACGGTTCCGTGATGAATGCGGCAAAGGTGACGGAAGGATCCACGGTCGTCGTCATCGGTGCAGGAGGTGTGGGGCTTAATGTCATACAGGGTGCGCGTCTGGCTAAAGCAGGAAAAATCATCGTGATTGATATTCTTGAAAAACGCTTTGCTATGGCAAAGAAAATGGGAGCCACGCATACGATCACGGCGTCAAAAAAAGACACACTGCTGTTGGATGCGGCAAAAAAAGTAAAAGATCTATTGGGCGGAAGGGGAGCAGATTATGCTTTTGAATGTACGGCAATCCCTGCACTAGGAGCCGCGCCGCTGGCGATGGTCAGAAACGGGGGAACAGCTATACAGGTGAGTGGCATCGAACAGGAAATCAATATCGATATGAATCTGTTTGAGTGGGATAAAATTTATATGAATCCCTTATATGGCAAGTGTAGGCCCGCGATAGATTTTCCGGCGATTATCGATCATTACGAAAAGAAAGAACTCTTTCTGGATGAACTTGTCACGAGAACCTACTCACTTTCTCAATTACCACAGGCTTTCGATGATCTGCTGCAAGGTAAGAATGCAAAAGGCGTGATTGAATTTGTATAAATGGAATTATTCAGAACTATAGAAATATCGGAGCCACAGTTTGAAAACAGCTGTTTGAGGTACATTACGGTAAAAAGTCGCCATTTGAAAGGTCGGGGGGACATTTGTGTTTTCGTACCGCCGTTTCTCGAGACAGTAAAGGACTGTCCTTTGATTATTTTGCTGCATGGCGTGTACGGAAGTTCCTGGAGCTGGACATTAAATGGGGGAGTGCATATTACCGCATTGGAGATGATGCAGCAAAAAAAAATACCTCCCGCGGTCATCGCGATGCCTTCCGATGGATTATGGGGAGATGGATCCGGGTATATACCGCACGATGGTCTGGATTTTGAAAAATGGATCGCCGAAGATGTACCAGCTGCGGTACAAAAATGTATACCGTCAGTCCGTACGTCGTCCCGGCTATTTATTGGAGGTTTATCCATGGGAGGTTTTGGTGCCCTAAAGATCGGAACAAGATACGCCGGCCAGTTTTCGGCGGTTGCTGCTCATTCTTCCCTTACACACCTTGCACAGATGGAACTCTTTGTAGAAGAAGAGGTTAATGGCCTGTTACAAAAGGAAGCAAAAGATAACAGTGTTTTTTTGACCATCATGAAGCATAAGCACCAATTGCCCTTTATACGTTTTGATTGTGGGCTTTTGGATACCCTTTTGGATGAAAATCGTCTATTGCATCATCAATTGCTTGAAGCCGGTATCCCCCACGAATATGAAGAACGTGAGGGAGGACATGAATGGCCTTACTGGCAAAAGCATATCCGGGACTCACTACTGTTTTTTTCAAAATATTTTTGAAAAGTAAAAGGCAGTCCTCTATTCTTACGGGGCGGTCTTTGCCTCATTACCTCAGCGATCTGACCATTTCGCGGAAATTGATCACACTCTGCGTGACATCAGGGACACTATTATCCCAATTGTATTCATATTCAGCAGCTATCATCCCCTTGAAACCCTGATTTTGTTTTGCAATTCGCGATTTGCAAATCACAAAACATTCTTTATCTTTGTGTCATGAGGCGTAAGCACAATGGCATGAGACCACAGGATATGGTTATCTTACTCAAGATTGTAACCATGGATGGCGAAAACTGGCAACTGAAAGATTTAGCCAACTCCCTACATATTAGTAATTCAGAGGTGTCGGAATCGTTGGAAAGAAGCCTTTATGCCTATCTGATCGATTTTGAAAAGCGCCATGTCCAACGGGGTAACCTGATCGATTTTCTTTTACACGGTATGAAATATGTATTTCCTGCTCAGCCAGGAATACTGACAAGAGGTATACCGACAGCGCATTCTCATCCATTTATGCAGTCATTTATGAGTAGCGAACAGGCCTATGTGTGGCCATCTTCTTCCGGATCGGTCTCGGGACAAGCCATAGAACCATTCTATGCCAACCAAGTGAAAGCTATACAGGAAGATGAAGAGCTGTATCGGTTGTTGGCATTGCTGGATGTGATCAGGGTAGGCAGGCTTAGAGAGAAGGCCATTGCAGAAGAGGCGCTGAAAGAGGAATTATTAGCTCGTGTCAAATCATACTAACACAGTACGGATCAAGGCGGTAAATAAAGCTCTGCAAGAGTTACGTGAACTTGTCGTTTTCGTAGGAGGTGCAACAATATCTTTATATGCCGATCGGCCTGTCCTTGAAGTCAGGCCGACAGAAGATATTGATGTCATCGTCGAGATACTTAATTACACCCAACGGCAACAGCTGGAAGAAAGGCTGAGGGAAATAGGTTTTACAAACGATGTAGAGCGTGGAATTACCTCTCCGCAGACTTCAGCCATCATGGACAATATAAAAAATTGGCTGACCGAAACTAAAGAGGATTATCCATATTAATCACAAGAAGTAAACTACGATCGAATTCTGCCAAAAGTAGTACAGCAATACTTCTCACGGCAAACTGAACGCGATGTATCTGTTGCCCGATCGCAATATTTCAGCGGTATGCTGTTTAGGTGTCACAAATCCTTCACTACCTCAACGATCTGACCATTTCGCGGAAATTGATCACACTCTGCGTGACATCAGGGACACTATTATCCCAATTGTATTCATATTCAGCAGATATCATTCCTTTGAAACCCTGACGCTTCAGTTCGGCCAAAACCCCCGGAATATTATTGACTCCTGTTCCCCAATGCACGTCATGGGCCTTTTTGTTGTTCCTCTCATTCAGGTCCTTGAAATGCAGATGGTAAATCCGTCCTTCCAGCTTTTTCAGGCATTCGATAGGATCCAGTCCCGAGCGTACCCAGTGGCCTATATCTGCCGCTGCACCCATCCTCGTACTCCTACCTTTGATAGACTGTAGGACAGTTTCGGGATTCCAATAACGGGACGGGTCCGGATGGTTGTGGATGGCCGCCCTGATGTCATATTTATCGCACAGCCTGGAGACCTGGTCCAGCGACTGCGGAGTAGGTTCGCACGTGATGGTTTTAACGCCCATACTCTTGGCGAAGGCAAATATTTCCTCCCATTCGGCATCATTCTTCGCATAGACCACGCCATAAGCTTCCAGTGTGATATTTTTCTTCTTCAACAGGGCACGGACATATTGTTTACTGCGCTCTGACATGCGGGGGCCCATCTTTTCATCGATACCTCCACCTATTTCCTGCCCTGAATAGGCTTCTACATACCGAAGTCCACAGCTATCGATTTTATCCAGTGCTTCGGTAAAGGTAAAATTCTTAAACGTATAGGCCTGCGATCCCAGATGCCAGCCCAGAGACTCCTCGGGATGAGAAGAAGAGGTCTTAGTTCGGGAGGATGTAGCACACCCCGCTACGAAAAAAATAACAACTAAAAAAGGTAATGTATTTTTAATATTTTTCATACTAATCTTTTTTTAATTCAATATATGGCTATTTCAATTCTGTATCCGTATTGTAGTCATCTAAAGGAGCCAACTCGTGCCCGATATAACCCCTAATATAAAGCACAAGAGTTAACTCTAACACTAAAACAGGTTGAACGACGGACTGTAGCAAACCGATCACGGCAAACTGAAAGCGATGTACTTACTGCCCGAGCGCATGCCCAGCTTGCCCCCGCCTGCCGCGATCACCACATACTGCTTCCCATCTATCGTATAGACCGCAGGGGAGGCAAAGCCCGCTGCCGGCAGCTTATGCTCCCACAGTACCTCCCCCGTACGCTTGTCAAAGGCACGGATCTTCTCGTCCTGCGTGCCCGCGATGAATACCAGACCGCTCCTTGTCACAACAGGACCGCCGTATACCTCCGTACCCGTATCCTCATCCATACCCAGCTCTTCGAAATTGCCCAGCGGAACCTTCCACAGCAGCCTCCCGCTGTTCAGGTCGACCGCATTCAGCGTGCCCCACGGAGGTTTAATACCCGGGTAGCCGTCCCGGTCAAGGAAACGCCTGTAGCCGTTCAGTATATATTCCGGTACCGAATCCCGGTGTACGGCAGCGGGTTCTCCCGCTGACCGTACCGGCGCGGCCTCCTTGTCCTCCAGTTCCAGCAGGTAGGCCAGCAATGCTTCCAGATCCGTATCAGTGAGCACCCCTTTGAAGGCAGGCATCATGTTCCGCCCGTTCCTGATCACCTGTCTGGCCTGTTGTTCCGTAAACCGCGCTTTCAGGCCCTGCAGCGACGGGAAAGCAGGAGGGATGCCCTCCCTGTTGCTCCCGTGGCACGAAGCGCAGCGCTGCCGGTAGATCTCGGCACCCTGACCTTTAAGCGTGGTCGCGCTGCTTGCCTGTAGCGCAGGGTTCGGTATCATCTGCAGACGCCAGGGAAGCTCTGTGCTGCCCACGTATAGGACCCCGCTTTCGGGGTCTACCGCGGCCCCGCTCCACTGGCCCCCGCCGTCGAAGCCCGGGAAAAGCCACGACCCCTGAAGGCTTGGCGGGGCGAACTCTCCTTCGTTCCGGTAAAGGCGGTATTCCTCCAGCAGCTCCCGGTGGATCTCCGGCGTACGGTCGCTCAGATCCTCCGGGCCGAAGCGCTGACGCGAGAACGGCTCCGGAAGCACAGGAACGGGCTGCACGGGCCACGCCTCCTCCCCCGGAAGGTCAGAGGCCGGTACACGGACTTCTTCGATGGGAAACACGGGTTCTCCCGTCTCCCGGTCGAACACAAAGATATGCCCCGACTTGGTGATCTGTGCCACCGCATCCACCCGCCTGCCGTCCATGTGCAGGGTGACAAGGTTCGGGTAGGCAGGAAGGTCCCGGTCCCACAGGTCGTGCCGTACCGTCTGGTAGTGCCACAGGTAGCTGCCCGTACCGGCATCCAGCGCCAGCAGGCAGTTGGCAAACAGGTTGGAGCCCCGGCGGCGCTTCCCGTAGAAGTCCGGTGTTACCGAGCCCAGCGGGACATAAACGATCCCCCGTTCCTCGTCAAGGGCCATCCCCGCCCAGTTGTTCGCCCCGCCCACGCGCTGCCAGGCGTCACCGTCCGCCCAGGTATCGTAGCCTTTCTCTCCCGGGTGCGGAATGGTGTGGAATATCCATCGCCTATTGCCCGTATGCACATCAAAGGCACGGATATGCCCCGGGGCGGCATCCGCACCCTCGCTCACCCGCATCCCCGTGATCAGCAGGTCTTTGTATAATATCGGCGCAGCGTTCCCCGACATCCATGCGTTTTCGTAAGGCCCGTCCATCTGCTCCCGCAGGTCGATGTATCCCCCTTTGCCGAAGGCGGCTATTGCCGCTCCTGTACCCGTATCCACCGCATACAGCTTGGGACCCGTGGAGTAGAAGATACGTCCTTCTCCGCCCGAACCGTTCTCCCAGTAGGAAATGCCGCGGATGGAGCCACGCGAGGACGGATCCGGAGGAGTGAACACCCAGAGTTCCTCTCCCGTGGACGCATCGAGCGCAAAAAGACGCTGATCCGCCGAAACACCGTAAAGCACGCCCTCTACCATCAGCGGCGTGGTCGGGATCGTAGAGCCCTTGGCAAGGCTGTCCCCCGTGTCATATTCCCAGGCAACCTGCAGTTCCTGCACGTTGTCCAACGTGATATCACCGCCACGAACGTAGCGCTGGCCCGGGTTGCCCCCAGTGGAAGTAAGCCATTCTTCGTTCCTTACCGGCGATGAGCAGCTGCACAGCAACACAGCAGCAAAAAACAGGGAACACAACCCCTTAGACAGTCCGTTCATAAAGCTGTTCTTTCCATATTGTCCGTTGTACATACTATAAATCCCCCCGCTTCAGCTCACGCACCGCATGGTCGACTGCCCGCGCCGTAAAAGCCATATAGGTAAGCGTGGGATTCTGCGTCGCCGTAGAGGTCATGCAGGCACCGTCGGTGACATAGACGTTTCTGCACAGGTGCAGCTGGTTCCAGCTGTTCAGCAGCGATGTCTTCGGGTCATGGCCCATGCGTACACCGCCCATCTCGTGTACATCATTGCCCGGACGGCGCGGGGTATCCTTCGTCCTGATATTCGTGAAACCTGCTGCCTCGTACATGGCGGTCATCTGCTCATAGTAGTCCTGACGCCGCTGCCAGTCATCCTCGGCATAGTCTACGGAGATATGTAGGAGCGGCACGCCCCACTGGTCCCGCTTCTGGGCATCCAGCCAGACGCGGTTGCTCGCTTTCGGGATGGTCTCCGCCATCATGTGCGAATGTATACCCCAGTTGCCCAGTGTCGCATGCAGTAGCCCGTCCTTCAGCTCATGGCCCACGCCGTCCCGGCTGCGCCGCTCGTACCGGCCTGCGCCGACGGCCGCTGCCCATCCCCGCAGGAAGCCGGTCTCCTGGCGGTGCACGTTCCGGAAATTGGGGATATAGCCGCCCCCAGCGGGGTTCCGCCCGTCAGTCCTGTACTGCAGCAGGCCGTCATACTGCGCCGTGATCTGGGCCGTATAATTATGGAACGCGACGTATTTCCCCAGCAGGCCGCTGTCGTTGCCCAGACCGTCCGGGAAGCGCCCGGACGTGGAGTTGAGCAGGATGAGGTTGGTGTTCAGCGCAGAGGCATTGACGAAGATGACCTTAGCGTAGAACTCCAGTTCCCCGCCAGTGTTTGCATCGATTACCCGGACACCGGTGGCCTTTCCGCTTTCCTGGTCGTACAGGATGGAGTGTACCACCGAAAACGGTCGCAGCGTGAGGTTGCCGGTCTTCAGGGCCCAGGGCAGCGTCGAGGAGTTGCTGCTGAAATATCCGCCGAACGGACACCCGCGCCGGCACAGCAGGCGGTTCTGGCACTGCACGCGCCCCTGCTGGAGGTGGACAGGCTGTGGCTGCGACAAATGGGCGCAACGCGCACTGATGATGTGCCTCCCGCTGAAATGCCGGTCCACCGACCTGCGGAAATGGTCTTCCACGGCATTGAGCGGATAGGCGGGAAGGAACTCCCCATCGGGCAGCGTAGCCAGGCCGTCACTGTTGCCGGCAATCCCGACGAAACGCTCCACGTAGCTGTACCAAGGCGCGATGTCCCGGTACCGGATGGGCCAGTCCACCGCAAAGCCGTCCCGTGCAGGTCCTTCAAAGTCGTGGTCGCTCCACCGCTGCGTCTGCCGGGCCCAGAGCAGGCTCTTCCCACCGACCTGATAGCCCCTTATCCAGTCGAATTCCTTGTCCTGGATATAGGGATGCTCGTCATCCTTTACGAAGAAATGTGCGGTATCCTCGCCGTAGGCGTAGCACCGGTTGGCGATCGGATTGACCTGCTTGTCCTCGTAGGTCATCTCGCCCCGGTGTTCCAGCTCGTAGGGATAGAGGTTGGTCGTCGGATAGTCCTGTATGTGCTTCACGTCACGGCCCCGCTCCAGTACCAGGGTCTTCAGCCCTTTTTCCGCGAATTCCTTTGCTGCCCACCCGCCGCTGGCGCCGGAGCCGATGACAATGGCATCGAATGTCCGTTCTTTTATGCTGTCTATTGCTATGTTAGCCATGTTTTGCCGTCTGTTGATCTTATGTTGTCTTTCATTGGTCTTTAACCGTGAGCCGGGGGTCTGTCTGCCGGGGCATAGCCGTCATAGCGGCCCGGCACGAGCTCGTATTTTATCAAGTTGGTCATCACGTACTGCGAGTTCAGATAGCCCTGTATGGTCCTGCTTTTTGTAACGGCGAAAAACTGTCTGATATCCGTCCCGCCGCTTTCTCCGATCCGTCTGAGCAGCGCGGTCCGCTTGTCCGGTGCCGCCTCCGCAAACGGTCTGCCGAGCTCTTTTTGCGACCATCCCGAAAATGCGGCAAGCCCATCGGTAAACACCTGCTGCTCTGCCGGGCCGTGGCAGTCGTCAACCATCCTCAGCACGAAGAGATGCAGCAGCAGTTCCCTGCCGCCCGGTGTATCCGTGGCCGGGATCAGCGCCTCGACGAGTTCGGCAAGTAGCTGTTCGTCCGCTTCGCTGACGGACAGGTTGGTCAGCGCAATGCTCGCCCTGCCGGACTCCCGCATACAGCACGGAAGCATTAGCGAACCTCCAGCGATGTACAGCAACGTACGCACCGCAGACCGGCGATTCATATAAAATTTCATTCGTCCAAAATAAGTTGTTGATCTATAAATCTGATTATTTTCACCTAACCTCTTTCTTCAAATCTGCAAGGGATATGTTCAGCATTCTACCGATACGCTTTCCGTCTCTGTAGGTCGTGACTCGCATGATGACAGCATCTTTAGGAATTTCAATTGGTCCTGTGTATCTGGGATAGAAATTGTCCGGCTCAGAATAATCAAAGCTGAGATAAGCATCCAGGCCTTCTATTTCTGTTCTTAGGGAGACAAAGTACTTTTCGCCCGCTCTGGAAAGCGAAACAATAGGATCGTAGATGGCACGCGAATATTTTATTTCAGCGGCATCGAAGCGCTTGAAGAATTGCTGGGCTTTTTCGGAAAAATGTTTCCAGTCCTTATGTTCAGGTGGAGACCAAAGGTTTTCAGCCATGGCCAGTCCGCGTGGCCAGGTCATATATTCCAGCTGCCGGCTGTTGTATATCATCTCTGTCCATAGGTTGGCCTGTCCGCCCAGCACATAGCGGGCATCAGCATCGGCCGGAATAGGATCAAATTTATTGTAGGCGTCTACAAACCGTAATGTCATGGACAAGGGAAAGGGCAGGGGCGGATCGGTAGACCGGTCGCCCTGCATGAGGTTGTAGTAGGCTTCATTGCTTGTGGAGAAGACCACTTTATGTCCTTTGTTCGAGGCGCCGATACCGGCCTTACCTTTCCGCCAGCTCATGATAGCCGTTGTTTTGCTGACACCGCCCTCCAGGAGTTCGTCCCAGCCGATCATTTTTTTATCCAATCCGTGGACTATCTTCTCCACTCTTTTTTCAAAATAGGACTGCACCTCCGGAATGGATTTTAAACCCTCTCTTTCCATCAGTGCCCTGATCTGATCGTTTTTCTCCCAAAAGTTGTGCGGCGCCTCATCACCCCCCACATGTATATATTCAAAAGGGAACAAAGCCGCTATTTCAGCAAGCACCTTACCCATAAATTCATACACTTTTTCATTTGCCGGACAGAGCGTGTTGTCAATGGCAGCGATCGGCGGTGCGCCCTTGGACCAGTCCAAAAACCCCTGGCCGGCGTGCACGGTATATTTGTCGGCACCCTCCGTACAGGACAGCTCGGGATAAGCCACAATCGCGGCGGTGCTGTGTCCCGGTACGTCTATCTCGGGCAGGATATTGATAAAACGGTCTTTGGCGTAGCGGACCAGCTCTTTCATGTCCTCTTGCGTATAGAATCCACCGTAATCCTTGGGTTCATCAGGTTCTGGCGTGGACATAAAATTGAAATTCCCCGTTTTGCCGACACGCCAGGCGCCCACTTCGGTCAACCGTGGATAACTTTTGATCTCTACCCGCCAACCTTCGTCGTCCGTAAGGTGCAGGTGGAAGATGTTGTACTTAAAGCGGGACATGTTGTCGATGTACCTTTTGACCTCATCTACCGTGAAGAAGTGACGCGACACATCCAGCATCAGCCCCCGCCATCCCACACGTGGATAATCTGTGATCCTGACAAGTGGAATACGCCATTTAATGCCATCTAATGGTTCATTGCTTTCTATGTCCGCAGGAAATAATTGCAATAACGTCTGCACACCATAAAAAAGCCCGGCAGGTGTATTGGCCGATATGTTAACTTTGTCCTTCTCCACGGCCAGCGCATAGCCCTCTTCTCCGAGCTGCCCGTTTTCGGCGCTGTTCAGGGACAGCACGATATGTGCTTTTGCACTGTTCGTTTTGCTCACCGTATACCCCCAGGCCGTTGTAATCTTTGATCGGAGCAGATCAAAGGTGTGCCCCAAGTCTCCATCGGGTAAAGCAACCCCGATGTTTGCCGGGAGCTCAAAGCTGCCCGAAAGCTGCTGCATGGCCACCGGTTCGGGAATGATGGAAACGGGCTGTTGTGCATATACTGTTGTCGTGAGCAGTAGGCAAAACAAAATAACTTTTATTTGTTTTTTATCAATCATAGAACTCTGTCATCTTAATATCTCCGATGGTCACTTTCTGTGTGTTAGGGCTGCCATTCGCTCCCAGTGAAAAAAGCAGTCCTCCATTCGAACTTGTGGTATCCGCCGTAAAAACCATATTATAAGTACCAAATCCGTTCGTATAAAACAAATGACCCTCCCCTCTGGTTGTGTTCTGTGGGGCTTCGAAACGCGCCTGTATTTTGTACCACAGAGTCGTGGCCGACGCCTTGAAGGAAACCGCATAACGCCTGCCCGCTACAATCGGCAATCCCCATCGCAACAACTGGACATGCCACAGTTCATCTCCCGGATCGGTAATCGTGACCTCGATCTTATTGCCGGATTGGGCATCCATCGTAGCTGATGCGTTAGCGTGGGTCCATATACCCCAGCTATCACTATTCGTATCCGTAATATTACTCTGGTAAACGACGCTACTGTGAGCAGGTACATGTGCCGCAGGCATGGGATAATTAGAATTGTATAGTGCGCCTATCAAGGACCAGTTATACTGTTGGGTATCCTGATTATAGATTCCCCACTTATAATGATAGTTGAAATAAGTCCAGCTGTACCCATGCTGCGTAAAAAGTTTGGCCAGAAATTCGGTATATTTTACCCGATCTCCTGCTGCATCCGCATCTCGGGATGCTCCAAACTCCCCGATATGGACAGGAATATTACGAAACATTGCATAGAGGTCTATATAATCCATCCAGCCTCTTATCACATTACGTTCAAAGTCCGTGTCATCCCAAACCGTTCCCGTATATTGTGTCGCAGACTGGTGGGTAAACCAGAATGGGTAATACATGTGTATGGTCAGGATTGTATACGGATCGTTGTTCGGAAAATTCAAAAGTCGGAGTGCATCCGGCCCACCTTGGTTGGCTACTCCTATCAATACACAGCGTTCCTGGCTATTGCCGCCCATACTACGGATGGCAGCAAGCCCATCTAATAAAAATGTATTCCACTTTGCCGGCGTCATATTCTGGTACGGTTCGTTAAGGATCTCGAACAGTAGACTGTCCGTAGAATAATCTCTGAAAGCCCAGGAAATATGTTCCCATTGTGCCAGGAACATCGCTTTATTGGCGTCCGGGTTTGCCATCAGGGCATCGTGGTTGTGCATGTTCAGGATCACGCGCAGCCCTTTGCTCATTGCATAGTCTACCGTGGCCTTCACCTGTGACATGAACGCCCATTTAATTTGATAGGGTTGTGGTGGTGCTGTTGGATCCATGCGGTCGGGGCGCTCCCAGTTCACCGGCAGCCGGATATGATGGAAGCCGCGATCGACGATTTCGTCGATATAATGGCGGATCGTATCGGGGTCTGTGTTATACCACCCCACCTGACCTTCATAAGCACCTCCGAGGTTAATGCCCAGTCCCAGCCGTTCATTCATTTCAGCCCCTGTCGGGAAAGTCGTCGTAACTGCAAATGTTTCGCTAACAGGGAGCATTTCATCAACAGCAAACTTTTCGATGGCCTGTTCGCGCGAGCAGGAAGTGCCCTGTAAGAGCACTGCCGCCAGCATGATAATAATAATCGTTTTCATAGTATAAATTATTTATTTCTCAATCATCATAGAATTCCGTAATCTTAATATCCTCGATGGTCACGCCTGAATTCGTCGGGTTCGTCCCCATAAAAATCGCTAACCTTCCGTTGGTCTGCGTCGTTTGCGCTGTAAAAATGAAATAATGCGTGGCCACTTCCTGAAGCGGGTAGAACAGATAACCTTCGCTTGCTACACCGTCTGTTTCCGTAAAACCAGCTTGTAGCCGCTGCATGGGTACTGTGGATGATACCTTAAAAGAAACCACATAACGTCGCCCCTGTCTAATAGAGACTCCATAGCGCAACAACTGAACAGACCAAGGATTATCTCCCCCATCGGCAATGTTAACAGTCATCTTGTTTGAAGAACGTACCAAGGCCGCACTTCCTCCTGTATTTGTCGAAAAACTCCACCCGTCGGCATTGGACGTCGTGATATTGCTCTCGTAGATAACGTCACTGTGATCGGGTACATGTGCCGGTGGTACGGCACTTTTATAATCCATTATCTCGTCTATCAAGGGCTGAATATATTGTTTGGTACTCAGATTATATATTCCCCATGTATAATGATAGTTAAAGAAAGTCCAACTATACCCGCGCTGCGTAAAAAGCTTGGTCAGAAATCCCGTATATTCTACTCTATCTTGCGGATCTGCAAACTCCGTTGCACCGAATTCGCCGATATGGACAGGAATATTGTTCAGCTCCGCAAAGGCATCTATATAATCCGCATAACGTCGCTGATATTCTCGTTCAAACTCTGTATCACCCCAAGGTGTCCCTAAATACTGCGTCGCATTCTGATGCGTAAACCAGTACGGGTAATATTGGTGAACCGTCAGGATCAGATACTGGTCGTTCTTTGGAATTTTCAGCTGCCGGATGGCGTCCGGCCCACCGTGATTGGCTGTCCCGATCAGCACACAGCGTTCCTTATTTTTGGAAGGTTGCGGCGTACTCCGGATAACCGAGAGCGCATCAGTCAAAAGAGTATTCCATTTTGCCGGCGTTATGTTGTTAGTAGGCTCGTTTAGTATCTCGAACATCAGCGAATCACTATAATTCCGGAAAGACCAAGCAATCTGCCTCCATTGTTCCAAGAACATCGGTTTCATGACATCCGGACTCTCCTCCAGGGCGTCGTGATTTTGCATATTGATGATTACCCGCAGGCCTTTACTCAATGCAAAATCCACAGTGGTTTTTATCTCCTCCATAAATTCGGGTTCGATAGTATAAGGCGCTGTTTCTTTGCTACGATCCGGACGTTCCCAGTTTATGGGGAACCGGATGTTCTTGAAGCCAAGCCGGGCAATTTCACTGATATAACCCTGAACAACCTGGGGGCTTGTATCATAAGGCCAACCCGCCTGCCCCTCATAGGCACCCCCGAGATTGATTCCGGGTCCTAATTTTGCATTCAACGCTGCTGCCGCTGTCGGCGTTTTGGAAGGATCATCATCGGATGGTAGGGTAGGGTCATCGATCGGTCCTTTACTCGAACAAGACATTGCCGTCAGAAACAACGCTGATAAAAGTGTATAAATTATTGTTTTTGTTTTCATCTTTCTTTTTTGCAAATACATAAACGTCATTATTTTGAAATCACCAGTTAATCATCATAAAACTCGGTAAATTGAATATCCTCGATAGTGACCGTAGAGCCGTTTGGGTTACCACCCAAATAAAATGTCATCTTGCCATTAGGTTGAGTGCTCTGCGCTGTAAAGACATGGTAATAGGTGTCCGTTGCTCCACGTAGATATAAACTACTTTCTTCACCCACTATACTTCCTCCCTCCTCGAATATCCCCAGTACTTTCTGTATTGGAACAGTAGTAGCCGTTTTAAAGGAAAGGGCATACCGCCGTCCTTGTTGCACGGATAACCCTGATTTCGACAGACTGATCCCCCTATAAGGTCCGGGGCCGGTAATCTTCACTGAGATTTTGCCGGTGGAGGTGCTCATTGTAGCTGCTGATCCCGATCCCGGGTTGACCTTAAGGCTCCATCCATCGGCATCGGAAGCCGAGATATCACTCTGGTAAAGAACGGTGCTGTGGTCAGGTACATAAGCTGCCGGAAGAGGCTTCTTATAATCGCTGATTGCAGCTATTAAGGGTTGGTTGTACTGTTTGGTCGTCAGGTTATATATTCCCCACGAATAATGAAAATTAAAAAAGCTCCAACTATACCCGCGCTGCGTAAAAAGCTTGGTCAGAAAGCCGGTATATTTTATTCTATCTTGCGGATCCGCATATTCGGTTGCCCCGAATTCCCCGATATGAACCGGAATCTGGCGATACGCCGCATAATCGTCTATGTAGTCTGTAATGCGTCGTATCACTTCTCGTTCCGATTCGGTGTCTAACCAAGGCGTTCCCACATATTGTTCGTTATCCTGATGTGTAAACCAGAACGGATTATATAGATGTACCGTAAGGATCGTATAGGGATCATTCACTGGGAACTCCAGAAATCGAAGAACATCAGCCGAACCATAATTGGCCACCCCGATCAGTACACAACGATGTTTGTTATTGGACGAAGAAGTAGTATTCTGCCGGATAATGGTAAGGGCATCCGCATAAAAGTCATTCCATTTATCGATACTCAGATTGCTATGGGGCTCATTCAGAATTTCGAATAGCAGGGAATCGCTGTAATCTTTGAAAGCATTAGCAATCTGCCGCCATTGTTCCCGAAACATCGGTCTCATACCGTCCGGATTTTCCATCAGGGCGTCGTGGTTGTGCATGTTGATGATTACCCGCAGGCCTTTACTCAATGCAAAGTCCACCGTAGTCTTAATCTCAGCCAAAAACTCCGGCTTAATTTTATAGGGAGCTGTTTCGCTGCTACGATCCGGGCGCTCCCAATTTATTGGGAATCGGATATGCTCAAAGCCAAGCTCGGCAATTTTGCTGATATAGCCTTGGAGAACTTCAGGGCTTGTATCATAAGGCCAACCGGCCTGTCCTTCATAAGCTCCTCCAAGATTAATACCATGTCCCAGTTTCTTATTCATCTCCATGCCCGTTAGAAATCCGGGGGTATCTTTGTCTTTGCCGGGTGGGGCCGGGCCGTCGATCGGTTCTTTACCTGAACAGGATACCGTCAACAGAAGGAAACTCGCCAGTATGGCATTAATAAATATTTTCATCTATTCTACTTAATTTATTAGTATATTCTTAAAAAATAGTTAGGCCCCCGTGATATTTGTTATTCATTTTTGAAACCCATATAGTCAAACCACACGGAACCTTCCCAATCTGTATTAGTCTGAAATAGGACGTTCGTAGCAGTCGCGTTATCTGCTGTCGAAAGGCTATAATCGGTCCATTCTCCTTCTTGTATGGTAATAGGTCCTATATTGGTACCTCCCCCCAGCGGGACTATCAGCTGTTTACCTTCGGTACCGGGTCCTCCATAGACAGAAAATACTAACTTCTTGTAACCGGATATATCCAGAGGAGCAGAAGTAGGAAAAATCGGGGCGAAGTAATCCCATTGTTTTGTATAATTTACTTTAATAGCTGATGTTCCTTGTCTGACGTGTTCGGTATCATTAAGAGCATAGGTTACAGCGCTCGACTTGTAAATTGTTGCGACACCACTTGCCATGGCCGCGTCTATATAAATAGGAAAATCAAGTACTGGTAATGCCCCTATAATAGAAAGATTCCCTGTACTCTCCACCCGCTCATTTGAAAAGGTAAGCAGTGTCACTTTGCCCCCAAGGGTACCTTCCGGTACGGTGACCAACAATTCGGTCGCTGCGGACTGTACGGTAACATCCGTTATCGTGTCGTTCACTCCGGCAAAAATGACCCCTTTTACGATATCCAGGTCTGTCCCGGTTATGGTGAGTTCCCCTAATGGTTCGGCCGGATTGGGATCGAAACCGCTAATCGTAGGTAGTGTCATTGTGACCGGTGTTTCTGTCTCCACCGTTTCATTGCCTACCCGCAGAATAAGGTTACCGGTCTTGGCTTCCAAGGGCACTCTTACCACGAGTTCCGTATGCGATTGGCTCGCAAACTGCTCTACGGACACCTTTCCGCCAAACGTTATCTGCGAGATCCAGTCCATATACACCCCTTCGATCGTAATATTATCTCCCGGTTTTGCTGTTGCGGGGAAGGATACGATTTCTACATCTACGGTGAAATTTAATTTGGTTTTGGTCACGATATCACCTTCGGACGTCTTGAGTGTAACAAACCCGTTCCTCGCTCCGTCGGGAACGACAAGTACGATTACTTTTGCGGTATGTTCTAAAAAATCGGTGCTGGACACCGTAATGCCTGCAAATTCGATTTCCGTTACCCGATCCAGATTATAGCCAATAAAGCGGATCTCTTCGCCGTGCCTTACACCCGACGGGCCAAAGCTAAGCAGCTCGACCGTGGACGAATCCATATTTTCTGTTTTTTTACAGGCTGATGCCAGCGACAACACACAGCTTATCAGTACAAAGAGTGTAAGCCTGTTATTTAATATTTTGCTCATTGTATACATTTTTGATGTGTACTTTATTTTTAATCTTCATTTACCTTCGGCACGACGCGGAAGTTATCAAAAGCCATATCACAATCCAGCGCACCCGGGCCGGAAAAAAGTAACCGGATGTTATAGCCCCAATCGTTGGGATTGACGCCCCCTGCGGAATGGTCTCTGCTATAGCTCCCCATAACCCGCTCAAACGGTATCACAATGGTTTCCCATTCTCCTTGCGTATCATAGGGCGGTGGCCAGGCATAATTTGTGTTATCATAACCATCTGTAAAATCAGTTGCCGCGATCCTGGAATATAAGCCCACATTGATTCGGAACATGTTTGCCGAATAGGGTTTGATGGTATTGACTTCAAATTTGAGGTTATAGTTTTCAGGATTTTCAATGGCATCGTCCGGAACGGCTTTGGCCTGATCAGCACCCACAGCAGATGCGGGGCCACCCATGATTGGTAGCCACTGACCTGACGTGATGCCCTGTTTTACCCGGATGTAAGTTCCATTGATTTTTTGCGGATCCTCCGGTCCGGGGTCGGTGGTGACTTTGAATGCAGCCCCCCACCAGCCGTGCACATCACCTTTCACAAAAATATTCCGGCTGTCCCGCAACCAGAAGTTGGAGACTGTCTCACCAAAGTTTGACGTCACGGTCAATGGACCTTCTTCTGCGCCTACAGGGACCCGAACCTGTAAGATCGTTTCTTCAACGGATACAATCTCTGCCTCTAAGCCGCCGGAAAAGACGACCGTCAGCGGTTCGTAAAAATTACTGCCCCGGATAGCCACCACCTCACCGTCGGCGACGTACTCACAGCGCATACTGTTTAATACCGGCGCACCTATCACGACCCGAAAGTCGTATTCCAATTCTCCTCCGCCCTTAAAAACAAGCCGGATGGTATTGGTCACCTCCTGAGGCACACCCAGTGGCACGCGCACCAATATTGACTGGCTCGTAATATAGGGAGGTGTCAGAAGGGCCTGCTGGTCATTGAACCAAATCTCTGTTGTTTCTTCCAGGTTATCGCCCACCAATGCGATCAATTGTCCTTGATATCCCGCAACAATCAGGGAATCCGAAGAGGCCGGATCAGTAAGACTTACATACCGGACAGTAGGCTTCCCGTCGTTCGGCAGTTCTTTCTTTTCACAGGACTGAAAACCGACAATCGCAACGATTGTCAGCATCAGTAAGCCGATGATGTTATATAATTTTCTCATAATATATCGTTTAATCATGTGGTTATTGCGCAAAATAATCTACTGGCTCCTTGCGCAGATTAGGCGCCTGACTAATTTCTGCCGAAGGTATCGGCATATAAAAATTGCCATCATGCGCATTTATATACTCCAGCGCGGGTTCAGCCCAAACGGTTTTGGTCATGGTCCATGAAGTCGGGTCCGGAAACTGGTTGGGTTCAATAAAGAATATATAGCGGTACTGGCTGTTCAGGATACCGTATACCCGTTGTTTATCGTAATAATGCATAGCCACCAAGTCGTACCAAGCTCTTCCTTCCATGGCAAACTCCAGTATCTTTTCTTTGAAAATCACGTCAGCGGTCAGTGGGTCTTCGTAGGGCGCCGGTAGGGCACGGGTATGTACTTTATTAAAATATGCCAATGCTGTCGGATCCGCCGTTGACGCCTGGTTGCCCAGCTCTGCATCGGCGTAGATCAGGTACATTTCCGCTAAGCGGAGCATGTAGGTATCGTTCGGGTAGTATTGTTTATCCGAATTTCCCCCGGTGTCCTTGGACTTACCGATCACATATTTTTTGACATTCATGTAATTATAGTTACTACCAGCCGTGCCCGGTGTAAAAGGGACGATCAGTGGCTGTTCGGTGCCATCGGGCAGCGACTGCGTGATCTCGGGATAGCGGGTGCCCGGCAGCATAAAGGTTGCTTTCATCCGTTTATCCAGCGGGTTCCCTTGCAAAGTGCCGTCCGGCATCTCCTGAATTCCCTCATACATAGTTGCCAACCACCAGGTGGCTCCCTTGGATGATCCATAGCCATCGCCATCGGTGATCGCCGGACCAAAAGCAAGATCCTGTTGAACCGTATTCTGTGTGCCCCACTCGCCGGGGGAAAAGACCCATTGCAGCGAGAAAAGCGACTCGGAATTATTGTCGTAAGGGTACAGAAACAGATTGTAATAATCCTCCAGAAGCTCGGCCCCGCTCAATTTGATCACCCGGTCGGCATACTCCTTAGCCTTATCCAGCATGGCCTGGTCACGTGTGCCAGCACCATTGGCCGCTACGCCCGACCGAGCCAGATAAAAACGGGCCAACATGCCCTCGGCCGACCATTTGGTCACCCGGCCGACGCGGATGGGCTGATCGGGCAGTATATCGGCAACGGCCTCCATTTCCTCACAAACGTATCTCCATACACTTTCTATCGTATTCCGTGCGACCGTGGTATCGGTAAACAAAGCCCGGTTGTCTTCGATAATCGGCACTGGTCCCCAGTTCATCACCAGATAGCTGTAGGCTACTGCCCGCATAAAACGGGCTTCTGCTAGGGCATGAGCTTTAATATTAGCGGATACGGCCGGTCCTGCATACTTTTCAATGTTCTGGATCGTAATATTGGACTGCCCCACCACATTGAAGAGTGCCCGCCAGGCGGATCCATTTTCCAAGGTAAGGCCACTCGTTTTGAACAACACGTCATCCTGATTAGTAAAAGGTGAATACATCACCCCCGAGCGCATATCGCCGATGGAATAAGAAGAACGAGTATTGTAGTCGAACCACACCTTGCTGTACAGTGGTGCCGTAGCGGCCAGTACCTGCTCATCGGTCTGAAAAAAACTAGCATCCACAATAGCATCGACAGGAGGCTTGCGCAAAAAATCCTTGGAGCAGGCCGCGCTCAATAATATGACCATCAGGAATGACCCGGTTATATAAAAGTTGAATTTACATTTCATGATCTGTCTTATTTTAAAAATTAACACCTATGCTGAACGTATAAACGGGAGTTAGCGGATACCGGCCATAATCAATACCTATAGCCTGATTCTGCGCGCTGGCCGCATAGTCTATATAGGCACCCACTTCGGGATCATAACCCGTATACTTCGTGAAGGTGTAGATATTCTGTGCACTACCCGTGATACGGATCCCCGAAACTATTTTTTGCTTGGATAGCCAGCGAGTAGGCAGGTTATACCCCAACGTGATGTTCTTGATCCGGACAAAGGAGCCATCTTCCACCCAGCGATCGGTATGGCGAGAATGGTTGTTGCCATTTTTATCTAATGTTATCCGAGGTACAGCAGCATTTGGATCCTCCAAAACCACTTTTCCACCATCTCCGATAATCGGCTTGGCATAATCCATGGCATCAATCAAGAAGTTCTGCGACACATAAATATTATTGGGATTGGAATTGCGCTTGGCAATGTAATTATAGACGTCATTCCCAAAAGCACCTGTCAACAGGATACTCATATCAAATCCTTTGTACGAAAAGGTATTGGTCAGCCCGCCGAACCATTTCGGGAACGGGTTACCGATATTGGTTTCGTCGTATTCGTTGATCATCCCATCCGGCACACCATCCGGACCGCTAACATCTTTAAACTTGACATCCCCTACCCAGAGACCATCTTCCCCCACGGGCAAACGGTTGCCGTTATTGTCCACCGGCACCGCACTGGCATTGATCTCATCCACCGACTGGAACAGCCCATCTTCCATATAACCCCGGAATAGCCACGGTGTCTCGCCTACAGCGGCCCGCTGTGTCCAGTTGTCCATCCAGGTCGATATCCGATTAAGGAAAGCTGTTTCGGAATAAAAGCGCTCGATCTTCGTGCGGAAAGTAGAAACATTGAAGTTCGTCTTCCAGGTGAATCGGTCTGTCTCGATATTGGTCGTCCGTATGCTCAGCTCCAGGCCCTTGTTTTCCAGCGCACCGATATTAACCATCGGTGCCCCTACCGATCCGGTGCCGTTGGTGCCCAGATACCAGGGCAGCAGATTGATCATGAGCAGGTTGTCTGTATTTTTTATGAAGGCATCAAATTCCACTTCCACCTTGTTCTGGAAGAGGCCTACATTGAGGCCGATATTTTTAACGAATGTTTCCTCCCATTTCAGGTCCGGGTTGTTATAGCGCGACGCCAAGAATCCGGTACCGGTTGGTGTGGCCACCGGTGCCATTGGTGCATAGATATACGTACCCCAGCCCTGGTTGCCCGTCAGGCCGACCTCGGCGCGTAGCTTCAGCTCGCTGATGAACGGCACGTTAAAGAAGTCCTCCTGAGCCACCCGCCATGCAGCGGATGCCGAAGGGAAAGTACCCCATTTATTATTGTCTCCAAAATTCACCGAACCGTCCCGACGTACTGTCGCGGACAAAAGGTATTTGTCGTCGTAATCGTAGTTCAGACGACCCAAGTAGGATTCCATAGCCCATTCTGACGAGCCGCCCTTGTTGCTGGCCGTCAGCGGGTCACCGCCTTGCAGATCCCGGATATCATCGGTCAGAAAGCCGGTACGTCGACCTTCAAGATTCCGTCTGGCGGAGCCCTGTGCTTCATGGGAAGCCATCAGCAGCACGTTGTGCTTGCCGAATTCACGCTTGTACTCCAGGAGCTGGTTCCATCTCCAATAATTTGACAATCGGTTGGATTCTTTTAGGGAAGCAATATCATTTGCGGCCCAACCAATCTTGTATTCTGGAATATAATATAGGGCATTGGTGTACTCGTAGTTTGCATTAAAATCCGTACGGAACTGTAACCCTTTCAGGATATCAACACGCAGGTTGACACCGCCTAAAAACTGCCGGCGTACATAACTATTCTCTATGAGGTTGGCAATGGCAACGGGGTTTACCGGTGCGTTAATATTGGCACCATTAATATCGTCTCCTCCACCCCAGGAGCCATCCAGGTTTTTTACGGGGATCTGCGGGCTCAGGCGCAGTGCCGTATTAACCAAGCTCTGACTGCTGGTGGTCAGCGATTCATCCGTTTGGCTAAAGCTCAGGTTGGCACCAAGGGCCAGCCATTTCCGCGGCTTGTTGTCCAGGTTCAGACGGGTACCGTACCTTTCGAAGCCCGAGCCCTCCGCTATTCCTCCCTGATCCAGGTATTCCCCGGACAGGTAGTAGGTTGTATTGTCATTACCTCCGGAAAGGTTCAGCTGATGCTTGCCCATTATGGCATTCCGAAACAAAGCTTCCTGCCAGTCGGTACCTTCACCCAACAGTGCAGGATTCCGAAACTCCGGAACCCCTGAATCTCCAATCATAGCATGATATTCGTTGCTAACAGTAGCATACTGCTGTAGGTTTAATACTTTGCGAGGCTCTGGTGTTGTCTGTATGCTGTGGCTATAGGTATACCCCACCCGCATGGTTCCGCTCTTTCCACGCTTGGTGGTAATAAGCACGACACCGTTGGTCGCCCGGGATCCATAGATGGCCGCTGCCGATGCTCCTTTCAGTATCTGTATATCTTCGATATCCGATGGGTTGAGGCCCGCAAGGGGGTTCGCAGAACTCTGCTCGCCGAACGTTACCGACTCGCCTTGCATCTGTATACCATCGATCACATATAAGGGCTCGTTAGAGCCGTTGATCGTATTGATGCCCCGGATATTGACGGAAATACCGCCACCGGGTTGCCCGGTATTATGCGTAATGTAGACTCCAGATGCCCGGCCTTGGATAGCTTGTTCCAGCGTGGTGTTGACCGTTTGGTTTATCTGCTCGGAATTGATTGACGTCTGGGCAGTGGTAAGCTTTGCCCGACTTGTTTCTCCGTAGCCAACAACAACCACCTCGTCCAAATCACTCACCGAAGGCTGTAAGGTGACGTTAACGGTAGAAGGTTCCGTAATTGTACGCTGGACAGACTGGAAACCCAGCATGCTAAAGACCAATATATTTGTTTGGTTTGGTAATGTAATCTGATAATTTCCGGATTCATCGGTCAGTGTGATGACCAAGGATTCCTTGATAGATACCGTCACACCAGCCAGCGCATTGCCTGCCTGATCGGTTACCTTTCCCGTCACCTGCCCTTGCTGTGTTGCAATAGCCACATTTCCGCTGACAGTCTCTTCTTTCTTAGGCGATCGCGGTCTATCGATATGACTAATAGCAATCGTCTTACCTTCGATATAATAGGTCAACTGTTGAGGTGTTAACAGTTGATCCAGCACCTCTTCCAAGGGCTTGTCTTTTACATCGGCAGACACTAACATATCCGGTTTGACAAACCGGTCATTAAACATGATCAGATAGCCGGTCTGTTTTTTGATCGATACGAGTACCTCACGCAGCGGTTTCTTGTTCATCTTCAACGTAACCGTCTGTGAATAGCTGGCAGCACTGACACACAGGCAGCCCCACAATAAGAGAAACGACGTCAATTTCATAATACGCCATATTTGTTTTTTCTTTCCAACAGACCATCTGAGTATGGTGCTCTGTTCGGAAAATACGTTTATAATCATTAGATTTGTACGTTTGGGTAAATAAAAAAATCGGTTATTAAATTTTCGGTTTATCAACTGATGTTGTCCAAACATGAGGGGGAGTGTTTGCCGCACTTCCCTTATTTCGTTCTCAACGGACAGGTGTATTGTATAACTTCTAAGGTTCCATTCGCATGTTGTTTTTAAGGTTAAAAAAATGGTTAAATTCTTTATCTGTGGAAACTCAATTGACAAGCAATCTATTTCCATCGGCTAACTTGGCACGGACCGCTGATACATTCAGCAGTTTCAGTGCTTCCTGTAAAGACAGATTTCGATCCATTTCACCGGAGAATGTTTCACGCGGGATATCATCTGTATAAACAACTTCAACGTTATACCAACGTGCAAGCTGCCGTAAGACATCTTCAATAGGTGTGTGGTCAAAATAAAAACGTCCGCTTTTCCAAGCTACATATTTCTCGGTATTCACGTGTTTAACTTCCAATTGCTGTCCATGTACAACAGCCTGTGTACCGGGCAGTAGTTGTACGTGTCGTACCGTACCTTTTATATCATTAATACGTACATTTACCTTACCCTCTACTAATGTGGTTCTGACTTCAGGTTCATCCGCGTAGGAAGAGACGTTGAATTCCGTGCCTAAGACCTCTACCGTCTGCCCTGTACTCACTACCTTGAATGGTACATTCCTTTTTAATATTTTTCCTTCTTCATCCCGAATTTCACTTTTCTTTTTTTGAACCTCGAAATAGGCTTCACCATCCAAATAAACAACTCTCCCCTCTTCCGAGAATCGGGACGGATATTTCAGCGTAGTCGTCGCATTAAGCCATACCCGGGATCCGTCGGGGAGGGTGAGTTGATACGTGCCCCCTTTTGGTGTTGTCAGAACCATTTGTGCTATTTCGCCTCGGCCGTAAGTTTTATTAGAGCCAATCTCAAGTGAAGATCCATCGTTATATGTGATGTTACCGTCCCCGATAACAATTCCCTGTTGATTCTCGTCCAAGGTAACTGTCCGCCCATCTGCTAAAGTGAGCGTAGCGCGGTTACCACCCGGCATAACATCTGCTATAGTGGAATCTTCGACTACGAGCTGTCGATTGTTAGAAACTGTAAAGTAAGTGATGAAAGTAGCTGCAAGCAGGACAGCTGCAGCGTAAGGCAACCAGCGGCGTATTAATTTACGTTTATTTTTGTGTGGCCAAGATTTCTGATATACACCGGCAAGCATCCGCTCTTCGTGTTCAGCCTCGCTACGTACAAATTCTTCGCTAAGAAATACGGGATCGTCTTGGTCTCCGGCATACCAATAGGCAAACTCCTGCTCTTCCTCTGGAGTAATCGTGCCGTTTTTCCATTTTTCGGCCAGTTCATAATATCGCTTATTACGTTCGTAAGGGTGCATACTGTCGCTTGTTTATCATATAGGTCGGGCGACAGCAACTTTTCCACTACGTGTCCAATGAAAAAATTTTAAAAACCTGAAAGTAGATAATTTGTTTGGTGTAGTGGAGCCGCTGCCGGATGAGTTTATAGGCTTTCGCCAGATGGTTCTCCACCGTATTTGTACTAATACCTAATTGCTGAGCAATTTCCTTCTGGCTGTTGCCCCCTTGTCGAAGTGCATACACGATACGGCATTTTTCGGGAAGCTTATTTACAAGTGTCTCCAATCGATGCCGCAGCTCTTCGTAATCTAACCACTGTCTTGTGGAATCATCTACATGTGCATTTCCGGTTAACGTATTTACATATCGACGTCGATGCTGCTCATGTGCCATAATATCGATGACCTTGTATTTTAATGCCACAGCAAGATAAGATTCCAAACTACCTCTAATAGCCAGGGATTCCCGCCTGACCCAAAGGTCGGCAAATATATCCTGTGTAATCTCTTCGGCAATAGCCGGATCTTTCAGTTTGTTGGTGGCAACTACGAAAAGCTTACGCCAATAGCGGTTATATAACGTAGTAAAGGCCACCCTATCGCCTTCACGCAGGTGCTCCAGCAAGTTATGTTCATCGGATAACGGTGCGAGAGCCATTGATCATTCCTCTTGATTAGTCCACTAATATCTACATAATCGACGAACTTTCAAAATAGGAGGGTGTGGGATAATAGTCTATTGCCTTCATGATGTTTAGGAACTATCATTCCTATTTACAGCGTATTTATAGGGGTATTACAGGGGGTTAGTAGGGGTATAACAGGGTTAATTACCATACTATATCCCTATAAAGGGTATATAGACTCTATTAAAATGGCATTTTAATGTATTATTATATATATATTTGAGCCGAATAAATTATGTAAGTAACCTTTTACTTTAATCAGAAATATCATGGCTATACAAAATGATGGACCAAACGGACATTTTACCGGGAAAGTAGGAAGCGTGTATGGGTATGTATTAAACGGCCAAAATATAATTCGTGGTGCACGTCGTCCATCCAGTAAGAAACCTACCGAAGCTGTGCTACTGAATCGGAAAAAAATAAAAGTAGCCGCCCAATTTTTAGGTCACTTGACACCTATAGTCCGTTATGGTTATAAAAATCTTGCTCCAAAAGGAAGTCGTGTTGGCCCTGTACAATTAGCGCAATCGCATGTTTTTAAAGAATGTATAGAACTTGACGAAAACAATAATCCTTTTGTCAATCCGCAAAAAGTACTGTTATTCCGGGGAGCTCTGGCGACACCAACAGGGGGACGTATGGACAGGGAAGAAGGATCCGTAACAATCTATTGGAATGTCAATCCACAGTATACAAACGAATTCTACAAAATACACATCGTATTATATGATGTAGAAGGAGAGGTTGGATTCCTGCCCGCTGAAGTCAAAGCTTCTGCCGGAGAATGTGTTGTAACCCATCCTATTTTGCAAAGAACGACAAACCCCCTACATGTGTGTATAGCATTTACGAATGTCTATGAGGAAACCTTTTCGGACTCCGTTTATTTGGGTGTGTTATAAAAATTTTATCGTTTCAGTTTCTCCAAACAACGTAAAAGAAAGGTATACTTTTGGTCAGGGCTTATCGATGGCAGTGCTTTCATGGCCTTGAAACCGTTGATAACAGCAACAACATTCATCTCTTCAAATTTTTTCAAAAATCCGACGGTATCTAATTCATCCAGGTAACCATCGACGATACCATATGCTATAGCTTTTGCTGAAGAAAAGTAGCCTGTATCTAGGCACAGCTGCAACACCTTCTTTTCAGGCATAACCTTCAATAAGCTCGCCATGACCTGAAATGGAAAAATTCCTAAAGCTAATTCCGGCAATCGAAACCGCACGTCACGTTTACAATACACATACGTACAACCCAACAGGATCAAAAAAGCTCCTGCGATCACATCACCTTCCACGAAAGCTACAGATGGTTTGAGCAGTCGGTCAAAAACTTCACCAAGGGAGATATTTTCGTTTTCGATCGTCGGATTGGTCTTATCTAATTCCGGATGTGCAAAGGTATCCAAATCCATACCGGCACAAAATACCGGGCCTTCTGCTTTAATGATAACAACTTTTATAGCATCATCTTCGTTAGCGTCATGAAAAGCATGTGCAATCTCATTGACCATAGTCGGTGTAAATGCATTGCGCTTCTCCGGACGAGCCAAGGTCAAAATAAATCGAAAATCCTTTTTTTCTATTTTTATGTAATTATAAGTCCTCATCTTTCCGTATCAGATCTTGAAAATTTTCCATCAAATGCGTAACCTTCGTCGATTTATCAGTCCAAAACCTATCCAATAAAAGCTCTGTAGGCATATTACCGACGAGATCATCCTTGGCAAAAGGGCATCCGCCAAAACCTAAAAGGGCACCTTCAAAGCGCCGACAACCCGATCGGTAAGCCGACTCGATTTTAAGCAACGCATTTTCTACACGACTATGAAAATGGGCACTCCAGTCCAGATCGGGATATGTTGATAGCAGACGCGTAAAAAGGTCTTCTATTTGCTGCGGATCTGCTTGGGCGGTCGTATCTGCTACCGAAAAGCGCTTGATACCCAATTGCGACAACTTGTCCACCCATTCCAATACCATATCCGCTGTCCAGCTATCACCATACGGATTTCCAAAAGCCATAGATATATAAATGACCAGTTTTTGCCTGCCTGCGGACAAGATATCGCAGATATGCTGTACGCGTTGATAGGACTGTTCAATAGTGGTGTTAGTATTGCGCTGTTGAAAGGTTTCTGAAATAGAAAAGGGATAACCCAAAAAGTCTATTTTTTCAAATCTTGAGCCGATTTCTGCTCCTTTTTCATTGGCTATGATGGCTAGCAGCTTGGTATCATTTATCTTTTCTATTCCTTCCGATAGGGCAGCAGTATCTTTCATCTGTGGAACCGCTCGGGGTGATACAAAGCTTCCAAAATCAATATATTCAAAAAGATTACTCGCAATTAGATTGTTGATATAGGCAATCTTCTTTGATGTGGGTATAAAGTGTAATATTCCTTGAATGGCGTCCCGCGGACACTCTACCAGATTTACGATGGAGTTATTGACCGACATCTTTCCGTATTTCACGTGCAATGACCATTTTTTGTATCGCACTGGTTCCCTCACCGATCGTGCAGAGCTTGGCATCTCTAAAATATTTTTCAGCCGGGTAGTCTTTTGTAAACCCGTACCCGCCATGTATCTGCACACTCGCATTAGATACTTCTACGGCTACTTCAGACGCATAGTACTTAGCCATCGCACTTTCTTTGGTCACTTTTTCACCTGCATCTTTTAGGTATCCTGCTCTTCGTATTAATAGTTCGGCAGCATCTATTTTAGTTGCCATATCGGCCAGCTTAAATGACACATCCTGAAAATCGTATATTTTTCGATTGAACTGCTCCCGTTCGTTCGCATACCGTAAGGCACATGCATAGGCTCCACGTGCTATTCCCAAAGAAAGGGCGGCTATGGATATCCGACCGCCGTCCAATAGTTTTAACGCTTGAATAAAACCTTCGCCGACATTGCCGATCACCTGATCCTGATGGACACGACAATGGTCAAAAAACAGACTGGCCGTTTCTGAAGCTCGCATACCTAATTTGTTGATCTTTTTACCTGCTGTAAATCCGGGAGTACCTTTTTCGATAATAAAGGCCGTGACACCGTGATTATCTCTTTTTTCGCCTGTACGTGCCATGACGACAGTAATGTCTCCGCTGATCGCATGTGTAATGAACGTTTTAGATCCATTTAGAATCCAATAATCCCCTTCCCGGACCGCTGTAGTAGTCAGACTTGCCGCATCTGAACCGGAGCTGGTTTCTGTAAGTCCCCAGGCACCAATCCATTCGGCTGTTGCCAGTTTAGGAAGATATTTCGATTTCTGTTCTTCATTTGCGAAAGAAAGGATATGGTTACTGCATAAAGAATTATGAGCGGCCAAGGAAAGACCTATCGAACCACAGACTTCGGATATTTCTTCTAAAATGGTAATATACTCCGGATAACCCAAACCCACGCCGTTGTATTGTTCGGGAATCAACACACCCATAAATCCATATTCACCCATTTTCTTAAATAGGTCGACCGGGAAATGTTGACTTTCATCCCAGTCCATAACATGTGGTCGGATGTAAGTATCGGCAAAATCCCTCGCACTCGTGCGGATCATCCTTAATTGTTCTTCGTCCTCGCTGTAAAACGTCATATTTTTAAGTTTTACTCCCCATTAAAAACCTGCATATTCTCATAGATCAAAACAATCTGCGGATTGAAAAGTTTTAAATACGAGAAGCACGAAGTATGGAAAACCTACTTAAAATCCGTCAGATCAAATATGAAAAACTTCTTTTGGGAGGCGGGATTGAAAAGATTGAAAAGCATAAAGATAAGGGTAAAATGACGGCATGGGAGCGGATCGCTTACCTTTTGGATGAGGATAGGGCGTACGTAGAGATCGGTATATTTGCAGGTGACGGTCTTTACGAAGAACATGGCGGGTGTACCAATGGAGGAGTGGTGGTGGTCATGGGCTATATAAAAGGCCGGCTCTGCATCGTTGTATCGAACGATGCGACAGTAAAAGCCGGCGCCTGGTTTCCGATCACCGGAAAAAAGAATCTTCGGGCACAGGAAATAGCGATAGAAAATCATCTTCCTATTATTTACCTGGTCGATTCCGCTGGTGTCTATCTACCTATGCAAGACGAAATCTTTCCGGACAAGGAACACTTTGGACGTGTGTTTCGAAATAATGCTAAAATATCGGCTATGGGTATTCCGCAGATATCTGCCATCATGGGATCTTGTGTGGCTGGCGGCGCTTACTTACCTGCCATGTCCGACTATGCTTTGATCGTTGAAGGCACAGGCTCTGTTTTCTTGGCCGGTTCTTATTTAGTTAAATCATCTATCGGAGAGGTTATCGACAACGAAACACTGGGTGGGGCAAGCACACATTCCGAAATATCGGGTGTGACAGATAATACCTATCCCGATGATGAACACTGCTTAGATGCCATAAGAAATATAGTAGATAAATTCGGTGACACACCAAAATCCGTATTTTCAAGAAGTCAACCGCAAGAACCTAAGCTCGATTATACGAGCATATACACCAACTTGCCTGAAGATCGGTTAAAACCATATAATATGCTTCAGATTTTAGAAGCGATCGTCGATGAGGGATCGCTTGAAGAATACAAAAAGGATTATGGTAAAACCTTGATCTGTGCGCTTGCACGCATCGACGGCTGGGCAGTGGGTATCGTGGCAAATCAACGTGAAATGGTAAAGGTTAAAAAGCCAGGAGGGATGCAAGAAATGCAAATGGGCGGGGTCATCTATTCTGATTCGGCGGATAAAGCTGCTCGTTTTATCATGAATTGTAATCAACAAAGGATACCGCTCGTGTTTTTTCAGGATGTAACAGGTTTTATGGTGGGCAGTCGGTCAGAACAAGGGGGAATTATCAAGGACGGTGCAAAGATGGTCAATGCTATGGCCAATTCTGTCGTACCCAAATTTACATTCGTTGTCGGAAATAGTTATGGTGCGGGAAACTATGCGATGTGCGGAAAGGCTTATGACCCGCGACTGATTTATGCCTGGCCAACGGCCCAAATGGCCGTTATGAGTGGGGCTTCCGCTGGAAAAACATTGCTGCAAATACAGGAAGCAACCCTAAAAGCGAAAGGGGTTTCACTTTCCGAAGAAGAAAAAAAAGAACGTCTTTCTGCCATTGAGCAGCAATATAACGAACAATTGAGTCCTTACTATGCTGCCGCCCGGCTTTGGGTAGATGGGGTGATCGACCCCAAAGAAACCCGAAAGATTGTGTCAATAGGGATTGAAGCGGCTTCCCATAACCCGGATATTCCACGCTATAATGTCGGGGTAATTCAAGTGTAATAGCCTGCCATATTGCTCAGTTCGACATAGGCTGCTAAGCACTCGGGATTACGCATAATATCTTTAGAAACGGCTTTTTCTACTGGATAGCCTGAAAAAATCTTCCGTATCGGTATTTCGAGCTTTTTTCCACTTAAGGTATACGGTATATCTTTTACGGCATAAAAAAGATCGGGAATATGACGGGGGCTGTATTGTTTTCGGAGTTCGCTTTTTATCGTATGTACGATAGTATCTAAAAGTTGACCCGATTCTAATTGCACAAAAAGAATCATTTTGCTTTCGCCCTTTTGGTTATCCACAGCGATGACCAGACTATCCTGTATACCATCCAATGTATTGACCACGTTGTAAATCTCTGCCGTACCGATACGCACACCTCCTCTATTCAATGTAGCATCCGATCGGCCATAGATCACGACGCCACCCCGATCGTTGATCAAAATCCAGTCACCGTGACGCCATACTCCAGCTTGTGCTGAAAAATAGCTTTCCTTATACTTTTCATTCTTCTCATCACCCCAAAAGTAAAGCGGCATAGAAGGCATAGGTTGTTTAATAACCAGTTCACCTACTTCATTATAGACTTCCTCACCTTCGTCGTTTAACGCCACAATATCAGATCCCAAGGTCCGACATTGAATTTCACCTGCATATACAGGCAAATACGCACAGCCGGATAAAAATGCACTGCATACATCTGTTCCGCCACTTAATGAAATAATATGTGCATCAGGGAACTTCTGTTGTAGATTTTCAAATGTAGCTGCTGGTAAAGGTGATCCGGTAGAACCGATCACTTTAGGCTGATAATCTTTGATTTCCAAATCATGTATAGCTGAAAAATAAGCTGCACCGCCACCTAAATGCTGTACATCAGCGCGTTTTACAAAATTCCAGAAATCCGTATGATCGTGATAATGTATAGCTCCATCAAACAAGCAGAGCGTGGCACCACAGAGCAAAGCGGATAAGGCGTAATTCCACATCATCCAGCCGGTAGTTGTATACCATAAAAAGTTATCTCCGACTTGCACATTCTGGTGAATAGCCAACGCTTTATAATGCTCTAAAAGATTTCCTCCTGTACTATGGGTAATAGCTTTAGGTTTACCTGTAGTGCCTGAAGAATATAAAATCCATATGGGATGCGAAAACGGAACTTTGGTAAATTTTAATGCCGTGGGATTGTAATCTAAAAATATACGCTCAAAATCAAAGGAATGTACATCTACAACAACTTCTAAGGTCTTAATATCTTTTTGTAATTGCTTTAAAGTTTCTTTTTTTGAAAAAGTCTTCCCGTTATATTGGTAGGAAGTTTCGATAAATAAAACCTTTGGCTCTATCTGGCTGAATCGGTCTAAGATACTTTTGTCTCCAAAATCCGGCGAACAGCAGGACCATATGGCACCTAAGGAATTCACCGCTAAAAATAGGACTATGGTTTCAGCTGTATTATTTAAGACGCCAACAACCCGGTCTCCTTTTTTAACACCTTTTTCCACAAGAAACTGTTGAAGTACACTTACTTTGTCGGTCAACTCCTGCCAGGATACCTCTACATATTCGTTTGTTTCGCTGCCATATTTTAACGCCGGTCTTTTTGGATGAGCCTGTTTAAAAATATGTTCGGCATAGCTTAATGAAATTCCATCAAACCAACGGGCGGCTATAAAGGTATCTGATCCCTTTTCTTCTGTTAGTGCCTGTTCATAAGTACCCAGAAAGTCTATATTAAAATACGTCAGAATGGCTTGCCAGAAATCTTCAGATCGAGCTATGGACCATTGGTAAAAGGCCGTATAATCTAAAAAACATCTGTTGTACGCCTGTTCAACATAGTGTTGGAAACTATACAGTATAGAAGATTTAATATACTGCTCAGAAGGTATCCAGATAGGCTTTTTCATACCATTTATATATGACTATCAGCCTAAAGGTAAGAAAAAGGAAAATGATTAGGATTATATATTCGCTTGAAGTTTACCCTCTGTATCTATTTCTAATGGAAATTCCGTCATCTTAATTCCGAAAGCATTATAGATTCGAAGCTTAAACTCCATTCCATCTTTTATAAGCTTTTTACATTCGGGATATTTTTGATCGACCTGCGTCAAAATGGCAGACAATTCATGGGTATACGGTTCACCGAAAGTATCGTTTTTGGTATTAAAGATGAAATCCAGACTTACGGTTCGTTTATCTAAACTGTATGCCTTGGTATGCTTTAAAGTCGCATTCGAAATGGCTTCCTTATTTTCATTATACGCCGTTACAAGCTCATAAACCCTGGCTTCTTTATTTTTGCAAGCTGTAAAAACGAGAGGAAGGAGGATCAACAGAAGAAATTTATTCATTTGTATTTTATTTTTTTAAAGAATTCCAACCTTGGGCTTTTATTTCATGTACATTTCCTGATTTGGAAATCATTTGGCAACCGGCCGAAGCCTCGGTTATGTAGCCAATGATGGAAATATCCAATTGACCTTTAAGTTTATCGTGATCAGACTGAGGAACGGTAAACAACAATTCATAATCTTCGCCACCGCTCAGCGCACATACTGTAGGATCTAAACCAAATTCACGAGCTGTTTCGTATGTCATAGGATCGATCGGTATTTTATCTTCATACAATTTACAACCTACGTTGGAATCTTTACAGATATGCAGGATCTCCGAAGCAAGCCCATCAGAAACGTCGATCATAGCGTTCGGTTTCACGTGCAACTCTTCCAGCAATTCCACAATGTCTTTCCGTGCTTCGGGTTTCAGTTGGCGCTCGACAATATAATCCTTACCCTCTAAATCGGGTTGAATATTTGGATTTTCTAAAAATATCTGCTTTTCACGTTCCAAAAGCTGCAAACCTACATAAGCACCACCTAAGTCACCGGATACACACAATAGATCACCTTCTTTCGCGGTAGAGCGATAGGCAATTTTATCTTCATCTGCATAGCCAATACTGGTGACCGAAATCACCAAGCCTTGCGTAGAAGAGGAAGTGTCTCCACCGACGAGATCGACATTGTATTTCTTACAGGCAATCAATGCACCTTCGTATATCTCTTCGATAGCTTCTAAAGGAAATTTGGAAGATAGTCCGATGGAAAAGGTAATCTGCGAGGCTATTCCGTTCATTGCATAGATATCGCTGAGATTGACTTGGACCGCTTTATATCCCAGATGCTTCAAAGGAACATACCGTAAATCAAAATGAACATTTTCTAACAGCAGATCGGTAGAGATCAACGTCTTCTTGTTGGAGAAGTCCAAAACAGCTGCGTCATCACCAATACCATTTACCGTGGATTTTTCGGTGAGTACTATGGCTTGTGTCAGATGCTGGATCAAGCCAAACTCTCCTAATTCATTTATATCCGTTTTTTCTATGTTATCAAACATCTTTCGTAGTTATTACAGTCCCAACTTAGCTGATATATCCAACATACGCTCAATAGGTTTGCGCGCGCGGCTGATAACGTCCGCAGAAAGAATAATTTCCGGTTGTTCGTAATACAGGCAATTATATAGCTTTTCCAACGTATTGAGTTTCATGTGTGGACAGTCGTTACAGGCACAGGCATTATTTGGCGGAGCCGGAATGAATGTCTTGTGTGGACTGGCTTTCTGCATCTGGTGCAAAATACCGGACTCTGTAGCCACAATATATGTATTACCGGGATCTTCTATTGTAAATTTTAACATCCCGGAAGTGGAGCCTATAAAATCAGCCTGCGCTAAGATATGATCCTCACATTCGGGATGGGCGATAAATTTCGCATCCGGATATGCACTCCGAAGTGTATCGATTTTCTCCTGTGAGAATATTTCATGCACCATACAAGCGCCATTCCATAAGACCAGATTACGACCCGTTTTTCTTTTCACATAGTCGCCCAGATTACGGTCGGGACCAAAGATGATCTTTTGACTTTCGGGAAGACTTTCTACAATCTGTACAGCATTGCTGGAGGTACATACGATATCCGATAATGCTTTCAGCTCTGCAGTACAGTTGACGTATGTAATCACCAGATGATCGGGATATTGTTCTTTAAACTTCGCAAATAGATGTGGCGGACAGCTGTCGGAGAGGGAACAGCCTGCTTTCAGGTCAGGTAACAAAACTTTTTTGGTCGGTGAAAGTATCTTTGCTGTCTCCGCCATGAAGTGTACACCGGCAAATACAATCACATCGGCATCTGTTTTAGCTGCTTGTTGCGATAAACCTAAACTATCGCCGATGTAATCCGCTAAATCCTGTATTTCCGATTCCTGGTAATAATGTGCCAGAATAACTGCGTTTTTTTCTTTTTTAAGCCTATTGATTTCTTCTACCAGATCAATAGTGGGATCTATTGGAATATCAATAAAACCTTTGGCTTCTAAATCTCTTTCAAAAGTTGTGTTCATCGCTCTCTCGTTGTTCTTCAGTTCTTTTGACTATGAAACAATACAAAGGTAACTAAAGAAATTCAAACGAAATCCACATTGCCTTTTTTCAATAAATAATAACTCTTTTTTTAAAAAGGAATCTTATTGTTTATTAGGATGTGAGTAATGGGGAAAATTGATATACGAAATATTTTAAAATGATGATATTCTCACTTTATTCACAAGTTATACACATTTTTTATGTTATATATCGTTGTTATTCAGTGTGCTAATATTTAGGGTATTTCTTTTTCCATAGCATGATGTTTGATTCTTTCTTGTTCATATTTTGTTAATATTAGCTTTACATTAAGCTTACATACAGGGGATGCTTGTGGAGTTTTTATGCCGATTGTGGAATAATAGAAAGTTTTACATTTTAATCCACCGGTTATTTACAGGTTTTCCACATATTTTGTTAGTCAAATCCGTATAAATTCACCGTATTTATCTAAGTTTGTTTATTCAATAAGCTTAAACAAATATTATGTCTTTTAGAAGGGTGGACTTTTTGATTGTAGGTTCAGGGATAGCCGGCCTTAGCTTTGCGCTAAAGGCCGCAAAACTGGGCAAGGTGCTGATTGTCACAAAGTCTAACGAAGATGAATCGAATACAAAGTATGCGCAGGGTGGGGTTGCTGTAGTGACGGATCATGCGGATAGTTTTGATAAACATATACAAGATACGCATATTGCCGGGGACGGACTGTGTGATCCAGAGGTTGTGGAAAATGTGATAAAAGAAGGTCCGGCGCGCATAGCGGAGCTTATCGCTTATGGTACTTCATTCGATAAAGAAGATTCGGGCGAGTATGATTTGGCCAAAGAGGGTGGGCATTCTGCGCATCGTATTTTGCATTATAAAGATATCACGGGGTATGAAATCGAGCGGGCGTTGTTAGCTCAGGTACATCAGAATCCGAATATCGAGATATTGACGCATTATTTTGCGGTGGATTTAATTACGCAACACCACTTAGGTGTTCATGTGGATAAGAAATCTACTGATATTACCTGTTACGGTATATATGCGCTGAATACCCGTTCGAATAAGGTAGAGAAGATTTTAGCGAAGGTCACGCTGATGGCCACAGGAGGTGCAGGTCATGTGTATTCGTCGACAACTAATCCGACTATAGCAACAGGTGATGGCATTGCTATGCTCTACAGGGCCAAAGGAAAAGTGAGGAATATGGAGTTTATTCAGTTTCATCCCACAGCACTTTACAATCCGAGTGAATATCCAGCATTTTTGATATCGGAGGCAGTACGTGGTTTTGGAGGTATATTGCGGCGAGCAGATGGTTCTTCTTTTATGGAACAGTATGATTCACGTGGGTCCTTGGCACCGCGGGATGTTGTTGCACGGGCTATCGACTCGGAAATGAAGAAATCCGGATTAGATCATGTGTATTTAGATATTACGCATCGATCCAAGGCGGATTTGTTGTCGCATTTTCCAAATATCTATGAAAAGTGTCTTTCTATCGGATTGGATATGACCAAAGATTTTATTCCTGTGACACCGGCAGCACATTATTTATGTGGTGGAATAAAGGTGAACACATTCGGAGCGACATCTATTCGACATTTATATGCTTGTGGGGAGTGTTCGTCCACAGGCTTGCATGGTGCAAACAGGCTGGCGTCAAATTCGCTTTTGGAGGCAGCCGTGTATGCTCATCGGATATTTGTTGATGTAAGCGCTAAGTTTCACGGGCTCGAATTCGAAGAAAATATTCCAGAGTGGGATGATTCGAATACGAAGCTCTCCAATGAAGATATATTGGTTACGCATAATTTACGTGAAACGCAGAAAATTATGAGTGACTATGTGGGTATTGTCCGTTCTGATTTTCGGTTGGATCGAGCCATGCGGCGATTGGGACTTTTGTATGAAGAGACGGAGTCTTTCTATAAACGTACGAAGTTGTCCGTGAAACTTTGTGAATTACGAAATGTGATACAGGTGGCTTATCTTGTTGTTAAATCGGCTATGCATCGGAAGGAAAGCAGGGGATTACATTATACGACAGATTACCCACAACATGCAGAAACTTTGGAAGATACCGTCCTTTAGGATCAAGGATTGTTGGAATAAAGATCAAGGACACAAATAATTAAAACATGCCTGTAATATTACCTGTAAAAGAAGTCTTTCCGGTAGTCGGCGAGGATACTTTTTTAGCACCTAACTGTACCCTAATAGGGGATGTGATTATTGGTCATCATTGTTCGGTATGGTTTAACGCGGTTGTACGGGGAGATGTGAATTATATCCGGGTTGGAAATTATTCCAATATTCAGGATAATGCAACCATTCATGGGACGTTTGAACGAAACGGTACAGATATAGGAAGTTATGTAAATATTGGCCACAATGCCATTGTTCATGGATGCGTGATTGAAGACTATGTGTTGGTGGGTATGGGCGCTATTATCATGGATAAAGCGGTTGTGCAGTCGCAGGTTATTATTGCTGCGGGGGCTGTCGTGTTGGAGAATTCAGTCTGCGAATCGGGTTATTTATATGCCGGTGTGCCTGCTAAAAAGATAAAGCCTTTGACCGCGGAGCAGCAAGCGTTACTGCAGAAATTACCACATAATTATATGCTATATAGCTCCTGGTTCCAGGAATAGATTTCTTTAGTCAAAGCTGATCGTTAATGTTTCATTCTGTTCCCAATTGGCACGTATGGTAAATGTTTTATCGAAATACCATATGGGTTCAGCTTGGGTTTGCATGTAATAATCAGCTCCATCCCATCTGCCGTTATTATTGAGGTCTTTTATAATACGGATGCTATACTTTCCGCCTGGAAATTTAATATAGCTCATCGTATTTTTATTCCGTATGATCTGACTGTCATAGACATTCTTTTTTGATTCATCGATCAGCTGCATGATATAACTTACGTCCGGTTCAAGGCCATTCAAGGTGAAGATAATATCACCGTAGTTGTCCGACTCGTCTAAGGTAAAGGTTCGTTTTGTTTCTTTATTCGACGCGTTAAAAGGCGTCAGTATTGCGTTTTCTTCGATGACTAATTCGTAATTTTTATTCGCTTTCCAGTTGTATCGGATATGGTATAAATTTTCGTCTATGGTATCTTGCTGTAGCTGGAAATTTCTTCTTGATACAGAGTCTTCCAGGATCTGTACTTTATTTTTATCAATGGAAGCTATTGGCTTTTTAGCCGTTAACGTGATGTGTTTTACTTTGTCGACTTTGTTGTTAATATTAAATAGCGGAATGACTTCCGTATCATATTTTTCATTTTTACCGCGTCGTATGAGTATAGTATCCAACACATTTTCATTATTGACCAACTGGAACTTAATGGAGTCGAATTCCATTTTTTCAACAAATACAAAAGCGGAATCATTGTTTCGTGTGAAACGTACGATTTTATTGGCATCTAATTCTACCGGATCGATAATATGTAGGTGAGGCGTGTCTACCGGTTGGTTGAAGGTGAGTAGGATCGTTGCGTCTTTTTCTATTTTCTTTTCTATTGTCCGATATTCCTGAGGCTTTCCTTTAGAATATTCGATATGGATATTCGATACGTTTTTATCCAATCTGATGCTGTCTGCCAGGAAGCCTAACAGTTCATCCGGATTATTGTAAACCCTATCGTTATTTTGCTCCTTAAGTGCATATATGCGATAGGTATCCTCACGTAAATTTCGAAATTGGAAATTTCCAGAAGTGTCTACTGTGGTGAAGATATTTGCTTTCTTTTTCCCGAAGATTGAATCCTGTCGGGTGGGTATAAGTAAAACCTTAACTTCTTTGTCTTCCTTTTCATCGAAAACGCCGGTATAAGCATTTGTAACTGAACCTGATATCATAAGGGAGTCTAATTCTGGACCAGTGGCGAATACATAGGTATAGTTTACGATGGGATTTCCTTCGTTGTAGTCGACTAAACCTTTACCGAAATTGATTGTATAGGTGGTGTTTTCTTCTAAGGAGTCTGGTAATTTGATATGTAGCCTCTTTTTCCTTACTTTATAGTCCGGTTGTTTTTCCACATCTGGCGTGATACTAAATTCCTTGAATTGATTATTGAGTTTGATAAATTCATCAAACGTCAGTACGATCTCTTCAGCGGTAAAGTTACGTGTTAGATTTTCCGGGAATTCGGTTAATAGAACAGGTGGGAGGGAGTCCTTAGGTCCACCGGTTGGCCGTTGCATATTTGCACAATGAAAGAAAGTAAGCGATATAAGGGTTATAAAGCCTAATAGTACGAGTCGCTGAAGTATAAGATTTGTCATAACTTGCAAGATGTTTCTTCCATCGCTTTAATTCGAATTATTTATATATAATACTGATAATCAATATTTTAACTCATATAAACCATCAATACACTGATATCTGATGGCGAAACTCCGGATATTCTCGAAGCTTGACCCAGTGTACGTGGTTTTATTTTTAATAATTTCTCACGCGCTTCTATCGAAAGAGAAGTTAATGAAGAATAGTCAAAATTAGGATTAATTTCCTTATCCTCCATCTTTTTCATTTTGTTTACGATTTCCATTTCTTTTTCAAAGTAACTATCGTATTTTATTTTTATTTCTGCTTGCTCGATTGTCGCTTCGTCAAATTGATGTAGGAACATGCTAAGATCTTGATCACTTTCGGCGAGATGCTGTATGTTTATCTGTGGTCGGGATAGAATACTGAATAGCTTTGTTTTTTGCTGTACCGGTGATGTATTTTCCCGTAGTAAGATGGGGTTGATACTTTCCTGGGTAATACTTTTTGTTTTGAGGTAGGCCACAATAGCGTCTGAGTTTTTGACTTTATCTGCTACGATTTGTAGTCTTTCATCCGATACCAATCCTAACTTGTGCGCCAGTGGTGTGAGGCGTATATCTGCATTGTCTTGACGAAGTAGTAAACGATGTTCTGCGCGGGAGGTAAACATACGATAGGGTTCTTCCGTACCTTTCGTTACCAGATCATCGATGAGTACGCCGATATAGGATTCGGATCGTTTTAATATAAGTTCATGTTGATCATTTATACGCTGATGGGCGTTGACCCCGGCGACGAACCCTTGTGCAGCAGCCTCTTCATAGCCTGTTGTTCCGTTTATTTGTCCGGCAAAGAATAGATGTTTCACGCGGAGCGTCTCCAATGTAATATCCAATTGCATGGGTGGGAAATAGTCGTATTCTATGGCATAACCCGGGCGATAGAGCTTAGCGTTCTCAAAACCAGGTATAAGGCGGATAGCTTTTTGTTGTACATCCTCCGGTAATGACGTGGAGAATCCGTTTACATAAATTTCGACGGTTTTAAATCCCTCCGGTTCGACGAATATCTGATGCCGATCACGTTCAGCAAATCTATTGATCTTGTCTTCGATAGATGGACAGTAACGGGGTCCTAATCCTTTAATACGGCCGGTGAACATCGGAGATTTTTCGAAGCCTGTTTTGAGCACTTCATGCACCTTGTCATTTGTATAGGTAATCCAGCAGCATCGTTGTTCCGTAGGGGTATCCACAGCAGTAAATGAGAAGGTACTTTTCTTCTCATCCCCCCATTGCTCTTCCATGACATTATAGTTGAGGCTTCTTCCATCTACCCGTGGTGGGGTTCCGGTTTTCATCCTTCCGGATTCAAAACCTAAGGCAACGAGTTGCTCCGTTAAACCTGTGGCTGCTTTCTCTCCGGTACGTCCACCGCCAAATTTTTTCTCTCCAATATGTATAAGACCATTTAAGAAAGTTCCGTTGGTCAACACCACTGCGTCTGCTTCAATCCGTATCCCCAATGACGTCACGACACCTTTAGCTTTACCATTTTCGACGATCACTTCCTTAACGGTATCTTGCCATATATCCAGATTTGGGATAGCTTCTAATTGCAACCTCCATTCTTCGGCAAAGCGCATGCGGTCGTTCTGGGCACGAGGACTCCACATGGCTGGGCCTTTCGATTTATTAAGCATACGAAATTGAATAGTAGATTTATCTGCTATGATTCCCGTATAACCGCCCATGGCATCTATCTCCCGAACAATCTGTCCTTTTGCTACCCCACCAATAGCTGGATTACAACTCATCTGTGCGATGACTCCCATATTCATTGTTATGAGAAGGGTAGAAGATCCTAAGTTTGCTGCAGCTGCAGCTGCCTCACATCCAGCATGACCTGCACCGACTACAATTACATTATATTTTTTAAACATATTTCACTTTTTGTTCCACGTGGAAAAAATATAGAACATACAGTTTCACGTGGAACGGGATTATAAAAATTCAGCTAATGCTAACCACCTATCTGATTTTTCATCTAAGGCTTGTTGTAGTTTTTCTATTTCTTTAGCTTTTTCTGTTATTTCCGTATGCGCTGTTAAGCTAGCTAACGAATTCGTTTTCTCTATTATCTCTTTTTCTATTTCTTGAATATCCAATTCCAACTCTTCATATTCCCGCTGTTCCTTATAACTCAATTTCTTTTTTATCGTTGAGTTATCTGTTTCTTCTATTTTAGGATATTCAACCTTTTTTTGTTTTTCCTGCTCTTTTTGTTCTTTCAACTGCTGTTCTTGTTCTGACTTGAAATCAGCATAGTTGCCATTATATAAACGTACAGTTCCGTTTCCTTCAAATACAAAAAGCTGATCCGTTAACTTATCAATAAGATATCTATCGTGTGATACGAGGAGTAAGATACCAGAATAGTTTAAAAGAAAATCTTCCAACACGTTTAAGGTATCAATGTCGAGGTCATTAGAAGGCTCATCCAGTATTAAAAAATTAGGATTCGCCATCAGTACGCGCATAAGTTGAAGTCGCTTCTTTTCACCACCGCTGAGTTTACTGACAAAGCCGAATTGTTTTTCTGGTGGAAACAGAAAAAGTGTCAGCAGTTGAGATGCTGTAATAGTATCGCCATTTGCCATTTGTATAAAGTCGGCTATTTTTTTTACAACATCAATGACTCTTTCATCTTCGGTGAATTGTAATCCTCCTTGTTTATAATATCCGTATTTTGTGGTTTCACCTACAATGATACTTCCCTGATCGAGGGGGATTTCTTGCGTGATAAGATTTAGAAAAGTACTCTTGCCCGTACCGTTCTTACCGGCTAAACCAATCCGATCTCCCTTTTTGAAGATATAGGTGAAATCACGGATGATGGTATGACCGCTAAAAGATTTACTGATATTCTCGATTTCTAATATTTTGGATCCTTGTCTGGCCACTTTTACGCTAAGTTGCACCTGATCTTGCTGACGGGGGCCTTTTGCTTTTTCTTCCAGTTCATAAAAGGCATCAATTCTTGCCTTTGATTTCGTACCTCGTGCCTGAGGTTGCCTGCGCATCCATTCCAGCTCTTTGCGTAGTAGATTTCTTGCTTTTTCGGCAATTAACGTGTCGTTGTATTCCCGTTCCGCTTTCTTTTCTAGGAAATAAGCGTAATTTCCTTTATAAGTGAATACGTTTCCCTTGCTTAGTTCACGTATTTCTGTGGAGATATTGTCCAGAAAATATCGGTCGTGGGAAACGGTAATTACGGTTTTTTGACCTGTGGTGAGTATTTTTTCCAGCCACTCAATGGTTTCAATATCCAGATGATTCGTCGGTTCGTCAAGGATATAAACTTCCGGATCGTCTATGAGAAGTTTCGCAAGAGAGAGTCTTTTTTTCTGTCCGCCGGACAAGTCGTTGATCCGCTGATTAAAATCTGTGATCTGGAGACGATTTAAAATGGTTTTGATATCATTTTCATATTCCCAAGCATTCAGTGCGGTAAGCCTGTCACTTAAGATAATCAGTTTTTCACTATCAATTTCCTGATTATCAATAAGTTGCTCATATTCCCGTATGACCTGTTGACGTTCGTTATCTGCACTGAAAATAAAATCATTGACCGTATTCAGATCTTTAAAATCAGGTTCCTGTGGAAGATATCCTATTTTTATTCCTTTCTCTTTTACAACGCTTCCTTCCTGAGGCGCAAGAACTTCCGCTAAAATCTTCAATAGGGTAGATTTTCCGGTTCCATTGATACCCACTAACGCAATCCGATCTCCTCGCTGTAAAGAGAAGTTCAGATTTTTAAATAACCATTTATCGTGAAAAGAGTGCCCGACAAGTTCTGTACTTAATATACTCACGCTATTTTTTGTTTTTTTCTATGAACGATCGGATGTCTAAAACGGTATAATATACTTTTCCGACTCCTTCATTCAAGATACAAAAGTACGTAAATATTTGCTTTCGTCTATTAAAAGAGGTGCAGGGATGTCAGCAGCCATCGTGCCACAAACCAGAAAAAAACGAATGTAGCCGCACACAGTATAAAAAGTACAATCAATATGATCACAATTATTCCTTTGGCACTTCCCTGATGCTTGTTTTCAAAATAGTGTTCACGAAGGAGCGTCATATTTCTTCTGTTTGCCTTAAAAAAGAAATCAAAAATATATCCAACGAAGGGAATCGCACCAATAACCGCATCCAAGAGAATATTTACCAACATTTTAGCGACGACCTTAGACCCAACTCCATTTCTGAACATAAAAATAATCATTACCAGAGAGATGCCGAAGGAAACAACCTGGCCAGCGTAAGGTATGAGGTTCAGGATGGGGTCCACCCCAAAGCGGAACCCCCACAGATTAAATTTATTGTCTAATGCCGAAGAGATACGATCAAGCCAAAAAAAGTCATTTTTGCGGATTTCTTCCGGGGTAAGATAATCTTTCTTCATTATTTTAGCTCGAAAACGCCATCCACATAGCAGGTCAGCTTAAGTGGACGGATATCTATATTCAATTCCTCCGTCATTGCTCCGGCAGCATTGTCCGCACTTGCTGCTTTAGCATACATCCGAGGGGTTGGAACAAGATCATTAAAGTTAATATTACTGTTGTCATTGATAACCAGTACTTTTCCTACCGTTTGCCCATCTGCCGCTGCTAATATTTCTGCATTATACCGTGCGTCTTTAACAGCTGCAGTTTTAAGTTCTTTCTCTATTTGGCGTTTCTGCGTATGATCGTAACCGCTGATGGAGGTTGTTTGTATGCCTTGTGGATCTATTTTATCCAGCATTATATTTAAGCCATTGAGATTGGTCACTTTAATACGATACTGACGAGACTGCAAAAGTTCGTTATTTTTCTTTTTTGTCTCGTAATTGTAGCTGTATATATTCTGTATGGTAAAATCTTCTTTTTTTACCCCAGCGGCCATGGCTGCATCAAAGAGTTGTTTTTCCAATGTTTCGATGAAGACCTTTTTCTTCATATTACCATCCATATAAAACTCTTTCAGACTAATGGAAAGATAGACGATATCTGGTGTTATTTCCCGTTCGGCGTATCCCTTGGTGGCCACCTTTCGGCTGTTTTCGATGTTCATGTTTTGCGCTTTTACCATAGCTACACTAGCTATAATTAAAAATAAAGTGAATCCTTTTTTCATGATCTGTATGTATTATTAAGCTAATTATGCTAAGATAGACAAAGAAAATGCAATAATGTTTAATTCGGATTTTTTTAAATAAATCGGAGCAATTGATTTTTAAATATTATCTTTAAAAAAAATACAATAAAATAATGCAAGAAGGTAAAGTAAAATTCTTTAATGAGACCAAAGGTTTCGGTTTCATCATCCCAGCGTCAGGCGAGAGCGAAATTTTTGTTCACGTTTCAGGATTAATCGACAAAATTCGTGAGGGTGACGATGTCTCTTACGAGATTGAACAAGGCCGTAAAGGTCTTAACGCGGTAAATGTAAAAGTTATCTAAATAGATTCTATATATATTTATTGTGAAAAAGCCCGAAACACACTTGTTTCGGGCTTTTTTACTTGTATACCCTAATAGCTGTTACTGTTTATGTTCTGTGATCCAGAAAAAGGATCAAGGTGTTCTTCGCTTTTTGGGTCTGGCCCGTATGCATTAGGACCTTTATCTCCCTCAAGAATCAATAAATAAAGTATATATAGATTCACAAGAGGAATAAAGGCAAGAATAACATACCAAGTTGGTTTTCCGGTATCGTGCAAGCGACGAACAGTAACCCCCAAGCTGGGAATAAGGAGTCCGAGATAAGCAATCCATAAGACAAAGCTGAGGAGACCACCTAAAGTGCTGCTTACCCAAGAGATAATACTGACAACGAGCGATAGCGCAAGATATAGCACAAAGACGTATAGTGTATACATCCAATATTCCTTACGGCGTGCTCGCCCTTCAAAGTTTGCGTAGTTGTCGCGAACGACTTTTAAGAACCATTCCATAAATTTTTATTTTAGTTAGTTGAAGTGTGAAAAATTGTTATAACCTACTATCAAAAATAACCTATTTTTTTTAAAGCAAAAATCTAATGGAAGATTTCTTCCAGTACTTCCAAAGAATTGATCGTACCAAAGTTGTCGGTATGGAGTCTATAGAAGTTTATAATCTGTCTCAGGAGATAAGCACGATCTGCCTGTTGCATTTTAATTGAGGCAGACTTCTCGTAGCTGCTATTCAGTATGTGATGAAAGAGTGACGTGTGTGGCTCTTGCAGCACATAGGAATGGTGCGGCAAATGGTGGGTAAAGATTCCTTCTGCGAGATCAAAGTACGGTTTTTTTTCAGTGGAAGGCGTCGGTAAATAACCTAAGAACCGGCTTAATTTCATCAGGAAGCACAGATGAAAGTTTGCAGCCGAAGACTCCGTCTGATCCAGCCATAGCAGCGATTGATGAACAAAGTGAAACAAATGTGTATCCGGCTGCTGATGTTTTAACACCTTGAACAATATTTCATCCAGGAACAGCGCAATAGCACTTTTTACAACGTTGAGGGGTATATCTTGAAATACCGGTGTTTGCTGGGCCTCTTTTATATATTGTAAGTTGCTGGTTTCTTTGACATCCACAATCATTTCCAACACATGAAGAGGCTGAAGCATATTGATATGGATTCGAGCCCGTGGTTTTTTGGCGCCTTTGATTATAAATGATTGTAGTCCAAATCCTTCTGTAAATATTTGAGCGATGACACTATTTTCAGCGTAATTAGATACTTTGATGACGATTCCTCTTGTTTTACTGATCATCTAAATGGTATTGCCGGGGTTCGAATTGTGGATTGTTGAAAACTATTTATGCTCTTCGGACAAAGATAATGTTTATAAAACATATACATTTGCATTTCTCTCCGACAGTATTTTTTTATTAATTCTTCTTATCTGTTGTAAATCCAAAAAGAAATATAGATATTTGCAAACTCTTTGCAGAAAATGCATGAGGGTATTATTACTGTAAATAGGCAAAACTAAAAATAAATATCATGTCAAGAATTTGTGATTTAACAGGCAAAAAGGCATTAAACGGACATAAGGTTTCTCACTCCAATGTGAAGACCAAGCGTAAATTCTACCCAAATTTACAGACCAAGCGTTTTTATATTCCAGAGGAAGATCAGTGGATTACCTTAAAAGTCTCCACTTCTGCAATCCGCACGATTAACAAAAAAGGTATCTCTGCGGTTATCGATACATTTGTTAAAAAAGGATACGTATAGTCGTATTCTGCCTGTTAATTGGATATTTTAATGAACATTAAGTCCGCCAGCTGACGGATTATATAAATAAAACAATGGCTAAAAAAGGAAATAGAGTACAAGTAATTTTAGAATGTACTGAGCACAAAGAAAGTGGTCTTCCAGGGATGTCACGTTACATCACTACGAAAAACAAGAAGAATACCACGGAACGATTAGAGTTGAAAAAGTTCAATCCTGTACTGCGTAAAGTGACAGTACATAAGGAAATTAAATAGTTAAAAATACGAGAATACCATGGCAAAGAAATCGGTAGCGTCACTACAAAAAGGTGGTGGTAAGGAGTTTACTAAAGTGATCATCACAACTAAATCTACAAAGACAGGTGCATATACTTTCAAAGAGAGTATGGTACACAATGACAGAGTAAAAGAGGTTGTGGCTGCAGCAGGCAAGTAATCAGAGACATTTCTTTTTAGAGTTTTTCTTTAAAAGACTTCAAAAGCCGTTTTGGTATCGTACCGAAAGGGCTTTTTTCATTACATTTCCGCTATAAAATTCCTCGATAGCTGTGGAGACCTGCCTGGCGGTAAGCAGGGAACGACAATTTACTTTTATACGCAACGCAAATATAATTGCATATAAAAACAAGTTTATCTAAGTTTGATTCCAGAGAATATTAATTGTCAAACATGGGATTATTCGATTTTTTTAAAAAGAAACAGGAAACACCGGAAGCACAAGAAGCTTTGGATAAAGGATTAGAGAAAACCAAGGAAGGGTTTTTTTCCAAAATCACCAAAGCGGTGGTGGGTAAATCTACGATAGATGATGAAGTCTTAGATAACCTGGAGGAGGTGCTGGTGACGTCGGATGTGGGTGTAACGACAACCTTAAAAATTGTTGATCGTATTCAGCAACGCGTTGCCCGTGATAAATATGTCGGCACGGATGAACTCAACCAGTTACTCAAAGAAGAGATTCAGGATCTCTTGGCTGAAAACAACAGTGACGACTTTGAGACGTTTGCGTATGGCCATCATAAACCTTATGTGATTATGGTTGTTGGGGTGAATGGTGTGGGCAAGACAACGACAATTGGGAAATTGGCCCATCAATTAAAAGAGGCTGGAAATAAAGTGGTGTTAGGTGCCGCAGATACTTTTCGTGCGGCTGCCGTAGACCAGATCAAATTATGGGGTGAGCGCGTAGGTGTGCGGGTCGTTGCCCAGGCGATGGGATCGGACCCTGCATCTGTGGCATTCGATACGATACAGTCTGCGGTCTCCAACGGCGATGATGTCGCTATTATCGATACAGCCGGGCGGCTGCACAATAAAGTAGGTCTTATGAATGAGCTGGGTAAAATAAAAAATGTGATGCAGAAGATTGTTCCGGGCGCCCCTCATGAAATATTATTAGTCCTGGATGCTTCTACAGGGCAGAATGCCATTGAACAGTGTAAACAATTTACAGAGGCAACAGATGTCAATGCCTTAGCACTAACCAAATTAGATGGAACGGCTAAGGGGGGCGTGGTTATCGGTATATCCGATCAATTTAAAATCCCTGTAAAATATATCGGAGTAGGGGAAAAAATCGGCGATCTGCAGCTTTTTAATAAGCGGGAGTTTGTCGAATCTCTTTTCAAATAATTAGATGAAAACAAAGCAAAGTAAAAGCCTCCAAGAGGAGCAGCGGTCCCGGGTGAATGTGGTGACGTTGGGGTGTTCTAAAAATATCCATGATAGCGAAATATTGATGGGGCAATTGAAAGGTAGCCAGGTCGATGTCGTGCATGAGTCTAATGATATACAAACGGATGATATTGTTGTTATCAATACCTGTGGGTTTATAGATAATGCGAAACAAGAATCCATTGATACGATATTACAGTTTTCTGAATTAAAAGATCAGGGGAAAATCAAAAAGGTGATTGTTACCGGTTGCTTGTCCGAGCGGTACAAACCGGAGCTGCAATCCGAGATTCCTAACGTGGATGCTTACTTTGGCACAAATGATCTTCCCGATTTATTGTCCAGCATTGGTGTAGATTATCGGCATGAGCTGTTGGGAGAACGGATGCTGACGACGCCAACTCATTTTTCCTATTTTAAGATAGCGGAAGGTTGTAATAGACCCTGCTCTTTCTGTGCTATACCTCTGATGCGAGGTAAGCACGTATCTAAAGGTATCGAAGATTTAGTCAAGGAAGCCAAGTTTTTAGCCGCTAACGGAACGAAGGAACTTATCCTTATTGCACAGGATCTAACTTATTATGGTCTTGATATCTACGGTAAACGTAACCTGTCCGACCTTCTTCGTCATCTGTCCGATGTAGAAGGTATAGAATGGATACGACTACAGTATGCTTATCCATCAGGTTTCCCAATGGACATTCTGGATGTGATGAACGAGCGGAGCAATATCTGCAATTATCTGGATATGCCGTTGCAACATATATCCGATCCTATGCTGCAATCTATGCGGCGTGGGACGACGAAGCAAAAGCAAATCGATTTGGTTAGCGCCATTCGGGACAAAGTGCCGGATATCGCTTTACGGACTACGTTAATTTGTGGTTACCCGGGAGAAACAGATCAGGATTTTAATGAAATGCTGGAGTGGGTGGAGGAGACCCGGTTTGATCGTCTGGGCTGTTTTACATATTCCCATGAGGAAAAGACGCATGCTTACGAATTGGAAGATAATGTGCCCGAACAGGTAAAACAGGAGCGTCAGGATGCAATCATGGAAGTCCAACAGGGTATTTCCTATGACATCAATCAAGAGAAAGTCGGACAGACCTACAAGGTACTCATTGATCGTATTGACGGAGATTACTTTATCGGGCGGACTGAATATGATTCACCGGAAGTAGACAACGAAGTCATTCTGCATGCCTCGGACTATGCCCGGATAGGCGATTTTGTACAGGTCAAGGTCGATCGCGCAGAGGATTTTGACCTCTATGGAAGTATCGTTAGATAGAACCTGAAGATTTACACTGTTTTTACGAATTTTTCATCGTAGTTCTCGATGTCAATGATGTAATGGTTTTGAAGCAGAAAATCATATAAAGGTTTTGCCTCGGGCGATACGTCTAAATTCCTTGTTGTGACGATCTCATTATTCTTTTTGTCCAGATACGGATACGCATACAGCTTCACGTTTTTGCTAAACATCCCGGAGATATAGGATAACAGCTCATTCGTGTACTGTTCTTTATTGTAATTTTCGGAGTTGAATATATTACGCAGGTTGGAAACGTTGGTGGCAATACCTACATTTTTCGGTCTGAACGTCTTTATGAATTCGGCCAGGTGGTTGTTGCGTCTGAAATTGGAAACCATAATGTTGTTTCCTGTGGAACACAGCAATTCCGCACGGTCTGCGAAATACTTTAAGTCTTCACTCGTCAGATCGAGATCCTCTTCCAGCACATTCCCCATTAATATTTCTATTAATACGACGGTGTCATCCTCCTTTGCAGATGTATTTTTCTTAAACTGCTCCACGGCAAGGTTAAAGAGGTCAAAGTTGGGTAACGATTTTTGGCGGTACTTTGTACGAAGAATGATAATATTCTTTTTATATAGATAGTCTTTAATCTGTGCAGCCTTACCATTGGGTTTAAATATGGCAGCATTCGCAAAGCCTTTGGCAATCAGATAGAGATTCAGTAGACGGCTGTTGGCATTTTCGAACACAGGACCGCTTACTTTTACCAAGTCGATCTCCACAGATCCGATAGACAGATTATCCACCAGGGACTCGATCATCGTCTGCTGATCGTCTGCATAATAATAAGCTGCAAAGACTAAATTTACACCCAATATCCCCAATACTTTTGATTGCAAGCGAGTATCGCTGTCCAGCAGCCTCACGTGGATAATAATATCGTTTGTTGGGCTACCCACTTCATGTTGAAAACGTATACCGAGCCAGCCGTGTGGATCGTTCGTTTTGGAGAAATTCAACGTGGTGACGGTATCTGCGAAAGCGAAAAACTTCTTGGCATTGTATTTTTTGCCGTGTAATCGTTCGGTGAGCAATTGAAACTCGTGCTTGAGCATTTTGGTGAGCCGGTTGCGGCTGACATATCGCCCCGACTCCTCCACTCCGTATATCGCATCGCTAAAGGCCATATCGTAAGCGGACATCGTTTTGGCAATCGTTCCCGAGGCAGCGCCAGCTTCAAAGAAGTTGCGTGCGACTTCCTGTCCTGCTCCTATTTCGGCGAAAGTGCCGTAAACTTCCGCGTTTAAATTAATTTTAAGTGCTTTTCGCTTCGTTTCAAAAATCTCCCTGGCCATGCACAAAGGTACTACAAAACACCTAACTTCAGAAACGCGTAGAATAAAGCAGCCGAATGCAGCGCCTGTCCAACCTGATTGTTGAATAAGAAAGTTTTTGCTTCATCTATCGTCATTTCAACGACTTCAATGTCTTCTGAATGGTCCAACTGCTGTTCCTGTATCTTTTTTCCGCCCTGCAGTAAGTAAGTATACGTGATATTGCCGCTGGTTGCTGGATTGGCAAACAGTTCACAAACATATTCGATCGAATCGAAAGCGTATCCTGTCTCTTCCAACAATTCACGGTGGGCTGCAACTTGAGGATCCTCCCCCTCTTCCACCACCCCTGCCGGGAGCTCTACCATGATTTCGTTTGCCCCGTGGCGGTACTGCCTCACAAAAAGCACAGTGTTTTGTTCGGTAATAGCGACCATGTTGACCCAGGCGGGATATTCCAACACGTAATATTCTTCTTTTATATTGCCATTGGGTAATTGCAGTTTATCGACACGTAATGTCGCCCAAGGTCGCTGGATAATATATTTTGAATCAAGCAGGGTCCACTTTTCCATATTAATCTTTCACAATATCTGCCATCATATTTTTAATCTTATCGTTTAATTTTTGTGCTACGGTGGCATATTGTGACGTGTCCACAAGTGTTTCCCGGACAGAACAGTAGAACTTGATCTTCGGTTCGGTACCCGAAGGCCGAGCTGAGATGACGTCACCTTCTACGGTGATGAACTGTAAAACGTCGGACTGTGGGAGTGTTATTTCTGTTTTTTCACCGGATAATACATGCGTGGCCTCTCTTTGGGCGTAATCGCGTATCTCTTTGATCTGGACGTCACCTATCGTCTTCGGCGGATTGTTACGCAGATCAAGCATCATCTGTTTAATCTGCTCGGCACCTGTTTTGCCTTTTCGCGTTAGCGAAATCAACTTTTCCTGATAGAATCCATATTTGCGATAAAGGTCTAATAAGACATCGAAAAGCGAGAGTCCCTCGCTCTTAAAATAAGCCGCCATTTCAGCGATAAATGCACAGGCATTGACAGCATCCTTATCACGAACCAAATCCCCGACTAAAAAGCCGTAACTTTCCTCTCCCCCGACAAGATATTTTTCCCTGCCTAATAATTCGGTAATCACCTCACCGATATATTTGAAGCCCGTTAATGTTTCATAATACTTCACCCGAAAGTCTGTACTGATGTCGCTGATGAGGTTTGTCGTGACGATAGTTTTGACAATGTAATCGGTTTCTTTCAGCTCCCCTTTGGATTGTTTGGCAGAGAGCACGTAATAGGTAAGCAGGCTACCGATTTGATTGCCGTTAAGTAATTCGTATTCGCCCTGCTTATTTTTTACCGCTAGACCAACACGGTCAGCATCCGGATCTGTCGCCATGATAATATCTGCCCCGACCTCTTGTCCTCTTTTTTTTGCCATAGACATAGCCTCTTCCTCCTCCGGGTTAGGGTAGACTACGGTCGGAAAATTTCCATCTGGGGTCGCTTGATCCTCAACGATAATCACGTTTTCAAATCCCCAGGCGTTTAACATTTTAGGGACCATGGTAATTCCGGTTCCGTGTATCGAAGAAAAGACAATCTTAAGATCTTTCTCTGCTTTAACGGCTTCGGGATGTATGCTCAACTGCTTGTTGGCCTGGATATAGATATCATCAAACTCTTCTCCGATGATGTGGATATTATCAGCTACGCGATCAAAGCTGATGTCCGAAACAGATTGGATAGCATTGACCTCTTCGATGACATTTTTATCGTGAGGGGCGACGAGCTGTCCGCCGTCATTCCAGTAGGCCTTAAAGCCGTTGTATTCTTTCGGATTATGTGATGCAGTAAGCATGACGCCACCCTGACACGCAAAATGCCGTACGGCAAAGGAAAGTACCGGTGTAGGCCGCAGCTCTTCAAATAAGTAAACAAGAATATCATTTGCGGAGAAAATGTCAGCGACCAGATGGCCAAAGTGTTGGGATTGGTTGCGGCTATCATAAGAAACCGCGACTTTAATTAGTTGCTTGGGAAACTGCTTCTTTAAGTAATTGGCCAGACCTTGGGTTGCCTTCCCTATTGTATACTTGTTCATTCTGTTGGAACCCACACCCATTATGCCCCGTAGCCCGCCTGTGCCGAATTCCAGTTCTTTGTAAAACGAATCAATTAACTCTATTTCTTCTCCGCTGTCGATTAGTTTTTGGACATAGCGGACAGTTTCTTCGTCATATTCCGATGTCAGCCATTGATTTATACGTTCTTGTGTCGATTTTTCTATATTCATTTTCATCTCGGTTTCTTCGTTACGTTCGTTGCGTAAGGTTTTCAATAATTGTTTTCAAAATGGATCTCGTGCTTGGTCTCCACCACTGCTCCAACACCTGGCGGATGGCCTCATCATGGTCCTGTGCCAGATAGGCCAGCAAATCTTTCCGAAAATTCTGTTTGGAGTTTTGCCAGGCATTCTTCTCAAACTGCATCATGTTTTTGATCTTCCGTAATGCTGCGGTCTGAATGCGACCAAGACTAACAACCTCATCGACTAATCCTATGGATAGGGCTTCCGAAGGTGTGAAGAGACGACCTTGCAGTAAGCTGCGGTAAGCCGGTCCGTTGCCCAACCAAAAAGCATACAGCTGAAAAATACATTGAGGCACCACGATACCGATGGCAACCTCGTTCAGACCGATAATATATTCTCCTTCCGCCATAACCCGATAGTCACAACATAACGCCAACACACAGCCACCAGCAGGACTGTGTCCGGTAATGGCCGAAACCGTAGGCTTTGGAAAAGCGATTAACTTTTGAAGGAGCGTCATAAACCTTTTCCAGAACTGGACCATTTGGTCATCATCATATTCGTATAACCTTATTAAGTCCAGGCCGGCAGAAAAGAAACCTTCATTGCCCGATAAAATAAGTCCTTCGATAGCTGGATCCTGGGCTGCGTAATCAAGGGCTTCTATGAGCGCGTTGACAACGTCGATATCCATGGCGTTGGATTTGCCTTTATCTAATAAGATATGATATACGTGTTCCTCTACCCTTGTTTGTAAAAAATTCATAACTGTATCCCAAAGATAAACACCCTAAGCCATTTATTGTTCAATAAATAGCCGTTATCAAACTATTTCACCTCAAACGTCACTAATTTCCGGCCGATCCTTCCGTTTAGATCAACGCCTTCCAATGTGATGAGGTACTTGCCCGGTTCGTCTGCGGTGAAAAAGCTGAATGCTGTCTTTCCGCTCATATCGGAAACAATAGCAGGTTCCCAATGTATAGTTGTGCGTAGATCTCTCGCGAGCTTCACGGCGTTATCGACATCATATTCGGGTTTGTAAAACGTGCGCGTCGCATATAAGCCTTGCGGTTGTATTGTCAATATCCCGCGTGGTACGTAGTTGCTTCTCGCCGATAACCCCGATTTGGAGGTTAATATCAGTAATCCATTTCCGCCATTCATGCCATATATTCCCGTATAGTTCGAGTTACGCAGCACTTCTACGCTTTCAATGTCCATGACATTGATCATGGATATTTCTTCCGGCTCGATAAACATACCGTCCAGCACAACCTGCATAGGGACGTTTCCCCGCGTATTGTAAGGCGCGCCGTCCACCCATCTAACCCCCATAATACGTCCCGCGAGACACATTTCCAAGGTTGTACATGTAGAAAGGTCCTCTGCAGTGAGCACCTGATCCGCATTGCCCGGTCCATTTAGATTACTGGAGTTCTCGGAAACCTCTTTTCGGGCTGTAGCCCTGACGACAACTTCCTCAATGGCGATAGATTTCTCCATCAACCCCGTTCGCTCCAACTGGGCAAAGAATTGTTTGGATTGTTTTATCTGATCCAGAAATACAGTGTTTACATCGTTGATTTCCAGTGGAGCGTTCCTATTGGCTGTTACTGCCGGAGGTTCATTCGATTCAACGATGATATCAATATTTTTTTTGCCTTTTTTTGTACGTGCGGAAACTAGGAACTTGATACTGTCGGGAAATAACAGGTAACCAAAATCGAAGTAACCTTCTTCATTCGATACGGTATCGATAAAATCCATGAAATTTTTTGTCGAAATAAGCTGCACGGTGGCGTTTGGCTCGGGTGCCTTTCGCCCCAACTTTTTCGTATAGCCCGCAATTTTTACTCCTTTTTCTGCTTCAAACTTCGGTTTGATTTCCAGTCCGATGCTGCTCCAGTCAATGTTGCGCCATCCTTGCGTGAGCATAAGGTAATCCAGTTCCTGATCTTTTATTTTTCCTTCCGCAAAGTAATATCCCGGCTTCTCAATAAAACCATTGATATCAGCGCTCAGCAACAGTGAAGAAAGTATATCCGGTGCTGTTTTATAGTCGTCTTGTATTTTGTTGAGGTTTATTACACTTGCAGATAACGCAGCCACACGGATACTATCCCGATCAGCTCCAGCAAGCACATGGACTCGGACACTATCGCGTCTGCCGTAGGTTTGTTTGTTTAGCGTCGCCATCAAAGGAAGACGGCTCTCGTCGGCATAGTTGAAAACAGCTCGTTCTACGACCGGCATAAACTGACTGTTCAATATACTTATTGTAATGACTCCGGTAGGTAGCGTTGACCTATTTACCGAAAAGGCAAGCTCATTTTTATTTGCTTTTTGCTTAGAGACATAGTATACCTGGCCCATATGGTGCGCAATAAAATACAGATCTTCGTGATTCACAAGGTTTTGAGAAAGGTTAACCTGGCTGATGATACGTTCTTTGTTTCTGGTATTCAAAATAATCGAATAACCTTCGGATACGATTTCCGGCAGGACAACATCCGTAGTGCTGCCGTCTGCAAAAACAGCTGTGGCAGAGAGGGAGGTGTCCTGACCGACAAATATATAAGATGCACCCATGCCCAGATCATTTGTTTCTATAATGGACAGGGTGTCTGTCCGGGACTTGATGAAAACCTTAGATTTTACGGCAAGTCCTTGTGGGTTTATGGATTTTACCGCTACATTATTCAGCGATCCTATTAAAATCTTCCCCCCTTCTGCGAACAATTGTACACTATTTTTTGAACGAGGATTTGCCGGACGGATAATTTTATTGACGGGCATCTTTTCCAGGTTGTCGAAGCGCAGTTTGATTAAAGTTCCTGCAAATTTGTTATCTACATCAATCGTTAATATGCCCTGTTCATCTGTGGATGTCCGTTTTTTCCGAAGCGTTTCACCATCTTTTACCAGCTCGTAATACACAGTGGTTTTGCTCAAAGGTACTCCACTCAGACTTTTTAGTGCTATGGTGTAAGCCTCCCCATCATCTGTTTGCGACACTGAAGTTGCTGTCAGCACATTATCTGCCCGGCCGTTGCTGATCTGTATGGTCCGATCAAAGAAGTACCGGTCGTCGTCATTCCGCATCCAATTCGTATATGCCCTAAGGCGGTAAGAACCCGCTGTGAGGGTGTCAATAAGCGGGAGGTCGCCTATTCCTATTCCGTTTAAAATGGGGATCTTTATCGAGCTTACTATTCTATTCAAAGGGTCGATCAGCTCTACATAACCGATGTTGCTCAATCGGGAAAACAGGTTTTGAATACCGATGGTTGTATAGGCTTTAAACCATATGGTTTCGCCGGCAGTGTAAGCGTATTTGTCGATGTGTAGGTATAATTTTTCCTGGGGGTTATTGCCGGAGGTATAATCTACTTTATTCAATACCGTTTGGATATCCTGAGCGGCTATTCGCTGTGTGCAAAGGAATAAGAGGAGCAGATAGAAGACTCTTTTCATGTATGTTTTTAGTGAAATATGATATCACTAGGGAAAGTTAAAAAATATTTAGATAAATAAATGATGATATCTAATTTTTTATGTTTTCTAAGCTTACATCAATATATTTGCGCTATGAATGTTTTAATCGTTGGTTCAGGCGGGCGCGAATCTGCCTTTGCCTATAAGATATCCCAAAGTCCAAAGCTCACAAATTTATATATTGCCCCGGGCAATGCCGGCACAGGACAATATGGTACAAATGTCGATCTTAAGGTGACAGATTTTGAAGGAATTGCAGCGTTCGCATTAGCCCATGCGATCAGCCTCGTTCTGGTCGGACCCGAGGAGCCTTTGGTTAAAGGTATTCATGATTATTTTCTGAGTAGAGAAGATATCCGGCATATTGCTGTTATCGGACCGCAACAATTAGGGGCCCAATTGGAAGGGTCCAAAGATTTTTCCAAGGAATTTATGTTTAGGCACCAGATTCCGACGGCTGCCTATAAGTCTTTTGACAAATCGAATCTGGAAGAGGGATTAGTTTATCTGGAAACACAACAGCTGCCCATCGTATTAAAGGCCGATGGCCTTGCGGCGGGCAAAGGCGTGTTGATCTGCGCGACCTACGAAGAAGCCAAGGCGGAGCTAACGGCGATGATTGCCGAGGCGAAGTTTGGCGAAGCCAGTAGCGTGGTTGTTATTGAGGAGTTCCTCAAAGGGATAGAGCTGTCTGTTTTCGTACTTACGGATGGGGATTCCTATAAAATTCTTCCTTCGGCAAAAGACTATAAGCGGATCGGTGAAGGAGATACGGGGTTAAATACGGGCGGTATGGGGTCGATCTCTCCGGTGCCTTTTGCGGACGAAGCTTTTCTTACGAAGGTGGAAGAAAGGATCATTAAGCCTACCGTTCAGGGGCTGAAAAAAGATAATATTCCTTACAAAGGGTTTATTTTTATCGGGTTGATGAATGTCGAGGGAGAGCCTTATGTTATCGAGTATAACGTGCGCATGGGCGATCCGGAGACTGAGTCTGTCCTGCCGCGTATCGAGTCTGATTTAGTGGATCTATTGGAGGGAGTAGCAAAAGGTGATCTGGCAAGCCGTTCGTATACGGTAAGTCCCAAAACGGCGGTGACGGTGATGTTGGTCTCGGGCGGATATCCAGGGGACTATGAAAACGGAAAGGTGATTTCCAATATCGAGAATGTAAAGGAGTCTATCGTGTTCCATGCAGGAACGAAGGAAGTCAATGGCGAGGTGGTCACCGCAGGAGGCCGTGTTATCGCTGTGACGACGCTACAGGATGATCTTTTTAGTGCTTTGCAACAAGCTACAGCCGATGCCGGCCGGATCTTTTTCCAGGGGAAATATTTCCGCACGGACATCGGTTTCGATCTGATTTAAAAAATATTTTGGAAAATATAGCAAAGCTTTTATATTTGCACACCGAAGCACAGTAGGGCCCGTTCGTCTAGGGGTTAGGACGCAAGATTTTCATTCTTGAAACAGGGGTTCGATTCCCCTACGGGCTACTAAAAACGCATCAATCACACCCGATTGGTGCTTTTTTTATGCCATAGGTCGCGAAATAGGGCGAATTGATTTGGTTTATTTTGAACTGTTTTGCACTATTTTGGGTAGTTTACTTCCCCCATAGTTGCCCCTTTTTAGCCAATAGATATTTTGCATATCTTTGAGAGTTCTACAATGCAAAATATGCAGAGCAAATCAATTAGAAAATAAACAATATCATTCCGAAAAAATAAACTATTGAGATCATGAAATTTTTGGGAGGCTTTATTACAGGAGTTGCGGGGACAATTCTAGCTCTTTTTTTAATTTATTCTGTAAGTGAATCTGACGACACACTCACGGGACTAACAATGTTTTCTGAAAAAGGAGAGTGTATTACTAAAAACAATTTAAAAATTTTCCAAACCGTAAAGCCCAACATGGCACTAGCGGAGTTCGGTAAGTATCCTAACAAAATACTCGTTCTGCTTCTTAATTATGAGAATAAGTCATATTATGATGAACAGAAAATACCAATTCCTACCGGTAAGTGTGCAAGACAAATAGGCACTTATCAATATAGAACAAAAATGGAAGTATTAAAAACCGTCCCCGTGGTAGTTATTGAATAACGAAAATAGGTAAAGTTGAATTGAGTCTGAAACCCTTTGAGGAAACTAAGTTTGTTTTATGTTGAACGATATTGATAAAGTAAAAGAACTGCTCTCGAAAATTGAAGTAGTTGAGATAATAAAAAAAATCGAAATTTATAGGAAATTAGATTTCAAAACGATAAGTGACCAAGATTTATTTAATGAAATATTGAAGGTAATTTTGGTCAATGTGAATGGAGTGGATCGTTCATTTTTATTTCCGAGATTAGCGTCATATCCGCACAAAACTAAATTTTACCGAGTGCGAGCGGTAGAATCTGACGACCATTATTGCCCATTAAAAGCGATGACTTTCGAACAAGATGCATGGAATCCCCCTAGTGAATTTATTAAAAAAAGAGGCAGATTGAATAATATCCACGAATCTTTGTTATATACATCACCAATAAATCCATTTGTTGCTGTAGAAGAAATTAAGGTTAAAGACGGCGAGTGGTTTTGTTTAATTGTTTATGAGGCTAAAGTTGAGATAAAAGTTTCTATTATTGGACAGTGGGAAGATCTGCCTGAATTAAGCGCAGATGAAAATTTAAAAATGCGTATTATTTCCAATTTTTTAAATGACGAATTTACAAGAGATGTTGGGGAGGGAACTGAGTATCTCTACAGAGCATCTGAAAGAATTGCAAAAGATTATTTTGATCTACCTCCCAGAATTGTGCAAGACGCTTGGTGTTACCCATCAATAGCTCAGAAAAACTGCGCAAATGTTTGTTTTAGACCCGAAATAGCTAAGGATGTACTGAAGTTGGTGGGTGTTCAAATTTGTAAGATAACAAAAGAAAACGGTGATTATTTGTTTACTTGTCCAGTAATTGCAACAGGATTTGACGATGATAAGAAATTTAAATACTACTCAGTTGATCATCCTATTTGCAAAGAAATATTCCCTGAAATTCAATTAGGTAAAAATACTGGTTAGTATGTTCGGAGAATTATAGGCCGAATTAGCTACATTAGATTTTATACTTCTAATGCAGTTCCAAAATTGGCTTCACTGTATTAAATTTGACATTCGGTTCAATCTATCTCGCACTATCGTCAAACTATGATCCGCAAAACTATACAATCCAAGGTTCTATTCTAAATCGGGCTATCTAAAAACATCATTTTCCAGACAAAGCCCCACTTTTATCAAGTAAAAACGCCCTATAGGTAAAACAATAGGGCGTTTTTTGTCAAGAATTGGATCTATTCGAAGTTTGCTTTGGAGAGGAATTGCTATTGCTATCCTGTTGGAATGAGGGCACCGTCCGCTTTGTCACAGGCAGCGAAAATCACGACGGCCATGCATGTCCAGATTGCCCTTTCGATCTTTGTTCTCATAATTATTCCATGTTTATAATTTATACTCTGTTGATTTTATATTCCTTGATTTAGATCTAAATCTACTTTTCGGATCTGACGACAAGGACGGAACTGGCATATCCCGGCCGGTCCATCGCTGCTCCGTTCTTCCACAGTCTGGCAACCTCTGATGTACTTCCATTGCTGTTTTCCTTTTCTTCGTACCCCACCACGAAAACATCATCAGAACAAAGCGAAACCGATTGTGCAAATCCGTCATTTGCTCCGTCGGTCAGGATCTGTGGAACTCCATCTTTCCAGAGTTTGGCTACCATCTTTCTACCATTGCTCTGACCTCCGGCAACATAGACCCCCTTATCCGATACACTGATGGTGGAGGCATAGGAAGATGTACCCTCTGCCAATCTCTCTGTATTTCCGTCTTTCCAAACCGTTGCCATATTGGTATTGCCGATATACTCATCTCCAGCAACATAGACATGACCATTATGAACAGCAACCGAATAGGCAGTGGCAGAATTCGACCCGTTGGTAAGATCATGGGCGACCCCGTTCTTCCATAGCTTGGCTACATATTTTGTTCCGTTCTGCTCTTCGCCCGCCACATAGACAACACCCTCCGCTACGGTGACCGCATAGGCACAGGCATGGTTCGTTCCATCGCTAAGGTCCTGCGCCGCACCGTTCTTCCAGACCCTCGCTACTTCTTTTGTTCCGTTCCATTCCCTTCCGACCACGTATACGTCGCCCTGATATATGGCTACCGATATTGCTAGGGCACGATTTGAACCGTCCGTGAGGTCCTGCCGGATCCTATTCTTCCATAGTACGGCGACATCCCTTGTTCCGTTATTTTCATATCCCACGACATATTCGTCCTTGTCAGAAACGGCCATTGCGTAGGCTTGCGCATTATTCGATCCATCGCTCAGAGCCTGTTCTGTACCGTTCTTCCATATTTTGGCGACATATTTGGAGCCATTGTGCTCGTAGCCCGTCACATAGACATCCGTTACGTAGTGAGGTTCTTTTTGAGGCTCCCCCTGATCATCTCTTGAGCATGCAGGGATCAAGACTGCGGTAAGTGAAACAATCGTGATCCTTCTGAATATTTGGGCAATCATTGTTCTCATAATTCTTTTGTTAAAGTTTATAACATTGTATTGTTCAAACAGAGTTGGGCAGTCGTTTTTTCCTGCCATCGTTTGATAGGTCAAAATTAGGGCATCTTGATTTCCTGGGTTACCCCCTAAAGGGGGTTTTTATCCAATGCAGATATGGCTATCTTTGTATCACGATAAACTGATAATCAAATTCGTATGATGGGAAGATATCTACTTAGGCAAACACAACAAATGAGCTGGTTGCCATTATGCCTGTTGATGGCATTCGTTCCGATCATCAGTATGGGCAAAACCTGGATTCGCTGATTGCGGTACATACTGAAAAAGGCAAGGTGAATATTGAACATATTGCACCATCAGTAAAAATCTCATCTATGGCAACCCGGATAAAGCCGCTGCAGTCGGGATGAAGATGATAGATCTGTCAAGAAAGCAAAGGGAGCCATTGAATCTTGCCCCTAGCCATCGTTTTTTAGGAGCATATTATGCTGATGCGAAGGGTACTGGGATTCAGCATATGTCCATTATAGACAAGAAGAAAGACTGTATTACCAGTACAATTGGAGAAAGGGAGAAGGTGCTATATTTGTTGGATGATGTCAACAATATTGATTGGTGCGTTTTTTATGCTATGGGTAGCCTACTTTCCCATAGCTTCCCCTTTTGTTGTCAATGTTTTCCTCCAAGCCACTCCAAATCTTCCCATGAAAATCTAATCATATTGTTAGACATGCTGAAAAGTGCAGAAGTCTGTTAAACTCTGGCACGACTCCTGTAGTCTTACCAACAAACGGTTTGGAAGAATGCAGACTCATTGTTTTACTAAAGATAAGAAGGCCATGAAAAGATTATTGATCGGAATAGCTGCTTTAGCATTGATGGCAGGAACCGCCTTGGAAGCAGACGCTCAGGGCAGAGGACATGACAAGCATATGCGAAAAGAGCAAGTCAAGCATGACAAAAAGCAGCGGAAGCATGCCTATAAATATGCTGAAAAACGCGACCGGGAGTACCGTAAATACTACGATAAGCGTGAAAAGGAATACCGTAAATACGTGAAGAACCAGCACAAGCGGTATCGTGATCATGACAAATGGTATTACAGTCCGCGATTCTATCACCGCACAGAATATGTTTATTTCCCCCAATATCGTACATATTATGACCCATTCAGACGTGGATACGTGTATCAGCGTAACAACGTTTGGGTGTTTGCCCCAAATATGCCATCGATTATGGCGGGTGTGAACATCGGTGGACTGAATGTGCAGTTTATGGCTAATTTGCCGTTGTAGCTGTGAGCCTTTAGTTAGCAAACAAGTTTATCAAAGACATTTTTAAAATGAACATTAGAAAAGAAGAAAGTAGAGATTACAAAGAAGTATTTAAGTTAATTAAAAGTGCTTTTGAGAACGAAGAATATACGGATCACAAAGAACAGTTTCTGGTAGAAAGATTAAGAAACTCTGAAGCATTTGTCCCCGAACTATCTTTAGTTGCGGAAATTGATGGAGAGATTGTGGGCTATATTCTACTAACAAAGATTAGAATTATAAACAATGACTTGCAAAAGACATCTTTAGCATTAGCACCAATAGCTGTATTAAAAAAGCATCAAGGAAAAGGAATTGGAGGAAAACTAATTCAGGAATCTCATCGGAAAGCGAAGGAATTGGGGTTTGATTCCGTGATTCTATTAGGGCATGAAAAATATTATCCAAAGTTTGGGTACGCAATGACAAAAAATTACGGAATTAAATTACCTTTTGAAGTTCCGGATGAAAACTGTATGTTAATAGAGCTAACAGAAAATGCGTTAAAAAACATCACAGGAATAGTGGAATATCCAAAAGAATTTTATGAATAAAGACAGCTATTAATACGGGTTTTGCGTATGGTGGGCCGGCGTGAAATGTGATTGCCAATAATTCCTTTTGATGCTTTCATGAGGAACAAGGCTTACTAGCTGGCGGATGCATAGATAAGCATCTTAAAACTAAAAACTTGTCGTAAGACAAGTTAATCGTGGTTCTGTTAAGCTATTTTTACATATTAAAAACAGGCAATCATGAACAGCGATTTATTATTTGACTTTATTGTCGACAAGGAAAACAAGACTATCCATATCAGGCGTGAGTTTGATGTCAGCCTCGAGCTGGTATGGCAGGCATGGACAACTCCGGAACTACTTGATCAGTGGTGTGCTCCAAATCCTTATCGAACAGAAACGAAAACTTTGGATTTCAGTGAAGGCGGTTTTTGGCACTATGCGTTGGTAAGTCCCCAAGGAAATAAGCATTGGAGTCGGTATGACTATAAAAAAATCGAACCTTATAAAAGTATTACGGAATTGAGGATATTCAGTGATGAAAATGGTACTGTCGATCCGGAGTTCCCATGCACAGAATGTATTATTACTTTCAGCAACACAGATAGCAGAACACTCGTAACCATGACCGAAAAATATGGCAGCCCCGAGATGTTTGAGAAAATGGCTACAGATAGCCATAAAAAGGGCTTCTCATCGCATCTTAAAAATCTCGACAGATTATTCACCCTAAAAAATAAATAAGATGAACAACGATTTATTATTTGACTTCATTGTCGACAAGGAAAACAAGACTATTCATATCACCCGTGAATTTGATGCTGGACTTGCTCTGGTGTGGCAGGCATGGACAACTGCAGGATTACTCGATCAATGGTGGGGCCCACAACCATGGCGAGCTGAAACAAAAACCATGGATTTCCGGGAAGGTGGTCATTGGCTCTATGCGATGGTCAGCCCGGAAGGTGAAAAACATTGGGCTAAAACCGATTTCGTTTCCATTGTAAAGGAAAGATCATTTTCCTCTAAAGGCGGGATTAGCGACGAAAACGGTACTCTAAATCCAGCGTTTCCGCAAAACTTATGGGAGAATACTTTCGTAGTGGTAGATCATAAAGTCCGCGTAGATATGGTACTAACCTACGATACAGTTGCAGATCTGGAAAAGGAAATAGAGATGGGCTTTAAGGAAGGTATGACTATAGACTTCCAGCAATTGGATCAGCTGTTATCAACTTTGAAAAAATAACATGCGATGGCAGCAACAATATCAAAGGATATCTTAACTTACAACTATTCAAAATTAGAGGGGGATAAAGTCATTTGTGAGATGCTGGCGACAGAAATTATCAAACACCTGCCCGAGGCCGAGAACAAAATTTGGCACGGGCATCCTGTTTGGTTTTTGGAGGGTAATCCGATTGTTGGTTACAGCAAACAGAAAAAAGGAATCCGGCTCATGTTCTGGAGCGGAGCGGATTTTGAAGAAGATAGCTTGAGCGTCAAAGGCGGAAAATTTGAAGACGCTTCTATCTTCTACAATGATGTTGCCGATATCGTCATCGGTGACTTAAAGCGTTGGCTGGAAAAATCAAGAGCAATACAGTGGGATTATAAAAACATCGTAAAAAGAAAGGGTATATTGGAACGATTGAAATGATATAATATAGCAGAGACAAGATTCCCCATTTACAGCTTATACCCAATAGAAATACCATATACCCTGTTTTTTATATTTCCTTTAGGATTTTCTCCATCGATATCCGGTGCAAGATTCGCAATTCCGAATTGGCCGTTGACCTGAATGGTAACCCGACGGAAGAATTCATACCCCACCAAAAAATTTACGCCATAATCCCACGGTTTGCCATAGAGGTAATTGCCGAATTCACCGTCCACAACATCATTTTTGAAAATAACATCGCCCTGTGGCTCAATCATAATATCACCAATTAAGATCTGCCCTTGATCTGCCTTCCATTTGCCTTCCATTTGCCTCCTGTCCCATAAGCCACATACGGGCCGGCGCCTACAACTATGTTTCCAGGACCAAATCGTGGTGTGTACAGCAAATTCAACGGAACTTCAAAGTAGGATGCCGTGGCTTTGAACGTATTGTCCGGCCCCGCAAGCCAACCTCCGTTTTGCTTAAACCCCTTTCCTGAATATAAAGCAGCCGGTTGGATATAAAAATCTGTAGCGACAGGGATATCGAGGGTTAATCCGATCTGGAACCGGGGTATCATTTCGGATTCCTGCGTTTCGCCTAGTTCGTCAATCAAAAGAATTCCAGAGAGATTTACTCCTCCACGGATGCCAACGCTCATTTGTGCGTGGGCCGTATGGACAAAAATAATCAGGGCAAAAAGTAAAGTTGCAATGGATAGGGTGTTTTGGTTCATGTCAATTTAATACGTGAAATTATGTATGGTTGTTCAATAACAAACGGTGCGAACAGCCTGTATGCTACAGCGCCAAAAGACATAAATGCTGTTAGCCTCTTCTCTCACTCCTACAAAGTTGCTTTAGTACTGCACAGGTTATACATGCTGACAACAGCAAAACACGTTGTGTTATACGAATCTGTGAGTGAGGTGTAGAGTTTATTCGTCATGCCGAACTGAACTGCATATATATACCATTGTGTTGGGGTTTCTTGTCCTTTGGCAAGTTTATTGCGGCTAATAACCTATATATTTGACAGATAACATATAGACTTATGGCACCACGACCTTCAATAATCTGGGCAGATTACCCGATAAAAGACATAGACAGATCGAGAGAATTTTATAGCACACTTGGTTTTACGGTACGGGACCAGACCCATGACGGAGACAAATTTATCTCCCTTACCATCGGTGATAGTGGATTTATCCTTAACCTGTTTCCCATAGACCGCTTCGAAAGAGGTGTAAAAACGACGGTAGCTGATACGGCGGCCGGCAACGAAGTAAACTTCAGTATTTCCGCCGATAGCAAAGAAGAAGTGCTGGAATGGGAAAAAGCGCTCCGGGAAATCGGTGCAGAGATTATCAGTCCTCCCGAACAGATGAAAGAAGGATGGTGGGCGATGCGTTTTGCTGATCCGGATGGTCATCGTTGGGTAGTATTGAATATGTAGGCCACGAGCCAACACAGAACGATTGTTAGGTTTAGCACTTAAATAAAGCAGATATGAAAACACAGACAATTGACCATACGATCCGAATCAATGCCCCAGCGCAAAAGGTCTGGCAGGTATTATGGGACAAAGATCGCTATAAAAAATGGGCCGCTGCGTTTATGCCAAACTCGCATTATACCGGCGAACTGATTCCTGGCGGCAAAATCCAATTCCTTGACGCCGACCACAATGGTATGGAAAGCATGATAGCCTCGCTTACCGAAAACCGTGAGATCACCTTTCACCACCTTCACGAGCTGCAAGCGGGCAAAGAAGGTCAGAGCCTTGGAGACATGAGCGAGCAATATCTGCTCGACGAACGGGATGGCGTAACTACCCTATCCCTGAAGTTGGATGTGCCAGAGCAATATTTCAATGAAACGGATGCAGCAACCCAAAAGGCATTGCAGATCATAAAAGAGCTGGCAGAAAGGGCGAGTTAGACATAAATAAGTAGCAAACACCGATAATGAAAACAGACAACACCAGAGTCTATAAAATGTCCTTTGCGGGCGTATATCCCCATTATATCGCTAAAGCAGAAAGAAAGGGGCGTACAAAAGCTGAAGTAGATGAAATCATCTTTTGGCTTACGGGATATAATGAAAAGGATCTACAGGAAATTCTGGATAATAAAACCGACTTCAGGACTTTTTTTGAACAGGCGCCGCAGATCAATCCGAATGTCTCCAAGATAACCGGTGTAATCTGCGGCTATCGGGTAGAAGAAATAGAAGAAGAACTGATGCGGCAGATCCGCTATTTGGACAAGTTGATTGACGAATTGGCAAAAGGAAAAGCTATGGAAAAAATTTTGAGGAAATAGTTGGCTATGATTTACGTTGACATTTTTGTAATTTAGTAGGGAGCGGAGTTTTACATCTAAAGCAACAAAAAATGGAAAGTTCAGATATCGGTGTTTTAACGATTTTAGGCGTGATCTTTTTTGTATGGCTGCTGCCCATATTGGTCATTATCAGCTCCCGCAAGACGACGGGACGGGAGAAGTTAGCCTGGCTGTTGGCCGTGATTTTTATATCGTGGTTTGCATGGATTTTTTACCTGTTGTTAGCCCCCATAAGAAAGAAAAACTGAATTTAACTCAACAAAATAGATCATGGAAAATAGAATAAATATTCAAGAACTTGAACCCGATTCCTATAGTGCGATGCTGGCTTTGGAAGGCTACCTGCGCAGCTCGCGCCTTTCGAAAACCCATTTGGAGTTAATCAAGATCCGTGCTTCGCAGATCAACGGCTGTGCCTTTTGCCTTAATATGCATACAAGAGATGCCTTAAAACAAGGTGAAACGAATCAGCGGATTTTCTTGCTCAACGCCTGGAAAGAAACGACATTATTTACCGAAGAAGAACGGGCGATATTAGCTATGACCGAAGAGGTTACGCTAATCAATCATCGTGGCCTGACCGACGAGACTTATAAACAGGCACAAAGTCTTTTTGATGAGAACTACTTAGCACAGGTTATCATGGCCATTGTAACGATAAACGCGTGGAACCGCATTGCTATAAGTACGAATAGACCCCTAGATTAATGAGGTAATCTATCCTTAAAATACCCATATACCCATGTTCCGGCGATAGCACTCAGTAGTGTCACAATAATAACGGTGGCGCCTGTGCCGATCTGTGCAAACAACGGGCCAGGGCAGGCTCCTGTTAATGCCCAACCAAAGCCGAAGAGCAATCCGCCATAGATCTGTCCTTTATGGAATGTTTTTGGCGAGATGTGGATAGGTTCACCGTGGATTGTTTTGACGTTAAACTTCTTGATCAGCCATACCGAAACGATACCCACGAGTACTGCACTTCCAATAATTCCGTACATATGGAAAGATTGCAGGCGAAACATTTCCTGGATACGAAACCAACTGATGACCTCAGACTTGACGAATAAAATACCGAAGAAAACACCAACAAGGAGGTATTTGATATTAGGGTACCACTTGTGTTCAAATTGGCTCTTGTTAATATGTGTTTGTTGTTCCATTGCTCCGGTACTAAAGTGAAAGAATAAGAGGTAAGATCAGGTTGGCCAAGATGAAGCCCCCGATCATAAAGCATACCGTTGCGATCAGCGAGGGCCACTGTAAGTTGGAAAGCCCCATAATAGCATGCCCACTCGTACAGCCGCCGGCATAGCGCGTGCCAAATCCGACGAGAAAGCCACCTACGACCATCAAGAAGAAGCCTTTGAGCGTGAATAGCGATTGCCAGTTGAGGATGTCCTCCGGTACCAGGTTATCGTAATCGACAATTCCATATCCGGCCAGTTCTTCGGCTAAGGCTGGGGCCACTTCCACCGGGTTGGGGTCTGTAAACAGCTGTGCCGTTATCAGACCGCCCAGAAAGATGCCGAATACAAAAAACAGATTCCACGCCTCGTTTTTCCAGTCGTATTTGAAATACGATATATTGGCGGGGATACACGAGGCACAGATATGCCTTAGCGACGAGCTAATTCCAAAGGTTTTGTTGCCTAATATCAAAAGTGCCGGTACCGTAAGCCCGATTAAAGGGCCGGCGATATACCAAGGCCAGGGCTGTTGCAAAAAAGTTAACATAACTGGGCCCTCCATTTCCGCATACCCCCGGCATAGTTTTTTACCTTATCAAAACCATGCTTTCGCAAAATAGAATACGCAATAGTCGAACGGTCTCCGGACTGACAATGGATGATGACCAATTTATCTTTGCTGATTTTGTCCAGATTGTCTTGTAATGTTCCCACAAAAACATGATCTGCTCCTTCAATATGACCGGCTTTATATTCATTCTCGCTACGAACATCCACAATCTGTACTGCTTCATCACCGATATACGTTTTGAACTCCTCGATGCCGATCACATCAGCAATGTGCAAGTCTATCCCCAGATCGTCGACTTCAGTAATATATCCATAGTTATTGTCCATGCCAATGCGCATCAGTTTTCGTGTGAGATCTTCCATGCGGTCCTCATCCGCAATAAGGACAAACTGCTCTTCATAGTTGAGCAACCAGCCCATCCAGGTAGAAAAGGAATTGTTGCCCTGTATATTCAAGCCCTCCGGAATAAAGCCTTTCGCAAAAGCAGTCTTGTCCCGTGTGTCGATGACAGTCAAACCATCGTTGTAAGCCTTCCTAAATTCCATGTTGCTTAATTTCGGGGGTTTGGGTACTTCGATCAGCAACGGGCGATGCACCTTGTTCAGGTGCTTCATCGTTGCGAAGTATTGTGGCGCTTCGGGTTGTCCTTCCAGCAGTTCATTCACGAAACCGTCGGCATTGTCTTTAAATTTAAACGCCCAGTTGCGGATTTTTTCATAACCGACGGTCGAACTCGGTACAGCGCCGAGAGACTTACCACAAGCCGATCCTGCACCATGTCCTGGCCATACCTGAATATATTCTGGAAGCTCTGCAAAACGTTGGATGGATTCGTAAAGCTGGCGCGCACCGGCCTCCTGCGTGCCAACGAAACCGGCAGCTTTTTCGAGCAGGTCGGGCCGCCCGACATCGCCCACAAATACAAAATCGCCCGTAAAGATCATGACGGGCTTGTCTGTCGCCGGAAGATCCGTCAATAGAAAACTGATACTCTCGGGTGTGTGCCCCGGTGTGTGCAGCACTTCCAGTATCAAGTTGCCTACAGGAATGGTATCGCCATGCTTCAACTCCTGATGTGGGAACTCATATTGCCAGTCCGACCCACCTTCGTCCGATAGGTAAAGCGTGGCGCCCGTAGCGGCAGCCAATTCGCGTGAGCCACATAGGAAATCCGCATGGATATGCGTTTCTGCTACGTGTGTAATGCTTAACTTATTTGCTTTCGCAATGTTCAGGTATACGTCGATATCCCGTTGAGGGTCGATGACGATGGCTTTACCCTGGGCCTGACAACCAATTACATAACTTGCCTGCGCAAGACTTTTATCGTAAACATGCTGAAAAAACATAGTATAAAGTTCGGATTTTATTTTCGCTTATTCCCCAACTTTCGTTACAGCAATGTCAAAAGTCCGGTAGATATCAGCAATTTAAGCCGTATTCTGGCGTCGCGACAGCAATCTTTTTGCGGAATCAGAAGCTACGATCAACCCTCCTGCCATCATGATGACATCTTTCAAGACCAGCCGCCCTGCTCCCGATAGATACGGAAAGCCATAACGGGGTGTTGGGAAATCTCCACCTAAATCGGGCACATACACTTCGGGTGTAGTAATTAGAAAAGATAAGGTTACAATGGACATGATAACTGTTAACAGACCACCGATTAACCCGAGCCTCGGCGACCAAATGCCCAATAAGGTGAATATGCCAATACCAACGATCACCGCACCTAAGCCATATGAAAACAGATATGTTCTATTTTCTTTATGCCAACGGATATTTTTTTCCACTGTAGCGCCTTCCGGATTTTTATACTGCTTATATTCCGGGGCATCTTTCGCATAAAAGAAACTCATGAACGGGCTATTCGCCACAAAAGGAACAATTCCGTCTGCTTCATATTGAAAAGCTTTTAGACCGCCTATCCATGCCATGACAATGAAAATGGCGATTTTCAAAAATTGAATAAACTTATCCTGCAGAGAGGCAAAAAAATGTAAAAATTGCATATGACCTGTTTTTAATACAAACAAAGTTACAGAAATGCGACCCGCTGCTCAACGGTTTGAACACCAAGGCCCATAATTACGAAGGTACTTTATTTTGATGAAATAAGACCATCTAAAAAGCCGGACATCCCCCGACTTTTTTAGATAGTCTCATCTACGCTATCGAGTTGCTTCCCGCACTTTCGGTGCGATCTGTGTGCCGTAAATTTCGATCGCTTTCATCATGTCCTTATGATCCGGGCTTCCGACATCCATGTGGGCGGAGAACCGTGTCAACTCAAAGGTTTCCTTAACAGCCAGAATTTTATCGACAGCCTCATTGGAGTCACCGATAACGAGGTGTCCGTGAGGTGATCGTCCAAAGTCATACTGTGATCTTTGGTAAGGAGGCCAGCCCCTGGAAGCACCGATGCGGTTCATCTGTGCCGCATATATCGGATAATATTGATCCGCTACTTCTTTCCCGTTCGCACCGAAAAACGCATGCATATGTACACCGACCTGAAACTTGCTTTTATCGTGTCCATTGTCGGTATAAGCTTGCTCATACATTTCGAAGAGTGGCTTAAACTGCTCCCAGGCCCCACCGATAATGGCAAACATTACCGGAAGACCAAGTTTGCCCGCACGGATAACAGATGATGTAGTCCCTCCTACGGCGATCCATATCGGCAGGTTATTATCTACCGCACGCGGTAAAACTTGCTGATTCACTAAGGACTTGCGGAATCTACCGGTCCAGTTGATGACTTCATGTTTATTTATTTTTAACAAAAGATCAAGCTTTTCTTCGAAAAGGTCGCTATAATCCTTTAAATCATACCCAAAAAGAGGAAAGGATTCGATAAAAGATCCTCGCCCGGCCATCAGTTCGGCACGACCCCCCGAAATAAGATCTACCGTTGCAAAATCTTGGTAGAGTTTGACAGGATCGGTCGAGCTTAATACAGACACCGCCGATCCCAGCTTGATGCGTTTGGTAACCGTAGCCGCGGCGGCCAATATAATCTCAGGGGAAGCCACTGCATAATCTGGCCTGTGGTGTTCGCCCATGCCAAAGAAATCAAGACCGACTTCATCCATTAATTTTATCTCTTCAATGATCTCCTGAAGACGTTGTTGTGTAGGTTGAATCTTTCCTGTAGCGGGATCTATCTGCAGGTCCCCAAACATGCCTATTCCTAATTCTAACATAGCTTTCAAAGTAAAAGTAAAAAACCAATTTTCTTTACCTATTACAAAGATAACGCCAGCCGCCCGGCCATTTCTTAAGGTAGGTTAAGAAAAACGAACTATCCGTGTATATACTCTTTCTTGCCGTAGGATTGGATAAGCTCTCCCTCGAATTCCAGCCACTCCTTCCATCGTTTGTCTACATCGACGTCTTTTGTGTATTTGCGTGCAAAATTCAGGAAAGTTGTATAGTGATTGGCCTCCGAGACCATTAGATCGTGGTAAAACTTGGCCAGATCCTCATCTTTGATGTTGGTAGAGAGCACACGGAAGCGTTCACAGCTTCGCGCTTCGATCATGGCAGCAAACAGCAGGCGGTCGATAAATGCCTGGTTGCGCGAACCGTCTTTTTTAGCGAATTTCATCAACTGCCCGACATAGTCGTCTTTCCGTTCGCGCCCTAAGGTGTAGCCCCGCTCTTTGATGATAGCAATGACCATCTTAAAATGTTCCATTTCTTCAATCGCGATAGCCGTTAATTCATGTACCAAATCCTCCAGTTCCGGATTTTGTGTAATCAGGGTGATCGCATTGGAGGCCGCTTTCTGCTCACACCAAGCGTGATCGGTTAAAATTTCATCCAAATTCGACTCGGCGATATTCGCCCAACGTGGATCTGTCAATAGTTTTAATCCCAGCATAACGTATAGAAGTAAAATGTCCTTAAAGGTACAAAATTTATGTACCTTCGGCTATATGAAGAAGGCATTGTTCATCGGTTTGGTATGGCCGGAGCCACAGTCGTCGGCAGCGGGCTGGCGTATGTTGCAACTGATCGAATTATTTCAGCGCCAATATGACGTTCATTTTGCTTCTGCCGCAGCTAAGTCGGATTTCTCTCATGATCTCCAGACTATGGGTGTAACGGAACATACGATTTTGCTGAATGATTCGTCTTTTGATGATTTTGTGCAAGAGCTTCAGCCCGATATAGTTGTATTCGACCGGTTTATGATCGAAGAGCAGTATGGCTGGCGCGTAGCGAAGTGCTGCCCCAACGCCATCCGTGTGCTGGACACCGAAGATTTACATTTTTTACGCCTAGCGAGACAGGAAGCTTTCCGAAAAAACCAACCGCTGGATTTATACCATGACACTACATTTCGGGAGATTGCGGCGATATATCGGTCCGATCTAGCCTTAATCATTTCGGAAAAGGAAATGGAAATATTGACGGAGACTTTTCATGTTCCATCTGATCTTTTGTATTTTCTACCCTTTATAGAAAAAGCGATAACGGACGACCATATACAGCAATTGCCGACCTATGAGCAGCGAAAGGATTTTGTCTTTATCGGCAATTTTCTCCATGAACCGAATTGGCGGACAGTCGAAGCGTTGAAAAGGACGATATGGCCCGCATTGCGCCGGGAATTACCCAATGCAGCATTGCATATCTATGGCTCCTATGCTTCCGAAAAAGTCAATCAGCTTCATGCACCGCAGGATCGTTTTTTGATACAAGGGCGGGCAGGCCATGCCCGGAAGACTTTAGAACAATATCGTGTCCTTTTAGCGCCTATTCCCGTGGGCGCAGGAATAAAAGGCAAATTTGTGGACGCCATGTACAGTGGAACGCCTTCCGTTTCTTCCTCTGTTGGTGCAGAAGGAATGATCAAAGAAGGCTTGTGGAATGGATATGTAGTGGATCAGGGAGAGGAATTTGTGAAGCAGGCAAAGATCTTATATACCGATCGTACGATCTGGGAGGACGCACAGCAGCGTGGCGTTAAACTCTTTAATACGAGCTTTGCACAGTCTTTGTACGCTGATCGTCTTTTACAGTGTTGTGATGACCTACAAAAAGAACTCCCAGCCCATCGGGTGGCCAATTTTATCGGGCAGATGTTGCGACATCATACCGTACAATCTACACGCTACATGTCGCTCTGGATAGCAGAAAAAAACAAGAGAGCGCACTGAATATAGCACGCTCTCTACCCTTTAAAACTAAAACCTTTACCGCTTTCTTTTGAATACAATCTCCGTGCGCACGGGCCCCGTATGGTTAACTAAGGTCAATGTCGTGATAGATTGTACAATGTTTTCCTGAATAGCGTAAGTCATACCATCAAACTTCATTTCTTTTGCCGTTGGCATCTCATAATTATAAGTACGCACATCGTTTCCTTCTCTTTTGACGTAAGCCTTACCGTCTTTGTTGAAGTTTATCGTTTCATCTTCGTCAAGAAGTTCTTCCGTGACATTAAGCAATTCATCTTCGTTCCCTGAGATAGTCTTGGTGGCTTTTTCCCAATGTCCCGATACAATAATATTTAATGCCGCGTCTCTTCCGATATTGTCTACCGTTTCCTTGCTACAAGAAAATAGCGTGATAACTAATACTGCTAAGGTAGATAAAAGTGTAATTTTCGTTTTCATAGCTAATCCTTTTTATGTAGTAAGGCCAACTTTTGTACCAAAGTGCAGGTAAATGAAAATTTTAACACTTCTTTACCATTCAATCGAAGTAGAATAAATGCGTATATTTATCCCATATATTTATCCAAAACAACTAAACATATTACATGAAAACAATTAAGGGACCAGCTATTTTTTTGGCGCAGTTCATTGCAAATGAAGAGCCGTATAATTCGATGGAAAATATTGCAAAATGGGCAAAATCATTAGGTTTTCACGGCGTACAGATCCCGACGGGAGACCCTGCCTATTTTGATCTTCAAAAAGCTGCGGAGAGTAAAACGTATGCCGACGAATATAAAGGGAAATTGCTCGATTTAGGTATAGAGATTACGGAATTATCTACCCACCTGCAAGGACAGCTTGTTGCGGTACATCCGGCATACGATAAGTTATTTGATGCTTTTGCACCGGAACAATATCGTAATAATCCGAAAGCACGTACGGAATGGGCGGTACAACAACTTAAATATGCGGCCAAGGCTTCGCAAAACTTAGGTCTGAAAGCTCATGCGACTTTCAGCGGATCCCTGTTGTGGCAGTACTTTCACCCTTGGCCACAGCGCCCCGATGGGTTGGTGGATGAGGCTTTTACGGAACTGGCCAACCGTTGGAAACCAATATTAGACACCTTTGATGAATGTGGTGTGGATGTTTGTTATGAAATACACCCGGGGGAAGACCTATTTGACGGTATCACGTACGAAATGTTCTTGGAGAAAGTGAATAACCATCCGAGAGCTTGCCTGTTGTATGATCCTTCTCATTTTGTCTTGCAGCAGTTGGATTATATCCAGTATATTGATTTTTACCATGAGCGCATCCGGGCGTTCCATGTGAAGGATGCGGAATTTAACCCGAGTGGGCGGCAAGGTACATTCGGGGGATATCAGAGCTGGCTGAACCGTGCAGGTCGCTACCGTTCCCCCGGTGATGGACAGGTAGATTTTAAAACGATATTCAGCAAACTGACACAATATGGGTATGACGGCTGGGCCGTTATGGAATGGGAATGTTGTATTAAGAACCAGGTCGATGGAGCAACGGAAGGGGCGAAATTTATTCAGGATCACATCATCCGTGTCACCGATAAAGCTTTTGACGATTTTGCGTCGACGGGTGCGGATGCTGCATTCAACAGGGAGATCCTTGGTTTGTAGAATAGCACAAAGTTTATTACTTTGCGCAACGGGTGTCTAAAAAGTAAGCCATGCCGTCATAATGACGCGTTTTTGGGCTTGCAGACCTTTTTAGACACCCCATGAATTAACTTAAGGAACGATAATGCTTAAAGTTTAGTTCATATGAATATTGTATAATTGTCGCACGTAAAGTGTACATATCTATGCAAATGCTAACTGAAACCGAGTTCGACGCCTTTAAGAAGGACGACCAGAAAGCTTTTAAGAAGGTTTTTGATTCCTGTCATTCGGCCCTTATCCGCTATGTCGAGAGTTTGACAAAAATAAGTGAAGATGCGGAAGAGATCGTTCAGGAAGGCTTTGTGCTGTTGTACACCAATAAGCATAAGCTTGAACATGCAGCAGATATTTATCCGTATCTGTTTACGATCGTTAAGCGCCTGACTATTTCGTACTTCCGACGTAAGGTTACTTCCTCCAAATATCTCGAGGAATTAAAAGGCCATTGGTCCGAACAGGTGGACACGACCTCGTCCCAGGTAACCGAGCGCGAGATACGAGAAGCCTTACAAAATAGTATTGATGAACTTCCTCTGCGCCAAAAGCAGGTTTATACCATGAACAAGCTGGAAGATAAGAGCTATCAGGAAATAGCAGATGACCTTGGCTTGTCCCGTAGTACGGTAAAAAACCAGATTATCGCCGCCACAAAGATCATTCGATTAAAACTTTCTAAATACCACCTTTTCATTTTTTTCTGTTTTTTTCACTAGGCGACTAGACCTGCCGCTTTAGCTCTGCGTTTATAGGGGTATAACAGCAATTATAAACGTGGAAAAACAAGAAATTATTCGTCTTTTACATAAGCTTCAGGATAAAACCATAACACCCGCAGAGTTCAATGTATTGAAAAAATATCTGGACAGGGAAGATATCGAGGATATGCTGTTCAGTGATTTTCACCCGGAACAGGATTCCGGTATCCCTTCGAAAGATTACGAAAATCTTTTCCGACAAATACAGGAGGATCCTCGGATAGTCCGGCGACATAACACCCGACGTCTATGGTATTTCAGAAAAATTGCGGCTGTCGCAGCGGCCGTGCTCCTGGTCTGTGGAATGGTGTATTGGAATTATCAATACAAGGAGTCTTCGTCTGCTATGGTACAACAAAGTATCCCCGTTCCGGGAGGAAGCAAAGCACAGATCGTGTTGGCCGACGGAAGTATATTGAATTTGGAAACACTTCAAAATGATACATTGGTACAGTTGGAGGGTTATGCCATCCATAAAGGAGCCAATGGTGAGGTAACTTATCGTATGGATGAATCATCGGACGCAAAACAGGTGGCTTACAATACGATTATTACGCCCAAAGGTGGAGAATATAAGTTGTTGCTATCGGACGGTACACGCATTGCTATCAACGCGATGTCCTCCTTGCGCTATCCTATCCAATTCCATGGTGATAAACGGGAGGTCGAGCTTTTATCTGGAGAGGCTTATTTTGAAGTCAATAAAGTCAAAAGCAACGACACCAGACTACCTTTTATTGTAAAGACCAAAGGACAGATTCTTACGGTATTGGGGACTGTATTTAATATCAATACCTACTCACCTGAGATTATTACCACTTTGCTAGAAGGGAGTATACAGCTTGAAAACAAGCAAAATAAAGTTCGCTTAAGACCGACCGACCAAGCTATATACAACGAAGAAAAGACGCAATATGCTGTTCATACGGTAGATCCGCGTTATATGACGGCCTGGAAAGACGGCATGTTTGCGTATGAGAGTGCCTCTATTCGCCAGGTCATGCAGGATATTGCCCGATGGTATGATGTCGATGTAGCCTATGCCTCATCTATGCAGGGCACTTATTTTTCAGGTACGATATCCCGATTTGAAAATATAGACAAATTATTGAATACGATAAGCTTAACAGGAAGTGTCAAGTTTCACCGAGAAGGAAGGAGGGTTGTCGTGACAAAATAACGGTGTTTTCCATTGTAAACGTAAAATATTCCTATCAAAATAGTATTGTTAAGAACCAATCAGAATTATGTTTGACATCAAGGTATCAAGAGCTTGCAAGGCTATGCGTTGGCGTAGAAGCAAGTCCATACAATTCAAATTGTCCGTCATCCTATTATTTGCCGGAACGTTGCAGGTCTGTGCAATGACTTATGGACAAAATATTACACTGAACAAAAAGAACGTCAAATTGTCGGCAGTCTTGAAAGAAATAGAAAAACAGAGCGGGTATCATATTTTTTATGACAATCGTGTTGTTCCTACTCAAGAAATCGTCAGTGTAAATTATAACAACGAAAATATAGAAAATGTCGTCAAGCAGTTGCTTGCGACATACAACGTCAGTTATAGTATCGTTGACAAAAATATTATACTCAATAAAGCTGAAACTCCTGGAGTCTCCTCTGCTACTCCGGCGGGCAAGAAAAACACGGCTGAAATTCAGGAACGTACCGTGACCGGAACAGTCCGAAATGCTAAAGGAGAAGTGTTGAAAGGTGTTACTGTTGTGCAGCGGAACTATACAGCAACCACAGTGAGCGATGATAATGGGCATTACTCGATTAAGGCCGTGGGCAATACGCCCACCCTGCTTTTCAGTTTTGTGGGTTATCAAACGAAGGAAATACAGGTGACGGGCAGCCATCTCGATATTGTGCTTGAAGAAAATATTGAAGAAGTTGAAGAAGTCGTTATCGTAGGATACCGGGCGGTAAAAAAAGAACTGGTCAATGGGTCGGTGGCTACGGTACAAATGGCCGATAAAGAAAAGCAAACACTTACACATGCATCGCAGGCGTTATATGGAACAAGTGGAGTCTGGATCAACCAGGCCGGAGCGAAGCCGGGAAGTGACGGTACGACAATACGTATCCGCGGTGTGAATACACTCAGCAATGCGAATCCGTTGGTATTGTTGGATGGAATCGAGTACAATTTTAACGAAATAGATCCAGCAGATATTGAGACCATTACGGTATTGAAAGATGCTGCTGCGGCCATCTACGGATCGCGTTCGTCCAATGGCGTGATTCTGATTACATCCAAATCGGGTAAAGCCGGAAAAACCAAGTTCGACATACGTAGTCATACAGGCATACAGCAAGCTAGCTTTCTGCCTGATGTGGTCGACGATCCTATCCTATATATGCAGATGCGCAATAGGGCAGAAGCTAACTCGGGCAAGACGGCGGTGAGTTATACACAGGATCAGATCAATGAATATCGGGACGGACTGTTGACCGACCCTACCATCTATCCGGCATCCAACTGGTTTGATATTGCGATGGAAAATGGATGGTTGCAACAGCACAACGCACGTGTATCCGGAGGTAATCAACAGTACACCTTTACGGTAGGTGGAGGGTATATGTACCAGAAAGGTATATTTATTGACAATGATGATGCAAAACGATATTCTTTTGATGTGAAGGTCACAGCACAGGCCACGCCTCGCTTAAAAGTAACCGGAGGAATAATAGGCAATTTGCGTGAGTTTAATGAAGTGGGCTATGGTACAGGGACGGTGATGAATACCATCATGCGTGCATTGCCTATTATGTCTGACTATCACCGCAATAACTATTATGGATCGACCTGGCTTTTTACGCCGGGGCGGAATAATATCGAGAACCCCCGAATGCAGGTAGAGCAAGGCTTCACGTATCGGGATTACCAAGAGACACTGACAAATCTAAGCTTGGAATATAAACTGCCTTTCCATATCACGTACTATAATACGTTAGGCTATAGACGTGTAGATCATTTCAGCAAGGATTTCATGCCACAGATGTACACGGTCGATCCTAAAACCGGAGATGTCCGAAACTTCAATGGCTCGGCTCCGCGTGTAAAAGACTGGGATTCTTTGGATAAGCAGTTTACGCTATCGCATCGTTTGGTCTATGAGCAACAGCTTGGTGACCATCAGCTCCATGCGATGCTGGGCCAGGACTATCAGGTCAATGACGCACGTAATTTTCAGGCATACAATTGGGGGTTTTATGACAATAGCCTATATGAGCTGAATGCATTATCTGATCAGACCAATGCGCAGGCTACCGGTTATTCTGCCATGAGCAAGTTGGCTTCTGTATATTCACGCTTAGCTTATGACTATCGGGGCAAATATATGGTCGAAGGTACCCTACGTTACGATGGATCTTCTCGCTTTGCTCCGGGCAACCAATGGTCGTTTTTTCCATCGATGTCTGTCGGTTGGCTGATCAGCAGAGAAGATTTCTTTCGAAGCCAAACAATCAATATGCTGAAATTTAGGGCGTCGATCGGTAAACTGGGAAATCAGGCTGTCAGCATCGGAGCGTATAACAGTACGGTAAACATTAGTAATGCCTACAATTATAGTTTTGGCGGGACGACGGACGGAGGGGCAGCCATTACGGCATTGACTGATCGCAATATACGTTGGGAATCCACGCTGTCTTACAATGCGGGATTGGATATGAGCCTATGGAATAAGTTGAACTTGACGGCGGACTATTTCTACAAACGTACGTTTGATATTTTGCGGCCTATTACGATTCCGGGACAGATCGGCGGATTGACAGGGCCAACAGTCAACCTTGGTAAAGTGGATAACAAAGGCTGGGAATTGGGTGCTAATTTTAGTGACAAAAAGGGTGATATAGATTATGGTATCAACGGCTCTGTGAGCTATGTGAAGAATAAGGTTGTGGATATTGCCGGTCAACAGGTGATCTCCGGCCGCTATATTATCAAAGAGGGTTATTCCATCAATTCGTACTATTTGTACGATGCGCTCGGCTACTACCAGACCCAGACCGAGATCGATGATGCCCAAGCTGTATACGGCACACGTTCTAAGCTGAGACCGGGCTATATAAAATATGCCAATATCAACAATGACAACTTTATCGACGACGAAGATAAAATCATTACAGGCAGTACAATCCCGGATTATACGTATGGTTTTGGTGCCCGTGTAGGGTATAAAAACGTTGTACTGGATGCCCAATTTCAAGGCGTGGCCAATGTCGATGTCTATCCTGCTGCTAACGTGGCTATGCCATTTAATAACGGGGCCGGTGTCACGTACGATTGGGCTCGCGAGTCATGGACACCGGATCATCCAAACGCCAAACTACCGCTGTTGACTACGTTTACCGATGCCAATGAGAATTTTATCAACTCTACATTTTGGTTGCGGGACGCTTCCTATCTGCGGATGAAAAATATTTCATTAACGTATAATGTGTCAGATAGGTGGTTAAAAACTTGGGGAGGTAGCAAATTAGCAGTCTATATCAGCGGACAGAATCTTTGGACGATCAGTAAGTTCAAGATGTGGGATCCCGAATTGACGACCACCAAGGGGGATCTGTATGAGTATCCGAATTTGAAGAGCTATAGTGTAGGTTTGAATTTAACATTTTAAGGGAATGAAGATGTCAATGAAACTTTTTTTATCATTACTTGTGGCCACAGGTCTACTGACGTCCTGCGATCTGACCGTAGACCCTACCGACAAATACGATCAGGAAACATTTTGGCTAGGCGAGAAAACTGCGCGTGCCGGCTTGACAGGTTGCTACGCCGCCATGACTGATCAGTATCTTTTTGGAAATGCGTCTGTATTATGGGAAGAATCAGCAACGCCGAATGCTTATAATTATGACAATAGGTTGGGCTGGAACAGTATCGCCTTGGGTACACAGACTGCTGACATGGCTATTTTTAATGGCCGATGGGTAGCTGCTTATAGAGGTATAGGCCGATGTAATGAGCTGTTGGATAATATTGACCGGAATACCATATTATCACGGACGGAGATTGCTCAAATGAAAGCAGAGGCTCGATTCCTACGCGCTTTATTCTATCAGATTTTGGTTACCTATTACAAGGATGTACCGCTTATTACTACTGAAGCGCAGCTCGATCAAAGGGATCTGCCACGTACACCGCATGAGGAGGTAGTCGACTTTATCATCCGTGAATTGGACGAGATCGCGCCGCTGCTGCCGACGAGGTATACCAACCGCGCAGATGCGGGACGCCCTACCCGTGGTGCCGTATTGGGTTTGAAAGCACGCTTGTTGCTGTTTGAGGCTTCGCCACTCATCAATACTTCGACTTCGACTGACAGATGGAGATCGGCGGCCAATGCGGCTAAAGCGGTTATGGATTTGGGTATATACAGTCTGCACAGCAATTACCGTAATCTGTTTTTGGTAGCTGCCGAAAACGGGTCGGAAAGCATATTTGATGTGCAGTATATAGACGAGCCTAATATGGGCAGCAGTTTTGATATTACGCTTAGGCAGTTCAATAATGCAGCGCCGCTTAAAAACCTGATCGATAGCTATTGGATGCTCGATGGGAAGCCCCGCGATGAATCGGTTTATTCCGGGTCTGCTGCTTACGAGAATATGGATCCTCGTTTTAAGTTGACGGTGGTTTATCCGGGATCCACTTTTATGGGAGAAGTAGTGCGGCCGGATGGAAACAACTCCAAGTTCAAAACACCGCAGACGGGTTTTACATTTAAGAAATATTCTATCTATGACGCGGGCGCACCGGCGACCGTAGAAGAAGCGCAAATCGGTGAGAACAGATCCGAGATCAATTATATGGTACTGCGTTATGCAGATATACTACTGATGTATGCCGAGGCAAAAAATGAATTGGGCGAACTGACCTCAGATATCTGGAATACAACAGTACGGGAAGTCCGTAGACGGGCCGGATTTTCTGCAGCTTCTGCCTTGGATTATCCGGGCAACGACCCGGATATCTTGCGTGAACATATCCGCTACGAGAGACGTATCGAATTTGCAGGCGAGGGGCATTATTACAACGATATCCGCCGTTGGAAGATTGCTGAAACGGTACTGCCCGAGACTATAAAAAAGCACGACGGCACCAATATTATCACGCGTACGTTTGATGCGAACAGGGACTATTGGTGGCCAGTGTCCAGCACACAATTGGAGTTGAACCCTAATCTGAGACCAAACAACCCAGGGTGGGGAAATTAAAATAAGAACATGATGAATATAAGAGATATAATAAATAGGGGACTCTTGCTAGTTATGGCGGTTTTATTGGCATCCTGTACAAAGGATAACCTGCCTATACTGGATTTTTCGGATCCTTTTGGCGATAGCGCTGAAAACACGCATCCTGTACCCGCATTGGAAGATAGCGAGCGTCCGATTTTGATTACGGACGAGCTGGAAAGACAGGTATTTATTGTGGATTCGCTGAGTAAGGGCATTATGTGGCAATGGAAAGCTGGGGATCACCTGACGAGTGCGCAAACAGCCTGGTTCAGTGGCATGGATGAGGTGAAGCCTGTCTACAACGGCAAATACGTGTTATTTACCTCATCCAGTGGAGGGGCAGCTATGGTGCGGGTTGCAGACAAGAAGGTGGTCTTTTTGTCCAATGTGAAAGGAAGCCCACACTCGGCGGAGGTTCTTCCCGATGGCAACATCGTCGTCGCATGTAGCTCAAATGGTACTACAGATGGTGACGTACTGAAGCTCTACCGTGTCGATTCGGCCAACCCTTTGGTGGCCAATGAAACAAAACGCTACCCGTTGACTTTTGGTCATAATGTCGTATGGGACAAGGAAAGAGAGGTGTTGTGGGCTACCGATGACCAGAATCTGTATACGTACACCTATGACGGCAGTGATCCTGAAAATCCTGAATTGACAAGAAATACTGAATTTTACCCCTTACCCGATTTGTCTCCTCACGATATGTCGCCGGTATATGGCAAAGATCAATTGTATCTTGCTACAGCAAAAGATATATACATTTTTGATATACAGACCAAGGTGTTCAATAAACATCCGTACTCCCAGGGCAATATCAAGTCTATATCGGATGGTCCTGCTGGTTTTGGTACGTTGATTATCAAGCCTACGACCTCCTACTGGGCAAATAGGCTGATCAATGTCCGGGGTAGCAATGTGTATTTCAATGAATCATACCGAATGTATAAAGCACGTTGGTATATCGACAATCTGTTTAGTTACCCAAGTGATCATCCATATAGACAAAGTAAGTAGTTATGAACACACAAAAAGTAAAATCCGTTTTGATCATAGCGTTGATCGCCTTATTTGTTTCGTGTAAAAGTGACGATACGACGGATCTCCAACAACCCGATTTTATAGTGACGTCGCTTCCAGCTAATTTAGCTGTTGAGAGCGGACAGGTATTTGAACTGTTTATCCCGGATGCAGAAGAGGGGGTATTGTATATCTGGACGATACCGGATATGTTGGGCATGTTGGATGGGCAGGGTACCAATAAGATTACGGTCATGCCGACGATCGATGCCGGTGTTATTCCGATAAAAAGTATCGGTGTAGTGGCAAAGAGAGGGAATACCGAAAGCTATACCCGCTGGCTTTATAAGGATATTACCGTACTGGCGCCTCCTCCAACGTTGGAAGATTATAGAACGAAGCGTTATGGTACCAAAACCTGGATGATCGAAAATCTGAATGAAGGCGGGACAACAGGTAATCTCGGACGTCCGTACAACAATGATCCGGCAAAGGCTGCTCTATATGGCAGGTTGTATTCTTGGCATGAAGCCATGACGGGGATTCCAAATGCAACGGCTGCTCAGAACCCGTATAGTTGGGGTAGCAGTGGTACGGATGATGCCGGAAATCCCTATATTATGGATGGTACCTTTGCCAATGCGTACAATATACAGGTACAGGGTGCCTGCCCCAGAGGTTGGCATGTGCCGAATATGAATGATTGGTATGATCTGGTCGTAGCAGTCAAACAGGAGTATGGTATTCCGGGAAATACATTAGCCGATGTAGCTGGCAGTAAGGATGGTTATATTATTGGGGCATCAAGGGAAACAGGTGTTTTAAATTCGATGGCTCTTACGACCTGGGGAGTAGTCAGCCCCTATTTCAAGGGAAGTAGCCCTACGAGTGTGGGTGGCCTGTGGTCCGGCACAACTACATTTAGTTATGGTGGGAATGCCACGTTCCCTGGAGGAGATTATCCCTTGTACAAGGATTTGAGCAGTGAAATCGCTTTCAATATTTTGCCCAGCGGCAGAAGACTTGCATCAGGTGCTTTTAATGATGAAGGTATATACTCGTACCATTGGGTGGCTTATAGAGGGACTGCCAACTCCAACAATCCCATGCGTGTAACAGTTGCTTCGGGGAACGCGAATTTTTCGAATGGTTTTCACGATCCATTGGATTCATTTTGTTTACGTTGTGTGGCGAATTATTAACGAACAGTACTCAAAAAATTATGAAAATCATATAAAAAATATCATGATGAACACTGTAAAATATTGGCATAGAATAGGTTATATCATAGGATTCTGCTTGCTCGCCTTCGCCGTCGGCGCATGTGGGGACAAGGAGATTTTTACGGCAGAACTGCCCTCTCTTTCTATCACTACGGAGGATGGGGAAGGAGCTCCCGTAAATTTGGATATACCTGCCGCGGGAGGGTCTAAAACCTTTTCGGTGGCTTCCAATGGCAATTGGAATATTACAAAACAAGGGAATACCACAGACTGGGTGACGGTCACACCAGACAAAAGTGGCGCGGCTAGTGAGATTACTGTACTTATAGAACCCAATACCAGTGAACAAGCCCGGAAAGTGACGCTCCGTTTTGCTATGGACGGTGTACAAGTCAAAGCCATGTCCATATCGCAACTGGGCTATGTCCCGAGTATAGCCGTATCCCCTAAACCGGAGGAACCTTTTACATATAAGGGGGGTGATGTGACCTTTACGGTGACGACCAACGATGATGCCTGGAAGTATACGATAGAAGAGGGAGCAGACTGGTTGACAGAAAAGGAAAGAACAGCTACTACATTAACCCTGACCATATCCGGAAATTCCGGTGTATCTCCACGGGCAGCCAATATCACATTTAGCCTCGAAAATTATGAGATAGCGGATGTTGTACAGTTGTTGCAAGAAGGTAAGAAGCTGGAAGGGTATAAAACCAAGATTTATGGTACAAAGTTGTGGATGATCGAGAATCTGAATGAGGCCGGTGAAGATGGTAATCTAGGGTATGGATATAGTGATCCTCAAAAAACGGCTCGGTACGGCAGGCTATACACCTGGCACGAGGCGATGACGGGCATTCCAAATGCGACGGCAGCAAATAATCCATTTGCTACACCGGGCGCTAGCGGTATAGATGATGCCGGAAATCCTTATATTATGGATGGTACCTATACCAATTCATACAATATACAAGTACAGGGTGCCTGTCCTGAAGGTTGGCATGTGCCGAATATGAACGATTGGTATGATCTGTTAGTGGCCATTAAAGATGAATACCATATTCCTGCGAACGTCCTTTCTGACGTAGGATCGACCAAAGATGGCTACATTATCGCATGGGGTAGACAAACTGGAGTTGTTAATCCTATGAATCTGACCAATTGGGGTATGGTAGGGGCCTATCTTAGAGGCAGTAGCCCGCAGAGTGCAGGTGGTTTGTGGGAAGGAGGGGCGACATTTTACTATGGGGGCAATACGTCCTTAGGGTTTCCGGCAGGAGACTATCCTTTATATAAAAATTTAAGCAGTGATATAGCGTTTAATATTCTGCCCAGTGGTTACAAAATAAATAACGGAGGAAACTTAGTAGAGGAGGGAAGATATTCCTACCATTGGGTGGCCTATCATCGAGGTGCTTTAAACCAGAACCCATTACGTTTAACGGTTGGTTATAACAGTGTGAACTTTTCCAATGGTTGGCCTAATCCGCTCGATGGGATGTGTCTGCGCTGTGTAGCAAATTATTAAAAGAAGGCACGGTCGCTACAAGTTAAAAGGAGGGGGGGCTCTAATATGCCAATTACCCCCCTTTTCGTAATCACCTTTTCCGAATCAGTAACACCTTTTCCTGAAAATGGTATTACTAATTCACAAAAGGATCATCCTTGTTTGATACTACCACCACCTTGTTTGCAACGTGTGCATCCTTTTTCCGGAGAAGGTCATCCTTGTTACAAAAAAGGAACATCTAAATCGAAATTTGTGATACATTGTTCTGAACTTCTATAACCATTTTACGAACAAGTGATCACATCATCTCAACAAGGATGTACCTATTTTCAATAAGGTATACCCCATTCCGAATAAGTGATCACATTTTCTGAAAAAGGATGTGCTTGTTCTAAACTTGTACATCCCTATTGCAAACAAGGATGCACCTATTTTCAATAAGGTATACCCCATTCCGGAGAAGTGATCACATTTTCTGAAAATGGACACCCCTTTTCAAAAAATGGACTACCTTTTTATAAACAGGGATGTTCCGAAAGCCAAAAAGTGATCACAAATAGGGGGCAATGCTGCCTGCGCACCACGAAACACCAATATAACATAATTGCTATAAATCAGCTATTAATTAAGAAAAACATCTAAAACGGGCCTTGCGGTTGATGTCGAGCAAGTATTTTTATCTTCCTTTCTTTTGCTGTGGAAATTTCATTTTATAGGAAACCTGTACCTGGCCTTTCGAAATAGAATCCAGCTTTCCTTTCAACATCGCCTTTTTCAACGGGCTAAGTTTGTCGATAAAAAGCTTTCCTTCGATATGGTCGTATTCGTGCTGAACAATACGTGCCGCCAATCCAGTCAGCTCCACTTCATGTTCGTCAAAATTTTCATCTAGATAGTTGATAAGCACATGCGAAGGACGCATGACCTCCTCCGAAATATCCGGAATAGAAAGACAGCCTTCGCTAAAGCCCCACTTGTCTCCTGCTTCCTCTACGATGATAGGGTTGATAAATACTTTCTTGAAATCCTTCAATGCGGGATCTCCCGGTTCATCTTCATCATCCTCCGCAAAAGGAGAGGCATCAATGACAAAAAGGCGAATAGGAAGTCCGATCTGTGGTGCGGCCAAACCGACACCACGTGCACCATACATCGTCTCAAACATGTTGTCGATAAGCGCCTTCAAGTTCGGATAATCTTCATCGATCTCTTCCGTCTTCTTCCTCAATACAGGATCGCCGTATGCTACTATAGGTAATTTCATCCGTTTTTTTCTCTTACTATTCGGGTACAAAGTTATCAATTATTTGTGACGCTCATCACATAAAAGTGGTGTTGTCCCGATAGCTTTTTTCTTATTTTTACACGGATGATAGATACACAGGCTGAAATAGACAAATTCTTGGATGATCTCCGTACCGCGATCCCTTATCCGGTCGACATGGATCGGTCGGCTACTATCCCTACGGCACAGATCAACACGCTTTTCATCTATATCTATCCTCCCCATACTGTCAGACAGCCTAATGTGGCGGGATTTCAAACCATCCATCTGGATGTAGATCTTTTGTCGTCTGCGCACGACAAGGTAATCGACCGTATAAGGGGATTACTTGGTGCAGGCACAAGGTTATATGCCCGGGATACGGTTGTAGCACGGGTCGACAAAAAGGTTGCGATGGCTTTTCAAGAAGAATATCACATGCAGGTTGCTTTGCCCGGCAAATATCGGTACGGTCTCTATCATCGGGGGGAGTTGGTGTCTGTTGCTGTTTTCAGCGGTGGCAGGCGGATGGATACCGAGGGGGAGGATTACCGGTCCTTTGAACTGTTGCGCTTCTGCCATAAAGGAGGGTATATTGTCGTGGGAGGAATTTCCAAGCTATTGAATCGTTTTATCCATGATTTCCATCCGGATGATATTATGACTTATGCGGACTTGGACTGGTGTCAGCAATCTTCCTTGGAGCGTATCGGTTTTCAGCCCATAGCCGTTAAAGAACCGCAGACATTTTATATCGAAGACGGCCATAGACACTATAAAAAAGAGAGTAAGAATGGAGGATATACGGTCCAAAATAGCGGAAGTCTTAAATTAAAACGTATTCTTTAAAAGCTTTTTGTTATTTTAGATGCTCATCTAAAAAATTAAACAACAAAATATGAAACGTAAACTACGTATGGGTATGGTAGGTGGAGGAAATGATGCCTTCATCGGAGCCGTGCATCGTATAGCCGCCTTCATGGACGGAAAGATTGAATTGGTCTGTGGAGCTTTTAGCGTAAATCCCGAGATTGCTATTCAGTCGGGAAAAGATCTTTTTGTCGCAGAAGATAGAGTTTATTTGGACTATAAGACGATGATCGAAAAAGAAGCCGCTTTGCCTGAAGGAGAGCGCATGGATTTTTTGACCATTGTTACACCCAATTTTTTACATTTTGAGCCCGCGAAGATGGCTTTGGAGCATGGTTTTGATGTGGTCGTGGAGAAGCCGATAACGGTATCGCTGGAGGAAGCAAAAACATTGCAGGAGGTGGTGGAACGCACCGGAAAGACACTGTGTCTCACGCATACCTATTCGGGATATCCGATGGTAAAGCAAGCCAAAGCCATGATAAAGGAGGGCCACTTTGGAAAGATACGGAAGATTTTGGTGGAGTACCCACAAGGCTGGTTGAGTAGATTGAGCGAAAGAGAGGGAAATGCCGGTGCGGCATGGCGTGCAGATCCAAAACGTTCTGGAAAATCTCTGGTCATGGGCGATATCGGAACCCATGCGGCACATTTGGCCGAGTATGTGTCGGGCTTGCGGATTACCGAACTCTGCGCGGACTTAACCACATTCGTGGAAGGCAGACTTCTGGACGACGATGGCTCGGTATTATTGCATTTTGAAAATGGTGCCAAAGGGGTATTGATGGCTTCTCAAGTAGCGGCAGGTGAGGAGAATGCTGTCCGCCTCCGCATATATGGAGAGAAAGGTGGTCTTGAATGGGCTAATGAAGATCCAAATAACCTGATTATAAAGATGCTGGATCAACCGCGGCAGCTGTATCGTACAGGAAACGCGTATGCAGCGCCTTATACGCTGAGTTCTTTTGCTACGCACAATACCCGTGTGCCTGCCGGCCACCCAGAAGGTTTGCTGGAATCTTTTGCGAATATCTATCGGAATTTTGCGGCAACTGTATCGGCCAAAAAAGAGGGACGTACACCTACGCCGGAAGAACTGGATTTTCCGACGGTCGCGGATGGCGTGCGTGGGATGGCTTTCATCGACACCGTGGTAGAAAGCAACAGCAGCAACGAAAAATGGACTAAATTTGTAGGGTGATAAACATCCAAGAAATCATGCATGATCTTCAGGCAGGAAACCCAATCCTGTCTGAAGATCTGATTATTATCTTAGGACCCACAGCAAGCGGCAAGACTAGGCTTGCCGTAGCGATTGCGAAAGCATTGAATGCGGAGATTATCAGTGCAGATTCTCGTCAGGTGTATCGCTGTATGGATATCGGAACCGGAAAGGATATTCCGGAATATGGATCTATACCGTATCATTTGATAGACAGCGTCGAACCGGGCGAAAAATACAATATCGCTCGTTTTCTGGAAGATTTTGAAAGGGCCTATCAGGCGATAAAGTCCAGAAATAAGCCAATTGTCGTCTGCGGTGGAACAGGTTTTTATATACAGGCGCTGCTGGAGCCGAAACCGTATACACAGGTGCCGACCAACTCGGCGTTGCGAGAGGAGCTCGACATATTGGATAAGGAAACGTTGAGAAAGACGTTAGAAGAAAAGGAGATCCCCCCGGCGTTTGTCATTGATTTTTCGTCAAAAAAGCGCATGATCCGGGCGTTGGAAATTTTGGATTGGATCACTCATCACCCCACGGAGATCTTAAATGCTTTACCCACCTATTCCGCAAAAATTATAGGTATTGACCCCGGATTGGAGGTACGGCGCCGACGGATCAGTGACCGTCTGCGGCATCGGTTGGCAAATGGTATGATCGAAGAAGTCGAAAAGTTGTTGGAAGCTGATTTGACCTACAACGATTTGGAGTACTATGGGTTAGAATATAAATACATCTCGTATTATCTTCAAGGAAAGATGACTTATGACGAATTTGTACGTAAGCTCGAAATAGAGATCCATCGTTATGCTAAACGACAGATGACATACTTTCGTAAAATGGAGCGGGATGGACTGGATATAAAATGGATTTGATGTAAGTTTGATTCGAATAAGAGCACATATAAAATCATACGATAATGAAATACAGGAAATTAGGAAACAGCGATTTAGAAGTATCGGTTATCACATTTGGAGCATGGGCTGCAGGCGGTTGGATGTGGGGGAGTACGGATAGGAACGATGCTGTGGAGGCTATCAAAGCTGCTTATGATAACGGCGTAACTTCTATTGATACAGCACCGATTTACGGTCAGGGCACCAGTGAGGACATTGTGGGTGAGGCTATAAAGGGATTGCCCAGAGATCGCATACAAATTTTGACAAAATTTGGTTTACGCTGGGATATAGCGCAGGGAGAACCACACGGACATAGCGTAGATAATTCGGGTAGACCGATTGATATCTATAAATTTGCAGGAAGAGACAGTGTTATTCACGAGTGCGAGCAGAGCTTAAAGCTTCTGGGCACAGACTATATTGATCTGTATCAAATTCACTGGCCCGATCCGACCACCCCGATAGACGAGACGTTTGAGGCCGTTGAACGGCTGATTGAACAAGGCAAGGTGCGGTATGCAGGGGTATGCAACTACAATGCGGACCAGATGGAAGAAGCAGAAAGAACACTTCCCCTCGTGTCCAATCAAATTCCGTTCAGCATGGTCCGGCGGGAAATCGAGGAGGAAACAGTACCCTATTGTGTCGTGCATAATAAGGCGATCTTGGCCTATAGCCCGTTGCATAGAGGACTACTCACCGGAAAGATACACCCCGGTTACGTTTTTCAGGAAGGGGATCATCGACCCACTTTACGGGAGTTCCAACCGGAATTTATAGAGAAAACAAATCGTATGTTGGAAAAAATAAAACCAATTGCGGAAAGCAAAAACGCAACTTTAAGTCAATTGGTCTTAGCGTGGACGATTGAAAGAGCGGGTATCACCGTGGCATTGGCTGGTGCACGGAATGCGCAGCAAGCGATAGAGAATGCTGGAGCAGCCGATGTCAACCTGTCACAAGAAGAAAAAGCCTTTATCGATGAGCTGGTGAGTGCGTTTTAGGCTACTCACCAGTTTTTCTATGCTTCGGCGTATTCTTCAATCGACGGACAAGAACAGATTAATGTCCGGTCGCCTTGCGAATCATTCACGCGCCCTACCGAAGGCCAGAACTTATTTGCTTTTAGATAAGCAAGTGGATAGGCTGCGGTTTGGCGGGAATACGGTTTATCCCAAGAATCATCCGTAACCATGGCTGCCGTGTATGGTGCATTTTTTAATACATTGTCTTTTTGATCGACTTCACCGGACTCGACTGCCGCAATCTCCCTTCGGATGGCGATTAACGCATCACAGAAACGGTCAAGCTCGGGTTTTGATTCCGATTCGGTCGGTTCGATCATCAATGTTCCGGCAACAGGGAAAGATACAGTCGGTGCATGGAAACCGTAGTCCATCAGGCGCTTAGCAATATCAGCAACTTCAACTCCTATGCTTTTGAATGTCCGGCAATCCAGGATCATCTCATGTGCACAGTGGCCGTTCGCCCCGGCATACAACACGGGGTAATGCTCTTCTAAACGCGCTTTGATGTAGTTTGCGTTTAAGATCGCTGTCTTGGTTGCTGTTGTTAATCCGTCAGGGCCCATCATGGCAATGTACGCGTGGGAGATCACCAAGATAGAAGCCGATCCGAAAGGAGCAGCTGATACCGCTGAGATACCCTGTTCACCAGATACCGCCACCTCGCTGTGGTTCGGTAAGAACGGTACGAGGTGGGAGGCTACGCCGATAGGGCCCATGCCGGGACCGCCGCCACCGTGGGGGATACAGAACGTTTTATGCAGATTGAGGTGACAGACATCGGCGCCGATAAAGCCCGGACTGGTCAATCCGACTTGGGCATTCATATTGGCCCCATCCATATAAACCTGTCCCCCATTTTCATGGATAATACGGCATATTTCAATGATGGGCTCTTCAAATACTCCGTGTGTAGACGGGTAAGTCACCATCAGCGAATTCAGATTTTCTGCATGTTCAACAGCTTTGGCTCTCAGATCCTCCACATCAATATTACCGCGATCATCACATTTGACGACAACGACTTTCAGGCCAGCCATCGAAGCCGAGGCGGGGTTGGTGCCGTGTGCGGAAGCCGGGATAAGGCAAACATTACGGTGCTCTTCACCGCGGCTCTCGTGATAGGCACGTATGACCATCAATCCGGTATACTCCCCTTGAGCTCCTGAATTCGGTTGAAAAGACATTTTGGCAAAACCGGTGATCTCACTTAACCAGTCGTTCAGCTCGTTGATTAATTGCATATAGCCTGTCGTTTGATCGGCTGGTGCAAAGGGATGCAAACCGCCCAGACGTGCCCAGGTAACAGGCACCATCTCTGTTGTTGCATTGAGCTTCATTGTACAAGATCCCAGCGGAATCATCGAATGGCACAAAGACAAATCTTTGCTTTCCAAAGATTTGATGTAACGCAGCATTTCACTTTCGGAATGGTAGCTGTTGAAGATCGGATGGGTCAGGTAAGTGGAAGTACGGATAAACTCATCTGGTATGGATGTGCCAAGCTGATCCACCCACATCGTCACATCGATGTCGTGATGTCCTATTCCTTTGATTTTTGCAAATACCTTGACAAGGGTCTGTATATCTTCGATCGTTGTCGTCTCGTCGATCGAAATGCCGACAACGCCGTCTTTATAATAGAAATTCAGTTCATGGTTTAAGGCTTCGGCCTTCAATGCGCCGGCCTGATCACCTACCTGAAAACGTAGGGTATCGAAATACGTGGCGTTGGTCTGCGTATAGCCTAAAGATTGAATAGCCTTGTCGGCTAATCGGGCTAAGTCATGAATACGCTTCGCTATATTTTTTAAACCTTCAGGCCCATGGTATACGGCATAAAATGAAGCCATAATAGCCAATAGTGCCTGTGCCGTGCAGATGTTGGACGATGCCTTGTCCCGGCGGATATGTTGTTCGCGGGTTTGCAACGCCATACGCAGGGCATACTCCCCATTTGAATCGGATGTTACACCGATGATACGGCCGGGGATGTTACGTTTGTAAGTATCTTTCGTTGCAAAAAAGGCAGCATGAGGACCACCGAAGCCCATTGGTACTCCGAAGCGCTGGGAGTTGCCAACAACGACATCTGCACCCCATTCTCCGGGAGGGGTCAGCAAGGTCAGCGACATCAGATCAGCAGCAACACATACGGTAATATGTTGCGCATGTGCGGCTTCGGTAAAATTTTTATAGTCGGCAATAGACCCATCGGCCGCAGGATATTGACAGAAAGCTGCAAACACATCGTTCGACAGGTTGTCTTCTGTCGTGTCTGCAATCCGAATGGTTATACCAAACGATAGCGCGCGGGTTTGCAGGACGGCCAATGTCTGTGGAAAGATATTCGGCGATACCAAGAAGACATCGGCTTCTTTGTTTTTACGGGTGCTATAGAGCATAAACATCCCTTCAGCTGCTGCCGTAGCTTCATCCAATAACGAGGCGTTAGCGATCTCAAGACCGGTCAGGTCGGATACGACCGTCTGAAAATTCAGTAATGCCTGTAGGCGTCCCTGTGCAATTTCAGCCTGATAAGGGGTATATTGGGTATACCATCCCGGATTTTCGAAGACATTACGCTGAATAACGCCGGGAAGGACAACATCGTAATAGCCTTGACCGATATAGGACTTGAATACTTTATTTTCCGCTGCAATTTCTGCGATCTTCTCCAGATAAGCTACCTCGCTTAATGCTTTTGGAAGATTCAACGGCTTCGTGCGGATGGGGGCAGGAACAGTCTGTTCAATTAATTCATCGACTGAACTGAGTCCCAAAAATCTTAACATGTCATCTACTTGTGTAGAGCGGGGACCATTATGACGGTCTTCAAATTTTTCTTGGTAATATATGTTACTCATATGCTACTTAATTGCGGCTGCCTTAAAAACATCAACTGTCTGATAAACAATTCTTCAATCGAAGTTTACCTTGTTTATCGGATGCGCAAAGATACGGTTTTTAAAACATCTTTTTATAGGTAGTATGTGAGGAAAAGATTTAGTATAAGATAGTAAACTTAAATGCTAACGGATCAAAGTGTTTCATAAGCTCACGAACGAGGCCGTCACCGTGTTTCACGTACAATATAGCAAAATTTTCTGACCTTTCCTGCAATCCTCCGCCCGGAAAAAGCTTTTCTTTGATACGCGCGATCTGGATACGCGCATCTTCATGATTATGTTTGTCGGCTTTCAGGAGCTTCTTTTCGAGGTTATTTATCGCTTTTTTGAGTCGTGCCTTTACAGCGTCTGTACTTGGTCCAAGGCTCGCGTCAATCTTGTGGGCACGTAGTTTGATCTTCCCGAATATGGCATTGAGCTCCATCCATTCATCCCGTAGGTTTAACCGGTGTTTGGTCTGGCGCCGGACATAATCATTTTGAAGCATTGTAACGGATTTGAAGATACTTTTGAAGGTCAGATCCAACCGGAATATCTTGCCGGCGATACTGTCGTCCGTAATCATGGCTGAATTTCGGGGAACCAGAATGGGGAAGGGAATACCATACTGGCCGAAGTTTGCTTTAAGCTGTAACCAGTACACGATCTCCGCACCACCGCCGATATAAGCAAGGTTGGGTAAGATAACCTCCTGATAAAGTGGACGCATGACCACATTAGGACTAAATCGTTCCGGATGATTTTGTATTTCTGTTTTTAAATCTTCTTCTGAAAAAAAGATATCTTGATGTAGTATTTCATAGCGACCGTCCTCTCCTTTTACGATCCGCTCGCGGAAATCATCCGTCAGATAGAAAAAATTACACGGCCGTGCATGTACTTGTGTTGCAAATCCTTTTTCTTCTAATGCTTCTGATGTTGTTTGGATGGCTTGATAGCTTTTTTCATGCAAGATATCGTCCTGCATATAGGGCGCAAACAATTGTTTTAATTCAGGTCGGTCGGCATCGAGAATAACCAGGCCGAACTCTTGAAAAAGGTGATGTACAAAGACACGTGTGGCATCGGCGAGATTTCTACCTTGGAGATACGCCTCTTCTACAATACGGGTCAGCTTGGCGGAGTTATCGGATAAGCCCAGCATACCACAATACTGCCGGACGACCTGTTCCATCGACTGGGTGTCCATACGTCCCGTCCCTGATACCGCCGGTGTATCCCATATGATTTTCTTTCCATAAACCCGTGTGTGGTTGATTTCCGCAAAATCATGGTCTTCGGTGGCCATCCAATATACAGGGACAAAATCCTTGTCGGCAAACTTCTTTTTGAGATCTTGAGCCAACCGTATGGCGGTTACAATTTTGAAGATGAAATATAAGGGGCCCGTAAAAATATTGAGTTGATGCCCCGTGGTGACGGTAAATGTCGTGTTGTCTCTCAGACGTTCTACATTCTGAGCGACGGCAGGTGATGAAGCCAACAATTCGCCATATTGGGCTTTCAATGCAGTCACCAGTGTATCGCGGTGGGAAAAGGAAGCTTTCTGCTGTATTTGTTGTGCAAAGCCTTCCCAAGTAGGACGATTTCCGTAGAAAGATTTCAACGCTGAATCATCTGCCAGATAGGCCAGTAAAGTATTGGAAAAACTGTTGGTATCCTTATAGTCGATATAAGTTGCTTTCATCCGCGATTATTAATGTCCCTGCAAATGTATACGGTTTGAGTATACAAAATACAGATTTCTGGAAAAAGCTATGTCTTCTTGCTGAATTATAGCGAAGATTTGACAAAAGCAGATATATTTAAAACGGAATTACCTAAGTTTATAACATGAAAGTCAAATCTGTAGGACTGTTACTGGTCGTGACCGCGACCCTGATGTCGTGCTATACCGGAAAGTACGCCGCAACAGAAAGGGTGTATGCAAAAAAAGCAAAGGAGTTTGCAAAGGTTTATAAAAAAAATCCAGCAGAGCAGCAGCTGGGGCAGGTGGAAGCAGCCAACAAAGAATGGGTGGCTTCTGTCAACTTTGGTATGCGTAAGCCTAATTACGTCATGATACATCATACCGCGCAACATTCGGTAGAGCAGACTATCCAGACTTTTCATAATGCGGTCGCTGAAGTGAGTTCCCATTATGTTATCGGCCGGGACGGTAAAGTGGTACAGATGGTCAATGATTATTACCGGGCGCATCATGCCGGTGCCGGCAAGTGGGGAAATGATACCGATCTGAACTCTTCTTCGATAGGCATCGAGTTGGATAATAATGGGCTGACAGACCCCTGGCCGGACGTGCAGATCGATGCATTGATTCGGTTGTTAGGCTCACTCCAGAAAAAATATAAGATTCCGCAGGCAAATTTCATCGGCCATATGGATTATGCCCCAACCCGCAAGAACGATCCCTCGCGGTTCCCCTGGGATAAACTGGCGGAAAATGGATTTGGTTTTTGGTATGACAGTGACTTGGAAACACCTCCTGAGGACTTCAATCCCCGATTAGCCTTACGTATCATCGGCTATGATATCAAAAATATCGATGCTACGATCAAGGCCTTCAAATACCATTATATTCAACAGGACACCGGTTCAGCGGTACTGTCGGAAGACGATGTCAAGATATTGTACGCCATCTATAAGAAATTCTTGTAGAATTTTGTCGTATCTTTGCCCCGTGGGGACAGCAACATTGACAGATATCCGTAGTCTTACGCTGGAGCAGCTAAAAAGTCAGCTTTCCGAAATGGGCGAGCAGGCTTTCCGTGCGAAGCAGATTTATGAATGGATATGGCAGAAAGCGGCGACGGACTTTGATCAGATGAGTAATTTGAGTAAGGTCTTACGCGAAAAGCTGAAAGAACGCTTTATCATCAATTATGCGCAGGTCAAACAATCGCAGATCAGTAACGACAAGACGATTAAAAGCAGCTTTGTATTATTTGACGGAAACATCATTGAAGGCGTCCTGATACCTACTCCCGATCGTATGACCGCTTGTGTCAGCTCACAGGTCGGCTGTAGTCTGACCTGTAAGTTCTGTGCCACCGGCTATATGGATCGTAAACGGAATTTAAATGCCGACGAGATTTACGATCAGGTGGTGCTGATCAACAAACAAGCTGAGGACAACTATGGTATACCTTTGACCAATATTGTCTATATGGGTATGGGTGAACCCTTGTTGAATTATGCCCATACACTCAAGTCCATAGAGCGGATTACAGCACCCGATGGGCTGAATATGGCGGCGAAAAGAATAACCGTATCGACTGCCGGTATTGCAAAAATGATAAAAAAGCTCGGGGATGATCAGGTTCGTTTTAACTTAGCCTTGTCTCTGCATGCGGCAAACGATGAAAAGAGAAATCAGATCATGCCGATCAACGAGCAAAATTCACTGGAGGCGCTGGCAGATGCTTTGCGGTATTTTTATGCCCGGACCAAAAGCCCGATTACCTATGAATACATTGTTTTTCATCATTTCAACGACGAACTACAAGACGCGAAAGAACTGGCGAAGTTTTGCAAACACGTGCCCTGTAAAGTAAATATCATCGAATATAACCCGATTGAACTGGCCGATTTCGTTAATGCAGATGTGGATAAAATCGAAACTTTCGCGGAGTATTTACGTGCACAGGGCATCGTGACCAATGTGCGTCGCAGCCGGGGGAAAGATATTGATGCTGCCTGTGGGCAGTTGGCCATTAAAGAGAAATCCAATTAATTTATTTACCTTTAACGTAAATGTAACGTAAAAGGTGTCGAAACTCTCCTCTTTCTTCAAGGATTTTGTGCATATTTTTTTTCCAAAAATATGTGTAACATGTGGTGACGAACTGTTGTCGCATGAAGATATGCTATGTTCCTTATGTCTATACCATTTACCACTGACTGATTTTCATCGCGATAGCGAGAATGAAACAGCCCGACAATTATGGGGTAAGCTGGATTGCCGGCATGCGATGTCGATGCTTTATTTGGCGAAATCGTCTCGCGTGGAACAGCTGCTCTATAAGCTCAAATACGGTCACCATCCGGAAATAGGCGTGTTTTTTGGTGAATATTATGGAAAGATACTGCAAAATGCGGCTGTTCTGGATCGTGTGGACATCATCCTGCCGGTGCCGCTTCATAAAAGCAAACTTCGAAAACGGGGCTATAATCAATCGAGTCAGTTTGCAAAAGGGCTTTCAAAAGCAAGTGCCCTACCATGGGCTGACGACATCCTAATCCGGACAGCGGCAACGGTAAGTCAAACGACAAAAAGCCGAACGGAACGGTATGAGAATGTGGAGGGCGTCTTTACATTGAAGGAAGCAGAGGCTGTCCAAGACAAGCATGTTTTATTGGTGGATGATGTGCTGACGACGGGAGCGACCATATGTGCTGTCGGCAATCTGTTCATCGAAGCCGGTGCTACCGTCAGTGTAGCGACCATAGCCAGAGCCTGAGTTTATCGCTGCTTACCCGATGTCGCAGAAGGGCATCCACAGCCTTTTTTGAAGATGCCGCAGGATTGGAAGGTCGTGCCCAATACAAAAACAAGAAATGCCCAGATAATGTATTTTTTCATGATGTCGGCTTTTTAAATAAGAATATAAAAGAGAAGCTCGCCAGCGCTATACCCAACACGTCGGCAAAGATATCCCACTGGTCAGCCGTTCGCGAAGGCGACAGGTACCGTTGTGCCAGCTCCGTCATACCCGCAAATATAACGGTACAGACCATAACCTTTACTACTGCAATCCATTTTTTTATGCTATGCTGATGTTTTATTATGTATTCCCGATACAATAAGGTCGTCAGTACAAAGAAAGTTCCCGTATGCGCCAGCTTGTCAAAGCCCGGAAAAGACGGCGCCTGATCCATACTGCCCGATGGCATCAATAAGAGGATAAGCATGACGATTCCCCAAAGGAGAGACCATATATATTGTTGGGGATATTCCATAATACGAAGATCGCATAAATAGTTTTATTTTCCTGTTTTTTATATTTTTTCACATGTTCGTCAAAATTTAATAGTCAGAATTACAGTCATTTACGATGTGTTTTTAAAAAATTATAGTACTATGTATTGCAAAGTACTATCCAAAAGCTATATCTTTGTCTTATCATGATTGCGATAAACACACAGACCCAAATGCGGAAGGGTATACTGGAATACTGTATTCTTTCGATTATTTCAAAGGGAGAGATATATGCTTCGGATATCATTGCGGAGCTGAAGAAAGCCGAATTACTGGTGGTTGAAGGAACGTTATACCCTTTGTTAACGCGGTTAAAAAATAATGGCCTATTAAGCTACAATTGGCAGGAATCAACTTCTGGCCCTCCTCGTAAATACTATAAAATTACAGCAGAGGGAGAAGAAGTGCTGAAAAAATTGGATCATACGTGGAAAGAGCTGGTGTATGCGGTGGAAACCTCTTTATCAGGAAGGAATAATTTAATCTGAAATATTTAAAGCGATGAATAAGACAATAATCATAAATATCAACAGTATCGTGTTTCATATTGAAGAAGACGCGTATGAGATATTGCGTCATTACATGATTGATATTAAGAAGCATTTTGGTCGGACGACCGATAGCGATGAAATCTTGCAAGACATCGAAAACCGGATTGCTGAGATGTTTTCCGAACGAATCCAGGCGGGCAAAAAGGAAGTGATTTCTTCGCTTGATGTGGAGGAGGTCATTGCGCAGATGGGGCGTGTAAGCGATTTTGAAGAGGTCGATGATTTTTCCGATACAGGAGATACCGATAACAAGCAGCAAAAGGAAGAGAAGAGTTCTTTCTTGGGGCACAAAAAAATGATGCGAAATCCCGACGACATGATTATCGGCGGGGTATGTAGCGGGTTGGCGTATTATCTCGGCATCCAGGTAAAATGGATCCGTATTCTGTTTGTTCTCTTCTTCTTATTCGGTGGCTCTGGCGTATTATTGTATGTTGTCCTCTGGGTATTGATGCCGCTGGCGTCCTCCCGAGCCGATCGCATGGCCATGCGGGGAGAAGAACCAAATTTACAGAATTTTAAGAAAAGCCTGGAGGACGGTGTCGAACAATATAAGGAGGGGTTTAATCAGGCTAAAGGATTTATGTCTAAAGGCGTACAGGCCGTCGGAGATGCGGTATCGATAATCTTTCGCTTTATCGGGAAATTTTTCGCGTTGCTCCTGCTCGTTTTCAGCGGTGTTGCCATCTTGGGTTTGATCTTCCTGTTGGTGGCTTTTTCTCTCGGAGTGATGGGCTACCAGGATAACATTGTTTTTCCTCCCTTAGCTTATTTGAGCAAAGAGCAAGGACTGATCGCCTTATTAGCGGGAGTCCTGGCCCTTATCATTCCTTTTATAGCACTTTTTCATCTCTTTCTTCGTATTCTCTTCAGGACCGCCCCTATGAATACGTATATATCCTTAAGTCTTTGGGCGACATGGATTGTTTCCATCATCATGGTCGTGGTCTATTCGCTGGTCGGTGTACAAGATTTTAAAGAAATCAGTACAATAAAGGTGGAAAAACCCCTACAAGCCCAGACCATTTATCGTTTTGCCGAAAGGGATCTGCGCGTCATCGAGGCTTCTACCTTAGAAAATGGACAAAAGGATTACCAGGTCAATACCAATGCGGAAAACTTTAGCAGCCTGATCCGGGAAGAGATTACCGTGCGCTTTGAACAACTCGACTCTTTAGCGAGCCCCTATATCCAATACAATTATACGGCCCAAGGAAAGACCTATCAGCACGCTGCAGAACGCGCTGCCAAGATTGACTATGAAATCAAGGAAGGGAAGAATAAGCTAATTTTCGACAGCCATTTCAAGCTTGGACCGACGGATTTATATCGGGGGCAAAAGGTTGCTGTTGTGGTGTTTTTGCCCCTTGGTTCGAAAGTAATTATCGCTGAAGCACTTCAAGATAAGCTCCGTGGGATATCCTATTGGTCCTGCCATGATCAGGCAGACAAAAACGAAAACGGGAAGGAAACATCTTGGATTATGCAGAAATCCGGATTGGCCTGTAACTAAAACCCAAAATATTGCTTCGCATTATGATAACAGATATCCTGGATTATTTTTCCAATCCAGGGAATATCATGTGGGAGTTCACCGTGGATAATGTCTTCTGCAAATAAATCACATACGATCCTTCTAAAATACTCATGTCTTGGAAAAGACAGGAAGCTTCGCGAATCGGTGAGCATACCAATAAATCTGCTCAGCAATCCTATATTAGAAAGCGTGTTGAGCTGACGGATCATACCTTCCTTTTGGTCCATAAACCACCATGCTGAGCCGAACTGCACTTTTCCTGCGATACTACCATCGTTAAAATTGCCCGCCATGGTCGCAAAAACCTCATTATGGGACGGGTTAACGTTGTACAGAATGGTTTTAGCCAGCTTATTTTCGGTATCTAACCGGTTTAAGAACTTGGACAATGCCCGTGCCTGGCTGAAGTCACCTATGGAATCAAACCCTGTATCCGGTCCAAGGGAAGTCAGCAACCGTGTATTGTTGTTTCGGATCGGACCGAGGTGATATTGTTGTATCCACCCTTTCTCATGATCCCATTCTGCAAAATAGACCAGCATGGCAGATTTGAATTTGGCGTGATCTATCGGACTGAGCTCTTGACCGGAGCGGATCTTCGTGAAAATGATGCTTATTTCCTTCGCTGTATAATCCTCGGCACAAAGATACTCTAATCCATGATCTGATATGCGGCAGCCCTGCTGTGCAAAATAATCATGTCTGTTTTTTAATGCAGCCAGATAATCATCAAACGTGTTGATGGTTTGATTTGTAATTTCTTCTAACTGCGTAATGTAACTGTTTAGCGCGACGAGGTCATCTGTGTCCATCGCTTTGTCAGGCCGGAATGCGGGCAACATCCGGAATGTCGTCTCCTGCCCGGCGAGCTGCTGGTGAAAAGCAAGATTATCTAGCGGGTCATCTGTCGTACAGATCACTTCTACATGCATCTTTTCCAATAATCCGTGAACGGAGAAAGAAGGAGTCTGTAGTTTTGCCGATGTATCTTTATATAGGGTCTCTGCCGACTTCTCATCAAGCCGATCATGAATGTCAAAATATCGCTGCAGCTCGAGGTGTGTCCAGTGATAAAGCGGGTTCCGCATCGTATAAGGTACTGTTTCCGCCCATTTTTGGAATTTATCTTTATCGTTCGCCTTACCAGTTATATAGTCTTCGGATATGCCGTTCGCCCGCATAGCACGCCATTTATAATGGTCGCCATATAGCCAGGCCTGCGTGATATTTTCAAAATTGATATTTTGGGCAACCTGCTCTGGCACCAGATGATTGTGGTAATCGATGATGGGCTGACTTTTTGCATAGTCATGGTATAGCTCTTCGGCTATTTCGCTCTTTAATAAAAAATTATCGTCTAAAAATCTTCTCATTGCGCTCTCCGTTGCACCGTGCTGTTCTTTTTATGAGAGTATTTAAGCTTCCCAAGGCACGTGTTACGTTCACAATTTTAAATAAAAAAAACAGGCTCTAAAAGGAATTTTAACGCAAACGATTGAGCTATATTGACCAAAAAAGACAGATAATTCATCGATATTATTTACCTTTATTAAGGTTTAAATATTCAGTATTATGCAAAAGCTATTTTTTATTGTGGTGACGTTACTATGTTACGGCCCCATTTCTGCCCAGACAGTTCAACTTAAAAAAATTTGGGAAGCAAAAGAACAGCTGCCTGTTCCGGAATCGGTATTGTATGTTCCGGCCAGACAAGAACTGTTCGTATCTCTTATTGATGGCGCAGGCAATGTAAAGGACGGTAAAGGCGGAATCGCTCTATTGAATACGGACGGAAGTTTGAAGAACGCGAGCTGGATTACCGGATTAAATGCACCCAAGGGCATGGCATTACATCGGGATATCTTGTATGTGGCGGATATTACCGCGGTCGTACTTATCGATATCGTCTCTGGAAATATCATTGACGAAATAGAGGTTCCCGGAGCAGTATTCCTTAATGATGCCACTGCTGATAATAATGGCGGCGTATATGTTTCGGACACGCGGGAGAATAAAATATACTATATCAAAGATGGTAAAGTCTCTTTATTCTTGGAAAATGTCGGTAGTGTCAACGGCTTAAAGAGCATAGGTAAGGATCTGTACGCTTTAGCAGGTAAAGAACTTTGGAAAATAGGTGTAGACAAGAAGGTATCCATTGTAGCTAAAGGCTTTGAACAAAATGCAGATGGCCTGGAGCCTGTCGGTAACGGTGATTTCATCGTAACGTGTTGGGCGGGTCTCATTTATTATGTCAAAGCTGACGGACAGGTGGAAAAACTGCAAGATGTACAAGGCAAAATGAATACAGCAGATCTGGGCTATGACGCTGCAAACCGAGTGATGTATATTCCAACCTTCAATAATAACAGTGTAATTGCCTATCAACTAAAATAAACGGCTATAACGGTATAGTACGAATTGCATATAAAAGTGAAAATATCTAAGTTTGGCGAAAGGAAATGACAGATGTGCATTGAAGAGCTATATCGCGTATACCGTGATTTTCCGGACATCTCCACGGATACACGGCAAATTCGGCAAAATTGTATTTTTTTTGCGTTAAAGGGTGCCAATTTCAATGGCAATGCCTTTGCCTACCAAGCTTTAAAGGCTGGAGCCAGGTACGTGGTCATTGACGAGCCTGAATATAAGATCAATGAAAACTATATCCTTGTAGACAATGTCTTAGAAACCTTGCAGGAATTAGCCAGGTTTCACAGCGCGCAATGGAATATACCGGTTATCGGCGTCACAGGGACAAACGGCAAAACGACGACGAAGGAATTGCTTTATACGGTTTTGTCGCAGAAATATAGGGTGTATGCTACACGAGGTAATTTAAACAATCATATTGGTGTGCCGCTGACCGTATTGGCCGTAGATGACAGTTATGAAGCCGCTGTTATTGAGATGGGCGCAAACCACGTGGGGGAAATTGCTTTTCTCTGTGGTATAGCGCAGCCTACGCATGGTTTGATTACCAATGTCGGCAAAGCCCACCTGGAAGGCTTCGGATCCTTCGAGGGGGTGAAGAAAGCGAAGGGAGAGCTTTACGATTATTTGCAGGATCACCGGGGAACTTTATTTATACAGGGCGACAATTCCGATCTGGCCGAAATGGCTGCTGCACGAAATTTTATACAAACGGTGAAATATGGAAAGGATGACGCGAATGATGTCATTGGGCATCTTTTGGTGGCAGATCCCTATCTTTCGATTTCATGGAAAAAAAAGGGGGAAAGCAGCGCATGGCAGGTATCGACTAATCTAACCGGATCCTACAATCTGGAAAACTTTTTAGCCGCCATTGCGGTCGGCTTATACCTTGATGTCGAGCCAGAGGCCATAAACCGGGGAATTGAAATGTATACCCCTACGAATAACCGCTCGCAGATTACAAAAACCGATCGCAATACGGTCATCGCCGACTTTTACAATGCCAATGCCAGTAGTATGGCGGTTGCGCTGGACAATATGAGTATACTTGAGGCACCCCATAAAGTTGTCATCTTAGGCGATATGTTTGAGCTTGGCAATGAATCTTATGAAGAACATCGCAAGATTGTTATGAAGGCAAAGACCTTAACATTAGACCGGCTGATTTTCGTGGGGAAAGAATTTTATAAACATCGGGATGAGACCGCTGAATTCTATGAAAGCACCGATTTGGCAAGAGCAAGAGTGGCGACGCTCTCCGATAGTTTTATCCTGCTGAAAGCCTCTCGGGGCATGGCTTTTGAAAGACTATTAGAGGTGCTTTAATCTCGTTTTGGAGGTGGTATAGAGGGTAGCGATAGGTTGTATTTTACGGATATAATCCGAATGAGAAAAACCAGTAAGGCACTACAGAAGGTATTGATGTTGCGATTGACCTCCATATGGTATAAGACAACAAACAGCAATGCTCCTAATAGACAGGCCGAAGCGTAGATTTCTTTTCGAAGTATCAATGGAGTCTCGTTCATAAGTGTGTCACGTATAACCCCTCCCATCGATGCAGAAAACATCCCAAGCACAATGGCGGCCATGCCCGTACTTCCATAATCCAATGATTTTTGAGTTCCGACCACGGTGAAAAAGCCTATACCCATAGCATCAAACAACGTTAATGTTTTGGCAAAGTTATAAAGCTGTTTGTTGACGATAATAGAGAGCAGTACACCGACGAAAATGGCGATAAGGTAATTTTTATCTTCAACCCATACGGGTCGGATATTTAAAAAGATGTCTCGTAGTGACCCACCACCGATTGCTGTCACAAATCCCATGAACGTCACGCCGAAAATATCTACTCCTTTGCGATTTGCCGCCATGGCTCCTGAAATGGCAAAGACCATGGTGCCCAATAAGTCACTATAGTATATAATATTCATCACGAATGCCTCTTTCACGCAAGTATACAGAAATTTCGTAAATTATTCCCTCTTTTCTCATGCTTAACCTCCCCCTTTCTCCTGACCAAGTTCTGACCAACTTCTGCCTTTCTGTTACCCGGCTTCGACACGGCTTCGACGTGGCTTCGACGTGCGTCAGAGCAGGGTCGAAGCCGTGTCGGAGCGGCGCCGAAGAAAGGGCGAACAAGGTCAGAAGAAAGGTATAATAAAGGCAGAAGAAAAGGGAAGGTAAAAATATATGTTTCACCTCCAGCCTTTTACGCCGCTGATCTGCTGGA
>NZ_JAAKGO010000019.1 GCF_011043525.1 Sphingobacterium sp. SGG-5
CTATAAAATAAGGCACCGACCTACTCTCACGCCTGTTACGGCAATACCATCGGCTCTGGCGGGCTTAACTGCTCTGTTCGGAATGGGAAGAGGTGGACACCGCCGATATAGGCACCTGAAAATCTTTAGTTAGTACTTAGTAGTCAGTATTTAGTATTTAGATCTTGGTAGTCTGACCATATTCTAAATACTCTGTACTAAATACTACATACCCAAAAATGACATGTACGGGAAGAAATAAAAGAAACAGCAGACAAACAGGGACATTCCTGCGCGGAAAGCTTCGGGCTATTAGTACCGCTCGGCTATGGTGTCTCCACCTTTACACCTGCGGCCTATCGACGTAGTAGTCTCCTACGGCCCTATTAAGGAAGTCTAATCTCGTGGCAGGTTTCGCACTTAGATGCTTTCAGCGCTTATCCTAACCGGACGTAGCTACCCAGCCGTACACCTGGCGGCATAACTGGTTCACCAGCGGTCCGTCCATCCCGGTCCTCTCGTACTAAGGACAGACCCACTCAGACTTCCAACGCCCACAACAGATAGGGACCGAACTGTCTCGCGACGTTCTGAACCCAGCTCGCGTGCCACTTTAATGGGCGAACAGCCCAACCCTTGGGACCTTCTCCAGCCCCAGGATGTGACGAGCCGACATCGAGGTGCCAAACCTCCCCGTCGATATGAGCTCTTGGGGGAGATCAGCCTGTTATCCCCAGAGTACCTTTTATCCTTTGAGCGATGGCCCTTCCATACAGAACCACCGGATCACTATGTCCGTCTTTCGACCCTGATCGGCTTGTAGGCCCCACAGTCAAGCAAGCTTATGCCATTGCACTCCTCGTACGGTTACCAAGCGTACTGAGCTTACCTTTGAAAGCCTCCGTTACCTTTTTGGAGGCGACCACCCCAGTCAAACTACCCACCAAACAATGTCTCCCACTTGATGGGATTAGAAACCGGATACAGAAAGGGCGGTATTTCAAGGGTGTATCCATAACTCCTGGCGAAGCTACTTCGACTACTCCCGCCTATCCTACACATCCTGCACCCAGTCACAATGTTAAGCTATAGTGAAGGTTCATGGGGTCTTTCCGTCCCGTTGCGGGTAACCGGCGTCTTCACCGGTACCACAATTTCACCGAGCCCATGGCTGAGACAGCGCCCAGATCGTTACACCATTCGTGCAGGTCGGAACTTACCCGACAAGGAATTTCGCTACCTTAGGACCGTTATAGTTACGGCCGCCGTTTACCGGGGCTTCGATTCAATGCTTCTCCTTGCGGATGACATCCCCTCTTAACCTTCCGGCACCGGGCAGGTGTCAGGCCTTATACCTCATCTTGCGATTTCGCAAAGCCATATGTTTTTGTTAAACAGTCGCCTGGGCCTTTTCACTGCGGCTTCTTACATTGCTGTAAGGAAGCGCCCCTTCTCCCGAAGTTACAGGGCCATTTTGCCGAGTTCCTTAGCCATGGTTCACTCGAGCACCTTAGGATCCTCTCCTCGACCACCTGTGTCGGTTTGCGGTACGGGTTTTCGATATCTGGAGCTTAGCGGGTTTTCTTGGAAGTCTGATTACCTGCACTATCTGCGCCGCCGAAGCTTTGCAGTACTATCGGGATTCAGCAGATACGGCGGATTTGCCTACCATATCTATACCTACTCCCTTCAACGGACTATTCCGTCAGTCCGCGGCAGTGTCACTACTCCGTCACCACATCGCAATATCGAAAAGTACGGGAATATTAACCCGTTGCCCATCGGCTGCCCCCCTTCGGGTGCGCCTTAGGACCCGACTGACCCTGATCCGATTAGCGTTGATCAGGAAACCTTGGTCTTTCGGTGGGCGGGTTTCGCACCCGCCTTATCGTTACTCATGCCTACATTTGCTTTTCCATAAGGTCCACAAGAAGTCACCTCCCTGCTTCGCCCCCGATGGAATGCTCCCCTACCAACTGTACCTCTTTCAGTACAGGTCCATAGCTTCGGTAGTACGCTTGATGCCCGTTTATTATCCACGCCCGGCCGCTCGACTAGTGAGCTGTTACGCACTCTTTAAATGGATGGCTGCTTCCAAGCCAACATCCTAGCTGTCTGGGCAACCGGACCTCGTTAGTCCAACTTAGCATACATTTGGGGACCTTAGCTGATGGTCTGGGTTCTTTCCCTCTCGGCCTCGGACCTTAGCACCCGAGGCCTCACTGCAGGCCATATCTGACGGCATTCGGAGTTCGTCTGGATTTGGTAGGATTTGACTCCCCCGCACCCAATCGGTAGCTCTACCTCCGTCAGACTCTATGCCCACGCTGTTCCTAAAAACATTTCGGGGAGTACGAGCTATTTCCCGGTTTGATTGGCCTTTCACCCCTACCCTCAGGTCATCCGGAAACTTTTCAACGTTTATCGGTTCGGTCCTCCAGTTGGTGTTACCCAACCTTCAACCTGCCCAAGGGTAGATCACCAGGTTTCGCGTCTACCTCTACCGACTGTGCGCCCTGTTAAGACTCGCTTTCGCTTCGGCTGCGCCCCTGAAGGGCTTAACCTTGCCGGTAAAGTGTAACTCGTAGGCTCATTATGCAAAAGGCACGCCGTCATCCCGATAAATCGGGACTCCGACCGATTGTAAGCACACGGTTTCAGGTTCTTTTCACTCCCCTGTTCGGGGTTCTTTTCACCTTTCCCTCACGGTACTGGTCCACTATCGGTCTCCCAGGAGTATTTAGCCTTGGCGGATGGTGCCGCCGGATTCACGCAGGATTTCTCCGGTCCCGCGCTACTCAGGATACTGTTAGGCCATAATCGCTTACGTGTACGAGGCTCTCACTCCTTTCGCCGGGCTTCCCATCCCGTTCCACTTCGCTTATATGTAACCACGTCACAGTCCTACAACCCCGTACATGCCGTAACATGAACGGTTTGGGCTCTTTCCCGTTCGCTCGCCACTACTTGGGAAATCATTGTTATTTTCTCCTCCTACGCCTACTTAGATGTTTCAGTTCGGCGCGTTCGCTTCTTGTTAAAGATGACATGCCTTCAGCATGCCGGGTTGCCCCATTCGGAAATCTGTGGATCAAATCGCATTTGCCGATACCCACAGCTTATCGCAGCTTATCACGTCCTTCTTCGCCTCTGGGAGCCTAGGCATCCCCCGTGTGCCCTTTATTACTTTCTTCTCGCTCATGGCCCTTTTGCTGCCATGGCGATGCTACGGGATATGGTATAACCATACCCACCCCGTTTCTCTGTTGTCTCTTCTATTTCTTCCAGTATGTCAAAGAACTTT
>NZ_JAAKGO010000020.1 GCF_011043525.1 Sphingobacterium sp. SGG-5
TACGGGAACCGGTACAGAAGAATACAAAAAAAAGACAATTCTGATTATTTAAGTAAATAGTTAGCGTCTTACACTTCATTTTACAATGGAGAGTTTGATCCTGGCTCAGGATGAACGCTAGCGGCAGGCCTAATACATGCAAGTCGAACGGGATCCGGTGGTAGCTTGCTATCACCGGTGAGAGTGGCGCACGGGTGCGTAACGCGTGAGCAACCTGCCCGTCCCAGGGGTATAGCCCGTTGAAAGACGGATTAACACCGCATAACGTGGAAGAGCGGCATCGCTTTTCCACCAAATATTCATAGGGGACGGATGGGCTCGCGTGACATTAGCTAGTTGGCGGGGTAACGGCCCACCAAGGCTGCGATGTCTAGGGGCTCTGAGAGGAGAAACCCCCACACTGGTACTGAGACACGGACCAGACTCCTACGGGAGGCAGCAGTAAGGAATATTGGTCAATGGGGGGAACCCTGAACCAGCCATGCCGCGTGCAGGAGGAAGGCCCTACGGGTCGTAAACTGCTTTTCTACGGGAACAACCGGAGGTACGTGTACCTTCCTGAGTGTACCGTAGGAATAAGGATCGGCTAACTCCGTGCCAGCAGCCGCGGTAATACGGAGGATCCGAGCGTTATCCGGATTTATTGGGTTTAAAGGGTGCGTAGGCGGTTCTTTAAGTCAGGGGTGAAATACGGCAGCTCAACTGTCGCAGTGCCTTTGATACTGAAGGGCTTGAATGGTCTCGAAGACGGCGGAATGGGACAAGTAGCGGTGAAATGCATAGATATGTCCCAGAACCCCGATAGCGAAGGCAGCTGTCTAGGGATTTATTGACGCTGATGCACGAAAGCGTGGGTATCGAACAGGATTAGATACCCTGGTAGTCCACGCCCTAAACGATGATGACTCGATGTTGGCGATATACGGTCAGCGTCCAAGCGAAAGCGTTAAGTCATCCACCTGGGGAGTACGATCGCAAGATTGAAACTCAAAGGAATTGACGGGGGCCCGCACAAGCGGAGGAGCATGTGGTTTAATTCGATGATACGCGAGGAACCTTACCCGGGCTTGAAAGTTAGTGACGGATGCAGAGACGCATCCTTCCTTCGGGACACGAAACTAGGTGCTGCATGGCTGTCGTCAGCTCGTGCCGTGAGGTGTTGGGTTAAGTCCCGCAACGAGCGCAACCCCTATGTTTAGTTGCCAGCATGTAATGGTGGGGACTCTAAACAGACTGCCTGCGCAAGCAGTGAGGAAGGTGGGGACGACGTCAAGTCATCATGGCCCTTACGTCCGGGGCTACACACGTGCTACAATGGCCGGTACAGCGGGCAGCTAACCAGCAATGGTATGCGAATCTCGAAAAGCCGGTCACAGTTCGGATCGGGGCCTGCAACTCGGCCCCGTGAAGTTGGATTCGCTAGTAATCGCGTATCAGCAATGACGCGGTGAATACGTTCCCGGGCCTTGTACACACCGCCCGTCAAGCCATGAAAGCTGGGGGTGCCTGAAGCATGTTGCCGCAAGGAGCGTGTTAGGGCAATACCGGTAATTGGGGCTAAGTCGTAACAAGGTAGCCGTACCGGAAGGTGCGGCTGGAATACCTCCTTTCTGGAGTGCCGGTTTCCGTTGTCCGTTATGCACATCATGATCATCTGTCCTATGATAAGATAAAAGAAGAATAGAATACAGCAGAAAGTGCCCGTCCCCTTTTATATGATCGGGAGGAGGCCCGAGTAGGATAAGATGTAAACAGCCAGTCCCGTAGCTCAGTTGGTTAGAGCACTACACTGATAATGTAGGGGTCAGCAGTTCAAGTCTGCTCGGGACTACCGGAAGAATTACGAATTACGAATG
>NZ_JAAKGO010000021.1 GCF_011043525.1 Sphingobacterium sp. SGG-5
GAGTTTTCGTCGTTGGTTAGTTGGCGAGCTCGATTCGGGTCGGATGAGTCTGATTGAAGCTCGGGAAAGATTCAGTCTTCCCCTTCATTTTCATAGGATGTACAAACATTGGCAAGAGAAATATTCTGATGAAATCCACTTATCTTTACAGTCTATGAGCGCAAAAGAAAGAACTGCTATCAAGGCTTTAGAGAAGCGGGTCAAGGAATTGGAGAAGCAATTAGAGCTGGCACAGATGAAGAATGTCGGGCTACATACGATGATTGACATTGCTGAAAACGACTATAAACTGGAAATCAGAAAAAAGTCTGGGCCCAAACAGTAGAGGTTCTGACACAGATGTATCCTCTGGTTTACAAGGGTATACTGTGTGGTCTGTTTGGGTTTAGCCGTCAGGCGTGGTACGATAACAGGAAACGGCGGTCATCGTTTCAGATGCAGGAAGTATTTATTTTAAGACAGGTAAAGCAATTGCGAAAAGAGCATAAACGTATGGGTGCTGAAAAGCTTCATTTACTGATAAAAGACACACTTTTGGATCATAACATCAAATATGGCAGGGATAAATTTTATTATTTGTTACAGGCCCATGGTTTATTGGTAAAGCGTCGCAGGTCGGGAGCACGAACGACCAATTCCAATCACCTTTACCGTAAATACCCCAACCTTATCCGCGATATAGAGCTACAGAGCCCTAATCGGTTATGGGTAAGTGATATCACGTATATCCGGACCCAAAAAGGGTTCGTTTATCTTTCTTTGGTTACCGATGCGTACTCAAAAAAAATAGTTGGCTGGAGCCTGTGGCCTGATCTGACCAGTGAAGGTGCATTAAACGCACTACGTATGGCCGTAGAGGTGGAAAGCGCAAAACAAGGACTTATCCATCACTCCGACCGGGGCATACAGTATTGCTGCCATGATTACGTAAACTACCTAAAGGGGTCTAAAATAGATATCTCAATGACCGATAACGGTGATCCTTACGAGAATGCCATTGCAGAACGGGTTAACGGTATCCTAAAGGATGAATATGAGCTGAACGAAGTGTTCAGCGACTACCATGAAGCTTTGGAGGCAACAAAGCGTGCCATTCATAAATACAACACGCTACGTCCGCATCGAAGCATTGGCTTGATGTGTCCGGTTGATGCCCATCGACAGTCAGGTGAACTGAAAAAACACTGGAAAAAACGCATATATGCTGCAAAGGAAAAATCAGGGGAGAATACGAAACCCGTATCCCGAAACCAGGGATAGCTAATAGAAATGATTGAACATTAGGGTGATGGTAACTGAAAGTAAAAAAAATTAGGAGGTAGCGGAACAACTGTCAAACTTTTCAGGAATTAAAAGAAAGAAATCTACGGAAAACAGATGAAAGAAATAAGTAGATTTGTAAAACAGTAATTGATAGAAATCAATTATTAGCTACCAGTAAATAAAGTTGAAACCCGTCAAGCTATTTCAGGAATAGACA
>NZ_JAAKGO010000022.1 GCF_011043525.1 Sphingobacterium sp. SGG-5
GGATCAAGCAGAATCTTTGGGGGGGAGGATATTTAAGCATATAATTTCATTACTCTATAAAGGAAGAATTGGGTATCTCTGACCCCACGGAAGATACTTCTGAATGCTTTCAATTTAGCATTAAAGGATTCTGCAGAAGCGTTGGTACTTTTGTTATCGAAGTAATGTAGGATATAGGGATGGTGGGCAGCAATAGATCTGGCTACGCTTTCAAAAGATGTTATCCCTGAGGCTTCCACCTGATTATGCCATAGGCCTAACTTGGTAAATGCGACTTTCTTGTCTTTGCATTTCTGGAAGATATCTCCAAGTGCTATTCCCAGACCATGTGCTTTTTTGAGAAGAGGAAACCGTAGAAATAAGAGCTCTGCCCGGTGCTTTTGACTCTCCGTCCATCTTGTGGGGTGTTTGAATAGCAGATATCTTGACCTTGCTAACAATTGTTTGAGGGTATCACCATTGGATAGTACTTCAGGATCATAAGGAATACCGTTTTTACGTGCTTGGGCAATCTTTTTACTTTCTTCATCTAACACCTGCCAGCGGTATTTGACACGCAGTTCCTGAACAGCATCATAAGCAAGTTTTTGTACATGAAACCGATCGATAACCCGTCTGGCATTCCTGAAACACCTACGGATAGCCTTTGCCATATTGGGAGCCATATCCATCGTTACTTCCCTAACCTTGTTTCTTAGCCTGAGTGGGATACGTTCTAATACAGCGATAATATCTTCTGCCTTTGTTCCTTTAATGGTAGCTACAATAGTCCCTTTTCTTCCTTTGGAAGCTTTGCTGCTTACGATGGTATAAAGTTCACCATTGCTAAAACTGGTTTCATCGATACTGAGCTGTGGGGATATATTTTCAGGAAATACAGTCCAATACTCCGCATGATGCTTTTGATCCCAATCATGAAAGTCGCTCAAGTGATTCTTATACTGATCTTGAAGCTGTTTGCCATCCAACTGAAACAGAAGCCCCAAAAGATGGGCACTGATCGGATAGTTATCCAAATATCCCCTTTAAAAAAAGCCCGAATTCCGTAGTCATTCGAGCACCTTCACGAACAAGGTTCCAATCCCTAGTAATGATTTTCTGTGTATCTAACACCGTCCAACGTCTGCGTCTAATATGAAGAGTAACTTTCTGACCCCTAATGGGAAAGTCTTTAATTTCCGAAACAGGCATGAAACCCTTGGATTCCAGTTTACTGTTTTCATAACCCGAAGGAGCAATATTTTTTTCATCCAAATGGATGTGGAGTTCTTTATCTTTCTGGACAACTTCCATGATATCGAAATAATCTAACAGGCCTTCGGGCATTAATAAGGCTAATAGTCTACGTTCAGCGTCTTGCAAGGTAATATATTTTAACACCCCTAAACTAAGAATTTATTTTTCTCCCCCCAAAGATTCTGCTTGATCC
>NZ_JAAKGO010000023.1 GCF_011043525.1 Sphingobacterium sp. SGG-5
AGCTGTAGCTGCTGCTCCTGCTGAAGTTAATGTCACCGAGGTAACCATATCACTGTTCACCAGACCGCTGGCCGTGAACTCGGTAGTGCCGAGCGTAAGTGCGGTACCGTAGGTCTTGCTGCGGTCTTTGGCCGTAATGGTCAGTGCCTTCCTGTTGACTGTCAGCGTCTGAGGCACATCTGCCGCAGCAGTAAACGATGTATTGCCCGCCTGCAATGCCGTGATCGTCGTTGTGCCGGCCCCAACGATATGGATATCCCCGTCAACGATCTGCGCGACAGCTGTATTGCTGCTCGTATAGGTAATAGCTATCGTACTGTTTGTACTTGTCGCTCCCGGAGCGAAGTCCGCATCGCCATAGGTCTTCACCGGTAAGGCTCCGAAGGTAATCACCTGCGGTGCTTTCGGCACCGCATTGACTTCCGTGCTTACCGTTCCTTCATTGCCCGCTTGGTCTACCGCCGTGATACGGTAATAATACGTCGTACCGTTCGTCAGACCAGTATGGGTGTAGGTTGTCGCCGGTGCTGTAACCGTTGCCAGCACAGTGGTCGGAGTGGCCGACGTGCCGCCGTACACTTTGTACGAAGCTACATCGCCTCCGTTGGCCGTCCAGTTCAGCACGTTCTGCTGGTTGCCGAAAGTTGCCGTCAGTTCAGTAGGTGCTGCAGGAGCAGTCACATCGATCGTTAGGGTCAGAGCCGATGATGCCGGACCGACATTGCCTGCAGCATCTGTAGCTTTGGCCGTAAGGCTATGGGTACCCTCGCTGAGTGTACTGCTCGTGATGCTCCAGTTGCCCCCTGTCGCTACCGCAGTGCCCAGCACCGTCGTACCGTCCGTATCGTACAGGGTCACCGTGCTGCCGGCTTCCGCCGTACCGGTCACCGTAGGCGTGGTATTGCTTGTAAGATTGTCTGTGTTTGAAGAACCGCTGTCGCTGGCCGGTGAAAGGTCCGGCACAGAAGGGGCCGCCGGGGCTATACCGTCCACCAGAATCCCGGTTGTGTTACCGATATTCTTCAATACGGTAGATGCAAGGCCCATGTCTCCGCCGTTGAGCACGATATCCGTGCCCAGCACTATGCCGTCCCCATCCAGGTCTCCCGATTGTACCGTGTAGCTGAACGTAAGAGCCGTCGTACCCGATCCATCACTGTAGGCAGCCTGCCGGCTTGCCGTACCGATGATCAGTGGCAATGACGGTTTGCCGTTTGTCTCATCGACCGTAACCGCCGCTGCATAGTTGACCGTAAAGGTCAG
>NZ_JAAKGO010000024.1 GCF_011043525.1 Sphingobacterium sp. SGG-5
GTTCCTGAACTCGTATTCGATATCGTCCGGACGGCTCAGCGAGAACCGCGGCATCGACACACCGAAGTAATAGCGCTCCGGACGGTAGTAGCTCGTCGAGATGCTCAGGAAACCGCCCGTCTCCCGGATGTTGTCCCGGAAGGAAGGATCGTTCTGGTCGTCAATGCTGCTGTAGTCGCCCTGGAAGTGCACGAAGCCGCCGCCCATCGATAGGCTCAGGTACTCATATTCGGTAATGCGTACGGCCTTGGCCACATAGGCCGAGAACTCGCTTTCCTTGGTGACACCGTAGGCGGCATGTTTGGCATCAAGACCTACCGACAGCAGGGCGTTCCGCAGCCCAACGTTGCCGCTCGCCCAGATGGATTTGGGTGCCCCGTCCACGCCCGTCCACTGGCTGCGGCCAAGCATGGAGAAGCTACCGCCAAGGTCCATCGTGCTCAGCGAGCTGTTGAAGGTGTTGCGGAGCTGGCCGAACTGGTTGTAGCTCACGCCGTGTTGGGCCCTGAGGGTGAAAGGCAGCAGCGCTAATACTGTGAATAGGGTTATGTATTGTTTCATATATTCTTTTTATCTTTTGTTTCTCGTCTCTTTTTATTGCTCTAATTCTTTATTTCTTTTTCTCTTCCCTGTCTTTTTTATCACTCGAGCCGCGATGGGGCTTCTCTTACTTTTTTGGCCGTCAAAAAAGTAACAAAAAACTCGTCGCTGTACCGGCCCGCTACAATGTCTCTTCCTTCCTGCTATCCGCGACCCGCTGAGGCGACATTTTAATTAGTTGTACGGTTTCTGCTTCTTCTCCTTATTCCTTATTCGCTTCCTTCTGCAAACCGCACCTGATAACTGACTACTAACACCTTGTAACTCCGTAAGCAATTGTAACCTTGTAACTATATAACTCCGTAACCATGTAAAACCAAGGAACTAATGCCTGCGGACAACAAAGAACCCTTTCTCGCGTTTCCATGTGCCGCCGTCCTTGATGTCGAGGTAATAGTAATATGTACCGTCGCGTACAGTGCGGCCACCGGGGAACACGTTGTTCCGGTTGTCGTATTCTTCTATCTCCGCCATCACCTTGCCGGACTTGTCAAAGATCGTCACTTTGTTCTCCGGGTAGTCACGTACCCCTTCGATCATCAGGAAGTCGTTGATCCCGTCGCCGTTGGGCGATACCGCCTTGTACAGACGGACAGGCAGTGCCGCACCCTCATCGTTGGCTATGCGTACCGTCACCGAG
>NZ_JAAKGO010000025.1 GCF_011043525.1 Sphingobacterium sp. SGG-5
ATTACGGAACTCGTATTCGATATCGTCCGGACGGCTCAGCGAGAACCGGGGCATCGATACGCCGAAGTAATAGCGCTCCGGACGGTAGTAGCTCGTCGAGATGCTCAGGAAACCGCCGGTCTCCCGGATGTTGTCCCGGAAGGAAGGGTCGTTCTGGTCGTCAATGCTGCTGTAGTCGCCCTGGAAGTGCACGAAGCCACCGCCCATGGAAAGGCTCAGGTACTCGTATTCGGTGATGCGTACCGCCTTGGCCACATAGGCCGAGAACTCGCTTTCCTTGGTGACACCGTAAGCGGCATGCTTGGCGTCAAGACCTACCGACAGCAGGGCATTCCGCAGCCCGACGTTGCCGCTGGCCCAGATGGATTTCGGGGCGCCGTCCACGCCGGTCCACTGGCTGCGGCCAAGCATGGAGAAGCTACCGCCGAGATCCATCGTGCTCAGCGAGCTGTTGAAGGTGTTGCGGAGCTGGCCGAACTGGTTGTAGCTCACCCCGTGTTGGGCCCTGAGGGTGAAAGGCAGCAGCGCTAATACTGTGAATAGGGTTATGTATTGTTTCATATATTCTTGGTTTCTTTTTTAATCCTGTCTTTGTTCCTTATTCCTTCTATCTTTTCTCTCTCTTTATCGCTCGAGCCGCGATGGGGCTTTTTGTACTTTTTGACCGCAAAAAGGTACCCAAAACTCGTCGCTGTACCGGATCGCTACAATGTCTCTTCCTTCCTGTCATCCGCGACCCGCTGAGGCGACATTCTTAGTGCTTGTACGGGCTCTGCTTTTTTTCTCAAATCTCATGTCTCAATACTCAAATCTCAATTATCCTACTCGCCGGTAGAAAAAACGGCATAGGACTGTACAGCGTTAAGAAAACATCCGAGTGCCCGTATAAAACAGATCGAAAAAATGGAGCAAGGCGCAATGGCTCCGATCTGTTTAGGGCAAAAGGACTGTTTTTAGCGTCGTACCGTCCAAGCCTTGACTTTTTTTGCTTCTTTATTCATCAAGGAATAAATTGCGAAGCAATCATGAATGCCTATGAAAGCAAGCACATCATGAATAACAAGGGAAGCGATGTCCCATCGCAATACTATCTACGCACGACAAAGAACCCTTTCTCGCGCTTCCATGTGCCGCCGTCCCTGATGTCC
>NZ_JAAKGO010000026.1 GCF_011043525.1 Sphingobacterium sp. SGG-5
CTCGTTGCTTCTAAAAATTAAAAAAGGAGATTAAACTCAAAACTTAATCTCCTTTTTTAAATATATGTTGAGTGTATATTAATCAACTTTGAAAAGCTCCTCGATCGAAGCGTGCTGATTGACACTCTTGATTGCGGTAGCAAATAGATCAGCGGTGGATAATACCCTTATTTTTGAATAGGTCTTCATTTTTTCAGCATTCAACTGAATGGTGTCCGTAACAATCATTTCGGTCAATGCCGAGTTCTCGATCGTCTCGTACGCTTTGCCGGATAATACCGCATGTGTACATACCGCCCTCACCGAGTTTGCACCATTTTCCATAATCAAAGCAGCAGCTTTAGAAAGTGTGCCCGCTGTATCGCAGATGTCGTCGATCAATACCACGTCTTGTCCCGTAACATCACCGATAATCGACATCGATTCGATCTCGTTGGCCCGCTTACGACGCTTGTCACAGATGATAACCTCTGCATTAAAAAATTTGGCGAATGTACGCGCCCGGTAGGAACCCCCCATGTCGGGTGAAGCAATGGTTAGATTGGGTAAATTTAACGATTTTATATATGGAACAAAAATCACCGAGCCATCCAGATGGTCTACAGGGATGTCGAAAAACGCCTGTATCTGTGCAGCATGCAAATCCATCGTCATAATGCGGTGGGCACCGGCGGCTGTAATCAGGTTGGCAATCATCTTTGCACCGATGGCTACCCGAGGTTTATCCTTCCGATCCTGACGGGCAAAGCCGAAGTAGGGAACGACAGCAGTGATGTAATGCGCGGAAGCACGCTTCGCAGCATCGATCATGAGTAGCAACTCGAGTAAATTGTCAGTGGGCTGGTTGGTGGATTGAATTAAAAAAACGTCGCTTCCACGTACGGATTCATTGTAAAAAGGTTGGATTTCACCGTCGCTAAACTTGGAAAGTGTCATGTCTCCAAGCGGTTTACCATAAGCTGCAGAGATGTTTTCGGATAATTCCTGCGTTCCTGAGCCAGCGAACAATTTTACCGTGTTGAATTGCAAAGGCATTTGTCTGTATTGTTTATGATTAGAAATAATTACTTGCCACGTTGATCATGTCTTTTAGAAGACAGGCAAAGTTACGATTTAATTCGAAATTAGCGGGGGATTTTTAA
>NZ_JAAKGO010000027.1 GCF_011043525.1 Sphingobacterium sp. SGG-5
CCCAGCAGACCCGCCACGTAAAAGGCTGGAGGTGAAACATATATTTTTTTAACATGAAAAGCAATCGGCAGAAATAACAGTGCAACCACCTTAAATAAGGCATAAAGTGCTCCAAACGCACAGTATACGGCAACGGATGCAAAACAACATATCATGGAAAAAAAAGCTTCCAGACCGGAAGTAATAGCTGCTGCATCTAAGTGGAAACAGGTCCTCCCGAACAGATCCAGACACGTCCCGATCGGGATATTTCCCGGTCGGGATCCGTGATAATTCACTCCGGACACAACTGTGTCTGTTCCGGACAAGGGATAGCTGACGCCGGCGCGCAAACACTTTGACACGAACAATAATGTGCGCGCGTTAAACTGTGACGTATGCACTTCTATGTCTGTTGCTTTTGTGGCAGAGTGTCCTGCGTTTACCTTCCATGTGACCACGGTATCCCGTACCGTGTTGCTTTGGCATCAAAAGCAACTGCTTTTATCGCATACTGTAGTATATCTGGTGTAAAGTGCACTGTACTTCCTGAAACCTGTAGCGTGTACGGTGCTACCTATACCTTGGCCGGGACAGAAGCAGTTGCTTCTGTGACGACTTTACGGCAGGTCCGGGAGCCGGGGGCCTTTAAAGGGCAGTATTCCGAAGTGGCAGTGCCCCCCCGGAAGGGCGTGATTTTCTCAGCCTCTCCGACCGCATTTATCAACCCTTGCCTCGCCCCCGCTACCGCCACTGTTCGGTGCCGCTTCGAATTTTCTTCGAATGCCCTTCGAGTGGATTCGAAGCACACTCGAAGCCGATTCGGAGCCGATTCGAAAAAGGACCGAACAATCGCCGATGAAAACCCGAACTTAGGCAGGAGAAAGGGAGAGGTTAA
>NZ_JAAKGO010000028.1 GCF_011043525.1 Sphingobacterium sp. SGG-5
TCCGCGCCCTAATTTTTTATATTTTAAATAAGACAATTGTGGAAATCCGCTTCCTGCAGTTGATGTGGATACTTTTGGGAATATATGTTGTGCCATCGCAGATTTTTGCGCAACAGATAGCAGGGAATGTTGGGCAGGAGGTACAATGGGGAGAATGGGAGCACTTGTTGGATGGTGGTGATCCAAATGTACACTGGCGATCGAAAAACAGCGACAGTTTTCCCAAAGATGGTTGGGCGATGAAAGATGGACTTCTCCTATCATTACCGGGGAAAAAAGCAGGTGATATCATTACCCGAGAGCAATTTTCCGATTTTGATCTTGTATTTGAGTTTAATCTAACCGACTCAGCAAATACAGGCGTGAAATATTTTGTTGCCCCATTATTGGATAAAAAAGGTAAGACGACCTTAAACGGACCCGAATATCAATTGATCGATGATATTAATCACCCGTCAGTTCGGGGAGGTAAAAGTCCGAAGACAATTACGGGGGCGTTATATCTGTTGTATGCACCACAAAAGAGTGTTTTTTTGCCGGTGGGACAATGGAATACCGGGAGGATCATTGCTTATGGAACGCATGTAGAGCATTGGCTGAATGGTGTAAAAGTGCTGGAATATGAACGGGGTTCGGAAGACTATCGTCGACGGATTGCCGGTACAAAGTTCAAAGGATATGTGACGCCCTATGGTGAGGCCAAAGAAGGGCACATTCTCTTGCAATATCATAATGACAAAGCCTTTTTTAGAAATGTAAAAATAAGGAAGGTAAAATAAAAAGCATTTTGTATTTTTGTGCTTCCTTTCGGGATGTAGCGTAGCCCGGTATCGCGCCAGCATGGGGTGCTGGAGGTCGTCGGTTCAA
>NZ_JAAKGO010000003.1 GCF_011043525.1 Sphingobacterium sp. SGG-5
ATCCGGCCATCCCGACAAACAAAAAGTCTTCACGGAAGTGAGGGCTTTTCTTATTTATGCGTGAGCCAAATTTATTTGAGCTCACGCATAAATAAGAAAAGATAGGCACGTTAGTGCCGTAGACTTTTTGTTTGTCACTCCCCACACCGGATCACCGAGCGGAGCGAGGTAATCCGGCTACCCCAACCCCGCTAAACTCTCTTCCAAAATTTGAATCTTCGCTTCTGCATCAGCCTTCTTGTTTTGTTCATTCTGCACGATCTCCGGTTTGGCATTTTGGACGAAACGCTCGTTGGAAAGCTTCTTCTCGACAGATACCAGAAAGCCTTTTAGGTAAGCAATTTCCTTGCTGATACGTTCACGCTCGGCCTCTACGTCAATATTCTCCGCTTCCAGCTTGACATAGCATTCGCTTTTGCCTGCTAAAAAGCTCAAGGCGCCCGTTACTTTCTCCTGAACGAATGAAAATTCGGAGATGTTACCTAATTTAACGATACTATCCTGGTATTTGCTCAAGTCAATATCGATCGTATTGATTGCTAAGGGTAATGCTACTTTAGGGGATATACCTTTTACATTACGCACATTGCGGACTTCCGAGATAATCTGTTGGACAATCTCAAATTCTTTGATAACGTCCTCATCGAAAGCGCTTTTTTCCGGATAACGAGCGACAATGATACAATCCTCTGCTTCGCGCGATCCAAACATCGCATCATGCCAAAGCTCTTCGGTCAGGAACGGCATGAAGGGATGGGCCAATTTTAGTACCTTTTGGAAGAAACCTTTGACTGTTTCGAGTGTTTCCGATTCGATAGGCGTCTGATAAGCGGGCTTGACCAATTCGAGATACCAGGCACAGAAATCATCCCAGATCAACTTATACGTAGTCATTAACGCATCCGACAAACGGTAATGCGCGAAGTGCTCATCAATCTCTGCTACGGCCTGGTTGAAACGGTTTTCGAACCAGCTCGCAGTATTTTTTTGTGCTTCTGTAGCCGGTTTATCCACGGTCTCCCATCCTTTGACCAGACGGAAAGCATTCCATATTTTGTTGGCAAAGTTACGTCCCTGCTCACAGTAGGATACATCAAACATCAAGTCATTGCCGGCAGGCGAGGAGAGAAGCATACCTACGCGTACACCATCGGTACCGTACTGCTCCATCAGCTCGATCGGATCGGGCGAGTTGCCCAAGGACTTCGACATCTTACGTCCCAGCTTATCACGGACAATGCCGGTAAGATAGACATTTTTGAAGGGTGGCTTTTGCGTGTAATCGTGCCCCATGATAATCATGCGGGCTACCCAGAAGAACAGAATCTCCGGTGCTGTCACCAGATCGCTGGTCGGATAGTAATACTTGAAATCGGCATTGTCCGGATGGCGGACACCATCAAATACAGACATGGGCCACAGCGCCGAGGAGAACCAGGTATCTAAAACGTCATCTTCCTGGCGAATGCCGGAAGCGGTTTTTCCATCGTCTTCAAATGCTTGGATGGCCTCTTCTTCCGTCTTCGCAACAACCCACTCGTTTTTTTCATTATACCAAGCGGGTATACGTTGTCCCCACCAAAGCTGACGCGAGATACACCAGTCTTTGACATTTTCCATCCAATGTTTGTAAGATGCGAAGAATTTGTCGGGAATCAGCTTGATGCTTCCGTTTTCTACATATTCCAATGCCGGTTTTGCCAATTCATCCATCTTACAGAACCACTGCATAGACAGCTTGGGTTCGATAGCGGCATCCGTACGTTCTGAAAAGCCTACCTGAGATTTGTAATCTTCGATCTTCTCGATCTGACCAACCTCCTCCAATAATTTAGCGACTTTCTTCCGGGCAATGAAGCGATCTTCACCGATCAATATTTCAGCCTTCTCGTTGAGTGTGCCGTCGTCATTCAGGATATCAATAACAGGCAAGTTGTGCTTTTGTCCTAATTCATAGTCATTCAGATCATGCGCCGGTGTGACTTTCAGACAGCCGGTACCAAATTCCATTTCAACATATTCATCCTGAATGATCGGGATCTCCCGGTTGATAAGGGGCACCAAGACCGTTTTACCTTTTAGGTGCTGATAGCGTTCGTCCTGAGGATTGATACAGATCGCTGTGTCCGCCATGATGGTTTCGGGGCGGGTGGTAGCGATGATGATGTAATCGTTGCTATCTTTAATCGTATAGCGTATATAATACAGTTTTTGATTGACCTCTTTGCGGATGACTTCCTCATCCGATAGCGCGGTTTTACCTTGAGGATCCCAGTTAACCATCCGCACACCCCGGTAGATATAGCCTTCTCTATAGAATTTAATAAACGTATCGATGACCGCTTCGGATAGATCGGCATCCATGGTAAACTTCGTGCGTTGCCAATCGCAGGAAGCACCCAGCTTTTCCAGTTGTTTGAGGATAATGCCACCGTATTTTTCTTTCCACTCCCAAGCGTGTTTTAAAAAATCTTCCCGTGTCAGCGACTTTTTGTCAATTCCTTGTTCTTTGAGCATAGCGACTACCTTGGCTTCGGTGGCGATAGACGCATGATCGGTTCCCGGCACCCAGCAGGCATTCTTGCCTTGCATACGTGCACGACGGATCAACACATCCTGTATCGTATTGTTCAACATATGACCCATATGCAAGACGCCCGTGACATTGGGCGGAGGCATTACAATGGTGTAAGGCTCCCTATCATCCGGTGTAGAATGGAAAAAACCTTTTTCCAACCAGTATGCATACCATTTATCTTCGGCTTCCTTTGGATTATATGTTTTCGCTATATTCATTATTGACTTGATAAAAATAAGAATGCAAATTTAAGGAAATAAAGCCAATTTTATCTAAGTTTGTCGATAAAGAAAAATTCAGATATGTATCCTGAACCCATGACATTTAGGCAGTTGTTTTGGAATTTCCGGTTTGTGCTATTGGCGTTGTTGCTCGTCGAACTTGTTTGCGGCTATATCAGCATTCAATATACACAAGTCGAGCAGTTCCGTATGGTGAATGCGGTATATCACGCGTGGGCTGACGAGTTTTTTCGCTATTACACCAATATTGGTGACGGTCTATTCATTATTATTGTCGGATTATTATTGGTATTTGCGCGCTATAAGTATGCGATACTGACGATAACCAGTTTTTTACTATCCGGATTGGTAGCGCAGATTATTAAGCGTTCCATGAAAATGCCCCGACCGGGATCTGTCTTTAAAGACGATCCATCGTGGTATACTCTGCCGGATTATCATATTCACGGTAATTATAGTTTTCCGTCAGGACATACCACCAGTATATTTGCCTTGATGATGGTGTTGTACTATGTCTTTCCCAGTCAGCGGAAGAATCCACTTTTCTTTATCTTGGCCTGTTTAGCGGGCTATTCGCGGGTTTATTTGTCCCAGCATTGGCCGGGCGATGTATATATAGGCGCATTGGTTGGGACTGTCACGACATTAGTGGTCATCTACGCGTTCGAACAGATGAAGTGGTACCATAGCGGCTGGGCTAATAAACGCCTGTCCGCGCGGAAGGCCAATCAAAAGGAGGTGTTGTAGCGGTATGTATATCATCCTTTATTTTATATTTTGGGTTTTTATCGCATGGGTAGATCGCTTGTTTTTTCTCCTGTTTGCTTCGCCTGAATCGGTTTCATTGGATTTGGGAGATACGGCAAGGATATTTTGGAACGGCCTTCAAATGGACTTATCCGCCGCTTCCTATATCTGTGCTCTTCCCTTTCTGGGTTATTTTATCTGGTCTTTTATTCCGAAGATGCGGCTATCCAGATGGTGGATAGATACCTACAGTTATGTTGTGCTGTTTGTACTGACACTGTTGTCCGGTATCAACGTTAATCTATACCCCGAGTGGACCGATAAAGTTTCTAAGCGGGCGATAGATACGTTCTTTGAATCGCCGAAAGAAGTGCTGTACTCTGCGGGTGCGACCTCGTTATTGAAGCCTTTGGTCGTGTTTATAGGTTTGGGTGTCGGCGGCCTATTCCTCTATCGTTTTGTATTCCGTGGTGCATTTGTAAAGATCCGTATTCCTTTTATCTGGAAGTTTTTAAGCTTTTTTCTCGGTCTATTCTTTTTATTCTCTTGTATACGAGGTGGATACGGGACCTCCCCCTTAAATGAAAGCCACGCTTATTTCTCTACCGTTCAATTTTACAATCACGCCGCCGTCAATACCTATTGGTCACTTATTAACGATTATGTCAATAGTGGGAGCAACCGTAATCCTTATCTTTATTTTGATGATAATAACACGTGCGATGCCTACTTGGAGCCGGTGTTTAAGGAAATACCCGATTCAGCCTATCGTGTTTTGACAACAACAAGGCCCAACATCGTGTTGATCCTGTTGGAAAGTTTTACGGCCGATCTCGTAGAAGGTTTGGGAGGAGAAAAGGGGGTAACGCCGAATCTGGACCGCATAGCGCGCGAAGGTATAACATTTATCAACTTCTATGCGGCTGCCGACCGTTCAGACAAGGGGATAATTGGCCTCTTCTCCGCTTTTCCGGCGCAGGGCGAGGAAAGTATCATTAAATCCGTAAAGAAGCATGAGAAATTGCATAGCATGGGTCAAGATATCAAGTCAGCCGGCTACCATACTTCTTTTTACTATGGTGGGCAAAGTGAGTTTTATAACTTTAAGTCCTATATGATGTCGCATGGCATCGACCGTGTCATCGATATGCATGATTTCCAGGCTTCGGACAATGAATCATCTTGGGGTGTATTTGATGAAAAGGTTTTTAATCGGATGCTGAACGACCTCCGAGCTGAGAAGATACCTTTTTTCTCGACATTATTTACGATTACCAATCACGAACCGTATGACCTGCAAGGAGCCTATAAATTTGGCAAGGCAAGTACAGCGGATATGTTCAAAAGTACAGCTTACTACACCGATTCGGTAATTAACGATTTTTTGGAGAAGGCCAAGAAAACGCCGTGGTATGCGAATACCTTGTTTGTCATCACGGCCGATCATGGCCATCGGCTACCTTTCGAGCGTGAGGTTACAGACCCGGGGCGGTTTCGTATTCCCTTAATTTTATATGGAAATGTCGTTCAGGAGAAATACAGAGGTGCTCAAATAAAACGAACCGGAGGACAGGTCGATATTGCGGCCACCTTATTGAATCAGCTTCAACTTCCGGCTTCACATTATAGCTGGAGCCGCGACCTCTTCAACAGCACAGCGCCGGAATATGCATTTTTCAATACCAAATATTCTTTTGGTGTGGTGACACCGCAGGATACCCTTGTTATGGATACACAGTTGGGCACCGCTATCCGGGAGGCGAGTACGAGTGATAACCTCATGGATGTCTTGAAAGCGTATAATCAAAAAGTGTTTGACGAATATTTACAGTATTAGATGAAGGTTAAAGGATATTTAGGCGTTTTCCTCATGTTGGCACTGCAGTTTGTCGGCCTACTGTTCTTGTATTTCTTACTGCGGCTTGGGTTTTACGCATTGAACAAAGACCTGTTTGCCGAAGTCGATATGCCGCGTTTACTGCCCATGTTGGCTGGTGGAGTGCGCTTTGATATCGTGGCCTTACTTTATCTGAACATCCTCTATATCCTTTGGTGGGTTGTTCCACTTCCTTTCAAATTCAAACCCGGATGCCAACGCTTTGCGAAATACCTGTTTGTTGTCACCAACGCCATCGGTGTCGCGTTGAATTTGATCGATATGGCGTATTATCCCTTCACCTTAAAACGGACAACAGCCACGGTTGTCGAGCAGTTTAAGCATGAGACAAACTATGGGCAATTGTTAGGTGATTTTTTAATCGAATACTGGTTTTTGCTGATCGTGTTTGTGGGGTTGATCTATGCGCTGCTCCGGTTGGTCACGTTCTTTAAAGTCGTGAAGCCGGCACTGGGCTGGAAGTTTTATGCCGCCCATACCGTAGGCATGTTGGCGGTCACCTTCTTGTTCATAGGCGGTGTGCGGGGCGGTTGGGCGCACAGTACCCGCCCGATTACATTAAGTAATGCCGGGGATTATGTGCAATCGCCCGAGGAAATGAGTATTGTGCTGAATACCCCTTTTGCGATAATGAAAACATTGGAGGCGGTATATTTAAGAGAGGTTCATTATTATACACCCCAAGAGCTCCATAGCCGATATCCGGTCATCCATGTACCGCAGGACAGTATCCCTTTTCGGAAGCTAAATGTGGTCTTCCTCATTATGGAGAGTTTTGGGAAGGAGAATATCGGCTTTTACAATAAAGATATTAACGGAGGTACGTATAAGGGGTACACGCCGTTTCTGGATTCGTTGATCGCCGAGGCATATACATTTCGTCGCTCCTACGCCAACGGACGCAAGTCCATTGATGCCCTACCGTCTGTCATCTCGAGTATTCCTTCTATTGGTGAACCTTTTGTCCTGTCGGTATATTCGGGCAATAAAACCACCAGTATTGCTAAATTATTAGGGGATGCGGGGTATGAGACGGCCTTTTTTCACGGCGCGCCGAACGGCAGCATGGGTTTTTCGGCCTATACCCAATTGGCGGGCATACAGCATTATTTTGGAAAGGATGAATACGGGAATGACGATCATTTTGATGGCATATGGGGTATATGGGACGAGCCTTTTATGCAGTTCATGGCCCGTAAGTTAGATACGTTTCAGGAGCCTTTCTTTGCGAGTTTCTTTTCCTTGTCGTCTCACCATCCCTTCAAAGTACCTGAAAAATATAAAGGCAAATTTCCGAAAGGACCATTGCCCTTGCATGAGCCGACGGGCTATTCCGACTACGCTTTGCGACAATTTTTTGACAAGGCTGCAAACAGTCCCTGGTATAAGAATACACTTTTTGTGATCTGTGCGGATCATTCGAGTCAGAGTTACCTGCCGGAATACCAGACCTTACCCAATCAATTTGCTATCCCGATTATCTTTTATTATCCCGGGGGAAATCTTCATGGTTTATCCGACAAGTTGATACAGCAGATTGACATTATGCCAACAGTATTGAATTATCTGGGCTATGATAAGCCTTACTTTTCTTTTGGTTTCGATGCTTTTAATACGGCACAGGAGAATTTTTTGGTCAATAATATCGGTGGTTCGTTCAACTTCTATAGGGGGGATTATTTCATGACCTACGATGGTGAAAAACCGACTTCCTTATTTAACCTTCGGAAGGATAAGGGTGTGAAGGAAAACCTCTTGGATCAGGATAAAGCGATGCAGGATACGTTGGTCAGCTATATGAGGGCTTTTATACAGCAATACAATTACCGAATGATTCACAACGAACTCGTTGCCGAGTAAAGTTGTATTATTTCCCAGTTTTCCCGATGGTATAACGAAGAATGAACTGCTGCTGGTTGTCCATTACCCCTTCAGAGAAATGAAAGCCTGCAGTAAAGCGTCCTTCCAGGTTTTTGCCACGTAGCGGTATCCATCCGATATCCAAACGATTGTACTGTTTGGAGGTGTAGAACACATCCCCATAGGGAACGGAAAGAGATTGTCCCGAATAAAACGTATTCCGTAAGAAAAAGTTAGAATGCTCGGCGTAAAGCTCACCGATAAAACCTTTCGGGAATCGCCAATCGTAAACATTCCGTAGCCTGTCGTAGTTGATAATTCCCCCGACTTTGACCTGCAGGTCATCCAAAATATCGTATTTCTTTAAATCTGCGCCTATATGCAACGAGGCGGCTCCATTGTCCCGGATATGGTCGGTCGGATCCGGCTCATCGACCATAGGTCCCGCATTATGCCATAACGTGGCGTAGTGCGATACAAAGAAATCCGTGTTTAAGTTTACCTTGCCCGATAGTCCGACCATAAACTGCTCACGGTCTACCTGAGTCTGCCTGCTGTTCCAATCAATCCACAGCTGTTGCTGGAAACGTTCATTTTGATATTTAACGAGCATACCTTCGATATTCGGTTGATAATACCCTATGGTATCACTCAGTATGGCTTTCGGATAGTCATCGAGGTACTCATGCCGTGGAAACATACCGATCTTGAAATCAAAGCCCATTTGGGTATAATTGTAGTAGGCTACAGGTCGCACCGGTTTCGTGATATGCTTGGTGCCGAATTCGTGCAGATAGGAGACACCGACACGGATGCGGTGTGTGCTATCCACCAACAATCCGATTTCCGGCGTAATACGGGCGCCAAAAATAGTCTGTGGATAGCGGTCGGATGCACCGTATTCCCGGTTGTCTGCAAAGCCGTGAAAACCCACCACACCTTCCAGTTTTTGCGCCCACAGCTGTTGTGAAAAAACGCTTAGGAAAATACAGACAATGAGTTGTCGTCCAAGACCAAAATTAGAGCCCATAACCTTATTTAGAAGTAACATACACCGGATATTTTTTACTATTTCTTGAGCCACCGAAAGGATCCGTACGTAAGGAAAATTGGAGAAACCTGTCGCCGGTTTCTTCGGGTGCCCTGATATTCAGTTTGATTTGAATGCGTTGCTTGGACGGGATTTTCAGCGCACGATAATCCTCTTGGAACGCGAAGAACGTCCCGGGATCCCAAATATACTGCGTATAGCCATATTCGAAGAATAAAGGCCACTTCTGTCCATCATTCGTAAAAGTAACCGGCTCATCATAAGGGTTGTAGATATTCAGGACAACAGGATATTGTCGTCCAACAACCAAAGTGTCCGGAAGATCATCACAGGTGATCTCCACCTTTTGATACAACCGGATGCTATCTACGGGTATGGCGTACCAATCCCCTTGCAGTTGCGTATGAATGGTGTCCTGAGCGGCAGTGTCGAACGAAGCCGGACGTACCCACAATACGTCTTTATGGCGTATACTGTCTTCTATAGGCCAGTAGTCATATTGTGTTTTTCGGTAAGAGCGCGAGTTATAGGAAAAGGCGGAGGTAGTCCGGGTATAAAAATTATACGAAGAAGCATCCTGAAAGCCATTGTCGAAGACCACGGGCTTCCCCTGACTATAGTTATGCAGTTGGTGAGCCAGATCCTGATGTCCCCAAAACGCTTGTACGCCCGGTAATTGCTGTATGGCCGGAATGGGAACAATCAACAAGAGACGGGCGATAAGAATCAGACCCGCTGTGGTATAGAGTAGGGTATAGAACCAACGCGGAACAGTTTGCCGAGCAAGTGCGATATAGCCAATAATGAATAAGGGAAGGAAAGCCAGCAATACCCATTGGGCCTGCACATAACTTTTTAAAGAAGTCAGCAAGAAAAAGAGGATGAACCCCCAAAAGATAAATTGAAGAATGCGGATAAACCGATCGCCGCCGCGCTTATAGCTGAAAAACCGATAATAGACATACCAACCGGTCAGGGGACCGATGACCAACAGGAGACTGCTGATATAATCGGTAGTGAATGAAACCTGATACGCACGGCTATTGCGCTCGAAGAGGTGGTATTGGAGCGAGGGGTATCCCTGCTGTACCTGCCAAAGGATGTGGGGAAGATACAATACTACACAAGCCAGCACAATGCCCCAAAAGGAGCGACGGGTCAATAGACGCCATTCAGCCAATAGGGTAAAGAAGAGCAATAAAATACCATGGTATTTACTATACAGAAGACCGGTAATCGCAATGGATAACCATACGACAGTCGATATCTGTGTCCGTTCTTCCTGAATATATTTTTTTAAAAAATAGAGATATAACACCGCAAAGAACAGCAACGGACTGTCGGGCGAATTGATGAACCCGAATACATGGAAGATAGCAAAACTAAAGAATAACGTGCTAAAAAGCCATATATTGTCGGCATAGGGTTTTACGATTTTCCAGAGAAAATAAACGGCGCCCACATTGGCGAGGATAGTAACGATACGTACACCGATTTCCGCCTGTGATAACCAACTGCCGATTTTAATCCATACCGCCACCATGGGTGGGTGATCGTAATAACCCCAATCCAGAAAGCGACTATACATCCAATAGTAGGCCTCGTCCACGTGAAGCTCCATGAAAATCCCCTGAATGCAGTTGATCACAAACCAGAAGACCAGGAAATGTTGAATTTGGATCTTGGATATCAACTTTTTCATGAAGGATTAGGAATTGGTAAAGGTATAGAGATAATTAAAAGAGAAATTCCACACCGACACAATACCTATGGCCACCAGTTTGGATACGTAAAAATTCCACTTCAGTTTTTCGTGGAAAAAGTATAGTATGGCGTTGTTGATAGCCAGGCCAATCAAGGCGATAAAGAAAAACTTCGAAAACTCATTGAATTTGGCTTCGGCATCTTGTGTGTAGAATGTCCAATAGCGATTGAGTAGGTAGTTGGTGATGGTTGCCGTAATAAAACCCAAGGAGTTGGCAACGTATTTATGTATTTTTAATCTCTCTTTAAAAAACCAGGTAACACTAAAGTCGACAACAACGCCCGATGCCCCGACGACGGAGAACATCAAAAACTTTGTTATTAGTTGCGGATCTAAGTGCATAGTGAAATTTTTCGTCATTTCGACTGAAAGGAGAAATCTATGGTTAGGCATAAAAATTAATCTTATTTATCCATAGATTTCTCCTCGTTCCTCGTCGAAATGACGTATATCCTTACACTTCCAACAACAGGCGTGCAGGATCTTCCAATAGTTGTTTTACACGTACCAGGAAGCTAACAGACTCCCGGCCGTCTACGATACGGTGATCGTAAGAAAGTGCAATATACATCATCGGACGTATAACGACCTGCCCGTTTTCCGCTACAGGGCGCTGAACAATATTGTGCATGCCCAGAATAGCTGATTGTGGCGCGTTAATGATAGGAGTAGATAGCATCGAGCCGAATACCCCGCCATTCGTAATGGTAAATGTACCGCCGGTCATTTCCTCGATAGTCAACTTGTTGTCACGTGCTTTCCCGGCCAGCTCTACAATCGATTTTTCGATCTGGTGGAGCGACATGGAGTCTGCATTACGGATAACCGGGACTACCAATCCTTTGGGTGCCGATACCGCGATAGACACGTCGGCGAAGTCGGAGTACACGATTTCGTTTTCCTCGATACGGGCGTTTACTGCAGGCCATTCTTTGAGGGCCGTGGTAACCGCCTTTGTGAAGAATGACATGAATCCCAGACCGACACCGTGTTTTTCTTTGAAAGTGTCTTTGTATTTCGCCCGTAGATCCATGATTGGCTGCATATTCACCTCGTTGAATGTAGTGAGCATAGCCGTTTCGTTCTTTACCGTCACCAGACGCTTCGCGATGGTTTTGCGGAGTGAGCTCATTTTCTCTCGACGCTCATTGCGTGCTCCCGCGACGCTAACCGTGCTGGCAGCTGGCGTAGCCGGTGCAGCAGCCTTTGCTTCTGCTTGGGGCGCAGCAGGTTTAGCCTGTGCCTTCTCGGCATCTTCCTTTGTAATGCGGCCGTCTTTGCCTGTTCCTTTTATGGTAGAAGGATCTATTCCTTTTTCTCTTAATATTTTTGCAGCAGCAGGGGAGGCTGTTCCGGCAGCATACGACTCAGGTGCTTCGCTTGCTTCTTCCTTCGCCGAGGGTGCTGGAGCTGCTTCTTCCTTCACCGTTTCTTTTGCGGCTGAACTTCCTGCGTCTGCAGGAGCTTCACCGTCTTCGATCGTACATACAACTGCACCTATTTCCAGCGTATCACCTTCTTGGGCGATAATGCGGAGAATACCCGCTTTTTCTGCTGGCAATTCAAAAGTAGCTTTATCGGATTCCAGTTCGGCGATGTTCTCGTCCATTTCGACATAATCACCATCTTCTTTTAGCCATTGGGCAAGAGTGACCTCTGTGATTGATTCGCCGACGGTAGGGACTTTGATTTCTAAGCTCATAATTTTGATGTTTTTTTATTTGATGGAGAATGTCTAAGACATTCCGCTCTTTTTTATAATTCAAACGCTTTATTGACAATTTCCTCTTGTTGAAGAACATGTTTCTTCATGTAACCTGTTGCTGGACTTCCACTTCCCGCACGTGCTACTACATCGGTAAACTCAATGTTTGTTTTCCGAAGTTTACGACAATAATACGGCCAAGCTCCCATGTTCTCATTCTCTTCCTGCACCCAGATGAAATCTGTAGCCTTTTTGTATTTCTTGCGCAAGGCCTCCAATTGAAGAACAGGTGTGGGGTACAATTGTTCGATACGAACAATCGCCACATCTGTACGTTTTTCTGTCTGTTGTTTCTCCAAGAGGTCGTAATAGACTTTACCAGAGCAGAATAAGACCCGTATTACCGAAGCTGCTTTTACATAGGTATCATCTATCATTTCCTGAAAATTAACTTTCGTAAAGTCAGCCATTGTCGAAACCACTTTCGGATGACGGAGTAAGCTCTTTGGTGTAAATACAACCAAAGGTTTACGGAAGTCCCGGTGTAATTGACGACGTAACAGGTGGAAAAAGTTTGCCGGTGTCGTACAGTTGGCAATGATCATATTCCCATTCGCACACAATTCCAAAAAGCGTTCGATACGGCCTGACGAATGTTCTGGCCCTTGGCCTTCCATCCCATGCGGAAGTAACATCACGAGACCATTAGAGCGTTTCCACTTGGTCTCCGCACTGCTGAGATATTGATCCACAATGATCTGGGCGCCATTATAGAAGTCCCCGAACTGTGCTTCCCATACAGTCAATGATTGGGGGTTGGCCAAAGCATAGCCATATTCAAAGCCTAAAACGCCGTACTCCGATAATAAAGAGTTATAAATATTAAATCGTTCCCCTCCGTTTACCTGATTTAGCGGAACATATTTTTCTTCCGAATCTTCTAAAGTCAACACCGCATGTCGATGGGAGAATGTTCCCCGCTGTACATCCTGACCAGATATACGGACCCGCTTTCCTTCATTCAATAAAGTTGCGTACGCCATCAGCTCACCCATCGCCCAATCATACGAATCTTTTGTAATCATCGCAGCCCGGTCTTCAAAAAGCTTGGAAATCTTACGGAAGAATTTCTTGTCCTTCGGCAAGGTGGTGATTTGTGTTGCCAGATCCTTGAATATACTTGCTGTAACCTTGGTCTCTACCGGACAGAACGTATCTCCTTTCCGCGCTGGATGCAGGCCTGCCCAAGCTCCACCGAACATCGGAATCTCATCTTCGATACTTTCCGTCTCTTTGGATGCGTCAAGCTGTGTTTGCAGATAGTCCTTAAACTCCTTTTCTACCTCTTTTGCATAGGAGGCATCGATAGAGCCTTCGTCAACCAGCTTCTTGGCATATACAATTTTTGGATTAGGGTGCTTTTCGATCGTTTTATAAAGCAAAGGCTGTGTAAACTTCGGTTCGTCTGCCTCGTTATGTCCAAAACGACGGTAACACAGCAGATCGATAAATACATCGGTTTTATATTTTTGGCGATATTCTACGGCCAAGTTAATGGCATACACCACCGCTTCAGCATCGTCTCCGTTGACGTGGAAGACCGGTGAAGAGGTTATTTTGGCCACATCTGTACAGTAGGTGCCTGAACGGGCATCTTTATAGTTTGTGGTAAAGCCGACCTGGTTGTTGATGACGATGTGGATCGTACCGCCAGTCTTATACCCGTCGAGCTTAGACATCTGTGTCACTTCATAGACCACGCCCTGTCCGGCTATCGCAGCATCCCCGTGGATAAGGATAGGCGCAATCTTGGACGAGTCGCCATCGTATTTCATATCAATCTTCGAACGCACTATTCCCTCGACAATCGGGTCTACTGTTTCCAGATGGGAAGGGTTAGGTGCCAAAGAAAGGTGAATGTTTTGACCCGAGTCGGTTGTAATATCCGAAGAATACCCCAAGTGATATTTGACGTCACCTCCGAACTGTAATTCAGGATCTTCTTCCTTGTACATTTTCCCTTCAAACTCCGATAAGATCGTTTTGTAGGGTTTGCCCATGACGTTCGCCAGTACATTGAGTCGTCCACGGTGGGCCATGCCGATCATGAATTCCTGTAAACCAAGTTCAGCTCCTTTTTCCATGATGGAATCCAAGGCTGGTATTAAACTTTCAGCACCTTCCAATGAAAAGCGCTTCTGTCCCAAAAACTTGGTGCCCAAAAAGCTTTCAAAAACAACCGCTCGGTTGATCTTTTGTAAAATGCGTTTCTTTTGTTCAAGCGAATAACTGGGTTTGTTGCGGTCGGCCTCCATACGATCCTGCAACCACTTAATTTTTTCAGGATTACGGATGTATTTGAATTCCGCACCGATAGAACGACAATAAGTGTCTTCGATCAATTGCCGGATATCGCGCAATTTTGCGGGGCCTAAACCGACTTCTATTCCTGCATTGAAGACGGTATCCATATCGGCTTCCGAAAGGCCAAAGGTCTCCAGCTCTTTGCCGGGGTAATATTTGCGGCGCTCGCGAACAGGGTTAGTGTGTGTAAACAAATGACCACGGTCTCTATAGCCGTGGATCATATTTAAAACATTGATTTCTTTAAAAGCGTGGTCAGGAACGTTATCGGTGTCGATGGTTGTTCCGGCACCCTGCCCAAAATCGAAACCTTCAAAGAATTTTTGCCATCCAAAATCTACGGAATTGGGATCGGCTTTGTACGATTGATATAAGCCTTCGATATAACCCGAATCGGCATTACTCAAATATGTCAAGTTGTCCATTTACTAGTATTGTATCCTACAAGAATTTGTCAAAGTTATGAATAAAAATAATCACAAGAATACTTTTCTGGTTTTTTCCCAGTCTTTATACGATTTATTGTTTTTCAAGCTAGTGCCCTGCCCGGCGAGGTGTGCCCAAAAACCGTAATTAGTCGAAGGGGCATAGTCGACCAGTTGTTGCTCAAACCAAGCTGCTCCATATAGCCAATTCTGTTGGTATTCATATATCCAATACAAGGCAAGAATCTCCCTGTCGGAATAGGGAAGGTTTCCCGTCTGATCGAGTGTACGCATAAGGTCGTTTATGGTCTCGTCTTCCGTCTGGCTGTTCGTCCATTTCGTCAACAGTTCCTGGTTTAATGTTACTGCCTGCGGATTGCTGAAAAAGAGATTTGGATGCTTTTTAAGCATAAAACGATAATAATCCCGACGCAACAAACCGTCCAAAATCTGTGCGGCGTTCTTTTTATACTGCGGTGAAGTTTCGGTTGATAAAATATGGTAAGTCAGTATCGGAGAAAGCGCGCCAATAGCCAGGAACGGCGAAAGTCGAACATACAGATCCTGTGCGGTATCCGCGGTCGTTAAGACGGAATGCAGTTCTTCCAAAGCAGCCGCCTCACCAAAGGAATAGGAGGAGCTCATTTCCATAAGTTCGGGAAGCGAGGTCTCCTCCAGATGGGGAGGAATACGGAGCGATGTGATATCGGGCAACGGGTCTCTGACGCGGCTTTCCTTCTCGATTTTCTTGCGAAAAATGTGAAAATCTTCCGGAATATCTTTTATGGGAAAAGGTAAGTCTTCTTTATGATAAAGCGTATGGCCTATAAAATGCTTTAAATTTATTTTTATTTTCCATAAGGCCTCTTCCACAAGCTCTGAGATGTCCGTTTCACGTTTGGCGACCTCCCGGTGATGATAGACCTCGTCGACTTCATATTTCTGTACAAGATGTGGAATAATCTCTTCCGGCAAGCCTTCGTACGTGAGCAGATCTCCGCCCAGAGTTTGTAGTTTTTTCTTTAAAGCCTGTACCGTATGATAGGTATAGTGTTGACGAAGATGTCCTGTATTTAAAAAGCCTCTTTTGTTTTTTTGATAGTACCTGGGGTCGAAAACATAGACAGGTATAATGAAGTCTGCCTTTTCCACAGCACTATACAAGACCTCATTGTCATGTGTTCGAAGATCGTTTCTAAACCATGCCAAAATAACCTTTTTGCTCATTTACCAGCCTTTACCTTAATTTTTTTGATGAATTAAAACTTAGATAAATTCATTTATCGCTCTCTCCTCTGCCTTTGAAGATATATTTTGATAGAGGAAATATGACAAATATACGATAATCACAATGGATTTGGGGCCCAGAGCCTAATATTGACACTATTTAAACAAACGTGTTGCAAACAAAAAGTTAAACATTGCGGTTTAGTTAAATAAGTATTTAAGGCATATAGCAATGGAAGTTTTAGTCTGTGGTCTGAATTCGTATTTGGGGAGAGCCAGCGTAAGTTGCCTTCAGGAAGACGGTTATAATGTTCATGGACTCGTACGGGATGTCCGTCTTTTGTCTCAACATACCTTTCCGGCTACAGCTGATATAGTTGCGGTGGATCTGATCAAGAAAGGTGCAGCCTATACGCACTTTAGTCTAACACAATTGGACTTGAGCTTCTATTTTACGCAAATTCCGGATCTGGACGATAAGATTGCCGTGCAATATGAACTGCTTTCTTTACGCCATTTTATATTGCTTTCCCAACGTAATGGATGCAATAGGGTGATCTATGTCGGGCGCACGTATGATAAAAACTGCCTCACGGAAATTAAGGCACTCTTTTTGGAACTGGGTGTAGCCTATACCATTGTACTGAAAGACATTGCATTGGGTGTCGGGACATCCTTCGATCGATTTATGACACGTATACTTGCACACAAATATGTCTTTCTTTTTAATCCTACAGGTAAAATTAGATTCAGCCCTTTTGTTTTGAAAGATATTTTTCGATGGATAAAGAAAGTTCCATGGCATGAAAACTTTATCCGTGAGGAGATTGAATTCGGAGGAGCAGAGGTGCTGGATCTTAAAGATTTGCTGCGGGAACATGTCAGAAAGCAAGGGCTTCGGGAGATGTGCAAGATCATTTCGCTTCAAAACAAGCGGTTAACACAGTTGCTGAACCGCTCGATGTACGGTATCCGACGAGATACGTACAGCGAGTACATACTGAATGTTACCCGGGGTAGTTTTGCCGATAATTCAAAATGGCAATCTTTATTTTCCTTTGATTTTACACCTATTTATAGCTAATTTGCGGCATGGTGATATAGGGTGTTTTTGAGAATTTTCACCGATTAAATAAGGGCTTTCACCGAATAAAGCGTGTATTACATCTAAATAGCTATGAAGAGCCGGCATATTCGTGTTTATATTTGTGCAATTGACAATCTTACGATAACAACCTTTATATGAAAGGAATTCTTACTTTAGTTATTTTCTTTATTTCTGCTTACGCAGGGATAGCCCAACAAAAAATTTTCGGATCTGTAATTGATGAAGCGGATAAAACAAAATTAGCGCAAGCGACAGTCATGTTGTTGCAGGCAAAAGATTCGATTTTGATCGCTTATGGCCGCGCAGATGAGAAAGGCGTTTTTTCGCTTGAAAGGCCGGCGACGGGGAGCTTTCTGCTGATTGTCTCTTATCCCAAATACAGTGATTTTTATACACCTGTAGAAGGCGGAGATGGACCTGTAAATCTAAAGGAAGTCAGCCTGACAAGTATACAGCACATTTTGGAGGAAGTGCTGGTTACGGGGCGTATCCCCATTGTCATGAAAGGTGATACGACGGAATACGACGCGGCAAGTTTTAAAGTGGAGGAGAATGCTAAGGTGGAAGACCTCTTGAAGGTATTGCCCGGTATTACGGTAGATGCTTCAGGAAGTATTACCGCGCAAGGTAAGGTGGTAAAGAAAGTTCTGGTTGATGGCGAAGAATTTTTCGGTGATGATCCTACGCTGGTGACCCGTAATATCCGCTCGGATATGGTAGACAAGGTGCAGGTCTATGAAAAGATGTCCGATGAAGCGGAACGTACGGGTGTGGATGATGGGCAGCGGGAACAGACTATCAACGTGAAGCTTAGAGAAGATAGCAAAAACGGGATGTTCGGTAAGCTATTAGGAGGGGGAGGCACCGATGAATATTATATGGGACAGATTATGCTGAATAAGTTCAAAGGAAGCCAAAAAATCGCAGCTTATGGCCTATTTGGTAATAATGGTACGACCAGTATGAATTGGGAGGACGCGCAGAAATTTGGCGGCGACTCCGGCGTAAGCTATGGTGATGATGGAAGCATATCTGTAAATGGTGGCTTCTCCGATGATTTTTCGGGACGGGGAGCTGTCGGTATTCCAAAAGCGATCAATTCGGGGATTAATTTCTCGGACAAATGGGACGGTGACCGACATGGTGTAAACATCAATTATAAGTATGGGCAGATACAGAGCGACGGGGAAGAACGTACATTTCGTAGCGGTACGCTCAATGACAATACGACAAAGGGGGTGGAGACGGAAAATGACCAGCACCGGGTCAATCTCCGCTATGACCTTAAGCTGGACTCGCTAAATAGCTTGACCGTTAAGAGTAATCTGTCGCAACGGAATACGTGGCGTTACGAAAGTGTCAAGACCGAAAGTATGGATTTTCAAACCACGAATGAAAGCAAAGAAACGACGGACAATAAGATAAATACCGTGAATGTCGAAGCACTTTACACCCATAAATTTCCCAAGAAAGGTCGGTCATTGACGTTGACCGGCGGATTATCATCGGATCGGACTTCCGGAAATGGCCATCTCTATGCGGTATTAACACAGAAAGATGGAGAGGCAGACGAGACGGATCAACGTAAAGATAGGATGCAGGAATTGAACAGATATCGGGGTTCTATTGTCTATACAGAGCCACTGATGAAGGATTTGAATCTTTCTGTGGGCTATAGTATCACCAACAACCAAAATACGTCGGTGCTCGAATCGTTCAATAAGGCGCCGGATGGTTCCTATACTGAGCTTGATCGAACATATAGTAATAACTACGATTTCCAAAGTCTCGGACAGGCTTATCAGTTGACAATTGGGTTCAAAGAAGAAAAGCTACGGTTTAATCTGACCAATAGCCTGAATGAAGACCGGTTAAATCAGGTCAATAATTATGATAACCGGAGGTTGACACGTACGTTTGTGACCTATAATCCGAGGCTGAATGGGGGCTATAATTTTTCAAAAAATAAAAACCTGTGGTTTAATTATAGTGGTCGAAATCAGCTGCCTTCGCTAAACCAGATCCAACCTTTGTTGAATAATTCAGATCCCCAGAATATCTTTGTAGGAAATGAAGATCTCCGACCAGCATTCCGGCATAGTGCGAATATGGGATATAGCACGTTCAGCATACTTTCGGGAAATTACAAATACATCGGTGGAAATATCGTATTGACGAAAGACCCTATTTCACAGAATATTACGCGAGATATCGATGAAGGTGTGAATTATTTCACATGGGACAATATAGCGGGCAGGACAAACTCGTCTTACAACCTTTGGTCGGGCTATTATTTTAAATTATTTAAAGCGTTGAATGTGGCTAACTCTCCGCAATTGAATGCCTCTTGGAGTAACAGCTACAATTTCTTTGAGGGGGAGGAAAATAAGATACGGACGACAAATTATAATGTACGGTATAACCTACAGCGGCAGACGAATACGGGTTTTAATTTTGATGTCAATTTTATGCCGCAGTACCGGCAGATGACATCCAGTTTACAACCGGATCAGGATAATAATGGCTTTGTTTTCGGAGCACAGGGCAATCTGTCTTATTACCTGACCAAAACATTTAAAATATATACCAATTATAATTACACGTACGAGGCGCCTACGGATGCATTTGCTTCGAGCTTTAATCAATTTTTGATCCATCCGGGTGTCAGTAAAAAGTTTCTGAAGAATGAGTCGCTGATGGTGGATTTTACGGTGAACGATGTGCTGGATCAAAATCGAGGGTTTAGCCGGAATGTAAGCAATTCCGTTTTTGTCCAACGTAGTTTTGAGACCATCAGACGGTATTATATGTTAAAAGTATCCTGGGACTTTAGCAAAATGTTTGTTAAATAATTTAAACTCAATTCATAATAAAAATGAACTCATTATATACGCTTTGTGTTGCTTTGGTTCTTTCCACGCAGGTCAGTTACGGACAGTTTGCTCTATTTGGTAAGAGCGGAGTCGTGCAATACGACAAGACCATGTATATGAAAAACATTGTCTCTAAACAGTTTATCGCCAAAGCAGATGGAAATACAAAAACCTATTTTGAACGGATGTTGTCTACGGTTCCCGAAAACGTGGTGCTCAAGAAAGAATTAAAATTTAACGGGAGCCGGACGCTATTTGCGCCCGTAGAGCAAGACCTTGATGAAAAGACGAAAAGGTTAATCATGATGTTTGCGCTGGATATGGAGGCTGTCACGTTATCGGATCTGAAGACGAGGGATTATAAGCGGTTTAATGATCTGATGGGGGAGAAGGTCGTTATTCAGGATACGGTAAAACGGATGAAATGGAAGATTACGGATGAGTATCGGGAGATAGCCGGGTACAATTGTAGACGGGCAAACGGGCTGACACCCGATTCGGTGTATGTCATCGGCTATTTTGCCAATGAGATCCCGCTTGATGGCGGACCAGAATCGATCAATGGCCTGCCGGGTATGATATTGGGGTTAGTCGTGCCCAGCCAGCATGTCTCATATTTCGCCACCAAAGTAGAGTTTAGGGACGATGTGTCTTTGGAAGCCAAGGTCTTCAATGGCAAGAAAAATAAAGTCATGTCCCGTGAAGAGCTGGAAGCAATGTTTTCGCAATCATTGTCTAACTTTTTGAATAATGAGACAGCGGCTTATATTATGAAATTGACGTTGTTGTAGTAATTGTTTCAACTCTCACGGTGTTCCGCGATAATAGGGTATTTATAAAAAAATCAATACCTTTATCAGGAAACAATACTATGGCAAATTTAAAAACAATCGTTAAGGAACATCCACTGAAGGATATCGTTCTTGAGTTCGATCAGGATATCACACCGCCTTCTTATGAGCAGGAAGCGCTGCAACATTATTATAATGCCCATGACAAGACTTGGGCCATGAAAGAGCGTGCGGAGGCCATGATGAAAAGGCTTGAGGAAGCAAAAAATACGGTGGAAGATCTGAATCTAAGGCGGCTGGGCATGGAGCAGGAGCTCGAGATACTGGAAGATTGGCTCGGTGTTGCGCAGATGGAGGATATCCCCTATTTTGATGAAAGTATTACGATTGATATCAATGGCTTTTTTGAAGTTTCCCTAAAACATAATGATGAGCTTCAGGCGTTGTACGAGGTTGTTAATGACCTAACAACGGCCTATAATAAGGATATCGACAATTTGTATGAAGATGATTACCTGATCGATCCGATGTATTTTGATGTGCTGGATGACGTTTATAAGCACTATGAAGAAGTTTCGGTCCATATTGTATCCTTGGATGATGACCATCAGGCTTTTTTGGGCGAATATGGTACGGTGAGCAAATCGTTTTTTCAGTATCTGGATTTAGGCGAGGAAGTTTTTGAGCGTTATAGGGTGCTGGTTGAAGTAACGCAACGCGTGTATGATAGGGTCGGGATAGTTGACCAAACTTTTCGCAATAAATTAAAAGGGCTGGAATAATGGGGTATGCAAGTTTAGCGGAGTGTATCGATGATTTAGAAAAGCACGGGCACCTCATCCGCATCAAGGAAGAAGTGGATCCCTACCTGGAGATGGCAGCTATCCATATGCGGGTATATGATGCAGAAGGTCCGGCACTACTTTTCGAACGTATCAAGGGTACGGAATTTCCAGCAGTATCCAACCTGTTTGGTACATTGGAACGCTCCAAATTTATGTTTAGAGATACCCTGGATCACGTCAAGAGATTGGTTGATGTCAAGATGGATCCTACATCGGTGTTGAAGCATCCTTTACGTTATCTCGGATCTTCGGCTGTTGCACTTGGTGCCTTGCCGTGGAAGAAGAGAAGCGGTGCGCCTATATTATATGGTAAAACCCAAATCAGTAAGTTGCCGCAGATCGTCAACTGGCCGATGGACGGTGGGCCTTTTGTGACGATGCCACAGGTCTATACAGAAGATATCACGAGTCCGGGCATTATGAAGGCCAATCTGGGGATGTACCGTATTCAGTTGTCGGGGAATGAATATATTTTAGATCAAGAAATAGGCTTGCATTATCAATTGCACCGCGGCATTGGTGTACATCAGATGAAAGCGAATCAGCTGGGCCAACCGCTGAAGGTCAGTATATTTGTCGGCGGACCACCATCACACCCCTTATCGGCTGTCATGCCATTACCCGAAGGATTATCGGAGACGATCTTTGCCGGGGCATTAGGCAACCGGCGTTTTCGTTACTTCTACGATTCGGAAGGTTTCTGTATCTCGGCAGATGCCGATTTTGTCATTACCGGTACAGTCTATCCGAATGAGAATAAACCGGAAGGTCCGTTTGGTGACCATATCGGTTATTATAGTCTTGTGCACCCCTTTCCTTTAATGAAAGTGCATAACGTGTATCATAAGAAAGATCCCATCTGGTCCTTTACCGTCGTGGGGAGACCACCGCAGGAGGATACCAGCTTCGGTGCGCTTATTCATGAGATTACAGGAAGCGCGATTCCAAAGGAGATTAATGGCTTGAAAGCCGTGCATGCCGTAGACCCTGCCGGTGTACATCCGTTGCTGTTTGCGATAGGACGCGAGAGCTATACGCCTTATGAAAAGGTAGACAGGCCCCAGGAACTGTTGACGATTGCCAACCAGATATTGGGTAAGAACCAGTTGAGTCTTGCCAAATATCTTTTTATTGCTTCCGCAGGTGATAACCCGACGTTGGATATACATGATATAACAAGCTTCTTAACGCATATGTTGGAACGTATCGACTGGGCGAGAGATGTGCATTTCCAAACAAATACGACTATAGATACATTGGACTATTCGGGCGATGGCCTAAATGCCGGATCGAAAGTGGTGTTTGCTGCTGTGGGTGATAAGAAGAGGGATCTGGCTCGTGAACTGCCGCACGGGGTAGAACTGGCACGGCCATTTAACCACGCTAAATTAGCCCTTCCAGGTGTTTTGGTTGTTGATGGAGAAGCTTTTACGACATATACGGAAGAAGAAGGTCGGATAAATACATGGTGCCATGCATTAGCGGAGAAAGATCTTCACGGTGTGGCCTTGATTGTCATCGCCGATGACGCCGAATTTGCCGCCGCTCATATCAATAATTTTGTATGGGTGACATTTACGAAATCAAATCCGGCCTACGATATCTATGGTGTCAAATCCTTTACGCAGTATAAGCACTGGGGCTGTGAAGGACCGCTGATCATTGATGCGCGACGTAAACCGCACCATGCCCCGGATTTGATTAAAGACGAGACAGTGGAAAGGAGAGTAGACCGCCTGGGAGCAAAAGGCGGAAGTTTGTATGGGGTAATATAGAAAGAGTTTTCTTTTTACAGGCTATTGTAGTACATAATAACAAAAAAATATGCTATTTTTGAAGAATTAATAAATTATGGCTGTAGACGATTTAACTAAAGACCTTGCTCCAATCACATCAAATACGATGGCAGATATTGTTGAGGTCAGATTAAGAGAATATCTGAAAAGGAAGTCTTTCCTTCCTGGTGATGCACTCCCTAAAGAAATGGAACTGGCTGAAGCCTTGGGTGTAAGCAGAAATGTATTGCGAGAAGCATTGAGTAGATTGCGTATGCTCGGTATGATAGAAACCAAGAAAAAGCGAGGAATGGTATTGGCTAGACCAGATATACTGGGGACTTTTGAGCGGGTACTAGATCCTCTTATTATTGACAAAGAAACTCTTCAGGATATTTTTGAGCTTAGATTGGTATTGGAAATGGGGCTTGCTGATCTGATTTATATTAGGAAAACTGATAAAGATATTATTGAGCTGGAAAATATAGCGAAGAAAGAAGTTAACCACGATAATTCTTTCAGAATTAAAAATGAAATCGCATTTCATGGTAAGCTTTATGAAATGTCGGGGAATGATACTTTAAAAAGGTTTCAGATTATGCTGCTGCCAATCTTTGATTACGTAATTACGGTAGAAAAGACTCCGACGATAGGAAAAGTGAATCATATGGACCTGGTTCAAATATTAAAAACGGGAACAATGGAAGAGTTTAAAAGTGGGATGCAGGCTCATCTGCAACCACATTTAGACAGGCTAAAGAAAATATAATGGCGTGTTGTTTCCATTCCTAAAGCTTGCAGTCTGCAGGCTTTTTTTGTATAGTAGCGCTCCGATCGGGGGGTTAAAAGATCTTGCCCATTAAGATCGTATTTGTAGATACTCTTCTGGTGTCTGCATGTTACAATTTCAATAGTTAAAAAATCATGAAGTGAATAAAAATTTGTATTTCTCATTTATATGATCTACATTTGATATGTAGAACATATATATTTATTATAAACCAATTAAGTATGAAAAGGAGATTAGCTATTTCGCATACTTATCCATTTAATTAATTTTTCAATTATGAGATTTTACAAATTTTTAATTTTAATGTTCATCGGGCTCAGTCTTAGTGCGGTGTCATGTAAAAAGGAAGCGAATCCCGGAGCGGATGATGGGAAGGAAAAAGTAGAGCAATTTGTGGTATTAAATAAGAGTTCTGCGACACTTGTCGTAGGCGAGGAGTTGACTTTAACGCCGAAGTTTGGCATGCTGGCTACACCGCAATTGGTTTATGAATGGGAGACCGATAATCCCGATGTAGTTTCTATTTCTTCTAATGATGACTACTCTGCAAAGATTACTGCTATAGCCGAAGGTACTGCGACAGTAACCATTTCTTCAACGACTGGATCGCTTGCCGTATCTTGTACGATTACTGTTGAAGGAGAGGAAGAGGAGCCCGTGGATGATGGCGTCGTCAGAATATTGGCGATCGGCAACAGTTTTTCTAAGGACGCGGTCGACGATTATTTTTATGAGCTCGCAACTGAAAACGGGACACATGTTGTTGTGGGGAATATGACGATCGGGAGTGCATCATTGGATCTTCATTGGCAAAATGCCAGTGGGGACAAAGCAGATTACGATTATCGTAAGGTTTCTGAGAACGGTACGGTGTCCAATGCTTCAAATAGAAAATTATCAACTGTTTTGACCGAGGAACCATGGGATTACATTAGCTTACAGCAAGTTAGTTCCAATTCTGGTCAATACAACACTTTTGAAACCCCACTTCCTTTATTGTACGACTACGTGAAGAGTAAGGCGACCAATCCAAGTGTAAAAATTATTCTTCACCAAACATGGGCCTATGCTCAAAATTCGACACATGCCGGATTTGCTAATTATGGAAGTGATCAGATGACAATGTACCATGCCATTGTCGATGCGGTTGGACGTGCGGGAAATTTAATTAATGCTGATCTTATTATCCCTGTCGGTACAGCTATTCAGAATGGAAGAACCAGTGTCATTGGTGATAATTTTAACAGAGACGGATATCACCTCGATATGAATATCGGGCGGTATACTGCGGCCTGCACTTGGTTTGAAGCTATTTTTGGTATCAACGTGGTCGGCCACTCATTCAAGCCTAGCGGCCTTTCCGATTATGATGCAGAGATTGCCCAACATGCAGCACATTTCGCTATACAAAACCCAAATGAGGTGACAGAAATGGTGGATTATCAGTACGTTGGAGGCCCAGACATTTTACAGGATCCTATACTGATAGGTTTCGGATATACTACGGCAACACCTGGTTGGGACGGTTTTATCGGAAGAGAAGGCAGCGTAACTGGAAGCACAATTGCAAATTTAAGGGATAGTAAAGATAATCTTACGGGTATTTCTCTGGTCGTAACCGAGGGCTTTCATGGTAATAATGTCAGTGGAGAGAAAGGAACTACGACTGATCTTAATATTCCGGACAATATTTCTTCCTATTCTTATTTTGGTAATTCCACATCTGCCTTTCAAGGAAAGCTCGTTGAAAAGAGTGTTATAACGCTCTCGGGGCTGAATAAGGATGGGAGGTATAATCTCTGTTTTTTTGGTTCCAGAAAAGATGTCGCTGAAGGTGATAACAGAGAAACAAAATACACCGCGAAAGGAAAAAATGAGGTGACTGCCTATATAAATACGTCAAACAATACATCAGAAATAGCTTGTACAAATAATATACAGCCGGATGATGCTGGAGAGGTGACGATTACGATCACTGCTGGAGAAAACAATAATAGTGCAAACGGATTTTACTATTTAAGTGTGTTGCGTATTTCAGCGGCGGAGTAAAAACTAAAGTTATAGACGTATAGATATTTCCGAATAGCATTGAATTTCACGTGCTATTTGGAAATATCTGTTGTGTAATTTAAAAAAGCTGCTCCGTTGATACGACGCTGCTGGGACGCGGTATGAAATAACAAGATAAAAATTATGAAACATTTTTTTGGATTTCTGAATATTAACTTATACATTTGACATGTAGTACATAACTACTTAACTGAGATATAAACCATTTCGTTATTAAATCTATGAACATAAAGCGTCTTATTAAATCAGGGATTCCTCGAGTTGGGCCCATGTATAATATCTTAGGATTAGCTGCAACGGTTTTAACGCAAGTGCATATGTTTGAGGAGAATATTTAATAAATTATAATAAGCCTGTAATGAAACAACCTACAAAATATTTCATATTGTCATATATCGTTGTGATAATGTTGGGTATGTCGTGTTCGAAGAAGTTTGACGAACATTACAACCCCGTCGCTAGAGTCGATAAAAACATTGTAGAAACGTTAGAAGAAGACCCCGAATTGGTAGATTTTGTCAAAGTTATAGACAAACTAGGACTTAGACAAACGCTGGGAGAGGCTGCAATATATACATGTTTGGCACCAACGAATGAACATGTGCAAACCTTTGCCGAATCGAAGGGCTTTCAGACCATAGATGAGGTGCCAGAATCCATACTTCGTCAATACGTGAATGCTCATTTCATCAACGGAATGTATTACAAATATGATATTGAAAAACGGTATAGGAATGCTCCCGAAGGAAGTCTAGCCGCTACGAAAGCAACCTATTATACGACTCGGGCTGAAGGCGTTTTGGTTAAACCTAAATCAATTCGGCTTTTTACACAGCCTTTTTTTGATATGCAGGCCGATGATTATAACATTATCTACCATATGGATGGAAGTGGGTTTATGGTGGAATCTGTAAGAGTCCATGAAACAAAATATGATATCAGTGCAGCTAACGGCGTAATTCATGTCCTTACATCACCATTACCAGAATTACCCATAACCGATGCCGCAGTAGCATCAGTCGATGATATGTCGATATTTAGCAAGTGGTTGGAAGGACACGTTAGTTATATTCTAGGTCCCAAAGATCAGTTTGGTTGGGTGGACACGACGTTAATTAGAGCATATACAAGCATTAGAAATGTCGCTGACGAATCGGTGCTTTCGACGGTATTTGCCCCTACAGATGAGGCGCTTCTTGCGTATTTTACGCCCTATGCAGCGCATTTTGGTGGTACACCGGGGACGCTTGATTCCGTTCCTGAATTTGTACGGACACAGGTGGTCAGAACGACTCTTCTAGCCGAGCCGTGGTTTAAAAGTGATATTGTAAGAGATAATCCAAAGATCAGAATTGGTGGGTTTCCTCAAGAAGTGAGTAAAATTGCGCCTACAATAGTGGGTTCTGTTTTATCAAGTAATAGCGTGATATATAAAGTGAACAAGGTGGTGGAGTCTCCCATTCTACACAGTGTCGAAGGCGGAATTTATATGCGGGAGAAATTTTATACGCAATGGGTAGAAATGCTTAAGAGAACTAATCTGGAAGACGGCTTGACCGACGGATTATATTATCAACATGCGGATAAAACTATCTTGGTCCAATCCGATGAATTTTGGACAGGGCCTGCTGCGGAGGATTTGGCTGCTGAAGACCGCGAAATAAGAAGGAGAGAATGCAGAACAGGTATTTTTAACATTGATGTCAGAAAGGATGGAGGATTTAGAAAGCGATATTATCCAACAGAATTTGGATGGATCTTATTCGATAATAACGAATTCATTGACTATACAGGCAATTCTGTTTCGCTCTTATCTCCAGAACCCGTATGGGAGAAGGGGAACGGGGCGATTTTTGAGGTCGATGGTTTTCTTACACCGATGGATCCAGCAGATTTGGATCGGACCGTTTTTGTGCTGATCACCGGAGATCCTGACTACACACAGTTTGCGAGTGCTATTCAGAAAGCAGGACTTGAGTCGGAGCTGAATTTAACCGGTTTCTTTACGTATACGGTGTTTGCGCCAACCAATACAGCGATGCAAGCTGCAGGAATTGATGTCGTTAATTCGACGCCAGAGCAAATGCGGGCATTTGTAGGGAAGTATATCATTCCTAACCGTTATGTATTTACGGATGGTGTCACCCAAGGGGGACTTATTCCGAATAAGAATGGTGAAATGATGTCTTTTTCTGGTTCGTGGGATACTTTCAGTGTCACCTATGCGCAAAAAACGATAAAACCTACACCGCTTACAGCTGCTAATGTACAAGGAAGCAATGGTGTTGTACATAAAGTTAACGAGACTTTTTAACGCTGAAATATTTAGGAAATGAACAAAATAATACGAGATATTTGCATTCTTGTTGGAGTATTTTTCTACTTCAATCAAAATGTTTTTGCACAAACAAATGTCATAACGGGTGTCGTTTATGACGAAACTACAGGTGTTGTTTTCCCGGGAGCAACGGTCATGCAGGTTAATCGGAATAACTTGGTATTAAATGCTGTGAGAACCGACGCATCTGGAAAGTTCCAGATAAAAAAAGACGCGAATGCCGTAAAAATTAAATTCACTTTCATTGGATATCAACCTCAGGAGTTTACACTAGGAAGCCGAGATAGATTCGAAGTAATTCTCTTAGCATCAAGTAGTGAATTGGAGGAGGTGATTATTACGGGGGTACAGGATGAAGGAGCAGATATGGGTATGCTGTCAATAAATAGAAAAGAACTCAGCAGTGCTATTGCGAGTATCGATCTGACGGATTTGCGAAATGCCCCGGTAACCAATATAGAGCAACTTATTCAGGGGAATGCAGCTGGATTACAAATTACTGCAGCAAGTGGTGATCCCGGAGCTGCGGGAACCGTGCGTATTCGGGGAGTTTCGAGTATCTCGGGTATAAATGATCCGCTATGGGTTGTCGATGGTAGAGAAGTTATTGGCAATGACTTCAATGTCTCGAGTATAGTAGACTTTGGTTTTAGTCCTATAGGTGATATTGATCCATCTGATATCGAACACATCGATATATTGAAAGACGCATCGGCTACGGCTCTATATGGGTCACGGGGATCAAACGGGGTCATTGTAATTAAAACCAAACGAGGAAAGCAAGGTAAGCCGGTTTTTAGTCTTTCATCAAAATTTACAACCACACAAGTGCCGAAAACAATCCCTATGATGTCTGGCGACGACCAGCGTATTTTTTCACTGGAAAGTTATAGATCGGGTGTCGATGATGGGAGTTTTTTGTTGGAATTGCGTGGCGATCTCACTAGGGATGACGCTTGGAAATTTAATAATAATACGGATTGGATGGATGTGATTACCCGTACAGGCTTTAATCAGCAGTACAATGCTAACTTAAGTGGTGGCGGTGAACGGGTGAGATATTATTGGGGATTGGGGTACACCAATCAATATGGTACAACTAAAGGGACAGGGTACGATCGGTTTAATAATGTTTTTAATATTGATTATCGAGTTTCCAATAAACTTAAAATTTCGGCAGATTTATCATACACCAATTCCTTAACGGATAAGCGGGGCCAACGACACCCTATCAATGAGAGCGGAATCATAGAGGCAGGGAACAGCACAAATATCAACGCTGAGATTTCACCGATTACATATGCCCGGGAGATGGCTGCCTATTTCCCCGTTTACTCCCGTAATGGATTGGATTATTTTGTCGAGAGATCTGTGGGTGCGACCTATACATCGCGGTATAATCCACTTGCTATAATTGATTATTCCACCAACCTAACGAAAGCGAACCGTTTTCAAGCGTCTACTTCGATCGACTATAATATTGTTAAAAACCTCGATTTTCGCTCTCAGGTGTCGGTGGATTTTCGTGAGTCTTCTGACGAATATTTTTTGCCAGGATATGCTACCGCTGCATTGCCCGGAGAGGTTTTATATAATGCTGGTCTGCATGGTGAAGGAGGACAGCTTTTGTTAAATAATACCAACAGACTGTCGTGGGCAGCACTAAATAAGACCAATCATCGTTTGATGATGACGGGTATTTTTAAAGTACGGGCAGAAACTTTTAATTCGACGTTATTAAGCTATAATAATGGATCATCCCCCCATTTGCGGTCTTCAGATGCTTCCGCATTAATTACATCGGCAGAAGGCGATTTCGGTGATGAAAGAGAGATCGGATTTATCTTGCATGGCCACTATGGATGGCGTGATAGAGTTTTTCTAACGACGTCGGCTAACCTTGAGGCGAACTCTAGACAGGGTAAGGATAATCCTTACATCATTTATCCAACCTTAGGCTTAGCTTGGGACATGGCTAAGGAAGACTTCCTTTCGCTTCCGACATGGGTTAATCATTTAAAGCCTCGCTTTTCTTTCGGTATTTCGGGTAATTTACCTAGAAGGCTCATCAATTTGACGGATGTCGCTTATTCTACCGGAACAGGTTATCTTGGTGATCCTTATACTTATCCATCCAAAATGGCCTACGATAAGATTAAGCCGGAAACTAGCAAAGAATTTAACTATGGTCTGGACTTTCACTTATTCAAGAATAGAATCGAAGCTTCAGTGGATTATTATAATAAGACTACAGATGATTTGTTGTTGGAAGAAATACTCTCTTCAACACTGGGATATAGCAAACAATGGATAAACTTTGGTTCCGTACGGAATTCTGGAGTGGAATTTGGTATGACTGCTATTATTAAAAAGCGAACAGAAACTGGTCTTGGTTGGCGTACCCAATTCAATATCGCGACTAACCGAAATAGAATTTTGAGCCTTCCTGATAATATAGATGCGGCGTCTTGGCAAAGTACGCGAGATGGCTTTGTCTCGAAGCTGCAAGCCGGTGATGTTATCGGAGCATTTTATGGTTACCGGGCATTAGGTGTCTACCCAAGAGATGAGGACGCTATTTTACGGGATAGCGAGGGAAATGTCATTTATCAGGCAGATGGTATTACACCCAAGCAGATGCGTTTTGGCTCGAACTCTGGACATCAATTTAGAGGAGGAGATATGAAATACGAGGATATTAATAGTGATGGAATTATTAACGAGCTCGATAAAGTTCAAATTGGGAACAGCAGCCCTCTCTTTTTCGGAGGTTGGAATAATACCTTTGATTATCGCAACTTCCAACTATTGGTGCAATTTGAGTACAAGTATGGTCATGATGTGATTAACCTAAGTCGTAAAAACGTAGAGAAGATGCATGATTCCAGAAATCAGGCGCAATCTATTACGGCTCGGTGGAGAACCCAAGGGGACATAAGTCATATGCCTCGTGCGGAAAGGTTGGCCGAGTGGAATCAGGACGCCTCTACAAGATGGGTGGAGGATGCCTCTTATCTCCGCTTAAAATCTGTTTCTCTCTCGTATAACTTTGATAGAAATGCGATTTTAAGGTTTGGTTTGAAAAATGCCAGTGTATTTTTTACAAGCTATAACCTCTATACATGGACAAAATACCTAGGTGTCGACCCAGAAGTTCCTATGAACGGAAATATTACAATGCCTGGAGTAGACAATAATACTACAGCACCACCAAGGCAATTCACATTCGGATTTAGAGCAACACTTTAATTTTAAAATGAAGACAATGAAAACATCGAATAAGTTTAAATACGGGTTGTTAGGGCTGATTCTCTTTCTGTCCGGTTGCGAAAAGTTTTTAGAGGTAGGCCAACCGGATAACTTAATTAAGGACGAATTTTGGCAAAACAGGGATCAGGTTCAATCGTCGTTAAACGGACTGTATACTTCATTAAACAGCTGCTTGAATTTGTTTCAGGCATGGGGAGATATCCGATCCAGTTTATATGCCCCCGGTAGCCAAGCATCATCGACTCATACGCAATTCATCTCGCATGATATATATACGCAAAACTCATTGCTTAACTGGAGTAATATTTATAGGTCAATTGGTTGGATAAATGCGTTTATTAAAAATGCCCCTACTGCACTCCAAAATGATCCCACTTTTAAAGAAGAGGAATTGAATGGTATGTTGGGGGAAGCACATGCATTGCGTGCGCTGTATTACTTCTATCTCGTGCGTGCCTTTAAGGAAGTTCCTATCATAAAGGATCCGTATGAGTCAGATACGCAAAATCTTAGTGTCGCCGCATCATCTGAAAATGAAGTCCTCGATTTCATTGAAGAGGATCTGCGTATTGCTCGAGATGCAGTACCCGAAACTTTTCTGAATAATTTTCACCGATTTGGACGCATTACGAGAAGCGCCGTAGCAGCCATAATGGCGGACGTTAAACTTTGGCGAAATGAATACGATGCTTGTATTGACCTTTGCGAGCTTTTGGATGCGACATACGAATCTAAGCTCGTAGAACCGTCTGCCTGGTACACGATTTTTAGTCCTGGAAACTCTCCTGAATCGATTTTTGAGTTTCAATACACGGAGAGAGGCCCCTCCTCTCCACTGTACAATTGGTTTGTATACCACGACGGCAATTCCAGGGATATTTATTTAGCTAATAAGGCAAATATCGATATTAATGCAGGGGAAATTCTTTACCCTCCTACTGGGGTGCTGGAGCATTTTTCCGCCGATACGATTCGGTTGAAAAATTATAGTGCATTTACGTTTAGCGGTGCTGCGAATGGGTTTAAGCAAGCTTATGAAGTATACAAATTTTTGGGGCAGGCACCTTATCAAAGATCCTATAGAAATCAGAGTGACCGTGTTGCCCATTATATCTTTTACCGCTATCGTGAGATTATGTTTATGAAAGCAGAAGCCTATGCGATGAAGGAAGAATACGAACAGGCAGAAGCTATTATAAATATAATCCGTCAACACTGCGACCTGCCCGACCTCGCACCGGGAGAGGCTGGACAAGGAGTTGATTTTTTTACATGGCTTTTAATGGAAAGGGAGTTTGAATTGGGATTTGAAGGGAAGGAATGGTTTGCAGCAGTACGTATATCCCGGAGACCCGGATATGAGAATGTTCTTATTGAAAAGGCTGCAACAAACCACTCCATGGGGCGAAGCTATCAGGTCATTCGTGCTAGGTTATTGGATAAAGAAAGTTGGTTCTTACCATATTACAGAACGGAAGTAGAACGAAATCCATTGCTTCAGCAAAAGGATTTCTATAAAAATAAATAATTATAGGTTGTATTAGAACGCAATAAGATGAAACAGTATTTGCATTACTTTTTAAGTGGAAAAATAATAGCCGGCTGCATAGTGCCGCTCGCTTTTATTGTTTTATTCGTGATCACGGGTTGTGAAAGGAAATTCTCAGATGCGAGGTATGACGATACCGACGAACTTCAGATAATGGATTTTATTGACCAGGAAGCACAACTCAGCACTTTCAAGGAGCTGATCGATTATGTAAATAGGAGGAGTCTTTTAAAAACCGCCGGAGCTTACACACTATTTGCACCAACAAATGAGGCCTTTGAAAGGTTGTTTGCGAGACTTTCTACCAACGGTGATCAGGTCACCTCTATTACAGATAGATCTCCTGAATTTTGGTTGAACTATTTTTCGTATCACTTATTGGACCGAAAGATAAATACAAATGTATTTATTCCCGGCCCGCTTCCTGCACCCACCGTGTTGAATGATAAATATCTGATTGCTGATATCAGAGGTTCGTATAGTTCTATTAAATTAAACAATTTAGTAACCATTGTCCAATCTAATATTGAACTGACGAATGGTTATGTAAATATAACGGATGAAGTGCTTTCGCCACCTATAGAGAGTATTTATGATGTTCTGCATAAGACGGGAATGTATACGATTATGTTGGATATTTTTGAAGAGACCGGTCTGACTAGCTATCTAAAAGATAGTACGATTACGCTGATTATTGAGCGGGATGAAGTTTTGTTGAAAAATAATTTTGACAAAAACTCCATTCCAAACTTGGAGGATTGGGCGGGGTATCACGTTATTCCAGATTCCGGATATTTCTTAAATCAATTAGCCAATGATGGACGATTCTATCCATTGTATAAAAGAGAATCGTTGAGTTTTAGCGTGGATGATAGGGACAACTATTTCATGAACGAAATATTCCAGTTTGACCAGTCGTTAGAGCATGGTATTGATCGGGTTTGTTTTAACGGTATTTTTCACTCAATAGATACGGTTGTAGATATTGTAGAGGCGTTACCGTCGTTTATTCGGTATAATCTTTACCCTCCTGGGAGTCCTTACGGTGAACAGAATGTATTTACAGAGTCGCCGGCACGAATAGTGATGAATGATGGAACAAAAAGTTATCATCAAAATCAAGAAGGGAGGATCGTCGCGTTTGACGCTCAGCAGGTAGGCGATTCTTTCCACCTCACTATTCCTGAAGTACCGGCGGGGATGTATGACATCCGACTCGTACATCGTAATGGAACTCGTGGAAAGTTTATCACAATTTATGATGGGGAAATAATCAAAGCTGATATCGATCTGGCGGTGAGAGACGGTGTTTGGGAAGTATGGGATTATTATATAGTTAACAATTGCGGACGGATTGATGTTCAAGACCGGTCTGATGTGACGATAACCTTTGCGTTTACCGGGTTTGCTACAGGAAAGCTAGGTAATTATTGTTGCGATATTTTAATGGATGCAATTGAATTAATACCAGTAGTAAACTAAAAGGGTATATGAAAAAAAGATATAGAATCAAAGGTTTGTTCCTTGTTTTGAATAGTATTTGTATGTCGGTATTTGCGCAACAGAGTGAGTACTCTGCTGTAGATTCCGTTGTGAACGTGAATGTTAAAACTGCTGCCACGACGTTTAGCGAGCTCCTCGTTACAGAACCAGCAGTCCAGGTCATACAGTCGGGGACTGTGGGTAATACGTCGCAGTTAATGATTCGTGGTCTGAATACTATTAATATGAACGCATCTCCGTTTGTGTACGTAGATGGTATCCCTGTGAGATATAGCCGTTCGCTACCTTCCTTTTTATCTGTTTTTCAGCCATCGCGCTTTAATTTTATAAACCCTTATGACATCCGGGAAGTAAAAGTGATTAAAGGAGGAAAGGAACTTTCAGAAATTGGTGGAAGAGGGGCGAATGGGGCGATTTATATCGAAACTGATAGGGGTGAACTAGGGGGGACTAAAATTGATTTTTCCGCAAAGTTCGGTGTGGCAAACGGAAATTATGATATCGCACGAATGAACGCTAACCAATTTAAGAATTATATCGCTAGTTATATGCTGGAGACAGGGAGTACACAGGAGGAGGTTTACCATAACCCAATTTTCGATGCAAACTCCCCATTGTATAATCACGAGACAGACTGGTTGGATTTAATTACAAGGAATGCAAGGATATCTGATTATCATTTGAAACTGAAAGGTGGAGATGGTGAAACGCGTTATATGTTTAGTGTAGGTTATAGTGATCGAGAGGGGACTGTCAAAGGATCGGATATGAATCAAGCAAATCTACGTTTCAATATAGATTATAAAGTCTCTCCAACAGTTGAAATAACCAATCATCTTGCCTATACGTATGCAAAGGTAAATTATTTTGAACAAGGGTTTAATTACAGTATACATCCGTTGTTCAATGCTGTTGCCAAAGGTCCATTTATGAGCCCATTTTTATTCTCCGAATCGGGGGAGATATCTAATCGATTGGCCGATGTAGATGTTTTAGGGAAAAGTAACCCGATTTCATTGGTAGACAATATGTATAACAACAATGAGCATAATCGGGTGGATGGAAGTATCGTCGCAAGTTGGTTAATGCAGCCACAAACCTATTTGCGGTCATCGTTTGTGTTTAATTACATGAATCTCACGGAAAAGCAGTATCGTCCGGCATATGGAATAGTTCAGGACTTAAACAGAATTCGGCAAAATAGAAAGCGAAACTCCAGTGAGTCTACCATTTTGTGGAATACGTGGTTGGAGACAAATGGTGCGCTAGGGAAAATAAATCGGTATTCTGGAAAAGTGGGGTTATCTGTTGAATCATACGAAGAGAAAGCTGTGTTTGCGCGCAAGATTAATGCGGGTACGGACGATTATGAGACGTTGGAGCAAGGAACATTGGATTCAGCTTCTAACTCGAGGTATAGATCCCGATTGGCTACATTCTATATGCGTGGAAATCTGGATCTCCTAAATAAAATAAACATTGGTGCGAATCTGAATATCGAAGGTGCGTCGGGCTTTGGTGGGAAAGGAACGTGGGAGATTTACCCAGGAATAAACACTGAAATAGACTTATTCGATCGGAGCAGAGATAATCAATTGGCGCTTTATGCCGACTGGGGTAGGACGGGGAATAATGATCTACGTGGATATTATCACTACAATCTTTATTCTGCCGCTAACTACTACGGCTATGGTGGTGCGTATTTACAAAACATTGCAAATGAATCGATCAGACCTGAGATTACAGATGTTTATGATGCAGGTCTTACACTGGGCTTGTTGGAGAGAAGGCTTGAACTTGGTGCAGGCTATTACTATAAACTAACATCTAATCTTATCACGCAACGGACCTTGCCTATAGAATTGGGGCTCGACCCACAGTTTGAAAATAATGGAAAAGTGTTGTCACAAGGGATTGAGATGAATTTAAATGCGAAGCTGATTAATCGGGAAGCCTTATCTTGGTCGCTTTACGGTAGTTTTTCTACGTTGAAAAATAAAATAACCTCGCTTAGAAATGGTGACATTGTTAGATCCCTAGGGGGAGTAACCACGTTATCTCGCGTGGATGAGCCAGTAGGTGCCTTTTATGGCTATAGGGTGCTTGGTGTATTTGCTTCTGAGGCAGAGGTAAACCTCCAAAAGTCGGATGGGAGTAACTTCAAGGCGGGAGACTATATTATTGAAGATGTAAACAAGGATTCTAAGATTAATGATCTCGATCGTCAGGTACTTGGTTCGCCTCTCCCGGATATGTTTGGAAACTTTGGAACCTTCCTGACCTACAAGAATATATCGTTGAATGCGGCATTTACGTATTCGGTAGGAAACGATATATATAATCGTTTCGATCAGCGTATGCATTTAATGGCTGATTATTCTAACCAATCTCCTGACGTTGCGGGTCGTTATATTTCGGAGGCAAACCCAGGAACTGGCTTAAGTCGAGCGGCATTAGATGATCCTTCATCAAATGGAACAACATCCGACTTATGGATTGAAGATGGCAGCTATCTGCGGCTCAAGAATATATCGGTCAGTTACGATATTCCTCTTCCTTCTAAAATGGCTTTCTTCAGGGGGCTTAATATATATGTAACGGCAGAAAATCTGATGACTTTTACGAAGTATAGTGGTTTAGACCCCGAGGTTGTAACAACACCGAATCCCATGTTTCGTGGAATTGATTTTGGAGCCTCACCACTTTCTCGATCATATATAGTTGGATTGAAGATGTCGTTGTAGTTAAATTTTGAAAAAAATGAAGATGAAATCAGTAAAATTAATAATCGCCACCGTATTGCTGAGCACTTGTATCATGTCGTGCTCGGATTTTTTCGAGATTATTCCAGACAGTTCAATTCAGGAGGATGATTTTTATAAGACGGAGGCAGATTTAAATGCATCGGCAATCGGGATGTACGAATCTCTTGCAAAAGAAGTTCATAAGTTTTTATTGTGGGGGGATGCCCGAGCGGATTTGGTGACAGCGGGCCAGGCCGAACCTGATCCTTATATCAACGAATTTGTCGTTAATAATGTCAGTACCAATAACCCTTATACGAGCTATGCCGGTATATACAGCACTATTGCACGGTGTAACCGTCAGATGGAGAAGGTATATGACGTTCATAAATTGGATAAGAATCTGACGGATAGGGACGCAGGAGCATTTTACGCTGAAGCCTTATTGTTGCGTGCTATTTGCTATTATCAATTGGTGCGGACTTTTGATGAGTTTCCCCTCATTACTTCAGACTATGCGGAGAATATACGTTATGTCAGTGCAGCAGGTGATACAATTTCTAAACCTACATTAAGCTTAACTCCGCAGCAAATTGAAAGTATATTCAGGATGCCGGCAAATAAGCAGGAAGTATGGACGCTTATATTCAAGGATGCGCAGACTGCATTGGGTTTGCTTCCGATCAATTACCGATGGAATGGCGGTTCTTCGCTCAGTGCGAAAGAAAGATATGGAAGAGTGTCTCAAGTCCTCGCTGCTTTGTTTGCTGCAGAAGTTGCTTTATGGTTGGGGGATTACCAAAGCGCATCGTCCTTTTGTGACCTTCCCATAAGAAATACAGGTTACTCGCTGGGGGTGTCCGGTACCTGGATAAATCAATTTACGAGTTCCAGTGCTTCGGATCACTCGATGTTTTTGTTGGGGTACGAGTATGATAGAGGATTTGAAACAAACAGGTTGCAGGAATTTACCTCGTCGGTGCGAGGCGACGGCGGTAAATATTATTTAAAACCGGTCGCACAAATAGTAGATGACTTATATAAAGATGATTATTCGGATGCTGATGCTGATATAAGGGAACAGTTCAGCTATAAAGTACTGGATGGTGATACAGTCATTTGGAAATACATCGGACTGGATAATGTTTCCTCTAGGCGGCCGCCTTATCAAAGCGATGCGAGTTGGCATATCCTGCGCAGTGCAGATGCTTATTTGATAAAAGCGCTGGCAGATTTGAGATTAAATAATTACTCGTCAGCTTTTAACTTTCTTAATCGGGTAAGGGAGGCCCGGGGCTTGGTAGAGTTGGATAATTTAACGTTTCCTTATACTGATAAAGAATTGATGGAGGACATGATTTTTGCAGAACGTGCGCGCGAGTTTGCATTCGAAGGAAGACGTTGGTATGATTTGATGCTGCGATCACAAATGAATGGAAGAAATATGCTTGCAGATGTGGTTGCAAAAAAATACCCCTTGTCGGAAAGAGCGGCTATAAAAGCGCGGTTAGAAAATCAGGACAATTGGTACGTTCCGATTGATCCAAAGTTGTGGCGATAACTTCGACATTGTTTAGAATATACTTATTTAATATTAATATGAAAACGAATAACAATAAACACTGCATCCTTTTTATCGGAATACTGACTTTCCTATTCACGGGTTGTTATCGGGAAGAGCACTTTGACTTTCCGGGGCCTTTTCCGGAAGAGCAGCGCGTTCCTGAAACACTTCCGTTTCCATTTGATGTAAATAAACAAGCGGGTGAATGGCTAATCAAGGACGGGGTGCCTGATGACAGTAAGGTGTTAATTAAGGGATATACCGACTATGTACCCAAAGGTGATACGCTTTCTTGGATGAGGAAGCCCGGTGTATTGGAAGAAATCCCCCATTATAATTTTTATCCTTTATCGAATGCAGACCATTTCAACGGCGATAACACAGCCTATCAGAAGAGCCGGATATTTTCAAAATATTTTATGCCGATGGGGCCGGGTAAAACCTTTTACCTATATACCAAGATCACGTTGGGTACATTAAATGCAACTGCTGCGGGTATTCCTTTAGGCCTACATACGGAAACTGGAAACGAGCTCATTTGGGGGCTTGACGGTGGGAACGCGGGACAACCTACATTTTTTGTCAATTATTACGGTACGGTTGTGAATGTGAACCCCAATGATGGCTGGCCTACAATAAATGAGGTACTGAGTCCCGGAGTTCCGGCCGAATTAGAAGTTGTGATTGCGGAAGGGATATTTTATTTGAAAGTTAATAATATATTGGTATTCCGATTTAACCTTCTGCCAGGCGAACTATATTATTATACACCGCACATTCGCCCCCACCGTAATTTTATTAAAGTATACGATTTATACATCGAAAGCAACGATATGTATAAGCTAAATTATGCCATGCATGAGTATGAACAGGGGTATGCGAAGATTCAGGCGCCTGCGTTGGCAAAAGCTCAAAACGGAGACTTGTTGCTTTTTGCTGAAGGACGAAAAGATCCTATATCTGCATACGAGCGAGTTGCTCAAAACCTTCAACCTGTTGGCAATACCGATATCGTTATGAAGCGCTCATCGGATGGAGGCACTACCTGGAGTGACCAGCTACTCGTATTGGCGGGAGATAATAGTAGTTCAACCTATTGCTTTCCTCAGGTGGTAAGTCTAAGAAGCGGCAAGATTATATTGCATTACACTAAAATTGATGGTGCATTTGACGCTACAAACACCTATGTTTATAATGGAGAATCCCAACAGGTGTTTCAGATCGAGTCAACAGACAACGGCCAAACCTGGAGTGCTCCTGTAGATATCTCTACCCAGCTGAAAACGGCTGGTACATATATACAAGATGGCTCGGGTTCGGGAATAGAGTTAAAGTCGACAACGTATAATAACCGACTAATCATGCCACTTTCATATGCCAACAATACAATGAAGGTAGCTTATTCCGATGACGGCGGCCAAACTTGGAATCTTAGCAGCCAAGTGGGGACCACAAACCTGAGGTATCCTACTGTTGTTGAGCTGACAGACGGGCGGTTAATGCTGATCGCAGGTCACTTAAATGCTACTCCTAGAAATAGAAGAGCTTATTACAGTACTACCGGCGGCCAAACTTGGGGTGGTATAACCAATCTTACTACCACAGCTCAATCAGGACAATTTGGACATCAATATGCTGGAATTGCAGTGAACGGTAACGATGGAGAAATCTTGTTGGTAACGCCAACAGACAGAGAGACAGATCCTGATACGAAGAATACTGTTCCTTATCCAACTAATCCGGTTATTTACAAAAGCACGGATAATGGTGCTACTTTCACTTCCTTAGGACTATTGCATACTAAAACGACTTACTTTGGTTATCAATTGCCGTACGGCTTTATGGATGCGGTGGTATTAGACGATGGTACTGTAGTTATTGCGGGAGAAGGGGGCGCAGAAAGTCCAACGGAAGGAATAGTGATTTATAAGAAATAAAAGAGCATTCGTTAAAATAATATGATAAATAAGATTGTAGTGCTCTTAATGCTTTTGGCGAGTATTGGCTTGGCTTTTACGAGTGATTCACATCCAGAACGAATCTCCGAAAGCTGGTTCGAGGAGATGTTTCATGTCAACAGCAGGACAGATAGTGTGAGTTGGGTGAGATCTAAGCGTGCAGAGGCATGGTATGCACTGCGTGATCGTTATAATGATGCCGAATCTTTAATGGAAATGAGCTGGGAAGAGCGGGATAAGATATGGCATATAGCATTGCGGGAAACTTCGGACAAATACAGTGTTTTAGCGAGGAGATACTGGCAGGCATACTTAGTTTCTTGCAATGAACGGGGAATTAAGCCACTAAAGTTTGATACAGTTTTAACTAGCCTAAAAGAAGTGCAGGAAGTAAGACAGATTTATTTGGCCTCTCGGAGAGCTGAATATGTCATCCTGACCCCTAAACCGCCGAAAGAGCCTGAAATAAATAGTGTGGGTGTATACGGGGTGCGGCCTGGAAGTGAAATCATATACAGAGTTGCCGCTACAGGAGAGCGGCCTATGAAATATATTGTGTCGGATCTGCCGGACGGTTGTACATTTGATGCGAAGCTGGGGGTGATAAGAGGTGCTATCGATAAGGAAGGGGAGTATGACCTCGTTTTAACTGCCCAGAACAAATACGGAAGATCTGAGAAGCGCGTAACCATAAGGGTGGGGCCGGATATTGCGCTTACACCACCAATGGGTTGGAACAGCTGGAATTCTTTCGCTTGTAATGTGACGGCTGCCGATATAAAAAATACTGCAGATCAATTTATAAAAACAGGACTTGCGGACTACGGCTGGACTTACATTAATATAGACGATTGTTGGATGAAGGTGCCAGACGTGGAGAATATGGGGCCACAGGAGAGGACTTTATTAGAACCGTATTATAAAGCAAATATAGATTTCCGGATTCGAACGAAGAAAGTTCGATTTAATGAACATGAACTTATCGGAGAAACCCGGGACGTCGATGGAAGTATTTTGTCAAATAAGGATTTCCCGGATATGAAATCGCTAACGGACTACCTGCATAAATATGGATTCAAGGCTGGATTATATACTTCTCCTGGTCCGCTGACTTGCCAGCGTTACCAAGGTAGCTATAAGCACGAGATTGCAGACGCAAAACAATTTGCAAAATGGGGTTTCGACTATCTGAAGTATGACTGGTGTGGATATCGTTCAATTGTTTCTAAGCCTAATCTAGAAGAAGTGCAATATCCATACCGATTAATGGGGCAGGCATTAAACGATATTGGTAGGGACATTGTTTATAGTCTTTGTCAATATGGAATGAAGGACGTGTGGAAATGGGGAGCTTCCGTTGGAGGGAACGTATGGCGTACTACGGGCGATATCCGTGACAATTGGGAGAATATGTCACGAATAGGCTTTAACCAAGCCGGTTTAGAATCTTATGCGGGACCTGGACGTTGGAATGATCCGGATATGTTGGTAGTGGGTTATGTGGGATGGAGTAAAAATTTGCGGCCTACGTATCTTTCACCCAACGAACAATATACACATATCTCCTTATGGAGTTTGTTGGCAGCTCCCTTATTAATAGGCTGCGATCTGACGCGGTTGGACGATTTTACATACGGATTGCTTTCTAATCCTGAAGTTATTGCAGTAAATCAAGATATTCTTGGTAAACAAGCTTCGAGAATAATTAATAAAAAAAATATTCAGGTATGGGCTAAACCGTTATCAGACGGTTCTATAGCGGTTGGTGTGTTCAATCTGGGAGAAAACCCTATGGACTATGAGCTGTCACTATCTTCATTACAACTGTCGGGAAAACACACATTGCGTGACCTCTGGAAGCAAGAAGATGTGGGAAATATCGAGACATCGTTTTCTGTAAGGATAAACAGGCATGGGGTGAAATTATTCAAAATAAAATAATACAATATGTTAATACTAAAAAAATATCTGCTTTTATTACTTGTAAATCTGATTATCTCTAATGCATTCGCTAAGATATCACTGCCGTCCATATTCAGTGACAATATGGTGTTGCAACAGAATTCAACTGTTTCAATATGGGGTAAAGCGAAAGTGAATGTTAAGGTTACTGTACGCACTTCCTGGAATAACCAGAACTATACAACAATGTCTGATTCTAATGGATCATGGAAGTTATCTGTCGTATCGACAAAGGCTGGAGGGCCTTATCAAGTTAAAATTAGTGATGGAGAAGAAATTACGTTGAATAATGTGCTGTTAGGCGAGGTATGGGTATGTTCCGGGCAGTCTAATATGGAGATGCCGGTTAAAGGATTTCGTAACCAACCAACACTTAACGCTGCGGACATTTTGTTAGATGCGGATAATTCTCACATACGTCTCATAAAATATGACAAAGAACTTTCAAGAACCCTACGATATGATGGAAAGTCAACTTCATGGCAAGTTTCTGACGCGCAAAGCGCAAGAGAATTCAGTGCTGTAGGTTACCAGTTTGCACAAGAACTTCAGCGTAAGTTAAAAGTTCCAATAGGAATGATTATGTCGACTTGGGGTGGTACAAAAGTTGAAGCATGGATGCCGGAAAATGCGCTTAGATCGTTCTCTGGAGTTAAAGTCTCGAACCCTGCCGACACAGCAAAAATTACTAAAAATGATCCATCTGTCCTATACAATGCTATGATAAATCCATTTCTTGGTTATGGAATTCAGGGAGTTCTCTGGTATCAGGGAGAGGCAAATCGTTCCAATTATGAACAGTATGACGAGTTGATGGAGACGATGGTTAAAAGTTGGCGGAAAGCGTGGAACATCGGGGAATGGCCTTTTTATTATGTTCAAATTGCTCCATTTAAATACGATGGCACCCATGAATCAGCATTTCTAAGAGAAGCCCAATCAAATGCAAGTACCCAAATTTCGAATGCAGGGATGGTCGTGAGTATGGATGTTGGCGCCAAGAATTATATTCATCCGCCCGATAAGACCGTGATAAGTAAGCGGCTGCTGTATTGGGCGTTGGCGAATGTATATGGGATGAAAGGCTTGGCGTTTGCAAGTCCGGCATACAAATCTCATAAAATAGACAACGATCGTGTAACCATTTTTTTCTCTCATGCTGAGAACGGACTCACCTCTTTCGGAAAGAGCCTGAAAGCATTTGAAATTGCAGGAGAGGACAAAGTATTCCACCCGGCGGAAGCCAAAATCACCGCGAAAGGGGTTGTTGTCCATAGCAAAGATGTGAAAAATCCCATCGCGGTACGCTATGCATTCAAAGACTGGGTTGTAGGAGATTTGTTTAATACTGAGGGATTACCTGCTTCTTCATTTAGGACAGACCATTGGTCGTTTAAGGGACGGGATTAGATATTGGAAATGAAGATATCAAGAAGAAATTTTGTCAGAATAGGAGCCTTAACTCCCTTGGTATACAGTCTTCCGATTTCAACAAAGAGACTGAATGCCGCTGAAAATTCAATATCTGTTCTATATAGAAAATTTCAGAATCCGCCTGCCGAAGCAAGACCTTTTGTCCGCTGGTGGTGGAATGGCGGAAGAGTTGTGAAAAAGGAATTGATACGCGAATTGGATGTCCTTAAAACAATGGGTATTTCCGGGGTCGAAATCAATACTATAGCATTTCCGAAATGGAATAATCCGACGGATTATCCGGCGCTTCATTGGCTGACAGAAGAGTGGATGGGGGCGCTAAAGACCACGCTGAACGCAGCTAAAGACCGGGAAATAGCCTGTGATGTTATAGTAGGGTCAGGCTGGCCTTTCGGCGGTGAATTCTTAGAAAAGGATGAGCAATTACAGCTAGTAGCTGTCGGAACGAAGAAATTGGAAGGACCACAACAGGTTATCATAGCAAAAGAAGAGCTATTGGCCGAAACCGCTTTTCTATTAAAGCGAAAGAGTGGCACGATGGAACTTTTCGAGTTAAGGCTTTCTGCAGCACATCTCGATACTTTTAGCCCTGGAGTCGATCTCAACGCACAAATAAAAAGCGAAGCGATCATTATTGATGTACCGGCAGGTGATCATATATTATACACAGTTGTAAAACTAACGGGCTATTCATCTGTACAATACGGTGCCCCCGGAGCTTCTGGGCCCGTTTTAAATCATTATAATAAAGCCGCTGTCCAGCGCTATCTGGATAGAATGTCTGATGCAATTACAACCAGTATTGGCCCTATGGGCGATCACTTCAGATCGATATTTGTGGATAGTATGGAGTTACGTGGCTCGAACTGGTGTGATGATATGGCTGAACAGTTCTTGCAGCGAAGAGGGTATTCACTCGAGCCCTACCTACCTTTTATCCTTTTCAAATTAAGTCAAAGGAATACGCATACAGGCACCCAATCCCTGGAAAGTGCTCTTGCTTTATCGCCTCAGGCGCAAGAGGAAATAAACCGTGTTCGGTATGATTTCGAAACGACGCGCCTGGAGCTTTTCCATGAACGTTTTTTTCTGACCTTTCTGGAATGGTGTAAACAGCATAACGTGAAGTCCCGTGTGCAAGCGTACGGACGGGAATATTACCCGTTAGAATCGGCTATGCTTGTCGATATACCTGATTGCGAAACCTGGATTCGTCGTGATGTGGGGGCTGACCTGCCAGAAGGTACTTTTAAAACTGGCAGAGCATATCGGCCCGTAAATAAGTTTGTTTCTTCCGCAGCAAGGCTGACCGGAAAACGTGTCGTAAGTTGTGAAGAGGTTACCAATACGGACCTTGTTTTCAATGAAACGCTGGAAAAAATAAAAATCGTTGGGGATCAAAGTATTCTCTCGGGGGTGACCCATTCCATTTTACACGGATTTAATTATAGTCCACCCGAAGTTTCCTTTCCGGGTTGGATACGTTATGGAACGTACTTTAGTGAAAGGAATACTTGGTGGCCATATCTGAAAAACTGGATAGATTATAAAGCAAGATTATCCGCCGTTTTTCAAGCATCCGATATGCAATCGGATATAGCCATTATGTTCCCATTTGCAGACATGTGGTCGGACGTTGGTCTCCAATACCAACAGGTCCCCCAGATAGTATATCCTGCATACGCGAACAATATATGGGAGGCTATTCATCAAAATGGGAACGGATGTGATTATATCAGCGAAAATATTCTAAAAAAATGTAGCTTTTCGGCTGGAAGACTTCATTACAATGGAAGAGATTATAAAACGCTTCTGATGGCGGAGTTGGAATCGATCGATCCCGAAACGCCAGAGCTACTGAGAAAATTTGCGGCTGTAGGTGGCCAGGTGATTTTTATCGGAAAAGAACCTTCGAAGACGTTCGGACGAGCGGGTGCCCAAGCAAATGATCAAAAGGTGTACAGGGAAATTCGAACTTTAAAGAATGACTTCCCACATAATGTAACCTATTACGCAGCACCACAAGGGAAGATTATCGACTGGTACGCGCAACTCCAATCTACCTATAAACTTACGCCATTCGTTCGCTTTGACCGTCCTGTAGGTCACGTCAGTCAAGTATATTATAAAACCGATCAGGCCGACATTTTCTTTATCTGTAACTATCACCAGGAAAAAGGGCATCAATTTACCGCGACCTTTAATGTCGGCAACAAAACAGCATGGCTTTGGAATCCGGAGACGGGTGAAAAATACCGTTATCCGTACAGCGACGAAAAGAATATCCTCGAAATCAGTCTGGGGCCGGCGCAATCTATTTTAATTGTTTTTTGCCCAGATGCAGAGGGCGAAGAGTATCCTATCCAGAGAAAAACGGGGAACCGTCCATATGAAATCGATGGACCTTGGCGCGTAACGCTGACAAATGTGAATCAGGATTCCAAGGAAACAACGTTCAGACAGCTAGTCGATTTAAAGGAAGATCCGGACCTGCGGTCGTTCGGGGGAATTATTTTTTATGAGAAGCAAATCCAGATAGATAGCCCGGGAAAGTATGCAATGCTCGACCTAGGAAAAGTATATGGTATATCTGAGGTGGAAATGAACGGACGTCCGATCGGATTCAGGTGGTATGGTAGGCACCAATACGATATCAGAAAGGCCTTGAAATATGGCGAAAATACGATGAAAATAAAGGTTACAACAACTTTGGGGAACTATGTTAAATCCTTGACAGCTAATGCTGCAGCCCAACAATGGACGCACACTAAGGCACAATCATGGCATTCTTCTGGACTTGTGGGGCCAGTGACTTTGATGTGAGCCTAACTATGAATTACAATAACGTAAACAAAAACAATCATATGCTAAAACTAATTATAAATGTTATGCGCAAAAACTTAGATTATTTTCGTGTTATACTGGCTTTTGTAGCGGTATCTCTTGTAATAAGCTCTTGTGATAGCGGGAGTGTCGACGATTCGGATGTTTTACCGCCGCCGGCAACTGTTGTAGCTCCGGCCATAACATCGCTATCCCCCGATTCCGGATCTGACGGTACTGAGATCATTATTACGGGAAAAAATTTCGGTAGCAGCAAAGAAGATGTCAAGGTTATCTTTGGCTTAAGGGACGCTGAAATATTGGAGTGGTCAGAAGCTGAACTCAAAGTAGAGGCACCCGCCGGCTTTAACGACGTCGCACTGAATGTGGTTGTGTCTGTCAATGGGACACGTTCCAATATAAAAACATTTACTTATAATGATACGGCACCACCGGTGATAACCTCATTGACTAATACTTGTTTTTCCGGTTCGACAGTTGTCATCAAGGGTACGGATTTTAGTCGGAATATCGAAGATAATATAGTAAGGTTTGGAACGGCCGAGGCTACAGTGCAGGAGGCTACCAAGACATCGTTAACGGTTATCGCTCCAACTCTAGGGGATATAACTTCAGCAGAGGTTACGGTATCAAAATATGGTATTGTCTCAAATGCCAAGACGACTACTGTAGATGTTGACCAAAATAAAATCGCAACATTCGATTGGACTACCCATACGGTAAAGCCAGGTGTGATATACAAAACCGCGGAACTCAACGTGTTCGGCGCGACCTTGCGAAGGATATATATATTGGACATCACTCTTAATGAGTCCAATACGTTAGGGATAGGTTTCTCACCAACCGAGATCAATACGGTGACGATGTGTAATACCTACAACGCGTTCGCTGGTGTGAATGCCGGTTATTTCCCATATGGCAGTTCCACCAACAAAGACCCTTATATTAGGATTAATGGTACTACGGTTCAAAGCGGACACTTGGACGTCAGCCAACTCTATACAAATTCAGCACTTCTCATACATAACAATGTGGCTACGGTTAGGAAATTTACAGAAAGTGGTAGAAACCTGAATTTGGTAGCCGCTGCAATTCCAGTTAACAATGCACAAAATATCATTGTGTGTGGCCCCATGTTAATTACGTCCGGTGTGATAGAGACTTTGGATATGTCGACAAGTCATAACAGCTCGACAACTGCACGGACCGGATTGGGGGTGTCCGCAGATGGTAAACGTGTTTTTATGGTCGTGGTCGATACAGGCGGTGGCGTGACAGGTGTGAGTACCCCCCAGTTGGCCAAGATTTTGCAGGCTTTAGGTGCCGTTGACGCGATGAACTTCGACGGCGGTGGTTCATCAACCATGTTTGTCAAGAATCAGGGAGATAACGGTCGTGTTAACTATCCTACTGGAGGTACCTGGCAGAGACCTGTCAGGAGCGTGATTTACGTGAAGTAATTCATCTATATACAATTTTTAAGAAAACCGCCCGATAATGAGGAAGCACATCAGTAGGAGGTGACTAAATTAAATGAAATTTAATTTGTATTAATTAAAATAACTAAGCATATTTGTTATGTAGTACATAACTACTAATGAAAGCTTTCTAAAACATTTCTAAAAAGAGGATTCATCTGATTAATATTTATATAACAGCTTTGTATGAGAAGTCACAAATATATTGAACTCAAATCTGCTGCGAATAAGCGCATTGCCTCAGTAGTTTCTATAATATTATTAACCCTCGGCAGTTGTACGGTAATGGAGTTGCATAGTCAGATGCGACCCAACGTGCTCTTTATCGCGGTCGACGATTTGAGACCACAATTGGGATGCTATGGGGATAAAGTTGTTCAAAGTCCAAATATTGATAGATTGGCAAAATTAGGTGTTTTATTTAACCGGGCTTATTGTCAACAAGCGGTATGTTCTCCTTCACGGACTTCTCTAATGACTGGGAGGAGACCGAATACAACAAAAGTTTGGGACTTAAAGACACATTTTCGCACCACGATTCCAGATGTCATTACCTTACCACAATATTTTAAAAATAATGGCTATCATACACAAAGTATAGGTAAAATATATCACGATCCGCGATCAGCTCAGGATTCCCTCTCATGGTCGGCTCCAGAAATACTGGTAGTTACCGCAAAGAAAGGTAAATACGTGCTCCCCGATAATCTGCTGACAAAATCGAGTAAAGCAGCGTCCTCCGAGATTGCTGACGTACCCGATAATGCCTATATTGATGGGAAGGTAGCAGATCAGGCAGTAGCAACTCTAGGAAAGATTAAGGATAAGCCGTTCTTTTTGGCCGTAGGATTTCGTCGCCCGCATTTACCATTTAGTGCGCCAAAAAAATACTGGGACATATACGATCGTGATAAGATCACTTTACCTGCTGAACGAGAGTTCCCAACAAACGTACCGTCTTATGCTGGACATAACAGTCAGGAACTTCGTGGTTATACTGATATAGGCAAAAATGTAATCACAGACGAAAAGGTGAAGGAATTATTACATGGTTATTATGCTGCAATTAGTTATACCGATGCACAAATCGGCAAAGTGCTGGACGAGCTGGATCGATTAAATTTAACAGGAAACACCATTGTTGTGTTGTGGAGTGATCATGGCTTTCATCTTGGAGAAAAGGGGTTATGGGCAAAATCAACCAATTATGAGCTCGACACGAGAGTGCCTCTAATCGTTGCTGCCCCCGGGAAAAAGCAAGGTATAATGTCTAACGCACTGGTCGAACTGGTGGATTTATATCCTACGTTAGCGGATTTAGCGGGTTTCCAAATTCCAGATAACTTGGAAGGCGTTAGTTTCATGCCGCTGCTCACTCAACCCGATATGCCATGGAAAAGTGCTGCATTTAGCCAGTTTCCTAGACCTTGGATGTATAAAGGAAATCCGAATTTAATGGGCTATGCGATGAGAACCGAACGTTATCGTTACGTAGAGTGGCGTGATTTTAAGACTGCTGAGGTGAGAGCAGTAGAGTTATATGACCATCGGCTTGACCCATTGGAGTTGAATAACGTAGCGGAGTTGCCTGCAAACGCAGTAAAGATTAAAGAACTAAAACAGAAACTCCACGAAGGGTGGATTAAAGCAAAGCCAATAGCAAATGTTCCTAAACGCTTATAAGGTTTAGAATATACAGGATAACGCTTATTTTTATTTATGCCATAATCTATTTAAAATTTCGATGAAAAAGTCAAGATTATTAATTGTTTTCCTTTTTTTGTCAATGTGGACATTCATAAGTACTGCACAAATCAACGTGACGCTAAAAAATTACGCTCTTCCTGTATTAGCTGACCAAGAAGTCAATGTAGTAAAAAGATTTCAAATTGAGAGTGACGCTTCCGCCCTATCGAAGGGCGAGATTGTGCTGCGATTGGACGGACGGGCTGCCGAGGTTGTTGAAGAGATAGGTCTGTGGTATATCGAAGGCGACTCGACGTTGCTTAAGCAAAAAAATGTACGGAAATATACCCCGATAAAAAAAGTAAAGGCCCAATCGGGCAGAAATAAGATTTCTTTTCAGACTAAACTCGGAAAAGGTTCAAATTTTTTATGGTTGACTGTTAAAGTAAGGCCTGTCAAAAATATTGAGGTTCCTTTTTCAATAAACTGGGACGAGTTTTCAATCGGGGGGCAAAAAGCGACGAATGGGTTAATTGGAGCTATGTCTACACATAGACTGGCGGTAGCTTTACGTAGACATAAGCAAGGAAATGTACATACCAGCCGTATTCCGGGAATTATAACCGCGAAAGACGGATCACTGATATCGGTATATGATGCCCGCTACGAATCGGGTAGGGATCTACAAGGACATATGGACATTGGGGTCTCGCGAAGCCTGGATAAAGGACTTACGTGGTTGCCGATAGAAGTTGCTGTTGATATGGGTAAATATGGTGGATTATCGCAGAAATTTAATGGAGTTTCCGACCCTAATATTTTGTTGGACGAAAGGACGGGTAATATTTATATCGCTGGATTATGGATGCACGGCGTGATAGATGAGAAGGGTGTTTGGTATCCGGGGGTAAAAAATGGGAAAGAAATATGGAACCACCAATGGAGAAATAGGGGCTCTCAGCCGGGCTTTGGTATCAAACAAACATCTCAATTCCTGATGGTCAAAAGCACGGATAATGGAAAGACATGGTCTGAACCGGTCAACTTGACGGAAATATGCAAAAAAGAAGAGTGGTGGCTGTGGGCACCTGCTCCGGGGGCTGGCCTGACATTACGGGATGGAACATTGGTGATGCCTACACAAGGAAGAGATAAAAATGGAAAAGCATTTTCTAATATCACATACAGTAAAGATGGTGGCGAAACTTGGGTGACGTCCAACCCAGCATTACCATTGTCGACAACCGAGTGTATGGCGGTAGAACTGGAAGAGGGGCGTATTATGTTGAATATGAGATCTAATCATAATAAAGCACATAAAGGGGAGGATAACGGAAGGGCTATTGCGATTACGACAGATTTAGGACAAACATGGGAAGAACATCCTACTTCACGTAGCGCATTGATCGAGCCTACTTGCATGGCGAGTATACATAAACATCATTACCACGAAAATGGTAACGAGAAATCTATCATCGTATTTTGCAATCCAGATTCCAAATATGAGCGTGTCAACATCACCCTAAAGGTCAGTAAGGATAATGCGGAGACTTGGGAACGCAAAGTGCTTTTGGATGAGGCCAAAGGTAGAGGATACTCTTGTATGACATCAATAGATGATGATACGATAGGCGTGTTGTATGAAAGTAGCCAGGCAGATCTGGTGTTTCAACGTATTGCATTAAAAGATTTGTTATAAGACTATAAATATAAAGATGAGTAAAATTAAAGGTTTGATAGCAGCTACATTTGCTGCTTACAAGGAGGATGGAAGTATTGACCTGGATATAATCCCTTCGTATGTGGAGTATTTAATCGAACAGGGGGTAAAGGGTGTATTTGTATGTGGTACTAACGGGGAAGGCCCCAGTCTTTCGTTAGCGGAAAGGATGGCCATTACTGAAAAATATATCTCGGTTGTCAATAAACGTATATTAGTATTTGTACACGTCGGACATAGTTCCATAACGGAGGCGAAGCGCTTGGCCGCACACGCCCAAGAACACGGTGCAGATTACATCTCTTCTGTATCCGCATTTTATTTTAAACCGACCTCTGTGGCTAACCTCGTGGCATGTATGGCGGAGATTGCTTCGGCGGCTCCTGAATTGCCTTTTTTCTACTATCATATTCCGGCTCTGACGGGTATCCAGATCGACATGATTGAATTTCTAAAATTGGCCGAACAGCAGATACCTACATTAGCAGGGATTAAGTATACCGCGGCGACGATACATGAATATCAAGCATGTAAGCATTATAAAAATGGTAAATATGATATCTTGTTTGGATATGATGAATTATTATTGCCTGCGCTTGCAGTTGGAGCTATTGGGGCAATAGGAAGTACGTACAATTACGGTGCGCGATTGTACAATCAAGTTATCAAGTATTTTGAAGAAGGAAAATTGGAAGAAGCAGAAAAATTACATTATCATGCTGTCAAAATGATTCAGCTGTTGGTGAAATACGGTCCTATTCCTACACAAAGGGCTATTATGAAAAAAGCTGGGTTTGATCTGGGAACTCCGCGACTTCCATTGACGCCCTTGTCTTTTGACAAAGAAGAAAGCTTATACGCCGATTTGGATAGGTCCGGCTTCCTTGAGCTGGCAGCTTCCGGTGAATTAACTTTGTCTTGATGAATTTCCAACAGATCATATTTATATTGATGATGATAAGTCCTATGACGTTGCTTTCCCAGGAAGAGCAGGTAAAAATGAAGTGGATAAAATTAGCAAATATACCTGATCCAATCGGGTTTGCCGGTGCTTATGTGGGTATAGCAAGTGACTGTCTGGTTGTAATGGGAGGTGCTAATTTTCCAGATGGAAAGGCGCCATGGGATGGCGGTAAAAAAGTTTGGACAGATAAGATATTCATCCTTAAGGAAAAAGACGGCGATTGGATGGAAACCGGAATCTTGCCGGATAGCATGGGATATGGGGCAGTCGCTTCCTATAACGGTGCGGTTTTTATTGCGGGCGGAAGCAATGAGCACGGACATCTTGCCAATGCTTATAAATTGACGTTTCAAGAAGGGAGTTTACAAATCCATAACTTGCCGGATTTGCCGCATCAGATAGCAAACTGTTCTGGTGTACATATAGGAAACTATTGGTATATTTTGGGGGGAATAGAATATCCGGATTCTAAAACGGCATTATCGATTTGTTGGCGATTGGATCTGGATCAGGCTGAAAAAGGATGGGAACAGTGTCCGGCGATACCGGGAGAAGGACGTATGTTGTCTGTCGTCGGGGATTTGGACGGAAAACTGATGTTGGCATCAGGTGTCAGTTTACACGACGGTAAACGGACATACTTGAAAGATGCTTATATGTTTGACTATAACGACGGTTGGACAAAAATAGCAGACCTTCCCGAAGCTGTAGCTGCGGCACCTAATCCGGCATGGTTCGATAAAGATTCTGACCGCCTCTTGATTTTTGGGGGCGATAATGGTGAGTTGGCATCGAAAGATTTAAAAGAAAGGCATCCGGGTTTTTCCAATAATGTATTCTATTATGACCGAAAAGAGAATACTTGGAATTACGCAACTCACTCGATCCAAGTCGGTGTGCGAAAGGATCAAAGTAAAACCTGGTCTCCTGTTACAACCAGTACAGTTTTTTGGAAAGGAGGGGTAGTGTTACCTACAGGAGAGATACGACCAGGAATTCGTACACCACAGGTGCTTTTTGGTACAATAACTCAAGACTAATTAATTTATCCTCTACAAAATCGACTCTCACGCGCTATTACCAATTAAACACAAATATGCTCATGAAAAATTCAAAATATTACCCTTGGGTCGTCGTAGGTCTTTTATGGATTGTTGCCCTACTCAATTATATGGATAGGCAGATGCTGGCTACGATGCGACCCAGTATGGAAGCTGATATTGTTGAATTACAATCTGCCACAAATTTCGGCCATTTAATGGCTATTTTCCTGTGGATTTATGGCTTTATGAGCCCTATAGCCGGTGGTATTGCCGATAAATTCAATCGTAAACGTCTTATCGTAGGCAGTTTATTCGTTTGGTCCGGTGTAACCTTTGCCATGGGATATGCAGATACTTACCAACAGCTTTATTGGTTGAGGGCTATTATGGGCGTCAGCGAGGCGCTGTATATTCCCGCCGGACTGTCCCTTATAGCTGATTTTCATCAGGAAAAAACGAGATCACTTGCTATTGGCATTCACATGACAGGTTTATATATGGGACAAGCGCTCGGAGGCTTTGGTGCGACAGTAGCAGAGGCATTTACCTGGCATACTGCATTCCGTGCTTTTGGTCTCATAGGAATAGTGTATGCTATTATCTTGATATTCTTCTTACGAGAAGCAAAATCTGCTGGTGCCATTCTGAAAACCGCACAAGAAAAGTTGGTGAAACAACGTCCTTTCGCTTTTAAGGCATTGGGCATATTGTTTACCAATATCTCTTTTTGGGTTATACTTTTTTATTTTGCCGTGCCAAGCTTACCGGGATGGGCTACAAAAAACTGGCTGCCGACATTATTTGCCCAAAATCTGGATATCCCTATGTCTACAGCCGGACCGTTATCGACAATAACCATAGCAGTTTCCTCCTTTCTCGGGGTGATTTTCGGTGGAATTCTTTCCGATAGATGGGTACAGCGTAATATAAAGGGCCGGGTTTATACCAGTGCGATTGGTATAGCTTTAACGATTCCCTCTTTATTATTACTCGGGTTCGGCCATTCTCTTTTCCACGTGGTGACTGCAGCACTTTGCTTTGGCCTCGGCTTTGGTATGTTCGATGCGAATAATATGCCTATTCTATGCCAGTTTGTATCTTCAAAATACAGGGCGACAGCCTATGGTTTAATGAATATGGTCGGCGTCTTCTCCGGTGCATATATTACAGATTTTCTTGGAAGATCTTCAGATGCAGGGAACTTAGGAAAGGATTTTGCCATGTTAGCAGGAATTGTTTTGTTAGCCCTATTTATTCAACTCTATTTTCTCCGCCCTAAAGTGAATAATTTTGTTGATCAGGGTGCTTAATTGTTAAAACGCCTTTATGCACTTCTCAAATTCCTCTCACCCAATATCCAACGTGCTCTCGGGCCGTCTTTAGCACCGATGGTATAGGCGTGAAAGAAGTTTTTGATATAGGTTACCGCCTCATCTGCATTGTCGGTGAAGAATACAAGCTCCTTATCTCCCGGGGAAATGGTACCCTCTTCGATCATTTTATCCAAATGTTGCAGGATATTGAGATAGTACGGCTTGTCGAGTACGACGATAGGATACCGGACCAATTTTCCGGTTTGTACCAATGTATAGGTTTCAAAAAACTCGTCCAACGTCCCGATACCACCCGGCATGATAACAAAAGCAACCGAATACTTGCGTAATAATTCCTTGCGGACGAAAAACGACTCGATATTGACAAACTTGTCCATATAAGGGTTGTGCATCTGCTCATGCGGGAGGACAATATTGCATCCCACCGACTTGCCGTTGACGTCTTTTGCACCACGATTGGCTGCTTCCATAATGCCTGGCCCACCTCCCGTCATAATGGTAAGCCCCAGCTTCGCAATTTCGGCAGAAATGTGACGCGCTTGCTGATAGAAATGGTGATCTTCCTTAAACCGAGCCGAGCCGTATACCGTCACACAGGGTCCGACAAAATGTAAAGTACGTAAGCCCTTCATAAATTGCTTGACTACGCCGAAGACATATAGAAGCTCCTGCCAGCGGTTCTGTACGTTATTCAAAAATCCTATTTCCTTTTTGACGAATTGACTGCCCATGTTTATTTTCTGATTTTACACTTTACTTCCTGCGATAAATATCCCAAAAAATGTGTTATTATCCTAATTTTGATGTTGCTGAATGCGAGGGGAAGTAAGAAAGCCGCCCCAAAATCTGGAACGGCTTTTACGTGACATTTTAATATATTTTAATTGTCCGAAGTTTGGATGCTTGTTGTATTGAGGCTTCGGATGCTATAATTACGTGTCATAGCAGATCCACCATTTAACACATCGTTCATATGGATAATTTTTACATTGTTGGCGTCTTTGAGAGATCTCGTAAGGTACCATGCTCCATTGGGATTTCCAAGTCCTGCCCAGCTCGTGTTTCCGTTTCTATAACTTCCGTTAGGCGCTGCAAAACCAGTAATGTTGTCATCGGTACGTCCAGCAACTGGATAGATTTGTTGCCCGGTGGAGTAGTCAATGAATTTACGGAGTCTTGCCATAGTTCCGATATAGGCTTTCAAGGACAGCGCTTCTTCAACCGATGGTACAATCCAGCCTTGAGGCGATATGTTGTCCGCGATGACGTCATTCTCCGCAGAGACACCTGCTTGTGCGTTATCGGCAAATCCACCGATTGTTAGATATGAGTAGTACAAACCATAACGTTCTCTATAGAGCAATGCGTTAGGATCTGTAGATGCACCATTGACGAAGGTATATACAGAATAGTTTGGAACTTGTGTATTGCTCATGATATTCGTCGGTATCGCAGCAAAACTCTTATTGCTGTTGTAATAAACCGTATTCAAGTTCTTGCCCATCCAATATTGCGCACCAATTTTGACAATCGGGTATTCATTCCGCTCTGTACCGCGAACATCAACAATAAGGTGCGGCTCTACTGTTGTAGTCTTACTACCGGGCACTTCTTCTGGACCCATGCCAACATCACCCGGCATATATACCTTGGCTACTGGATTGGCCTCTGTACCGGCTACATATCCTGAAATCTTATTGTTGGCTATATCAAATGATACAGTACCGCCATGTATTGCCGTGATAGGAGTTTGGTATGTAAATGTCGCATCCGTCAGATCTTTGTTTTCGAGTATGATTTGTGCGACGTAACCTTTATTCAAAGCTACAATATCGTTTTCTACCGGATAGATGACGATAGCCTGTGCATTGACTAATCCGACGGATCTTAGAAATTCTTTCGTGATCTGTGCAACTTGTTTAGTGCCGTCCATCACTTTATATACATTTGAAGTACTGAAATCAGGGATATCGATGACATACGGTGTCATGCCGCCACGTCCTTGGTAAAGATTGATGAACGAAGTGACGGTCTCACCAGAAATCTTTCTTTTGGCAGTAACCGTAATCAAAGCTTCTCTGGCACTAGTCAAATCATTGATTTTTACATTCAGGTTAATCTTGTCGTTTTCGGTCAAAATAGATAGCCAGTCTTGGGTGCCTTCCTCGGCAGAGACTGAAATATCTGTCAGCTCATCGTAATTGTTAATACTAACGGTAGAGGTGGAGTTTAGATATCGCACGGGTACATAAGTTTGTGAGAGGTTGATTCCGCCTTCACTGTCTTGCTGTACATTGATTTTTTGTGTATAGTTTTTGCTTCGGATGACAATATAGGATGAACGAGCTTCACCGGATGTGTTGCCATCGACATATACGTAGATGGATGAGCGGCCGGGAATAATCTCTTGGGTAAGCCAAGTATCTTGTGAAGGAGAATAGATGTGCCAGTCGTTGCTTTTTTCTTTGATCGGGATTTCCAACAGTTGGGATTGTGCACCATTGTTAAAGTTCAGTGAAATATCATCCAACTGGATTTCATCAGCATTACTTAGATCACTCTCTTTTTTGCAGGACATGACTGTCAGGCCACAAAGAAAAAGGATCATTAATTTTAACATGTGTTTTTTCATGATTTATTCTTCTATTATTTTTGTGTATATATTATTTTTAATTTTCTTCTGTATCGTAGACGTCACTGTACGTATCGTATCCCAGATTTTGTTGATCGCGGATAGCCTTGTTAGCTTCCAATTCGTTCAAGGGAATCGGGTAGATGACCTGTGTGCGCGAACCGGATTTTCCGGAACCGAACGCTATCGTTCTCTTGTTGGCATTCTCCAGCAGCTCCGGTCTTTGAAAAGTTTGTCCTCTACGGAAATAATCCCAATACGTATGTCCCTCAAGCATGAGCTCGCGACGTCTTTCCGTCAGGATGAGATTTTTACAGGCTTCTATGTCTGTTGTATTGAAGCCGTTATCTTTTACACGTGCCTGACGGATATAGTTATAATATTTTTCTGCGGAACCGATATCGGCTTGGTCACTATTCAGATAGGCCTCGGCCAGATTTAAATATATTTCTGGGAGTCGGATGACAGGAAGATTGTAGACGAAATGGTAGCTCTCTCCTACATATTTTCTATACCCTTTATAGTTCTTGTTGACGATGCCCAGATCACAAACCAGGTAGCCTCTTACATCTTCCACACCGTTGACACTATTTTGCAAAAAATTGACCGTTGCAGGGAATAATCCATAAGCTGCATATCCCAGATTTTGGGATACTTGGCCGTCATTTGCAGCTCCCGGATTGTTGTGTGTCGGTTTTCTGACCAATGAATTGAGAGAATTGCTGCCTAAGTTATCGGCCAAATTGTAGACTAGTTCCCAAATGTTTTCGGAATTATTGGCTTTATAATAAGTCGTTTTATAGCTGTCATACGGAATCATACTATATGTACCCTGTCCTGCTGTCAAGGCTTCTTCGCCCATAAGTATCACATCATCCCAGCGGTTCATATACAGGTAGAGTCTACTGAGTAGCGCACATACGGCTGTGTAGTTAATGTGCCCTGCAGGGGAGCTTTTTCCGGAAAGCATAGCTTTAGCTTCTAAAAATTCATCTTCGATGTACGTATAAGTCTCTTGGGCTGTTTTTCTACGGATCTCGTACTGTAGAATATTGTTGACCATATCCATGTTTTTGACGATAGGTAGGCCAAGTGCGTATTGTTCGTTATACTCGGTACCGCCGGGTACTGAAAACCGGGGTGGATAGGCAAATAGTCGCATGAGATCAAAGTAGGCCAATGCCCGAAGCGCTCTAGCTTCGCCACTGATGGCTGCTTTTTCATCTGCGCTAAGACCTTGGGTTTTGTCTATGTTTTCCAATAGGGTCGTGGAAGTCCGTATAGCACCATATATCGTCATCCAAAGTCCCGACGCCTGACCGGAGGATGATGTGGATTCAGAATACCGATTCTCACGTTCAAAAGTATTTCCACTCGATACGCGTACAAAGAAATCTAAACCTTTGGCGCCTTCATAGCCGTACATATTGCGGCCATAATAGGTGTCTTTCGAAAAAGAATCATAGATACCATTGAGCAGAGCCTTGATTCCTTCGGGTTTGGTTAAGATATTCTCATCATAATCCGTATACGATTCCTTGTCCAGAAAATCGTTACAAGAAGAGAAGCTGAACGCGAAGCATATGGCTAAAAGTGTGCATAGTTTTTTCATATCTTGATAGCTTCTTAAGTTAAAAATTCATGTTTAGTCCAAAAGTGAATGTGGTCGCCGTAGGATATTTGGCTGCACCTATATTTCCGTCGATTTGAAGGTCAGGATCATATCCTTTTAAATCGGTCCATACCCATAGATTTTCGACCTGTCCGAATAGGGAAACACTGTTGATATGCAGTTTGCGAAATGTGCTCGGCGCAAAGGTGTAACCTAACTTGATGTTTTTGAGCTTGAGGTAATCTCCGTCATAGAGGTACCTTGTGGATGCTCCCGGGGACAATTGCCCATTGATACGGATACGACTGCTGGCATATATGTTATCCGGGGTCCATCGATCGAGCTGGCTTATGTCAAGGTCATAGTCCAAGGATTGTCCGTCTATACCGATTCGGGACGACTTTCTGCCATCCATAACCTGATGTCCCCAGCCGAAGGTGAAGAGGGTAGATAGATCCCAGCCTTGGTAGCTCCAAGAATTACTGATTCCACCCGTTGCGGTAGGTATCCCTTTGCCTACCACGCGTCTTGCAGATGGACTGTCATTGTCGGCGATAAACTTGTTTCCTGCATTTTCATACGCATAGAACAAAAGTTGGCCCGTATGTGAGTTAATACCTGCAAATTCGTTCAGAAACCAAGAGTTGACACTCTCCCCGTTTCGCATGATATGCGTACCGATGATGTCTTGTGCTAATCCATAATATTTGGAATGGAGTGTAGCTATATTGGCTTTAACGTTCCATTTGAATAACTTATCAATGATATTGGCATTCACATCTACTTCGAAGCCTTGATTGAGGATACCTGCCGTTGTATTCATCAGCATGGTATTGTAGCCGGAGACTTTCGATACAGGTACGTCCTGCAACAGATCCGAGGATTTTCGCCTATAATATTCACCTGTGATCTTGATCTTGTCTTTAAACATACCAAGGTCTACCCCCACGTTGAGGATTTTATTTTTCTCCCAACTCAGATCATAGGTGCCACGGAAAGATTGTGACAATGCATGTTCGGCATTATACCGTCCCGTACCATTGAATAGTGTACGCCAGTTGTAATAGCTGGAAGGTAACGTCCCGTTATAACCGTAGCTTCCTTTGAATTTGATGTTGTTAAATACGGGTTTGATGGATTTGACCCAATCCCAAGGTTCGTTTGTGATACGATATGCTCCTGAGACAGACCAAAAATTGCCTGTACGGTGTTCGGGAGAGAAACGGGAGGATTGATCCTGACGGAAAGACGCGCCGATAAAGTACCTATAGCGCCAGGAGTAATCCAATTTGGATACCAGTGATACCATAGTATAATCATAACCACTTCCCGACCAGCTTGATACCTCTGCTCCTGTAGATAGTACAGGCTTTTCGTCGGTCATGAAGTTGACTACAGATATAGAATTCCATTCTTGTCTGAAGTCCACTAATTCCAATGCTGCCAAAGCATTGAAGCGGTGCCTGTTGTTGATCGTGTAATTGAAGTTTAACGTATTTTTATTTGTAATCTTTACCCGTCTGGAGTTGTAGTTGGTTAATTCTCCATTAGCACCGAATCCCGAACCAAATTCCTTGTCGAAATAATCTACGCGTCGTCCGGTGATGTAGTATTGCGCGACATCACTGGTGAAGTTCAACCAGGGTTTAAAATTAACTCTTGCCCAAGCAGATGTAAACAAAGTGAATTGTGGACGTTGGCGTATGTTGTCATAAGCACTGGCGATAGGATTGTGGTTTCCGTTCAGTAGATTGTTCGGAAATCTAAAATTGTACGAGCCATCTTCCAGGTACGCTGGGACCACAGACGGTAGGAGCAGGGCAGCATAATGTGGCATATTATAGCTTGATCCTGATGTCAGCGGTCCGCTTTGCCCCGTACTGCTGATCGTACTGTTCAATCCCCAATTGATCAATTTATTCTTGTCGTCCGAATTGAGGTTGACCCGCATAGAATAGCGCTTCAGATTACTGTTTAGGATGATACCTTCCTGATCGAGATATCCCAGCGATAGGAAGTATTTGAGATTGGTACTTCCCCCGTTCATGGAAAAATCATATTGCTGAAATTTAGCCGGACGTGTGATTTCATCAAACCAATCGGTGTTGGGAAGCTTATCTGCATCGGCACCCCAAAAATCATAATTATAATAGGTGCCATCTGGTTTCTGTAGGGCATAATAGTCATTGAAATCCTGCTGCGCCAGTTTGTGCCATTGGTAATAGTTGCGTCCATCCAGGAAATAACCAAGTTTATTGTCGTACAGCTTGTCGAGGTTTTGCTTAAAATCGCCACCTTGGGCTTGAACCAATCGGTGCATCTGCCCTTCGGTCCATAATTCCTTATACTGCTCTGCCGTTACGAATTCGGGTTTGACAGCAGAAAAAATATGGGATACACCTCCCTGTGCCGAAAAATTAAAGCGCATACGGTCGGCAGCGCCCCCTTGTTTCGTGGTGATGACAATCACACCATTGGCTCCTTGTGATCCGTACAAGGAAGCTGAAGCGGCGTCTTTGAGAATCGTAATGCTGGCGATGTCTGCTGGATTGATCGTAGCCATAGGGCTGGAGACCGCTCCACTATGCCCCGTCGTGTTTTCCTGATCGAACACAATACCATCAATGACATACAGGGGTTGGCTGGATGAGTTCATCGAACCAAATCCCCGTAAGCGTACCTCGGCGATATCACCGGGTTGGCCCGAAGAGGAGATGGATAGTCCCGGCGTGAGTCCACCCAAAGCGTTTTCAAAAGAACCTACAGGCCTATTGGCGATGTCGTTGGAGCTGATAACGTTGGCCGAACCTGTGTATTCTTCCTTATTGATGTTACCATATCCGGTTACAACGACCTCATCGATCTTGTTTTCTAAGGGGACAAGTGTCACCTGTATATTCCTCCTGTCATTGACCTCGATGGTCTGAGGCTTCATACCTAAAAAGCTGAAACTTAGTTTTAGCCCTTCTTTTGGAGTTACCTGGATAGAATAGGCTCCGTCTTTGTCCGCTAATACCGAATTGTTAGTGCCCTCTTCCCGGATGATGGCTCCGTACAGGGGGACGTTGTCCGGGTTGTACACATAACCCTTTATTTCCACTTGTTGCACAGATAGGTTGAGCGTGGCGGACGAAAATGTGGCCTCGTATTCCCAAATGGGTGCTTCCAATGGCCTAACTCCAGCAAAGGAAATTACTGGAATTAATAAGATGTGGAAGAGCAGGAATTTGTCTTTCATTGATTTTGTCTTAGTTGATTAATTATTTGGTCTTTATTTTTCGAAAAGGATATAATATGCACCCATATTTGTCAAGTCTTTGTTGTTGTAGACGCGTTCGTTATTTTCGATTCTCCAGTTGCGCACTCCCGGCCTTCCATAAATCATTTGCGCACTGCTGTGTCCCGCTTCGGGGACATTTATGATGCTCCAATTGAACGCGTAATTCTTTTTTCGGGCGATGATTTGCGAAGCATTGAAAAACTTCCATGCACGATCGAATCGGTTAATACCTTGGATAAATACAGGATGGGTTTCAGCCAATTTCCTGTCAGGTACGGTGTCATTTGTTCCGATGAGAATGGTCAGTTTGCGCTTGAAAAAGGGAGTCAAGTATTCGTCTGTTGCAAAGGGTGTCTCTTTGATGGAATAAGGCCAACTGGGGGGACTGGCGAGCTCACCTGAAGCCATATACAGACCCTTTTCTTCCGGATAGGTGTAGTTGCCCGGATTGGCTGCTACAGCCTTATCCACTCGAGCTTCAGGTGTAGCCAATAGAAACCGATGTACGAACTGTCCTCCAGCAGAATGACCAAACATATCATAGGTTTGGGCTGTACTTCCGGTACATGCTTTGAAATAGTCGAAAATTGATTCTATGATCTGATAGGTCCAGATTTCCCGAGGCTTTAGAATAAAGTTTTTGGGATCTTCGGAAATACCTCCAAACTGATAATCGTTTTCCTTGTACCCATTGGCATGGGTAAACTGTGGCGCTAAGACGATAAAACCGTATTCTTCGGCTATATTGCGCCACACACCTCGTTGTATCAACCCGCTACGTTCAGCACCGTGCATTGAAAAGAGTACCTTCATTTTCTTTATATTGCCTCGTGTCGGAATATAATAGAACAGTGTAACCGGCTTGTCGCTCAACGGGCCGTATCCCGTATATTCAAATGATCCGGCACCTCTTTTGAAGGGGTTTTCTTTCTTTTGTGCAAGGAGTGTCGAACTTGCCAAAAGACTAAAGACAATGGTGAATAATAAGATTGCTTTTTTTGTCATATGATGTTTTATTTCAGTTTTTACTTAAATAGGAGGTCAAATGCACAGTTTTGCCCCGTGTTAGAAATATCCGAAGGGTTGGAGACCGGCCTTCCGTAGACCATGCGGATTGTAGAGTGCCCCGCGTCCGTCACTTCGGCTTTCTGAAAGTTATATGGCACATTCAAATCCTCGGCGATACGTTTGGTTTCCGTGTAAAAAAAACGACCTCTGGCCAATCGATGTGGACCCTGAGCATTGGAAGGAGCATCCTTGGGTAGACTGGAATCGTTTTCATCCGTATCCAGTTGCCCGAGTTGTATCCAGACTTTTTTGGAAAAGAATTGGGTGATGATGTTTTCGGTATTGAATGGACTATTCTTGACCGCATAGGGCCAGCCATATACCTTGTCATCTGTACCGACGATCCCCTCTATATACGGAAAAGTCCATGAACCTGGATTGGCAGCTACCGCTTTATTTACACGAGCAGTAGGCATGGATAAGAGGAAACGGTGTACAAACTGCCCTCCAGCCGAATGGCCGAAAATGTTATATGTGGTGGCTTTGCTGTCGGTCTCTTTTAGGAAGTAATCAAAAAGAGCTTCTATGGTCTGGTAGGTCCATTTCTCTTTTGGGTTCAATTCTGCAAATGCGTTGGAGGTGAATATGCCACCAAATTGGTAATCATTTTCAAGATAACCGTTGGTATGTGTATATTCCGGTGCGATCACAATAAATTCATTGGCTTCCGCAAAATATTTCCAGGCATTACGTTGGATTGTACCGTCTCTTTCGGCTCCATGCATGGAAAATAGCACGGGCATATCAGCTATATTGCCCTTTGTAGGGATATAATAGTAGACCGTGATGGGCTTACCTGCCAATGGGGCGTATTTAGTATAGACAAAAGAATTGTCTCCGCGCTTGGCAAATACACCGTCTTTGGGTGTTTTTCCGGGAGGGATAATATTATCGGGGATGGGATCTCCACCCGCCGAACAAGCTGCGAACAAAAAAGATGACAGCACGGCCGCGCTCCACAGTACCTTTAGCTTTTCCAATCCGATACGCGCGCTCGCCTTTATTATTTTCTTCATATTCTTATCGTTATTTTTTTAAGATTAAAAATTCATATTCAGCCCCAATGTAAAAGTCGTCGCACTTGGATACTTCGCTGGCATCACGAAGCCATCCAACTGCAAGTCCGGGTCATATCCTTTCAGTGTCGTCCAAACCCATACGTTTTCGGCCTGTCCGTAGAGTGATACATGGTTGATGTGCAACTTGCGGAATGTATTCGGTGCAAAGGTGTATCCCAGCTGTATATTTTTGAGTTTAAGATAATCACCTTTATACAGGTACCTTGTGGATGATCCTGGAGATAGCTGTCCATTTATACGGATTCGGCTGCTGGCATATATATTGTCTGGTGTCCAGCGGTCTAATTGGCTGCTATCGATATTGTAATCTACCGACTGGCCATCTAATCCTATTCGGGATTTTCTGCCATCCAGCACCTGGTGTCCCCAGCCATAAGTCAACAGCGTCATAAGGTTCCATCCACGAAAGCTAAGCGTATTGGTAAACCCGCCCGTAGCCGTCGGTATTCCTTTTCCCATCACATGACGGGATGAAGGATAGTCGTTGTTCGCTATGATTTTGTTGCCGAATTTATCATAGGTGTAAAACAGCAACTGTCCGGTGTGACTATTTATTCCTGCAAATTCGTTTAGAAACCAAGAGCTCACACTTTCCCCGTTGCGCATGATATGCGTACCGATGATGTCTTGTTCAAGACCATAATAGCGCGCACGAAGTGTAGCGACATTTGCCTGAATGTTCCATTTGAATAGTTTATCGACGACCTTAGCATCCAGATCCATTTCAAAACCTTTGTTTACAATCCCAGCCGTAGTATTCATCAGCATCGTGCTATAGCCTGAAACCTTCGATACAGGGACGTCCTGTAACAGGTCGGAGGAGCGCCTCCGATAATACTCTGCACTAACCTTGATTCTATCTTTCAGGATTCCCAAGTCAACTCCCACATTCAGGATCTTGTTCTTTTCCCAGCTCAGGTCGTATGTCGCCCGGAAAGATTGTGACAGTGCATGTTCGGCATTATACCGCCCGGTACCATTGAATAGCGTACGCCAGTTGTAATAGCTGGAAGGTAATGTTCCGTTATAACCGTAGCTTCCCTTGAATTTGATGTTGTTAAATACAGGTTTGATGGATTTGACCCAATCCCAAGATTCGTTTGTGATACGATACGCTCCTGAGACCGACCAAAAATTGCCCGTGCGGTGTTCGGGAGAAAAGCGAGATGACCGATCCTGTCGGAATGATGCACCCAGGAAATATTTGTAACGCCAGGAGTAATCAATCTTTGATACGAGTGAGACCATAGCATAATCATAACCACTTCCCGACCAGTTTGACATTTCTGCTCCTGTAGATAGTACAGGCTTTTCGTCGGTCATAAAATTGACGGCATCTATGGAGTTCCATTCTTGGTTAAAATCCGCTAATTCCAATGCTGCCAAAGCGTTGAAGCGATGCTTGTTATCGAGTGTATAATTAAAATTTAAGGTGTTTCGGTTGGTAATCTTGACTCTTCTGGAGTGGTAATTAGTCAACACCCCATTGGTACCAAACCCCGAACCAAAATCCTTATCAAAGTACTCCATGCGTCGACCTGTGACGTAATATTGCATCAAATCACTTGTAAAATTCAACCAAGGTTTGAACTTGATTCTCGCCCAACCGGAGGTCAGCAAACTGAACTGTGGACGTTGGCGTATGTTGTCGTAAGCGCTGGCAATGGGGTTATGGTTTTCGTTCAACAGATTGTTCGGAAACCTGAAATTGTAGGAGCCATCTTCCAGATAGGCGGGTATGACAGGGGGTAGGAGGAGGGCTGCATAATGTGGCATATTATAGCTCAAACCCGAGGTCAGCGGCCCGCTTTGCGATGTACTGCTGATTGTACTGTTTAACCCCCACGTGATCCATTTCTTTTTGTCGTCCGAATTGAGGTTGACGCGCATAGCATAGCGCTTCAGATTACTGTTTAGGATGATACCTTCCTGGTCGAGGTATCCCAGCGATAAGAAGTATGTGAAGTTGGTGCTGCCACCGTTTATCGATAAGTTATACTGCCGAAACCCTGCTGTCCTTGTAATCTCGTCATACCAATCCGTGTTGGGCAATTTGTCGGCATCGTCACCCCAGAAATCATAATTATAATAAGTTCCATCCGGCTTTTGTAGCGCATAATAATTGTTGAACTCCTGTTGTGCCAGTTTGTGCCATTGGTAGTAGTTGAGACCGTTCAGAAAATATCCAAGTTTATCGCTATACAGGTCGTCAAGGTTCTCCTTGAAGTTGCCGGCCTGTTCCGCTATCAATCGATGCAGCTGTCCTTCAGTCCATAGCTCCTTGTACTGTTCGGCAGTCACAAATTCAGGTTTTACGGCGGAGAAGATATTGGACACACCACTTTGCGCCGATAGCCCAAACCGCATACGGTTAGACGGTATCCCTTGCTTGGTTGTGATCACGATAACCCCATTGGCGCCTTGGGATCCATAAAGCGAAGCAGAAGCGGCATCTTTCAGCACGGTGATATTGGCTATATCTGCCGGGTTGATCATGGCCATGGGGCTGGATGCAGCGTTGCTATGCCCCGAGGTATTGTCCTGGTCAAAGATGATCCCATCAATGACATACAGTGGCTGATTTGAAGAACTCATCGATCCAAAACCGCGTAAGCGTACTTGTGCAATATCTCCCGGTTGCCCGGAGCTGGAAACGATAAGTCCCGGTACTCGCCCAGCGAGTACATGCTCAAAAGAGCTGATCGGTCGGTTGGCCATATCTTCAGAAGTCAATACCTTGACCGAACCGGAATATTCTTCTGTACGCAAATCCCCATATCCCGTTACCACGACCTCTCCAAGGGCCAGTACGCTACTGTTCAATATGACCTCGTCCATACGATCTATGCCCAAAGTCCGCCTATAAGTCACATAACCTATATGCTGGAATGATATGGTATCTCCATATCTTCCTGCCACCGTAAAATATCCGTTAGTGTCTGTCATGGTAGACAACTTATGGTTCACATTCTTTACCGTAACTCCAACCATGGGTATACTCCCCGGATCTGAGATGACCTTCCCACGCACAGTCCATACTTTTTCCTGATTTGAAACATCGCTGATCGCAGGCGATTCTTTGTTAAATATGGTGATGGTACCGGCTATGATGCGATAGTCCAGTCCGTAATGTTGACATAGCTTGTCTAATACTTGAGTGAGTCGCACGTTTTTGACTTGAAAAGACGAAACTTTGATATTCTTTATGAGGTTGTCTTTATATAAAAACAGGGAGTTCGTCTGCTTGGATATTTCGTCCAGCACATGCTCTAATGTGGCTCCACGTACGGATAGGGAAACTCGCTGCCCGAAAGCAGAAGTGTGTATCAGTAGGAAAATTGAAATAAGCACTAAAAAAGATACTTTCATACGTTAAGAGCCCTCGTTTGGGCCTATTTCCGTTCCACAAAGAGTTTGTTTCCCTTGATTTCCATCTTGACGTCCATCACATAGTTCAACATCTCTACGACCTCCTGTAGGGTAGCCGTACGTTTTATACGACCGGTATAACCCGTTTGCATGGATATGCCGGTATCAAATGCAACGGTTATATCATACCACCTTTCGAGCTGACGGGTAATGTATGTGATATTGTCCTCTTTAAAATAAAATTCATCATTTTTCCAGGCGATTTCCCGAGAAATATCGGCTATGCCTGTTTTTAGTTTAGAATCGCTGTTTTCCCCGAATTGTCCTGGCTTGAGCACGATGCTTTCCAGTTGGTTAGAAAAAGATACGCTACCCTCGAGAAGAGTGGTCCGGGTTTGGTTTTCGTAAGCCCTTACATTGAAGTGTGTACCCAATACCCTGACTTGCGCATCTTTTGTGTCCACATAGAATGGCTTGCTTTTGTTTTTTGCGACCTCGAAATAAGCTTCACCTTGTAAGGCAACACGTCTTTCGGACTGTTGGTCAAAATCAGAAAAAGACAGCTTGGAGTGGGCGTTCATCCACACCTTGGTGCCATCGGGGAGTACAAATTGGAATTCACCACCTTTGGGAACAACGAGTTCATATTTGTTGTCCGATTCGTCCGATGAAGAAAAAGATTGGTTCGTAGCAAGTGCGCTGTACAGTTCCTGAATTTTCTTTTCATCCAGTGCACTCACATCTACACGTTTTCCATCCGGTAAGATCAGTTCGGCCTTTGTGCCCCCGGGAGGGATAATGTTTGTTATACCTATATTTTGGATTACGTCCTGCGTATTATCCCCTTGGAAAAAAGGATATCCTATGAGTAACAATAACGCTGCAACAGCACATGCCACGCCTATCCAACGATAGACCGGACGAATAGCACGGATTGGTTTTTTCGAAGCGATATTTTGCGCTTGGAGACGACGAAGAACTTGTTCTCCCTTATTTCGAACCGTTGCTTCTTCCGCTTCACTTAGGGGAATTTGGAGCTTGTCATACCATTGTTCAAGAATATGCTTCTCTTCGTCCGTGGCTAACCCCGCATTATATTTTCGTATGAGGTTGTATAGATCTTCTTTTTTCAAAACTGTAGTCTTGTTCTATTAATCCGACTACGGAGGAAAAAGTACTATAAGAAAAATGAAAAAAAGTTGAAAAGATAAGATTTACCATTAAACAGTACTTTTTTAAGTCTGTTATATGCGGAATGCAGTTGATTTTTTATGGTTTGAGGAGAGAGCGAAAGTTGATCTGATATTTCCTGTATAGAATAGTCTTCTTCTTTTTTTAAAAGATATATCTTACGCATCTGTTCAGGCATACGGTCTATTGTCTGTTGAATAATGTGTTTGGTTTCCTTTTCCACCAGCAGTTCATGCGCAGAAGCAAGAACCTGCTCATGCTGATGGTTGGTCTCAAATATATAACTAAAATAAGGCTTATTCTTTTCGAAGTATTGCAGGATCTTATTTCTTAAAATTCCAAAAAGAAAGGCTTTGCATGACTGCATGTCTCGAATATCTTCCAATTTTTCCCAGAGAATGGTAAAGGTTTCCTGAGAAATATCCGCCGCAATGTCTTCGTCCCCTGTTTTTGCATAAGCCTGTCTGAATATTACATCCCAATATTCCTCGTAAAGCCATGTAAAAGCAGCTTCTCTGTTTTTTTTGATCCTTGTAACGATATCCATATCCATACGCACCCATGTGCTACATCGCGTTAAAGGACGCCCGTAGATTTCAGTCCTAAATTAGAAATTTTTTCACGTTTATTAAAGTTCTTTACGAATCAGGAGTCCGTTAAATCTCTTAATAATAGTACCTTTGTCTGGTATAACTTAACTTCATCTATGTCTACGATACTTATAAAAAATGCCCAGGTTGTCAACGAAGGTACGACACAAGCTTTAGATATTTATATTAAAGACGGCCGCATTGAGAAAATTGCCTCTACTATCGATACAACAGCCGACAGGGAGATCGATGCAGAGGGATTACATCTTTTACCAGGTCTAATCGACGATCAGGTGCATTTCCGCGAACCGGGTCTCACCTATAAAGCAGACATCTATACGGAAAGCCGTGCGGCTGTAGCGGGGGGGACGACGTCCTTTATGGAAATGCCGAATACCGTGCCGAATACACTGACACAAAAGCTGCTGCAAGACAAATATGATATCGCGCAAGATACCTCATTGGCCAACTATTCTTTTTTTATGGGCGCAGCCAATGATAACTTGGATGAGGTATTGAAGACCAACCCACGGGATGTATGCGGCATCAAGGTGTTTATGGGTTCTTCCACCGGCAATATGTTAGTGGATAATGAGACTGCTTTGGAAAATATTTTCCGGAATGCACCTACCTTGATTGCTACCCATTGTGAAGATGAAGCCACCATTAAAGCCAACTTAGCCCGATACCAGGAGCAGTATGGCGAGCATATCACGATCGATATGCATCCCTTGATCCGTTCTGCCGAAGCCTGCTATTTATCGTCCTCTAAAGCCGTGGCTCTGGCAAAGAAAAATAATTCGAGATTACATATCCTGCACATTTCCACCGGTCGGGAAACGGCTTTATTTGACAACACCACACCGTTGGATCAGAAACGTATTACGGCAGAAGCCTGTATACATCACCTGTGGTTTTCCGATGCGGATTACAAGCGGAAAGGAAACTTCATCAAGTGGAACCCTGCCGTAAAGACAGCACAGGATCGGAGCCAGATACTCCAGGCGGTGTTGGACGGTCATATTGATGTGATCGCCACCGACCATGCACCGCATACCCTGGAAGAAAAAGAACGCCCTTACCTTCAAGCCCCTTCGGGTGGTCCTTTGGTGCAGCATGCTTTACAAGCTTTGTTGGATATGGTGCAGGCGGGTAAACTGACATTGGAACAAGTGGTGCAGAAAACAGCACATCATACCGCAATATGTTTTCAGATTGAACAGCGCGGCTTTGTCCGTGAAGGATACTGGGCTGACCTGGTGCTGGTGGATTTGAATAAACCGTATCCCGTTACCCGTGAAAATATCCTTTCGAAATGCGGTTGGTCGCCGTTTGAAGGACATACGTTCTCGTCTACAATCGTTCATACCATCGTATCGGGAAATTTGGCTTATTCGGGGGGTAAAGTGATCGAGGTCGGATCGGGACATCGCTTGTTGTTTAATCGGTAATTTTTATTCTGGCCTGAAAGTTGGAGCTATCCGTGTATATGAAACCATTGTTTATCATCACCGCGGCTCTCGCTATGGCTTGTCAGGGAACCTCTCTCAACAATCAACATACGCAAGACGTGCTTAAGAACAGAAGCGTGGATACGAGCATTTTTAATGCGATGTATCCCTTATTTCAAGAAAAAGCCTTATACCATCGCCGTTTTAAACACGCCGATATCGATTCGTTGGTTGGGCTACATCGGGATAGGTCGATATTGGACATACGTCAGATCGGAGCATCTGTACAGGGGCGTGCTATCTATGAGCTGGAATATGGGCAAGGTGATAAAAAGGTGATGCTATGGTCTCAAATGCATGGTGATGAGCCCACGGCTACCATGGCGTTGTTTGATCTGTTTAACTTTCTGGAAGGGAAGGATGACGATTATCAATCCATCCGTGACCTCTTGCACAAGAAGCTGACCTTGCATTTTATACCGATGCTCAACCCCGACGGTGCCGAGCGCTACACACGTAGAAATGCTCAGGAGATTGATCTTAACCGGGATGCGCGGGCAACCCAAACCGTGGAAGGTGCGTTGTTGCGGAAGAGAGGTACGGAGGTTAAGCCGAATTACGGTTTTAACCTTCATGATCAAAATATTTATTATAATGTTCCCGGTACCAAAAATCCGGTCACTATATCCTTATTAGCACCCGCTTATAATCATGCCCGGGAGATCAATGCTGTTCGGGGCAGTGCTATGCAGATTATCGTCGGCATGAACCGGCTCCTGCAGCAGTACATCCCCAATGCGGTAGCCAAATACGACGATACCCATTCGCCACGTGGCTTTGGTGACAACTTCCAGTCGTGGGATGCCAGTACCGTGCTGATCGAATCGGGCGGACTAAAAGGTGATCTGGAAAAACAGGAGATTCGTCGACTGAATTTCATTATTATACTCAACGCCCTGATCGAAATTGCACAAGACAGCTATGCAGCATACCCCGTCGAAGATTACGAAAACATCCCTTTCAATGCATCGCAGCTGCATGATGTTGTCATCCGGAATTTGGAGCTGACAAGAGACGATGTGACTTATAAAACGGATATTGCCATACGTCGGGGAGAAATTACTGTCGGACGGGATTATCACGTCAGGGGTAGAATCGAAGACATCGGTGATCTCCAGGAGTCGTATGGCTATGAAGAGGTTGATGCAGAAGGGTTGACACTTATCCCTGCAAAGATAGCGGATAAACCGATAACTGATATCCAATCGTTAACGAAGGAATATGTCGTCAAACAATTAAAATCGGGTGTTCTTGCCGTGCCTATCCGAACCGATGGCGTGCATCAGCCGGCCCTATATGCTGCGCCGATTATTCTTTTTACAGGAAATTTTTATCCGACGACTACTATTGACCTGGGTGGTTCCGCCAATTTCTTTATCGGAGACAAACAAGGACATTTAAAGTATGCTGTAGTTAATGGCTATATCGTAGACCTTTCCAAAGGGGAGTGGTCTACGATAAAAAATAAAGTGTATTAAAATAAGCCCATTTGTCCGTCGTTATCGATCTGGACATCTTCCGGATTCGTGATCTCGAATGAAACCGGTGCACTTTCTGCTTCCATTTTCACAACCGGAGCTTCCTCCTGTGTTGTTTCAATTTTTGCCAGATCGATTTCCTCGGTCATCAGCGTGACCTGCTGTACATTATGGAAAGATAACCGGTTACCCTGTGCCTTTATTTTCTTCACGTCGATCAGCTCATTCAGCGGTTGCTCTATGGTCTCCGGAGTCTGTGATTTTCCTTTCAACTGATCTATCTTTACGATCGGAGCAGGATTGTTTGTCAAAGCGACCAATTTTGATCCCGGTTCTTCGTTAATGAGAGAAACACGTCTTCCTAACGGAATATCATCAAAGGTGAAACGCTTCACATAATAGGTTCCTGTTTTTCCATCCTGATGCACGGCAGCATATACATGCTCGGGGCGGTATTTTTCGATACGGATCATCTTTTCATCAAAATGATTGTTCAGATCAAACGTGGAGAGCTCGTAAGAGCCATCCTGTAGCACCGTAAGAATCTTGTCATCGCCGTCAAATTCCCCCAGATATTGTCCTCTTTCATCGGCATTCAACCTTTTCAGCACGTCGTCATACCATATCTTACGGCCAGCTAACGTAGAGACACCGGCACTTTTAAACGTAATCTTTTTTACCGGATATTTGGACACAATATTCCCTAAAGAACCTTTCCCTTTAATGGCAATTTCCGCAAAATCCAGGTCGAACGCCACCTTCCGCAATTTGGTGTGCGGTTTAAGTTGTACGTGCACCGTTTCGGCCTCGCCATTTGGGTTGGCCGTAAAATAAAGCACCTTAGAACCTTTGGTCCCTTTAGATATATCGTATTCTTTGTCGCGGGTCACCGCGGTGACGGCAAAACGTTTGACATATGTGGTACCGCTGCTTCCATCCCGATAAATGGCGTTGTATATTGTACGTTCATCACCTTTCTTAAAAACGGCGACGTATATAATGTCTTTGCCGACAAAAACTTTGTCCTGTACTTTGGTGACACTGTATGCGCCATTTTCACGGAAAACAATGATATCGTCGATGTCCGAACACTCGGTGACGAACTCATCTTTCTTCATGCCCGTACCGATAAACCCTTCGGCACGATTCACATACAGTTTCGCATTTGCTAATGCTACGTGTGCAGCTTCCACCTTATCGAAGACACGAAGTTCTGTTTTTCGTTCCCGACCCTTCGCATATTTCGTCCGCAGGCGCTCAAACCATTCGATCGCATACTCCGTAAGATGCCTCAGGTTTTTCTTCACTTCTTTGATCTCATCTTCCAGCGCTTTCATCTGTTCGTCCGCCTTTTTAACATCAAAGCGCGTGATACTGCTCATGGGCTTGTCGATGAGCTTTTTGTAATCTTCCGCTACGATTTCCCGATAAAACAAGTCGAAGAAAGGTGTGAAGAGTGTATTTAAAACCTCTACAACTGTATCAAAATCACCGGCGTTCTCGTAGTCGGTGTGCTTATACATTCCCTCTTGGATAAATATTTTCAAAAGTGTGCTAAAGAATATTTTTTCCTGCAGCTCCCGGAGGCGTATTTCCAGCTCCTGCTTTAACAGCGCTTTCGTCTGCTTCGTATTTTCGATCAGAATATCATTCACCGATAGAAAATGCGGTTTATCGTTTCTGATGACACAAGTATTCGGTGATATAGACGACTCGCAGGAGGTGAATGCATACAACGCATCAATGGTTACATCGGGTGATATACCCGGAGCCAGATGGATGATAATCTCGACATGTTCGGCCGTATTATCTTCAATTTTTTTAATCTTGATTTTACCTTTATCATTGGCCGAGACGATACTGTCGATCAACGCTCCTGTGGTCGTGCCAAAAGGAATTTCAGTAATGGCTAACGTTTTTTTGTCCCGCTCTTCAATTTTCGCACGCACACGAATCTTACCTCCACGTTGTCCTTCATTGTAATTGGACACATCGGCAAGACCACCTGTCGGGAAGTCGGGATAGATATCCGGCCGTTCACCCCGAAGTACCTGAATAGAGCCATCAATCAATTCCACAAAATTGTGCGGCATAATCTTGGTCGCCAGTCCTACGGCAATACCTTCGGCTCCTTGTGCTAATAGCAATGGGAATTTCACCGGTAAGGTGACAGGCTCCTTATTACGTCCGTCATAACTCTGCTGCCATTCCGTCGTATCCGGATTAAAGACGACCTCATTCGCAAACTTCGATAAGCGTCCTTCGATATAACGTGGGGCCGCCGCCGAATCGCCCGTCACCGGATCGCCCCAGTTTCCCTGGCAGTCGATCAACAGATCTTTTTGTCCCAGCTGCACCATGGCATCGCCGATCGAGGCATCACCATGCGGATGGTATTTCATGGTGTTTCCGATCACATTCGCGGCCTTATTATACCGGCCATCGTCCATTTCTTTCAGCGAGTGCAGGATACGACGCTGTACCGGTTTAAAGCCATCATTGATATGCGGAACAGCACGATCTAATATAACATAAGAAGCATAATCCAAAAACCAGTTTTCATACAGCCCGGACAACGGAATGGTATTGCTCGCCTGTTCGGTGTCCGGTGTTTGATCTACATTATTTTCTTCCGAATTATTTGTTTCGTCAATCATCTAATCGATTTGTTGAAGGGTTTGTGATAAAAGCTAATTTTTCATAGCTTCGGTAAAAATACAAAATCTTTACAATTGTTGTTTTATTTAATAAAAGCATACGATGAAAAAGTGAGATCAACTCAAACTTAGATAAGGTCAAAACGTGTACAATAAGTTTTGTGATTTAACCAACAGCGTAAAAAAGTCAGGATTTGGACAAAAAAATGACGAATGTGCTTTTTTTGTATACGATCATAATGGTACTTTTGTATGTTGAGTAATTAACTCCTTGGGGTAAATCTCCTTTGAAAAGAAAAGAATTATGGCGAAGAAGAATTTTGTTTCCAACTCTACCGAGTCGACAAGGATGTTTAAAAATGATTTTCTGGAATCATTGACGAAAGTACATTTTACGGTGCCGCTCATTTTTTGGATTCCCGTTATCCTATACTTTATCTGGAAAGCCTATGCTGTCGGAGAGATGTCGGCCGGCTCTATTGTTTTGTATTTTTTATGCGGTTTGGTGTTTTGGACGCTTGCAGAATATATATTGCACCGCTGGGTGTTCCATTTCGAGCCTAAAAGCAAGTGGGGACAACGAATCCATTTTATTTTTCACGGCGTACACCATGATTTCCCGAAAGACCGTTTGCGGTTAGTAATGCCCTTGTCCGCGAGTATACCCTTAGCCAGTATTATCTACTTCATTTTTTATATTTTCCTTCCCGAGTTTGTCCTGGCAGCATTTTTTGCTGGCTTTCTCTTAGGTTATCTGATTTACGATGAAAGCCACTATGCGATGCATCACGCCAATTTTAAATCCGGTTGGTTCAAAAAAATAAAAGATCATCATATGCTTCATCATTACTCCGATCCGGAAAAAGGTTTTGGTGTCAGTTCGGCACTCTGGGATGTGATATTCGGTTCAGGCTTTCCACCCAAAAAGAATAAAGAAGGCAGTTAACATGTCTATATCAACATCGTCCGTACAGGACACCATCGTGGCTTTAGCCACCTCCCCAGGGGCAAATGGGGCTATTGCGGTGATACGTTTGTCCGGGCCGCAGGCCATCACGATAACCAATGCGGTATTTCGGGGAAAAGACCTCACCAAACAAGATTCTCATACCTTACATTTCGGCACGATACGGGATGGTGAGCAAATTATTGACGAAGTGCTCATCTCTTTGTTTGTTGCCCCACATTCGTACACCAAAGAAGATGTCGTCGAAATTTCGACCCACAATTCCATGTATATTATTGAGCGTTTGTTAGGTTTGCTGATCAAGAAGGGGGCTCGGGCGGCACGCGCAGGTGAGTTTACCCTGCGGGCTTTCCTCAATGGAGGCCTAGATCTGGCGCAAGCCGAAGCTGTAGCCGATTTGATTGCTTCGGAGAATAAAGCTTCACACGAGGTAGCGATGAATCAAATGCGTGGGGGCATCAGTAATAAGCTGCAGGACATGCGTGAGCAGCTGATTAATTTTGTGTCGCTGCTGGAGCTGGAGCTAGATTTTGGCGAGGAAGATGTCGAATTTGCAGACCGTTCGCAGTTTGAAACGTTGGTTCGGGATCTGAAAACCCATGTTGGCAAGTTGATCCAATCTTTTGCTTATGGCAATGCCATTAAGCAGGGCGTGCCAGTAGCGATTATAGGTAAACCCAATGCGGGCAAGTCAACCTTGCTCAATACCTTGCTCGACGAAGAGCGTGCCATTGTGAGCGATATTGCCGGTACCACCCGGGATACCATAGAAGAAGCGATCAACCTGGACGGGATTACCTTCCGTTTTATCGATACCGCAGGGCTTCGGGATACCGAAGATACGATTGAAGCCATCGGGGTAAATAAGGCGAAAGAGAAGGTAAAACAAGCCAAGGTGCTGCTCTACCTGTATGATGACAGAGACAGCACAGCGGAGGAGGTTGTCACCCAGATAAAAGGTCTGTATTATCCTGGTCTTGTTGTGATTTTAGTACGTAATAAAATTGATCTGGAAGGCGGTTACCATCCGAATGCTATGGACGAGCAGATTAAGGAAGCCCTTTTTAGCGATTATACCAATAGCATCGTGGCTATTTCGGCCAAAGATGGCGAAAGTGTGGAAGGTTTGAAAAAGGTGCTTTTGGATAAAATCCGGGATATGGCTGTAGAAGATCAGCAGATCATTACCAATACCCGGCATGTGGAAGCCTTGCAGCTTTCCCTGGATGCCTTAAATGAGGTGGAGCAAGGTTTGGGCATGCTATTGCCCGGCGATTTATTGGCCCATCATGTGCGCGAAGCCTTACGGCATATTTCAAGCATCACCGGAGATATCGATGTGGATAGAGATATCCTCGGAACGATTTTTGGGAAGTTTTGCATCGGGAAGTAGTTTTTGATAACTTATAAGTCAGATTCAATTTTATCTCACAATTTGAAATGATAGCGGATTTTTCTTATATTGTGAGACAGTTAACTAGCTGAATAACGAACCGGATTACGCCATATTGCAGGAAAAAATCGTCGCGCAAACCAGATTGGTAGCAACAGGTTAAAGGCTATAACATGGTCAACGCCTATGTGCAGAATTGGCAACTGCCAGTGATTGTAAGTGCTGTTTGAGATTGCGAATATTTTGGAGGTGAATACGAAACGGAACAAATTGACTCAGAGTAAGGTGCCTTTCGGCCGTATATTGAAAAATGAAATAAAAAGAAAAAAATGCCCGAAACGAACCGCATAGAATTTAAACGAGAGCTTAATATCAATGTGGATATTGAAAAGGAGGTCATTGCCTTTTTGAATTACCAAGAGGGTGGTGTGATTTATATTGGCATCGACAAAACCGGTCAAGTTGTGGGCGTATCGAATGCGGACAGTGATACCCTCAAAATTAAGGACCGTATAAAAAGCAATATTTCGCCATCGGCTATGGGTTTGTTTGATGTGGTGGTGGATGAGCGCGAGGGCAAGGAGATTGTCAAAATTACCGTGGCCAGTGGCAGTGAAAAGCCATACTTCAAGAAGAAATATGGGATGACCGAGAAAGGTTGCTTCATCCGTATCGGTACAGCAGCGGAGCCAATGCCGCAGGGTATGATTGATAAACTGTTTTCCACCCGCACCCGTAATTCCATTGGGAAAATCCGGTCGAACCGTCAGGATTTGACTTTCGAGCAACTGCGTATTTATTACGAGGAGAAGCGCAAGCCACTCAATAGCCAATTTAGGAAAAGTTTGGAGTTGCTCACCGAAGACGGTGCGCTCAATTATGCGGCTTATCTATTGGCCGATGAAAACGGTGTTTCCATCAAAGTGGCGAAATATCGCAGCACGAATCGGGTAGACCTGATTGAAAACAACGAATACGGTTACTGTTCGATCATAAAAGCAACGAAAAGTGTATTGGATAAAATTGAATTGGAAAATCGAACGACAACGCAAATTACCTCAAAGGAACGGATAGATCGGAGGCTTTGGAATCCGGTGGCCATCCGCGAAGCCGTGATAAATGCCATTGTGCATAATGACTTTACTCGTGAGGTGCCACCCAAGTTCGAAATTTTTGTAGACCGTATCGAAATTACTTCGGCAGGCACGTTGCCGGAGGGCCTCAATGAGGATGATTTTTTTGATGGGGTTTCTATTCCAAGGAATCGTGAGTTGATGCGCGTGTATCGGGATTTGGAGTTGGTGGAGCAGCTTGGTTCGGGTGTGCCACGGATTTTGGAAAGCTATGGAAAAGAATGCTTTCGGTTTATGGGGAATTTTATTCGCATGACATTTCCGGTATCGGAAGAAATTATTCGACAAGGTGGGTTGGTAGATGGGTTGGTAGATGGGTTGGTAGATGGGTTGGTAGAAAGTCAACGGAAAATAGTAGAACTGATTAAGGCTAACCCTAAAATATCCAAAAAGAATATGGCCGAGAATATTGGGATCAGTACGACCGCTATAGACAAACACATACGGAGTTTAAGAGAAAATAACATCATAAAACGTGTAGGAAGTGACAGAACAGGGTATTGGGAACTGCTTAAGTAATTGTACAACCCATGTACAACTTTAAGTGTATAACTTGCTGTATATCAAAGAAAATAAAATCCTGTATCGGCAAGTAGAATTTAAATATTTTTGATTGCATCAAGCGAGTTAGCTTCATGCTATCTTTTCCGCTTATAATGTAATTGTGTTAGACCTGTGTCAAATGCCTTTGCACTTATCAGATCAAGCAGTTGTTCCGGTCTATTGTCTTTGAATAATTTTGTCCCGCTACCCACTAAAATCGGTACAACCGAAATAATTAATTCATCTACCAAGTCGTGTTTTAGAAGCTCATTTATAATTTCTGCTCCACCATCACAATAGATGTCCTTTCCGCTTTCAGATTTTAGCTGTTGGACCAAATCTGCTATGTTACCGGCATAAAAAGTTGTTCTGCTAGCTTTTGGACGTTTGGTTTTTGTTATTACGTAAACGTCGCGTTGTCCATTGTCGTAATGAGAAGAGCCAATTTCTCTAAGCACATAATCATAGGTTTTTCTTCCGACAATTATGGTGTCAATGGTTGCAATAAACGCTGTATAGCCGTAGTCTTCTCCTTCCTTTTCAACGACTTTTAGAAAATTCAGGTCGTCGTTGGGTTTCGCAATGTATCCATCCAAACTTGTCGCTATGAAGAGTGATAATTTTCGCATATCGGTTTGTTCATTAATTTTCTGATTCAAAATTACAATAGATACCATAATAGACTATAACACGGTCTATATGCTCCGACGTAGTGTAACAGTTCAATTTTTGACGTAGCCGTAAGGTTTTTATCATACGCTTCATTTACACTGTATGTTACTCGGACTACCATCATCTTTTCTGAATTTTACGTGTGGATAGATTGTTTTTATATGAAGGATTATAGTATGCGAATATAGACTTATTTCTTTTAAATTAGGTTACGATATTTCAATTGAGCCGAATAACCTTTGTATTCGGCTCATATTTTATTTAAATTTGAGCTGAATAAGATAGTTAATCGGATCAAGATGTATAATTGGCAACATAAAAACTGGCCTTACTTCTCTTATAAACTGGATGATATTCATAGTATTGCAATTTCTTTTGCAGAAGAATTAGGTATCATGAATGGCTTGGTTACAGCTTTAAATGATGATTTAAAGCAGGAAACCTTGATTGAGATTCTTATTTCAGAAGCTATAAAAACTTCCGAAATTGAAGGAGAGTATATGAGTCGTGTCGATGTGATGTCGTCGATCAAACGCAACCTCGGTCTAAGAGACGATACGATCGTTCGCGACAAGCGTGTAGCCGGTATTGCTGAATTAATGACGAATGTACGAGCTTCCTATGATAGAGACTTATCTATACCGATGATCCTCGACTGGCATAATGCCTTAATGCGTTCTTTTTCGAATATCAACGCAGGACAGTGGCGATCGGGACATGAACCGATGCAGATTGTTTCTGGTGCTTATGGAAGGGAAACCGTGCATTATGAAGCGCCTCCCTCTTCGGAAGTACCAATAGAAATGAAACGTTTTGTTGACTGGTATAATGATACGGAGTTGCCCACTAAAGATAAAATCAGTACAGCGTTGGTCAAATCGGCTATCACCCATTTGTATTTTGAGAGTATACACCCGTTTGAAGATGGAAACGGGCGTATCGGAAGGGCATTAGCTGAATATGCTTTGTCCAATACATTGCAGAGCCCTGTATTGCTATCGATATCTAGGGTGATCGAGAAGAATAAGACACAATATTACGATGCCCTTAAGTCAGCACAGCGCGGTCTGGAAATTACCGAATGGATCACCTACTTCACTAACATCATCCTCGAGGCACAGATTGAAGCGAAACAATTGATTGAGTTTACCGTAAAGAAGGTGAAGTATTTTGATCGTTTTAAAGAGCAATTGAATGACAGACAAATGAAGGCTATAAATAGGATGTTCGAGGCTGGTGTTGATGGCTTTAAAGGTGGCATGACCGCTAAAAAGTATACGGCTATCACCAAAGCCTCCAAAGCTACGGCTACACGGGACTTGCAATATTTGCTGGAGATAGGCGCTTTGTCCTTACACGCAGGTGGGCGGTCGACAAGGTATGAGTTGGTTTTGTAGGGGATTTATTTTATTCGCTGTAACAGATATTTACTAAATTTGTTACAATGCAGTGAGGTAATCACACCTGAATAAGATTATAGTCGAGAACTTGTCTAAAATTGAACTGCCAAAATAATGAGTAAAGATTTAATCCTATCGCAACAACATATAGAAAATCGAATTTTTACTATTCGGGAAAAACAAGTCATGTTCGATAGAGATCTGGCAGAAATTGTATCAAGTAGAAGTAAAGAGATTAAATGAGCAAATAAAACGTAACATTGATCGGTTTCCCGAAACATTTCGTTTTCAATTGAATAACCAAGAAAAAGATGAACTGGTCGCAAATTGCGACCGGTTTGAGTCGTTAAAACATTCCTCGGTAAACCCGTATGCTTTTACGGAGCAGGGCGTAGCTATGTTGTCTGCCGTCTTACGAAGTGATGTTGCTGTAAAAGTCAGCATCCAAATTATGAATGATTTTGTAGAATTAAGAAGACTCGTTGGTCAAGAAACAATTCAGCATTTACGTCTTTCAAGTATTGAAAATAAATTGATAGAGCATGATCAAAAATTTAACAAGCTCTTTTTCGCTATTTGCCCGATATTATCAGTTATCTCCAAGATGAGACCGATCTGACCCGGCGTACTATTGTGAAAATCCTGAAAGGAATTGAACCACGGGTACTGCGCTATTTTACCATTAATCCACAGGCTTTTATCGAAAGTTGTATGGATGTGATCAATCTGCAAAAGCGTTTATTCATTGTAGTGGGTGTTGAATATGAGCGGGTAGATGATTATTACGACCAAAAGCGGATTGAAGATGAGGATTTGATTGGTTACTTAAGCAAGAGATTGGTCGAGGCCAGCAAATCGGCTTATAGTTATACGGTATGCGATTCGGATGTGGAGGTCAATCTGGCAAGAGAGTTTGAACAAAGTGAAAATATCTCCTTATACACGAAATTGCCAAGCTGGTTTACTATTCCGACACCATTGGGTACCTACAATCCCGACTGGGCAATCATGTATAAAAAAGGCGACGGTGAGCATTTATATTTTGTTACCGAATCGAAAGGAACAGTTTTCGACGAAGCCTTGCGCCCTATTGAAAGCGGAAAAATAAAATGTGGCAAAGCACATTTTCGGTCGATTGATAGCCGGATGATCGTGGCACTTACGATGGATGATGTATATGAGCAGGTATAGTTTTCCCCTCACCGATAAAACCACCGTAAGAATACCACCAAACCACATACCACCAAAGTGACGCCCAGCCACCAGAACGAGAAGACCCTGACAGGCTTTCGCTCGCTTTCCAATCCGGCTGCCTTGACATCGATTTGCGTGGCTGAAGCCCCGGATTTCATAGACGACTGTGTCGCCTGTTGGTCGATGGTTTGGTCGGAGGTTGTTGCCGTATGCGCCTTCTTTGACCGATAGGAGAGGATAGCCGTAGCTTCGCCCTTAAATCCCTGGGAAGGGTGGTAAGATATAACTCCTTTAGGGAGGATGACGACGGCGGTCGATCCGGCGGACCACTGTAGCTGCTGTTCGTGGAAGGATTGTGTCACCGCTTTTTCGAGATGGGTGACTGCCGTTGAGCTATGTATGGAACTGCTATCCCGTCGGGAGGTATGCCGCATACGATGGGTCTGGCAGGCACACAGGAGGCAAACTAGAAACAAGAGTAAACGGTTCATTTTGTTTTTGATTAATCAACCCTGCCGGTGGCATAAGGCTACCGACAGGGCTTCATGAGCGAAGTTTAAATTTTATTATAATAAATGAATTAATGCCTGTCCGGATCCGATATCCAATCGGCTACGGCATACAGGCTTCCGATGTGTCGCCTTTTCCGAAGCACGCGGTTGTCGGTATTCCCTTCTACCGTAACCAACCACTTGCCGTCCAGCTGGTCTATAAACCCAACATGTGCAATACGCTTCACAGTGGGGTAGTATATGCCGAACACATCGCCCTGTCGGATGGGGTCGGTATTACCACCTTTTGTCCAGACCGTACGACTGGCGGGGAAAAGTGCAGGACTCCAGGGATTCCGTGGTTGGGCATACCCCGCTTTGCCGAAACACCAGCTGACGTAGGCGGCGCACCAGGCATGACCTGCACCGAGGTTACAGTAGCGGAGGTATTCCTCCACACGTGAGCCGTTGTTTCGTCCCGTGGCTTCTTGCACGCCAAGCTCGGCTATATAGACGCTCCGTAGTCGCTGACGTGCGTCGTCATGCTGGGGCGGATCTACAGCAGGGCGATAAGCACCAGCATGAAACCGCAGAAAAACAAGCAGAACAAGCCCAGAAACAAATACAGGTGTTGCCATGGTCTCATCAAATTTAAAGGTTCAACCATAACAGCTTTGGCGTATTGAGCCAATGCTGCTGTTAATAGGCGGGCCAGCAGACTCGCAGCCAAAACCGCCGCTGCGGCAAAAGCTAAGGCACTCAGCAAGCCCGCATCAAAAGGGGCAGCTGTAGCATCTAGCTGGCGAAGTATCGGTCCGCAGAAGATGTAGGCTAGAAGCGTCAATAGCAAAACTGCGGCATCCAGCGTCATACGCCCACCGCTCCAAGAAATAGTGCCGGGTGGGGCGGGTAATGAAATTGATTTTAACATAATTGTAATTTTTAAAAAGTAAACTGTTTTTTAACAACCCTGCCGGCAGTACAAAGACAGCCGACAAGGTTGGGAATTATAGGGACATTGTTACCTTATCCAGAACTACCGGGCAATCTGTGATACAGGTTCACTCCAGTCACTGATACCCTGCGGATTGCGTGCACGTACGCGAGCGTAATAGGTTACTGCGCGGGTCAGATTAGGGATGATGTTGTTGCGTATAGAGCGACCGTGTCGGAAAGAGTCGATATCGCCCCAGGCAATTTCACCGTCTACCATTGTGCCCAGCTGGTATTCGTATTCCGAGGCTTTGTTTACCGAGTCGAAGAGTAGTGCCAACTCTCCACTACGCTCGCCGTCGACGAGACGGACACGGGTAGGTGTGGTCGGTGCGGTCAACTCTCCGGGAAGTCCCTTGAGCCGAAAGCCGGAGCTGAGTAGTTTATGTACCACTCCGTCACAGGTCGTGTTGACATAAAAGGCCAATCGGCGCAGCACATCCACTAATGCCCGTTTGCTGGCGTTCTTGGACTCGGAGTCGTAGGGACTGCCTTTGCGGTTGGTAAACTGCATTTTCTCGTTGTAATCCGCTATGGCGGCTTCGAGCTCTGCCAGTGGCGGATTGGGTTCCGCGAAAAATTCTACGTTCTCACCAATAGCTTGGTACACGGTGCTGGCGAGGTATCCCAGCTCAGCATCGCGGTAGTTTCCATAATTAATTTTAACTTGTCTTTTCATGACTAAAAAATTGAATGTTATTAATTTTAAAAAAATAATTTCCTACTCTTATTCGCAGGTTTTCGGATTTTCCCTGGTCGTTGCAACAGACAGGGACAAACATAGAATAGAAGCTGTGCCGTATCAATTTTTTAGACGAGGATGAACGTACTTGAACTTACTTGTACTTACTTGCACTTCGGAAGCCGTTGCTTCCGAAGTGGAACCAATTGCTTCCGGCACGGAAGCAATCACTTGCGGAGCGGAAGTGATCGTTTGCGAAGCTTAGGCAATTGCTTGTAAATCTTAAGCTGTTGCTTCCGATACGGAAGCCGTTGTTTCCGGTGTGGAACCAATTACTTCCGGCACGGAAGCAATCACTTGCGGAGCGGAAGTGATCGTTTGCGAAGCTTAGGCAATTGCTTGTAAATCTTAAGCTGTCGTTTCCGACACGGAAGCTGTCGTTTGTGAGGCGGAACCAATTGCTTCCGGCAGGGAAGCAATCACTTGTGGTGCGGAAGTGATCGTCTGCGAAGCTTAGGCAATTGCTTGCAAATCTTAAGTTGTCGTTTCCGATACGGAAATCATCGTTTACGGAGTGTAACCGATTGCTTCCCGTTCGCAAGCAATCACTTATCGTCCTCATTTTGGTTATTTTTATTCTTCCGTTCGCTATTTAGTTTACGGAAAATGAGGTGTTTCTCTTTACGTTCCGTCATTAACTTGATTACATCCGACTTCAGGTAGTACGGCCTACGGCCGATATACAGGGCGGCTTTCAGTAACTTGTCATCCACTTCATTGTAGAAGGTTCCCTTGGAGATGCCAAAGTAATCTGTGATCCAGGTGATATCGACATGTTCGGGAACCTCGTTGGGCGGCTGGGTGGCAGACGATAGCTGTCCCTGCTCCAGTGTATCCGTAGCAAGAAAATTTCGGATTTTTTTGATTTCATCGAGTATGAGTGCCAGTACAGCAGGTGTTTCCATAATAAATAATATTGTCAAGTATTCGAAAACAAATATCATCCATTATGGCTTTTTTGGTTAGTCTATTACGGACATTCGGTATGGTTTATTCTGGACATGGTAGCTCGATTTGAGGTAGATCTTCTGCCGAGAAACGATGCGCTTCCGAAGGTAGGTGACCGCATGTTTGGCGGTACGCTTTTGTAAAGGCTGAGGTTTCTCCATAGCCCAACAGATGGGCTACGTCGCCTACTGTCATGCCTCCATTTTCATCGGTAAGGAGCCGGTGTGCGGCGGTCATCCGTATCTGCCGCAGCAGTTGGCCAGCGGTTATTTTTCCGTTTGAAAGCGAGTGGAATGCCCGGTTCAAGGTTTTTAAGGAAACACCAATAGTGGCTGCCACAGCCTTGACACTACGCTGACTGTTGGTGGGAAACAGTCGGTTGCAGTGTGCAATGAATCGAAGGACGATTTCCCGGTACTGCATTTTAGGTTCGGTAGCATGTCGGGCTTTGACCATGAGATTGTCATAGAAGGCCATGATGTGGTCCAGATGATGTGAATACTCCAGTTCAACACCATCCTCGTCATACGCCGATTGGAAGCTGAGGGAAATTATGCGTTCCATTAAGGCGTTGGAAAGACTGTAGCGTGGGAAAATCAGCGCCTCTTGATAAGGTGTTATGCTGGCCGAAACCGTATGGATAAAAGGTAGCGTTCGTTGTAAGCGCGTCATCCATGCTGTACACAAGGCATAAGAGACCAGACGGTGCTTACCCGACTTAAAAGTGACTGAATAGTTGCCCTGGGTGATATAAAATGCCTGGCAATGGTTGTCGGACGGTGCGAAAGGTATACCTGACGCTTCTGCGCGTTCCACGATGAGATTGCCGGTAACTAATAAAAAAAGATATAGGCCGGTTTCGGGGATATGAACGGTGGCACGGGTTGCTACGGGTGTGTTCAGCGTGATCACGGTTTGCGTATACTGTATAACATCTGTTGTCTTGATGGTTACATCAATATCGTTAGCGTCAGTCGTTACAGAACCTTGGTGTGCGGGGTCGGACAAAGCAGGAAAGCGGATTTCTACGGTCGGTTTCATGGTAAATCTTTTAAATAAAATGCCTCCTACACCTTGTATAAAACAGATATAGGAGACACTATAATGGAATGATGTAACACCAGTTACCCCATAGAAGGCCGTGGTGCCCATCTATCATAAGGCGTCATGTCAAAATTCTTGACTTCTTCCATGGTTAATCCGAGAGCTCGTGCTACACCTTCTCCGTATTCCGGATCGGCTTTGTAGCAGTTTCTGATGTGACGGATCTGGATGAACTTCTCGGCGCCGCCGACTTGTGCTGCTGTGTTTTTAAAGAGTACTTCGGCTTTGCCGTCTGCTTTGATAATGCGGAACAAATCGCCCGGTTGGGTGAAATAGTCCTCATCATCATCTCTGAAATTATGGGCATAAGCTGTTCCCTCCAGTTCTAATGGTGGTTCCTTGGCCTCGGGCTGTTCTTGCCATTCGCCGTAGCTGTTTGGGTTATAGTGTTTAGCGTCACCATAATTGCCGTCGACCCGCATCGCACCGTCACGGTGAAACGCGTGATAAGGGCACCGCGGTTTATTGACCGGAATTTGGTAATGGTTGACGCCTAACCGATAACGCTGGGCATCGCCGTAGGAGAACAACCTGCCCTGAAGCATTTTGTCGGGTGAGAAACCGATACCCGGAACGATATTCGTCGGGTTGAATGCCGCTTGCTCTACGTCCTGGAAGTAGTTGTCCGGATTTTTGTTCAGTTCGAACTCGCCGACAGGAATGAGCGGAAAATCTTTCTTCGACCATACTTTTGTCAGGTCAAACGGATGGAAGCGGTAGGTTTTGGCTTCCTCTTCCGTCATAATCTGCACGAACATTTTCCATTTTGGAAAATCATTTCTTTCGATCGCGTCGAAAAGGTCTCTTTGTGCCGATTCCCGATCCATACCGATGATTTTGGCAGCCTCCTCGTCCGATAGATTATTTATCCCTTGTTGGGTGACGAAATGGAATTTTACCCAATGACGGACATTGTCCTTATTGATAAAACTATACGTATGACTTCCGAAACCGTGCATATGTCTATAACCGTTCGGTATCCCCCGATCACTCATGACAATAGTCACCTGATGCAGGGATTCGGGGAGCAATGTCCAGAAGTCCCAGTTGTTATTTGCACTGCGTAAATTCGTCTTCGGATCGCGTTTCACGGCGTGGTTGAGATCTGGAAACTTCATGGGATCACGGAAAAAGAAGACGGGTGTATTGTTGCCGACCAGATCCCAGATGCCTTCGTCGGTATAGAATTTTAAGGCAAAGCCCCGGATGTCTCTTTCCGCATCTGCAGCACCTCTTTCACCAGCAACGGTAGAAAACCGGGCAAACATTTCCGTTTTCTTGCCGATTTCACTGAAGATGCTGGCTTTCGAATACTGTGTAATATCGTGTGTCACCGTGAAGGTGCCGAACGCGCCCGAACCTTTTGCATGCATGCGCCGCTCGGGGATAACTTCCCGATCGAAGTTCGCCATTTTTTCGAGAAACCAGAAGTCCTGCATCAGGAGCGGTCCTCGTGGTCCGGCGGTCTGGGAATTTTGGTTGTCAGGAACCGGAGCACCGGTTTGTCTTGTGAGTTTTGGCTTGTTTTCTTCCATTGCTGTTAAGATTAGAATTAATACATTACCGAGGGTACTACACCGTTTATTTTGGTTACTACTAACATACGAAAAAAAAGTAAAAGAGTAGCTCGTTAAAACATTATATCTTTTTTAATTCTTTGTATAGTAAACATTATTGTATAAAGACACGGTTTATCATGGCAAAATTCTATCAGCTCGCTAACGACGACCTTTTTCAGCAATTGAAGACAACATCTTCTGGTTTACCCAGCGATAACATAACAGCTTTGCAAAACGAATACGGCGCCAATAAACTGCCGGATGCGCAACAGAAAAGCCGATGGTCCATCCTCTTGGCGCAGTTTATGGATGTCATGATTATTCTCCTAATTATTGCGGCGATCATTTCCTTTGCCGTAGGGGAACATACAGATGCCTTTGTTATTTTGGCCATCATTATCGGTAACGCCTGGATGGGTTATTCGCAGGAATATAATGCCGAAAAATCGATCAAAATGTTGCAGGAAATGTCTGCACAGCATGCGGTAGTTCTCCGTGGCGATAAACCCGTCAAAGTTGATGCAAAAGAGCTGGTGCCGGGCGATGTTATTTTACTGGAAGCGGGAGATATTGTTCCGGCAGATGCTCGGTTGTTTCAGGTCAGTTCTTTCCGGACAGAGGAAGCATCGCTTACGGGCGAAAGCCATACGGTCGAAAAGAAAACAGAAGCCATACCGGATGAAAATTTAGTCCCTGGCGATCAACATAACATGGTGTTCAAGGGTACAATGGTGAGTAACGGATCGGCAAAGGCAGTGGTTACGGCAATCGGTATCAAAACCGAGATCGGCAAGATTGCAGAAATGATGGAAGTGGAAGCGCAAAAGACACCCCTTCAACAACGATTAGCTGTTTTCAGCAAGCAGTTGGCCGTCGTCGTCATCGTACTTTGTGTAATAATCTATGGCTTCGGCCTGTGGAGGGGGGAAGAGCCTTTCGACATGTTTTTAATTGCACTTTCTCTGGCGGTCGCGGCATTGCCCGAGGCACTCCCCGCTGTAGTTACCATCGCATTGGCACAGGGCGCAAGGCGGATGGTTAAACAGAAGGCCCTGGTCCGGAAGCTGCCAGCTGTGGAGACACTGGGGTCGGTGACCTATATCTGCAGCGATAAGACGGGTACACTCACCCAAAATGTGATGACGGTCGAAAAGATCCAAGCGGCCCCGGATCAGGATGAGCTCTTGAAGTATGCCATGATGCTGAACAATGAGGTCCGGTTCTCCGAATCCGATGAGTTACTCGGCGATTCCACAGAAACGGCTTTAGTAAATTATGCACTTCAGCATGGTATAACCAAAATAGACGCAGATAAGCGCTTTCCGCTTGTTGCTAAACTGCCTTTTGATTCGGTGCGGATGCGTATGAGCTCCTTGCATCAATACGGGGATAAATGGATCTTGTTTGTCAAAGGTGCACCCGGAAAAATGATGGAGGCTGTTTCGGAAACAAATGAAAAAAAGGAAGAATGGCTCGATATGAACCGAGCCTGGGCGAAAGAGGGGCTACGGGTGTTATTTTTTGGTTTTAAAGTCTTTGACAAAAATCCCGGAGAGATCACGGCGGAAGATGAAAGTGACCTTGAACTGCTGGGTATGACAGCCTTGATAGATCCACCAAGGGAAGAGGTAATCGATGCGATTGACGAATGTAAAACGGCAGGTATTAAAACAGTGATGATTACGGGGGATCAGCCCCTAACGGCAACTGCTATCGCGGAGCGCTTAGGAATGGTCGAATCGGGAACACATGATGTACATGCTGGCGCTGACCTGGACGAGCTTACAGCGGAGGAATTTGATCGAGAGACCCGACACACCGCCGTCTATGCGCGCGTGTCGCCGGAGCAAAAACTTCGTATTGTCAAATCGTTGCAAGCACAGGGCGAGTTTGTGGCGATGACAGGAGATGGCGTGAATGATGCGCCGTCATTAAAGCAGGCTGATATTGGTATTGCGATGGGTATAACGGGAACGGACGTCTCGAAGGAGGCGGCCGACATGATTCTGTTGGATGATAATTTTTCTACCATTGTAAAAGCGGTACGGGAGGGGAGAAGGATCTATGAAAATATAAAGAAATTTATTGTGTATGTTCTTTCCTGCAACCTGGCAGAAATCCTGGTTATTGTCGCAGCACCAATACTGGGATTTGTCACGCCTTTGCTTCCTATTCACATTCTCTGGATTAATCTGGTAACGGACGGTTTGCCAGGACTGGCGCTTGTGGCGGAGCCGGCGGAGAAGGACATCATGAACCGACCGCCCCGTCCACCGAAAGAGAATTTGTTTGCAGGCGGGCTCATTCCGAGAATAGTTGTCACGGGAGTCTTCTTGGCAATCTCTGCACTGTTTATCCAGTGGTGGACGGCACGGGCGGGATATGATACTGTGACGCAGCAGACTGCGGTATTTACTACCCTATGTTTTGTACAGCTGGGGAATGCCCTCGCGGTACGTTCGGCATATCACTCGCTGTTTTCGAGCGATATCTTTGCCAACCGGGGGATGTGGCTCGCGATTATAGGTACTGTTGCACTGCAACTGCTGATCGTATATGTACCATTTTTAGATCATATTTTTAAAACGACACCTTTGGACCGAAATATTATCGGCATGATCGTAATGGTTACTATAGTGTGTATCCTGTTTATTGAAGGGATAAAACGCTTTTACCGTATCCCTACCCACCATTCCGTATTGGAAGGCAGGCGATCGAGAAAAACAATCTGACCAATTCGTGGTGTAATCAAGTCAACTTGCTTTTCTTTAGCGGCTTTGGTGACCCGGATTAACGGTTCGTCCCAGGGGTGATTGGCCAGTGGGAACTTTGCCGAATGTACAGGGATAACGTACCGTGCACGCAAATCTTGTGTTGCCGTGATGACCTCTTCGGGCATCATGTGTATATATTTCCACATCAGATTATACTGTCCGTTTTCCAGAATGGCAAAATCAAAAGGCCCATATTGGTTACCGATTTCTTTAAAATGCTTGCCATAGCCACTGTCACCGCCGATGTATATGTTCTTTGACCCTGTTAGTATGAAAGAAGACCAGAGGGTGGTGTTACGTTTAAATGTCCGGCCGGAGAAATGTCTTGCCGTTGCTGAAGTGATCTGGAAGCCTGCCCGATCGGTCGTTTCTCCCCAATAAAGATCGGTAATCTGATCGGCAGGGTAACCCCATTTTTCGAGATGGGCCCCTACACCGAGGCCAGTGATGATATGCTTCACCTTATGCTTCAATTGCATGACGGTGTTGTAATCCAGATGATCCCAATGGTCGTGCGTAATCAGCATGATGTCGACTTCCGGCATATCATCAGCGGTATATGCATAGGTACTCTTAAACGCCCGCACGCTGATCCGTACCGGTGTAGCGTATGTACTGAACACCGGGTCGACCAAAATTTTCTTACCATCTAACTGGAGAAGATAGGAGGAATGGCCAAACCAGACATACAGATTGCTATCAGGAGGCAAGTCGTGCAGGTTGTTTTTGTCGACCGGAATGGGATCCTGCGGAACATTGCGTTCTTTTTTACTGAAGAAGAAGCTCCTTAACATATCGCCCCAAGTTGTGCCTTCGGCTAATGCAGGGGTAAATTCGAGGTTATCAAATGCACCGTTTTTGTAGTTCGGCAGGCGTTCCATCTTTGCCAGTCGCTCGCCGCTCGCATTTTCGCCAAACCTGGCATGTTTCAGGTAGAGGAAGGTGCCTATGACCACAAGGAGGATGAGAATAAGGAGAACTTGCATACTTCGAACTAAAAAACGTTTCATAACTTACTGGTATCCCAATAATTTCATGACCTGTTTGGAATTTTGCTCTTCACCGAACACCTCATAGTTGAATGTCTCGTCTCGGTTGCGACGTATCAACACATGTTTGGGAGACGGCAACAGGCAATGATGTATACCGCCATACCCGCTCAATACGTCCTGATAGGCTCCGGTGTGGAAAAACCCGAGGTACTGCACTTTACGGGTCTTTGGCATAAACACCGAGTTCATATGTGCTTCTTGGTTGTAATAATCCTGTCCGTCGCAGGTGATGCCACCTATGTTTACCTTTTCATACTCCGAATCCCAGTTGTTGATAGGCAGCAGAATATATTTTTGGTTCAACGCCCACACGTCAGGCAGGTTGGTGATGAACGAACCGTCGATCATGAACCATTTTTCTCGGTCGTTCTGTTGTTTACGACCCAACACCTTATATAAAATACCCGAAGCTTCTGCTACGGTATACTTGCCGAATTCGGTAATAATATCCGGTTCCATAACTTCATGATAGGCACAGATCTGCTTGATACGATTGACAATCTCGTTGACCATATATTCATAGTCAAAGTCATGTACCAGGGAATCTTTAAACGGCATACCGCCACCGATATCCAAGGTGTCCAGATCCGGGTTGACTTTCTTGAATTTACAGTATAAGGTGACGTATTTCTCGAGTTCGTTCCAATAATAAGGAGTATCCGAGATGCCCGAATTAATAAAGAAATGTAAGAGTTTAACTTTAAAGTTGGGATTGCTGACGATCTTACTATTGTAGAAGTCAATGACATCTTCCGAACGGACCCCCAAGCGAGAGGTGTAAAACTGCGAGTCGGGCTGCTCTTCTGCTGCGATACGGATCCCCAGCGAGCAAGGCTCATCCAATTCGATTTCGTCGTCGTATAGGTTGAACTCCTCTTTATTGTCCAAGACAGGTATGATGTTCGTATACCCATCGTGAATCATATCGATGATATACTGCTTGTACTGATAGGTTTTGAAGCCATTACAGATTACCGTAATATCTTTGGAGACCGTACCGGCACGTTCCAACGAATCGATCATCGGCATATCGAAGGCTGACGAGGTTTCGAGGTGAATGTCATTCTTTAATGCTTCCTCAACAATATGCTTAAAATGAGAAGATTTTGTACAATAACAATATTTATATGACCCTCTATAATTATGTTTGAGTATAGCCGTTTGGAAGAGAATCTTTGCCTGTTGTATCTTTTTACTGACCATAGGCAAATATGTAAAACGTAGGGGAGTACCGTACGTTTCTATCATCTCCATCAAATTCAAATCGTGGAAGTACAATTCGTCGTCGATAATTTCGAATCCGTCTTGTGGAAAGCCAACACTTAAGTCAAGAAATTCCTGATAGCTCTGCATTTTTTATTATTTTTGGCAAAGATATGCTTTCGTAATGAATACCTAAATACCTGTATGGATAATTTTCGTGTTCATTATCAGAAAGATATAGATTATTACGTAATATTTACATGGCAATTTCCATTCAACAAACACTTATCGAACAAACGGTTGCAGCGGTTCGTTCACTTTATAATGCCGAATTAGCAAAAGAACAGGTTACTTTGCAGGAGACCCGCAAGGAATTTGAGGGTCAGATTACGGTAGTAACTTTTCCGGTTACACGTTTTTCGAGAAAATCGCCGGAAGAGACCGGAGCAGAAATCGGCACTTATCTTCAGCAGCATGTCGAGGTGGTGTCAGCTTTCAATGTCATCAAAGGGTTTTTGAATATCAGCCTCGCCGATAGCTATTGGGTAGGGCTGTTGAACGGGACCGTACTACAGGACGATTTTGGACAGTTTCCCGTAGGCGGAAAGGCCGTCATGGTTGAATACGCGTCTCCCAATACCAACAAACCTTTGCATTTGGGACATGTACGTAACGTGCTTCTAGGTTATTCGGTGGCCGAAATTTTAAAGGCTTCGGGTAAAAAAGTATATAAGACGCAGATTATCAATGATCGTGGTATCCATATCTGTAAGTCCATGTTGGCATGGCAGAAATTTGGGAACGGACAAACACCTGCATCGACCGGGTTGAAAGGGGATAAGCTGGTCGGGAATTTTTATGTGGAATTTGATAAGGCTTATAAAAAGGAAGTCGACGAACTGAAAGAACAGGGGTTTTCCGAAGAAGAAGCAAAAAAGCAAGCTCCTTTGATGCTCGAAGCGCAGGATATGCTCCGTAAATGGGAAGCTGGCGATGAAGAGGTGGTTAATCTTTGGAAAATGATGAACGGTTGGGTTTACGACGGTTTTGACGTGACCTACAAGAATATTGGTGTTGATTTTGATTTCAATTATTACGAGAGCCAAACGTATTTGTTGGGAAAAGACGAGGTCGAAAAGGGGCTGGAAAAGGGTGTGTTCTATAAAAAAGAAGACGGCTCAGTCTGGATTGATCTGACGGATGAAGGCTTGGACGAAAAGCTGGTGTTGCGTTCGGACGGCACTTCGGTCTATATGACACAGGATATCGGCACGGCTATTCAGCGGGTAAAGGATTTTCCAGATGTAGGTGGAATGGTTTATACCGTTGGGAATGAGCAGGATTACCATTTTAAGGTACTGTTTTTGATCCTGAAGAAATTAGGCTTCGATTGGGCGGAAGGTCTTTTCCACTTGTCTTACGGGATGGTGGATCTGCCATCGGGCAAAATGAAATCCCGGGAGGGGACAGTAGTAGATGCGGATGACTTGATGGCGGAGATGGTGGAGACTGCTCGGGCGAGAACGGAAGAGCTGGGGAAGACGGATGATTTCACGGACGAACAAAAAGCGGAGCTATATACGACCATCGGGATGGGGGCTTTAAAATATTTCCTGTTGAAGGTGGATCCGAAGAAGCGCTTACTCTTTGATCCGAATGAATCGGTGGATTTTCAAGGCCATACCGGACCTTTTATCCAATATACTTATGCCCGTATCCGCTCGGTGCTGCGTAAGGCGGATTTTAGTGGCACGGAGGATAAGATTGTGCTGGAAAATGTGTCTCCGTACGAACGTGACCTTATTCAGGTGTTGGGTAACTTTCCGGCGATCGTCGAAGCTTCGGCGCAGGAATTTAGTCCGGCACAGCTCGCGAATTATGCTTATGAAGTCGCTAAGCTCTACAACAAGTTTTATCACGAGGAAAGTATCCTAAAGGCAGAGCAGGAAGATGTGAAGACTTTCCGTCTGCATTTATCAGCGGCAGCAGCGAAGATAATAGCGGAGAGTATGCGGCTTTTGGGAATTGGGGTTCCGGAGCGGATGTAGGGTTTAGGGTATTGCGATGTGCGTAGAGTGTATTGCGAACGGAAACGGCTTATTCGGGATGATTTGAAGATGAGGTGATTTGTTTACATTGTGAGATCTCCTTAATATGCGAAGGGTTTTGTATATTTCCTCTATAAAATAAGCTTTCAAAGGCAGAGGAGAGAACGATAAGTTGCTTTGGATATGCAACGCAGTTAAAATTGCATATCAAAGCAATTTTATCTAAGTTTGTACTAATGGCAGAAAGGAGTAAACTATGAGTACAGTAGATTTGAATAGGACAAAAGTGGATTTGGTGCGTCATATTCTTAATGAAACAGATGCAAATGTCATTGAGCAACTGATGCTTTTGGTATACAAAAAAAAATAAAAACTGGAAAACCCAGAAGTCTTACCGCCCATTTAGGTAAATTGAAAAGAGGGGTAGATGGGTTAGCTTATCAAAAATCAGTTCGTAATGAATGGGATTGATTTTTTAGCTGATACGAATATCTTGCTGTATATATTAGAAGACTTACCACAGGTCGAAGAGATAAGTAAGTATGTTTTTGCTATCTCCGTAATTTCAGAAATCGAATTGTTAGGTAGAAAGGATATTACCAAACAAGAAATTAGAATTATAAAGAATTTGCTTCACGATTGTATGCCGTTGGTTCTTACAGACCAAGTGAAGGTAAAAACGATCGAACTCAAGCAAAAATATGCGTTTTATTGTAACGGAAGAGATACATGGAAACAATTAATATCATTGCCCATACAAAAGACGCTTCGCAGATAGAAGCTATCAAGGCCTTTATGAAAGCATTGAAAATAAAATTTGAGGTTTCTAAAGAAAAGGGGCTTTATGGAAAAGTGACAGCGAAACCCAACAAAGAAACGTTAAAAGCGATAACGAATATAGAAGCGGGAAAAGGACTGACAAGAACAAAGTCCCATGCAGATTTAATGGAAAAACTGAATTCGTAATCCATGTACGAAATAGTCTTTGAAAGTAAATTCAAAAAAGATTATAAGCTTGCGAAGAAAAGAGGATTAGATATTTCTCTTTTGGAAGAGATTTTGTTATTGTTGCGAGAGAAAGGAAAGCTTCCGGCTAAATATAAACCACATGTTCTAAAAGGAAATTTCAAGGGATATTGGGAATGTCACATACAGCCAGATTGGCTTTTGATCTGGAAAGCAGGATGATGACATAAAATTGGTTTCGTTAGCGAGAACTGGTACTCATTCTGATTTGTTTTAAAGATTTTCGGATTGAAATAATCAGTAAGAAACCAAAGAAAAGTGGGGCGAGATCATAAGGCCTAATCTGTTAATCGCATTTGTAATTTTAGTTTCTAACCAAGAGCCTGTGTTGCTGTTGATACCTGGAACGGCTTGGATAACTGAAAGTTTAGAAAACAAAATCTTTTCTAACAGAGATTACATAGACAAGAAAAGTAAACCCGAATGGGGGGGAACTTTACATCTAAAAGTTTGGAATATCTCACAAAAAAATATGAGATAAGCAGTGTACTCAAAAACTTATAGTAATAAACCTATCAAAAATCAAAGGAGAACGGATACTCATTCTGGTTTGTTGCTTCACTATATTTCATGAAAAAATCCTTATCTTTGATAAAATGATTCAGTTATGGATGCATTACTTTTAAAGGAAAAACTAAACCTTATCCAACGGCTTGCGGAGACAGATGATGAATCTATTTTGATGCAGGTAAAAGCATTGTTGTTTGCAGAAAAAGAGGCCGTATCAGAGAGTGCTATACCAGATTGGTTTATGCCAGAACTTCTCGAACGACAACAAGTTTATGAAAGGGGAGAAGCCCAGACCCTTTCATGGGAAGAGTGTAAAACAGCTTTGTTACAGAGGATGAAAAAATGAATTATCGCTTGGTTATCCTATTGCAGGCTCAAAAAGAAATGGCAGATGCGGTAGATTGGTATGAAGAGCAACAGATAGGGTTGGGGGAGAGATTTATTGTGTTTGTTGAAGGCTTCCTGAGGAGGATTGTCCAAAATCCTTTGCATTTCCCTGAGAAAAAGACGCCTTTCAGAGAGGCTTATGTCAAGGATTTTCCTTACTTGATTATCTATCGTGTCTATAATGACGAAGTCGTAGTGTATTCAGTCTTTCACACCAAGCAAAGTCCAAAGAAGAAATATTTGTAGATTTACTCTTCAGTTTTATTAGCGTTTCATCGTGTGCTTAATATAATGAATAGTAAGGAACGCATTAGAATAATAGAAATTAAGAGTTATGAAAAAAGTATCAGATTTTTTCAGAACAGAGGAGCGGATAAGTAAGCATCATGATGATGCATACAAAGAGGTCGATATGACCATTCTTGATCTGTATCGTCTTATAAATCGGATTGAGGAAGAATTATTTGATGAAGAGGTCAAATATGAATATCATGAAGATGATAAGCAATCAGAAATGGTCGAAGTAATCCGTTATAATCAAAAACAGGCTATAAAGGCATTAAGAGAGCGGGTGATGAATGAATTTTGGGAGTATTTCTACAATAAGGAACTGAAAGGCTAATTGTCAATTGTAATTCTGAGGTCGTAAATTATTAAAAGAATTGGATAAAAAGTACAAAATAGGCCTTATCGGTTTTTCCATAGGAGGGCATGTGTTTCATGCGCCATTCATCGCAGAAAACGATCGTCTGGAATTGTATAAAGTGACGGCTCGAAAGCCGGAACAACAACAGATGTTAGCTGAGCGCTATCCTGATGCAATAGGCGTGCTGTCCGCTGATGATATTATCAACGATCCTGAGGTGGATATCGTTGTTGTGGCAACCTCAAACGATGTACACTACAGCTTGGCCAAAGCTGCTTTGGAAGCGGGAAAGCACGTTGTTGTCGAGAAGCCATTTACCAATACCACGGCCGAGGGGGATGAGTTGATTGCCTTAGCAAAAGAAAAGAATCTCCTGCTGTCGGTACATCACAACGCACGTTTTCATTCGGATTTCAAGACAGTAAGAAAGGTTATCGATTCGGGTAGGCTGGGGCAAGTCGTCAACTACGAAGCCCGGTTTGATCGCTTCCGCAATTTCCTGAGACCGGGTGCCTGGCGGGAAGAGAACTTACCCGGGTCGGGTATACATTATGACCTGGGGGCACACCTGATCGATCAGGCCTTGCAGCTATTTGGTCTTCCTGATTCGGTATTTGCCGATCTACGTGTACAGCGCGATGGGGCAAAGACTGTGGACGATTTTGAAATTATACTTTCCTATCCACGGCTGAAAGTGTCGCTGAAAGGGCAGATGTTGGCCAAAGAGCCTACACCACGTTTTGCCATCTATGGAATGAATGGCTGCTTTGTCAAACATGGGGTAGACCCGCAGGAAAACCTGCTGCGTGGCGGTGTGTGGCCGAACGACTGTACCGATTGGGGCGTGGAATATGAGGATAACTATGGCATCTTGTCGATTATGGAAAATGGACAAGATATCTCGGTACGTGTCCCCAGCGAAATAGGTTCCGGGCAAGATTTTTATCAAAATATAGTTGCCGCATTAGATGGTAATGAGCCGCTGATCGTGCAGCCGGAGCAAGCTCGGGATGTGATCCGTATTTTGGAGCTGGCAGAGCAGTCGTGGAAAGAGCAACGCGTTGTAAAATTTGAAAATGACTGATTATTGATGATTTTTTAACTTTTAATTTTGACTTTTTAATTTGAACAGTTACGACGCTATTATTATAGGAGGGGGCGCATGCGGATTGATGTGCGCTGTGCAGGCAGGTCTGTTGGGTAAGAAGACGCTTGTCTTAGAACGGAATGATAAACCCGGTGCGAAAATCCTGATATCTGGTGGCGGACGTTGTAATTTTACGAATCTGTATACTTCTCCAGAAAATTTTGTATCGGAAAATCCTAAATTCCTGAATACCGTCTTTGCGCAATGGACAGTAGACGATACCCTGGCTTTTTTTGAAAATTTTGGAGGAATAAAGGGGAAAGAGAAGACCCTTGGTCAACTGTTCCCCTTGACCAATAAGGCCAAAGATATTGTGGCAACATTTACGCGATTGCTCTATGAAACTGGTCAGGATATTTGGCTCAATGCTCGGGTGCAGTCGGTCGATGCGGTGGATGCTGGGTATACCGTCACCTTTGAACGGGAAGGAAAGGAACGAACCTTGCAGTCGGCCAAAGTTGTCTTCGCCTCTGGAGGTCTGCCTGTAGCTAAGCTCGGGGCTTCCGACCTGGCTTTAAAGACAGCACGTAAATTCGGATTGGAGGTTATACCCACAGCTCCGGCACTCGTTCCATTGACGATTACGGGCAAGGAGGCGGGTTGGTATGCTTCATTGGCTGGAAATTCCGTTTTTGCACGGGTGTACAACGAGAAGATAGCTTTCGAGGAGAACATTTTGTTTACGCATTGGGGGTTAAGTGGTCCGGCGATATTGCAGATTTCGTCTTATTGGCGGACGAGCGAGACATTTACCATTGATCTTTTGCCCAAGTTTAAGATGGATGATTTGATCCGACAGGAACGGCATGCAGGTGGCAAACGTACCGTTGGGCAGTTATTGAACGACCATTTTACCAAAAAGATGGTGGATGCCTGGGCTAAGTTCCTACCGATAACGACTAAGATTGCTTCGTTGAGCAAAGCGGATGCAGCGCTTATCGCAGAAACGATACATCGCTTTCAGGTCAAGCCTGCTGGGGATAAAGGTTATGATAAAGCGGAAGTGATGCGTGGTGGTGTGTCAACAGCCGAACTTCATCCAAAGACTTTGGAAGCCAAGAAGTACCGGGGACTGTATTTTGGTGGCGAGGCTGTGGATATTACTGGTTGGCTTGGGGGGTACAATTTCCAATGGGCCTGGGCTGCGGGATATGCTATTGCCCAGGATTTGTGATAGGGCAATCGGGTCTTCATCATTTTTTTTCCATCGCTCATCCTCTCCGTCGCTGCCGCGACATGGCCCTACTTTTTTTCCGCAAAAAAGATAGGCAAAAAACTCGCCGCTGTACCCAGATGCTACAATGGTAGTGCTTCCTCCTACAACCCGCATCTGGCTAAGGCGGCATTTTAGCCAAACGGAGAGCTTGTGCGACCTGCATAACGCAAGACCGGATTGCCCCCGGGATTTGTTATTGTTCTTTTCTGTTTCCCGATATTTTCTATATCTTGCGGTAATTATTGATAAACCGTTCTGTGCACCTTATTGATTTGCGTATTCGTTAAGTCATATTATAGGCGTCAACAATTAAAAAAAACAACAGTTATTCTAATGAAAAAGAAGAAGTTAGCACTGCATTGGAAAATTATATTAGGCATTTTATTCGGGATTATAGCTGGTATATTTTTTATACAGTTTGCATGGGGAAAAGAGTTTGTCGTCAACTGGATCAAGCCCTTTGGAACGATCTTTATTAACTTGTTGAAACTGATTGCTATCCCATTGATCATAGCTTCCTTGATTAAGGGTATTTCGGACTTAAAAGATATAAGCCAGTTGTCGAAAATGGGTATGCGGACTTTGGGAATTTATATCTTTACAACGGTAATGGCGATTGGTGTGGGACTTATTTTAGTCAATGTCATTCAGCCCGGTAACTTTATTTCAGATGAAACGCGGACGGACATGTTGGGTACTTTTGGAGGGACCGTCGGTGAAAAGATGCTGGAGGTCGAAACGGTCAAACAACAAGGGCCCTTGCAACCTTTGGTGGATATTGTACCGGAGAATATCTTTGAGTCGGCAAGCTCCAATGGCAATATGCTTCAAGTCATCTTTTTTACCATTCTTTGTGGTGTCGGGTTGGTTCTTTTGCCGGAAGATAAGAGTTCGCCTGTCAAGAAAATTTTTGATTCGGCCAACGAGCTTGTACTCAAATTGGTAGATATCATTATGCTGTCGGCGCCGTTTGGTGTGTTTGCCTTGATGGCCAGCTTGGTTGCTGAGTCGCCCTCTGCGGATATTTTTGTAGCCTTAGGTATGTATGGACTGACGGTCTTGTTGGGATTGGTTATCTTGGTCTTTGGGGTGTATGGTGCCTTACTCAAATTTTTGGGAAAGGCAAATGTTATGGAGTTTTACCGCAAGTTTGCGCCAGCCCAGCTGGTTGCATTTTCGACAAGCTCCAGTGCTGCCACCCTTCCTGTCACGATGGAACGTGTCGAGGAGCATATCGGTGTCCATAAGGAAGTGAGTAGTTTTGTGCTTCCTATTGGGGCTACGGTGAATATGGACGGTACGAGCCTTTACCAAGGTGTTGCCGCCGTGTTTATTGCACAGGTTTTTGGTTATGACCTGACGCTGATGCAACAGCTTTCCATTTTAATGACGGCTACGTTGGCATCGATCGGAGCGGCGGCTGTGCCGGGTGCAGGTATCTTGATGTTGGTGATTGTGCTGGAATCCATAGGTATCAATCCTGCGGGAATTGCTTTGATTTTTGCGGTGGATCGTCCTTTGGACATGTGTCGTACCGCAGTAAATGTAACTGGCGATGCGATCGTATCCGTAATCATCAACAGATCTACCGGACGTGAATTAACGCCCACGGCCGAGGATATGGATTAACGAGAGTACGCCTTAAGTAATGGTTCATATTCCTCAAACCGATGTTCGCGAATTGGGCGGACATAAGGTTCTGTTTTGAAATACAGAACCAATGCTGGACTAATGTTATTATACCTTTCGACAAACTCGTATCGAATGAGTTCTCCGTTCTTGATACGTTGTTTTATTTTATTGTGATACGGATACATTCTCCTCAATCCATTTTCGGGCGTTGACAAAGGCTTCCAGCCATGGTGATACTTCATCTTGGCGACCCTCTGGATAGTGCGCCCAATGCCATTGGAAAACCGAACGTTCAATATGCGGCATGGTCACTAAGTGTCGACCAGTGCGGTCACATAGCATCGCTGTACTGAAGGCAGAACCGTTTGGATGGTGTGGGTATTCTTTATACCCATATTTAGCAACAATATTATAGTGGTCTTCGGTATAAGGCAAATCAAACTTTCCTTCGCCATGTGAAATCCAAACCCCCAAAGTTGTGCCGGCTAAGGTCTCTAACATGACCGAATTGTTTTCCTGTATTTTTACGGAGACAAAATTACACTCGTGCTTTTGTGAGGTGTTGTGAAGCATTTTCCCGTGTTTTTCGTGATCCGGATTAATCAGTTCCAGTTCCATGAACAACTGACATCCGTTACAGATACCTACCGAAAGAGTATCCGGGCGGGCGAAGAAATTGTCAAGTGCTTTCTTTGCTTTTTCATTGTATAAGAAAGCACCTGCCCAGCCTTTGGCAGAGCCCAAGACATCGGAGTTGGAAAAACCACCGACGGTGCCGATGAACTGAACATCTTCTAATGTTTCCCGACCCGATATCAGGTCCGTCATATGCACATCTTTTACATCAAATCCCGCCAAGTACATGGCATTCGCCATTTCCCGCTCGGAGTTGGATCCTTTTTCCCGGATAATAGCCGCCTTTGGGCGAGGTTTTGCCCCGTCGATAACTGGCTTTTTCCCGGTAAAATGTGTCGGGAAGGTATAACGAAGCGGTTGGTTTTTGTAGTTGTTGTACCGCTCTTGTGCCATCCCGTTTTTAGATTGTTTTTGATCGAGCAGGAACGATGTTTTGTACCAGGTATCCCGTGTTTCAGCAATATCGAAGGTAAACACATCGGCATTATTCTTAAACTGTACGGTGGTTCCTTCTATAGCTTGGCCAATCTTCACCGCTGCTACACCAGCTTGTGCAAAAGAAGCTTCGAATGCAGCATCGTCTTTCGCTTGCAGCACAAGGGCTATGTTCTCATTAAAGAGTACTTTGGCGGTATCTGCCTCGCCAAGGTCGGACAGATCATACTCGGCAGCCAGATTGACATCTGCGAAGGTCATTTCCAACAAGGTGGTAATCAATCCGCCAGATCCTATATCGTGTCCTGCCGCTACCTGATCCGCTAAGATCAATTGTTGGACGGTATTAAAAGCTGTTTTGAAATAGACCGCGTCTTGAATGGTTGGTGCTTCTTTCCCTATTTTATTTAAAATCTGGGCAAAAGAGGATCCGCCTAATTTGAAACTGTCTTTGGATAAATTGATGTAGTAAATAGAACCCGCTTCTTTTTTCAATACCGGTTCAACCACCTTCGTAATATCCGTACAATTTCCCGCGGCGGAGATGATAACCGTTCCTGGAGCGATGACATCCTGTCCATTCGGATATTTTTGCTTCATGGACAAGGAGTCCTTGCCTGTCGGAATATTAATACCCAATTCGATCGCAAAATCCGAACAAGCCTGGACCGCCTTATATAGACGTGCATCTTCCCCCTCATTGTTACAGGCCCACATCCAGTTGGCGGATAGGGAAATACCTGACAAACCATTTTTGATCGGTGCAAAAACAATGTTTGACAGCGACTCGGCGATAGCCGTGCGGCTTGCCGCTGCCGGATCGATAATCCCTGCAACCGGCGTATGACCTACGGTTGTTGCAATACCTTCTTTACCTTTATAATCCAATGCCATGACACCCACATTATTTAGTGGTAGTTGCAAAGGGCCTACACATTGTTGTTTGGCGACACGGCCTCCGACACAACGGTCCACCTTGTTGGTCAACCAATCTTTGGCCGCAACGGCTTCTAACTGTAGTACTTGATTGAGGTAAGCTGGGATATTATCGGTGGTATATTTCAAATCAGCGTAGTTCCTTTCGACGGTTTGGTCACGCATGTATGTTTTTGGTGAAGAACCAAAAAAGTCTTCCAATGCATAGTCCATTGGCTTTTCGCCCGTAGTTTGGGACTGGAAAGTAAAGCGGTGATCTCCGGTGACATCGCCAACGGTATACATCGGCGCACGCTCGCGCTCGGCTACCCGTTTTAAGGTCTCGATGTCTTTCTCGGCGATGACCAGCCCCATACGTTCCTGTGATTCGTTGCCAATGATTTCTTTTGCGGAAAGTGTAGGGTCGCCTACAGGCAGTGCATCCAGATCAATCAGGCCCCCGGTATCTTCCACCAATTCAGAAAGACAGTTTAAATGCCCGCCTGCGCCATGGTCGTGAATGGATACAATCGGGTTGTGATCCGACTCGACCAAGCCACGGACGGCGTTGGCAGCACGCTTTTGCATCTCTGGGTTCGACCGTTGGATAGCGTTCAATTCAATACCTGAACCAAAAGCTCCGGTATCTGCAGAAGAAACTGCTGCGCCACCCATACCTATGCGGTAGTTTTCACCGCCCAGAATGACGATTTTATCACCGGTTTGTGGCGTATGTTTTTTGGCTTGGTCTAACTTGCCATAACCGACACCGCCAGCTTGCATAATAACCTTGTCGTAGCCCAGTTTACGGCCATTCTCTTCGTGTTCGAAAGTCAGCACCGACCCTGTGATCAAGGGCTGGCCAAATTTATTGCCAAAGTCAGAAGCACCATTGGATGCTTTGATCAGGATATCCATGGGTGTCTGGTAAAGCCATTGACGCTCGTCCATTGCTGTCTCCCAGTTTCTCGGATTTACTTTTTCATTCGGAAGCTCTGTAATTGTTCCCTGTTCTACACGTAAAGGGGTTTGCTCCAATCTTGAATAAGCCGTCATATAGATGGCTGTACCCGCTAAAGGAATCGCGCCTTGTCCACCAGCCAAGCGGTCGCGTATCTCCCCGCCGGATCCTGTCGCGGCACCGGAAAACGGTTCGACGGTCGTGGGGAAGTTGTGTGTTTCGGCTTTCACCGATAAGACCGATTCAAATTCCTTTTCTTCGTAAAAGTCCGGTTTATCTGCCGATTTTGGGGCAAACTGGGTGACTTTGGGGCCTTTGATAAAAGCCACATTATCTTTATAAGCGGAAACAATATCATTGGGATTTGTCGCCGACGTTTTCTTGATTAACTTAAACAAAGAAGAAGGCTGTTCTTCACCATCAATAATGAATGTTCCGTTGAATATCTTGTGACGGCAGTGCTCTGAATTGGCTTGCGAAAAAGCAAATACTTCGGAGTCGGTTAGCTTACGACCCAATTTGCTGGATAAATTATCCAGGTAAGCCACTTCTTCGGGGTTTAATGCCAATCCCTCCGATTTATTGTAGGCATCGATATCGTCGATTTCCAAAATCGGTTCGGGTTCGATATCGATGGTATACATCTCCTGCGTCAAGGCGTTGTATTTCTGAGAGATCATCGGATCGAAATCATTGAAATCAGCAGGTACCGGTTGAAATTCCTCCATGCGGACAATGCCTTGGATCCCCATGTTTTGGGTGATCTCTACCGCATTGGTGCTCCAAGGTGTAACCATGGCTGTCCGGGGACCCACATACCAATGTTCAAGGGTCTCTTGATCTAATTTTTTAGCGTTTCCGAAAAGCCAGTTGAGTTTGTTAATGTCTTCTTGTGATAAAGAGTGTACACTTTGAACACCGTATACCGTGTTCGATGGGTTCTCAAAGAAATGGATCATTATGGATATGTGTATTGAACGTTCTTCAAATTAAAAGACAAAGTTACGGAATATTTTCTATACAAAACCCTATATTTCCTCTATAAAAATAAACCTTCAAAGGCAGAGGAGAGATCGACAAATTCATTTTATATGTAACGTAATCATATTGCATATAAAAATGAATTTGTCTAAGTTTGTTTGCTCAAAAACAATAAAAATGAATATTTCTTATAATTGGCTTAAGGATTACCTGAATATAGACAAAACGCCGGAAGAGCTGTCGCTGATATTGACCGATATCGGTCTGGAAGTGGAAGCGGTAGAGAAGATCCAGCGTATTCCGGGAGGACTTGAGGGATTGGTGGTAGGCGAGGTGCTTACGGCAGAGCAACATCCCAATGCCGATAAGCTACGTGTGACGACGGTGGACGTCGGAGGTGAAGAACCGCTTCATGTCGTGTGTGGTGCACCGAATTGCCGCGTCGGATTGAAAGTTATTGTGGCAACAGTGGGCACAACCTGTTATCCGGTATCGGGGGAGCCTTTCAAGATTAATAAGTCAAAAATTCGTGGTGAGGTATCGGAAGGTATGTTGTGTGGTGAAGATGAAATTGGGTTGGGGACTTCTCATGCTGGTATTGTTGAGCTGTCGGCGGACGCTCAAGTCGGTACGCTGATAAAAGACCTGTATCAAATGAATGATGATTATCGTTTTGAGATCGGTCTGACACCCAATCGTGCGGATGCAGCTTCACATTTAGGTGTCGCTCGTGATCTGGCGGCGTATTTCCGCAGTGCTTACACGTTGCCGAATATTGATGCTTTCACAACAACTGAATCAGCAGAATCAACGAAAGTGATTGTGGAAAACACTACGGCTTGCCCACGCTATTCAGGTTTGAATATCTCCGGTATAAAGGTTGGTGAATCGCCGGATTGGCTAAAAGAAAAGTTGCAGGCTATCGGTATCCGATCGATCAATAATATCGTGGATGTGACCAATTATGTCTTACACGATCTGGGACAACCTTTACATGCTTTTGATGCAGCGAAGATTGCCGGAAATACGGTTATGGTTCGAACGGCCCAAGAGGGCGAAGACTTTGTGACGCTTGATGGGGTGGCACGGAAACTGTCTGCTGAAGATCTGGTCATCGCTGATGCGGAAAAACCGATGTGTATTGCCGGCGTATTCGGTGGCGAGCATTCGGGTGTGACGGATAGCACTACGGATATTTTTCTGGAATCGGCCTACTTCAATTCAGTCGCTGTGCGGAAGACATCCAAACGTCACACGTTGAAAACCGATTCGTCGTTTCGTTTCGAAAGGGGTACAGATCCAAATATAACGGTATTTGCACTCCAGCGGGCAGCTCTGCTGATACAAGAGGTGGCAGGGGGAACTGTTTCCTCGGCGATTACGGATATTTATCCAAGCCCGGTATCTCCGTTTGTCTTTGAGGTGAATTATAAAAATGTGCAACGGCTGATCGGCCAAGAAATTCCAATCGAAGAAATTAAGGCGATCATATTGGCTTTGGGCATTGTTATTACGGCCGAAGAAGGAGATACTATTCAGGTTGAGGTACCGGCCTATAAAGTAGATGTGACCCGGGAAGTGGATGTTACCGAAGAGGTGTTGCGTATTTATGGGTATAATAATATCGCGTTGAAATCACAGATTCTGGCATCGCTCAATACGCAGGAAAAACCGGATAGAGAAGCGGTATTGAATCAGGTGGCGGACCTGTTGATTGCGAATGGCTATCGGGAGATTTTGTCGAATTCTTTGACCAAGCTGGCTTATGCTGATGACGAAGCTACGGCTGTACGGTTATTGAACCCGCTGAGTTCGGATTTGGATACTATGCGTCAAAATCTGTTGTATTCCGTGTTGACAGCTATCGAATACAATCAAAAGCGCAAGTCTGGAGATTTAAAAGTGTTCGAATACGGGAAAACATACCATATTGCGGGCGAGGGGTACAAGGAGAACCAACGTTTGGCGTTAGGTGTTGTTGGAAAACAGTTTGCTGAGCAACCCTGGAGTCAAGAGGCGCAAGATGTTAATTTTTATCAGCTGAAAGCTGCTGTAGACACGATCATAAAGCGTCTGAAGCTCGATAATTTACAAATTGTTGAAACAGGGAGCAAACATTTGGATTACGGTTTAGACTATGTGAAGGGCCAGAAAGTATTGGTGTCTCTGGGAGCCGTTTCTGCGGCTGCTATGCAGCAGGCAGATGTAGCCGGACAGGTCTATTATGCTGATTTTGACTGGGACCTTGTAGTAAAAGCTATACGTAAAAATACCATTAAATATAAGGAAGTCTCAAAATATCCGGCTGTTCGTCGGGATTTATCTTTGTTGGTCGATGAGGCGGTTACTTTTGAGCAGTTGAACCATATCGCGCGTAAGAGCGAGCGCAAACTGCTCAAAGAGGTTCATATTTTCGACGTGTACAAAGGCGATAAGCTTCCCGAAGGTAAAAAGTCTTATACGCTGAACTTTACGTTACAGGACGAGGAGAAAACACTAAATGATAAACAAATCGATAGTATTATTCAAAAATTAATTGTTAACTTTGAGAGAGAGACAGGTGCTGTAGTGCGCTAAGGGCTCAACTGACAAAACTTAATTGCGAGAATAGTATGGCATCATTATCAGCACAAGTGGATGTTATCGTTGGGAAAACGAAAAATTTGATTCAGTTGTGCGAAACGTTACAAGAAGAAAATGATTTGTTGCGGTTGGAGTTGCAGGCCATTCAGGTCGCTTTTCAGACAAGTAACGATAAAGTGGGGCAGTTGGAGGAGAAGCTAAAAGCACTTACCGTAGCCAAATCTTTTGAGGAGGCAACAGTAGATAAGGAAGTCATAAATGAAAAAATACTTGACACAAAACAAAAAATTAACGATTTTGTGCGAGAAATAGATAGATGTATAAACTTGTTAAAATAAGTTTATAACGTTATTAAGCTCAGAAAAATGGGAGAAATTTCCATAAAAATAAATATCGCTGACCGGGTTTACCCCTTACGGATAGAGGCGCAGGAAGAGGAGGTAATACGACATGCAGCGAAATTGATAAATGAAAAAATGAAGGAATTGCAGGAAAATTATGCAGTTCGTGATAAGCAGGATCTCCTGTCCATGTGTGTGTTACAGTATGCGACAGGTATGATTAAAGCAGAGAAGAATGTTCAAAACAAGGATGTTGGTTTAGAGCAATCTCTTCATGAACTGGATGGAATTCTTACCAATTTCTTTCATAAATAATCGTTCTTTATTGAGCTATATAACAACGAATTTACCGCAATTAAATTCGGGTTGTCACTATTTTAAACTTAACGCTTCAATATCACGAGCATCAACAAGATGAAGGCCATTTTGCGTAAGCCATCTGGGTCATGATCACGAGCTCAATCCTGTGAAATCGAAGTTTATAATACATGGTACCTGAAATTTAGTTGCGGTTTTTTTTTGAAATAAATGTAAATAATAACTATATAGTAATAATAAATATGAGTATATCGATAACCATTTCAATTATAATATCCCTACTGATAGGCGTTGTGATTGGACGTTTTTTGCTGCAGATGCTGCTCAAGAAACAAGAGAAAGAGGCAAGTGAAAAAGCTAAAGGGATAATTAAAGAAGCAGAAAATCAAGCAGAGCATGTTAAAAAGCAACGGCAGCTTGAAGCCAAGGAAAAATTTCTACAGCTAAAGGCTGAACATGAAAAAGAAGTCAGCCAGCGGAATAATACGATTGTCCAGAAAGAAAATAGTATCCGTCAAAAGGAGCAGTCGTTGAATCAGAAACTGGAGAATATCAACCGTGAAAAACAGGAGTTAGACGCAAAAAACAAACGTTTGGATCAAATGATCGAGTTCAACCAGAAAAAGCAGGAGGAAGTAGATCAACTGAAAAATCAACACATTAAGCAATTGGAGACCATTGCAGGACTGTCAGCCAATGAAGCGAAGGAACAGCTAATTACCTCGTTGAAGGAAGAAGCGCGGTCGCAGGCTGTGATGCAGATTAAAGATATTGTGGATGAGGCAAAGTTGACGGCATCGAAGGAAGCTAAGAAAGTTGTTATACAGACGATACAGCGTACGGCTACCGAGTCTGCGATTGAAAATACTGTTTCTATCTTCAATATTGAGAATGATGAGATAAAAGGACGTATTATTGGTCGTGAGGGTCGTAATATCCGGGCACTGGAAGCTGCTACCGGTGTTGAAATCATTGTCGATGATACACCCGAAGCTATTATCTTATCCGGTTTTGACCCTGTCCGCCGTGAGATCGCCCGTCTGTCTTTACACCGATTGGTGACAGATGGCCGTATCCACCCTGCCCGTATTGAGGAGGTGGTAGCTAAGACACGTACGCAAATCGAGGACGAGATTGTCGAGATCGGTGAACGCACCGTTATTGATCTGGGTATCCACGGTCTGCACCCGGAGTTGATCCGTATGGTGGGGCGTATGCGTTATCGTTCGTCTTACGGACAAAATCTGTTACAGCACTCCCGTGAGGTCGCCAACTTTTCAGCAACAATGGCTGCCGAACTCGGATTGAATGTAAAACATGCGAAAAGAGCCGGCTTACTGCACGATATCGGTAAAGTACCGGATGATAATCCCGAATTGCCACACGCGATTTTAGGTATGCAGTTGGCGGAAAAATATAAAGAGCATCCAGATGTCTGCAATGCTATTGGAGCTCACCATGATGAAATCGAGATGACATCGATGATATCGCCGGTCGTTCAGGCCTGTGATGCCATATCAGGTGCGCGTCCAGGGGCACGTCGGGAGGTTGTCGAAAGTTATATTAAACGTCTGAAGGAATTAGAAGAATTAGCTTTATCTTATCCGGGCGTAGAAAAAACCTTCGCGATTCAAGCGGGACGTGAGTTGCGTGTGGTTGTTGAAAGTGAGCGGGTATCCGATGCACAGGCGGAGATACTGGCTGCAGATATCTCGACCCGTATACAGACCGAAATGACCTACCCAGGTCAGGTTAAGGTAACAGTTATCCGGGAAACCCGTTCCGTTTCATACGCGAAGTAATTTTTTGATTTTCATTTTAGGAGAGGCCTTGAAACGAAAGTTTTGAGGCCTTTTTTTTAGCGCAGAGGGATTCAGTTTTTCGATTGAAATTTGTTTTTTCGTATAGGATATTCTATCTTTAGCCTCCGAGATCTTAAAGCCGTATTATAAACTTTCGTTTATCCCTATAGATTTCTGTTTTTGTAACCTAAGACTTTTAAAGTGAGTTTCAGAAACAACTCGGGTACGTAAACAAAAAGGCTTAAGACAGGATGGAGATATATTATCTTTGTTATGGGCAATAAGATAGATAAGGAATACGATTTGTTGGTGCGAGTTAGCCAAGGGGATGAAACAGCCTTCCTGCGGTTATACGATACGCATTGGGAATACCTATTCATTTATGTTTCTAATCTGTTGAAAGACAAAGACGAGGCCGAAGACGTTCTGCAAGAACTCTTTATCACGATATGGCAATCCAGAGATAAGTTGCTTCATATTCACGATTTAAAATCCTATATGTGGAAGTCGGCAAGAAACATGGCTTTGCGGAAGTTAATGCTGGACAAGCGACGCGATCAATCCATAGACTCCTTCATTGATTTTGTTACTGCTACCCATTCGTCACCGGCACAAGAGTATGAAGCAAAAGAACTCTCTGCTTATATCCACCAACAAATAGATAACCTGCCTTCCAAGATGAAAGAAGTCTTCGTCTTGAGCCGGGAGATCGGATTATCCAATAAAGAGATCGCCCATCAACTTGATCTTTCCGAGCATACAGTAAAAAAACAAATTAATAATTCCATTAAGCGCATCAAGGAAAATATGAAGTATTTACTTCCTTTTTTACTATTTATGGTATTTTAATGCGCTGATATATAGTGATTTGAAGTTTTTTTAAAAATTTATCTAATACCTCCTTCTCCTTTTCTACTCTTCTATATAAAGTAGTACCAATTTTGAACATTCATCCGTGAGAAGGAACGACGCAAAATATATATTACAAAAGTACCTGAATGGGCAGTGTACCCCTTCCGAAGCCAAGCTGGTCGAATCCTGGTTAGATCAGGAAGCAAGTTTGGGTCAAGAAGGAGAGCTTACCGAGGAACGGTTACATTCCGGAGATCGTGTCAGACAACAGCTCATTCAGGCCATCCACACGAAAAGATCCGCTGTCCGAAAGATATGGACGCGTCTATCCGTAGCAGCATGCCTCCTTGCTTTCGCTGTTGTGGGAGCCCTGTTGTTGCGCAATGAGAAAGAAAAAGGTGAACATCTGCTTGTCAATAAAGCTGTCGAAGAGGCGGTTACACCGGGAAGTCAATCGGCCATACTTACCTTGGCGGACGGTTCCACCATTCGATTGAACGAGAGAGGTGAGGGTATTCTTGACCAACAGGATGGCGTTAAAATAAGCCACGATGCCCATGGGCAATTGACTTATGAAGCCGATAATAATTCGTCGGCACAAACGATCCATATGAACCGAATTGCTATACCTTTTGGTGGTTTTTATAAAGTCATTTTACAAGATGGTACCAAAGTCTCTTTAAATTCCGGTTCAACACTCATATACCCCACACGATTTACCGGAGACACGCGGTCAGTCGAGTTACAGGGGGAAGCTTACTTTGAAGTCGTTTCAAATAAAGAGCGTCCTTTTATTGTGAAAGCCCGGGATACCGATATTCAGGTTACCGGTACCCGTTTCAATGTAGAAGCCTATCTGGAAGAGACTGCGACTGTTACCACACTGTTGGAAGGCGAGGTTTACGTCAGTAAAGAACAAACGAAAATTCATCTACAGCCCGGTGAGCAATCGACGAGCATATATGGTGTGTCTCAGATTACAAAGAAAACTGTCGATGCAGAAGCAAGTGTTGCCTGGACGACGGGGTATTTTATTTTTGAAGATCAGGAGATTGAATCGATTCTCCGGGAAGTTGCCCGCTGGTACGACGTTGACGTCTATATTCAGAAGGGAAGATCTGTCGGAAAGAAAATCGGAGGCACCTTTGCCCGGACAAAAAGTATAGAGGAACTGCTGCATTATTTTAAGAAATTACATGTTTTGGAGTTCAAAAAAGAAGGGAGGAGGGTTACGGTTATGACGTTATAGATAAATAATAACTGCCAGCCTAAAACAAAAAAACCAGAAGTGGTGCGAACACTTCCGGTTGGATGACTTAGGACTGCATCAGGCGATTTTGTAGGTATCACGAATTCTAATACAACCTAAATTAAACAAATGTACAAAAATATGATCGTAAACGTATGCGGTTATCCCAATCGCATACCTCTAAAGTTTCTCTTACTTATGAAGCTCCTTATTAGCATTATGCTGCTTTCGGCGTTGAGTGCCCAGGCAAGTATTGTATTTGGTCAGCGGGTTAACTTAAAGGTACAGAACGTTCAACTGAGATCGGTTTTCCGGGAAATTCAGAAACAGACCAATTATGATTTCCTATACGTATCTGCGGACCTGAAGGGCTCAACGCCCGTCTCTGTCAACTTCGTAGACAAACCGTTGAAAGAAGCACTGGAAAGTATTCTAAAAGATCAGCCTATATCTTTTGAGATCGACAAAAATACGGTGCTGATTAAAAGAAAATCTCCGGAAGCAATGGACAGAAAAAAGGTGCAGGAATCTATTCCAATCACCGGTCGAGTCACTGATAGCTTAGGAAATGCATTGGAAGCGGTAAGCATACGCGTGAAAAATAAGAATATAACAGCCGTATCCAATCCGGATGGGTATTACCATATTAATGTTCCCGAAGTCGGGGATGTGTTAGAGTTTAAAATAATAGGACATACCAGCGCGGAATACACCGTGAACAGAAATACGAAGGTCTTGAATGTGACCATGAAGCTATTGCGCATGGACATTGAGGATGTGGTAGTCATTGGGTATGGGGAAGTTAATCGTAAAGATTTAACGGGTTCAGTAGGGTCGGTGAATATGTCAGAAATTGAAAAAGCTCCGGTCATGTCGTTTGATCAAGCATTGGCCGGAAGGGTAGCCGGGGTACAGGTGTCGTCAGCAGACGGACAACCCGGATCCGAGGGAATCAGTATCATCATACGAGGAGCCGGATCATTAACACAAAGCCCAGCTCCCTTGTATGTGGTGGACGATTTTCCAATGGAAAACTTTGATGCCTCCAGTTTGAATATGAATGATATTGAATCTATCGATATTTTAAAAGATGCTTCTGCAACTGCAATCTATGGCGCAAGAGGTGCTAACGGGGTAATTGTGATCCAAACAAAAAAGGGAACTGTAGCACAGCCAGATGTATCCTATAGTGGATCATACGGATTTCAGCAAACAATCCGTCAGATAGAACTTATGAACCCATACGAGTTCGTAAAGTATCAGCGAGAGCTTAACAATAATAGTGAAGCAACGTATAATATGTATACGCCGAAAGATTTACCTGAAAGCAGTCCCTTTTATAAACCCGATGGGAAAACGCTGGAAGACTATCGCAATATACCTGGGATCAACTGGCAAGACATGGCTTTTCGCAACGGCAATACCAGTATACATCAATTGTCGGTACGGGGTGGTACAGCGCAAACCCGGTATTCGCTATCCGGTTCTATTTTTAATCAGCAAGGTGTGATTCTCAATAGCGGTACCGGGCGCGTCACCGGACGGGTAGCGATAGATCAGACGATCAATAAAAAACTAAAAACAGGTGTTATCGTCAATTATTCAAACAACCCGTCGTTTGGCAGAGTAATATCTGGAGAGGAAACACATGGATACAGTTATTTGCTATACTCTGTGTGGGGATACCGTCCGGTATCGGGGAGAGAGGATGAATCCGGTATCGACGAGGCGCTGCTGAACGGTGAGTTAGATCCCGATAGCGAGGGGAGTACTTTTTTGATTAACCCTATTATGAACTTGGAAAATGAGGATAACAAGCAAAGGAAAATCAACCTCTCGGGAAATGGGTATCTGGATTACCGATTTAACAACAACCTGACTCTACGGACTAATGCTGCGTACATGTCATTTGAATATGAGACTACCGGTTTTTATAATTCGATGACAAATAGAGGAACACCTCGAAACCCGAATAACCGGGGTACACAAGGAACGCTGTCCTATACGAACCTGAACACCTGGAAATCTTCTACCTTTTTGACATATAGAAAGAAGTTCAATCAAGTACATAATTTGAATGTTATGGCGGGAGTTGATTTCTACCAAATGTCCACTAAACGGTATGGTTTTTCGACCAATTATATAGAAGAAGAATCCCTTGGCCTCAGTGGCATGGATGATGGGTTACCGGCTACGACGTCGATGACATTGAGTAAGAATAGGTTGAACTCATATTTTGGGCGAGTCAACTATGATTATAAATCCAAATATTTGTTTACAGCGACGTTCAGAGCAGATGGGTCTTCGAAGTTCCCGTCGGATAATCGATGGGGATATTTTCCCTCAGCGGCTTTTTCGTGGCGGGCAAGCAATGAGAATTTCCTAAAAGATATCTGGTGGATTTCAGATGCCAAGGTTCGGGCGAGTTATGGACTTACTGGTAATAATAGGGTGACTGATTTCGCCTATATGCAAACTATTGTTGCATCGAACATTGCTGAAGCTTACTCGTTTCATAACGCTAACCCATCACTGGGGTATTACCCAGGTAGTCCGGGTAACGAGCAGTTGAAATGGGAAACCACACGTCAGGCTGATATAGGAATAGATCTTTCGCTCTTCGACAAAAAAGTAGAAATTATTGCTGACGTATACCGCAAGAATACAGATGACTTACTACTATATGCGAATACCCCTGCACATACAGGATTTACCCGGGCCTATAAGAATATAGGTTCGCTTCAGAACGACGGATTGGAGCTTACTCTTGGGGTCACAAGCATCAAAAACGCTAATTTTAGTTGGAGAAGTGATTTCAATATCAGTTTTAACCGCAACAAGATTACGGCTTTGACGGCTGATGAAAGTCAGATGTTTTCACAGATAAGTTGGGATGCTATTCATAATAATTCATACCTATATGCGGCCCAGGTGGGACAGCCAGCTGCCATGTTCATGGGGTACATGTTTGACGGCGTATATCAGGTGGAGGATTTTACCTGGCAGGGCAATAGTGATCCTTCGATCCCTCATGAATCCAGGTCTTATGTCTTGAAAACTCATTTACCGGATAATGGAGGTGATTCGCGAGACGACGTGCAACCGGGAGATATTAAATACAGAGATCTCAACGGTGACGGAACGATCAATGAATATGATGAAGCAGTAATAGGAAATCCATTACCTGTTCATATGGGAGGATTTAATAATACGTTCAATTACAAAAACTTTGAACTAAGTGTGTTTTTCCAATGGTCTTACGGAAACGAGGTCTACAACGCCAACCGGATTTATTTTGAAGGGGGGCGACCTGTTAATTCGAGAAATCAGTATGCTACTTATGTAAATCGCTGGACGTATGAAAACCCCAGCAATATATACTTCAGAGCAGGAGGACAAGGTCCATTGGGTAGATACTCCTCCCAAAATGTAGAGGATGCGTCTTACTTGAGGCTCAAAACGATATCCTTGAGCTATACGCTCCCGAAAGCATTTACAAACCGTTTTAAAGTGAAAAATCTTAGTGTCAATGCGACTGCACAGAACCTATTTACATGGACAAACTATTCGGGTATGGATCCGGAGGTTTCTGTCCGGAATACTGTACTTACTCCTGGTTTTGACTGGTCGGCATACCCAAGAGGTAGAACCTTGGTTTTTGGTATCAAAGCAAATTTATAAACTTATGAAAATGAAAAGATTAAGTATGGTTATTGCACTTGTTTGCGGAGCTTTTATCTTAGGGGCGTGCAATAAGTTTTTAGATATAAAGCCTGAGGATTTTCTTACTCCGACGCAATACTATGAAAATGAAAAACAGCTAAATAATGCATTAAATGCTGTTTATTCCATATTAGGACATTACACGACTTATGGTAGAGAGATGCCACGTATGGGATTGGATGGTGATGATGGCTTCTATAATGTAGTCAATACATTGACAGGGGTTCAGATATATGACGTTGCGGCTACAGATACGAAGGTGGGAGATTTTTGGAAAACCCTGTATTCCGGCATACACCGCGCTAACCTGTTATTGGCTAATCTTGAACGGTCAGAAGCTATCCCTGTGGAGACAAAGAATCATGTGAAAGGTGAAGCCCTTTTTCTGCGATCATATTTTTATTTTCTGTTGGTCAGCAACTTCGGCGGAGTGCCCTATCTGACCGAGACTACACAGGATGTTCATATCCCGCGTACGCCAGCCAGAGAAGTTTATGAAAATATTATTGCAGATATGGAACTGGCGGAAACGCTGGTTCTACCTATCCGCGAGATCGGCCATGGCGGACGAGTCAGCAAATCGGCTGTCCGGGGCATATTGGCACGGGTCAATCTCTTTATGGCGGGCTACCCTGTAAAAGATGAAACGCGCTATAAAGAAGCGCGTAAATGGGCAAAAATGGTGATGGATGACCAGGAAGCAAATCACCAGCTGAATCCTGATTTTAAACAGATCTTCATCAACTATGCTGCGGATAAATACGATATAGGGGAAAGTATCTGGGAGGTGGAGTTCTACGGCAATCATAGAGACGTCTATAGAGAAGGTGGACAGATTGGTGCGTATAATGGCATACGATATGTCGGATTGACCGTAGGTGGGGTACTTACCGTAGATCCGAACTACGGCTATTCGTTGGGTATGGTCAATGCTTCGGGGACATTATGGGACAAGTATGCGGATCCCAGTTCGTTGGTGTCACCTGATCTGAGAAGAGACTGGACTATTGCTCCTTTTTCTGTAGCAGGGGTACCAGCTGTGGAAACTCCACGGCCTATTGAACAAATTTACCAGCGTAACGCAGGAAAGTACAGGAGACAATATGAAGTCCTTATGCCTAAAGACAATCAATATACACCTATCAACTTCCCGCTGCTGCGGTATGCAGATGTGCTTCTGATGTTTGCTGAAGCTGATAACTATATCAATGATGCACCTATGGATGACAGGTATGATGCAATCAACCGTGTGCGAAGAAGGGGATATGGATTGCCTGTCGACTTGGCCGCGCCAGGAGTTGACCTGCAGGGGTTAAGTCCGGACGGTTTTCTTAAAGAACTCCAAAACGAACGTTCCCGGGAACTGTCGTTTGAAAATTTGAGAAAGGGAGATCTGGTACGCTGGGGGATTTTTATGGATAAGATGGGGGATGCCTTAGATCATGCACAGCAGGCTGGTCTACCGCCAAGTATGTCACATGCGATAACATATTTTGAAAATGCATCGGCAAGAGACGTGCTGTGGCCGATACCTTCTTATGAAATGGGGGTCAACTTAGAGTTAGAACAAAATATAGGTTGGTAGTATAAAAGTGAAATAATATGAAAAAGATAGGTCTTTTATATATAGTTAGCATACTTCTTTTTTCGGGTTGCCGGAAAGAAGAAGTTAATATGCCTGAGTTTGATGTCAATGTTGAATCCATGGAATATAATGTAGGAGAGGAGGTGAAATTCAAGCTTACAGGTGAGGTGGATCAAATGGCCTTTTATTCGGGTGAAATGTTCCATGAATATAAGTATAGTCATGTAAGTCGGTTATCGATGACACAATCTGTGAAAGTTTCATTCAGGACGAACGTTACATATAACGATCAACCAAATCAACTTGCTGTATTTGTTTCAAACAATTATAACGGAGGAGGCACATATGCGGATGTTAGTGCGGCCACCTGGAAAGGTAAAGACGATTTTTCCCCTTGGTTTGGAATAGCGCCTGAAAATAATCCCTGGGGACAAGCTAATAATTATTTTTCGGGAGAGATCGATCTTATTGATGCATTTGAAGCAGATAAGCCTCTATATATAGGGTTTAGATATAAACATACGCTTGGCACAGGTATTCCTCGTAATTGGTATGTCTACAATATGAATGCAAGTGCAAATACCATTTTGGGAGCAAGTACACTCTTCAACACGACAGCAGTATATTCATTAGTGTATGATGATAACTTTACGACCGATGCTCTCAAAAATAGTCAAATTACAACTTATATGATGCTACGTTTGCCCGTTGAGCTACGACCTGTTAGCGAGGCCGAAATTTGGGCAATCTCTCCACCTATCTATCTGGAAGAAATCGATCATGGTCCGGACCGCTCTGTTCCGGTAAAAGGTTTCAGAGATCCTATGCCGGGCGAGTTTAAGCATACCTATACCGAACCGGGGACCTATACCGTGACGTTTGTGGGGGCCAACACAAATGTCTATGGTACAAAAGAAAATATAAAAGAAATCAAATTAACAATAAAAGAGTAAAACCTAAAAAATCTAAAGAACATGAAAAAGAACATTTTATTATTGATTGCTGGTATTTTTTTGTTGGGGGCGTGCGGAAAAAGCGATGGACTGCCTGATTCGGAACTACCTCCTGAGGACGAAGAAGAAATTGTGCCTGATTTTGATGTAGAACTGGTCAGTGGAGCATATAAAGCAGGTGATGAAGTCACATTCAAGTTTTCAGGACAGGATGTGGATGAGATTTCCTTTTATTCCGGTGAATTTTTGCATACGTATGAATTTCATGCAACCGACCGGATTTCGAAAAGTAACTCTATTGTAGCTTCTTTTAGAACGAATATAGAGCACGGGGCAAACCCACGTCAGCCGGATCAGGTTTCGGTCTTTGTATCGACCGATTACAATGGCGGAGGAACATTTGCTGATGTGGACGCTGCAACATGGAAAGGCAAAGAGGATTTTTCCACTTGGTTTGCGTTGGCGCCTCATGATAATCTGTGGAATCAAACAGATTATCTTTCGGGCAACATTGAGCTCATAGATGCTTTTGAAGAGAATAAACCGCTATATCTTGCTTTTAGGTATCAGAATAAGAAAAATACTGGCGAAGGAGGGGTAGGGTATGCTCGGCGCTGGTTTGCTTATAGTTTTAATTTAACCAGTACTTTATTGTCCGAAACTAACCCGTTATATACTGACTATCTTGGCTTTTCCTTTGTGTACGGAGACGCTTTTGATAATGACGAACTGAAAACGAGCTTGGTTAGCACATCAGGTGCTCTAATGGAGATGAAGTTACCGGTTGCGCTCAGACAGGTCGAAACAGAACTTTGGGCCATTTCACCGGCAATAAACTTGGAAAAAGTTAACCATGGTCCGGATACTCCAAAGGCTACTGTAAAAGAAGTTGAAGCAGATATGCCAAAAAACTACACCTACACTTTCGCTGAAGCGGGTACATATAAAGTGTCATTCGTCTACAAAGAGGGAGAAGTAGAAAAGGTGAAACATATTGATTTGACTATTGCGGAATAACAATATTTCACGGTATAAAGCCAGACATGAAGGTTAAACAATTCATTTTAATTTTTTGGATCTGTGGTCTGTGTACCCAGGAAGCGTTTGCTTCCTGGGGCATGCCTTCCTTTTTCGCAGACGGGATGGTGCTGCAGCAACAGGCCGATGTAAAAATTTGGGGCAATGGAGCTCCGGATGAAAAGATTAATCTGGTTACTGAATGGGACAATAAGAAATATACCACTACCATCGGTAGAGATAGTCTCTGGTCTATTACTGTTCAAACGCCGACAGCCTCTTACAAAAGCTATCAAATAGAGATACGATCCTCGCAAAAGGAGAAAGTATTGCGTGATGTCCTTATTGGCGAGGTCTGGTTTTGCAGTGGACAATCGAATATGGATCAAAAGATGAGCGGGTATTTCAGGCAGACTGTCCTCAACTCACTTCATCACACGGCTATCTCTACCAATAGGAATATCCGTTGCTTTCGAATAGAAAGAGCAGGTTCCATCAAAGAGGAGTATGATGTAAAAGGACAATGGGAAGCTGCGTCTCCAAATACCACAAATGAGTTTCCGGCTACCGGTTATTACTTTGCACGTTTGCTTCAACAGGCATTGGATGTGCCGGTAGCTATTATCGCATGTAGCTGGGGTGGTTCAAAAATTGAAGCATGGATGTCCGGATCGGCTGTTAAGAAGTTTTCCGAACTGAAAATTCCTGTGCAAGAGCCCCAGAAGCACTTGCGCCACTGGACACCTACTATTTTATACAATGGAATGGTACACCCAATAGCGGGTTATGCTATTCGTGGGGTGATCTGGTATCAGGGAGAGTCCAATAGAAAACAGTACAGCAGCTATGCCGATTATTTCAAAACCATGCATGAAGAGTGGATAAAAGCATGGAATATAGGCAACTTCCCTATTTATTTTTGTCAACTTGCGCCATTTGAGTACAATGATCCAGCAAATGCTTCAGCATTTTTTAGAGATGCGCAGCTAAAAATAGCTAAAACGCAACCGAGCACAGCGATGGCTGTTTTACTGGACATCGGTGAGAAAGACAATATTCACCCGAGTAATAAGGAGGTGGTGGGCAATCGGCTTGGTTATATTGCTTTAGGAGAAACGTATGGATATGATCAATTGCCTTACAAAAGTCCTGAATTTAAATCTATCAATATTATCAATGATACGGTAATTGTGAGCTTCAACAATATACAGCAAGGTTTGAGCGTGCTTAACGGAGGTACAGCGGATAGCATCGGCAACTTTGAGATAGCTGGTGAAGATCAAAAATTCTATCCTGCTAATGCACACATATTACCGAGAGCACGGGTAGGTGTAAGTTCACCACGAGTGCCCAGACCGGTTGCTGTGCGGTATGCTTTTCGAGATTTTGTTATAGGGACCCTTTTTGGTGCCAATGGACAACCGGTTTCCTCCTTTAGGACAGATGATTGGGATGATATAAAATAACGATATGGAGAATATACAATAACTATTAAACAACAAACACATCATACTATTACAGAACAAAAACGAGTACATGAAAAAGAGCTTATTTATTTTATTATTTGTCGCATCCCTATCCTCGCTTTATGCAAACGATTTACTAACCGTTGAAAAAAGGGCGCAAACCGTCTCATTGAGCAATGGTGAACTGTCTCTTAATTTTGAAAGTTCGGATTCATTTAAATTTTTAGGGTTAGCTGACAGTAAAGGCAAGACGTGGACTATTGCACGACAACAGGATTTGATCTGGCAAATGCTGATGGTAGGCGAGAATGGCCAACCGATCATGGTCAACTCCCAGAATGCAAAGTACATTGGCGTGGAGGAAATCAAAGAGAGGGATAAAAAATCATTGGTGTTTTCCTGGTCATATCCATTACCTAACGGCACAGCGGGTAAAATCTTCATGACGGTGTCGGTCAATACGGGGAATACGTTGTCAGCCTGGGATATACGGAGTGAATTCCCTGCGGAATGGTCTGTCGATAATCTGACCTTTCCTATTATTACTGTAGAGAAAACCGATACACAAAAGTTGATCCTGCCCATGCAATGGGGGGTGGAATATGATTTGAACACACTTGGTAATCAGCGGTTCTCAAGTATTTACCCGAGTAGCCGCAGTGCTGCCCAATTGATGTTACTGCGTGAACAAAATGATGTCTTTTATTTTGCTACTCACGATGCGAAAGCAAACCTGAAGACATTTTCTGCCAGAGTGACAAGTCTTGATGCCGAGTTTTCGAACGTGATTACACCATCTGCTTCCTGGAATAATAAAGGTAAGTTCAGTCTGCCATGGTCCGCATCGATCGGGTTGTCCGATAAAGGTTGGGAAGATGCTGTCAGTAAATGGTATCGGCCATTTTCATTCGAAACCGAGTGGGGTAAGAAAAAGATTACGGAAAAGAAATATCCGGAGTGGTTGCTCAACTCGGATCTATGGTTAGTCGGAGGACATGTGACGGACAAGGAGCGAGACCGTGCTCATCAGGCAATAGATTATTTTGGATCACAAACTGCCTTTCACTGGTACTATTGGCATCAAGCGCCGTTTGATACCCAATATCCAGAATATCTGCCCGCTAAAGAGGGATTTGACAGGATTATACAAGAGATTCAAGGCAGAGGAAGCCATGTCGTGCCTTATATTAACGGGAGATTGTGGGATGTAGCAACCAAAAGTTATGAAAATGGCGGTGGAAAAGCGGCGACTATTATCGGTAAGGACGGAAATCCACATACGGAAACGTATGCTTCGGGTGCTACCAATGCAGTTATTTGTCCTTCTACCTCAATATGGGAGCAGAAAATGGTCGAATTGACTAAGCAGATACAGGGCGATGTGGTAAAGGCTGACGGTGTATATTACGATCAGGTAGCTGCATCACGGGCATTTCCGTGTTATGATGAAAATCACAATCACCCTCCGGGAGGCGGATCTTTTTGGGTAGACGGTTATAGAGAGATTTTCAAATCCGTCAGGGGCGTGTTGAGGCCCAACAGTATAGTATCGACCGAACAAAATACCGAGTCCTATCTGGATATGTTCGACCTGTTCTTGATGGTTAATTATCCGCAAGGTAAAGATTATCGCCCCGTGCCTTTATTTCCGATTATTTATTCAGACCGGGCACTATTTTATGGCTTTTATATCTACAACGATCCGAATATGAGTTTCCGTGTAAAGAATGCGCTGACACTTTTGTGGGGTGCGCAGCTTAACGGCGGGCGTATCGAATTTGTCCAATATCCGAGCATGGTTGAAAATGCAGCTTTCCTGAAAGGTCTTGTCGCTTTTCGTAAGCAGAACCATGATCTTTTTGTTGGTGGAAGATTGTTGCGGGAAATCGAACCCGAAGGCGATAATCCCGTATTGGCTGTGCCAAATTGGCCTGCCCGTTCCTCAACGACTGGCACGTCATCAGCTGTGAGAGCGGCTCTTTGGGAAAACCGCGACGGAGGATATGCATTAGTATTGGTAAATGTAGACGAACATCCGCATAGTGTTACCTTCCCTCATACAAAGACGGCTATCCGTCTAAAATCGGGTGAATGTGCACGGATCAATGTCGACAAATCACAACTTAGCAGTCTGGGAATATAGCTGTAATAATGAAGAAATTACTATTTATAGCCTTGGTGGTGTGCTCAAATACGTTGATATACGCCCACGCTCCGCTTCATATTATACAAAATAAGCAGCAGGTATCGCTTAGCAATGGTGAACTTTTATTAAAGTTCGAAAGTGACGACACTTTTAAATTTTTGGGATTATCGCACAATCAAGGAAAAACATGGTCTGTAGCCAGACAACAGGATTTGGTATGGCAGCTACGTATGGTAAATCCTAGCGGCTCAGCAGTCACGCTCAGCTCCCGAAATACGGAATATCAGGGTGTAGAGGTAATTGAACAACGCGATAGAAAATCCTTAGTATTTTCCTGGCTATATCCTTCGGTCGGTGGTAAAATCTTTATGGAGGTTTCTATCCATCGTGGAAATACCCTCTCCGATTGGGACATAAGAAGTGAATTCCCTACAGGGTGGATGGTCGACAATTTAACATTCCCCATCATCACCTTAGAGAAAACTGCACAGCAAAAGATGATTATGCCAGCGGGTTGGGGAGCTGAGTATGATGTGAACACCATCGCTAATCAACAGTTCTTAGGAAGATATCCAAGCAGCCGTCATACCATACAATTAATGCTGTTGCATGAAAGCAAGAATACGTTCTATTTCGCAACACATGATCCCAAAGCTAATTTAAAAGAATTTTCTGCAAGAGTGACCAGCCAGGATGTGGAGTTTTCAAACGGTATTGTTCCTTCAGCAGCATGGACGAACAATGGCAAGTTCAATTTGCCTTGGTCGACGTCTATTGGTTTATCAGCCGATGGCTGGGAAGATGCGATAATAAAATGGTACCGGCCTTTTACTTTCGAGACAGAATGGGGCGCCAAAAAGCTGACGGAAAAGCAATATCCGCAGTGGTTGATCAATTCGGATTTGTGGTTGACGGCCAGTACGCCAAGTGCGGCTGAATTGCAAAGAACGCATAATGCGATTACCTATTTTGGGACACAGACCTCGTTCCACTGGTATTATTGGCATAATGCACCTTTCGATACCGAATATCCGGAATATTTTCCTGCCAAACCGGAGTTTGCCGGTATCATTCAAGAAGTACAAAATAGGGGAAGCCATGTCGTGCCCTATATCAATGGCCGATTGTGGGATGTTGCCACGTCAAGCTATACCAACGATGGTGGAAGAGAAGCAACTGTTTTGAATAAAGACCTAACGCCTTATACAGAAACGTATGCTTCTGGTGCGACGAATGCCGTTATCTGTCCTTCTTCGCTTGTATGGAAACAAAAGCTGATAGAATTAACCAGTCGGATTCAAGGGGATGAGTTAGGCACAGATGGTGTTTATTTTGACCAGGTCGCTTCAGCAAGAGCACTTCCGTGCTGGAATCCGAACCATAATCATGCTCCCGGAGGTGGATCGTTTTGGGTGGATGCTTATCGGGATATCTTTCGTGAGGTGCGAGCGGAATTGAGTTCTGGAAATATGATATCGACCGAACAAAATGCAGAACCCTATCTGGATATGTTTGATTTATTTCTGATGGTAAATTACCCACAGGGAACCGTTTTCGAACCTGTCCCATTATTCCCGATCATATATTCGGACCGTGCATTACTCTACGGCTTTTATATTTATAATAAAGTCAACATGAGCTATCGTGTTAAAAGTGCATTGTCTCTGCTTTGGGGTTCTCAGATCCACGGCGGACAAACAGTATTTACACAATATTCCAATATGGTCGAAAATGCTGCTTTTGTCAGAGATTTGGTAGCATTCCGCAAACGTAACCACGACCTTTTTGTCGGAGGAAATCTGCTGAAAGAGATTACTCCGCAAGGGGACAATCCGGTCTTGCCGGCACCGAATTGGCCTGCCGATGCTTCGACGACAGGAACGACACCGGCGGTGAGAGGTGCCCTTTGGAAAAGTAAAAACGATCAATATGCGGTCGTGTTGGTTAATGTCGAAGAGCAACCACATAGCGTCAGTTTACCGAATGGAGATATTGTCAATATAAAAGCGGGCGAATCTCTCCGAATTGATATCAGCGAAACACAACTTAATAAATTTTAATAACAATAACTTTTGAATCATGAAAAAACTATTTTCTTTAATTTGCTTGTTTACATTATGTGCTGCTACTTATGCGCAGGAAAATCTGATCACCGATGGGAAATTTGAAGACGCTTCTTTTAGTGTGAGCGATATGAGCAGACGAATACCGGGGCCGGGTAAATGGTTTCCTTATTTGACCTCTGACAAACAGGCCGTGATGTCTGTTGTAAAAGATGCTGAAAAAGGCAAAGTCGCGTCCATACAGACGTTGTCTAGTGTAAGCTATGCCTATTCCTATATTGGACAACGCGTGGCGAAAGCACCTGCTGCCGGCGTTTACACCGTAAAATTCTGGGCAAAAGCGACGCATGATACTCCGACTTATTTTGGTGTTTATCTGAAAGCGAATGCTGGTAAAGGAGAAACATTGTTTTTCCCCCTTGCTGGTTTCCATCCGCAAGAAACCCCTGCACAATCAGGCGGCTTAAAACAAGCGAGATTGAGCAACGAGTGGAAAGAATATACTATCGATTTTGACCTTTCCCAGATTGTCAATAACGTTGCTGCTCCAAGAATAGCAAAAGCAGAAATCATTCTTAGCAAAGCAGAAAATAATCACAGACAAACTTTCGATCTAGGTATTGCTTGTATGACAAAGAATTCGGGCATGCTGTTTACAGATGTTAGTATGGTAAAAAAGAACTAAGGATACCCAATAATGAGATAGAAATTTCCGAGTCTTGTTGCAGCAGGACTTCGGAGATTTCTTTAAAATCAGATCACCCTTTATATGCGAAAAATATTCTTTCTCTCGTTAGTCATGTTCTGTTGTGGACTACATGCAGCAAAAGCATCTCTCGTATTGCCTCGTGTTTTTACGGACGGCATGGTGTTGCAGCAAAAGAGCGAGGTGAAAATATGGGGAAAAGGTAGTCCAAAGGAGAAAGTTATTCTCCAAACAAGCTGGAACGGTAAGAGCTACGGAACTTCTGTCGGTGTCGATAGTTTATGGAAAATTACAGTTTCCACACCGGAAGCTTCGTTTACGAAGTACGAAGTCACATTGGTGGGAGAAAGAGAGAAGATTGTCTTAAAAGATGTTCTTATAGGTGAGGTTTGGCTATGCAGTGGTCAGTCTAATATGCATATGCCTATGAAGGGATATTTTAACCAACCTGTCTCCGGCTCCTTGGCGGATATTGTTGCTTCAGAAAATGATTATTTAAGGTTTTTTACGGTCAAACAAAATAGTTCCCTGGTACCATTGTTTCATTGCGATGGGGTATGGGAAAATGCGAGCATGGAGACAACAGCTGATTTCTCTGCTACAGCCTACTATTTTGGGCGTTTGTTACAAAAAACACTAAACGTCCCAGTCGGTTTGATACATGCAAGTTGGGGTGGGTCAAAAATCGAAGCCTGGATGTCAAAAAAGGCTTTAGCCGATTTTCCGGAAATAAGAATCCCAACAGAAGAACCCAATAGAAGAGTAGCGCCACTACGTGCCACAGTGATGTATAACGGTATGCTACATCCTATTGCGGGGTATACTATCAAAGGAGTAATATGGTATCAGGGGGAGTCTAGTCAAAGGGACTACAAAAAATATCCTGCATTATTCAAAGCCATGCATCAGGACTGGATAGAAAAATGGAATGTGCAAACAGATTTTCCGATCTATTTTTGTCAAATTACACCTTATGACCATTATACATTCAAATTGGCGCACTTCATGCGAGAGGCACAGTTGAAAATAGCCCAAAATCAACCTAATACCGCAATGGCTGTATTAATGGATGCCGGCGAAAAGGATATCTTGCATTGTGCAGATAAAAAAACACCGGGAGAACGCTTAGCTTATATCGCGCTGGCTAATCTATACGGATTTAATACGCTATCCTATCGGAGTCCCGAATTCAAGTCACTTAATCAAATCGATGAAAAGCTTATCGTTCGCTTTAATTATGCAAAAGACGGCTTAAATACGTTCGGTCGAGAGCTGAATAATTTTAAAATTGCCGGGGAAGATCGTGTTTTCTATCCGGCAAAGGCAGAAATAGTTTTGAATTCGGTTGAACTTTCGTCACCTGAGGTGAGCCATCCGATAGCTGTGCGCTACGCCTTCGAGAATTATGCGGAGTCCACACTATTTGGTATCAACGGGCAACCGGTATCCTCATTTAGAAGCGACGATTGGGATGATATTCCGTGATAAGTTTATAATACGAACAAAAAAAATGAACAATAACTTTTCAATTAAAGGTGTCCTTTGCTACCTATGTGTATTTTGGACTCTATCATGCGGCGCGCATACACCGGTATTATCTGATCAAGATGGTATATCGGATGAAAAAAGAGAGGAGACAGTTAAAAAAGAAAGGGGTAAGCTCGTCAAAAATGAGCATACCGTAAATATTTATACAGACAAAGGGATCGAATTGACTTTTCGACATGTGGAGCGGGACTATATTCCGGGTAAGACGAGCTTTTATGATATATGGCAGCTTTGGGAGGCATTTGGAAGTAAGGAAGACGGCAGTAGAGCAGTAAGGATTGTTAATCCAGGAGAATGGGAAACAGCACTTAAGATAGGAAATGACTTTGTCGGAGGGCTTAATCACGGTTTCGAACGAAAAACTTCTGTGCAGTTTGTTGTGAATGACAAAGTTGTTTCTGAAACAGAGGACCTTGCCCTTCAGCCATTCCATAGTTTTTATGTTATACAAGAGTCTGATCTATACGCCTTTAATAGCACATCCGATAAAATTGCTCATATAATCAAGAAATGGGACTTTAAAGAAAATGGGCTTATTGAATTCCACCAATCCATAACGTGGCTCAGTGCACAGTCGTTGAGCAATTCTTATATGACGATGATGCCTGTAGCCAGGGATCAAGACGGAATAAATATTACCTCAAAAGCAAAAAGAGATGACATCGATGCAGTATTTGATGTATCGCAGGAAGGTCATAGCAATCCCTTGGGGCCCAGCGGACGTCATAAAGAATCATCTTCGATGACACTATGGGGAGATCAATATAAATTCAGTGTCACCGTTGAGCGAAAAAATATCCTACCGAATAGCAGTTTATGGGTGTCTAATTCCAAATTATATAACAAGGTGTATTTCGATTATTCGGGTAAATATGAGGTTGAGAAAGGAGAAAAGTTTGAGTTATTAACTCGTTTTGAATTCAGCAGATCGGAATAGAAAAGCCGACGAATGAAATATAGTTTATGACAATCAAATTGGAAATAAAGGTTATTCTAAAAAGTATTATAACACGATGAAAACATTTTTTTTAGGAACAGTTATGTTAATTTTTGTGGTATCCTTTTTATCCGCACAAACACAAGGATCGGGTAATATACTATATGTGAAAGCAGGCAGTAATGGAAATGGGTCGTCTTGGTCTAATGCCTTAGGAGAACTGTCTGAAGCATTATCTTGGGCGTCGAGTTGGGATCCGGCAAACGAGGGTATGCTCCGGATCTGGGTAGCCAAAGGACGATACTTGCCGACCTCAAATCCCAGTGACCGCCAAGCAACTTTTCAGCTGGTCAATGGCGTACAGGTATATGGTGGTTTTTCTGGAGAGGCCGGTACGGAAGGTGATATATCCATGCGCGATTGGGAAAAGAATATAACTATACTATCGGGAGATATCGACCGTAATGACAAAGCGGATGTTATTACTGACCCAGCCGTGGAAATTGTAGGCAAGAATAGCTATGCCGTGGTTACCGGTTCTCAAACGAGTCCAACTGCGGTACTTGACGGTTTTACGATTACAGCCGGTACCGCTGATGAGAAAAATGGGATGACATGCGGAGGTGGGGTGTATAATTCAAATGGCAAGCCTACATTAAGAAACCTGGTGATTACCGGGAATATATCTCCCGAAGGAGATGGTATCTGCAATATCAACGGCGGTTCACCGAAGTTAACAAATGTGAAAGTTATACATAATCAATAAATTATGAAATCCAACTTATTGTTGATATTTCTGTTCTCCTGCTTTTGCAGTGAAGCTGTCTTCGCCCAGACACCGTCCTCCGAAAATATCCTATTTGTAAAAAAGGGCAGTGCAGGAAACGGGTCATCTTGGACCCATGCAATGGGAGAATTGGCAGAAGCATTGACCTGGGCGGGCTCCAACTGGGACGCTGAAGCCGATGGCCCACTGCAAATTTGGGTGACATCCGGCAGATACCTACCTACCACAAATACCGCCAATCGCAACGCCACCTTCCAATTGGTAAAAGGTGTGAAAGTCTATGGAGGTTTTTCAGGGGTGGAGGCAGTACTTACAGAGCGGGATTGGGCGAAGAACGTGACTATTCTTTCCGGTGATATTGATGGCAATGACGTCGCAGCAGTGATAACAGATGTCGATCAAGAGCTCAAAGGAAACAATAGCTATACGGTAGTCAATGGTTCGGGTACGGATATTACCGCATCGTTGGATGGTTTTATCATTACTGCAGGTCATAATCCATCAAATGGGGGAGGGATATATAATGATGAAGGAAGTCCCGCGTTGGTAAACCTGACCATAACCGGTAATAAAGCGATGTATGGGGGAGGATTATATAATCAAGGTAGTAGTCCTGAACTGAGGCATATTACCATAAGCAATAATAGGGCAGAGAGTGGATATGGAGATGGGATATTCAATGATCCGGACAGTCACCCTATCTTGAAAAATACGATTATCAGTGGTAGTTGGAAGGAAGAAGTCGGGAGCTATGCCATTACATTTACAGATGACGATATCACACCGATGCTGACCATAATCGCCAAACCGGAGCAGCAAAAGGTGTACGGGGCTGAAGATCCGGTTCTGACCTACACCGCAAGTGGATTTCTTCCTGGTGATAATAATACGATCTTTTCGGGGACATTGTCGAGAGATATCGGGGAAGATGTAGGTTCTTATCCGATTAAGCAAGGTACACTTTCAGCGGATAATTATGCCCTAGCTTTTATTGGATCGGACTTTACCATTAATAAGTCTCCTCAGGAAATTACGTTGGTAGCGCCTGAGGAATTGTCGCTTGATGTAGGCATACAAGCGTTGACGGTATCGTCGAGCAGCGGACTTCCGGTCACGATCGAGGTAGACGACGCTTCGGTAGCTACTTTGTCGGGAACAGATCTTCATTTACAGGGGCCGGGTGTGGTGACGGTTACGGCTACGCAGGAGGGCAACCAAAACTATGAGGCGGCAGCTCCGGTGAGTACAGCGATCCGTGTTGTCGAATCTCCTAAAAAGAACGTTCCGATACGTGTACATAAGGCATTGTCGCCAAATGGAGACGGTGTCAATGATTTCTTATTTATTGACGGAATCGAAAATTATCCCGAAAATAAATTTATCGTTTTTGACGCCGGAGGAAATATCCTCGCAGATATAGCAGGGTATGATAATGGAAGTCATGTACTCTTTGGTGAGCAGTTGAATGACGGTACATATTTTTATTATCTGGATGTAACGGTAGATGGACGGCGGGAGCGAATAAAGGGTTTCTTCGAAGTGAAGAGAAAGTAGATAATTTGGACATTAAATATAAGATAAAACAATGAAAGAATCCCTTAACAGTCTATTCGTTGCAGCTGTGTTGTTGACCTGTCCTTTCTTAGGACAGGCGCAACACGGTTTGAGCTACAATCAGTTGGGACAATTACGCAATTCATTCAACGGCTCGTTGAGCTTAATGGATCCCGATGGTGGTGCAGCCATATTAAGTCGCTTGCAGTGGGTGGGGTTGGACGGTGCGCCGCGCTCGTACTGGGCAAGTGGCCATGTGGGAGTCAAACGCTTGGGTATAACGGTGGGTGTCGATGTTAAGCAGGCTACTATGGGCGTGATCCGGGATAATGAGCTGAGTGGTTATATTGCTAGCGCAGTCCGCCTTTCGGAGGACGAGTACCTCGGGCTTTCGGTTGGGGGAGGGCTTTTGATACACAATGGCAATTTTTCTACCTTAGATGCGGAAGATCCTTCTTTCCGGGAGGACATTCGCGGTAATCAGGGGATGCTGAGCGTAGGGACATCGTATTTTCGGGAGGGTAGATACTACGTGGGTATTTCTATTCCTCGTTTTGTGTGGAATAAGAACGATAATTTTGATTATGATTTTCAACGGGTGTACTACATCACAGGCGGAGCTTTGTTCTGCATTGGCGAGGGTTTCCATATCCGGCCATCCTTTATTGTGAGTCATATGGAGGGCATCACGCCTCGTTACGATGTAAGTGCACTGGCATTCTTTGCGCAGAAGTTCGGTATCGGTCTGGGTGTGCAGAACCAAGGTGATCTTTCAGGTATATCACAGGTCAATATGGGCAATTTTGGAATAGGGTACAGCTATCAGTTTAGCCCTGGTAGCAGCACGACAAAGCAACGTATATCCAACAATACGCATGAGATAGGGTTGCGGTACCGTGTGGGTGGCATGAAGATGCTATAATTCAAATGAGAGGGCCTCACTTCTGATATGTAAAAAAGAAAAATATTTCATAAAGTAGCATTTTTGTTGTACATTAGCAATATAATTATTGTGTTATGGCAAAGAAAACTACAAATACCAGGCCGTTTCATATACCAGAAGATATCTCCAATGTAGCTAAGGAAGGTGCTATGGCTTGGGTACCGGGCGTTGCAAACCCCTGGATCAATATGTTAGATCGTGTGCAGATCATACGTAATGGTCTTCCATTTGAAGCTATAGAGGAATTAAGCAAGAAAATTAATATCCCGGTAAAGTCTGTGCTTTCCATCATAAGAATGCCTCAGACGACATACAACAAAAAGAAAAATGAGCAATCTTTACTGGATAGCCATAATACTGAGTTGATATTGCTTATCAAAGAGCTCATAAGTTACGGCGTGGATGTATTCAACGGCGAGGAGCAAAAATTCCAACGCTGGCTCAAGAAGCCTAATATATCGCTCGGTGGGTATGCGCCCGATAGCCTCTTAGACACTGTCACAGGCATCCAAGAGGTCCGGTCATGTCTGGATAGACTGGAGTATGGAGTATTTGCCTGATGCGGGTTTACCGAATAGAGCGTGAACGATATTTGCACAGCACATTGGAAGGACTGGGAGCGGCGTTGTCTTCCGGTTTCCGCTGGAATCCTTTGCATACCCGTTTAGTGTATACTGCGGATAGTCGGGCATTATCGATGTTGGAGGTTGCTGTACATTTAGACTGGAGTGAAGATATGCCTCAAGACCGATATTATGTTGAAATCGATATCCCGGATGATATGCTGATTTTAAAAGTCAACATGGATGAGTTGCCTTTAGGTTGGGATGCCAAGCCAGCTACGAAGATTACACAGGCCATTGGGGAAACCTTTGTGCGCCAACATAAAGCAGCTGTCCTCGAAGTGCCGAGTGCTATTGTTCCGTTCGAACATAATTACCTCATCAACCCATTACACGGTGACGCAAAACGTATACGAATAGTACGATCAACCCCAATGGCTTTTGATCAACGGTTTCTTCTTTAGTGATTGATTCGCTGCTTTTTTTACATTTGTATACCTAATTAATGAGAGATGGATATTGAAAAACGTTTTGACCGGATTTTGGCTATTTATTTTCACTTGCAGGCTAAGCCTGTCGTAAAAGCGCAGGATTTGGCGGACAAGTTTCAAGTGAGTCTACGAACGATTTATAGGGATGTCAAGACTTTGGAAAATGCCGGTGTCCCCATTTATGGTGAAGCTGGAATTGGCTATTCGCTGATAAGCGATTATAAAATTCCGCCTACTCTTTTTACACCAAATGAAGCGCTGAGTTTTGCTGTCGCTGAAAAGTTGATGCAGCACTATCTGGACAAAGAGATAGGTCAACATTTCAGTAATGCGCTATTAAAAATGAAGGCTGTTCTGCGGTATTCGGATAAAGAACATCTCGCTCACGTAGAGGATAAAGTACTCATCAATAAAAAGAAAGATTTCCTCAATAAAGATGTTCCTTCGGCCTTAGCTGTTTTATTTGAAGGTATCGCGAAGAAGCGCCAGTTGACATTAGCTTATAAATCTGTCGAAAGCACGGTTGTAACGGAGCGTCGGATTGAACCTATCGGGATTTTCCAGGAAGATGATTTTTGGTATTTCATGGCATTTTGTCATCGCCGTAACGAAGTCCGACAGTTCCGGTTAGATAGGGTACATAAAATTGAACTATCTGGAACTCCCTTTGTAGGAAAATATAAGCCCTTATCTTTTTACTTAGAGAAAAAAGGAGACACGACCGAGGTGCAGACAGTCCGGATTAGTGTGTCCCGAAAGGCTGCCCGCTATTTGACATGGAAACGAAAATATTATGGTTTCATAGAGGAGATGGAGAAAGGTGAAAATGTAGAAATGCTTTTTAAAACCCGAAATGCACACGGGGAGTTTGCCCGTTGGTTTCTGATGTATGCCGATGAGGCTGTGATTTTGGAACCACTGGCTCTTAAAAAACAGGTCAGAGCACTCCTCGACGCTTACCTAAAAAAAATGGAAGCGGAATAAAATCCGCTTCCTAAACCTCTGATTTTATTGTTGCCTTTCCCAAAAATGAGGTGGTTCAATTCCTAATGCCCTTAAGTAAACATATCCTTGTCCGCGATGATGTATTTCATTATCTACAAAATACTGGATATTCTCTATAATTGGAAAAGCATATTCACCAAATAGATTGAAGTTTTCGTGAAAACGCTCGTCAGGAATCTGATTGTACAATTCAATGATTATTGGGGTGTCTTTATCCCATTGAGCGAGAAGTTCTGCTTTGGTCTGTAAGGGTAAATCATGGTTGTAACCCTCCGTACTGTTAGCAACGATCCCCCGTAGACCGGGCGCTGCTATGGCTAACAATTCCTTAACGAGTTCAGCGAACGGGCGCATTCCGCCTAATGAGAACGTGAATAGCTCTTTTTCAGGAAATGCTTCGATAACGCGACGCGTTAGGTTCCGATGACCCAACCAGTGGTTGAGAATGTCTTCTTTGGGTAGAATAGTGATTGTTTTCATGCTTAATTATGTTTTGTTTTTTTACGATAAGACAAAACTAATGCAGTGGTTTGACAACAGTATGTCAACAGTGAATCGCGCCTTGAAAAATAATTGCATATAAAAGCAAGTTTATCTAAGTTTGGGAATATGAAGAAAAAAGGGAGAAACACCAAACAACAACCACATTTTGACCGACCTGTTGATCGTTATTTTTATGAATTGGATCAGACCTATAAGCAAGGGAGCAAAGGATTATATGCTTTATTTCTGGCATTAGCGTTTTTTGGGGTCATGGGATTAATATGGATGATCCCTTTCCCACAGTTTGATTTTCTGGTTCGGGTAAATGCTCACACCTTCCTGAATTGGGGCTCTTTCTTCATCGCTATCATCATTTACTGTTATCTGAAGCTTGCACCCACCTTGTCTTATGCCGTTCTTTTTTGTATCGGAATCATGAGTTTTTTCATTGTGCAGTTGGAATACGTCGAACGGGATGGAGGGCCGACTGTCGTAGGGGTATGTAGTTTGATTGCCGGACTCTCGCTGCTTGCGCTCTGGCTTATTGCAAGGAAAGAGGAGCATATAAACGGCAGGAATTTTGTGAGATTGTTGGCTATTGGACCTATTTGGTTATGGTCCAAGGTTTTTCAACAACTAAAATGGAAATATTAAAGTAAATAAAAACAGGAATGTGGGAGGAAGTCATTGCATATGTGCAGGAAGAGTATGTCCAAGCGATATTGCTATCGATTGGTTGTGGATCTGTTATCGGGCTCGAACGGGAGTATAAAAATAAATCTGCCGGCCTCCGTACTGTTATTTTGATTTGCTTTGGTGCTACGATATTTACGCTGATTTCCCGGATGGGGAATATCTCGGATGATCGTATCGCAGCCAATATCGTGACGGGTATCGGTTTTCTTGGTGCCGGCGTTATTTACCAAGGAAAATTTTCTGTACAGGGGTTGACAACAGCCGCCGTGATATGGACAATGGCTGCCATTGGGATGTCCATTGGCTTTGGCGAATTTAAGTTCGGCATATTTTTGACGGTTCTGATGGTAATCGTTTTGTCTTTATTTCAGAAGATGGAAGATCTGTTAGCTGATATCTATTTTGTCCGAACCATGCACATCACTTTCATTGACCATGCAATAGGTCGGATGTATGAACTGGAGCAGTTTATGCGGGACAATAACATCAAACCTCTCCGAAAAGGTGTCGAAAAAAATGAGAATCAACTTATTGTGGCTTATGAAATCATAGGCAATCGCAAACGTATCAATATATTAAGCGAGAAAATTATTGCTTTAGAGTATGTATACTCGGTCAATAGCCTATAAGATACTGTCTCAAAGGTAATTAGCCTACGTGACGTTCATAAGGCACCCGCGTCATAATGGAACGTCCTAAGGTAACTTCATCCACATACTCCAGTTCGCCGCCAAAGGCGATACCTCGGGCAATGGTACTGATCTGTATGTTGAACTCCCTCAGTTTACGGTATAAATAAAAGATCGTCGTGTCGCCTTCCATAGTTGCACTCAGCGCAAGGATTACCTCGTTGACATTGTCCTGCCGGATACGGTTAATTAAAGCTTCAATTTTCAGATCCGAAGGACCGATGCCATCCATGGGCGAAATGAGCCCTCCTAGCACATGGTAAACACCGTGGTACTGGTTCGTATTTTCAATGGCCATGACATCCCTTGTGTCCTCTACGACACAGATTGTCGATTTGTCTCTTTTGACGGCATTACAAATTTCACATACAGTAGCGTCCGAAATATTAAAACAGACCGCACAATGTTGAATATGTTCTTTTAGATGGTCCAAGGCCTCTGTAAATCGCTTGACATCTGCATCGGGTTGCTTTAGTAAGTGGAGCACCAGGCGTAGGGCTGTTTTATTCCCGATCCCGGGCAGTCTACCAAATTCATCTACGGCACGCTGCAATAATTTCGATGAGAAATTCATAGTGCAAACTTAGATAAAATGTTGTACATTTTTGCTAAATTTAAAACATGAGACCTAAAATTGAAATAGAATATTGCCCGAAATGTGGATGGATGCTACGTGCAGCATATATGGCCCAGGAGCTACTGACTACCTTTACGGAGGATGTCTATGGCATCACTTTGGTACCTAGCGAGGTCAATGGACGGTATCAGGTCCGTGTTGAGCAGTCCATCATTTTTGACCGCAAGAGGGAGGGACGTTTTCCCGAGATTAAAGAACTGAAGCAATTGGTGAGGGATGTGGTCAGCCCCGATAAGTCGTTGGGACATTCGGATAAGAAATAAATTGAAATGCGTCGTGGAACAGAATAAATATGCTTTGGTTACGGGAAGTGCAGACCGGATTGGCAAAAGTATCGCTATACAGCTGGCCGCTATGGGGTATCATGTCGTGGTGCATTATAAGAATTCCCGGAAGAAAGCCGAAGGCTTAAAGAAGGAAATTGAAGGAATGGGGAGGAAAGTCCATGTCATGCAATTTGATTTCCTGCAGACTAATGATTTCGACCGTTTGTTTGCCGATCTTAAAGCGCAACAAATCATATTAGAGGTCTTGGTAAACAGTGCTTCCGATTTTGTGCCATCAGGTTTTGACGACCTTGGCGATACCATGCTGTCTAAACAGATCAAAAGTAATTTTGATGGTGCCTACCTGTTGACCAAGTCCTTTGCCCGGATATTTGGAGAAGGCTCAATTATTAATATCTTAGATACCAAGGTGACAAAAGACCGTACGGGACACCTGGACTATATATTGAGCAAAAAGCTGCTTGGCGAGTTTACACGGATTTCGGCTGTGCACCTGGCACCCACTATACGGGTAAATGCGATCTGTCCGGGACTTATCCTTCCTCCGGAAGGTAAGGATGAACAGTATCTGCTAGACTTGGCTTCGGGTATTCCACTCCAACGGATCGGTAGTGTCGAGGATATCCAACGGACTGTTCAGTTTTTGGTGGAAAGTTCCTTTGTCACCGGCCAGTTTTTATATATCGATGGTGGTGAGCATCTGGCATTGTGACGCTGCAATAACAAGAATTTGATAGCATAAAATAATACATGCAACTATGGATAATAACTCTTCATCTTCGTTAAAATTGCTGACAATACGTGTAGATAGTTTGCGTTTGCGTGCCTACATCGGATATTTGGACTGGGAGAAAGAAAAACTGCAAGATGTGGTTGTTTCCTTTTCCTTCAAATATAATGCTGCGATGGCAACACAAAGTGATGATGTACAGCATGCCGTAAACTATAAGAGCCTGACCAAGCTGATTATTAAAAAAGTAGACAACCAGTCCTTTCACTTGATCGAAACCTTGGCTGAAACCCTATATCAAACTATTGCTGCATTCAGCCCATCGATAGTGGATATTTGTGTGCAGGTCGAGAAACCCCATGCTTTGCGTTTCGCGGACAACGTTATGGTTAGCTTATCGAGTAAGGATCTATTCCATACGGTGCTGGTTGCCTTAGGTTCCAACATTCAGCCCGAGGCGAATATGTTGAAAGCGCTGGAATTCCTCACGCGATTGGGAACCGTCGTAGAACGTACCGCATTTATCCGGACCAAGCCCTTGAAGTTTGAGGAGCAGGATGAATTTTTGAATGGGGCAGTGTTGCTCCGTACGAACTTGTCCTGGTTTGAATTGGAAGGCGAACTGAAGCAAATTGAAGCTTTGATGGGTAGAATTCGTACGGAAAATAAAAATGCACCACGTGTCATCGATTTAGATATCGTTGTCTTTAATGGTAGCTTGATGGATGAAAAAGAAATAGTCGAATTACCTTTTCTAAAAACCTTTATAGCGCAGCTGCAACCAGAGGTATTGAGTAAGTGCGGTTAATTGATTATCTTAGAATGTTTCAAAGCAGCTATAACGAATAATATATATGACAGGAGAAAACAGGATCAGAAATTCATTTGCAAATAAGACGTGGCAAGAGATTAAGGTTAAAGATTCATGGCAGATTTTTAAAATCATGGCCGAATTTGTAGATGGTTTTGAGAAGTTGGCGAAGATAGGTCCATGTGTATCCATTTTTGGGTCTGCCCGGGCGGCGGAGGGACATGATTATTACCAGATGACCATGGAAATCGCCCGCCTGCTGGCGGAGAAGGGGTATGGTGTCATTTCGGGAGGTGGCCCGGGAATTATGGAAGCAGCCAACCGGGGTGCGCATAGCGCAGGTGGAAAATCTGTCGGATTGAATATTGAGTTACCTCACGAGCAGTTTCACAATAAATATATCGACCGGGATAAATTATTAGAATTTAACTATTTCTTTGTGCGCAAGGTGATGTTCATGAAATATTCACAGGGTTATATTGTTATGCCTGGTGGATTTGGTACAATGGATGAGCTCTTCGAGGCCATAACCTTGATTCAAACAGGGAAAATAGCCCGGTTTCCTATCGTACTGGTCGGCTCAGCTTATTGGGAAGGGCTTTTGGACTGGGTAAACAAGACGATGTTAAGTAGCACCTATATCTCGGCAGAAGACCTCAAGTTGTATCGTGTCGTTGATACCGCTGAAGAAGCTGTAGAGCACATCTTCCGTTTTTATGACAAGTATTTGTTGAAGCCGAATTTTTAGTATCGGGTAGCTGTTTTCAATGTTATACTCTTAACGAACCTCTAAATCCGCGGACTCCATAATATGATTCGGCGCCATTGTGGTAGATAAATACCCGTCCAAAGCGTCGGTCTCCAAATATAGCGCCGCCAAGCTCGCGTACCTCTGTAGGCGCTTTTATCCAGCTGGAGGTTTTGGTGTCAAACTTGCCAAGCCGTTGCAATTCCTGGTATTCAGCTTCCGACAGGATGTTGATACCCATCTCTGCAGCCATGCCGATAGCGCTGTTATAAGGTTTGTGTTGTTTTCTGGACTCCAGCGCTTCCGGATCGTAGCATACACTCCTCCTTCCTTTCGGACTTTCGGGCGAACAATCACAAAAGATAAACTCATTCGTCTTCTTGTCGTAGCCGATTACATCCGGTTCGCCTTCGGTATCCTCCATGTCACGGAGGGAAGCTAATTTTTCGGGCTGTGTTTGTAGCTTCGACTGTACGTCTTCCCATCGGATGCCCTTATGGCGGTCCATGTTGGCCTTAAAGCGGTTTTCCAACAATTGAAGTAATTCCTCGTATCGTGCTGCGTGCTGTGTATTACTTTTTGTCATGACGAGTGAGAGATAAAGAAAGGATTAAAAATATTTTTGAAGAATTTGTTCTAAATCACTTTGCGTATCGATCGAATCATTGGCGTGGGTAGAGAGGGCTGTTTGAATTTTATAACCGTTGTCTATCCAACGGAGTTGTTCCAATGATTCCATACGTTCCAGATCCGACACGGGTAAGTCGCTCAATTGCTTGAGTACGTCAATTCTATAGCCATAAATACCGATATGATTGTAGAAAGGCCGTTTGCTTAGCCAATGTTCAATCGGCTCACCTCTTAGGAAAGGAATCGCTTGTCTGGAGAAGTAGATGGCTTCTCCTTTTTTGTTCAACACCACTTTGGGTTTATTTTCATTGGTCAGTTCATCAAGCGCTTCGACTTTCCGGACCAACGTCGCTATCTCTGTTCCGGGATTTTCAAAACAAGATACAAGCAGATCGATCTGTTGTGGATCAATAAAAGGTTCGTCACCCTGGATGTTGATAGCGATATCAAAACCTTCGACATGCCGGGCAACTTCAGCGCAGCGGTCTGTACCGGATTGATGGGTGTCTTTTGTCATCATCACATTTCCGGCAAAGCTTTTTACATGGTCGTAAATGCGTTGATCGTCGGTGGCTACGATAACCTCGTTTAAGGAAGGCGCATGCTTGGCCTGTTGGTACACCCGTTGTATCATGGTCTGTCCTCCGATATCCACTAAGGGTTTACCCGGGAAGCGCGAGGATTCGTATCGCGCTGGTATTATTCCGATCACATTCATGTTCGAAAATAGAAATTATATTGTACATATTTAAAAAGCTGTTTCAAAAATAATCAAAGATTACTTTCGAAACAGCTTCTTTTATGATGTTTCTGCTACCGCTGTTATTAATGGATAAATAACAATTCCCGTAATTTTGGAAGGGGCCATTTAGCATCATCAACGATTTTTTCCAACTTGTTGACATGGTAGCGGATTTCATCGAAATAGGGTTTCACAATCTCATCGTAGGCAATTGCTCTTTCGCGTACATCCTCGATGTTATTAGCCTTTTTGCGAGCTTGGCGCATTTCTTCTGCCTTTTCCAAGATGGTATTGGCATGCGTAGAGATACGCTCCACATGGTTGAGCTGTGAAGAATAAGTTTCCTGTGTTAACCCCAAATCCTGTAAACCTTTAACATTCGTAATCAATTCATTCTGATAACGGAAACAAGCCGGTGCGATCTGACTGTTGACCATATCGCCGATGACACGCGCTTCAATCTGCAGCTTTTTGTAGAAGTTTTCCAACAAAATTTCGTGGCGGGCTTCCGATTCACGTTTGGAATAGATACCTAATTTTTCGAATAATGCTAAAGATTCTTCCGTGACGTAGACATCCAGTGCCTTAGGCGTTGACTTGATGTTAGATAAACCTCGTGCTTCTGCTTCTTTTGCCCACTCCTCGCTGTATCCATTCCCTTCGAAGCGGATAGCTTTCGAATCTTTAATGTATTTGCGTACAACATTCAGAAGAGCCAGATCTTTTTTGGTGCCTTTTTTGATCTGTTTATCTACTTCTGCCTTAAATTCAATCAATTGTGCAGCGACGATGGCATTTAATATCGTCATAGGCAATGCAGAGTTTGCCGAAGAACCTACAGCACGGAATTCAAATTTGTTGCCGGTAAAAGCAAAAGGAGATGTTCTGTTACGGTCTGTGTTGTCCAATTTTAATTCCGGTATTTTGGGAATACCATGCCACAAGTTGGCTTCCGATTTCACTTTTTTGGCTACACGTGCTGATTCCACTTCTTCCAGCAATTCGTCTAGCTTGGAGCCTAAGAATATGGATATGATGGCCGGAGGTGCTTCATTGGCACCCAATCGGTGATCGTTACTATGACTTGCAATAGAGGCCCGCAACAGATCGGCGTGTTCATATACCGCTTTGATGGTGTTGACGAAAAATGTCAAAAACATCAGGTTGTTTTTCGGCGTTTTCCCCGGAGAAAGCAAGTTGACCCCCGTATTGGTAATCAAGGACCAGTTGTTGTGCTTACCGGAACCATTTACACCACTATAAGGTTTTTCATGCAACAATACTTTGAAGTTGTGACGGATAGCTACTTGTTCCATCAGATTCATCAACAGTTGGTTATGGTCGATAGCCAAGTTGATTTCTTCAAACATCGGCGCACACTCGAATTGCGATGGTGCTACTTCGTTATGACGCGTTTTCAACGGGATACCTAATTTTAAGGCTTCATTTTCCAGGTCCACCATAAAAGCCAATACACGCTCTGGAATAGCGCCGAAATAGTGATCTTCCAGCTGTTGACCTTTTGCAGACATGTGTCCAAATAACGTCCGTCCGGTAAATTGAAGGTCCGGTCGACCATGATATAAAGCCAAGTCCACCAAGAAATATTCCTGCTCGATTCCTAATGAAGGATTGACTTTAGTTACCGATTTATCAAAATATTGTGCAACTTCTGTAGCGGCATTGTCGATGGCATTTATCGCCTTTAATAAAGGTGCCTTGTAGTCCAATGACTCACCCGTATAAGAAACAAAAACAGTAGGGATACACAATGTCTTACCTGCCGATGTTTCATAAATGAAAGCAGGGGATGACGGATCCCACGCCGTATAACCTCGTGCCTCAAACGTATTACGGATACCGCCATTTGGAAATGACGATGCGTCAGGTTCTTGCTGAACCAGTGCATCCGCCGTGAATTTTTCAATCGCTTCCCCATTTTCATCTGGTTCAAAGAAAGCATCATGCTTTTCTGCGGTCGAACCGGTCAGCGGCTGAAACCAATGCGTATAGTGGGATACACCGTTACCTATGGCCCAAGCTTTCATGGCTTGAGAAATAAACTCCGCAATTTCGCGTGTAATAGGTTCGCCTTCTTCGATAGTTCTCGTTAGCTCCTTATACGTCGTTTTCGGAAGATAGTCTTTCATTTTGGCAATACTGAATACATTTTTGCCATAAATGTCTAATGCACGTTTGGTTTCTACTTTTTCTTCCGGAGAAGCGTGTCTTGCAGAGGCTGCATTTACTGATTCGAATCTAAAGTTTGACATTTGAGGTATTTTTTTTGTCGATGTTTATGTTTTCTTGTTAATATCTGTTCAAAAATAAAGTATGTTTTTGGTTTTTTTATAATTTTTTTCAAAAAAGATGTAAAATATTATATTTTTTTATCCTTTTTGATGAAAAGTTGGGATTTAAAAACTAGTTGAAGCGTTATTTTTATTATAGATGGGTGTTTTTGGTGTTATTTGAGCTAACTCGTTATGTTTTGCTGCTATGCCGGCAACTTAAGATCTTTGTGTTATCATTTAACATTCCGTTCGTAAATGCCGTACTTTTTCTCTAAGTTTGCCTCAATTTTTAATACGATTACTTTTATGGCATTACAATGTGGTATCGTAGGTTTGCCAAACGTTGGTAAATCTACTTTGTTCAACTGTCTTTCGAACGCAAAAGCGCAAGCGGCAAATTTTCCGTTTTGTACGATTGAACCGAATGTGGGTGTTATCACCGTTCCCGATGAACGGCTGAATAAGCTTGCGGAGTTGGTAAATCCCCAGCGTATTGTGCCCAATACCATAGAAATTGTCGATATAGCGGGCCTTGTAAAAGGAGCGTCAAAAGGAGAGGGGCTGGGCAACCAGTTCTTGGGAAATATTCGCACGACGAATGCGATTATTCATGTGCTCCGTTGTTTCGATGACGGAAATGTCGTGCATGTGGACGGTTCGGTGGATCCCATCCGGGATAAAGAAATTATCGATACGGAGCTTCAGTTGAAGGATTTGGATACCGTTATAAAACGTATCCAGAAAGTGGAGAAAATGGCGAAGACCGGTGGAGATAAAGAGGCAAAAAAAACCTATGAAATCCTGTCTGTTGTTAAAGAACACCTTGAATCGGGTAAGTCAGCACGTACTACACCTATTTCTGAAGATGATTTTGAATTTATTGCGGATCTGTCACTGTTGACGGTAAAGCCTGTACTCTATGTATGCAATGTTGATGAAGCTTCGGTCAATACCGGCAATGACTACGTCGCGCGGGTGAAAGAAGCCGTAAAGGAAGAAAATGCTGAAGTATTGATTATATCCGCACAGATTGAATCCGAAATTGCACAGTTGGATAGTTATGAAGAACGTCAGCTCTTTTTGGACGATCTGGGATTGGAGGAATCGGGTGTCAATAAATTAATCCGTGCAGCGTATTCTTTGCTCGATTTAGCGACCTATTTTACTGCCGGTGTACAGGAAGTACGGGCCTGGACCATCGAAAAGGGTTTCACTGCTCCGCAGGCGGCAGGCGTGATACATACCGATTTTGAGAAAGGTTTTATCCGCGCCGAAGTGATTAAATACAACGATTTTGTGCAATATGGCTCAGAAAATGCCGTTAAAGAAGTCGGTAAACTTGCCGTAGAAGGTAAATCCTATATTGTGGAAGACGGTGATATCATGCACTTCCGGTTTAATGTTTAATGGCTGTAAGCTATAAGCAGTAAGCTTTAGGCTATAAGCTATAAGCCTACGGCGCCTAAAGCCTACGGCCTACAGCATAAATCCTACAGCCTGTAACTCGCACGTACGGTGATATTCGCGGTTTTATAGCGCGATGTCGTATTGAATGCACCGCCATAGGAGTACTCTTCGTTGTCATTCTGGCCTGTAATCTGAAATACACCCAAATCAGCTTTAAGGAGTGCGCCCAGGCTGCTACCCGACTCTTTCGCGATGTTTTCCGCCCGGGATCTCGCATTTTGCGAGGCCTCACCAATCAACGCTAATTTAAGATCTTCCAACTTGGAGTAATAATAGTTGGGCGCATTTGAACTTAATTCTACGCCCTGCGATATTAAAGCGGAGATTTCACGGGATACATTATCGACCTTATCCAGATCTTCTTTGGATTCGATACTGACCGATTGCGTTAAACTATAGCCGGTAAAAGTATTGGAACTGTTTCCCTGCCCGTCGGTATGGTAGGAAAACTCCCTGTTGATATTCACCGCATTGAAAAGTATCTCATTCTCCTTTATCCCTTTCTGAAGCAAGAAGGTCTTCACCAGTTCCCTATCCTGTTTCAACTGTTCGGAAGCCGCACTGAGATCCATCGATTTACGGTTATATGTTGCTGTCCATTTGACAATATCCGATTCAAAATTCTGTTTGGCATTACCTGTCACATTAATACTGTTGCTGACTTTAAATTTATACTTATATGCATTTCCTAACACAAAAGCTACCAGGATTAGCCCTAACATAGCTATGATACTGATGATGATTCCTACTGATTTCATATGTATAAAATTTGATTATCTATTTTGATTGAAGTATTTTATCAGTAAGATAACATAATTAGCATGCCAATGTTTGTTTTTTCTGAAAAGAAGATGATATATTAACTACCTTTGCAACACGAATAATGTGTTACAATGTATCTCAAGCTATTTAGGCCGAAAGGGCTGCTGCTTTTTTTTTCTGCTATTTTTTTCCTGTATTCCTGTCAGTATAGTTCGAGTTCGACGCTTCATATTGAAAAGTTGGATTCGACAACTACTTTATCTATGGATACGATACCTGTTGTAGCGAAAAATGCTTCTGGATTATCACAGCGTTGGGATTCCTTGCAACGTAATTTACTCGTTTTTCCTACTGACTCACTTCATCCGGTAGCAATAAACATACAAAAACGCATACTGAAAGATTCGTTGCGTCAAGCATTTGATACCTATCCCAAGCATGTTTTCTTAACGTTTGACGATGGTCCATTGGTGGGAAGTGCCGCTATTGACTCCATTGCCCGTGCGAAAAGTGTCAAAATCAGTGCATTTTTGGTTGGCCGTCATGCGCAGATGAGCAAAAGCCGGAAAAAGGATATAGAACGTTATAAGACAAATCCGTATGTCGCTTGCTATAACCACAGTTTTACACATGCAGGCAATAAATTCAATACCTTTTACAACAATCCTGCGGCCGCATTTGCCGATTTCGAGAAAAATGAAACTGAACTTGAGCTGCGCCAGAAGGTAGTTCGCCTTCCAGGCCGTAATATTTGGGTATACGATGATGTGCGGCGAATCGATTTACAAAATAGTTCCGGAACAGCCGATCTGCTGCATACACATGGCTATAGAATATTCGGATGGGATGTAGAATGGCGCATACAACGTACGACAGGAGTGCCGGTGCAACCGTTGAATGAGGTGTTTAACCGCATTCGGAACTATATGAACAACAAATCATCGATGAAGCCCAATAATGTGGTGTTGCTTATGCACGATGACATGTTTCAGACGCAAAAAGGAAAGCAGCTATTGGTTCAGCTCATCGATAGTTTGCAAAAGCAGAACTATACGTTCGAATTTATGGAAGATTACCCTATCCGATATTAAGTTCAACACCGGCGCTTTAGCGCTTTACCCTTTCCGCAGATACTTGGTCAGGATGACGATCGTTTGTCCCGCTATTTTCCCTTCTATTTGTTCAACGTTGTCTTGTACCAACTTGATGTTTTTGACTACTGTCCCTAGTTTGGCGCTCAATGATGAACCTTTGACATCTAATGTTTTTATCAATACGACTGTGTCTCCGTCGTGCAGGCGAACGCCGTTGGAATCCTGATGAAACGATACTGCCCCGTCTTGCTCATGATCGCCTGTCTTTTTGGCCCACTCGAGGTGATGGTCATCCAAGTAAAGAATTTCCAAAAGATCTGAAGCCCAGCTTTCATGGCGGAGACGGCTAAGCATACGCCAGGCCACAACTTGTACGGCGGGATACTCGGACCACATGCTGTCAGATAATACCCGCCAATGATCTGGATTTAGCTGTTCTTTTTTCTCGAGCTGAGACTTACAGACTTCGCAAACTAAAATACAGGTGTCGGTATCGGGAATATCAACAGGCGGTACTTCATATACAGACAATGCTACCGTGCTGTGACATAACTCACAGGCGTGATTGGCACGTTCCTTTATTAGTTGTTCGGTATTCATGGTCGCGAAGATACTAAAAAAAGTCCCTATATAAATGGCAAAGAATTTGTATACTTGAGTGATAAAAATAGTCAAACTTAAATCATGTAGCCTATGAAATGGCAAGGAGGCCGCCGCGGCGGCAATATCGAAGATAGAAGAGGCATGTCTACCGGAGGCAAAGTCGCCTTAGGCGGAATAGGTGGTATAATTGTATTGGTGATCAGTCTGTTTATGGGTGGCGATCCCACACAATTGCTGGAACAGATGCAGCAGGCAGGTGGGACGGGTACGGTACAGGAGTATCAATCTACGCCAGAAGAAGATAGACTGCTTGATTTTGCGGATGTGGTCTTAGTCAGTACAGATGATGTCTGGACAGCACTATTTAAGCAGTCCGGTCAGACCTATCCCAAGCCGTCGTTGGTCGTATATACACAGGGTACGGAGACAGGGGGCTGTGGTTACGGGCAATCTGCTTTTGGTCCTTTTTATTGCCCGGTTGATCAAAAGGTGTATTTAGATCTTGGCTTTAACCGGGAGTTGTCTCAGCGTTTTGGTGCTAAGGGAGAATTTGCCTTGGCTTATGTCATCGCACATGAAGTAGGGCATCATATTCAACAGGTATTGGGCGTGTTACAAAAAACCAATGCGATGCGGTCGGAATTGAGCGAAAGAGAATATAACAAGATATCGGTGATGACCGAGCTGCAAGCCGATTTTTACGCAGGTGTGTGGGCACATTATGTCAACAAAATGACGGATATTGAGCTGACCTATGACGATATTATGGACGGTATGCGCGCCGCAGCGGCCGTAGGAGACGATCATATACAAGAGCAGGCCCAAGGCCATGCTAATCCCGAATCGTTTACACACGGCACGTCCGAGCAGCGGGCATATTGGTTTAAAAAGGGTTATGAAACCGGTGATATCGGTGCCGGCGATACATTTAACAGTCAGGATCTACAATAATATCGCTCAGTTTTACGACAGAACAGCGAGGTATAGTACCAAAACATCCACGTGTTTCCTTCCGCTACATATATGTTTTGCTCCATCCTATAGGTTTTCTGTCTTTTTACATAGATGTTCGGACAATAGACCTATATATCCAGGTCAAACACCTATATATTCTCCCCCACAACATAAGTGAGCTGTCTTTTCACCTATATATCCGGATAGCTTATATAGGTATTACATCAAATTGTCTATGTGTCCTGACGGAATGCATAGAGGAAATGACAGGATACATATACATTTTAATAGGATACTTACATGTTCTAACAGAACACTTATATCTCTGATAAAACACCTATGTATTTTTACAAAACACATAGGTGTTTTGTAAAAACATGTATACATTACTTTTTGAAAAAATCAGCGCATGTTCAGTTAAAAAACTGCCTTAAGGATGTCTCAAGCCGTGCTTTTTAACGTGAAAAATCTCATTTTTTCGCTGAAAAAGGTTCGTTTTTGTGCCAAAAAGTTTTTTGGGGTCCCCGAAATCTGGCCCAAAAACGAACCTTTTCGTATTTTTTGATCCCGCTTTGAGGTGTTCATCGTGCCGCTTATTTGTGAGGTTCATGATATATTCAAATCCCAAGCGGAAAAGCGGATTGCAATAATGTTTCCATATCTAAGATTTCTTTCTTAAAATTGTGGCGAGAGATTTGTGTAATGATAGTGGACCGGTTAGAAAAGCCTTTAAGCTCGAAAGTTGATTTATCGGATGAACGAATGTTTAAAAAGCTGTTTGTCGGATATTTTGCCCCCTTATGTGTTTTTGCTCAAAAATACGTAGGCAACTTCAATGATGAAGATATTGTCTCGTCGGTTTTTTCAAACATGTATCAGAAAAAGCTGACCTTTAACAGTCATGATGAGTTTGTCTTCTACCTGTATAAAAGCGTGAAAAATAAATGTCTGGATACACTCAAGGCAGATAGTCGTATGACAAGCCGGAACCAGTTCTATTCCGAAGAACTGGAGCAAGATAATCTTTTTAATCAGATCGTGGAAAACGAAACCTTGGCAGAAACTTACCGCGAAATCCAGTCGCTACCTACCTATAGTAAACGAATCATTGAGCTGAGTTATTTCGAAGGGTTTAGTAACCAAGAAATAGCAGATGAGCTGCAGCTGTCCCTGCAAACCATTAAAAACTACAAGCGAAATGCCGTTGCAAGTCTAAAAACCGCACTCCTCAAAAAAATATTAAGTTTTTTATTTTTTTAAAGTACTTTTCTAAATCGGTGTCGTTTTACCATTAGGATTAATCGAAATAAACCTTTTGACGTAAAACTCCTGAATGAAGAAAAATATACCGCAGTCGCCCACTATATATCAGCTCGTATTTTTAATACGGAAGGCTAAAAAGGAGGGGTTGACAGACGCTGAACAGACGCTATTAAATGAATGGCTGAGTCAGGATGCGAAGAACTTGGAATTGTACAATAAACTATTGTCTGAGGACTATCCCCGCAAGATGAAAGAGATGCTGACGAAGGATGCAGGGGCCCACTATCGAAAAATAACCAAAGCCACACGGATAAGAAAGATCGTGCGGAGATTGTCGTATGGAAGTGTGGTCGCCGCCGCTTCTATTGCTTTATATTTCATATTCGCCCCTTTGGTTTCAGAGCAAACGGATGATAGTATAACGCCGGCCGAGGGCGAGTCGGATCTGATCACGCTCCGCACGGGAGCTGTTCGTGAAGACTTAACAGTACACGCCGATAGCGTTTATGAAGTCACTTCCCTTATGAAGGAAGGTACCATGCAGGCCTTAGTTGCCCGTGTAAAGGATGAACCCATTACAATCCGGACGCCTATCGGTAAGACTATAGCGTTTAAGTTGCAAGATGGTAGTACGGTTTATCTGAATTCAAGTTCACAGATTTCGTTTCAGCGGAATTTTGAACATGAGGATGAACGGCGTGTCAGCTTAAACGGTGAAGCCTTTTTTATTGTTTCTAAAGACAAGACCAAGCCCTTTATCGTGGAGAACAATGGAAACGAGGTTAAAGTATTAGGTACTTCGTTCAATGTCAATGGTTACGATTCCCGTTCCAAATTCAGCTTGGGGCTGGCGACCGGTAAGGTCGAGGTCAAGATTAAGGAACTTGGTTATGCAAAAACCTTGACACCAGGATACGAAGTGACATATAACAAATCGGACGGTTCGGTGGTGCAACGTACTAGAGATATCGCGCGTATCGGTCTTTGGCGAACAGGTGTCTATACCTTTGAAGCCATGCCAATTGTAGAACTAACTAAAGATTTAGAGCAGATGTACCCCATTCATTTCGTCTTTGATGGCCCGATGCCCGAAGAGTTGTTTAACGGGGAAATTGTACGGGATGACGATTGGAAAAAAGTACTGAATAAGCTCGAAATGACCAATAGAGTGCGATTTGAGGTTGCTGGAGATAAAGTTGTCGTACGGCGCCACGAGGAAGAAAATGAGAAGAATAACTGATTTATTGTTTAAATATCCATTAATAACTATTTACTGATTTATGAATAAATTCATCATTTTGTTTGTGCTTGTCCATATGGCGATGACGTCGTCTATACCAGCTCAGATCATCACGATCAAACAGAAGCAGGTGACCCTCAAAACCTTTATGGATCTGATTACACAGAAGAGTAGGTACCGGTTTATTTACACCAACGATGACTTGAGATCGGCCAAGAAGACGGATCTGTCTCTCGATAAAGTCGGATTGGAAACGGCGTTAGGTGCTTATTTTAAGGATCAGCCGTTGGATTATAAGATTGTTGATCGCAATATTGTTATCAGTCCACGTCCGGAAAAAGCCAAACCCGCCAAACCAGTGGCTGCCCGACCCGCTCGCACCGTGCAAGCAACTGTAAATGGGAAAGTTTTGCTGCAGTTGAATGGAAAAACGGTAGCTGGAGAAGGAGTAACAGTGACCTTAAAGGGAACTAGCCAGCGGGTGTTCACAAAAAATGACGGTACTTTTTCGGTACCTGCTAAGGTAGGGGATATCTTGGTGTTTAGCTCTGTAGGTTACAAGTCTCACGAAGTCATGATAGCCTCCATGTCTGCTGCCATAAATGTGACATTGCACGAGGATATTGTCGATTTGGACGATGTCGTGGTGACAGGCTATCAGGAGCAGGAAAAAAGAACAATTACCGGTTCGATGTCTTCCTTGAAAGCGGAGGATTTTGAAAATATGCCTATACAATCCTTTGATCAAGCCATGCAAGGCCGGATGGCAGGGGTATTGGTACAGGGCGTTTCCGGCGTGCCGGGAGGTCCCGTTCATATTGAAATCCGCGGTCAGGGTTCGATCAGTGCCGGTACGCAGCCTCTATATATTGTAGACGGCGTAGAGATCAACGCTGAAGACGCAGCCAGTAATATTACCGCGAGTAATCCGTTGGCCTTTCTCAACCCCGAAGATATCAAATCCATCGAAGTACTGAAAGATGCTGCAGCAGCTTCTATTTATGGGGCGCAGGCAGCCAATGGCGTTGTGTTGATCACCACCAAGAGCGGAGAAGCAGGCAGTACTAAATTTACGGCAAAAGTCAGTTCAGGAATGGTCACACCGATACAGTTATTGGAAGTCATGAATACACAGCAGTATCTGCGGGTTCGGTCAGAAGCCTTGGCTAACTGGAACCCGACGTGGTCTCCCGAAAAAGTACGTACCGAGTTGTTGAAAGAAAATCAGCTGCCCATTACCATGACCGATGCGGAGATTGCCGCACTGCCGTCTTACGATTGGCAATCCGAAGCATTTCGGACAGGGCAGACCCATATTGCCCAAGCGGCCATGTCGGGAGGAACCAATAAGACCACTTTCCGTATATCGGGGTCTTACAATAAAACCGAAGGGAATGTATACGGTAATAATTTTGACCGTGGTTCATTGTATATGCGGATTAATCACGGGATAGGAAATAAAGTTAATATTATGGGAAGTGTCAATCTGAGCAATATCATCCAGGACGGAAGTTACCGTTCATGGGGCTCCTATTCTTATTTTTCCTCACCACAATACACGAGTCCTTTTATGTTGCCGTTCCTTCCCATTTACAATGAGGACGGATCTTTTAATGCACCTTTAAGCCGGTTTCCGGGGGCTTTTCCATATAATGCCCTGCAGACAACCGATGTCAACAAGCAGCAGGCTCGGACAGCCAATATGCTTGGTAATATGCAGGTGACCTGGGATATTTCCAAGGCTTTCAAATTCCAATCTCGTTTTGGATTAAACTATAGAATATACCGTACAGAGTTTTATATAGACCCACGTACACAGGAGGCCAATGCTCGACAAGGATATAAATCTTTCCGCGTACAGCCGTCTACAACGTTTACCACGTCACATACATTGATCTATAATAAATCTTTGGAAAACAAACATAATATCAATGCATTGTTGGGTGCAGAATTTCGGGATTATAACCAGTATCGGGTGTCGGCTACTTCCGAAGGCTTCCCATCGTATCAATTCCGGATGCTGAGTGCCGCATCGACTATTTTGGGTGCGGATGAGCTTTTGACGGGAGATCGGAGATTAGGTTTCTTTACGCAAGCAAATTACAACTTTAAGAAGCGGTATATGGTTGGTGCAGTATTGCGTTATGACGGATCATCGAAGTTTGGTGCAGACAATTTATTTGGTTTGTTCCCGGCGTTTTCGGCGGGCTGGGATATGGCTCGGGAACCGTTTGTACGACGGGCCTTGTGGTTGCAGCAGTTGAAACTGCGGGCCAGCTACGGCGAGACCGGTAATAGCCAGATCCGTAATTTTGCATCCCTGTCCTTGTGGGATGGTACGGGTTCGTATGGCGGACGTCCAGGTACAAAGACCAAGCAAATCGGTAATGCCGATCTGCGCTGGGAACGGAATATCACGAGCAACTTGGGATTGGATTTTTCGATGTTCCGCAGACGACTTTACGGTACGGTAGAGGTGTTTCACCGCCGTAGTGCCGATTTATTGCTCAATACCCCGCTGCCTTACACAACCGGGTTTGCCAGTGTGTACCGGAATACCGGTGAGGTCATCAACAAAGGCTTGGAGATTGAGCTGAACTCGGATATCATTAAGAATAAAGATTTCAGATGGACGTCCAGCTTTAATATTACGTTCATAAAAAATAAAGTGACTAAACTGTACCGGGGTATCACCGAGGATGGCTCGACAGACGAGGATAACGTAGAGGTCGAAGAGACCGATGTTGAGATATTACCGGGCAATGCGGGAATACGTGTGGGATGGCCGATGTATACCTATTGGACCAACCAGTATGCGGGGGTCAATGCCGCAACGGGCAAACCGATGTGGTGGTATGGTGAAGACCGGCTGACCTATGCTCCGTTAGCACAGGGGGTGAATTCGTATGCGCCTCACGGTAGAGGAAACCGTTTGTCGGATTATTACGGTGGGTTTTCCAATAAGTTTACGTACAAGAACTTCGTGCTCGATATCTTTTTCCAATACGATATGGGACGGGTGCTGTACAACTCCACCAATCGGCTCATGGTCAGAAATGGTGGTGTCGCGGCGAACTCCGCCCTTCGGGCCTACGATCTGCGTTGGCAGTATCCGGGGCAGATCACGGCGCAGCCGAGACCGATCAATGGTAATACAGAGGATAGGGCAGCAAGCGATCTATTAGCCTCCAACCGGTTTTTGGAAGATGCATCTTATATCCGCCTAAAGCAGATTGCCCTGAATTATAAAGTTCCGGCAAAAGTATTGGGCAAGTCCAAATTGCGATCATTGGAAATGTATGTGCATGCCTTGAATTTGATGACCTGGACCAAGTGGAGAGGGTACGATCCGGAGTTTTATATCGATGAATCCAACTTTACGTCCAACATTGGACAGATTCCACAATCCAAAACATTTACGGTAGGTATTACAGCAGGGTTTTAATAAAATATAGACAACATGAGAACAAGAATATATAAATATATCGCCGTGGCAGTGACACTGTCGTTTTTTTCCTGTGCGGACATCCTGAATGTTAAACCCACAGATTCGATAGATTCAGAGCAAAGCTTAGTGAAGGCCGAAGATTTTGAAGCGGCTACGGTAGGTGCGTATTCCTACCTGCAGAATTATAGATTATATGGGCGGCAGTTGATCAGCTATCCCGAATTTTTGGGCAATAATGTGCTGCAGCCCAGTCGCACAATTTCCTTGCAAACTTTGTCTAGCAATGCGCGTGGTGCACATATGATCCCTTGGTTGACCAGCTACCAAGCTATTGCGCAGATCAATATTATTATGGATCAGTTGGGTAATTTTCAAGGGGATTCTGACCGGCGGGATAGGGTAAAAGGTGAATTGCTCTTTTTGCGGAGCCTATATTACCACAATCTGGCTCGCGTATACGGCTATGAGCCGAAGGTGAAAAGATCGACCGATAGAGGAACAGCACCTTTGCGGTTGAAAGCAGTCTATAACTTCCAAAATAATGAAAACCTACCTCGGGCTACGCCGGAAGAGATGTATGCCCATCTGTATAAGGAACTGGGAGAAGCGTATGAGCTCTTGAAGGATCAGCCGACTAATCAGGCGCCGTTTTTTGCGACGTCGGCTGCCGTAGCCGCATTGTTTTCTCGGGTAGCCTTGTATAATGCAGATTATGAAAATGTGATCAAATGGTCTACCATTGCACTGCAGTCCGGTGTAGGACGGTTTTCGACGAAGGACAGCTACGTGGCCGACTGGCGTGCTGCCACACATCCCGAGTCCATCTTTGAAGTGGAGTTTAAGGTCGACCAAAACTTAGGCGTCGATTTGGCGATACGATCCGATTTTACCAATCGGGTAAATGCAGAGGCTACGGAAGCTAATGGAAGTGCGCCCGGACAGGTATCGCCAGCACTATATGCAATGTTTGAAGATGCAGATGTGCGCAAAGAGTTGATATGGAAAGGCTTGGGAGCGGCTTCCGATGAAAACCAAACAACCAAGTTTTTCAGTCGTGGCGGAGCACCCAATCTGGATAATGTACCCGTGATCCGGGTATCGGAGATGTACCTCAATCGGGCTGAGGCTTATGCGCATATCGATGGGCAGGAAGGAGCCGCATTAGCGGACCTGAACCGTATCCGTAACCGGGCAGGCTTGCCGACTGTTTCCTTGGGAGGGGATGTATTGCTGGACGAAATTCTGAAGCAGCGGCGGTTGGAGCTCTGTTTTGAGGGACACAATTTCTTTGATTACAAGCGATTGGGTATGGATATACCCAAAGCCAACGGCACCGTATTCAAATATTCGGACTATAGGGTGTTAGGCCAAGTCCCTTGGCGGGATATCAATTCATTCAACAAGATGAGACAGAATTACGGATATTAAACAGGAATAACCATGAGAAAATTATTTTATTTAGCATACAGTGTCTTATTCCTTTTGACAGGTTGTTTTAAGGATTTTGAGGAGCGTTATCTTTTTGAAGAAAACCGTTTAGAATTTAACGATGCTGTCCTCAATGGCAATGCATCGGGTCGGACGTATCCCATCTTGGGGCCGGTGCCGGCCGCAGACGGCAACTTGATTTTTCAGGTCAATATGACCGGTAAGCAGGTCGACCACGATAGGAAGTTTAAGTTTCGTGTAGTGGCTGATGAAACTACCGCCGTCGAAGGACGGGATTATCGATTGCTACATGGCGATGAGTATACTATTCCGGCGAATAGCAGTTTTGGACAGATTGAGATTGAGATATTGCCGGATGGTAGCGGAAGCCCGACCATCGTGCTGGAGCTGTTGCCGACGGACGATGTCAAGGTAATGGACCGGTATCACAAGATCGGCTCCCGGTTTGTGTACCTTTTGACCATACCTGATCCTTCGCAGCTGGAGACTGTCAACGATATTACCGTATTCAAAGACTTTGTTATCGGATCCTACAGTAACCAGAATATCGGATACTTTGCGGACCTAAGTAATTACTATGTGTATACGGCAGACGGTGCTGAAGCAGGCCCCGAGAATATCGACATTGTGCATTTGCATGGTGCAAGTACAGGGGCGAATCTGCTGCTACCTTCTTATACAAGGTTTGATCTTTGGAACGTCCGTGACCCGAGAACCTGGACCCACCGTAATGACGGGGTATTGATGCGTTTGCCAAATCCTAATCCCGATGAGTTGGCTTTGTTTGAAAACGCGACGTCTGTTTCGGACCTATTAACGGCGTACGGTTATTATGCGGCTACGCTTAGCAGCCGGCCGGGATATAGCAGTACAAAAGACGGTCCTTCTGCTCGTATTCAGGGGATTGGTGCAGGAGATCTCATTGTGTACTATTCCACAGAACGGAGCATTGTGACGCTCTTTAAAGTCAAGGCTGTGGATTCTGGTTCGGCCGGTTCGTTGACGATGGAGGCTAAGACTGGACAGTTTGATCCCACAGAGATAGTCAATTCGGGAGCCTTGACAATAGGAGGATGGTATACGGGGACATGTTTGGTTGATTTGGCTTCCATTGCGAGATATAAGGAGACTGATCTTACGCCAGATATGAGAAATAATATCGATTTCATCAGTCTTTGGTCAGGTTCTGGACAATATCTCCGGTTTCTATCGTTGCACAATACCGCTATTGACGTGGGAGGGGTTGGGACAACGAATAGGATTAGGGATAATTGGAGTACCGCAGAGCGAAACCAGGGAGAATTAATCCATTACCAGAATGCGTCAGAGGCCGAGATTCAAGCTGTTATGAACCTAACAACTCGAGATCAATTGATAGCAGCCTATGAAAGCGCGAAAGTAGACGTAATGAATCGGACAGGGTATAATGTCGATGACCATGGTCCGGGGGCTGCTGTTCGAAGAACGGATGCAGGGAGTATTGTTTTCTTCAAGTCCAACCAACCCGGGCGTGATCTCTATGCTGTCATTCTCGTGAATAATATAACGTTAGGATCGAGTAATGGCCGAGAAACAGTGGATTTATTTATCAAAAGCAATTTGAAATAATTATGAAAGCATTCATCAATAGGATATTAACAGGATTGCTGCTGTTGATAGTGTTTAGCTGTCAGGATAAACTCTTCGTGGAAGATTTAGCAGGGTTTGATCCGAATTCCAACCTGCCCCTTTATGAGATTACTCTGACCAACCCCGGGCAGAACGCGGCCATGACCTACCTGGATCTGGGGTCTGGTGAGATCTACAATTATACCGATGCAACCAAACATCCAGAGAAGATTGACTTTATCTACCTTTGGGGTACCTCATCGGGAGCCAATCTGGTCTCTCCCGATAATATAGCCAGACTAAACGAATGGGGCTCCGGACAGAACGTCAATGCGAATTGGTTTATCAAGAATAAGACGACCTTTATTCGTCTGGCCAAGGAGGCTGTACCGACGGATTTCTACAGCAATGTACATTCTATGGCAGATGTCAAAAACGCTTATGCGTCGCTTAAGGTTTTGGTCGAGGCACAGCCGGACTATAATCCGACGCTGCATGGCGAGGGTAATCAGCTTCGAAATATACAGGTGGGTGATCTCTTGGGGATTAAGACCAGCAAGCAAGTCTATGCCATTGCTAAAGTACAGTCTTTGGCAACGGGAAATGCGGGAAGTATCTCGCTGGCAATTAAAGCTGACAAGAGCGCAGAAGTTCAGGTGGAACCCATCGCTCCCTCCGAGGTCTATTCATCGTTTGATATAGATATGGATATGCTGGAGGATCTGACCGGAAAAAGCTTACTTGACCTTTCGGATGGTACGGGGTACACAGTGACGGAAGGGTATTACAACCAGTCGGTCATCGATGCGGTCTTCTACCACGATGGACAGGATATGACGGTGTCAGCTCCGAGCCAAGATATTCCGATGTTGAATGAAGACGTCATAGAGATACAGGGAGACTGGACACGTCGGATCGAAACGAAGTTTATACGCTTGAAAGCTTCTACAGAAACAGATACGAAATGGAACCGGACCTACAAGAATTCGCAGATCAAGGAGCTGTTCAATACATCCAAGGCAGTGGTAGAAGGGTATGATGACTACGCCGTGGATTTATATGGACCGGCGAACAGTGTCAAGGGTATACAGACCGGAGATGTGATTCTATACTTCTCGGAAGATCGGAATATCTACGGTATGATACGGGTGACAGATAGTGGTCCGGATTTTCTGAAAGCACAGGCCAAGGTGAATATATACGATAAGGGTGAACTTGTTCCTCCGGTATTGCATGAGTTTACATCTACTGGAGCCGGCTCCAGTACTGCTGCTTATGTAGATTTTAAAACCGGAAATGTATATACAACGGAAGCAGAAGGTGAAGCAAATGTGGCGGATATTGATATTATATCCGTCAGAGGAAGTTCATCTGGTAACAATTTATTCCCTACAACCAGTGATGCTACAGCGGGAGCATGGTATGCTTCTTGGGGCACTCGAATGGCGACCTGGCCGAATCGTAACGCTGCTGAAATATATGGATACCTTGGTGATACGACACCTGCCCATTGGTGGGAGCTTTATCATGACCTTAAGGAGGATCAGACAATGTGGGATGATTTCCAAACAGCAACCGCTGGAGTGACTCCTGTACAGCGCTTGCGAGAGACCAGTGTGTCTACAGGTCCTAAGTTTAACAAAACTGTGATTTTTATCCATTGTTTAGATAGAAAATTGTTGGTAGCGTTAAAAGTTAAGGAAAGGCTTGCGGAGTCGATTACCTACCGGTATAAAATCATAGAACTGGAATAAGGAAATTCGCATAATAAAAAGGATTTAAAATAGAAACTAAATAATATATATCATGATGAACAGATTTTTTTGTATTGCATTATTAGCCGTTTTTTCAGTAAGCGCGGTTTCCGCACAGAATAATAACAAAGTTAAGAGATTCCTACTTGCTATAGGGGGGCATCATCAAGGGGCGGAGTATGGTTCTATTGTCGATCTGAAAGCACAGAAGACATATAAAGTAGCCGAGGCTGCTGAACACCAAGGTGATATCGATTTACTATATGCCTACGGAACGACTACCAAGGCAAACTTGTTGACGCCCAATAGTAGTACAGTTAGACTATTTGGCCCGAATTATAAAACCAAGATCTCTGAAGCTTGGGACGTTAAAAATAGGGGAATGATGGTTGCGCTAAAAGCCGATAAACGCAACAAGAAAATCTTTAAGAAGCTGAAAAAGAATGCCGATATCGAAAAACTATATGTTGAAACGGTAAAATCGGTACGGGATCTTCCTGATTACAAACTGCTGAGAAATGGCCCTGCACGTCGTCTGGTAGATTTACAGATCGGTGATCTGGTTATATTCAGAAGCCAGGATCGGAAATTTTACGCTGCGGGATTGGTCGTGAACCTTAAAACGGGAACAAAGGGAATGATCGATATCGATTTCAAGATCACACAGGAGTAATATCTCTTTTTATATGAAGATGAAAAAAATAGCACTATCGTTTTACCTGTTCTTTTTCTTTCTGACAGGGAGTATCGCGACAGCTCAGGTCGTCGGGATCCAAGAGATAGGGAAGTACCAATCCGGGGATGTTCTGGAGGACAACGAGCATTGGGTGGAGGTTATCAAAGGGGATATGCCTCTGGTGCTGAGTGTACCTCACGGAGGTCGGTTTAAGGATGAGCAGATTCCGGATAGGGATTGTCCAGAACTGGGGCGTGTGGTCAAAGGTATCGACATGAATACCAAAGAGCTCGCTCTGGCGATGCAGGAATATTTCTATGCGCACTATAAAAAACGACCTTATGTCGTGATAGCCAATCTTTCGCGGAGTAAGGTGGATCAAAATAGAGCGATCGAACTGGCGACTTGTAATGACCCTATCGGTACGAAGGCTTGGAACAGCTATCATAGTGCGGTCACGGCTGTGATAGCTGATGCCAAGCAGTATGGAAAGATTTTCTTTGTTGATGTGCATGGTCATGGACACAAGGTGCAGCGATTGGAGCTTGGCTATGGATTGACGACCAAACAGTTGACCTTGGCCTACAACCGGAAGAATACAGTGAAGATGCCTCCGACCTCTTCGCTGGAAAATTACCTGACGCAAGGCGGCAAACGGGATTTTTACGACATGCTGTTCGGTGAGTACGCGTTCGGGACGTTGTTGGAAAAGAATGGCGTGCGCGCGACACCATCTTTGCAAGATCCATATCCTCAAGAAGGAGAGGCTTTTTTTGCGGGAGGGCATATCACACGGAAGTTTACGGCAGCTGATTTCCCGGATGTCTTCGGTATGCAGATTGAGTTTAACTTCAAGGGTATGCGGGATACGGATGCCAATAGACAGAAATTTGCAGCAGTTTTTGCAAAGACGTATTGGGAGTTTATACAGCATATATGATGGATACGAAGTTAATCGGCTTGCTTTTTCTCCTGCTCTTTGGAACAGCCTGTTCTAAAGATCCGGTAGTACAGCAAGGGGATAAGGACAAAAATGATTTTTACGGCTGGACAGCGGGCAAAGTCATTAAGGACGCCGAAGGCTGGACGGAGGTTGTAATCGGTGATTACCCGTTGGTGCTGAGTGTACCCCATGGAGGGGGTATCAAACCGGAGCATATACCGGACCGTACCTGTACCGGAAGTACTACGGTATTGGATACTTGGACGATCGAAATGGCGAGAGCTATACAGCAGGAGTTTAAACAAAAACTGAACAAAACGCCGTTTGTGGTCATCAGCCATTTGTCCCGTAAGAAGATCGATCAAAATCGGACCTTGGATAAAGCACTTTGTACGGATAAAACATTGGAACCAACTTGGTATTTCTATCATAATTACCTCGATTCGCTGTTGCGTTATTCGTCGGAGAAGTATGGTAAGACGCTTTTTATTGACTTGCATGCGCATGGTCATACGAAACAGCGGTTGGAACTGGGGTACAATTTGAGTACGACACAATTGGATTATCTTTCCAAGGGGTGGGATTTATCAAAAATAGGTGCAGCGTCATCCTATGCCAATTTGTTGCAGATGAATCCGGCTGTGGATATCCAAGGAGCATTGATCGGAGATCATGCTTTTGGTACATTGATGCAAGAGAAGGGATTCCCCTCGGTGCCGAGTAGACAGGACCCAGTACCGGCAGCAGGGGATGCTTATTTTACAGGAGGCGACAATACTCAGTTGGCGGCATCAGACAAATATCCAAAAGTATATGGGTTTCAGATTGAATCGAACAGTGGTTCCAGGAATACAGAGGAACGGAGAGCGGAGTTTGCAAAGCGGTTGGTGGAGTCTGTAGAAGTGATGGTAGTGAAATTTTGAGATATTAGATTTGGGGAAGGGATAGTAAAGAATAAATAATGAGAAAAATTTTAGGTGTGCTGTGTTTGACAATCTTTTCGGTTGTAATATTGAAGGCACAACGTATAGGTAAACTGGATGTTCTCATCAAAAATGCCTGGGTATTTGATGGTACCGGTGCCGATTCGGTGCAGGTGGATGTGGGCATCCGCAAGGATCGTATCTTATTTGTGGGTAAAAGAAAAGGCCTCAAAGCTAAGCGTACTATCGATGGTACAGGCTTATATCTGGCTCCGGGTTTTATTGATCCGCATACCCACCACAATGGGAGACTGATGAGTGAAGATGCAGAAAAACGCGCAGTGTTGCGGGAACTTAAACAAGGCGTGACCACCATATTTATGGGAAACGACGGTTCTGGACCGCTGCCGATCGGAGAGACGCTGGATCAGTGGCAGCGAGACGGCATAGGTGTGAATGCGGCTCTTTTCGTACCACACGGTACGGTACGTACCAAAGTAGTTGGGTATCGTAACATCGGAGTGTCGGATGAGCAGATCGAACAAATGAAGGGACTGGTAGAACAGGGGATGAAGGAGGGAGCCTTTGGCCTCTCGACGGGTCTGTTTTATACGCCTGGTTTTTTCTCGTCGACGGACGAAGTCGTCGAACTGTCAAAAGTCGCGGCAGCCTATGGCGGTATCTACGATACACATCAACGGGATGAAGGGTCGCAGAGTGTGGGGGTGATCAATTCTGTTAAGGAGGTGCTGGAGATCGGAGAGAAAGCCAATATACCGGTACATATTTCCCATATCAAAGTGTCTGGTACCCCTTCTTGGGGCAAAAGCGTGGAGATTATCCGCATGATGGAAGAAGCCCAACGAAAAGGAATAAAGGCTTCGGCCAATCAGTACCCTTATGTGGCATCTCGGACGGGGCTTAGCGCGGCCATCGTACCACCTTGGGTACGGGACGGTGGCACATCGGCTATGCGGAAGCGTTTTCAAGATGAGACCCTCCGGGATAGTATCCTTCAGGGGATCGGTGAACTGATTAAAGGCCGTACGGGAACGGCAGATAAACTGTTTTTGTCAATCCCTTCCGATCCGTTTTTGGATAATAAATCGGTAGATGAAGTCGCTAAGGCTTGGAATATGTCGCCAGAAGTGGCCGTCGTTGAAATTCTTAAGACTAAATTGCCGTCTGTACATTCGTTTAGTATGACGGAAGAAGATCTCGTAAATTTTATGCGCCAGCCATGGGTGATGGTTGGTTCTGATGGTGGTGGTGGCCATCCTCGGGCATTTGGGACGTTTCCTAGATTAATTCGCCGCTATGCTATTGATAAAAATATACTTTCGTTAGCGCAGGCTATCCATAAATCGTCTGGCCTTACCGCTCAGACATTGCATATCAAGGATCGGGGGGTGATCCGGGAAGGGTACTATGCCGATATCGTCTTGTTTGATCCTAAAACTATTGAAGATAAAGCCGTTTTTGGCCATGCCGAGCAGTTGGCCGAAGGTATGGTATATGTATGGGTCAATGGTAAGCTTACTATAGACAAAGGAGAATATACCCGAGAACTCGCAGGTAGGGCTTTACGGTTGAATTAGGAGATTTGCGATATTAGATTTAAGACAATAGATATTAGATGATAATAAAAGCTTTTAGTGTACTATGTTTAATTCAGGTGTTGTTTGCGGCGCACTCCTCTGGTTTCGCCTGCTCGCCGCCATACTCGCCCATAATCGAAAGCACCGCTTTAGCCAACCAAAATGGTGTAGTCGAATACAAAGGCAAATGGTATCAAGCCGGGGATACGATATATGGATACAAAAACTATGTCAAGTTGGTGGTCGGAGATGCGAAGGTGCCTTTATTGCTTGGTATTCCACATGATGGTGTAGGGAAAGGTACGCCCGAAATTCCTGTTACGGGTACTACGGGGAGGGATATCAATACCAAGCCATTGGCATTGGCGATAGCCAAGCTGTTTAAGAAGGATACGGGCTTACAGCCTTGGATCGTTCTGAATGAAATCAGTCGGAAAAGGGTGGAGCCCAATACGTATATCGAGGATGTGGATGCACGCTATGGTACAGATTCCGAAGCTCGGAAAACATACGACAGCTATCACGAGTTGATGCTGTTGGCGCGTACGACAATGGCTGCCCACCTGGCCAATACACAGGGTGGGCTTTTTATTGATGTACACGGGCATGCCCACAGGTATGCCTATGAGCAGGAGGAAGAATATACATCCATCGTGACGGGTAAAAAGATATCATCGAGGTATGTGGACCAATCGGATCTGGGCTACGGATTGGCTGCAGCCGCATTGCGAGAACCAGACGCTACGTTGGATACCTATGCAGATCAGTCTACTATCGCGGGGTTAGCACAGGCTCATGCTGCTGTGCCGTTTTCGGCATTGCTCCGTGGCCCATACAGCTTGGGTGCATTGTTACAAGCAGAGGGGGTAGTATCGGTACCGGGGAATGTGTTGCCTGCTCCGGAGCTTGATTCTTGGAAGTTCGGTGTCAATACCGCGGGCAACCCGAAGAGTAGACCTTATTTCAATGGGGGATTTTTGACGAGACGGTATGGGACAGCAAAAGAAGGAAAGACGATTGGTTTTGCAGACAATATATCTGCTGTGCAGATCGAAACTCCGGGGATTACGGTGCGCAATAATCCGACGATCATAGCGCGGTCCTCACATAAATTTAAGCGGGCTATTATCCAATACCTGAATCATTGGTATGGGTGTAATTTTCCGAACAGTGACTATCCGTATGCATACTAAATAACTTTATCATTATATTAAAACAGATACATGAACTTACAGAACAAGATGAAGCGAATTACCTTATTTTTTATCATCAGCGGTTTTTTGATATGGGGCTGCGGTCCGCAGCAACCCGTGACTATCGATGCCTACAATTATCAGATTGTCAAGCACGATACCTTCCAGCAGGCAGCGGTCTCATCGGCGCATCCGTTGGCCAGTGAGGTGGGAAGACTGATATTGGAACAGGGGGGGACAGCAATGGATGCGGCTATCGCGGTGCAATATGCGCTGGCTGTTGTCTATCCGAATGCTGGAAATATCGGTGGTGGTGGCTTTATGGTTGTCCATACGAAAGAGGGACAGTCTTATACAATAGATTACAGAGAAAAGGCGCCGGGTTTGGCCCATCGGGATATGTATCTGGATTCATTGGGAAATGCAGATCTGACCCAGAGCCAGAATGGGCATTTGGCGGCGGGTGTACCGGGATCGGTAGCCGGCATGGAGCTGGCCTATAACAAATTTGGTACGATGGATTTCAAGAAACTGATTCAACCGGCTATTGATTTGGCAGAAAAAGGGTTTGCAATTACCGAAGGTGAGGCCAATGGGCTGAATAGAACTAAAGATGACTTTGTAAGATACAATACGCAGATACCTGCGTTTGTCAAAGATCAGCCGTGGAAAGCGAACGATACCTTAATACAGACAGATTTGGCGAATACCTTAAAGCGCATACAACAAAACGGCGCCAAAGGGTTTTATGAGGGAGAAACAGCGCGTCTTATCGTCGAAGAAATGAAAAGAGGCGGCGGTATTATTTCTGAACAGGATCTGAAAGGATATGTCGCACAGGAGCGTGCTCCAATTGTATTCGATTATAAAGGTTACGAGATTATCACGATGGGCTTACCATCGAGTGGGGGACTGGTTCTTCAGCAGATGATGGAAATGATTAAACCTTATCCCATTGCACAATATGGTTTTCAAAGTAAAGAGGCTATTAATCTCATGGTAGAGGTTGAGCGTAGAGCCTATGCAGACCGGACAGAATATATGGGTGATCCCGATTTTGTGGATGTACCTGTAGCCGAATTGATAGATACTAACTATATACGGTCAAGGATGCTTGACTTTGTACCGTTGCAACCTTCGAAGAGCGAAGATATAAAAGCGGGTTTAGTCAAAGAGAAAGAAGAGACTACGCATTTTTCGATCATCGACAAGGATGGGAATATGGTATCACTGACAACGACAATCAATGGTGCGTATGGTAGCCGGGTAGTTGTAGGCGGGGCTGGCTTTATCTTGAATAACGAGATGGACGACTTCAGTGCTAAACCGGGAGTACCCAATAAGTTTGGCTTGTTAGGCACGGAAGCAAATTCGATAGCACCGGGAAAACGTATGTTGAGTGCGATGTCGCCTACGATTGTGAAAAAAGACGGAAAGCCGTATGCAGTAGTCGGTACGCCGGGCGGCTCGACAATCATTACATCCGTATTTCAAACCTTGTTGAACCTTTTGGAATTCGATATGTCAGCTTTTGATGCGGTCAATAAACCTAAATTTCACCATCAGTGGAAGCCAGATGTTATTTATATAGAAAAGAATTTCGATCCACAGACAAGGAAAGATGTGGAAACATTAGGATACATCTTCGAAGAGCGACGGAATATCGGACGGACGGAGGTATTGTTGATCCGCAATGGTGTTATTGAAGCGGTGGGCGACTGGCGTGGAGATGATAGTGTAGCCGGGATGTGATAGGGAATTAGGAATTACAGATTACAAATTACGAATTGGAATGAAGAGTGTTATTTTAGGGTTGGCTTTGCTTTATTCGGGTACATTAGCCGCTCAACAAAAAGTTTTCGATTATTTCATTAAGAATGCGACTGTGTATGATGGTACCGGTGCTCCCGGTGCTAAGCTGAATATAGGGATACAGCAGGATAAGATTGCGTATGTCGGTACGGATACGTTGGTGAAGGCTACGCATATCATCGATGGTGCAGGATACGTGCTGTCTCCCGGGTTTATCGATCCGCATACCCATGCCGATCGCTGGCTGAAGGCTAAGGATACGAACTATCTTTATCCCTGGATCGCACAAGGAGTCACGACGGTGTTTGTGGGCAGTGATGGTTTCGGAACCTACCGGATTGCTGACGAGTTCGCGACGTTTGAAGAAAAAGGCATGGGCGCTAATGTAGCTGCTTTTGTGGGCTTTGGTTCAGTGAGAACCCATGTCTTGGGACGTGATGTCGTGCAACCGGGTAAGGTGGATCTTGTAGAGATGAAGCTCTTAGTGGAGCAGGGAATGCAGGAGGGGGCCTTGGGACTGTCTACGGGTTTACTTTATGTACCGCAAATATGGTCTAAGACGCCCGAGATCGTCGAGCTATCCAAGGTCGCTGCGAAATATGGAGGGATATACGATACACATATGCGATCGGAGACGGGGAATATTATCAATAGCGTCAATGAGGTTATTACAATTGGTAAGGAAGCCGGATTGCCGGTACATATATCACATATCAAAGTCAGCGGGCCCAGTAATTGGGGACGGTCTACAGAAGTGATAGCCCTGATCAATAAGGTGAGGACAGAGGGGCTGGATATCACCGCGAATCAATACCCGTTCGTAGCTTCGTTGACGGGTCTGAAAAATGGTTTAATGCCCAAATGGGCCTTGGCCGGGGGGAATACTAAGATGGTGGAGCGTCTAAATGATCCTGAGGACTTGAAGAAGATAAAGGCTTTTTTAAAAGATAGAACAGACGAACAGAATAAGCGCGTGGTGGTGTCGTCGTTGGATAAGTCGGTGCAACATCTGAATGGTAAGTCGTTGTACGATTTATGCCAAGAATGGCAGATGCCGATAGAAGATGTAGCCGTCAAGTTGTTGAAGGAACATCCAGGAGTCAGTGGGATGAGTTTTACGATGGATGAGCAGGATATCATCAATTTTTCTAAGCAACCATGGGTCATGACCGGATCGGATGGAGGAGGTTTTCACCCACGTACATATGCCACTTTTACCCAGATTGTAGAAAATTTCTGTATGGCTAAAGAGGTGTTTCCTTTAGAGTGGGCCATCCATCGGGCTACAGGGATGACGGCTAAGAAGTTTAAGCTTCCCAATCGTGGAGAGATCAAAGAAGGGTATTATGCCGATGTGATCCTGTTCAAGCCGGAAGAGGTCAAGGCCAACTCAGACTTTGTTAACATCGACAGACTTTCTGAAGGTATGCGTTACGTATTTGTCAACGGTAAACCCGTAATTGAAGAGAAGAGTTTTACAAAAGAATTACCAGGAAAAACGATAAAAAAAGGACAATGAGAAAGTTAAATTTTGCTTTTTTGGCGTTGTTGTCAGGCAGTATGGTCTCTTGTTTCCAACAGAAAGAAGAGAAGAAAGAAACTGCACTGTTGCCAATAGAAGAAGCTATCTTAAGGGATAGCTCCAGTTTTTATTTCATAGACTTTGGGCAATACCCGACGTCGCTCAAAGAATTGCCGATAGGTGTATTTGATTCAGGTACAGGAGGGCTGACTGTATTGGATGCTATTGTACGGTTTGATGAATACAATAATGCCGACAAACATGCGGGAGCCGATGGTGTTGTCGATTTCCGGCAAGAGGATTTTATCTATCTGGCCGATCAAGCGAATATGCCTTATGGCAATTACGATGCGACGAATAAAACAGATTTGCTACAAGAGCATATTATCAAGGATTTTCAGTTTTTATTTGGTGATAAATATTACACTTCGGCCGATGCAGAGACATGGACCACTAAAAAACCGGTGAAAGCTATCGTAGTGGCCTGTAATACAGCGACCGCCTATGGATATAAGGAGGCTGTGGAATTTGTAAAGAAGGCTGGAGTGGATGTGCCGATTATCGGCGTAATCAATGCTGCTGTGCGGGGTACGTTGAGCCAGTTTGATAAAAAAGACAACGGGTCAATCGGCGTTTTTGCTACGGTAGGGACGATAGCGTCAGAGGGTTACGAGCGTACCATTCGGGAGGCCATGAAAGAACAGGGGTATACAGGCAATCTTCAGATCGTCAATCAAGGGGGACACGGTCTAGCTGAGGCAGTCGATGGCGAAGCGGATTATATCAATAGAAAAATAGACGAGCCTCGTGATTCGTACCGAGGACCTGCATTGGATAACGACAAATATAAGATTGAGAAAGAATTTTTATCGGCATACAACTTTAATTTTGAGGGCAATCAGATGTTGTGTGATACGAAGAATGCGGATGATTGCAACATCCTACAGATTAATTCCCCTGAGAACTATGTGCGGTATCATTTGGTATCTATGATGAACAATCTGCGGAGCATGGACAACCCGCAACCCTTGAAAGCCCTTATTTTAGGTTGTACGCACTATCCGTATATGATTAAGGAGATTAATCTGGTCCTGCATGAGCTTCGCGATTTTCAGGATAAGAATAAAGCGTATCCATACCGGGATCTGATTAGCGATGAGGTGCATATAATTGATCCTTCGATCTATGTAGCACGTGAGTTGTTTGACGTCCTGAAAGAACGTCAATTGTTCAATAATAATGGCGATATGCTGGCCAATAGTGAGTTTTTTATCTCTGTACCGAATACCTCGAATAAAAATGTACAGTTGGATAGTATGGGTCGTTTTACCTACGATTATAAATATGGACGGAATGCAGGAGAAATACAGGAGTATGTAAAATCGGTGCCTTTTGACAATCAGAATATACCGAAGGAAACGTTGGATAGGTTTAGACAGGTAATTCCAGAAACGTTTACGCTGATACGTAATTTTAGTCAGCATCAGGCGAATAGTATAAAATAGTTCATCACTTTGAAGAATAAAATGAATCAACTTAAAAAAGTGTATTTCATCGCCCTTTGTTTCTGCATATTGTACAGTATACCTACCGTTGCACAGACCGATAAGGATAAGTTGGAACAGGACTTGAAATTTATATTAAATAGTTATGAAGCGGTCGGAATGTCTATCGTGGTCGTTAAGGATAACCAACTGATTTATCAACAATCGCTCGGCTATAGTGATCTTGAAAATGAAGTACCCCTTAAAACCGATAATCTATTTCGTATTGCTTCCATTTCAAAGTCTTTTACTGCGACCGCTTTATTGCAGCTCGTGGAGCAAGGGAGAATCAGCCTTCAGGATAATGTCAGTGATCTCATTGGTTTTCCTGTGGTCAACCCAAAATATCCCGATAAGGTCATCACATTAGAGATGTTGCTTTCACACAGGACGAGTATCAATGATTCACAGAAATATAATACATTGGACATCATCAATCCGGCAAAAAATCCAAAGTATGCCAAGAGTTATGGTGACTATGCTCCGGGTACCAAGTATAGATATACGAATATGGGGTACAATCTTGCAGGTGCTATTTTAGAGAAATTGCACGGTAAGAGATTTGATGTTGTCATCCACGAGCAGATATTGAAACCATTGGGTATGAAGGCTGGTTTTAATGTGGACTCTTTGGATAAATCGAAGTTTGCTTCCATTTATATTTACAAAAAAGGATCCCAAAGCTTTATCAAATCTCAGGCGTCATACCGTAGTACCAATCTGAAGGATTATAGGATTGGCTACGATGCGGCCCGCTTTTCTCCGACGGGAGGGTTGAAGGTTTCGGCTCTGGATCTGGCAAAGTATATGCAGATGCACATGAACTATGGTGTATACGATGGACATCGGGTATTATCCGACTCATTGGCGCATCTCATGCAGCAGCCTTTTTCGAAAATGAGCGGTATTGCAGATTACGGTCTAGGTTTGTTAAGTACAAAGGGTATTATCACCGAAGAGAAAATGGTGGGGCATACGGGGGCTGTGCCTGGGCTGCGTAGTGCTATGTATTTCGAACCGCAGAAGAAATTTGGCTTTATAGTCGTGACTAATGGTACCAATCCAGCTTTCGAGTTAGATGGCTATCCGTCGCTGTTGAACGAAACGATCCGTTTATTGTATTCGCATTTTATAAAACAATAGACTTAAGCGGTTCATGCATCGCATTATTTTATAGACAATTTAAAGATAAACACTATGAATAAATTTAAAATGTGCATCACGCTACTATGCGCTTTACCTTGGTTATATCATATGCCTGTGTCGGCACAATCAAATCAAGAGGAATTAGAAGATGAATTGAAAATGATCATGGCGGAGAATAACGGAATCGGTATGGCAGTAGTCGTGGTCAAAGACAATAAATTAGTGTACAACAAATCGTTGGGATATAGCGATCTCGAAAAAAAGACACCGCTGAAAGATGATAATATTTTTCGTATTGCGTCGATTTCCAAATCTTTTACAACTTCTTGCTTGCTTAAACTGGTAGAAAAAGGCGAGATTAGCCTGCAGGATAACGTCAGTGACCTTATTGGTTTTCCGGTCGTAAATCCTAATTTTCCCGATAAGGTCATTACCTTAGAAATGTTGCTTTCACATACGTCCAGTATGAACGATTCGCAAAGATATAGCAGCTTGGATATCATCAATCCAGCCAAAAATCCAACTTATGCAAAGAGTTACAGCGACTATCCTCCAGGTGCGAAGCATGTGTATTGTAACATGGGATACAATCTGGCGGGTGCTATTTTGGAGAAGCTACACGGAAAAAGATTCGATGTGGTGATCCGGGAGCAGATTTTGACCCCCTTGGGTATTCAAAATGCTGGGTTCAACATAGATTCATTAGATCATTCGAAATTCGCTTCCTTGTATGTATTCAACTCGAAAACCCAAGATTTCACAAAATCGACTAGAGCTTATCTCAGGTTGGATACCAAAGATTATGTGATCGGTTATTCCGGCGCACGTTTTTCGCCAACAGGAGGTATGAAGATATCAGCTCTGGATCTGGCAACATATATGCAGATGCATATGAACTATGGTATATATCAGGGACATCGGATCGTACCTGAACTTGCATCGTGCTTGATGCAGAAGCCTTTTGCGAAGGTAAGCGACACTCGTGATTATGGCTTAGCGATACGTATTGCGAGGGATTTGATCGCGGGGGAAACGATGATAGGCCATACAGGGTCGGCATCGGGCTTGCGTAGTGCTATGTTTTTTGAACCGCATAAAAAGTTTGGCTTTGTTGTAATCATCACCGGGATGGATCATACCATGCAGATAGATGGTTATGTAGCCTTGCAAAAACAAGCGATAAATACGTTATATGACCATTTTATACAGAAGTAAGAGTTTGCTTTTTGTATTGCTGTTTGTCTGTATCGGGCATGTTGCAGCAGCTGGGGTAGGAGTTCTTTCTAAAAAAGATTCCATAATCACCTATGAAAAGCTTCATGACATTGCTCAATCACAAACACCCGCCATCCAGATTGCTTATCTGAATGGTGGGAAAATTGAATATTACAATTACGGCTACAAGGATATTGGAACAAAAGAACCTATCGATAGCCAAACTGTCTTCCAGGCAGCATCCTTGAGCAAGATCGTGGCTACCTATGCGTTTTTGATATTGGCAGATAAAGGTATTCTGGATTTGGATAAGCCACTTTGGGAATATTATGAATATGATCGCTTAAAAAAGGACCGTTACCGGAAAATAATAACCGCCAGACATGTATTGACGCATCAAAGTGGATTGGTGAATTGGGAGGCCTCTGCAGGCAGTAAGGCTTGGCAGGAGAGTATGCTGAAGACCCGCTTCAAGCCGGGGACAGATTATAGGTATTCGGGAGAAGCTTATTATTACCTACAGCTGGTAGCGGAGCGGCTCACAGGCAAAACGTTGGACGAAATCTGTACCGAGTATATCTTCAAACCTTTTGGTATGGAAAAATCACGGTTTACGTTCGCAGATGAGTTGGAAACGAATATCGCTATTGGCCACAAAAGTATGGTGTCGGCTAATAAAGTGCATAAGTTCAAAAAAGGTAACGCTGCTTATACGTTATATACGACGGCGGATGAATACCTTAAATTTGTGATAGAAGGTGTCTTGAACGGAAAGGGGCTATCAAAAGCGATGCATGAAAAGTTTCTGACACCTCAAGTCACTACGGCAGCAAAAGGTGAGGAGAAAGAAAAAGACGACTATGTGAAGTGTTGTTTTGGTATTCGGAGCCAGAAAAATGAGGCAGGTATCTCATATTGGCATACAGGCTCCAACGGAGCGGGATTTCAATGTGTATTTTTGGTATATCCCGATACAAAAAAAGCAATTACCATTTTTACCAACTCGAATAAAGGTAGAAACGTAAACCTACCGCTATTTAAAGCTTTTTTTGGAAAAGATCAGACCTATTGGTTAACGAGAAGATAGTATTGTAAAATGCGACTTTTAATTTAATTACAATGGACAGAAGTAGATGGATGTTTTATTGCGCGCTTTCTTTGGTGGCGGTTGCTGTCATTTTTCATATATTTTCTTATGTTAATGCAGCCCCGCCGGGAACGGCAGACGATTGGAAGGTAGGTTTTGTTTCATTGTATACATTGGGAGCTGGTGGTCTGCTGCTTTATTTTCTTCCAAAACGAGGTTCTGTATCTGTTTTTACGATAGGAGCATTTCTTTTTCTTACATTTCAAGCCTTTAAGCTGCTCAATAGCTATTTTGAATGGGGTATTTTCATTGCTCCGGGTATTGGTGTGTTTTTTTATCTGATACGCTGGCTGCTGTTGGGTATGGTCATTCATTATGGTTTTATAAAAAAGACACTGACGTTTTGGATTTTGGCATCACTGTTCGTTGGGGTCTCCATTGGTCATGATTTCCCGATGTTTGGGCAAGATTTACGTCTCTTGAGCCAGATATTTCTGAAATTAATCAAAGTCATCATTGGTCCGCTTTTGTTTGCCACTCTGGTATATGGTATTGCCGGTCACTCGGATATACGGCAGGTGGGCCGGATGGGATGGAAATCGCTCTTATATTTTGAGATCGTGACCTCCTTTGCTTTATTTATCGGGCTGGCTGCTATTAATATCAGTAAGGCAGGAGTCGGCGTGAAGCCTTCTGAGGTTTTAAATCAAGAAATCCCTGTCGTGGAATCAAAAACGGCGAGCGATATTATTTTGCATGTATTTCCAGAAAGCATCGTCAAGTCCATGGCTGAAGGTGATGTGTTACAAATCGTGATCTTCAGTGTGCTTTTTGGTATCGCTCTTATTATGGTGCCCGTAGCGACGCGAAAGCTGCTGATCGATTTTACCGAAAGTCTTTCGGTCACGATGTTTAAGTTTACCAATATGATCATGTATTTTGCCCCCGTAGGTGTGGGGGCAGCAATGGCTTATACAGTAGGTCATATGGGGCTAGGGGTGCTATTTAATCTCTTTGAGTTATTGATTACACTATATATCGCGTTGATCGCATTTTTATTACTGGTCTTGTTGCCGATCGCTTGGATTATAAAATTGCCGATTAAAAAATTCATCAAAGCGGTGTCTGAACCTGTATCCATTGCCTTTGCCACAACGAGTTCAGAAGCAGCGCTTCCACGCGCTATGGAGGCTATGGTCAGCATAGGCGTGCCGAGGAAGATTGTGGCGTTTGTGATGCCAACGGGATACAGTTTCAATTTAGATGGTACGACGTTGTACCTGTCGCTTGCATCTGTCTTTGTGGCCCAGGCGGCAGGTATCCATTTCTCTTTTGGACATCAATTGGTCATTGTGTTTACTTTAATGTTGACCAGTAAGGGGGTCGCCGGTGTACCTCGGGCGTCTTTAGTGATTTTGCTAGGTACAGCAGCTTCTTTTGGATTGCCTACATGGCCCATCTTTATTATACTTGGCATCGATGAGTTGATGGATATGGCCCGGACCTCCGTGAATGTCATCGGAAATTGTTTAGCATCAGTGGTCATTGCCAAATGGGAAGGTGAATTTAATCCGGACGTTGAGCAGAAAATAGACGAAGTATAGGTGAATTATCCCTGTTATCTGGCATTAAAGTAGTCGGTTATTTCCTTCAATGAAAGGGCGTTCAGACATTTCTCTTTTGTCAACCCTCCTTTTCTTCCCACAAAAACGCCATAGTGCATATCCAGGAAGCCTTCTGTACGGTGAGCATCCGGATTGATGGACAATATTACTCCTTTTTCTAAAGCATATCTGTGCCAACGCCAGTCTAAGTCCAGACGCAAAGGATTGGCATTGATCTCAATCACGACATTATTGGCGGCACAGGCATCGATTATCCGTTTAAAATCCAAGGGATAGCCGCTTCTGGACAGGAGAAGTCGCCCTGTCGGATGCCCTAAAATGGTTGTATAGGGATTTTCGATAGCTTTCAATAGACGTGCTGTGGCGCGCTCTTCGTCCATTTTGAGATTGCTGTGTACCGAAGCGACGACAAAGTCGAATTGCTTTAATATTTCCTCCGGGTAATCCAGTGATCCGTCGGAGAGAATGTCACTCTCTATGCCTTTGAATATCTTAAAAGGAGCCATCTGTTGGTTCAGCAGATCAATTTCAGCCCATTGTTGTTCCAGACGATCAACGGTTAAGCCATTGGCATAAACAGCGGTCCGGGAATGATCGCATATTCCTAAATATTCCAACTGCAGATCTTCCTGACAATACCGGGCCATTTCCGCCAAGCTATGTACGCCGTCCGAATAGGTGGAATGGTTATGCAGTGTACCTTTCAGGTCACTAAAAGTGATAAGAGAAGGTAATCGATTGCTTTTTGCCAGATCGACTTCATTCAGACCTTCACGGAGTTCCGGCTCGATGTAGGGCAGCCCCAAGGCTTGAAAAATAGCTTGCTCTGTGTCCCCTAACGGGATAGGGCTTTGAATATCTTGTAACAGTCGAAGATGATCTTCGCTGCCTGTGGTCAACAGTAAGTCTGAAGCAAAACGATCTGTAGTCGTACTGTAAATGATGAAAGGGGTGTTGTTTTCATCGCGGAAAGCTATGGTACTCTCCGTAATCTCTACATTCAACTCCTTGTTTAGACGTTGGACAGCTTCCGAAAGCTCGGATATTGAGACGGCACATATCATCTCCACATGTGTCAGGATCTCGCATTTGCGCCTGAAAGCACCGGTATAGGAGATAAGACATCCGGGGAGGCTATGCATAAGATGGTTAAAGACAACCTCGGCAGCAGGCCAGAGTTTAGCATACAGAAACCACCCTTGGTTAGCCATGGTAAATTCAATGGCCTTCTTGATCTCTTCCTGTGTTTTCAGACCAAAGCCTTTTGCCTCGATCAAACGGTTTTCATTACAGGCATAATAGAGCTCGCCTACCGTTTCGATCTGAAGATGATGCCAGATAATCTGAATTTTTTTTGGTCCCAGCCCTTTAATATGGAGCATTTCCAATATTCCTGCCGGCGTCTTGAGCAGCAGTTCATCCAATTCTGCAAAAGATCCGGTACTGACAACTTGTTTAATTTTTTCTGCCGTGCTTTTTCCGATACCCGGTTGGCTACTGAGTTGTTCCAAACTCGCGTCCGCCACTGAAAAAGGTAGTTTGTCGATTTTGAACGATGCACCGGCCATGGCTTTGGTGCGGAATGGATTTGCGTTATGCAACTCCATCAATTGACTGCAAAGTCTAAAGGTGCGTGCTACCGTTTTATTGTCCATACCGGGCGGGTTTATTTGACAGGTTGTGGTCGGTTATATTTGTTGATAATAAGACGTATTCCCGAGTTTTTTGTCAGGAACTTAATCGTCCAGTTGACAAAAGTCACGACTTTATTTCGGAACCCGAAGATGGATACCAGGTGGACAAACATCCATGTCAACCAGGCAATGAATCCTTTCATATGGAATTTGCCCATATCGACTACCGCACGGTTACGGCCGATAGTAGCCATAGATCCTTTGTCGAAATATGTAAAATCCTCCTCGGTGGGTTTGTCATTTATGCTGTTCATAATATGCTGTGCAACATATCGACCTTGTTGCTGAGCAACAGGCGCAACACCCGGCAATCCACGGGGAGTGCCTTCGGTAATATAAGCGGAGACATCACCGATCGCGTATACACCTTCCATACCTTCGACCTGACACTGCCCGTTGGTACGTATCCGGTTTCCACGTTCTACGCGCTCCGATTCGATGCCGTCTGGAAACTGCCCTTTGACACCTGCTCCCCATATGACGGTTTTTGTAGGAATACTTTGCCCATTATTGAACGAAATGGTGTTGCCGTCGTATCCCGTAACCTGCGTATTTAATAGTGTTTTCACCCCCAGTTCTTTCAGATAGCGCTGTGCATCACGTGATGACTTTTCTGAAAGCGCGCCGAGTATTTTGTCTGTACCTTCTATGAGGTATACATTCATTTCATGCTCGGTCAGTTCGGGGTAATCCTTTTTAAGCATGTGGAGTTGAATTTCCGCAATAGCTCCAGAAAGCTCCACACCCGTGGGTCCGCCGCCTACAATAACAAAATTCAGATAACGTTCCCTGTCCGCTATATTCTTGCGTAATACAGCTTCTTCAAGATTTTGTAAGACATAGCTACGGATATTCAGCGCCTCTTTGACACTTTTCATCGGTAGGGCATATTTTTCCACTTCTTCATTTCCGAAGAAATTGGTCGTTGCTCCCGTGGCGATGACCAGATAATCATAATCAAATGTTCCGATCGAAGTGATGACTTCTTTATTTTCGCGATCGATACGCTGCACTTCCGCTAAGCGGAACTTAAAATTCATTTGGGATTTAAACATTTTACGGATAGGGAAGGAGATCGAGTCTTCTGCGAGCGTACCGGTAGCAACCTGATACATTAAAGGTTGAAAGGTGTGGAAGTTGTTCCGATCGATAAGCAATACCTCTACATCTTTATCCTTTAATTTCCGTGCTACTTCAACCCCTCCAAAACCGCCACCGATAATGATGATACGAGGAAAAGAACGCTCTGAACGATTCAACAACATATCTCGCTTGTTTAAATGTTTAAATATCCTGCAAACTTAGATAAAAATGCCTTAATATTCACAATTTCCCGGCCAAAAATTGATCTTAATAGTGTAAATAATACACACTTTATTGCAATGCACCCTTTATTTTTAAAGACAGTCCCTCATTCTCGTTTGTTAGTCGCAACTGACAGGATAATCTGCTGTTTGCATCTGCATCGGGCAAAGTATCCAGCATATCCAATTCCTGATCTTCTGCAGGAGCCAGATTTTCACTACCCGTTTTAATCTCAACATGACAGGTCGCGCATAAGGCCATTCCACCACAGGTCGCTAATATTTCATAATCTGCTGCACGAAGTACCTCCATCAAGCTTAGATTGACGTCTGTCGGAACAGCAAGTGTCCGAATCATCCCATCTCTATCCTCAATATTGATTTCAATGATATTATCTTCCATGGTTCTCACATTAAAAAGCATGTACGCCGTTTACCGTAGTGTATTTAAAGCTCAGTTTTTGTTCGGGATATACATATTTAAAAGCACTCTGTGCCATCAAAGTAGCTTCATGATATCCACATAAGATAAGTTTGAGCTTACCCGGATACGTATTAATATCGCCGATTGCATATATACGCTCTACATTGGTCGAATAATCGAAAGTATGGACTTCAATCGCATTTTTATCTAGGTTTAACCCCCAATCGGCTATAGGGCCTAATTTTGGTGTCAGGCCATAGAGCGGAATGAGGTGATCCGCTGCTATTGTCACTTCTTCTTTATTTTTGTTGGATAATTTGACTTGAGCCAGCACGCCATTCCCTTCGATATCCAGCAAGTTATGGGAAAGTAAAAGATCTATTTTACCACTTTGTGCCAAGGCGAAGATCTTATCCGCCGAATCAGGTGCTCCTCTAAAACTATCGTTACGGTGAACCAACGTCACTCTCTGCGCAATGTCGCTTAAATATATGGCCCAATCCAATGCCGAATCGCCACCGCCGGCAATAACCAGCTTTTTATTCCGATAGGTTTCGGGATTTTTGACCATATAATCCACACCTTTTCTTTCATATTTCGTAATATTTGGCAGTTCGGGCTTACGCGGTTCAAAGCAGCCTAATCCGCCCGCGATAACAACGACTTGGCAATGTACCGCTGTCCCGTCCGAGGTGTCGACAATAAAAGATCCGTCTGCTTGTCTGTCTAGCCGCTCTACACGCTCACCCAACGTAAAAGTCGGGGCAAATGGCTTGATCTGCTCCATTTGATTGTCAATGAGTTCTTGTGCTTTCACGATGGGGTAACCCGGAATATCATAGATCGGCTTATGTGGGTAAATCTCGGACAGCTGTCCGCCCACCTGTGGTAAAACGTCGATTAAATGACATCTCATTTTCAAGAGACCCGCCTCAAATACGGCGAAAAGCCCTACAGGCCCTGCGCCAACAATGCATAAATCGGTTTGTATCATGTCCTTCATGTTACATTATCAAATATGGACAAGTTAGAGAAGTATACGGTAAGAAAAGTCAAAACGACGTAAAACTAAGAAGCAGAATAAAAAAAATGGGTTTGAACGATGATGTCCAAACCCATTTTTACATTAGAGAAATAATTCCGGGATTATTCCCCGTCATAGGTAACCTTTACCAAGTGTCTGTCAATTTCCCATTTACCTGTTCCTTCTTCACCGATGACATCAAAAAGTTCCAGAATTCGCCGTGCTACATATTCCTCTTCAACTTGTTCTTCCAAGAACCATTGTAAGAAGTTGAACGTCACATAGTCTTTTATTTTCGTACATTTATCGGCTATGTTGTTGAACTGCTCCGTTACAAACATTTCCTGTTGTAATGTTTGTTCGAAGACACCCCGGAACGATTCAAAATCGGTGGGTATGTTTGTTATTTCCGGAGAAATAGCCCGACCGCCTCTGTTGCTGATATAGTTAAAAATCTTTAACATATGTTGGCGCTCTTCATCGGATTGTTTTGCGAAAAAATGCGCAGCATTATCTAATCCTTGATCGTCACACCAGGCAGACATCGCCAGGTATAAAGAGGAAGAGTGTGCCTCTACTTTAATTTGCGCATTAAGTATATTTTCCATCTCTTCCGATAGAGAAGTCTTGAGTTTTAATAGATCTTTCATATTCGTCTTTCCTTTCGTATTCTTTGTGTATAATTAACAATAATTCTCCGTTATTGTTTAAACAAATATACGATCAAATCAAGAGATATGACGTGGAAAAGTACAATACAAATTCAGTCTAAATTAGATAGATTGTATGTTAACTTATTTAGAATCAGTATAATTATAAGGGAGAGGGTTAAAGGGCAGACGTGAACAGTGCACCCCGTTGCATGATCGCGTCCACCGTTCCTTTCAATTCCAATATGAATTTAGCTCCCGCGAGGATGTCACGGAGATTAAGGATGTCTTCAACAGTAAGTATGAAGCAACGTTCGGTACGGAAAGGCATAACGATTTCGAAATCTGAAGAGCGGGAAGAATCGCACAACATCTTCTCGACATCGATAGTGTCAATTCTCTTCTTGAAGCGGATAAAATCACCGACTTTAAAAGATGTCGTTGTGTTTTGAAATTCTAACCAGTAGCAATTTTTCCGACTACACTGGTAGACCGCACCAAACTCGGATTTAAATACCTCTTCAACATTCGCTAATGGACAAACCATGTTTTCTAATTTATTTCGTCTTTCTGAAACCTGTTTTATTAAAGCTGAGCAAAAATAACAGTTGTTAAGAATTAATCCAAATAAAACTTTCATAAAAAAAGCGGCATTCGCCGCTTTTTTAAAAATTTAAAAAATATGTCTTAAAATTCACTTTCTTCTGTCGCCAGCAAATCCTTATGATTGCTCACGTTAGTTCGGGTTTTTGTTTTATGTTTATTGATCTGCCGTCTTATTGATTCCACGGCGATATCTGTTGCTTCTTCAAAACTCTTCGCCTGTGCCTTGGCGAAAAGCTGGCTGCCGGGTATGTTTAATTTCAGCTCTGCGACTTTATTGGCTTCATCTTCCACGTTCTCCAACCTTAAATAACATACGCCCTCTATAATATTGTCCAGATACTGTTCGAGCTTGGCGGCTTTCCGCTTAATGAAGTCAATTAATTTTTGATCAGCATCGAATTTAATGGATTGCACAGTAATGTTCATTTTTCCTCCTTTTTTAAGCTTTTGGATGAGCTTGTTTGTAAATTGATTTTAACCGTTCTGCTGAATTGTGTGTATACACTTGGGTTGCGGCCAATCCAGCATGGCCTAACAGTTCTTTAATGGAATTCAAGTCGGCTCCATTGTCTAACAGGCTCGTCGCGAAACTATGTCTCAGAATATGAGGACTTTTCTTTTTTTGTGATGTAATCATAGACAAGTACTTACGGACGATTCGATAGATTAATACAGGATACGCTTGCTTTCCTTCTTTAGTAACGACCAAGTAGTCGGAAATGTTTTCAGGATTTTCTTGTTTTTTTAAGGATAAATAGTGTTTAAGTTCGTCGACTAAGGCTGAGTGCATCGGAACGAATCGTTCTTTGCTCCTTTTACCGAATATACGTATTTTTTTGTTATAAAAGTCAATATCCTGTTCCTTGATATGCAATAGTTCCGAAAGCCGTATGCCAGTTCCGAAAAGGAGTTCCATCACCATAAAATTCCGATAGTTTTCAAAATTATTATCCGTATTATCCCATTGCTCCAACAGTTGTGTCATCTTTTCTTTCTCAACAACCACGGGAAGCTTCTTTGGCGTTTTAAGGGCATGAACGAATTTTATGGGGTTACTCTTTACCAGATTTTCCCGTTGCAGGAATTTGTAATAAGATCGCAGTGCCGAAATAGCCCGATTGATAGAGGTCGCAGCTTTGCCTTCTTCTTTCAGAAGGGAAAAATAGTAACGCGCCAGTTTGTGATCCACCTCACGAAACTCAACCTGCTCGCGTGTCGTGAAAGTCAGGAAATCATTAATCTCTCTATCATACGCCATAATTGTATGTGCGGAACACCTTTTTTCGTGCGTAAGATAATTGATAAACCTGCTTTTATACATGCTTTTACAATTTTCCATTAAGTTATAACATAAAACTCACTTTATCTAACAAAATATCTTAAACATTGTTAAACTTCTGTCAAAGTTGGGGTTTTGTACATTAAACCTATTATGGCATATAGCTTTCTTTAAAATCTTTTGGGGTGCAGTTCTTGAAATTCTTAAAGTGACGGTAAAAATTGGAGGTGTTTTCGAAACCGCTCTCTTCAGCAATAGCCTTGACGGTGAGATCGCTGTTGATGAGCAACCGACAGGCATAGTTCAATCTTAATTCGGTTAGAAAATCAAAATAGGATTTACTGGTTGTCATTTTGAAATAGCGGCAGAATGAAGTGATGCTCAGATTACTTAATTCCGCAAGTTCTTCAATCAGGATTTTACTTTTGAAATTGCTGAATGTATACGTAAAGATTTTATTCATTCTATTCTCGTCGATCTTATTAAATTTCGTATTGCTATAGTTCGAGGAAATGATCTCATATTCGTCCGAGTGGGCAAGTATATCGAAAATGCGAAGTAAGAAAACAATTTTGTTGACGCCTTGTTCGTCTTTCATTTTCATCATGAGCTTCCTGGCCTTCTTTTTAGTCTCTCCTTTGATAAGTAAACCTTGGTTGGCAAGAGTTACCAGCCGCTGAATACTTTTAGTCTCCGGGAGCGAAAGGAAATCACGCCCCAGACATTCGGGATGGAAGTGCATGACCAAGGCTTCTACATAGTCGTTATCTTCTTCTTTGACGTTGCACTTCCAGGTGTGCGGTATATTCGATCCCAGCAAAATCAGTTCATCTTTTTCAAAATTACTGATGTTTTCCCCAATAAACCGGATACCATCGCCTTTCATGAGGTAATGCAATTCGATTTCGGGATGGTAGTGCCATATGGTTCCGAAATGAGGAAGTATATCATGTCTGATACTAAAGGTATTATCGAGCGGTTTTGGTACCTGGTGAAATTTTGGCTTCATAAACGTCTATAACTAATTATGTCACCTAATATAAATATTTCGTTATAAATATCAAAGTTATGATAAAATGTTGGATGTTTTAGCAAAATTGTTCAACTACTCCTTCACATAAAAAGTTTCTGTTGTTTCCACAGCATAACCGAAATTGTCATGGGCCTTTATACGTATTCGGTGCGTACCCGGAGAAAGGAGAGAGGTAGCGGCCTGCCAGATATGTGGCGACATCCGTTTACGTAATGGGTTTATTCGTTTTCCAGATGCTGGAAAACGTTTTTGCTTATTGTTTTCAATTAACTGAAGCACCGATTCGGCAGGTCGCTTAACGTGCTCCATCGGCATCCACTGGCTATCGCCTATCTGAAGGTAGACTTGCGTACTATCCGATCCGCCATACAGATTTGCCAGTAAGGTATCTCCGCGTAACGTCACATCCATCTGTTGATTCTTGTCCAGACCGATGCCTTTATAGCGTAAAGTGTAGTTGTTTTTATCAAAATCGACGGTAAAATAATTCCGTGGACTGCCACATTGCATCAGCGCTTCCGGGATTCCCTGCATATTGGTTTCGCCCGTCCACCAATTGCCTGATGGCGCTCCTGTCACCAGCTCTTGCACCCGTCCTTGATTGTAAAAATGACGGCTTACCTGATGGGTGTGTCCTGAAAGTATTAATACATTGGAGAAAGGCTCTAATAAAGTAAGGACTTCAGTACGGTTGCGGGTGTAGCGCATGGGAATATGCTGACAGATGACGACCTGTGTGTGTGTTGGAATATTCTTTAGATCGTCAGTTAAGAACTGCAGTTGTTCTTCGGAGATGCGACCCTCATACGAACGTTTACCCGTGCTAAAAACGTTTTGCAATACGATGAAATGCACACCGCCATAATTGAAAGCATAGGTCGAAGCACCGAACTTTTCGTTAAAGCGATCATCCACATAGGGCGTATCTTCTGTGTTGCGATCATGGTTGCCGAGCACCGTCCAAGAAGGGGAGGGGAGCATATTGAGCATCGCTTTAAAAGGAGCCAATAGTCTCATATCGTCATTGACCAAATCCCCAAGTATAAGGTGAAAGGCAATGTCTTGTCGGTCGGCCAATTCTTTGAATATCGTCTTTCCTGCGTAATTTATTTCATCGGAGTCTCCTACCTGAACGTCCCCTATGGCCCCTATCCGAAAAGAAGAAGATTGCTTTTCTGGTATTAATCCAAAATTGTGCCTTTGGGAAGTACGGCTGCCGTTCTCATTGTCGAGATAAATAAAAAAGCTATTGTTAACCTGTTCTCCTTTATTCCTGACAAATGTATATCCAGTGGGGATAATGGGGAAAATCGATTGGCCGACTGTGGCTGAGATTCGGAAATAGCCCTTGCTATCGGTATACACGATGTCTTTTCCATTGGAAACGGCAATTTTTTTTACTCCCTTTTCTCCACGGTCGAAGACCTTGTTTTGGTTTTTGTCGTGAAATACCGTTCCCTCCATCCATACTGTGACCTGTGCAGAGAGCCATACAGGTAAAAGAGAAATGAGATAGGTGAAAAGTAAGAGTTGCTTTTTCATAAGAAAAAATTGAGAAGGAACAACAGAGACTCCGCAATGGGAGTCCCTGTTGATGTAAAATATTAAAAAAATGATCTAGTTGGTAGGAATGTCAAATTTATGTAAGACAATATTACTGTCTGTAGCACCTTCTATATCGTTGATATAAGAGGCATATCCGGTTCCGTCGGCGGCAAACTCAATGTGCATATTTGTATTTTTTGCCGCTACACTCTCAAGCACTTTTGGCTCCGCCCAGTCTTGTGCTTCGGTATCGAAAGAAGCTACCACAGGGAAGCCTTGGTCATTGCGGTACAGTATATGTGGTATACCAGCGGGAGATACAGCAATAGAATAAGTGCTTGCTTTTACATTGATAACATTCCCGACTTGACTCCAAGCTTGTGTGGAGGCGGTGTATTTTTTTACACGAAGGTTATATGTGCCATTTGTTTGTCCATCATCAGCAATAATGATATAAATATTGCCATCATGGTCTACATCCAGACCAACCTGGGAGAGGAGTGAATTTAGTGCCCCTGGCTCAAGCGCTTTATCGACAATGGTTGTCCATACACCTTGTTTGTAAGTGTATACGGAGTAAGTCTGGGTTCCTGTACTGTTGAATGCAATCAGATAAAGGACATCACCAACCGTTTTTGATTTCATAGGTCCAACAGCTTGTGCGGTTGGTCGGTTAGAAACTTCATTATGTATCGACCACGTAGATCCGTTGAAATAAGATACGGATAATGCCCTTTTCTGTAGAGATTCTCCACTAGCAATTACGTTGAGTGAGTTGAAAATAATAGGTTGATTGTTAGTTGGATTAATTCCCAAGCTCATATAAGATATAGTTGAAGAAAATATTCCTACACTACCCACGACAGACCAGTTGGAGCCGTTGTACCGTTGTATAGTAGGAGTTTGAGCCTTTGTAGCTGTATAATCTTGATAAGCAATATATGGCTGACCTTCATCATCCAATACCATACTTAATCTTGTCCCAATACGCCCAGCTGAGATAGCATCACCTATGGAAGACCAGCTGTTATCTTGATATTTAGCGACGTAGGCCTTTCGTTCCTCGGTATCGGTTGAACTAAGCATGTAAAAGAAATAAGGAACTCCCGTAACGGGATTTACCTTCATATCAAATTCAGAGGCGGGCTTATCCATATAAGTACCCACCTTTGTCCACACATAGTCTGCTGCGTTGACAATCGTTACGGTATAACGCGCATTTGTTGTTCCTTCGGTGATGATGTAATCTACCGGTGCGCCAAAGTTGTTTTTGGTAACACCCGATTGCTGTGGAATACCAGACACAGTGACCGTAGTGTTTTCTGTCGTCGTAAAGCGAGCGATCAATTTACTTTTATCTGTTTCTTTTGGTAATTCGACTTGAATAGCATTACCCGTCACACTACTGACCACATAATCCCGAAAAAGAACGTCTTCATTGTCTTCAGCATAAAAGCCGAATGAAAGCATTTTCGGGTCGGCCTTATCCTGAATATCATCTCCTTTTTTGCTACAACTACCTAAGGTCAGTGCAGCAACTGCTATCAAAAGATAGGATTTGAATGTGTTTAACTGTTTCATATTCATCTTATTTAATCATTTATGTTATTTATTTCTGTCTGTAATGTTGTCGTGTTTTCTTCTGCATTTGCCCGATTAGCCGGATACAATATGGCTGTAACCAGAGGAACTTCTTCTATCTGTTGCCGGATAAATGCTGCCAATAGGGGAGCGGTTATCATGTTGAGTCTTTCGTCATATTCGCCCAGAAATTGAAAGGAGTCTTCGCCATTGAACAAGGAGTTCCGGATATAGCTACTCCAGAACGAATCCTTTTGCCGGTTCAATTCCATTTCTTTACGGAGATTACTCTTCACGTCTACCAATGTGGCAGCAAAACTTTCCGGTTTTTCCACCATCTGTTTTAAACGATTTTGGATGGTTCGGATCAATAACTCGGCATCTTCGGGCTTACAGCTAAAACGAATACTAGTCCGCGCCAAAGCATTTGGATGCTGTGTCGCACTACCCGATACACCGATGCTGTATATCATACCCATATCTTCCCGTAACTCTTTCAGCAATTGTGTACGGATGGCAGCCGTGGCCATATCAACTTGTAATCCATAATCATGATACGCTAACGGGACGTTGTTTGTCTGATAGGTTAGCCATACAGTCGCTTTAGGAGTATCGCCCTGATTTCTTTCAAATTTTGTAGCTGCAACCGGAGGGGGACGGTTATACCGATATGCCGTATCGATTGCACCTGTCGGCAATCCGCCGAGATAAGTCAATACCAATTCCCGCAACTGCTCATCTTGTGGATCTGCAATGACGATAAATGTAAACCCCGCAGCCGGTCCAAAGGCTCGTTCGAAAACTGGGAGAATGCGATCCTGATATAACTCTTCACGGATTACCGTGTCTGTCACTTCTTGTGTGGTATAATCCTTACCGTTCAACAAATACCCCAGATCCCTGCCGAAAATCGCTGCGGGGGTCTTATTCGTATGACGATAGGCGTCTATAGCTTTTTCTTTGACTTGCGTAAAAATCGTACTATCCACCCGTGGCGCTGTCCATTTTAGATAGATAAGCTGAAATAAGGTCTCCATATCCCGTTGTTCGGCACTACCGGCAATACCCGAGCGGGTTTTATCAATAAGGAAGCGAACCGAAGCCGAGTTGCCTGTGAGGTAGTGGCTCAGCGATTCCCGATTGATATCGCCTGCGCCACTCAATGCGGTGATCTGACCTGCATATAGACCAGTGATGTAATCGGTAGAATCTAAAGCGTATAGACCTCCCTTACGGAATCCGGTAACCGTGATACGGTCTCTTTCGACGACAGGCTTACGGAAGATGACCCGCACGCCATTGGAAAGCAGTAATTCTTCAGCGTCTATCTGTGCCTTTTGTTCGGCTTGGACTATGGTAGCCGGAGAGGGAATATCTTCAATTAGTGCATTCACCATATCGAGCGCTTTGTGATACCTGGGCTGCACGGTCTTTTGTGCCGTTTTAAACCACTTCAACACGTCGGTCTCGCTTGGCAATAGCGGGGCGATCTGGGTATATCCTGTCAGTAGATAGTAGGCTTTGTCCGGATCATAGTCGCGCTGAAATTCGCGTAACAAGGATACCGAGTCAACCTGATCGATTGTTTTTTGATACCAGCTGTATTCTTGCTGCGCTGAGATTATGGGTTGACCTTTATAAAAATCATCATACAGTTCATCCATCAATAACGATGAGGGCGTGGGCTTTGTGCTGTTGGCCTTACGCTGCAGAGCGGATTCGTAACTTTTCTTCACCGTAGCGATTTCATTGCTGTCGAAACCAAATTGCTCCAACTGCGCCATATGGGAAGCAAACTCCCTTATGGAAGAGTCTGGTTTATCAGGATTTATCCCCACATTGGCGATAAGCAGGCGCTTAGCGTTTAGAAAACTGGATAGCTGTACACTTCCCTTCGTGTAAGTCGGATTTTTAAAAGACAGGTCGTTAAATCGTCTTCGCAACAGCATGCGTAACAGATCTGTTTGTAGATATCTGCCATAATCTTTTTGACTCAAAACTGGCTTAGGGAGATCCAATAACCGGATAATGTTAAGTTCAGCCTTCCGTTCACCGTCGTTGATAATTTTCTTAAACGTGCTCCTTTTGTAATTCGGTATAGGCCAATTTTTCGGTTTTTTCCGATTAGCCGGAAGGGAACTGAATTTCTCTTTAATGCGTTGTGTAACCCATGCTGCATCCACGTCTCCCGTCACCGCCACCGCCATCAATGATGGTGTGTACCAATCCCGGTAGTAGCTTCTGATCTGTTCTGCAGGCGCTCGTAATATTACTGCGGTATCGCCGATAACTTTGCGGTCAGCATACCGGGAGCCATTTAGCAGGGCATTTAGAAAGGCATCTTGTGTTTCTTCGCCCGCTGTCTTCCGGGACAACCATTCCGAATAGATGACAGAACGTTCTTTTTCAATTTCCACGCTGTCCAATGACAGTCCTCCCGCCCAATCGGCGAGGATAGTCAAGGTCTGATTGACCAGTGTAGTATCCTTTGATGGCAACTGCAATTTGTATACGGTTTCATTATAGGACGTATGTGCATTGAGATCTTTTCCGAATTTTGCCCCTTGTTGTTCCAGAAAACGGATCAACGAGTCGGCTGGAAAATGCTTAGATCCGTTGAAGGCCATATGTTCCAAAAAGTGGGCGAGGCCACGCTGTGCTTCCAGCTCACCAAGCGATCCAGTTTTTAGGAAAAGTCGATATACGGCCTCACCAGCCGGATAAGAGTTTGCACGGACATAATATGTCATTCCGTTTTTCAATGTTCCTTTTATTAAGGGAGATACAACGGACTGTGCAATAGCCTGTGGTAGTACAAAGAAACTGATGTAACTCCATATTAATATGTGCCCGATTTTGTACATCTTTATTATTTTACTTTTGTGATAATAAATTTTTTCTGAAGTTGATCTGGTCCCGGTAAACCCAATGTAATTCCCTGATTGTTGCTGACAAGTTCAATAGTCAATGTATTATCTTTATTGGCGTCTAATGCCGGATTAGCGATCCAGCGTACCCGTATCGGCATGTCGTAAATTCCCGGCAGAAAGATCAAGGTATTGCCTGGTGTTACCATTTCATAATCCACACCTTCCCTTAAGCCATTTCCGGCTGTGACCTGAAAGTTGACTTCCAAGTTTTCCGTCAATGGCCTCGAACTGAGATAAATGTTATACGTCCGGATCGAATTGGCCATATAGTTCACAGTCTCCGAAGACGAATTGTTGCTCATAATATGCAGAAATGGTTGGTCAAAGGGCTTCTGTTCTTCCTTTCCGCACGCTGTCCAAAATAGCATGATCCATGCCGTACTGTATAATAGTATTCTTCTCATTGCTGTATTATTAATTATTCACCGTCGGGTTGGGTTCCATATTCGGGTTAGCATCCAGCTCCCGTTGCGGAATGGGTAATATAAAATAGTCACTCGGATAAGTCAGTTCCTGAACGGTCGAGGTCGTTGTTGCATCCCGTACAAGGTTCTGCTTCCTTCGCGTTATATCGAACAGCCGGTGTCCCTCCAAGGCTAATTCACGCAGGCGTTCCTGATAGACGATGTTGGTCATCGCATTCAGATCCGATTCAGGTAAAGTAATACCAGACGACGTTGTGCCAAGAGCCCGTGCTTGTATTGCCTTGATGTCGGCCGCAGCTTGTTCGGGTTGCTTTTTCCCAATGTAAGCTTCCGCCCGGTTGAGATACATTTCCGATGTCCGTAAGATCAACGGGTTGACATGTTGCTTACCTTTTTCAGTCGATGTCTGCACAGCATCGAACTTGCGCGTCACAAAGTAGAAACCGGGTCCTACGTCTATCTTTAAGAGCAAATTAGTCTTGCGTATATCATCCTCGTCTTCATAGCTGTTCAAAAGCTTGTTAGCGGGTGTGCCTGAAGGGTAGCCCACCGTTTCTGCGGAAACCCGAAAATTATAGAACCCGAAAATGCTCGAACCCTTATCTTCGCCGTTCAACCGAAAGATAGTTTCGGTTTCCGGTCCTGTCAGATTAAAGAACATGTCAGTATAGGCATCACCTTGTGCCAAAGGTAACTCTTTGATAACCTCTCCGGCATAATAAATAGTTTGATCCCAGTCTTCCATATAGAGATAGACCCTGGACAATAGCGCCTGTACAGCTTCTTTCGAGACAAAATAAGGTCGTTGCTTGGCGCTGCGCCATATGGGGGTGCTGTTGTAAATCCGTTCAGCTTCTTTGAGGTCGTTAAGAATAAATTCATACACTTTTCCAACGGACTGCCGTGAAACGTTATCATCAGGGCTCGGCGTCTGTGATAAGATCGGGACACCTAGATGTGTAGCGCCTGCTGTATACGTATAAGGCTGAGCATAGGCTCTGCAAAGATCAAAATGCCCCAGTGCCCGCAGAAATAATAATTCGGCTTTGTAGATATCCAGTTCGTTTCTGTTCGCCGGAAACTTCTCTTTCAGCGAAGGAATATAAAATAGGGCATTGTTCACATTAGCAAGTGCAGCCAATATATCCGACCATATTTTTGCCGATGGTGCTGCTTCCTGATCTGGAATGGAGCTAAAATTATAGATATTGATCTGTCCCTCATTGATCAGCGATAAATCAGGATTTAGGAGATCGCCTGCCAATTCCGGATAGATATAAAAATGACTGGAATAATAATCGTATGTTTTGGCATATGCTCCAGGAATAGCGGCCCGGATACCGTCCATATCCGAAAAAAGGACCGGGATAGTCGTCTGTCCTACAGGCATGACATTCAAAAACTTCTTACACCCACTGAAGCTGAGTAGTAGCAGGGCGAAAAGGCCATATCGTGTTATCTTTTGTGTGTTCATGTTGTTGCTTACTTAGAGTTTTATATTTAGTCCTGCAGAAACGGTTGTTTCCATCGGATACCCCGACATGGTTTGCTTGTAAGAATTTCTATCCGCTTTGTCATAAGGAGTCCACACGCCGAGGTTGTCGGCGAGCAGGGAAACACTTGCTCCCTTCAATCCGATCCTTTGTGTCCATGTTTCTGAAAGCTCGTAGGTCAGATATATGTTCTTCAACCGAATAGAGGACGCATTCTGCAAATATCTGGTCGAGTTCATCGTGGAGCTCGCGTTCGTGAGTTGCCACAAGGGCTTCGGTGATAAAGCGAGATCGCCTGGTTTCTGCCACCGATCCAGTTGGTTTACCGACTGGTTGCTTTCCATGAGATTTAGTCCGTCGGAAGAGGCATCACGTCCAAACGAGGTAAATTGGTATCCGCCTGCAGAGTAGACCGCTAAAAAGCTTAATGTCCAGTCTTTGTATTGGAATGTGTTTGTAAGGCCTCCGTAAAACCATGGGGTAGAATTTTTGTTGGGTACCCGGTTCGCATTGTTATAAGTCCGGGTTACATTGCCGTTGATATCGTACCAGAGCGGTGCGCCATCCCGTGGATCGACACCGGCCCATTGTACAAGAAAATACGTGCCGAGATCATAGCCCTCCATCCAAATCGTCCGGTCTCTGGTCTGCGGGATTCCTTGATAAAGTTCAAGCAGCTTGTTTTCATTCCTTGAAATATTAGCTGTGGTGCGCCAGCTGAAGTCTTTTCGCTGGATATTGATGGTTTCGATGTTCATTTCTATTCCTCGGTTTTGTGTCGAGCCTATATTCCGACTCACCCGGGTATCACCGGTCGTTCTCGATACATCCTGCTCCTGCAGGAGATCGACGGTCTTTTTGTAGTAGACATCCACATCCACATCCACTCGGTTACCGAAATTAGCGCGTAAGCCTATATTCGTCATGTAAGATTGCTCCCAACTTAACTTACGGTTCCACACGCTAGCCATGGTAGAGCCGCTTTGACCGGCGTAATTGCTCGACGTTCCGTATGTGTATAAACCCTGTGCACGTAGATTGCCCAATCGAGAGTTACCCAATGTGCCATAAGAGGCTTTGAGTTTCAAGACTTTTAACAGGTCACTTTGGAAGAAATCTTCATTGTGAATGTTCCAGGACGAACCTATAGACCAGAAATTTCCCCATTGCGAATCTTCCCCGAAATCTGAGTTGCCATCTGAACGCCAGTTCAGGTTAAGATAATATTTGCTATCGTAATTGTATCCCCCCTGACCAAAGAAGGAAGAACGCCGGACTCTGTTGGATGAGCTGCTGCCATTCTCGCGCACAGCGGCATAGGAAATTTCCTTGATATGATCGTTGGCAAAGCCATTTCCATAGGCAGATAAACTCTTGTTATCTTGAGAGCTGGCTTCAAACCCCAATAATGCCGTCACACCATGCTTTCCAAATTGTCGGTTGTAATTCAGTCGCTCAATGACAGACCACAGCAAGAAGTTAGCATGTGCGCGCGTAGCGTAACCCCGAGGCTCACCCTGCAAACTAATGCCAGACCAATTGCTTCTTGCTTGGTACATTTCTTCGTGACTGCTTTGGATATTGGCGCCCAGTTGGCTGGTGAATTTTAGACCAGGTACAATCTGATAATCCAAGAGAAGGTTATTCACAGAATAGAAGCCGCGTTGCACATAGTCATTTTCTTCACGTTCAGCTACGCTATTGAAAAATTTACGGGAGACGACACTAGGTACGAAATCGCCTGTTGTAGCGTCCTGAAGCGGAAGTATCCGATCATACCAAAGCCGCATTGACCCATCTTCGTTGTAAGGAGCGAGAATAGGTAATGTTGCATAGAAATCTGTACTGGGATTAAAAATATCGTTTACATTATACGAACCTGACATCTGTAGTCCTAGGTTCAGCTTATCTGTGATCTTGAAGTCGATATTACTGCGCAACGAAAAACGATCTTGCTGATTGCCCTTTATAGTGGACTGATTCGTGAAGTACTCGCCTGATACAAAATAGTCCACAGCCTCCGTGCCACCGCGGATATTGATGTTATTTTGCGAATAGATACCTGTACCGTAGTATACGTCATACCAGTCCGTGTTTGTTGCACTGTAAGCATTGTTTGGAAGATCCTGATACGGAAAAAAAGCCATATTATTACTTGGTACATTTAAGTAAGATTCACGAGCAAGCTCCATATATTGTTCTGCATCTAATACTTTAAACCGCGTGGAGTTGTTGATCTGTGCCAAGCCATATCGCGAGGTAACGCTGAGTGATGGTGCACTCTTGGTACCTTTCTTTGTTGTAATCAATATGACACCATTCGCACCGTCTGCCCCGTAGATGGAGGCCATAGTGGCATCTTTTAAAACCGTAATGCTCTCTATATCATCTGGATTGAGGTAGGAGAGTGGACTTACCGCGGTGTTCATGCCCGGAATCATATTAGTACGGTCACCTGTAAATACCCGGATACCATCCACGATCCACAGCGGTTCGTTGGAAGCAGATAATGATGCTGTTCCGCGTACACGTAGATTCATGCGTGGACGTGTGCTGCTCGCCTGATCGGTGTTAAAGTCCACCTGTAGACCCGGAACCAACCCTTCCAGCATTTTATCCACACGTTGTGCGGGTAGGTTTTTAATCTGTTCGCTGTTTACCTGAAAGGCACTCCCCACCATATCCATGCGCTTTTGAATAGTTCCATATCCCCCAACAATGACTGTTTCTTCCAATATGTTATCTGCTGGGGCAAGCTGTACGTCCACTATGTTTTGTGTACCTAGCGTGACTTCTCGTGCAACCATACCAACGTACGAGAAAACCAGCACAGGGCTGGTTAGAGAGGAGGGGATGGTTATTTCGTATCGGCCTTGATCGCCTGTTTGAGCCACACTCCCAGGCGCCTCCTTGACATAAATCGTCGCACCTGCTAAAGGAACACCTGAGTCATTAAGCACCCGGCCTTTGATTATTCGCTCTTGTTGACTGTTCAAAGCATTCGTTTTTCGGTTCTGTGTTTCAGCTTTGCGCACGATGATGACCTTGTCGTCGATTTCATACCGTAGCCCGGTGGATTTAAAAAGTTGAGCTAAGACAAGATCAAGGCTTTGATCTTTTACATCTAATTTGCCTGAGCGCAGATTTTTGACCTCCTCCTTCTTGTAGAGAAAAGTGTATCCGCTCTGTTTTTCCAATTGTGTGAAGACCGTTTCCAAGGATAGGCCAGTAACCGAAAGGCTTATTTTTACACGAGCTATCGGTTGAGCACTTGCCAATAGCGGGTAATCCACCAAAACGAGCAAAGTAGCCAGTAAACAAGTTGTCTTCAGAATTTGTGTTAAAAATCGATGATTCATTATATACAGGTATTATTAATCTTGAGGAGTATTTTTTATTTGCTTGGCCAAAATCTGATTTCCAAAGGATTCAAATTGAATATCACCTAGCTTTTCAAACTTTCGTAATACATCTTGGACATCGGAATAGAGTAAGATTTTTCCGCTGGCCGATACTTTATGTAGAGATGGTTCTGCCAATGCGATTTCTAGGTTGTACCAACGACCGACTTGGCGCAGTATTTCATCCATCGGCCTATTATCAAATGCTAGCCAACCGTCTTTCCAATTTGCGGCTATCTCAGGGTTTACCGAGGAGACTACCGTTCTATTTGTTGTTTGGTCGTAGTTGGCTTGATTTCCCGGCTGGAGGAATAATTCCTTTTCTGAGTCCTGTGTTTTCAGTGAAATTCGACCCTCTATAAGTGTGGTATAATGGATAGGTTCATCGCGATAGGCTTTTACATTGAACACTGTGCCGTATACACGTATTTGTTGTTGGCCCACCTTTACGACAAATTGTTTTGTCGGCATAGGAGTAACCTCAAAAAAGGCCTCGCCTTCTAACTGTACCTCCCGGTCGTTGACCCCGAAAGAAGCGGGGAAAGAAAGAGTTGAGCCAGCATTAAGAAATACTTTAGAACCATCGGAAAGAATGACCTGATATTTTTTCTTATAAGGTACAATGATTTTGTGCATCGCGGAAGACTGCGTTTTCTGGAGTGCCTGAATACTCAGAATACCGTTGTCTCCTGTAAATTCCGTTTCGTTGGCCTGAAGAAAAGATAAGGTATCTGTCCGGATCCGTTCCCCCGTTGCTAAAACTAATTGTACGCCTTCCGTTGTGTCTTGTTGCGTAATAAGAATTTCGTGCGCTGTATCGACAGGTAACAGAAAAAAGCGGTATAATATCGCTGCCATAGCGACTAAGGCTATACTTGCCGCAATCCATCTATAATAAACCCGTGAAAGACGTTTTGGTGGATAAACATGCTCCAAAGCTTGAGCGTAGGCTTGCTTCGTGTCAAATTCAGCCAACCGTTGGAGCTCCTGACTGACCAACTCGGGGTTGTTCAGCTCTTCTATAAGGACTTTTAACTTCGGATCGGCCGTTATCTCTTTCTCCAATGCATCCTGTTCCGTCTGATTTAGCTCATCGGTATGGTATAAAAATATTTTTTCCGCAAGTTTAAACGGATCCTTCTCATTAGCCATTTTGGAGGTGTTTATGGTGTAAACAAACAACTCTTCAAAAAGGATTAGTGGATATTGAAGTTTTTTATATTTATTGGAAAGTTTCCCAAAGGATCAATGCTACTAATGGGTATAGATCTTTTAATGTGTGTTGTAAAGCTTTTTTTGCGTTATTTTTATGTACTTTAACTGTATTAATGCTAATGGACAATAGCGCTGCTATTTCCGGATTAGACTTTTGTTCCAGGAAGGCCAGTTTAAACACCTGCGCTGTTTTATCCGGCAACAAGGATACCGCATCTAGAATACGTTTGTACAGCTCCGCTTTCACAATGGTGTGAAAGTGATCGTCTTGGAGGTAAATTTCGGGGTTTCGGTCCGCCAATCCTTTCAATATCCGGGAATGATTAGATTCCGCGTTCAATTCGTTGACCGCGGCATTACGTACGCTTTTAAAAAGATAATTACGGATGTGTTGAAGATCCGTAAACTCCATTTTTTCCTGCCAAAGTTTCACAAGTACCGATTGGACAACATCCTGAGCCTTTTGTCGATCGTCTAAGATGGTATCTGCAAAATAACAAAGCGATTGGTAGAAACGTTCATAAATGAACTCCCACCTTTTTTTCTCATCCTGTAAATGGTTAAAGTCGATTTGCATACCTTTCCAAGCAGTACCGTTGTATAGGTGGATCCTATCCAACTCAATTTGAATGTAAATATAGGTCTTTTTGCTCAAATAATGTATTTTAATACGATGATAATGCAGTCTAATATGATTTTTATCTTAGGAGCACTCATTGTTTAGCTATCCTATGAATTTCAATTTGCCTACCTATATACATTCTATTTATGATAAAATGTTGGAATAAGAGGATAACTTATGGAACAAATCAGTTACAATTTTGATAGATATTTGTGATTATAATAACCAAGTATAATATCTCATGGAAACAATAGATTCAAAACAAGTAGTTGTAGTTTGCAGTGGAGACCTTAGACCTTCTGCCAATTTGAATTGCTGGCCTATGCAACAGCAGATGGAAGAGAAGCTAAATGGTGCTTTAGCAAATTTGGGCTGGTCGTCCAAGCGTGCACATGGCTACGATGAAGAAAAGGGACACGGCTTTATCGATTATCAGCATGTAGGCGTAAAGATATTTAGAGGTATTGATAAAAAGGCTCCGCTCATTGTTGCCGAAAGCGTGTGGCAATACAGTCATCATGTTTTAGCCGGCTTGATTGCACACGAGGGTCCTATTCTAGTGGTAGCCAATTGGGATGGTACTTACCCTGGCTTAGTGGGCGCTTTGAATCTGGTGGGATCATTGACGAAGGCCGAAGTCGAATACAGCTTCTTATGGAGTAAAGATTTTAGCGATGATTTTTTTAATTCCAAGCTTAAAGAATGGTTGGAAACAGGTGCGGTTACACACGATTATTCGCATGTAAAACCTTTTGATAGTCAATTTATTTCAAAAGAAGATAATGCCGTGGCTGAAAAGTTTGCACATCAAATAAAGCATGACCGCGTCATTATGGGAGTATTCGACGAAGGCTGTATGGGCATGTTCAACGCTATTGTGCCGGACGCTCTTATTCATCAATTGGGTATATTTAAGGAGCGTTTGAGCCAATCCACCTTATATGCCAAAATGTTGACCGTCTCCGACGAAGAAGCGCATGTTATTTTGGACTGGATGTTGGCAAAAGGTATGAAGTTTGATTGGGGTACCGATCCCGTAAATGAGCTGACCAAAGACCAGACGTTGGAGCAATGTAAAATGTATATTGCTGCTCTGCGTCTTGCTGATGAGTTTGGCTGTGATACCATCGGTATACAATATCAGCAAGGGTTAAAAGATCTGGTTCCCGCAAGTGATCTGGTAGAAGGGTTGTTGAATAATACCGAAAGACCTCCCGTCCGTGATGAGAAAGGAAAAGAATTGTATGCCGGTGAGGCTTTACCCCATTTTAATGAAGTAGACGAGTGCGCAGGTATAGATGGCTATGTGACGTATCACTTATGGCGGCAACTTGGTCTGAATGGTGATAATACTTTACATGACTTGCGCTATGGCGAAAACTTTATCGTCGATGGCCAGGAAGAGTTCGTATGGGTATTTCTGATTTCGGGTGCTGCTCCAGCCTCACATTTTATTGGTGGGTATGCAGGTGCCGACAGTTTGCGCCAGCCGCCCATGTTCTTTAAAAAAGGTGGAGGAACATTACGCGGTGTCAGTCGTCCCGGCAAAATTGTCTGGAGCCGTATCTATATAGAGAATAATGAATTATGGTGTGATATCGGTACAGGAAAAGTGGTAGAATTACCGCAGGAAGAAACCGAGCGGAGATGGAATCTTACCGATAAGCAGTGGCCGATTATGCACGGTGTATTGGATGGTGTGAGCAGAGATCAGATGATGGCAAAGCATAAGGCAAATCATATCCAAGTGGTTTATGTAGATGGAGATTATGATGTGCGGAGAGCCGCCGGCATGAAAGCAGCGACGTTGCAAGCATTGGGGATCAAGGTTAATTATTGTGGAGGCTAATATTGCATAATGAACAATAAACTAGTCATAGGAATGGATTTCGGTACAGATTCCGTAAGGGGAATACTAGTTAATCCATACAATGGGGAAATCCTTTCCAAATCTGTTTCTTATTTTAAGCGATGGCAACGGGGGTTGTATTGTAAGCCCGCGGAGGATCAATATAGACAACACCCGTTGGATTATATGGAGTCTATCGAAGAGATATTTACGGGGCTGTTTCAGGATATCGATCCGGATCTGATTAAGCAAGTAGTTGCTATCGGAACGAATACAACGGGTTCGACGCCGGTTGCGGTGGATGAGTACTGTCGTCCTTTGGCTTTGTTGGAGGAGTTTAAAGACAATCCCAACGCGATGTTTATTCTTTGGAAAGATCATACCGCAATACAGGAATCCGATGAAATCAATGCCTTGGCTAGGAAATGGTCCATAGACTATACCCAGAGCAGTGGCGGTATCTACTCTTCGGAATGGTTTTGGTCCAAGATATTGCATACCAATAGGAAAGATCCGCAGGTTCAGCGAAGTGCATTTACTTGGTTGGAGCAATCCGACTGGATTCCCACCTATTTGACAGGAACAGATAAACCGGCAGCAATTAAACGAAATCGCTGTGCAGCAGGTCACAAAGCCATGTGGAATGCCGATCACGGTGGATTACCGTCTTCCGAGTTTCTCTGTTCCTTAGACCCTTCTTTTTATCACCTTGTTAACCGGTTTTATACCACCACTTACACGTCTAACGAGACTTTTGGGACAATTTCACCTTATTTTGTCGAAAAATATGGTTTTGATTCCAATACGATTATTACTGTTGGGGCTCTTGACGCCCACCATGGGGCAGTGGGATCGGGGAGTGCACCGTATACGTTGGTGAAAGTTATCGGTACCTCCACCTGCGATATGTTGGTCGTTCCTAAAACGGATAATCCACCATTGGTCGAAGGAATATGTGGGCAGGTTGACGGCTCCATAGACCCGGGTATGATCGGCTTTGAGGCAGGACAATCCGCTTTTGGCGATATTTACAACTGGTTTAAAAAGATGATGCTTCAACCCGCGCATGCTATTTTAAACGATCAGTTGACCACCGAGCAAAAGCAATGGTTGGATGATGGTTTTTTTAACTATATTACAAAAGAGGCAGCCGCCTTACCCGTTACAGAAAATGATCTTGTCTTTACAGATTATCATAATGGGAGGCGAACACCCGATGCTGATTTTACCAAAGAATCAGCCGCTTATGGTTTTACTTTAGCGACCCATGCCGGCCATATCTTTAAGGCGCTGGTCGAATCGACAGCATTCGGGTCTAAGGCTATTATTGACCGTTTTAAAGCATTTGATGTGCCGATAAAAGCTGTCATTGCTACAGGAGGTATTCCCAATAAATCGCCGTATATCATACAGGTTTTGGCCGATGTATTAGCTTGCGATATTCAGGTCGTGGACAGCGATCAAACCTGCGCGTTAGGATCGGCCATATTTGCTTCACTGGCTGGTAGAATTTACGACGATATCGGAGAAGCGAAGCAGGTCATGGCAGCGAAGGTAGTCAAAACCTATAGCCCGAATACGGCAAACCAGGAAGTTTACGAAGTTTTGTATAAAAGATATAACACATTAGCTACCCTATAATTTTACTATGAACAATTTACCAATAATAGACCTATCGGTAATAGCAATTTATCTCCTGGCCATGGTTTTGGTGGGTTTCTATTTTTCGAGAAAAAACACTTCTTCGGATGCTTTCACCAAAGCTGCCGGAAATATTCCAAGTTGGGCAATAGGTATTTCCCTTTACGCTACATTTTTAAGTTCAAACACCTTTTTAGGTGTGCCCGGAAAGGCTTATGGAGCAAATTGGAACGCTTTTGTGTTCAGTCTTTCCATGCCCTTGGCGGCTTATATTGCCGCAAAATATTTTGTGCCCTTTTACCGTAAACATACAGAAGTATCTGCTTATACAAATTTGGAGAATCGGTTTGGCACCTGGGCCAGAAGTTATGCGGTAATATGTTTCCTGCTGACACAGGTGGCGCGGATGGGATCGATATTTTTCGGTATTTCACTTACCCTACAAGCCTTGACGGGACTCGATATGTCGATGATTATGCTTGTTACAGGCGTGTGTATCATTATCTACACGGTTTTAGGCGGGATGGAAGCCGTGATCTGGACGGAGGTATTTCAGGGGATATTGTTGACTTTCGGCGCTTTGGTTGTTATCGGTACGTTAATTTATAACATCCCGGGTGGCACGAGTACCATTGTTGATATCGGTCTGCGGGATGATAAGTTTAGCTTGGGGTCCTTTTCGCTGACGGATTTTTCCTCGTCAACTTTCTGGGTGATTCTGCTTTACGGGTTTTTCATGAACCTGACGAATTTCGGGATGGATCAAAACTATGTACAACGCTATCATGCTGCGCCGAATGCCAAAGAAGCAGCGAAGTCAGTTTGGTTATGTACGTGGTTATACATACCTATTTCTTTATTGTTTTTTATTATCGGCGTCTGTTTATATGCGTATTATGATGTTAATCCAGATTTATTACATACCGTAAAAGAACAGGCTGCTTTAGAACGAATAGGTGCAAGTGGTGCCGATCTCACAGGTGTCATTAACGCGCTAACACCTGCGGATTATGGTGATAAGGTGTTGCCACATTATATGGTAAATCATATACCCACGGGGATTTTGGGGTTGATCGTTTCGGCCATATTAGCAGCGGCAATGAGCACGATCAGCTCTGGAATGAATGCTTCAGCAACTGTTTTTACCGAGGATATCTACAAACGCTATATCAATCCATCGGTGTCAGACAAAGGTAATCTGCGTATACTTTTTATCGCCACCGGAGTTTTCGGTGCTATAGGCATGTTTGCAGGTATTGCAATGATCGGTGTACAGAGCATCCTGGACATTTGGTGGACGTTGTCGGGCATTTTTGCAGGTGGTATGTTAGGACTGTTTTTGTTGGGTATTACCAATAAGAAGGTCGGCAACAGTGACGCTATACTTGGGACCGCTTTTGGGATAGCTGTTATTTTATGGATGACATTCTCCTATTTACTGCCGGAACAATATGCGTTTCTGCGGAATATGCTCCACGCCAATATGATTATCGTCGTTGGGACAATAGCGATTCTATTGGTGGGGAATCTGAGTCAGCAGTTGAGAAGGAAAAAAATAAACTAAATATATAAAATTAAAATAATGATTCGGAAGGATAAAAAATTTGTTCCTGTAATGCTTATGCCTTTTCAGGAGGATGGAAGTATTGATTATAATGCATTGGAGAAACTGGTAGACTTCTATTTAGAGGCGGGTGCAGGGGGGCTGTTTGCCAACTGCCTGTCCAGCGAGATGTACCAATTATCACCAGAAGAAAGGATAGCGTCGGTATCGTTCATCGTGAAGCACGTAAACGGACGAGTACCTATTGTGGCGACAGGGACTTTTGAGGATACCATTGAAAACCAGGCACAGTTTGTTAAAGCGATGTATGCCACCGGTGTCGATGCTGTTATTGTGATAACCGGTTTGCTGGCTAAAGAAGACGATAGCGAAGAGGCTTTCCGTGCCAACGTAGAGGAGCTGCTCGCTCTGACAGACAATGTGCCGTTAGGATTTTACGAATGTCCGGTTCCCTATAAAAGGGTCATATCTGCGGATTTTTTAGGGCAACTGGTAAAAACCGGCCGTATCAAATACCATAAAGATACGTCTCTGGATATCAACGGTATCCGTGCAAAAATTGCAGCGACAAGAGATGAAGAGAGTTTTGGATTGTATGACGCGTATATGGCCCACGCTGTAGAAACATTGAAAGCGGGCTCCGCAGGTTTATCATGTATACAGGGTAACTATTTTCCGGAAATGGTCGTCTGGTTATGTGCTAATTTTGATAATACCGACAAACAAGAAGAAGTTGGTTTAGTGCAGCAGTTTTTGATTGACAATATGGATGTTATGCACGATACTTATCCTGTATCAGCGAAGTATGTGCTACAGAAGTTAGGACATTCTATCCAGCTTTATAGCAGATGCCAAGATATTCAGGTGTTGGATGCAGGTACGAAAAGCGAATTGGATGTATTGATTGAAGATTATAAAGATCTCGACAAGCAGATCCATACATCTTATGTAAACACAGCGTTTAACCGGTAATATTGTCTATCAGGACTATAAGGACGGGAAGATAAATACGAGCAGGATTTCGTAGGTTATAAGGAAAGTTATCATTACAATGGCAAAGAGAATCATTACAGCCAGTCTGTGTAGGATACATCGGTACAGATTAAATGTTCTGTGTCTAGCAATTCCTTTATTTTATTTACAAAGTTGCATGAATAACCAAGAGAAAAATACCAATACAAGCGAAATTACGATGTTGACAAGCTCGGATATGGGGCATACCATCCACCACAGTAATGCGTTTTCCAAAGATGACGAATGGATCGTATTTGACGGTCGAAACGATGATACAAAAATCGGCGAGACCGCGACCATTGGAGTTGTTAATATCGAGACTGGAGAAGAAAAGATCATTTATCAAACACAACATCAAACGATTTATGGTCCGGGAGTGGGGGCAGTATCATTTAGTCCCACAGCCGATCATGTTATTTTTATCCATGGATTGAATAATGCCGATTCCGTGAAACCCTATGCCATGAGTAGACGGGTGGGGGTAGGAATAGACTTGACTTCGCCAATGCAGGCATTTCATTATGATGCCCGGGATGTGCTGTCGCCTTATGTGCCTGGATCTTTGCGTGGGGGCACACATTCGCATGGTTGGAGTGGGGATGGACAGTTGATCAGTTTTACGTACAACGACGAATTTGTTGATCCGGATCTGCGGACGGTTGGCGTCATGGTACCGACGAGTAGTCCTGTTGTTGTGGAAAAGCATGTCGCGAATAACGACGGCGAGATGTACGCTGCTATTGTAACGGACGTTGTACGTGATCCCAAATGGGGTTCGGATGAAATATCCAAAGCCTTTGATGAATGCTGGGTAGGCGATAAGCATACTATCGCTTTTCAGGGCCATACAAAGAATGAACAAGGAGAAACAATCACAGAGATATATGTAGTCGATATTGATGAAGAGGTGGTTAAAGCGGATGCGGTAGCCGTAGGTGGTGAAGGTGAACGTCCTCGTGTGCCTCAAGGTATCAGGCAAAGAAGACTGTCACACACGAAGAAAGGTTTATCGGATCTCCGGCACTGGCTTCGTTCCAGCGCTGATGGTCAATATATTTATGCGCTCGCGAAGGACGAACACGAAAGAAATCAGATTGTACAGTGTAATGTACAGACAGGAGCGTTGGATTATATCTCTACATTTGATTTTTCGGTAAGTTCTCCAATCAATATAAGTTATAGCAAGGATAAGATTACCTTTATTGCCAATAATAATGTATACCTATTTGATATCGCGAGTAGAGAGGTTAGGCAGTTGACCAGCTACGAGGCGGGAGATTTACCGTTGGTAGGGGCTCCGGTATTTTCGAGAAAGGATGATAGGATAGCTTTCAATCAGTTTGTGCATATCAACAATCAGGAAAATGTACAGATTAAGCTTATAAAATTATAAATATACTCCGATACGACCAGATCGCGTATAAATATAATGCGAAGCGTAAAGCTTCGCATTTTTTGTTGTGTTTCGGGTACCTAAACCCAAGTGTCTATGATAATATGTTGGATGTTTTTGATAAATCTTGTGATTATTTCGGTAGATGGATTGCCTACCTTTGATTTAACCAAAGGAACTAATGTATCTTATTTTATTACTTTAAATAAATCTAAAAAGCTATGAGACCATTTTTAATTATTTTATTCAGCATTGTGGCCCAATTGACCTATGGCCAGCTTGTCACGTGGAATTTAGGAGGTCCTGCCCCGACTACAGGCCGGGAAAGCGCAGTCTCTCCTGCCTTTGTCAAAGAAGGACTAAAAGTTAGCGACCTAACCAAAGGACCGCTGGTGCGAAGTAAACAGGGAAATGCCAGGGGTTTTAGTGGACATTTGGCTAAAAATGTACGGACATTCGACGAAGCCGTTAAGAGCGATGCCTATTTTGAATTCACCGTCGCTGTCGAAAAAGGGTATACCGCATCGTTGTCGCTTTTGAAAGCCAGATTACGCGTTCAGGAATTTTCCGCGAAGAACTTTCAATGGACATACAGCATAAAAGGCGATGACTTTAAGAAATTGCATGAGGAGCCTATTTATATGAGTGACCTCAATAATTCCGGCACGAACCAGCCTAATTTAGACCTGAAGAAAGTAAGCGATTTACAAAACATTAAATCGAATAGTAAGGTGACATTTAGGCTGTATGTATGGGGAAATGACAATGCACAAGACAAAGGAAAAATTTCTGTAGGATTTGGGAAATCAAATGCCAAAAGTAATAGCCCTATCTTAAAATTAGAAGGCAGCGTTGTAAAAAACTAAAGAATTCATGATGATGAATAAGCAGTTGTTATTGGTCTTGTTGTTGACACTGACCGTAACGTTTTCGTATGCGCAACGGCGACAGTACACCGGAGTCGTTGTAGACTCAAGTACAAATGAAGTGATGGTGGGCGTGGTTGTCCAAAACACAAATACCCCCAACTTCAATGATCGAACCAACCAATCCGGGGAATTTACCATAGAAGCCTATCGAAGGGATATTGTTTCATTCTCCTTCGTAGGTTATGAAACCGTCAATTTTATGGCCCAGGCAATACCCAAACAAATTGTCATGAGGCCTTCCTCCACGAATATTGATGAAGTGGTGGTAATCGGGTATGGTACGGTCAATAAAGAAGATTTTACCGGATCCTTGTCTTCCGTCGATGTAGAGGATATCAATCGGGCTCCTGTTCCGAATGTTGCACAAGCTTTAGCTGGTCGTGTCGCCGGATTGCAGGTCAACGCCACATCCGGTCAGCCGGGTGAAGAATCGGATATTATTATCCGGGGAGGGAACTCCATCACGCAGGATAATTCGCCGCTCTATGTGGTAGATGGCTTTCCTATGGAAGGATTTAGTCTGTCTTCCATCAATCCCGAAGAAATTGCAGAGATACGGGTGCTGAAAGATGCTTCGGCCACCTCAATTTATGGTAGCAGAGGAGCGAATGGAGTCGTCATTATCGAAACCAAGAAAGGCAGTGAAGGCGTACCGACGATCACCTATAACTTAGATTTTAGTGCACAGAAACCGGTGAAGATGATGGATATGATGGATCCTTACGAGTTTGTGAAATACCAAATAGAAATGGATCCGGATGACGCAACGAAAGTTTATCTGACTCAACAAGATCGGGTACTGGAGGATTACAAAAACATTGAAGGACATGATTGGCAGGACATGTTGTTCAGAACCGCGCTTATGCATAATCATAATCTATCCTTAAGAGGGGGCAGCCGTGGCACAAAATATTCCTTCTCCGGAAACTTGATTAACCAAGACGGCGTAATCATCGAATCTGGATTTAGCCGATATCAAGGGCGCGCGCGCGTGGATCAGGAGATCAATAAAAATCTAAGCGTTAATTTTAATGTCAGCTATTCGAAAGACAAAAACTATGGACAGCTGACTAATGAGCAGGCGTCGGGTAATAACTCTTATGCGACTTATATCATGTACCGTACCTGGGGCTACCGACCTATTTCTACCGGAGGCGATCTCACGGAAATGTTATTCGATGATGGCGGGGATGACGGTGAAACCTTATTGGTGATGAATCCGATTATTTCGACTCGAAACGAATTTAGAGAGCAGAATAGGACATTCTTCACGGGGAATTTGGGCCTTGATTATAAATTGCCTTATAATTTGCTGTTGAATGTTCGCGGAGGGTACCGATGGAGAATGTATAGAAATGAAGCTTTTAACAATTCGAAAACATACAGAGGTTTTCCGCATCCAAATAATGCCAATGGTGTAAACGGTAGCTATTCCGAAAATACATATACCGACTGGATGAATGAAAATACGTTGACCTACAAAAAACAATGGAATAAGGTTCATCGTTTCGATGCTTTGGTGGGGTTGACGATGCAAGGTCGCCTTACAGATAGATACGCATTCACGTCTATACAAATTCCAAATGAAGAATTGGGATTGCGGGCATTGGAATATGGTAATATCAAATCCCCTGTTTCCACTGCATCTCCCAATACGCTGATGTCCTATTTAGGACGGGTTAACTATAATTACAAGAGTAGATACTATTTAACAGGTAGCTTTCGGATAGACGGTTCGTCAAAATTTTCTCCACAGCATCGCTGGGGTTATTTTCCGGCATTTGCAGTGGCTTGGCGATTGGGTCGTGAGGAATTTATCAAGGATATATCTTTTATCAGTGATTCAAAACTGCGAGCCAGCTGGGGAGCAACAGGTAATAACCGGGTGAGTGACTTTGCGACAGCTAATATCCTTACTTTAGATGATCGCTATGGTATTGGCACCGGAGGATCTACGCCTGATTATGGTACGATCATAAACAGCTTTGGAAATAAAGATCTACGTTGGGAGACTACGTACCAATGGGATATCGGTTATGAGTTGTCTTTATTCAAAAATCGATTAAATTTTGTGGTGGATTATTATAACAAAGATACCAAGGATCTGTTGCTCAACGCTAATGTACCTTATAGCGTCGGTTTGCAACGTATCTATCGAAATATCGGCTCGATCCGTAACCGAGGTTTTGAAATTGAAGTCAGTTCCATCAATATCAATAAGAAGGATTTCAGATGGAGTTCCAGTTTTAATATTTCCTTTAACCAAAATAAAGTATTGGGATTAACAGACGACGAAAAGACGATGTTCAGCAATGCGCGATTTACCGCAAGTTGGAACAGCTCAAACTTGTATATCACCAAAGTGGGAATGCCAGTATCATCTTTTTATGGTTTGCTATGGGATGGCGTATATCAAGTCTCCGATTTCAACCAGTTATCCAATGGTTCTTATGTGCTTAAAGACGATGTGGTATCTCTGGAAGAAGATAGAACCAGCACGCAACCCGGTGACGTCAAATATAGAGATGTTAATGGGGATCTTGTCATCGATGACAATGACAAGGTGATTATGGGGCGTACTCTGGCTAAACATTATGGTGGGCTCAATAATAATTTCAAATATAAAAATGTGACGCTGAATGTGTTTTTTCAATGGAATTATGGTAATCAGATTATGAACGCCAACCGACTCATGTTCAATGGAAACAGTACCGGGCGACGTGGTTTGAATCAATTTGCGTCTTATACTGACCGTTGGACCTTTGAGAACCCTTCAAATGAACATTTTAGAACCAGAGGCTATGGCCCTATAGGATATTATTCGACCAAAGACCTGGAAGACGGTTCCTATATCCGCTTGAAAACTGTCGAGTTGGCCTATCGTTTACCAAAGCATTGGATACCGAGTGTATCGCGTGTGGATGTCAGCGTGGCTGCACAAAACCTGTACACCTGGTCAAACTATTCGGGTTTGGATCCAGAGGTTTCCACACAAAATTCGATTTTAACACCTGGTTTTGATTATTCAGCATATGCACAGAATCTGACGTTATCGTTTGGTGCTAAGGTTACCTTTTAAAATAGATATGGGTATGAAAGATATAATTAAAAAAATAGCTATAGTAAGTGTTCTTTATTTAGCAACATCCTGTCACGACCTGTTGGACATCGATCCGGCAAAATATGCGATGGTCAAGGATGATTATTATACGACGGAAGCTGAGTTGAATTATGCCTTGAATGGTGTCTATGCAGCGCTAGCTGATGGTAATCTATACGGCAATAATATGTTAGGCAGAATGGGATTAGAAGCAGATGAGGCTTATGAAGATTACAGTACAGACGAGAATTCAGTCGGTGATTATAATGTAACACCAACCGATCCGAAAATTCAGAACTACTGGCGTTCCTGCTATGTAGGTATCGACCGGGCAAATAATCTATTGGCCAACGTTGACAATGCAGCGATCGAAATCGATGAGTCCAGACGAAATGATATCCGAGGACAGGCCTTGTTCCTGCGGGGATATTATTATTTTATGTTGGTGACACGTTTTCAAGGCGTTCCGCTGGTATTAACACCGATAAAAAATGCAACTGCTGAGGAATTACAACATCCGCGGGCAACAGGAAGGGAAGTGTATACCCAAATCCTAAAGGATATGGAACAAGCTGCTGCTTGGGTAAGACCGGCGAGCGAGGTCGGTACGGGCGGACGTGTTTCTAAATCAGCCGTATGGGGTATACTGGCTCGGGTGAATCTGTATTTGGCAGGTTATCCGTACAACGAAGGAGAAAGATATGAAGATGCCATGTTATATGCGGGCCGCGTGATCAATGAAGGGTTTCATGCATTGAATCCATCCTACAAACAGGTCTTTATCAACTACGCACAGGATAAGTACGATATACAGGAAAGTATCTTTGAGGTAGAATTTCATAGCGATGGAACAGCGGTTTATCCCACAGCAGGAATGGTGGGAAGGAATAACGGAATCAGAAACCCGGTAATCGATAATATAATTGGCTTGTCCATCGGTGTATTGCGGTCTACAGATTATTTGTACGACTTATATGATGCCAATGATGAGCGTAAAAATTGGAATGTCGCACCATTCTATTATACGAATGTAGAGGGAGTTGCGACGAAAACAGAATGGGGCGTAAATGATTCAAAGTACCAACGGTTTTGCGGTAAATTCAGAAGAGAATATGAGACCGTGCTTCCCAAGCTGAACTCGCAGACTCCGCAAAACTTCCCATTGCTGCGGTACTCGGATGTACTATTGATGTATGCCGAAGCATACAACGAGGTTTATCAAGGGGTCAATGACGATGCGATAGAATACCTCAACATGGTTCAACGCAGGGGACTGGGGTTAGATCCTACTGTGGCTAGTCCGTCGACGGACTTTACGGATAGAAACTATGCCGACTTTAAGAAAGAGGTTCGGGATGAAAGACCACGGGAATTATGTTTCGAAATGCTGCGTAAGAATGATGTAATACGCTGGGGTGTATTTTACGATAATATGGTTGCGAGAGAGGCCGAAACGCCGCAGACGTTTACCTCTTCCTACTATGTGCGTGCACGCACCTATTTCCGAAGTGTAGAACGCAGAGATCAGTGGTGGCCAATCCCATCGTATGAAATGGGCGTAAATAAAAAATTAGTTCAAAACCCAGGATGGTAATTATGAAAAGTAGTCCAATGAAAAAGTATTTAATTTTAATGAGCGTTCTGTTTGTCGTCATGTCTTGTCGCGACTCTTATGAAATTACAGAACCCCACTTAGATGTCTGGACAGACAAGGCCGTGTATAAGGTGGGCGATACCATTATCTTCCATATCGAAGGCAGTCCGGATATGATAACCTTCTACCCCGGTAGTTATGGCAAGGAATATCGGTATCAGGACGTCGAACGTATTTATGAATATATGCCGACGTTAGGTTTCAGGGCCGCAAAATTTGCAGGTAATAATGAAGACTGTGCAGAGCTGTTGTATACCACGGAATTCAACGAAAATTACGATTATACCAATGTGAGTGCGGTAAACTGGATTAATATATCGGATCGATTTGATATCCCGCCTATTGATGGTACATCGGCAACCTTTTCGGATGCTGGAACTGCCGATGTCACGGACATATTTGAAGAAGGTAAGCCGGTATATTTCGCGTGGTATTGTAAGACAAACGAAGCTTCACAACGGACGCGGTTTCAGGTAGCAGATTTCAATCTTAAAGGAATTGCTACGAATGAACCTGATATTTCGGGAATATTAGTTTCACAAGCAGCTATGGGCTTTCAATGGTCATTAAATCCAGAGGCTGCAGCACAGACTTCGAATCTACCGAGCATTACCAATTCCCTAATCTATTGGAATGGTATTTTCGATAATACTGCTGGCCTCTTGAAAGAAGGATATGCTGTTAGCGGTCCGATCACTTTGCCTGATCAGATGAATTTGGGTAAAGATTATCCCATTGTGGTCAAGGGAATGCAAATGGAGAACATGACGGAGTACACCTATGCATTTGAGGAAGCCGGTGAGTTTGAAGTTACGTTTGTAGGTTTCAATGTGAATTTTGCGGGGAGGAAAGAAATTGTGAAGACGATAAAGCTGACGATCGAGGAATAATAATATTCAGTAATGAATAATAAATGATATACAGATGAAAGGTATAATAAAATATTGGATGGCACTGAGTATAGGTGTTATCTTGGCATGTAACGCCGACAGTGTAGAGGTTATCGAGTTGCCGAAGATTGATGTTGAAGATCCTACGGTAAAAGGAGCATTGGAGTTCGACGTAGAAGTAACCGAAATCGTGAAGGACACTGTGCGTTTCCAGCTGTCCGGTAATCCGGATTTAATTGATTTTTACTCGGGTACCTTTGGTAATGCGTATGATTATATAGACAAGGATCGATTTTATGATATCATGGCTAATCTAAGTTTTAGATCGGGTAAGTCTCCGGATAATGGAAGTCCCGAGAACTACGATTGTGCGGAATTATTATACTCTACCGATTTCAATGGCGAGCGCGAAGACATCAATGCTTATGCGAGTGTTAAAGCTGCTACATGGATACCTATTACCGATCGGTTTGAGTTGCCTCAAGGGAAACCTGAGGGGATTGCGGTATACAAAGAATCCGGAGTCAAAGATGTCTCTGATATTTTTGCCGAAGGCAAACCGGTTTATTTGGCGTGGCATTGTACAACTCAAGCCGAATCATCAAGAGTGCAGTTTAGGGTGATAGAGTCAAGCATTCAAGGGGTTGTGATTGACAATAGCTCTTTGTCCACCGAGCTATACAAACAAGCTGAAATGGATTTCAAGTGGGTAGAGAATCAGGCGTCAGCGGAACAACCGGCTAGCAGACCTACTGTCAGTACCACGCAGGTAAACTGGAATGGTATTTTCAACAATAAAACCTCGAATACTAATTCCAGCCAACAACACCCTCGTTTGGGGCAATTCAAAGAGGGTTACGCCATTAGTAAAGCTTTAGAACTTCCCCGATTTAATGCAGGAAAGGACAAGCCCACACTCTTAACACCTAAGAATGACGGTAATTGGGGCGAATATGAGTTTATCTACGATAAGCCCGGTGTATATGAAGTCGTGTTTGTCGCATCGAACGTCAGGGATGGTGGTGAACCGATTATGAAAACCTTTACGGTGACGATTGCAGAATAGATTACGTGGGATGAAGAGTTGGCATACCAAGATCGTAGTTGTTTTATTTGTTGCACTGCTATTCGGATGCAAGAAGGTACCACCTATATCCGAGCAGGAGGACGACGGTGACTCGGTACAACAGACGTTTAATCCCTATCCGGGGACGATCGTCTTTGAGGTCGATGATCCCATCAACGATTATACGGTCCAATCACCGAGTGTTCTCGTACTGTCCAATGGGAATTATCTGGTCTCCTTTTTTTACGACGGAGGGACCAGTGTTTATATATCCAAAGACCAAGGAAAAACCTGGACGCAGCATTCCCGAGTGTCACCATCCAATTTTGCGACCCTGTTTGAACATAATGGGAATGTATATCTTATGGGAACGTCAAAGGGGGGCAGGGGAGATATAGCTATTTATAAGTCTACCGATCAAGGTAAAAACTGGACAGTTCCGACGGATGCAAACAACGGTATATTATTTAAAGGGATGTTTCATACTGCCCCGGTTCCGGTCGTAAAACATAACGAGAAAATATGGCGGGCGTATGAAGAAATTTTTGATTCGGCGGAAAGCCGGGACTTTTATGCGTTTGCTGTCTGTGCCGATGAAGATGCTGACCTGTTGAAAGCATCCAGTTGGAAGCGAACCAATAGCATTCGTTTTGATGAGTCCTGGATTAACGCCCGGCGTCCGAATTGGTTGGAAGGGAATATCGTGGCCACCCCTGAAGGTAAACTGATCAATTTTATGCGCTTGGAAACCTGGCCGGGATCAGGCATCGCCTATGAGATTCAAGGTGCTGCAAGTGGTAAACCTCGGCATGAGGTTGCTGCATTTCTGGATGTCGACGCAGAGAATATGACCATAGCATTCAAGAATGAAGCTCGAAATTACATTCATTTTCCCGGAGCTGAAAGCAAATTCACCATCCGTTATGATACCCAATCTCAATCGTATTGGACGATTACCAATAAGATTACGACTTTTGTCAATACAAGTGGTACGCATGATCTGAGTACCCATCAGCGCAATGTTCTGGTCTTGATGCAGTCTGAGGATCTGGTCCATTGGAAGGTGAAACGGAAAGTGTTGCGGTGGAATGAGGGAGCAAAGCTAAAAACTTGGGATACATTTGGCTTTCAATATGTGGATTGGCAATTTGATGGGGAAGATATTGTCTTCGCAAGTCGGACATCCTGGTATGGTAAACGTTACCATGATGCCAATATGATCACCTTTCACCGTGTTAAAGATTTCAGGAACACTTCGGGAGAAGAGTCGGAGGATCTATTGAAATATACGCAGCATCCGAAGCTGTTTGATATACCAATTAAGGGTATTAAAAATGGAGATTTAACATTTGGTGATTTTGAGGTGGCTGTTTCTATAGGAGACGGGATTGATATCGATGAGGAGGGGCATATCACTTTGAAAAACCAGTTGATCTCTAACGATGAAAACCAAGCGATGAAAGCCTTTCGATATGTTGAGCTAAAGATAGTAAATCATAAAGGGGATAATTTTTCGCTTGAAACGCTGCAAGCATCCATTAAAGGGAACAACAGAAGTTTTAGGTTGAAATGGGTGTACAGTATAGACGGCAAGACTTTTCATCCGATTACCGATTATTTGCACCGTGTAGAGGGGATTAATGGAGTAATCTTTGATAACCCACCGTTGTACCTGCCTGTATATAGGCCACTAAATAAGGTTAAGGGGAGAGATGGAGCCATATTGCGCTGTGTGTTTGTTAATGGAGATGATGGTGGTAGCTATGTGAAATTTGATGACAAGATTACGGTAGGAGGAAGGATTTTGTAACGACCTTGGAGAGAATTTATAAAAAATAAAATAAAAATATGTTGAACAGAATCCTTTTTATTTTGGTTCTTTTGATGAACCAGTTGCATATTCTTGCTCAGCAAGCAGAAAGTACATTTGTAAGCGGAGAGCCCATCAAAAACGGTTCTGCCGATGGAATAGGGCATTTTGCGTTGCCCTCTATTACAGGAGCGATTATGGGCATGGCCATCGTAAATGATGATGAATATCCAGACCTTTTTCTGCAATCAGATAACAGGGCACCGGGTACTTACCTGTATTACTTCAAAAAATTAACAGAGAAAGGCGAACCTGTATTCTCACAGGGCGTAAAAATAAAACTTCCTTTTGAAGATACAGGAAGAAATAGGGGGACTGTCATCCAAACCTCGGATAAACAGATTCATGGATTTTGGCGATTTGGGGGAAAAGCAATCAAAACATCGGTTTTTGATAAATCAAGCACTTCTTTTGACGAAGCGAAATCAATAACTGTTAATGGTTTGCCAAGAGGATTTTCCACTTTTGGTGTGGTAAAAACACCGGAAGGAAAATATCTTTTCCTGTTTACCATAGCAAAGGTATCCACTTCTCCTGTGATAAAAATGCAGTTCGACAGCCTTTATTACACACCCGAAGGATTCTGGCCCAATGAACTAACCGAAGTGGGTATTTACGGAGCATTGGTAAATGATCTGGAGAACCTCAAACAACTGGAAGCAAAACCTTTGACCGAGTTGAACCAAACTTATTTCGGTATCAGCGGTTATACCGGTTATGAAACAAAAAGCAAAGAAAAATATGTAATCTGCGGAACTAGGATGGGAAATATACACGCCTATCCGATAGATGAAAACGGATTATACCCTACGAAATACGTAGTCGATAAAAACCATATTATACAGCGAACACCAACGGTAAACGGTTATCCTACTTATTTTAAAGGTCCCGGGCAAACGGAAGGTCTGTTGCTCTCGGGAGAGGGGGGTATTTTCTTCTATCAGAACACGAAACAAAAAGATAAAAACGGTAATCTGGTTTTTGAAGATCCCGCTTATATTTTACAGGAGAATCCTACCCTTTATGGAGGTTCTTTGGTAGTTCCCAGTCTTACAGACTGGGATGGGGACGGTGTGCTGGATATTGTCTCAGGAAACTCTGCAGGTAACATTTTGTTCTTTAAAAATACAGGCACCAACATAAAACCAGCTTATCAGAATCCGGTTGCTTTAGAAGCAGGAGGCGTAAAAATTCATGTTCAACCTGGTTATCGCGAAGATATACAGGGGCCACATGAAGCTCGCTGGGGTTATACCTGTCCGGTAGTTTACGACTGGAACAAAGATGGTTTACCCGATATTCTGACCGGAGACAGCAGAGGAAAATTTATGGTGTACGTCAACAAAGGAACAAAATCAAAGCCAGCGCTTGAATCTGAACACCCACTTTACATCAAAGGATTGAATGTACATGGCGGTTGGCGTTCCATTCCTGGTGTGGCAGAAATGGGTGGCAAAGATGTATATATAATTTTAGATAGAGACAATGATTTTCACCTGTATTATAAAACAGATACTTACAATATAGACGATGCTGGAAAATTAAAGTTAACAGATGGTAAAAACATACACGGGCACCGCCGAAAAGGAGGGCAATATGGCAGGGCAAAAACGCATATAGTTGATTGGGATGGGGATGGGGTAAAGGATATGTTGATTGGTACAGGCAGGGGAGCAGCTATACCAAATCCGATGACGGGCTTGCCTTATAATCGCAAGATAAAAAACGAGGGAGCGGCTGTATTATTTTTGAGAAATGCCGGAACCGACGCAGAACCGATTTTTGAATTTCCCAAGATGATGAAGTTTAAAGGTGAAGATATTCTTTTGGGAGCGCATGAATGCGCGCCGACAACAGGTTATATAGGGGGAGATGGAAAAACGCTTAATCTGATCGTAGGTACGGAATATGGGACTTTTATTTATTATGATAGGAAAGATTTGAGCTGGTAATAAACTATAAAACGATAAAAATATAGATGATGAAAAAAATAAATGTTTTTAAGTTCCTTATTATAATTTGCTGTACATTTTTCCTAAATACGGCCTTTAGTCAACGATTTAATCCCTTTCCGGAAAGTGTGGGTACGGTTGTGTTCGAATCAGAAGAAGATCCTATCGTTAAAAAAGTGGCCTCACCCAGTATTGTCATCTTATCCAATGGAGACTATTTGGTTTCGCATGATTTTGACCGGGGTACAAGTGTGCATGTTTCCAAAGATAGAGGCAAAACATGGAACCTTCTTTCTCGTGTAGCCCCTTTGATCTGGGCCAATATCTTCGAGCATAATGGCGATGTCTATCTTATGGGTACCTCCAAGGGGTGGGGCAATATTGTCATTTATCGATCCACTAATCAGGGTAAGACTTGGTCTGAACCAAAGGATGAGTTTACAGGGATATTAGCTAAGGGTATGTTTCATACCGGACCCGTGCCTATTGTTAAACATAAGGGAAAGATATGGAGAGCCTATGAGGAGGCTTTTGATGCCAAAAACCGACGGGATTTTCATGCTTTTGCGATTTGTGCGGATGAAGATGCGGACTTACTACAGGCATCGAGCTGGAAAAGAACGACCAGTATCCGCTTTGATGAGAAGTGGATAAATGCCAAACGACCAAACTGGCTAGAAGGGAATCTGGTTGTTACGCCAGAAGGAAAATTGGTAGACTTTATCCGATTGGAGACCTGGGCAGGTAAAGGTGTTAATTATACCATTGAAGGAGCTGCAAAAGGTAAGCCCCGGAATGAAATTGCGGGCCTCATCGATGTCGATGAGGAGCATATGAAGATGATTTTCAAGAATGAAAAGCGAAATTTTGTGCATTTTCCCGGTGCCGAGACTAAGTTTACCATTCGCTACGATTCCCTATCAAAACAGTATTGGACAATCACCAATAAAATTTCGTCGTTTCGAAATACGAATGGGAGAACACATGATGGCAACTGGCACCAACGGAATGTGTTAGTATTGATGAGTTCGAGTGATCTGATGAATTGGACAATTAAGAAAAAAATATTGAAGTGGGGAGAAGGGATGCATCTCCGGACGTGGGATACTTTTGGCTTCCAGTATGTCGATTGGGTATTTGATAGCAATGATATTGCTTTTGTCAGTCGGACTTCTTGGTACGGTTTCCGTTACCATGATGCGAATATGATTACTTTCCATCGGATTTCCGATTTCAGGAAAAGCAATACGAATATGGAGCCGGAAGATTTGAGAAAATATACGAAGCACCCTGTTTTGGTCGCTATACCTCAGGCGAACTTAAAGAAAGACCGTTCTAAAATAGGGGATTTTGATATTGTGACAAGGCTGGGTAAAGGTTTGGTACAGAATGCCCGTGGCGAATTGAAGTTTGCAACGAAAGATAAGCCTGCAAAAAATGAGAAGCAAGCCTTAGCTTTGGGACGGTATTTTGATGTTGAGATTAGGAATAGCAAGATGAAGAATTTTTCGGTAGAGGCGTTGACCTATACGCCGGTAACAAATAGCGGGAATATGAAGATTAAATGGACTTATAGTACCAATGGCTTGTTGTTTGATCCGATTACGCGGTACCTGCTGAATGTGGAGAACCGGGTTACGGATACGTCTCCCGAAGAAGAAAGGACTTTATATCTGCAGGTGTATAGGCCGCTGAATAGTGTATCAGCGCAGGAAGGTATTGTTCTGCGTTGTTATATCGTCGGAGGGAGCGAAGAGGATGTTATGTTTAATTTTATGGATCAAATTGTTATTGGAGGGAGAAAACTATGATGAAGCGTGTCATTTTAGGAGTACTATTTTTATGTGTTGTATTTGGACAGGTCTTTGCACAGGTCACATTCCCATCTATATTTTCGGATGGAATGGTATTGCAACAACAAACCGATGTTCAGATTTGGGGTTGGGCTAAAAGCAAGTTGGTAACGATTTCCACTTCGTGGAATAAGAAAACATATCAAGTCCCTGTAAATGCTGATGGATCGTGGAGGACGAAGGTAGCTACCACTAAGGCTGGTGGGCCCTATACTATGGAATTAAAGGATGATAAAAGTTCTTTGGTGCTATCGGATATTCTGTTGGGCGAAGTCTGGCTGGCTTCCGGTCAATCCAATATGGAAATGCCATTAAAGGGCTTCAAAAATCAGCCTGTAACAGGCTCCGAAGAGATCGTTTCGAATTCAGAAAATTCAAGCATACGCTTTTTTAATGTGAAGAATAAAAGTTGGGCAAAACCATTGGATGATGTGGAGGGCGAATGGTTGTCGGCATCTCCGGCAACAACCTCCAACTTTAGTGCAACCGCCTATTTTTTTGCTAAAGAGTTACATGAAAAAATGAATGTTCCGGTAGCTATTGTCCAATCCGACTGGGGAGGAACTTTGGTGCAAGCATGGATGAGCGGTGATGCACTAAAGGCTTTTCCTCAAGTGAATGTGAAAACATCTGCGGATTCAATGTATTCCAATAAAAATGAATCTACGGGATTGTATAATGCCATGATCCATCCTATAGTTGGTTATGGAATAAAAGGAGCTATCTGGTATCAAGGCGAACAGAATAGACATGAACCAGAGTTATATAGCAAACTCTTCCCAGCCATGGTAAAGCAGTGGAGGACAGAGTGGAATGTAGGCGATTTTCCATTCTATTACGTACAAATAGCGCCGTATATCTTCCGAACACCTGATAAGCTGTCTACCAAATTAGCCCAATTGAGACCTTATGTTCCGTATCTGCGGGAGGCGCAAATGCAGGCAGAAAATGTGATTCCAAATTCTGGAATGGCAGTATTGATGGATGTCAGTTCGCAGTTTACCATACATCCACCCGATAAACAATCCGTAGGAAAGCGCTTGTCATACCAAGCGCTGAACAAAAGCTACGACTTCAAGGATGTGGCTTACGCCGGACCGGTGTACAAAAAGATGGAAGTGAAAGGCCCATCCGCTATCCTCCACTTTGATCATGCAGATGGTTTGTATCTGAAAGATAAAGCATCGGTCAATTTTATCATTGCAGGAGCAGACAAGGTCTTTTATCCAGCTACCGCGATAATAGAGGGAAAGACCGTCCGTGTAGAATCTGACAAAGTAAAAAATCCGGTTGCCGTGCGGTATGCTTTCGATGCATGGGTAATTGGAGATTTATTCAATAAAGAAAATCTTCCGGCATCTTCTTTCAGAACCGATAACTGGGCGATCGGAGAAGCAAAAAACACAGAAATAAAGGCACCGGTGGAGGACTATGTCGCGCCGAAAACGTCATATAGAAATATAATAGCTATTAAAACGACCGGAAACCAACTACTGGCTTGGCAGTTTGCTCTTCCCACACAGTCTAATGGTAGGGAAACAACGGCTAATGCCACTGCAGTCCACGCGAATTTAGAAGCTTCGGCGTTGAAAAGAGGACCCGGAGTGACAGTGCAAGCGGGTAGTGCACGCGGCTTTAATGGACACTTCCCTACGAATAAAGATTTTAAATCGGCAGAAAAATCGGGTGCTTATTATGAGTTCACAGTTAAAGCAAAACCGGGAGAAAAAGTGTCATTGCATAAATTGGATGCGGTACTGAGAAGACAGAGTGGGTCTGCCTATATCTATCGTTGGGTTTATAGCACGGATGGCACTAATTTTAATAAAATCGGTGCCAAAGATATGGAGGTAGCCAGTCTGTCCAATAATGGGGAAAAACAACCCTCCGTAGATCTCTCGGGCTATAAAGACCTTCAGAAGGTCCCTTCATCGAAGACTATTACGTTGCGTTTATATGCGTGGGGTGGTACCTCAAAAGATAGGAAAACTTCCGCTTTCGGATTCGGGAAGTCCACCTCACAGGGGAGTATCGTACTGAACTTAGAAGGGGTCGTAACAGGAGTATCATCAGAAGCCTTGCAGAATTAATTTAATTGGAAATAAATAAAGCGATGAAATACGGTATAACACACATCATTGTCTGTGTAATATTTCTCATTAGTGGTCAAGCTCTCGGGCAAGCGTCTGGAAATAAACTGGTCAGTGGGCAGAGCATTCCGAATGGAAGTGCGCCAGGAGCAGGTTTTTTCTGCATGCCTTCCTATCAAGCTGGTATCATGGGGTTGGCCGATGCTAATGACGACGGTGTATCCGATTTATGGATACAAAGTACCAATCATTCGGCAAGAGGCGTGTTTTTATACCTCTTTAAAACGTATGCAGATGATGGTACGCCGGTTTTTGCCGAACCTATAAAAATTAAGGCACCATTTGATGATAAAGGAAAAAATCAAGGCACTATTTTTCAGGATGCTGATGGAAGCATATATGGGATATGGCGTTTTGGCGCTACGTTGCAGTGGAGCGTGTTCGATAGATCCCAACAGGCTTTTCAACCTTTTTCCAATAGAACGATTACCGGTTTGCCTGCCCGTATATCGGACTGGAACTTACTGAATAACGGTGGAAGCACTTTCTTTGTATTTGGGGTACGCGACAAAGGTGTATTTGGACCAAACACCCCTTGGCCTCGTGTGGTTTCTTATAGCCCGGAGGGTTTCTGGCCTTATCCTATCGTCCAGGTCGGACTGTCCGGATATCATGCGGAAAGTTGGAAAGATGCAAAAATTGAAGCTACACCGCTGACGGATTTGGATCAGACGTCTTATACATTACGAAGCCTGAGTATGATGCAACAAAAAAAACAGTCATTTGTGTTAGCTGGTTCTCGTTTGGGCAATATGATTGTTTATCCTTTGCAGGGCAATTTTTCGTTGGGTGAGAAAAAATATATAGCGGATGTGGAAGGTAATTTAATGCGTCATCCCTCTGTGCAAAATTCGGTGTGCTATTTTGAAGGAACGGACGGCCGTTCGGGTATTATCGCGCAAGGAGAAGGCGGGATATTTTTCTATAAAGATCGGTTTGAAACCAGTAAGAACGGTAACTTGGTGTTTGAAAGTCCGGTACCGTTGCTACAAGAAAATCCAGACTTATTCGGAGGCTCACTCGTGATCCCCAATTTGGTGGATTGGGACGGTGACGGCATGTTGGATATCATTTCGGGAAGTTCAGCAGGATACATCGAGTTTTTCAAAAATGCAGGAACGAATGAAACTCCTCGATTTCAAAACCCTGTTCGCCTGACAGCATCAGGGCAGGAAATACATATACAGGCAGGATACCGTGGCAGTATTCAGGGACCGCAGGAAGCCCGTTGGGGGTACACCTCTCCAAACGTTACCGATTGGAACGGAGATGGATTGCCGGATATTGTGCTGGGAGATATTAGGGGTGTTTTTACGGTGTATCTCAATGCCGGAACCAAGACCACCCCGGAACTTAAAGCACCTAAACCTATTTATCACATGGGATTGGATATGTTTGGTTCGTGGCGGGTGCGGCCGGGTATCGGTACGTTAGGTGGAAAAATGGCATTTATCAATCAGGATTCAGAGGATGAACTGCATTTGTATTGGCAGATTGATGATTATAATGTATTGGACGGCGGAAAGCTGCGATTGGAAGACGGTTCCCCTATCAAAGGTGCGAGATTGCCAGCAGGTGCTGTTGGTCGGACAAAGATCGAAATTGTGGATTGGGACGGCGATGGTATCAAAGACCTTGTGCTCGGTACGTATGGAAAGCAATCTATTCCCGAACCAAAAAATGGTTATCCATTCCATTTTCCAAAAAGAGGGTCTACACCATTGTTCTTAAAAAATGTCGGCACAGAAGAAAATCCGATATTTGCTTATCCAAAACCGATTATGTTTAAAGGAAAGCATATTCTGCACGGGGGGCATGAATGCGGTGTCGCTGTCGGGCATCTCGGATCGGGTAACACCTTGAATATGATTGTTGGAGAGGAAAATGGAAGATTTGTCTTCTATGAGCGAAAAGACTTAAGTTGGTAGTAAACTGGGTAGTAATCTAAAATAAATAACAGATAAATCAATAAAAAACATGTATATAAAAAACTCCTTTTCAGCCGTTTTACTCCTGTTAAACATCGGCTTATGTGCTCAAACCTCTACACAAAATACAGATGACTTACAGTTTTTAAAATACAATAATCCCGACTTGGTAGTCGACCTGGGTGTCGGTCTATGGGCATGGCCGTTGCCGATCGATTATGATAACGATGGGGATATGGATTTGGTCGTATCCAGCCAAGGTAGACCATTTAACGGCGTCTATCTGTTTGAGAATACCTCGGGCGATGAAAAGCCTGTATTTGCCAAACCGAAATGGTTGCATAAGTCGGTAAAGGACATTCAGCTTACCTATCACAACGACCAGCCTGTATTTAGCGGTCCGGGGGTGATATACACCGATTTCCTGAAAAGCTATACCAAAAAGAAGAAAAAAGTCTTTGATATTGATATTATTAAGAAAGAAATCAATGGACGTAGTCGATTTAATCAATGGAAGCATGTGGATTATGACAATGATGGAGATTTGGATGTCATTGTAGGCATCGATGAATGGGGGGATTATGGCTGGGATAATGCATTCAACAGTCATGGGCAGTGGACGATGGGGCCCTTGCACGGTTATGTGTATCTTATTGAGAACGTGGATGGCGAGTACGTTAACAGAGGACGGTTGAAAGACCAATATGGAAAAACAATTGATGTATATGGTGCGCCTACACCCAATATGGCCGATTTTGACGGCGACGGTGATCTGGATTTGATCTGTGGTGAGTTTTTGGATAAATTGATCTATTTTGAAAATATTGGAACACGCGAGAACCCTATATTTAAGGAAGGGCAATATGTCTATAACAATCAGGGGATTGTGAAAATGGATCTGGAAATGATCATACCCGTTGCAGTCGATTGGAATAAGGATGGACATGTGGATTTGATCGTAGGTGACGAAGACGGACGGGTAGCATATATTAAGAATACGGGCGAAATCCGCAACGGTATGCCACAATTTGAAAATCCGTATTACTTTCAGCAGGAAGCGGACAATGTTAAATTTGGTGTTTTGGTCACGCCGGTAAGTGTGGATTGGGATAATGATGGGGATGAAGATCTGATCGTCGGCAACTCTGCGGGACGCTTTGCTTTTATTGAGAACCTCGGTATATATGACGGTGCTCCGCGTTGGGCGAAACCAAAAACATTGGAAGTGGAAGGTGAAGAAATTCGGATCATGGCGGGATATAATGGTTCGATACAGGGACCGGCAGAACAAAAATGGGGCTACACGACACTCTCTGTGTCGGATTGGAACAACGATGGAAAGCTTGACCTGATTGTGAACTCTATTTTTGGTGAAGTCGTATGGTATGAAAACATAGGAACAAAAGAGAAAGCCGTGTTGGCAAAGCCTAAACCGGTTTTGGTGGACTGGAAAAGTACCGATGTGCCCAAACCGTTTTGGGTATGGTGGACCCCTAAGCCATCAAGTTTGGTGACGCAATGGCGTACGACACCGTTTACCATGGATTGGAACAAAGATGGATGGAATGATCTGATCATGATGGATACAGCGGGCTATCTGGTTTATTTTGAACGGGATGCGAAGAGTGTGGGTAAATTGCTGAAAGAGCCACAGCGGATTTTTTATTCGGTTAACGAATCGGCTTTTGATCAAAAGCATGCTGTAGTAGACAGTTTAGCGGGGCTATTGCGGCTAAATGCCAAGCAGCATGGACAGAGCGGAAGACGTAAGTTTACGATAGGTGACTGGAACGGTGATGGTAAAAATGATATTATTGTGAATAGTAAGAACGCAACAGTACTGGAATTTGTACGGGCGAAGAAAGGGCTTAACTACTATCAAAATCAGGATCCTGTGGCCGCGTTGGTGCTTGCTGGACATGATACCAGTCCGACATTGGTCAATTGGCATAATTCCAAATATAAGGATCTCCTGATAGGTGCGGAAGATGGCCATTTTTATTATCTTAAGAATCCTAAAAACAACGAATAGATGGAATTATCCCGAGGTATTGGCGAAATTCTCTAAGGGGTTAGCAAAACACCCCTAAGGGTTTTCAAAACCTTCCGGTTGCGACGCCGGATTCGCCAGAGGGTGTTGGAATTTCCTTGGGGGATCGGCAAAACCCTCCTAAGGGGTTTGGAAATCTCCCGAGTGCCCCGCAAGATTCTCCAAATGGTGTTGGAGTTCCCCCGAAGGACCATCAAAATCCCCCTAAGGGTTTTCGGAAATTCCCGAGGGGACAACAAAATTCCCCTCGGTTTTGTTTTTTGTGTAAAACCGGAAGGATAAACATAAAAAACTCTGTTTAAATATAATTAAATCCTGTTTATTTGTTGTTTAGATCGAATTTTTACGGCAAAAAAGGGGTAAAATCCTGCCAAAATGATTTTTGTGCTTCCCGAATTTTGGCAGGATTTTACCCTATATATATCCAAACAATTTTGTAGGACTCTATATAGATTTTTGACAATATGTTGGATGTTTTTGATAAATGATGAGATGAAGATTGTAGATAGATTTTCTATCTTTGGGATATATCTTCGTACGATAATAAACCTGTATTCTATTGGATACGCTATATACAGATAAAGAACTGATTCAGTTGCTGAAGCTCGGCAATAAATCCGCTTTGGATGAAATCTACAAGCGGTTTCATGGCGTACTCTATAGCCATGCTTATCGCCGGTTGCCGGATAGAGAAGAAGTACGGGATATTCTTCAGGAAATTTTTATCTACCTATGGAATAACAGAAAAACAGTGGAAATTTCGAATCTGTCGGCTTATCTGTACACATCCGTACGAAGCCGTATACTGAATGCATACCGAAATAAGAAAGTGAGAGAGCGGTATACACAATCCTTGCAGGACTTTATCAATAGCGGAGCGGATACTGTTGAAGAGCACATTCGGGAGAAAGAGCTTGTTGCTTTGGTAGAACAGGAAGTTTCCGCTTTGCCACCTCAGATGCGCTTGATTTTCGAGATGAGCCGCTTTCAGGATAAGAGCCACAAAGAAATCGCCGAAGAGCTGAATATAAGCCCGCAAACGGTGCGTACACAAGTCCGTAATGCCCTTCGGGTATTACGGCTGAAGTTAGGAGCCAGTATTTTTACGTTGTTTTTTTGAGTGTTAACTTATTTTTTGTTCATCATTTACAAAAATTGAGACAATAGCCACGCTTGTATATGTTTGATCCCGTCTTTTTGTGGTTCGTGTAATTCTCGCGCAAAAAACCTAGCTGAGGCACATGTCCATCCCAAAAATTATACCGTCTAAGCGAATCGAATTTTTCGTCCATACTCGAAACTTTTGCTATAAAACATATACATAGATGCCAGCAAAATGGAACCTCTTACACCTTAATATGCGAAGCCTTGACCTTCCTCTCGAAAAAAACCTCTGCTTTCTCCTCAAAATCCCTTGGATCGTCGGTGGTGTAAAACTGGAGCTGTCCTTCTTTGGAGCAGTTACTTTCGACTTCGGGATGACGTTGCAGGTAGTCTGCCAAGCTATTAGCGACCAGTGCTCCTTGGGCAAGCACTTTTATGCCTTTTGGTACATACTTTTCAATGATTGGTAGAAGTAAAGGGTAGTGGGTACACGCTAATACGATGCTGTCAATATCGGGCGACTGTGCCAGTAGGCGTTCAATATCACTTTTGACAAAATAATGTGCGCCCTCACTGTGGATATCATTATTTTCCACCAAAGGTACCCAAAAGGGACAAGCCTGTTGGTATACGGCTATCTCCGGATGAAACTTGTTGATTTCGATGGGATAGGAATTGGAACGTACTGTCCCCTCCGTGGCCAGAATACCTATGTTGTTGGTATGCGTGTAATGTTCAACACGTTCGGTCGTCGGACGGATAACACCCAACACCTTCTTTCCTGCTGGGAGATCGTGTTGCTGGATGGTGCGTAAGGCCTTTGCCGAAGCGGTGTTGCAGGCTAAAATAACGAGATTACATCCCAAGTCAAAGAGTTTGAATACGCATTCTTTCGTGAAGGTATAAACAGCTTCAAAGGACCGGGTTCCGTAGGGTACGCGGGCATTGTCTCCTAGATAAATGTAGTCATATTGCGGTAACGCCTGATGTATTTCCTTGAAGACTGTCAGGCCACCATAACCCGAATCAAATATACCTATAGGCCCTTTGCTATTCATTGCGATGTGCGCTTAATCTCACGCAAAGATATTGCATTTCCTTGTATATTTTGTATCTTTACGGTTTATTTTCTAACGGATAAAAACAAGATTACTTTGGATTATTTAGCAGGATTAAACCCCTCACAACGTGCTGCAGTAGAGCAGACCGAAGGTCCTGTCATGATTGTGGCCGGTGCGGGTTCGGGGAAGACGAGGGTGATTACATACCGGGTAGCCCACCTGATACAAAAAGGGGTAGACCCCTTCCGTATACTGGTGCTTACGTTTACAAATAAGGCGGCAAAGGAAATGCGGGAACGCATTATGAAGGTAGTGGGTGGTGAAGCCAAAAATATCTGGATGGGGACATTTCACTCTGTTTTCGCCCGTATTCTTCGGGTAGAGGCGGAACTGATCGGGTATCCCCGGAATTTTACCATATACGATACGGACGATAGCAAGAGCCTATTGCGAACTATATTGAAAGAGTTAAACTTGGATGATAAGTTATATAATGTCAACCATGTCTTTGGACGCATATCGGCGGCAAAGAATAACCTGATATCGCCGCAGGAATATAATAAGAATGATGCCCTCTTGGCGGAGGATAGGGAAAATGGACGGAGCATGCTCGGACAGATCTATATGACATATGCACAGCGCTGCTACCGGGCAGGGGCGATGGATTTTGATGACCTCTTGTTTAAAACCAACGTGCTGTTGAATAAGTATCCCGAAACACTTTACAAATATCAACAGCAGTTCAGATACCTGATGGTGGATGAGTATCAGGATACCAACTTTTCCCAATACCTGATCGTAAAACGTCTGGCAGCAGTCAATGAGAATATCTGTGTGGTGGGGGATGATGCGCAAAGTATTTATGCCTTCCGCGGAGCCAATATCCAGAATATACTGAACTTCCAAAAAGATTATCCGGATGTCAAGGTCTTCAAATTGGAACAGAACTACCGCTCGACGAAAACAATCGTAAAGGCAGCAAATAGCATTATCGCGAATAACAAAAATCAATTGGAGAAAAATGTATTTTCGGATAATGAGGATGGAGAAAAGATTAAGGTAGCCCGTGCTTTCTCGGACAATGAGGAAGGCAAGATTATTGCGGAAGAAATCGTTCAGGAGAAATCATTAAAAAGTCTGAAATATAAAGACTTTGCTATATTGTATCGGACGAATGCACAGTCCCGTGCTATGGAGGAATCCTTGCGTAAACTGGGCGTGCCGTACAAAATCTACGGTGGCACGTCGTTCTACCAACGGAAGGAGATTAAAGACCTTATTGCGTATTTCCGTCTGACCTACAACCCCAATGATGAAGAGGCGTTGAAGCGGGTAATCAACTACCCCCGGCGGGGAATAGGAGATACCACAGTGGAGAAGATTATTGTAGCAGCAGATCAGAAGCAGGTACGGTTATGGGATGTCGTGGCGAATGCTCAGCTGTTTTTGGATGGTCGTAGTGCGGCTGCGGTGGCAGGTTTTGCCTTGATGATACAGAGCTTTCAGGCGATGGGTAACAGCCATAATGCTTTTGATACGGCCATGCATATTGCACAACATTCCGGGATTTTGAAAAATCTCTACGAAGATAAATCAGTCGAAGGGCTGAGCCGTTATGAGAATATCCAGGAGTTGCTGAACGGTATTAAGGAGTTCTCCGAGCGGGAGGATATCGAAGAGCATAGTCTGGATGTTTTTTTGCAAGATGTAGCGCTGTTGACGAATGATGATAACGATAAGAATCCGGATGCCGATACAGTGTCTCTTATGACGATACATTCGTCCAAAGGACTGGAATTTCCGCATGTTTTTATTGTCGGACTGGAGGAGAATCTATTTCCTTCACAGCTCTCGCTGAACTCCCGCTCGGACCTGGAAGAGGAGCGGAGGTTGTTTTATGTGGCTGTAACCCGAGCGGAAAAGAAGTTACACCTATCGTATGCGACGTCGCGATACCGCTGGGGGACACTGAATAACTGTGAGCCCAGCCGCTTTTTGGATGAATTGAATCCGGCTTGTCTGGAGTTGGATTTTAAGTCGAGGATGCCGGTCCAGGAGGAACAGGGTTTCGGTACGGAGCGGATAGCCTGGCAGCAGAAAGATATGTTCTCCAAGCCTAAACCTAAGGTACGGAAGACGACATCTATTTTACCGAAAGCACACACGCCTTCGGCGGGGTTTGCGCCTTCGGATACCAGTGGCCTGGCTGTGGGTATGGAAGTCGAACACGAACGCTTCGGTTATGGGGAAGTAGTGGAACTGGAAGGTAATAAACAGGATATTAAAGCAACAATTCTTTTCAAAGAGTTGGGACAGAAACAATTGTTGCTTAAATTTGCCAAATTAAGAATTGTACAGTAATCACACTAAACTTTAACTATATTGTACACAATAACAATAGAATATCAATCTAACAATACAAAGAGACGGTTTATAACGTCATAAACACATGCATATGAATTTTGACTATAATAGTACCCGACCTCAGCTTATTTTGGCGGAGTACGGAAGAAACGTGCAGAATATGGTGGACTATATTTGCACAGTGCCTTCAAAAGAGGAAAGAAACAGACTGGCACAGGTCGTTATCGATATGATGGGGGTCCTGAACCCACATTTACGGGATGTGTCGGATTTTAAACATAAGTTGTGGGATCACCTCTACATCATTTCGGATTTTAAGATTGATGTCGATTCGCCATTTCCGGTACCGACGAAAGAAGAAATCCGACATAAACCCGAACCGATTGCTTATCCGCAAAATCGTATTCGTTTTAAACACTATGGACATGTCGTCGAACGGATGATCCAAAAAGCACTTGGAATGGGTCAGGAAGAACATCGGACTAAAATGGCGATTGCTATTGCGAATTTTATGAAGATGGCGTATCTCACATGGAATAAGGATTCGGTCAATGATCTGCAGATTATCCACGACCTGTCCGATTTGTCGGGGGGAGTATTGCGGTTGCCGGAAGATACGGTGCTGACGAAACTGGATTTTAAGACACCTCCTCCGGGAAGCCGTGTGAAAAGTCAGAGTGTAGCCAGTAGCAATCATAAAAACGGAGGCAAAAAGCAGCATGGGGGACCTGGCAAGAAGAAACCGTCGTTTTCCAATGGCAAAAAAAGCTATCAACACAGTAATTATAAGAAATAGGGACGCAGCAGCTAATACGTATACATATATATGAACGCATTCGAGATTCAAGGCGGAAAACCGTTGAAAGGTGAAATTATTCCTCAGGGAGCAAAAAATGAGGCGTTGCAGATATTATCTGCGGTATTGCTTACCGATCAGAAAATGACGATCAGCAATGTTCCCGATATTAAGGATGTGAATAATCTGATCGATCTTTTACGTTCATTGGGTGTGAAGGTAAGTCGTATCAGTCCGGATACGTACGAGTTTGAAGCGGCTTCTATCCGTCTGGATTATTTTACCTCGGAGGAGTTTAAACAGAAGGGGAGTGGACTGCGCGGTTCGATCATGATTGTAGGTCCTTTATTGGCCCGCTTCGGGAAAGCAGCGATACCGAAACCAGGAGGGGATAAAATTGGCCGTCGTCGGTTGGATACGCATTTTCTGGGATTTGAAAAGCTGGGAGCGAAGTTTGTATATAATGCGGAAAAGCATTTTTTTGACATCGATGCACATGCTTTGAAAGGGGCTTACATCTTGTTGGATGAGGCTTCGGTGACGGGGACGGCTAATATCGTCATGGCTGCCGTCTTGGCAAAAGGTGTCACGACAATTTATAATGCGGCGTGTGAGCCCTATTTGCAACAGCTGTGTAAGATGCTGAACCGCATGGGCGCTAAAATATCGGGTATTGGCTCAAATTTGCTGACGATCGAAGGTGTGGATAAGCTAGGCGGTACGACGCATCGAATGTTGCCCGACATGATCGAAATAGGTTCCTTTATCGGCTTAGCTGCTATGACAGGTTCCGAAATTACAATCAAGGATGTATGCTATGCCGAACTGGGTATTATCCCTTCTGTATTTGCCCGTCTGGGTATCAAAATGGAATTAAGGGGGGATGATATTTTTATTCCAGCACAGGATTCGTACGAGATCGACACGTTTATCGATGGGTCTATTCTAACCGTATCGGATGCGCCATGGCCCGGATTTACACCCGATTTATTGAGCATTGTATTAGTAACGGCCATTCAAGCAAAGGGAAATGTACTTATTCATCAAAAGATGTTTGAAAGCCGTTTGTTTTTTGTCGATAAGTTGATCGATATGGGTGCACAGATTATTTTGTGCGATCCGCACAGAGCAACCGTTATTGGTCTGAACAAGCAGACCCAGCTACGTGGGATACAGATGTCCTCGCCCGATATACGGGCAGGAGTTTCCTTGCTTATCGCCGCATTATCAGCGCAGGGAAGATCGACCATCCTCAACATTGAGCAAATTGAACGTGGTTATCAGCACATTGAAGAACGTTTAAAAGCACTGGGAGCAGATATAAGAAGGGTGGATGCCCAACCTACAGGTCACTGATCGGGATTGTCGGGGAAATGTTAATAAATCAAAAATGTACTTTTTTCTTAAATAATTTTGCCTTATTTTGCAGATTAAAGTTTAAACATATATTTTAACGTAGAACATTAAACATGAAAAAACTTATTTTATTCTCTGCTGCGGCAATGATGATCTTAGCTTCTTGTGTGGGCAATCCCGAAGGAAAGAAAGCTGAAACAGCGGATTCGGTCGAAACTACGGATGCCGTAGTCGGTGCTGAATATACGGTAGACGCTGCACAATCTAAAGTGGAATGGACAGGAACGAAAGTTACCGGCCAACATGAAGGTACCGTAGCTATAAAAAGCGGTTCGATCCATGTAGACAATGGTGTAGTCACAGGCGGAAACTTTGTATTGGATATGAACAGCATCGGTTCGACAGATTTGCAAGGGGAATATAAAGATAAACTAGATGGACATTTGAAATCAGATGACTTTTTCGGTGTGGAAACCTATCCAGAAGCTGTATTTACCATTACAGGTGTAACACCAAGTGTGGACAATGCTGGTGTTATTCAGGTTTCGGGCAATCTGACGATTAAAGATATTTCGAAGAATATCACGTTTGATGCTACAGTTGATGAGCTTACAGACACGACGGTGAAAGCTACGGCAGATTTCAATATCGCTAGAGGTGACTGGGGTGTAAACTACGAAGGTAAGCAGGATGATCTGATTTCGAAGGAAATTAACTTTAATGTGAGCTTGGTAGCTACTAAATAAAGTTGTGCATAACGCACAATTCTACAAATAAAAAAAAGCTGTATCGCCTCGATACAGCTTTTTTTGTAGGAATAAAATAATACGGTTTTAAAACTTATAGGTTACGCCTGCACCCAGAATTTGCTTCACCTGAAGCTTTGGACTGCTGCTGACCTCTACACCGTTTTCAATCGTCGGTATTTTTGTGTTATCATCGTAGACGAGCTGTACACCTGCATTAACAGTAATGAACTCATTGACTTTCATAAATAGATTGGCGGTATAGTCGATGTCTACATTCTGTGGATTATCCAGGTAGTTGGAATATAACCGTAAAATATTTTCGAAAGACACATTTTCTACGATTGGTGTTTTATAGTAGGCATCCAATGAAGCACCGAATTCGGTTCTCGATTTTTTGCCGTCATCTAAACCGTACAGGGTTTCATCGATATCGGGATTGGTGACAAAGATGAATCGTGCAGCTGCAGGGGATAAGTTGATCTTGAAGTTGTCGGATTCTTTAAATGCAATACCGGGGCCCAGGCTAAGATAGGCCGGCGCAAATCCCGAAGATGTCAATGTTCCGTTACCATCGCCGTCGTACTTGTAGCCCGGGGTAAATTGGGTGTTGAAATTAAGAAAAAAGGTGTAAAGCCATTTCTTATCCATTTCATAGCCCAAAAGAGAGTTGTAAGCAAAACGATCATCGTTTTTACGCCAGTCTGTCTCTTTCTGAAAGGTTTGTCCATAGGCTGCCAATACTTTATTGTCCCAATTCCATTTGTCTTTTTTGTAATTGAAATCATAGTTGAAGATCAGATTGCCGGCAAATGAATTAACGCCACCTGCAGCCCAGTTTGTAAACGAACTTTGGTTGATCAGAAAGGTATTTTCTCCTGTTATTATCCAGTTTTTTGTGGTGTCCTCTTGAGCTGTTGTCGAAGCCACCGCCAGACACAGCGCAGAAAAAGTAATTAATAGTTGTTTTTTCATGTCGCAAAAATAATAAAGTTTTTTAGCTTTACCCGTGCGATGAAAATTAGTCTTATTTGTATAGGAAAAACAGACGATAAGTTTATTCAGGAAGGAATTGATAAGTACCTGAAGCGGCTTAAGCATTATATCGGTTTTCAGCTGGTCGTATTACCGGACATCAAAAACGTGAAGAACCTTTCTGAAAGTCAGCAGAAAGAGAAAGAGGGGGAGCAGTTTTTTAAATATTTAGGCCCGTCTGATCATGTCGTGTTATTGGACGAAAGAGGGAAGTCCTTGCGGTCAGTCGAATTTGCGGGGTATATCGAACAGAAAATGCTGACGAGCGTGCAACACATTGTTTTTTTGATAGGAGGTCCATATGGTTTTTCAGCAGATGTGATCAAGAGAGCCAACGATACGCTTTCGTTGTCCAAGATGACTTTTTCGCATCAGATGGTTCGCCTCTTTTTTGTGGAGCAGGTATACCGCGCATTTACTATCTTGAAGGGGGAACCTTATCATCATGAGTAATTAATCTGTCCTATTTTTATTAAATTTATGAAGAATTAGCATGAATTTTGCATCATTTAGATAAAAGGAGTACATCATGGATATGAATAAATATAAACGCGATTATAAATATAAAAGTGCAGAAGGGGAGGAAAGCGGAAAGAATTTAAAGTGGTTGATTATTATCACGGCCATCATTATTGGAATCATAGCGTATATTTTCAGGTAAAAAATTAAGGCGAATTCGGAGAGAAATCGCCTTAAAATCACACTAACTATTAATATAAAAAGACCTATGGAACTAGGTGCTTTTCGATCCTAAATTACATTTTTCTTTTGATATTCCAAATAATTTATGTAAAATTAGTAGCAGACAATTATTTCTCAAGTAATTTTTGAAAGGTCTGCCACGCGATCTGATCTGTTTTGAATGTCAGATCGTCAGGACGCAGCACCGAAGTTCCCACCAAACGAAAAGCTTCCTGCTTATCAACAAGTATATCCGCGTTAAAATCAAAAGGCTTGTCTTTGATATCCAATTGTACCGTGTTCAAGGCTTTAACCTGGTAGTAGATCGAGAGTATCTGACTGTTATTGAAGCTGGACTTTTCATAAAAATCAGTGGTATATACATGGGTTACGATGTCGATCTCCATGTTACATTCTTCTAAAAATTCGCGTTTGAGCGCATCTATCAACCCCTCACCGTATTCTAATCCACCCCCGGGGAATTTCGTGAAAGACACATTTTGGGTGCGTTCATCACTAATGAGGACACGATCGTATTCATCAACCAGAATACCATAAACTCTTACATTAAATAAATACATGGAATATATAATAAAGAGAGTAAAGCTACATAATTCCACTGTATAATTTAAAGAGATTAATGAATTTATACTTATATTGTAAAAAGTAATTTTTGTATTTTTGCTAAAATTGATTTCCGATAATGTTAGATACGAATTTGAATGTTTCTGCTGATTTGATACCGTCCCGACTAAGTTTTGAAGATTTCCGCCAGATAATTTTGGAGGATTATAAATTGGCGGTGCAAAGCAGAATCGTGAGTTTGATCGGCAGGAAGGAAGTCTTAACCGGTAAAGCAAAGTTCGGTATTTTCGGTGACGGGAAGGAGGTTGCACAGATTGCCTTATCCAAAGTGTTTAACAAAGGGGACTGGCGATCAGGGTACTACAGAGATCAAACGTTGGCCTTTGCAACGGGGATGAGTTCCGTTTACCACCTGTTTTCACAGCTGTATGCAAATCCCGATCTGGAAGCGGATATATCTTCGGGTGGACGCCAGATGGTGTCTCACTTTTCGACACAACAGGTAGATGAGCAAGGGAACTGGAAAAACCAGACGGAGCAGGTCAACTCCGTATCGGACATCTCGACGACGGGAGGGCAGATGTCACGGTCATTGGGTCTGGGACTGGCTTCTAAGTTATATCGTGAAAATTCAGATCTGTCTTATCTCAACTATTTTTCGAATAACGGTAATGAAGTCGTTTTTTGTACCGTAGGGAATGCGTCGACTTCAGAGGGTGTGTTTTGGGAAACGGTCAATGCGGCCGGTGTCAAACAAATCCCGTTGGTTATTTCCATTTGGGATGATGGGTATGGTATCTCCGTGCCGAATGAGATACAGACGACAAAAGCAGATATATCGGAGGCCTTAAAAGGATTTCAACGCGATGAGAATGGGGAAGGCTTCGAAATATTTAAGGTCCGAGGATGGGACTATCCCGGCCTATGTGAAGCCTATGAAAAGGCCACTAAAATAGCACGTGAGCAACATATTCCATGTATTGTACATGTAACGGAGTTGTCGCAGCCGCTGGGACACTCTTCTTCGGGGTCGCATGAGCGGTATAAGAGTACCGAACGACTGGCGTGGGAGAAGGAGTTCGATTGCAACATGCAGATGCGGAGTTGGTTATTGGATGCGGGTCTTGCTACAGAAGAACAGCTTGTAATCCTAGAGCAGGAAGCGAAAGATTTTGTGAAATCCGAACAACGCAGGGCTTGGTCGGATTATCGGAAAACCATTCAGGTCGATTTGGATGAGGCTATACAGATGCTGGAGCAATTTGATCAGGAAGATGTACAGCTTTCGCTACAAACACTGAAATCGATATCAGAACCTTCATTAAAGGAAATATATTCCACCGTGCGTTTGGTGTTACGTGAGCTACGCTTTGTTGATTCACCAGCAAAAGCACAACTTTTGGAATGGTACCGGACCCGTCAGGAGATCAATACCGGCCGGTATAATGATAGCTTGACTTCTCCGTTTGATGCATCAACCTTAGACCTATCCATTACGCCGGAGTACGGCGAAAATCCGAAGATTGTCGATGGGCGGGAGGTGCTGAATGCTTGTTTTGAAGCGAACTTCCGACAGAATGACCGCTTGTTGGCATTTGGTGAGGATGTGGGTAAGATCGGGGATGTCAATCAGGGGTTTGCCGGATTACAAGATAAATTTGGTGAACAACGTGTTTTCGACACTGGTATTCGGGAGTCGGCTATTATAGGAAAGGGCATGGGCTTGGCTATGCGCGGACTACGGCCTATCGCCGAAATACAATATTTGGATTATTTGATCTATGCACTGCCGGTGCTGAGTGATGATCTGGCTTCCTTGAGCTACCGGACCAAAGGACAACAACGTGCACCTTTGATTATCCGTACGCGAGGTCATCGGCTGGAGGGTATATGGCACTCTGGATCGCCGATGTCGGTCATCTTGGGGAGCCTGCGCGGATTGCACATCTGCGTACCCCGGAATATGACGCAAGCGGCAGGTATGTACAATACTCTGCTGAAAGTGAATGACCCGGCATTGGTCATCGAATGCTTGAATGGTTATCGGCTCAAGGAGAAGTTACCCGAGAATGTGGGCGAGTTTACTGTCCCTATAGGGGTTGCAGAATTAATCCGGGAGGGGCAGGATGTTACCGTCGTATCCTACGGCTCTACCTTACGGGTTGTGCAAGAAGCTGCCTTGGAATTGGAGCGAGTAGGCGTGTCGATCGAGGTGATTGATATTCAGTGCCTTTTGCCGTTCGATAAGGAGCATTTGTGCGCACATTCGTTACGGAAAACCAACCGGCTGCTTGTTGTGGACGAAGATTTGCCGGGTGGTGCATCTGCCTATATTCTACAAAAAATTCTGGAAGAGCAAAGTGGTTATTTCTCGCTGGATAGCCAGCCGAGGACGTTAAGTGCCAAAGCACATCGCCCGCCTTACGGATCAGATGGTGATTATTTCACCAAGCCTTCGGTGGATGATGTCGTAGAGATGGTGTATGAGATTATGAGCGATGGTAATCCACAGCGATATCCTGCTATATTCTAACGTCTACCGCTGGGGATAATATCATGTTTTATCGATAAGCTTGCTGTTTGAGCAGGTGATCTGCAATAACAAGAGCAGCCATAGCCTCGACGATAATCACGGCACGGGGTACTACACAGGGGTCGTGTCTTCCTTTACCTGAGATTGTTGTTTCTTCACCGGCCTGATTCAAGGTCTGCTGATCGCGCATAATGGTGGCCACAGGTTTGAACGCTACCCGAAAAGTAATGTCCATCCCGTTGGATATTCCACCTTGTATGCCCCCCGAATAGTTGGTCCGCGTGATGACTTTATCATCTTCATGTGTGAAGATGTCATTATGCGCGGTACCTCTTAATCTGGATCCTTCAAATCCCGAACCATATTCAAAACCGTGTACCGCATTGATGCTCATCATAGCCTTTGCCAGATCAGCATGTAATTTGTCAAACACCGGTTCGCCCAGTCCTACAGGCACATGACGAATGATAGTCGAGATACGTCCTCCGACGGTATCACCGTCTTTGCGTACGCCATCGATAAAAGCGATCATCTCCTGGGCTGTTGCCGGGTCGGCACAACGCACAATATTGCTTTCACGTGTTTCCAGTAGCGTATTTAAATTTGATGAATCCACATTCGGAGCTTCGATGTCTCCAACACCGGAGACATGTGCGAAAATTTCAATACCGTGTTTTTTCAAAAACAGCTTTGCAACAGCACCCGCAGCTACACGGGCCGCTGTCTCCCTGGCTGATGAACGTCCGCCACCCCGATAATCGCGGATGCCGTACTTCATTTGATAGGTATAATCGGCGTGCGATGGGCGGTATTTATCACTGATATGGGAATAGTCTTTGGAACGTTGGTCTTCGTTGGGAATGATGATAGCTATAGGCGTTCCGGTAGATTTTCCTTCAAAAACCCCCGATAGGATCTGAGCGGTATCACTTTCTTTACGCTGCGTTGTGATCTTCGATTGCCCCGGTCTCCGCTTATCCAGTTCGGACTGAATAAAAGCTTCATCGATTTCGATGTTGGAGGGACACCCATCCAGAATGACTCCTATGGCCTTGCCATGTGATTCGCCAAAGGTGCTGATCTTAAATATATCTCCAAATGTATTTCCTGCCATTTTCTTATTTTTAGTATTGCGATGTGCGTATTTCGTATTGCGATGTGCGCCTGCCTGCGGTAGGCAGGTATTGTGATTTATATGGCGAATTATTGAATTAAAAAACCTTGCTGCTGCAGGTGGTCCCAATAGGCCGGATACGATTTTTCGACGACCTGCGGTTCTTCGATATGAACACGGTCAAAGACTAATGCCAAAGGTGCGAAGGCCATGGCCATACGATGATCTTCATAGGTCGCTATGCTTATATGTTCAGGTTGAAACACTTGACTGCTGTCCAAATGATAAACAGCATTGTCTTCCGTCAAGACTGCTCCGAATTTGCCAATTTCATTTTGCAAAGCCGCAATACGGTCCGTTTCTTTGATCTTTAATGTTTCCAGTCCAGTAAAGGATACGTTTTTTCGTAAGGCTGCCGCAACGACGACAACGGTTTGGGCCAGGTCGGGACATTCTTTAAAGTCAAATAAGGTTTTATCTGATGATGCTTCCGTCTTCTTTAAATAGATGCCTTTTTCTTCAAATACCGTTTCCACACCGAAATGCTGCATGATATCTACAATGGCGATGTCGCCCTGAAGACTGTTTTTTTTCAAGCCCGGCAATCGGATTTCTCCGTTCTCCGACAAAGCAACCATAGCATACCAATACGAAGCTGCGCTCCAGTCCGGTTCGATATAAAGCGTTGCTTCTTTTGCCTTTTGCGGCTGTATCTGTATCTGCTGACCGACCCAGTTGTGTTGTATACCTGCTTCGGCGAGCATATGGAGTGTCATGGTGACGTACGGTCTGGATGTTAGCTCGCCATCGATTTCCAGCGTGAGTCCTTTCTTTAATGAAGCAGCGCTCAGTAGCAAAGACGAAATATATTGGCTGCTGATATTGCCTTTTATCCTGACCGTGTCTTTATGTTGAAACAGCTTGCCTTCAATATGTAAGGGTGGAAAACCGGATTTTTTCTGGTAATGTATATCTGCCCCGATTTCTTTCCAGGCATCGACCAATATACCAATCGGACGCTGCTGCATGCGCTCCGTGCCGGTCAGTATAAAGTCGCCCGGCAATAAGTTGAGGTACGACGTCATAAAACGCATCGCCGTACCCGCCGGACCGATATCAATGACAACCTGTCCTTTCCCGGCTTCGTTGGCTGCCGCGATGGCACGCGTCAATAATACCGTATCATCCGCTTCCGACAGATTGGCAATCTGCACTTTCCCCTCGCTTAAGGCTTGGATAATCAGTGCACGGTTGCTCTCGGATTTCGAACCCGTAAGCTGCACCGTGCCCTTGATCTCCTTTGCAGGATGTGTAAGCTTTATGCTCGTTTGGCTCATTATGTTATGCCTCCGTTGCTGTTTTTTCGTTCATGACCTCATTCTGCTTGCGGATAGACTCATTGTGCAATAGCTCTAAATATTTCACGGTGAAATCTTCGCCCAGGTTCAATGCTTTGGCCAGTTGGACTCTTTTTTGAACAATTTCATCCCAGCGTGAAACTTGAAGGATGGTGACGTTATTGTCGCGTTTATATTCACCGATTTTCTCGGCAATCTTCATGCGGTCACCGATTTGTTTGATGATCTGATCGTCCAATTTATCGATTTGCTTACGGAGCTCGGCCAGTTTATCTTCAAACGCCGGATTGTTTGATTCGGCATGGCGAATGGCCAGATTGTCCAATAATTCGGCTAATGCTGCCGGGGTAACTTGTTGCTTGGCATCGGTCCAGGCTACGGATGGATCAATATGGGATTCGATAATCAAACCTTGCATATCCATATCCATCGCTTTTTGTGTGATGTAAGGAATCAACTCCCGGTTACCACAGATATGGCTAGGGTCATTGATGATCGGTAAATCCGGAGCAATTGTTTTTAATTGGATCGCTAAATCCCACATCGGCTCATTACGGAAGGCTGTTTTCTCGAAAGAAGAGAAGCCCCGGTGAATGGCACCTATTTTCTTGATACCTGCACGGTTGATGCGTTCGAGCGCACCGATCCATAAAGATAGATCAGGGTTGACCGGGTTTTTCACCAAAACAGGAACATCTACACCTTGTAGAGCGTCTGCTATCTCTTGTACGGTAAAAGGATTTGCCGTAGAACGAGCGCCTACCCAAAGGATATCTACACCTGCTGCTAAAGCTTCTTCTACATGCTTTGCGGTAGCCACCTCGGTAGCGGTTAGCAATCCTGTTTCTTCTTTCGCTCTTTTTAACCACTGCAAACCGATGTTGCCGATACCTTCGAATTCACCCGGACGGGTGCGTGGTTTCCAAATACCCGCACGCAGTACGTGAACTTTCCCGGTATTCGCCAGCAAATGAGCCGTCGATACCACTTGCTCTTCGGTCTCTGCACTGCATGGACCCGCTATGATTAAGGGTTGGTCGCCTGTATCTATCCAAGAACTAAGCGGAAGGATTTCTAATGAATGTTTCATATCTTATACTATAAATTTGTAACTCTATAACTACGTAACTCCATAACTGTGTAACTACGTAACTCTGTGACCAATTAAACCTTTTCGTTCTTAATATATTCTCCCATGATGCTGAAGTTGACCGTATGTTTCAATACTTTACGGATAGCGGCATCATAGTCGGATTGCTTTTTCCATTCCACATCGACGTAAAAGTCGTATTCATTCCGACGGCCGACGACCGGCATAGACTGGATCTTGCTCAGGTTTACATTTTGCTCTGCAAAACATTGTAAGACCGTAGCGAGAGCACCCACCGCATTTCCGGTCTGAAAAGATAACGATGCCTTATTGGCATTCTTCTGTTCCACCACTTCGTTGGAAAGGATCAAGAACCGGGTTGCATTTTTCTTATGCGTTTCGATACGTTTCTCCAAAATCTGCAAACCATAGGTTTTGGCAGCATACTCACTGGCAATCGCTGCTGTCGTGGTGAGTTTTTCCTCCATAATCTTTTGGGCACAGCCCGCGGTATCCATTCCTTCCTTAACTTCCCAATCCGGGTGGTCGCTCAAGAACTCGTCACATTGACGGATGGCGATCGGGTGGGATTCCACGGTTTTAATGTCACTCAACTTGACTCCCGGCAGGGCGAGCAGATTCTGTTGGATAATCAGATGCACTTCCCCGATGATGTGAAACCGATAATCACGCAAAAGATTATAATTTGGTAAAATGCTTCCCGCAATAGAATTCTCTATGGCCATGACCACGTAATCGGCTTTGCCTTGCTTGAGCATCTCGCAGGTTTGTTTGAACGAACTGCACTCGATGGTTTCGATATCGTCCCCGAAAAATTTGAATGCTGCTTCTTCATGAAAAGAGGCTTTTACACCTTGTATTGCTATTTTAGTACTCATTTGTCTCGTTTTTAGCCATAAAAAAAGTCCCAGATTTTCATCCGGGACTTTTTGTTTATGTATGTATACAAAACCTATCAATCCCGGCTCTTATTCTTAAAATAAAAGAAACCGAAGTAAAAATATGTCGTGTATTTTTTCATGTCTCGAATATTACAGTCCAAAAGTAAGTCTAATATTTTATATCTGCAAGAATATTTTAAAAAATATTGCTTTTTATCATGTTTTTTTTGGCTTAAAATTACTGGATAAAACAAGTGTTTTTGCGTAAAAAAAATCCTGTTTTTTTAAGTGTTTAAGTTGTAAAATTCGTTTTAATCGGCTTAAATGCATTTTTATATAAAAAAATACTCATATTTTGTTTCGTTTTAATGTGTGTTTTTATGTGGTTTTTTTACGTAAAAATATGCTTGAAATACATCTATATTTATTGCTATTTCTTTATTTATTTTGGTGGATAAATGGAAATGCGCGAAACATTTCGTAGAATTGGGGCTATAATGTGGTATGTATTATTCAGTGTTATCTGCAGTGTGACCGTTTCGGTTATCCTTAAGATGGGTAAGCGAAAGGGATTCAAACATTTGCATCTTATTGTATGGAATTATCCGGTAGCTGCTGCGGCAACTTTCTTTCTGCTGTCTCCGGAATTTCCGGATATACCCGTTCGCGATCTACCATGGGGACTTTATAGTGCACTCGCCGTACTTTTGCCGGTTATATTTATATGTATTGCGTATGCGATTGAATTCAGCGGTATCGTAAAAACCGAAGTAGCACAGCGGCTTTCCTTATTTATTCCTTTAATGGCTGCTTTTTTTATTTTCCATGAAGATATTGGATCAGGCAAATTAATCGGTATAGCCGTGGGGCTGTTGGCCATTGTATGTTCGATCGGTTGGAATAAACAAAGGGATAACACATCATCTTCGGGAAAATGGCTGTTTCCGGCATTGGTATTCGTCGGTATGGGTATCATCGATATCCTGTTCAAGAAAGTGGCGCTTTATCAGGAGACTTCCTATGCGTTTTCGATGTTTGTGATTTTCATTTTAGCGATGTTTGTGGCTACAGGAATGCTGCTGTACAAGGTATGGAGGTACAAAGAAGTGATCAAGAAGGGTACGATGGTATGGGGCATAGCGTTGGGACTATTTAATTTTGGTAATATTCTGTTCTATATGAAGGCACATCGGGCTTTACCCGAAAGCCCTTCTGTTGTATTTACAGGAATGAATATCGGTGTTATAGTTGTAGGAGCGTTGGTCGGGCTGGCTTTCTTTAAGGAGAATCTGACATTGTTGAATAAGGTTGGTTTAGCTTTAGCCCTTGTTGCTGTCTTAATTATCGCCTATCTATGAGTTTATTTGAGGATACGTACTTAACGGTAGAGAAGCCTTCGGAAGGAGTGTTTCGGGATAAGGGAAGTAAATTTATTGCCTATGCCTATCCTTTTAAAGGAGAGGCCGGGCTGAAGGACATTGTGGCAAATGTTAAATCCCAACATCCGAAAGCCAGGCATCATTGCTGGGCATACAGACTGACCACGGATCGCTCGGTGTTTCGGATCAACGACGATGGCGAACCTTCGGGTACGGCAGGCAGGCCTATACTGAACGTCTTGTTATCGAAAGATGTAACGAATATACTTGTCGTAGTGGTTCGTTATTTTGGAGGCACCCTGCTCGGCGTGCCGGGATTGATCCATGCCTACAAGACGGCGACACAAGAGGCATTGGACAGTGCAGCGATTGTAGAAAAAACAGTGAACGATATCTATCGTGTAGATTTTGATTATGTGCAGATGAATGATGTGATGCGTTTGGTGAAGGAGGAAAATTTGTCTATCGTCAAGCAACAATTTGATAATACCTGTGTTATTGAATTCGCTGTGCGGCAACAGTATGTAGAAGCAATACTGAAGAAAATGAGACAGATAGAGAATGCCGATATCCGATATTTATATACGTTGTGACGGTATAGCCATCAGTTGGAAAGTCCCTTTCTTGCAGAGTCGAAGCGAAGCAACAAAAACAATAAGATCGTAAAACTCCATAAGGAGGATCCGCCATAACTGATAAAAGGTAGCGGGATTCCGATAACGGGGACTATGCCAATAGTCATTCCAATGTTGATGAAGAAATGAAAGAATAGGATAGAGGCCACCCCATAGGCATATATGCGGGCAAAGACGGTCCGCTGTCGCTCGGCAATATGGACAATGCGCATCAGTAGTACGAGGTACAGTAGGATGAGGACCACAGAGCCCATAAACCCCCATTCTTCGCCGATCGTACAAAAGATGAAATCCGTACTTTGTTCTGGAACAAAATTATACTTGGTTTGGGTGCCCTGTAAGTAACCTTTTCCGAATAACTTTCCAGATCCTATGGCAATTTTAGACTGATTTAAGTTGTAACCCTGTCCTCGGGGGTCATCCATTTTCCCTAATATAATGTCAATACGGTTACGCTGATGAGGTTGCAGGATATTTTCATAAGCAAAATCCACACATAAAATATAAACTGCCGAAGCAAGGTAAAGGAAAATGATTCGGAGAATGTATTTCCGCTTTCGACGCATGAAATAGGCTGCTGCAGCGCAGAGCAACGTTATCCCCGCCACGAGTAGCCATTGGTTGGGAATAAGCAAAGCGAGAACGAAAAGCAAAATAGCCAGTGCAATGAATATTAAAACCGAGTTGCTTACGTAACCTTCCCGGTAAAAAACAAATATCAGTGAAAAGAAGGCCAGTGCTGAGCCTGTATCCGGCTGTAACATGACAAGAAATACCGGCAAAAGAATAATACAACATCCTACCATTAAGGTATTGAGATTCGGTGTTTTATTGGTTTGGGTGTTGAGGTAATAAGCTAACAGTAAACAAGTTGCCAGCTTACCGAATTCGGAGGGCTGCAGCCGGAAGCTACCGAGGGGTATCCATGCCTGGTTACCTCCCACATTGCGTCCGATAACCAAGACAGCTACCAATAAGAGAATAACAAGTATATAGAAGAATGGGGTAGTGGAGATAAAAAAGCGTTGATCGATGATCAGTATGGCGAATCCGATGATGATGGCCGTAAATATGTAGAGCGACTGTTTTCCATAGTTTGTCTCCAGGCTGAACAATCCTGGATGTGCCGGGTCATAGACAGCTGCCCGAATATTAAACCAGCCTATCACACACAATATAAACCAGAGACAGACAGTCATCCAATCCAGATTACCTAAAAAGTTGCTGTGTCTCATTCTAGTCATATTGGCGTCTTATTTGGCTATGATGTACAAGTAGATTAGGCGTATGATCTGGGGATAAAGTATGTTTGTGATCGCTACGTGTGGATGCTGTAGTGCTTACCTTTGTTTCCTGCGATGGTGGTTTTGACAACGTTTTCGGTAATAGGTCAGCATTATAAATACGGTCCTGAATGTACTTCGGAAGTGAAATCGTGTCGTTGATGTATTTCTCAACGAGCATACTGGCTATAGGTGCAGCCCACACCCCGCCGTAGCCGGCATTTTCAACAAATACAGCAATGGCTATCTTGGGATTGACACGGGGGGCAAAAGCAAAGAATACGGCGTGATTTTCCCCATGTGGGTTTTGCACCGTACCGGTCTTTCCGCACATTTCGATGTCTTTTATTTTTGACCCTGCTGCCGTCCCGCTTGATACGGCTCTGCTCATCCCTTCGATGACGGGCTCATAGTGCTTTTCATCTACACCGGCCCAGATTTTTTCGGTAAATTCTTCTTTTACGATCTGCTTTTCTCCGATACCCTTGATGAGGTGAGGACGGTAATAAAAACCTCTGTTGGCCACTATAGCCATGAGATTGGCCATTTGTAATGGTGTTATTCCCAATTGTCCCTGCCCGATGGAAAGTGAGATCGTAAAGCTGGAGCCCCACTTCTCGTTACCGTAATTTTTGGTGTGATAGCTTGCGCTGGGCAGGAAACCTCCTTTTTCACCGGGTAGATCTATGCCGAGGGGAGCACCCAGACCAAATTTTGTCAACCCTTCCCGCCACAGATCATAAGCCTTAGGGCCCGACATTCCTCTCGAATCGATCATTTTTGCATAGACGTGACCGTAGTACGTATTGCACGACCGTTGGATGGATTTCACTAAATCGGTAGGGCCATCCACATGTGTACAGCGCATGATCGCTCTTCCACCGCCATAACGATAACCACCCGGGCAATTGAATATGGTATGCGGCGTGATCACACCTGCTTGTTGCGCTATCAATGCCGATACGACTTTGAAGACCGATCCGGGTGGATAAGAAGCCTGGATGGGGCGGATGAATAAGGGTTTAGTCGGGTCATGTAGGAGTTCCATGTAATTGTTGCCACGTTCTTTTCCGACCATAAGGTTGGGGTCGTATGCCGGACTGCTTACAAACGTCAGGATTTCACCCGTAGAAGGTTCTATAGCGACGACAGACCCCATTTTGTTCTTCATCAACCTCTCGGCGAGGAGCTGCAGATCTTTATCCAGTGAGGATACCAGTCCTTCACCCGACACGGCCAGTGTATCATACTTACCGTCCATGAAGACACCCTTAGGGCGATTGAGCGCGTCTACCATTAGGTTTTTAACACCTCGATGTCCACGTAATAATTCTTCGTAAGAACGTTCTACACCACTAGCACCAATATAATCGCCCGGACGGTAAAAACCGTTGGAACGCTCAATATCCCTATCATTAACTTCCTGAATATAGCCCAGAAAGTGAGCCGCCAGGCTATCGGGATAGCTGCGAACAGTCCGGTTCTGTACATAGAAACCCTTAAATTTATATTGATGTTCCTGAAATCGAGCATACGTTTCAGTAGAAACCATTTTTTCAAAAGGGGAACTCCTGTAGGGAGAATGCGCACGTGCTTTGTCCATTCTTTCCTGAAAATCGTTCCTATCCATATCTAACAGCTGACATAAAAGGGCAGTATCCAAATCCTTAACCTCCCGGGGGGTGACGAGGATATCATATACCGGTTCATTCTGAACCAAGATCTTCCCATTACGGTCGAGTATAATGCCTCGGGCCGGATATACAGCGATCTTGCGTACCACATTGTTATTGGCCGATAAAAGGTAGGAATCATCGATGATCTGTAGGTAAAATAGCCGCGCAACAATGACGATTGCTATCGTGATAAAAATACCCAGAATAACATATTTTCGTTCAAAAAAGCTATTACCCATCCCCTTCGTTAATTTGCCAAACGCGATTTGCGCCGATATGTAATTACACTGATGATAAAAATTAAGATAATGGTGAAGATACTACTCAAAATTGCACCGAACAAGGTGTATGCAAAATTTCTGAAAGAGAAAACTTCGACCAGAAACAAAACAGTGTGGTGGATTAAAGTGCTGAACACCACATATGTTCCAAACCATTTAAAACCCATGTTACCCCAGGATGGGGTAGAGGATGACTCTTGTGCGTCTATATCTAGTGTGATGCGATGAAAAAATATACGGAACCAGGCCAGCATGACACATGCGGCGGCATGTACACCTATGCTGTCGTAAAAGGCATCGACGGTAAGACCGGTGATAAGGGCGATTACGAATAAGGAAAAATTAGAAATCCCAATAGGTAAAAGCAGAATAAATAAGATATAGGGCAGCGGGATGGCTAAATTATAATAACCCATATTTTTGAATAATCCTACTTGTATTAAAATGAGGATTAGAAAGCGTAAGAGGTTAGAAATAAAATTATTATTCATTTTCTTTATGCGATGCTTCTAGTGAAACCTTCTCTTCAGCCAATTTATCTTTTACAACATATACATGGTGCAGTTTTGCAAAATCAGTTGTCAACAATACCCGTATATCTTTAAAGCTTTCGCCCGACGTTACCTCAGGTTCGACGACATGCCCTACTTTAATTCCCTTTGGAAACAGCGTAGAATAGCCAGAAGTAAATATAGGTTGCCCAATACGAATTTTAACATGATTGGGGATGTCTCTAACCATCGCAAACCGCGAATCGGTATTGCTGCCCCATACCAGCGAACCAAAGGCGTCGCTCACACTATCTAAGCTTACCGAAATCCGGATATCCGGATGTAACAGCGAGCGGACCGTACTGAAATTCTCCGACACCTGTTGTACGATACCCACCACACCATTGGATGTAATGACACCCATATTCGGATGTATACCTTCCCGGCTTCCCTTGTCCAGTGTTATATAATTGCTGCGTTGGTGTATGCTGTTGTTCACGACCGTGGCCACGGTGAATGTGTACCGGTCCTGTTCGATGCTATCCACCAAATGCACATGGACAGTGGTGTCAATTGCCCTGAAGTTTTGTAATTGCTTCCTTAAATGTGCGTTTTCCTCCAATAGTGCTTTATTGTCGTCTGCCAGAGCCAGGTAGGCTTTCCAGGAGTTGATCTTTTCAAAATAGGAACCTACAACTACATTCGATGAATTGATGAAGGAAGCGCGTTGAAAATTGTTGTTGCGGATAACTAAGACAATAGAAAACATGAAAAACAGGATAAACAAAAAAAATGCGTTATATCTGACCAGAAAAAGCCAAAGGTTTCTCATATTAAAACAATATGTCGTTTATTCGATAAAATATACAGTAGAGTAAGCCATACTTTGCTCTACTGTATACGTGAATTTTTGTCGGGGTGCCAGCGCTATTGCATCAGGAACTTAAACCTACCAATGTTTTTCAATGCAATACCTGTCCCGCGGACCACTGCACGTAGCGGATCCTCAGCAACGTGTACAGGGAGTTTCGTTTTTGCCTGAATACGTTTATCTAACCCCCGAAGTAAAGCTCCACCTCCCGTAAGGTAAATACCTGTCTGATAGATGTCGGCCGATAGTTCGGGTGGTGTTATCTCCAAGGCTTTCAATATCGCTTCTTCAATCTTGGAAATAGATTTATCGAGACAATGCGCGATCTCCGTATAAGAGACCGTAATCTGTTTCGGAATACCTGTCATCAGGTCTCTTCCCTGTACAGCGAAGTCCTCTGGTGGATCCTGTAATTCAGGCAATGCTGCACCGACTTCTATTTTAATTTTTTCGGCCGTACGGTCACCGATCATAATGTTGTGCTGGCGACGGATATACTGCACGATATCGGAATCAAAATTGTCACCCGCCACGCGGATAGACTGATCACACACAATACCTGACAGGGCGATGACGGCGATTTCTGTTGTACCTCCACCGATATCGATAATCATATTTCCCACAGGCTCTTCCACATCTATCCCGATTCCCACGGCAGCCGCCATCGGCTCGTGGATCAGATAGACCTCTTTTGCGCCTGCTCTTTCGGCCGAGTCACGGACGGCGCGTTTTTCTACTTCTGTAATGCCCGAAGGAATACATACGACCATTCTTAACGACGGGAAAAACCACGATTTCCCACCGTTTACTAACTTGACCATTCCCCGGATGAGGTGTTCTGCAGCGGTAAAATCTGCAATAACGCCGTCCCGTAGGGGGCGGACGGTCTTTATGTTGTCATGCGTCTTACCTTCCATTTGCATGGCCTGCCGGCCAATGGCAATGACTTTATTTGTTGTACGGTCGAACGCGACGATGGACGGTTCGTCGACAACAACTTTATCGTTATGAATTATTAATGTATTTGCAGTACCTAAGTCTATTGCAATTTCTTTCGTAAACCAATTAAATAACCCCATTTGGTGTGTCCTTGTCTTAGATGTGTATTTTATTGCAAACCTAATGAAAAAAAATCGTTTATGGTAAGGTATAAACACAAAAAAACAAGGGCATACAACAGCAGTAGGATATAGGTAAAGCGTGTGAAAATATAGTTAAATCTATGTCGTTGTATTGAAAAATACAGAAGAATGTTGCATTTTTATCGCATGGATTATTCGAGAAGATCTTTTATCAGATCTAGTAGCATGTTGTTGGGTGGTCTTCCTTTAATTTCTATGCAGGTGGGAGCCATAAACGATAAAACGATCCGAGTAGGATTGGTAGGATGCGGTGGAAGGGGTAACGGTGCAGCTATGCAGGCTCTCGCAGCCGATCCGCAGGTGAAGATTATCGCATTGGGAGACATCTTTCCCGATCAACTCATGCGGAGTTTAACGCTGTTGCAACGAAAAGATACAGCCCGGGTAGATGTTCCCGAAAAACGTCAATTCATCGGTTTTGATGCCTACCGAAAAGTTATCGATTCGGGAGTAGACGTCGTCTTGCTTTGTAGTCCGCCAAACTTCCGGCCCGAGCATCTGGACTACGCGGTGCGGGCAGGAAAACATATTTTTTGTGAGAAACCTGTAGCCGTGGACATCCCCGGATTAAAAAGAGTGATGGCGAGTATAGCGCTGTCCAAAACAAAGGCGATCAATTTGGTGTCCGGTTTTTGCTTTCGCTATTCGCAGCCCAATCGTGAAATTGTATCCCGTATACATCAAGGGACGATTGGTGCTGTCAAATCGATCACCACTTTTCGTTATGGCGGAGAGCTGACCTATAAGGAGCGGGATGATAGCTGGTCCGAGATGGTTTACCAACTGAAGAACTGGTATTACTTCCGACGGTATGCTTCGGATATGATCGTCGAGCAGTCGATACATTCTGTGGATTATATGAATTGGATCATGGGTAATAAACTGCCCCTTTCCATAAGTGCTACCGGCGGCCGACAATCCAGACCTTGGGATGGGGTAGGGAACACCTTCGATCATTTTGCTGTAGAATTTGACTATGGTGAAGGTTTGAAAGGGACACACTTTTGCCGGCAGCAGAATGGCACCGAGCCTCGGAATTCGGTCGAAGTCATGGGAACAGACGGTTATGCGGAGGTCAATATTATGAGGAACTACGATATCAAAGGAGCAACACCCTATAGCTATCGCGACCCCATAAACAATATGTACCAGACACAGCACGATGAGCTGTTTGCGGCTATCCGCGATCGACGTCAGGTAAACGACGGTGATTTTATGATCAATTCTACTTTATTGGCGCTATGGGCGAAGCTGTCGGCGTATTCCGGCAGGAGGCTGACCTTAGAGCAGGTTATGAATTCCACAGAGGAGCTCGGCCCGCTGTCGGATAGCTATCATTGGGATATGGCGCCCGACACATTGCCGATTGCAAAGCCGGGGTTGACATCTTTCATCTAATAAATAATGAAGATTAATAGGACTAAAATTAAAATTTTAGTGGTAGGCTGCGGCAATATGGGTGCCTCACATGCGTACGCTTATCACCATATGGATGATTTTGAAATCGTAGGATTGGTGTCACGGGGCGTGAGTAAACAGACGCTTCAGGAGGAATTGGGGTCAGATTACCCCCTCTTTAACAACTACGAAGACGCTTTAAGAGAAAGCCGGCCCGATGCGGTGTGTATTTCTACTTATCCGGATACACATGAGGAATATGCGATCATGGCGATGGAGCATGGTGCACATGTATTTGTCGAAAAACCTTTAGCGGATACTATCACCGGTGCCCGCCGTGTTGTGGAGACAGCAGTGAGGACCCATAAAAAGCTGGTCGTCGGCTACATCCTTCGGTATCATCCGTCCTGGGTCCAATTTATTGGAGAAGGCAGGAAGCTGGGTCACCCCTTAGTCTTCCGAATGAATCTGAATCAGCAAAGTCAAGGATATATGTGGGATGTACACCGGAGCCTGATGAAGAGCTGTAGCCCGATAGTCGATTGTGGTGTGCATTACATCGATGTGATGTGCCAGATGACGGATGCCAGGCCGATAAGTGTTTCAGCGATAGGTGCCCGGCTTACCGATGACATTCCGCTGGATAATTATAATTACGGTCAATTACAAATACGGTTTGACGACGGGAGTGTGGGGTGGTACGAGGCCGGATGGGGACCGATGGTTAGCGAAACTGCCTTTTTTATTAAGGATGTGTTTGGTCCCCGGGGGGCCGTTTCGATCGTCGCGAAAGAAGCATCGCGGTCGGGGCAATCCGACTCGGTAGAAGCACATACCCGCACGGAAGCCATCCGTATACATCATGCCGATATCGATGCCGACAACAGGTTCACAAGGCCCGATGAATGGATTGATCTGGAAGATGAGCCCGATCACCATGAATTGTGCAAAAGAGAGCAACTCTTTTTCTTAGCCGCTATACAGCAGGATATGGATTTAACCAAGTCCATGCAAGATGCGTTAAATAGTCTGGAGATTGCTTTGGCTTGTGATAAGGCTGTTAAAACTGGACAGGTGATACATTTGGAAGAATGATAAAACATTATTCCAGCCATATTTCATCACAGGCAATCATGACCTTTTTTGTGGGGTGAAATCTCCACGATGGTAATGTTGTCAAAGGAAGGGCATATATGCGTACAGCCTGAATATTTTCTTCAGTTACTACTTTGTACGGTATGTTCGTACACGTAAAATCTTCGGTAAAATCTTCAATTTCCCTGCGCATCCGTTCCTCAAAATGTATACCGTCTTTTGATACAAGGATGCGCACTTCTTTTGGAGGAAAAATCCAATGCCGGGCGTCCTGTAAAAAATTGACTTCTATTGAATCTATCCGTGTAGGCTTCGTTAAGGTTATCGTCACATCCATAGGTGTGCCGTACCACATTAGCCAATTATAACTGAAGTCGAGGTATCCCGGAACATGATCGGTCAACGTGTGTGCGCCATTTGCAGGAAATGAAGGATCAAAAGGGTGTTTAATTGAGACCTCAGCCTCGGCAGCTTTATTGATCCGCATCCCTGTTTTAAAGATACCGCGCCATTCTGCCGCATACGCGTTAGGGGATAAGCCTCCTTCCGATAATTCAACAACGCCTAAGTTGTTTGAGTCCTTTACGAAAACATCAACTTTACGTTTAACTTGCGGCCGTACTACCCACGCATCATCCTGCCGTGTGAAGATTCCGTGTTGACGTGGGCCATAAAATCGGGATTGCAGTAAAAATGTATAATCCAGCCCCCGGCTTACGCTACGGACACGTCGTGCATAAAGCGAATTTCCCTCCACGGCGGCTTCCGCTTTTTCCAATACTGTACTATAGCGATCCATCATTTCGGGGCTTAAGAAGTCCTTCCGGTTATCGATAGGGTTGCCATAGATACTGAGTGCAGACAAACGTTGGGGCAATGCTTGTCTGCGCATGCGCAGATAATCTCTTATGAAAGGGGCGGCCTTTCCGTAATACCCTTGTACGAATTCATCTGTTAGGGCTTCCTCAGATTGTTTTGTATGCCACACCAAATGTGCTAAAACAAAGGCATTTAACTCCGCCATATCACTATAAGTGCTACCGCTTCCTTGTATAAATACGCCGTCCACCCCCGCTGACTTCATATAATCCAAGGTTTTCTGAAAAGTTCCCTGAACGGGAAATGGGGCTAAATAATGTGTAAACTGTGTGACGTAATCCCAGACGAAAACGTGCTTACTTTTCTTTTTCCATTCGGCAAGACGTCTCCTGAATGTTTTTGCGGAGGGCTCACTTCCGATGTCATTTCCCCGAAACGCATCGATGGTGCTCAACATGACATACACATTATCTGCTGTATGCAGTGTTTTTGGTGCGTCAGCAGTCTGTAAATACGCCAATGTCGTGAATTTTTTGTCGGGGAAGGCCACTGCTACCCGGTTGACAAAGTGAATTAAAGAACCTTGCGGTCCGTCTTCCTGATCGTCCAGGTGACTGCACAGTTCGCAAGTACAATGTCCGATATCGTCATTTGGGCTAATGGACCAATAGGTAGCCGAAGGATTTTCACGGATTTTTTCTGCAAAGTAGGCTACAGTATGTTCGAAGACCTCCTCATTCGATAGACAGAGCTGTGTAGGCTGTCGTTTTCCGTTGTATAGCGCATAGTATTCCGGGTGTTTCTTAAAATAGGTCGCAGCCGGCAGAATCTTATTAAAAGTATGTCCCCATTCTCCCCATAACTCTTCCAGGTGGTGCAATCCATACCAGTCTAGGTATTCTTGATCCAATTCTATCGGAAAATAAAGCTCCCGAAAGGCAAAATCAGGCTTTGCATCAAGATAGAAGTCGGTGTCAATCCACAGCGTTTTATAGGTGGGAATCCAAGTGTTTTCCTGTCCAATAAACCATTTCCGACCGCCGATTATCTCCCGTACGAAGCGGTACGCCGCATATACGATGCCTTTTCCATTTCCACGTATATACAGGTTGTTGTTTTTTACCGTTAGGGAGTAGCTATCTGGAGTACTGTGCGTTTCTGCGGTAACCTGTTCAAAAATAATTGCTTTATGGCTTTTGCGATCCGACTGTATCGTTAATGTAACACCGGTGCTTTGTGCGATGTATTGCTGTAGAATATTGGCAGCTTTGAATGCCATTGGCGTATGGCTCTCGACATATATTGTATAATCGGTTTTACCATTCCTTATTAAAGGAATCCTCTCGCTGGCCTGTGTTAGTGTAGTCATTAAGCATAAAATGATAACATACTTCAACATACTAGAAATATTTCTTGAGTGACAAATTCAAATCATATTGATTCAGAAAACGACTCTCTGCCACTTTGTAATAACTCCATCCGCCCATAAAGCCTAAGCTCCAGCGGCCCAACTGGTGTTGCCATCCGGCATGGATAGAACGCGAAAGAAAATTAAACCGGTTGTTCAAAAACTGGTATCTTACCTGGTCATCAGGAGAGGTGCCTATATCACCAATAATCGTGACATAAGAACGAGGCTTCTCTTCGTTATAATAATGTCGAAGTGAGAGGGAATAGGCTTGGTTCCAACGATATTCGTCGTGCAGCAGAAAACTACGAAGATAGACAAATACTGTATTCATAGTGTACCCCGCTGACACTACGGCTCCGTAGTTATCCTGTCGATCACTCGAACGGACATATCGTCCGCCTACATCAAAAAGCCATCGGCCAGCTTCTCGGTATAGGCTGTATGCAGCTCGCCATGTGGGAAATACGGACCCGTCCGCCCATGCGATATGATGATAAGCATACATTTTGCTATCATAATTCAACCAAGCGTCAAGCGCCATTTGATATCCCTTTTCGCCGCGTCGATTTCCGTAGTTGAACTGACCGATAAGCATATCGTTTGTACCTATCTGATGTCCGAATTCCACGCCGGAAATAAAGAAATGACCATGCGGACGATCTTGGGCAATCTGTGTATGGTTTAGACCAACATAAAAGTCGTAAGGTAGATTCTCTCGAAATTTTTTAACCATTTTCGTGAATCGGTAGGTTTGAGGGGATGCTTGTTGAAGTTGAAGGGCATAACGCAACGCTTGGGTATAATCCTTTTGAGCCGCGGCTATATTAGTAAGCTGTTCGGTGATAAATAAGGATGTATCTCCTCTTGCTCGGATGGATTCATAGCTCGCCTTTGCCTCCTCATATTTCTTGCCCTGTGTAAATGCACTCGAGCGGAGATATAAGAGACGGATGTCATCTTTCTGTATCGTTTCCATGCTGTCGCTATAGGCCAGCGCTTTTTCCCAAGCGCCGGAGCTAAGCGTTTTCTTCCCTTCCTTGTACAATTGATCCATACGCCTGTCTCTGGTGTTCAGCATCTCCCTCTGGATAAATTCCTGATATCGCTGGTATAGTTCCTGATCTTGAGGGAATTTTTCTTGCGTGGTTTTCCAGATATGTCTGGCTTTTTCATCTGCTTTGGTTGACTCATATAAGTTAGCCAAGGCGATATAAGCATCCCTATAATTTGCATCTTGTGCGATCACTCGTTCCATATAAGGGATAGACCAATCGGGTTGACCTATCTTTTGGTAACTTAATCCTAAAATATAGCTAAAGTCTACATACGAAGGATATTTAGCAAGCACCGTTCGACTCAACGAGATAGCTTGATCAACGTTCCCCATATGTAAATAACCAATAGCCTTTGAAACCAAACTATCCACATTCTGTGTCCTTCCTTCCCATACCACCTGTCCGTGAACTTGCGTTAAAAGTAAGGTCTGTAAAATAAGCCATGTATATAATCTTCTACCCATTTTTTCTATTATTCGTTATTCCTTTCCTTTCCATTTCCCCCCAAGCATGCTTTTTTCCAAAAAGTTCTTGCACATAGCCTTTTAAAGAGCTATAAACAATAAGTGGATGATATAAAAACGGCTCTAAAAATGCAGTTATGCACAAACGTACAATATCTCGCCGGCGATTGTAATACTTAAACACATAATTATCCAATAATATGGAGAAGCTTGTTAAAAATACAGAAAAGACATATACAAAGCCTAACAAGAGAAGGGCCATCTTCGTGTTGATGTGGCCAATACTGATCAGGTAGATATAAATAAAAATGCCAAGCACTTCGACAATAGGTGCAAGGAACTCAAAAATCGTATTGTAGGGGAACACGATCATACCAAATCTCTTATACTCGGGGTTAAAAAATACTTTTCGGTGTGTTCGGATAATCTGCATAAGCCCTCGCGCCCAGCGTACACGCTGACGGATCAGCATTCGTAAGCTATCTGGTCCCTCCGTCCAGCATAGCGTTTGCGGAATATATTTAACTTCATACTTCTGGTTATTATCGCACATGGTTATACACATTCGGGTAATCATTTCCATATCTTCCCCTAGTGATTTTGGATCATATCCCCCCGAAGCGATTAGGATTTCTTTGTCGAATAAACCAAGTCCTCCAGATACATTCGGAATACAATTCAGATAATTCCAACCCATCTTGCCCAGTAAATATGAGCGGATGTATTCCATTTCTTGGAAGCGAGCTAACAGCGGTTCGGGCAATGCAGCTTCTACCAGCGTTCCAGAATCAATATAACTTGAATTAGACATACGCAATGTGGCGCCGACGGCGATGACCCGATTTTGAGCATCTAGCACCGCTTCCATGAGGCGGGTTAATGTGTCATTAGCCAACACACAATCAACGTCGGTGTTTAAGATGTAAGGAAAAGCCGAGACATTGATCCCGGCATTGACAGCATCCGCCTTGCTGCCTCCATTGACCTTATCGACCACTGTCAACCGTTTATGCGAAATATCCTTCGATTTATAGATGCTCTTGATCTCTTTGCAGGGTACGAGATAATCGACCGCAAAGTCTATCGGTATGAGATCAAATTCGTCGATCAGTTTCTGTAAGGTATCATCTTTACTTCCATCGTTCACGATCACTACCTCGTAGCGTGGATAAAATAAGGTCATTAAGGAACGGACGTTATTAACGATCGTTATAGATTCGTTGTACGCGGGTGCTATTATACTGATTCCGGGCGATATTTCTGATTCGACAAGTGTTTGGGGTCTTCTATAAGCTTTTTTTTGGAGATTCTGTCGGATGGACAATAATGACATCCGAAAGAGCATGAGATAAACCAAGAAGAGTAGCATGCAATATATGCCGAAAAAAATATCTATGGAAAGAACGAACTGCTTCATTTCAAGACAACATTAAATGTAGTGGGTGATAGGATGGCTAACATACCGAGTAAGTTTGAGGTCTTCTGGGCTTAGTCTCTTTTCCATGTCTTTTAAAATGGGGTGACTATAGGGGCGTTGCGATAGTAATGATCGAAAGGCATTTTTTTTCAATAGAATTGACGATTGGTCCTGTTCGAAAATATCTGCCAGAAAATGGAGAGAATGCCCTTGACCGAGCCGCCCGATGGCTTTTAAAATTTCTATTTTAAATTTCTCTTTTTCGCATTCATCATACAAGGTGCGTAATCGGGCTTCGCTTCTATAAGCGAGTAGTTTGCCCAATGTATTTATTGCTTTCAACTGTGTCCGTTCGTCTGTAGATGTGTCGATCAACCACCAAAGTGTTTCCTCGTTAAGCTGTTGGAAATGCACCATTAAATTCATGAACAACTTGTTCACAGCAAAGGTTTTGTGTGTGCCCAACCATTGGTGAAACGCATACTCTCCGACATAATCCGTTGCGATTATGCTTTGATAAATATCGATGCTATCCAGTTCACTAATTCCATGAATCATTTTAAATACACGGTCAAAGGCCGCTTCTCCATATACCTGTAATAAATATTTATAGGTGGCGACGCGTACGTCCGTTTTGGGATCTATGAGTAAGTCTTCTACGATTGTATCTTTGATGTGAACTTGCATTAAGGTGAGATCAGAAAGGGATCTTATCGTGGCTGTGGAGTGCTTTGCTGGATGTCGCAACTCGTATTGAGCCTCTCGGTCAAATCCCATTTCATTAAATAAATTACACATGTTCTTTCCTTTTTCCCCTCCTATATTGAATATAAATTCATGCAGGACGCGTCTTACTACTTTGCGAACTATCGGTTTGTGCCATTCGATATCAAGCTTGTCAATCGGGAAATGGTGCGTTACATTTCCTATCAGTACATTTTCGTACACGAAATCCCGAAGTACAGGATATATCTTCGCGTAATAACGCTTGTATCTATAGTCCTGGTAATAGAAAAATGCGATGCCGAGTAGACACATTAACCAAAAGAAAGCACTGAGAAAAAGTGACAGGTATACCAGTGACGGCAATATTGGATCCATTCCGTTATTCAGCATGACCTATTCTTAACCGTACTCGGAAAATTAATTCTGAAGGTGAGATGGGCTTTCTCACATAGTCATTTGCGCCCACTTCAAAGCCTTCTGCAAGACTGTTATCATCCCGATATCCCGAAATAATGATAATGGGAACATCCTTATTAAGGCTTCCTTTACGAATACTATCAATAATCTCGTAGCCGTTTGCATAGGGAAGTGCCAAGTCTGTAATCACGAGGTCAATACGCTCTTTTTCAGCCAGTGAGAGCCCTTCCTTGCCCGATTTAGCTAGTAGTAGATTATACCCCTCTTTCGCTAGAATAAATTGCATTGTACTAATTAGGATTTCATTATCCTCAATAATTAAAATTCTTTTTTTATCTTTTTTCATATTCAACTTCTCCAATCACTGATAGGGGGTAAGCAATAATTGAGCAAATATTCATTTACGGTGTAGGAAAATACCTACAATCTGAAAAATAGACAGCAAAAGGGGCAAAAACACACGTGTCTGTACAAAAAAAATCCTGAAGCGGGAGCTCCAGGATCTTTTACCAAACCAATTATTAACCTAAATTATGAAATTACCTTTATAACGTCAGATCGGTCTGCGATAGTACAGTGTTGATGTTGTTTTAACATTTTTTAACAAAACGAGCTTATGTTGCGGATTTGATCACGGTGGACACAAGCTCGCTTTCGTTGATCGGTTTTGCGATACGCCCATCAAACGCATATGTTTTATTTCGCTCATCCTCCAGTAGCATAGGTTCTGCCGTACATGCAAAAACTTTGATGCTGGACAATGCTGCGTCCGATTTGATTCGTGATAAGATTTCCCACCCGTCTATTCCCGGCATAATCAGATCTGTAATGATCACATCTACGGTATGGGACTGTATAAATTCCCAGGCTTGCGCACTGCTTTGAAAGAAATGGTTACCTTCTTTCCTGTTCTTGAACATCTGTTGCACAAAGAAGATACTGATTCTGCTGTCGTCAATAATGACGATATTCAGATTTTCGGGAAGATCGGCAATTGTTGCAGCATCTGGCTCTATTTTATCTCGTACGATCTTTTCAGTTACCGGTAGCTCAAAGGTAAATGTCGAGCCTATACCGGGCTTACTGGTAAAACTGATTATGCCGCCGATCTGCTCACTAAGAATTTTGGAAATATACAAACCAAGACCAAAACCTGTTGTTTTACTTTTATTCTGGCCGTCTACTCTATAATATTTTCTGAAAACCTGATCTTTTTTAGAATCACTGATACCAATCCCCGTGTCCGTTATATCGACAATAAGTTTTTCTTTATTATTTGCCGTGGAAAAATACGCACGGATATGAACGGAGCCCTTAGGTGTATATTTAATGGCGTTCGTAATCAGGTTGGAAATGACCTGTTTGATACGGAATGCATTGCAGTAGATCTCGATATCTTGTTGCACCTTGTTCTCGTAGGAATATTTCAATCCTTTTGTTTTTGCCTGATACTGATGTAGATTAATGGTGTCTTCGATCACTTGATAAGGGGAGAAATAATCTTGCTTTATTTCCAGAGAGCCTGCTTCCAATTTGCTTAGATTTAAGATGTCATTTATCGTTGTATTAATGACAGAAATATCATTATCAACGGTTTGGATCATCTCTTTATCGATGGTATTTTCCTTATCCGACTTTTTTAACAACGTAATCAGGCCTTTCAGCGAGTTGAGCGGCGTGCGTATTTCGTGACTGATATTAGCTAGGACACTTGTTTTTTCCTCCGCGATCTTTGCGGCATATTCTTTTTCCAGGAAGAGCTTTTTTTCAAAAGACGCCACTTTGATATGGTAATACACAATGAAAACCACCATCAGAAGCATAATGATCAGGGCGGTTACAAGCTGCCAGCCGAATTGTGCAAAATTAGCACGGTATATCGCAAAATCTCGCTCTTCGATCTTTCTGATCTTATCTGTTTCCAATTGTTTCAGGCGATCGAGGCCTGTTTTGAGGTTGTTGAGCAAGGTGTAGTTTGCCAGGACAAGCTCTCGCTCCTTGCTCTGCATTTTTAAGAACTTTTGTCGTAAATGTCTTAGATTTCGACCATACGATCTTTCATTAGCGAGGATGAATTGTTCGATATTGCGGTGAACGATATCCCTTTGTTGGGTATTTAATATCTCATAGGAATGATCGGAAACCAGCGTATCGTTTTTTGTGTTGAAGATGCGTCTAATAAGCCCTTGTTTTTCTTTGATGATCGTATCACGTACCAGGTCTTTATCCGTCGTATCCTGCATGATTTGCCGTATAAGCGAATCGGCATCCTGTATAGAATACGTCCTTGAAGGGGGGGGCTCGGAACCAGCCAACATCTGCAGCGAATCAGAGGCAAATGTGACGAGGTGATCTATATCCTTTTTTAACACGGCAAACTCCAGTGCAAAGGTCTGGTACGACTCGAGATCGAGGCCTCCCTTTACTAAAGGATTATTTTCTATAGGTAGCGAAGCGATGGAATCGACTATTCCTTTTATGGTGTTTAACTTTTCTTTATAAGCGTCAAAACTTTCTTTATTGAAATCTACTGTGTACATCCGGAATAGATTTTCAGCTTCGCTAAAGGTAGAGAATAGATTATATGCACGTTGCGATCCCGAGTAAGTAGTTGAATAAGCGGCACTAAGGCGATCCTCAATACGTTTATATTGAAAATATTGGTAGAGGAATACACCCATAAAAAATAGAAAACAGAGGATGATACTTAGGATAAGAATCCCTCTTAATTTATATGTGTTTTTTTGTTTTGACGCCACAGTTAATTTTTAAAGGGTTGGATCTGTTGGCAAAGATACAGATTATAGATCATAAAAAAATCATTGCCCGAATGCAAAAAATACATCATCTTTGTATCATGATTATTCCATATGTTAGAATTTGTACGGGAAAGCACCTTTAAGGCCAACGATGTTATTTCCAGGGCTTTGAATATCTTAAAAAAGCATTATTTTTCGGTAGCGGGATTGTGCTTTTTGTTGTTTCTGACCAACAATCTATCCACCTTTCTGGCCGGTTATCTCAGCGATTCGGCCTTCGGTTTTGTCAAGCTACCCTTGTTTGCACTTTTTGTGACACTATTTTTTGGCTTACAACTGGTTTTGATTAAGCGAGCGATACTCTTGGCGCAACATATTGAAAACACCCCCTTTCAAAACTATATCCCTACGCCAAAGCAGTTTTTCAACTTTTTATTGGGACTGATTTTATACTCGGTGCTTACAGGAGTCGTATATCTGTTCTGCTCAGTATTGGCTTTGCCCTTGATCTATTTCGGTGTACAGATCGAGACTATTTCTTACGAAATCAATCCGCTACTGACGGGTTTTGTCATGATGTTGCTCTTAATCCGTATTTCTTTCTTTCCTTTTTTTATTTTGGTCAATAATTTTAATATCTTTCGGGCAGCTCGGCTCAGTATCGCGTTTACCAAAGGAAACATGATCAATCTGTTGGTCCTTATGTTGGCCTTGGCATCCGCTTATATGTTGCAGCTGGCGTTTGAATATTTGGGATATAGTATTTTAGCTGCCATATCAAGTGTGCTGAATACTTTCGTCATCATTCCCTCCGTAAGTGTGGTGTTGGCTATAGCCTATATGGACATGATAAGGGAATATAAAGGAAGCGATGACCCCGAATTGTTTAAGAATATATTATAGAAGAGGACATTGAAGAAAAAGAATATAGCCGTTTTAGGATCGACGGGTAGCGTAGGAAAGCAGGCATTAGATGTGGTACGCGCCTTTCCTGATCGGTTTGAAGTATCGGTTTTGACGGCTCATAGTAACGATGCCTTACTGATTGAACAAGCCATTGCTTTTAAACCGGAGGCTGTCGTTATATTAAATGAAAATTTATATGCCCAAGTCCGGGACGCACTGGCGCCTTGGCCGATCCGTGTTTTGTCGGGCGATGCGGCATTGACCGAAGTGGTTACGTTGGAGCAGATTGACATTGTGCTCAATGCAATTGTAGGTTCAGCAGGACTTCGGCCCACGATACAGGCGATACGGAAAGGTAAAGATATTGCGTTGGCCAATAAGGAAACGCTGGTGGTGGCCGGCGAGTTGGTCATGGGGTTGGCGATGGAGCATGGTGTACGCATTTTACCGGTAGACTCCGAGCACTCGGCCATATTTCAATGTTTGGTCGGCGAGGCAAATGCCATTGAGAAAATTTACCTTACGGCTTCGGGAGGTCCCTTTCGGGGCAAAAGTAAAGCCGACTTGTCGGCCGTGACCAAGGAGCAAGCATTAAAACATCCCAACTGGTCTATGGGGGCCAAAATCACAGTTGATTCGGCTTCGCTGATGAATAAAGGTCTCGAAGTGATTGAGGCAAAATGGCTTTTCGGTTTACAGACGGAACAGATTGATGTCATCATCCATCCACAGTCGATCATCCATTCCCTTGTACAATTTGAGGACGGTTCGTTAAAAGCACAAATGGGCCTTCCTGACATGAAGCTGCCTATACAATATGCGTTGACCTATCCGGAGCGTTATCCGAATACCTTCCCCCGTTTTGATTTTTTAAGCTACAAGGCGTTGACATTCGAACAGCCAGATTTGGACGTCTTCCGAAACCTCCGCTTGGCCTACCGGGCATTGGAGGACGGCGGCAACCGTCCTTGTGTGTTGAATGCGGCCAATGAAGTTGCGGTGGCTGCCTTTTTAAGTGATAAGGTGTCATTTTTGGGAATGAGCGATATCATCGAGGAGACATTATGTCAGATAAATAACGCGTATCACCTGGATTTGGATGATTATATAGCCATTGATGCCGAAAGTAGGAGAGTGGCACGGGATTTAATAAAGTAATTTGATTTTAATTTAATATATGGGAACGTTGGTAATGATTGGTCAGGTGATATTGGCCTTGTCGATATTGATTATACTGCATGAGCTGGGGCATTTCATCGCTGCACGCATGTTTGGTATAAAGGTGGAAAAATTTTATTTGTTCTTCGACGCATGGGGTGCGAAGCTATTCAAATTTAACTATAAAGGATGTGAATATGGTATTGGCTGGCTGCCCTTGGGCGGGTATGTCAAGATTGCCGGTATGGTGGACGAGTCCATGGATATGGAACAGCTGAAAGAGGAACCCAAACCTTGGGAATTCCGCTCGAAACCTGCTTGGCAACGGCTTATTGTCATGTTAGGGGGTATTATCGTGAATGTCATCGTCGGTATTTTCGTTTATTGGATGCTCACATTCGCATATGGCGAGCAGGATATCGATAATACCAAGTTGGTGAACGGAATTGTTCCAGGTATTATCGGTAAAGAAATAGGTTTGCAGGCCGGTGATAAGATATTGGCTATCAACGGTAGAGAGGTAGTCAATTATAAAGAGTTATTCTCTGCGGAAGTCTTGATGGGGGACGCGGTCCTTCAGATTGAACGCGCCGGACAGACCGAGGAAGTGACCGTGCCTTCTGATATATTGAATCAGGTAGCGGATCATAAGAAGAACGAGTTTGTAGAACCCCGTTTGAAAATGATGGGTGTGGATTTTATCCAAGATGGTTCTGAAGCGGAAAAGATGGGGTTGAAGCAAGGGGACAGCATTGTGAATGTGGATGGTAAAGCTATGGTGTATTTCGATCAGTTTAAAGAAGCGGTGCAGGAAAAATCGAATCAGACCATTTCGGTCGGCGTCATTCGGGATGGCGAATCCCTGACCTTTGCCGGACAAGTCTCTGAAAATGGGACATTGGGCTTTGGTATAAAGCCAGATCCTTCTATTGTCATGCTTACGCGGACATATAGCTTAGCACAGGCATTTCCGGTCGGTGCCCATAAAGCATTTTCTATTATTACGGACAATATTAAAGGGTTTAGTAAAATCTTTAAAGGTGAGGTACGTGCCGATAAAGCCTTATCGGGGCCGGTGGGTATCGCCAAAATGTTCGGCACGGAAGTCGACTGGTTTCGTTTCTGGAATCTAGTAGGCATGCTGTCCATGGCATTAGCCTTTATGAACCTACTCCCTATTCCTGCCTTGGATGGTGGTCATGTTGTCTTCTTATTGGTGGAGATGGTACAAGGAAAACCGTTGAGCGAGCGCGTGCTGGAGCGTGCGCAGATGATCGGATTTTTTATTCTTATCGCATTGATGATCTTTACCCTCGGGAATGATATTATTAAGTGGTAGGGGCTTTCGTTGGGTTCACCGTTTGAACTATTAAGCTCAAAAAGCAGATTACTTGATCAGAATAAATAAGCAATAACAGCTCTTATCAGGAGAAGAGAGCAAATAAAAACGCTGTAACGAGATAAACATTGTTACAGCGTTTTTATGTAATACTTAGTGGATGTCTTTATTTGTCGATGGTAAGCTTTGCCGTGATTTCTCCCTTTTCATTTTTAAGTAAGAGCGTATTACTTTCTTTGGTGAAACTTTTTGCGTTGTTCATCACATCAAGAAAATCTTGTTCCACTTTCAGGTTAGGACAAGCCATCTGTGTAGCTGTAATATGAGAAAACGTTATGCCATCGGTACCCTTTAGCTCTACATTGCCGCCAAAACCGTTACATCCCATGTTTCCGGAAACACGGTTTTCCTTGTCAAAAACAAGAAGTGGTTTTTTGGAAAAAGTGCTGTCCAGTACTACTGGCCCTCCGTTGAGTTCAACCAGGTTCCACTCCTTTCCGTAAAGATCTGCTACTAGTGTAGTATCGTTTTTTTGCTCAACTGTATCTGTTGCCGATGCGCCAGAAGAAGTTTTGCTCGTGTTGGAATTACAGGCCGCTGTAAATGTAGCCAACGTAATGATAAAAAGGATTTTTCTCATTTGGTATTTATTTAAAGATTATTATTTGTTCAATTTTGAATATATAACCGCATCAATAAATTTCTCATTATAAAATTCACTTTCTTTGAAATGACTGTGATTATTAACGTTATTTTTTTACCTTTTTTAATGCGTCAAGATACTTTTTCTTCACGCCGTTATCCTCTTCCTTTTCGCAAAGGCTTTCAATTTTAGGTAGCAATTTTTTATTGCTATCTGTCTTTAACTTTAATATTTCGGCCAATGCGTAGGCTGTTGCCCAGCGCACAACCGTTCCTGTATTTTCTGCGTTCGGCAAAAGATTATCAATAGGCTTTTCTAATTGTGCAGGAAAAAGTTTGGCTATGTTTCCTATTACTTTAGCACTTTCCCATTTTACTCTTGGCTCTTCATCTTTTAGTGCTTTCGTTACATAGTTAAGCAAATACTCATCTGCAAGAGTTGGATTTTTTTTGGTTGCATATTCTACTGCTTCTATGCAGGTGGCTTTATTAGTTGCTTTTTGTTTTTCGGCATAGGCCAGTAACTCGTCCACAGGGAGTTCGCTATTTAATAGCCATTCTCCGATTGCAGCAACTTTGCCTTTTGCTTTTATCGCTTTATCTTGAAATATTTCGTCTAATGTCATGTTAAAAATTATTATTAAGAGATAAAATTACAAAAAGATTTTAAACGGCCTAATATGGATTTGACGAACAGCAATAGTACACCATTTTGCATTAGCCCCAATCAGTAAAATGTTTCAGTATTATCTTAAATGTTTCTATTGAACAAATAAAGAAGAGAAAAATCCACCCCCCTTTTGAGCTTGCGTGCAGCGACCATGTCCAGCGCTCCGCCGACGATACCGAGGTACATGAAGATGTGGGAGAGCTGGTTATAGTATTGGCACTTGACGGCATCGTACCGGCTGTCGGTCTCGTCACATATAACGGAATGCTGTAAATATACCCAATTTCTTTTATTCCTGCTCCTTGAACTTCTTATATGAATCTAATATATAGAGGCGCATATCTTCGGGTGAGGCGGTCTGGGCAAACTGCAACGTCGGACGGAAGCGCGTCCTGAAGAGTGCTATTTCGTTGTTGTCCAGCGGCACGACAGAGGCAATGAGCCGCGTGGTAAATATCTTATCAATCTTTCTGTTATTCTGCTCTTCCACTAACAGCGCCAGGTTATTTCGGGCTGTTTTCGCCTTCCGTCCGAACAGTCTGGACGGAGATATCCGGATGCCGCCCCGCTGTTGGCTGACATCTACGGCCTTTCCTTCCTGTTGCGCTTTCGCGATTTCGGCAGCCAGCCGGCTGTCCGTGAGTCTTTTTACCAACACTTCATCGATTACAATCGACCTTTCATCCCGTAACATATAGATGCGCCGTACACCTTCTTCATAAATAAAGGCAGTGTCTGTCTGATATCCGGGTAGGGAAAAAGTAAGGTAGTCGTTCAATGTGGCGGCTAAAGAAAAATTGCCCTCGCGATCGGTTTGGGTTTCCTCTTGGGTACGCAGGTTTTTAACCGTCACATTCCAGAGCGGGGCGCTGCTCGACAATTCGTAGACTATGCCACGAAAAGCCTGCGCGAATATGGGGGTATGTCCCAAGGTACCGCAGAGTACAAGGATATAGGGTAGAAGGGTTTTTAGCTTATTTTGCATGCCAGATGTTGTTTTCGGGATTGCTGTCGGGATACACATCCCTTGGGTCTATTTTTACCTGTGTTAATTTTTCCTTGGAATCCAACCGGAAGGTCCAGGACGTATTTCTTTCCCAGACCTGCACGGGAAGTTTGACCGTTATACGCTTGCCGGATTCGGTCGTTGCTTCTACCTCGATGGGCATAGGGAGTTTCTCCCGGTTTTGGACGGTAATACGGGCCCCTTTGCCGGGATCCATGTCGACATAGCTGACTTCGGTGATGGCCTGGTCCATCTGCCAGTTGTGCTGAAACAGCCCGCGCCAGAACCAGCTTAAGTTTTCGCCGGTTTCGTTTTCGATAGTCCGGAAGAAATCGTCAGGTGTCGGATGTTTGTAAGCCCAGTATTGTATGTATTTTTTGAATGCCGCATCGAAACGCGCTCTGCCGATAATTTCATTCCGCAGGAGGTGGAGGGCATAGGCCGGTTTATAATAGACCAAAGCGCCGATGTTCTTTTCACGCATCGCTTGCGGGCTGCTCATGACCGGCTCCAGGGCAGGATTAAAAAGCACCTGCGTCATGCTGTTTTGCTTCCCGTAGGGGAGGTGATATTCACCCTTGTTGAAGTTTTCCGTCGAGATGTCGTTGATGAAGGTATTGAAACCTTCGTCCATCCATCCATGCAGACGTTCATTGCTGCCCACAATCATGGGAAACCAATTGTGCCCAAATTCATGGTCGGTGACGCCCCACAGGTTGCCGGCCTTGGCCTTGTGTCCACAGAAAGAGATAGCGGGATATTCCATGCCACCTACATTGGATGCGACATTAATGGCCACGGGGTAGGGGTATTCAAACCACTTTTGTGAATAATGCTCAATGGAGGCTTTGGTGTACTCGGTCGACCGCTCCCAGGCATTTCCGCCACGGCTCTCTATCGGGTAGGCCGATATGGCCAAGGCAGTTTGGCCGGAGGGCAAGTTTATTTTTGCGCCGTCAATGATAAAAGCAGGCGAGGAAGCCCATGCGACATCCCGTGCATTGTTGAGCTTGTATTTCCACGTCCGCGTTGCGCTTCCCGATGCGTTGCTTGCTGCCTTGATATCGGCCTCATCGCGTATAAGTACAGTTTTATCGGAAGTTTTGGCACTGTTGTATTTTTTCAATTGTGCAGGAGACCATACTTCGGATGGATTGAGGAGTTCGCCGCCCAATACCACCACATGTGATACCGGTGCAGTGATCTCCACCTGATAGTCGCCATAGGGTAAATAAAATTCACCCGGCCCGGTATAAGGTGTGGTGTTCCATCCCGAGACGTCATCAAACACGGCCATCCGCGGATACCATTGGGCGATACTGTAGATTTTCCCATGTGTGGTGTTCAATATCCCCGTCCGGTCGGCACCGTAGGTGGGAATGGTATATTCAAAGTCCATACGGATGATTACACTACCTCCGTTTGCCTGCAGGGGGGACGGTAGTTCGATACGCATCCGGGTGTCGGTTATCGTATATTTTACGGCGTCGTCTGCATCATTGACTTTAATATTGGATAAGGTATATCCACCTTCAAATGCGTTGTTGGCCTGGCCGTACCGGCTTTTTTCCAAGGGTATGGTTGCCTGGCCGATCGATTGGGCGGTAAATAGGTTTTGATCGAGCTGCAACCAGAGAAAATCTAAGTTCTCAGGGCTGTTATTAGTGTAATGTATATTCACCGAGCCACTGATGCGATCTTTTTTATCGTCAAGATTCGCCTTAATGACATAGCTGGCTGAATTTTGCCAATACTGCGGACCCGGTTTACCGCTGGCCGAACGATAGAGCGTGCCGTTGTGGGTATAAAAACCAGGGGCAAATGCTTCGGTATAGCTGTAATTCGTGGTCTGCGCAGATAGGTACAGACCCGAGTATAGGAAGAGAATGAATAATCCTGCTTTTAACTGAAAATAAATGCGCCTCATTATTTTATACTTTATAAAAGTTTTGATGCATAGAGCTGTTCGTCAAACCCTACAATAATAGTTCCAGAGTCGGATTCGATAACCGGCCGCTTAATCATACTGTTGTTTTCAACAAGGGCAGTATTTGCCGACGGGGCGTCGGTCACCGAAGCCTGTTTGTCTGCGGATAACTTTCGCCATGTCGTTCCTTTTTTGTTAAGCAGCTGTTCCCACGCCACTTTTTTCTCCCACGCTTGCAGCTTTGCTAACGTTGCTGGTTCTTTTTTAAAATCATGAAAGACGTAATCCAATTGATGATCGTCCAACCAATCTATAGCTTTTTTTACCGTGTTGCAGTTTTTTATTCCGTATACATGTAACATACGTTAAAGATAAGCGTTAAAGTTAGGATTACAATTAAAAATAATAGAATTATAGCGATAGGATACATAGTGTATTTTTGACACTATGTTTTTGGAAATAACAATTTTTTCTTACCTTTATAACGAATTAAATAAGATATCACATGAGCCTAAAAGATTTTAAAGGTGTACTAACAGGAGATCAGGTACAAGAGCTATTTGAGATTGCGAAGAAGCATCAGTTTGCTTTGCCTGCTGTAAACATTATAGGAACTAACTCGATCAATGCTGTTATGGAAACAGCTAAAGCTGCAAACTCCCCGGTTATCATTCAGCTGTCCAACGGAGGAGCTCAATTTTATGCGGGTAAGTCGTTGAATAACGATGGTTTGAAAGCCTGTGTTTTGGGTGCTGTATCGGCAGCGCAGCATGTACACCTGCTGGCAGAGCATTATGGTGTAGCTGTAATTTTGCATACGGATCATGCGGCCAAAAAGTTGCTGCCTTGGATCGATGGTCTTTTGGATGCAGGGGAGAAATTCTTTGCACAACATGGTAAGCCTTTGTTCTCTTCACATATGCTGGATCTTTCGGAGGAACCTATCGAGGAGAATATTGAGATGTCGAGTAAATACCTGGCTCGGATGAAGCCACTTGGTATGACGGTAGAGATCGAATTAGGCGTGACCGGAGGGGAAGAGGATGGTGTGGATAATTCAGACGTCGATAGTTCAAAATTATATACACAACCGGAAGAGGTCGCTTATGCCTACGAAGAGCTTTCTAAAGTTTCGGATAAGTTTACCGTAGCGGCTGCTTTTGGGAATGTCCACGGTGTTTACAAGCCGGGCAATGTGAAGCTTCAACCGGTAATCTTGCACAATTCACAGGAATATATCCGTGAGAAATTCAATCTTTCTGCGGAGAAGCCGGTAAACTTTGTATTCCATGGCGGATCGGGTTCTTCACCGGAAGAAATTCGTGAAGCGATTTCTTATGGTGCGATTAAGATGAACATCGATACGGATATGCAATGGGCATTTTGGGATGGGATCCGTGGATATGAGGCGAAAAACCGGGATTATCTGCAAGCGCAGATCGGTAACCCGGAAGGTGCTGATGTTCCGAATAAAAAGTATTACGATCCGCGCGTGTGGTTGCGCAAGGGAGAGGAAGCTTTTGTCACCCGCTTGAAGCAGGCTTTTGAGGAACTCAACGCGGTTGACTCCAATAGCAAGTTGTAAGACAATATATATCTTTATAATGGCCCTTTTGACCGTGTGTTGAAAGGGCCTTTTTTGGTGTCATCTTTTTAGAACCCATTAAAAAAACGAAATCCTGAGACGGGGAGTCCCAGGATTTCTACCAAACCAATTATTAACCTAAATATGAAATTATGAATCCTAATTTCACGTACAATTATAACAAATTATATGCCAAAAAAAAAGAAATATGAATGTAACATTTATGTTTTTTATGGTTTTATTGTGTTTCGATATCATTATTTTGATTCTTTTACAAAAAGAAGAAGAGCAAAAGAAATTCCAACGGGCGGAGCTCGGCTTTGAGTTGTTTGATGGCGCGATAAGAAAGGGTACGGCAGGATTCCACACTGACCTCCATGATAGATGCAATCTCTTCGTAGCTGAAATCCATATAATATTTCAGAAAAAGTACTTCACGCTGGCGCTTGGGTAAAGTCTCTATCTGCGCCTTGACCCGTTGTACATTCATACCATCGTGCTCTTTCTTTATCCATTCCAGTTCTGGGCTGGAGGTCCACAACAGTTCTTCCGGCACTTGTGTGACTTCAAATCGATCTCTTTCGTGCTTGGCGTGTAACAGGCGTCTTCTCAGCGAGGAAAATAAATAGAATTTCACCTGTACATCCTTTGCGATATTGGAATTGTTAAAGAGACTTACAAAAAGGTCGTGAATACAGTCCAGCACGGTCTCCTTGTCCGAATGGTATTTTATACCGAATGCAAAAAGATCATCGATATATTCCCGATATATCGTTTCGAAAGCACGTTCATCACCATGTATAAAATCTATCCAAGACATTGTTATCTATCTATAGAACTATTTGATTGCAATGTATCGCTTTCGTGTTATCTTCATGTTAAGATGCCGTAAAACTATACATCATAATTTAGTTACTCAAAATTAGGTAAAATGCTTCGCAATCACTAATACAGCATGTTAAAAGAGCGCGTATATGCGGTTAAAAATAAACAAAAATGGATAATAATCCATAAAAAAACCTCCCCGAAATAGCGAGGAGGTTTAATGTTTTAAAAAGGTATTGCCGATTTATCAATCGTATTGAAAAATGGCAATTACCGGAAGATGGTCTGATGCATATTGTCCGGTCATGGAAACACCCGATACGAGCGTAAAGGCTTGCTTTGCCAAGGCATTGAAAGCGACAAAGTCAATGGCCTTATTCGGTTTGTTTACCGGAATTGTAAACGGGCAAGGGCCCATACACGAAAGCGAAAACTCTTTCTTGAGTTCGATCATTTCTTCTGAATCCGGTGTTGCGTTGTAATCTCCACCGATAAATAAAGGCTTGTTGATGTTTTTACTCAATTGATTGAGGAACTGGGCCTGCTCGAAACGAATTGCTGCCAAATCAAAATGGGTTGCACCAAATTCAAAGGTCTTTCCATCGGGTAGCGTTACCGTAGCCAAAGCGATACTCCGTTGTTCACCGTCTGGTGCCGGTGCCGCCGGTAGATCAAGTTTACGTTTATTACTCAATGGATATTTACTTAGAATGAGGTTTCCGTATTCACCACCCTTATAGTCTATAGACTTCGAAAAGTAATATTCCATATCCAGAAGCTCGGCCAGCTTCTTTGCCTGATCGATCTGATCTTCTGGGTTGGGCGAACGTGTTGTGTTCACGTCCACCTCCTGTAAGGCAATTACCTCAGCTTTGCTCTGTTTGATCACCGCTGCAATGTTATTGAGGTTGATCACCGACGGAGGTGCGGGGGCCGCTGGATCGGCAGGCGCACCGTGATGTATATTATACGTCAGGAGCGTTATTCTCTTTTTTTGTCCATCCGGTTTGGGATCTTCGCCTGATCCACTGCAGCAGGTAATTACCAAAAGCGCTAGAGCACTTATACTCATTAATCCTTTTCTCATTCTCATATATTTATTCTTCTAGTTTTATTTTAATTTCTGCTGTTGTAGGGAACATACCGAGTGGAGTCTCGGGATCTTTAAATGCTTCCAGGGTTTTTGAGACAATCAACAAATCGTTTGGGTCCTGATAGGTAATATAATCATATGTACCTGTGGGATTAGCTTTAGGTGAATTAAACGCACAACCTGTACTCGCACAAGCGTATTTAAAACTACCTTCTATATAGGTTAAAGCTGCTTGGGGTGCCGTCCACTGTTCATTGAAGTTTCCGACAAAAATAACAGGATCTGTTAATTCCTCCGTCACGCGAAGAATGTCTATGGCTTGTGACCTGCGATCGTCGGCATTCGTTTCCAGTTCGGTGCCCGCGAAATATAGATATAAATCCTCCTCGACTTCCACTTTAATCATGGCTAACATACGTTGTTCTCCTTGCCCCGCTACATAAGTCAGATCCACGCCAAGTTCTTCCGTAATCGGAAACTTAGATAGCACGGCATTACCAAATTGTCCGCCACCATAATCACGGCCTTTGAAGAAGAGGTTCATCCCCAAAGCATCAGCAACCTCTTGTGGTCGATCTACACCGCCGGCACGGGTCGTCTTACTGTCCGCCTGTCTTAAAAACAGCAAGTCCGGATCATACGCTTTGATGACGTCTATCGTGGGTTCTAAAAGATGTCCATTTTGTCGTATTGCAAAATTGACCGACATGACCTTCAATGTTTTGGTAGGCCCAGTATATTCATTCGGATCGAGGAATTCGGTAGGTGTGACATCCCAATCTCCTGCGTCGAACGACTCCCGGCACGAATGCATAAAAAACGTTAATGTAAATATACCAATTATTGCAAAAAATATCTTCTTCATAACTTTAATAGTTAGGGTTTTGTTCCATGTTAGGGTTCGTACTTGTTTCCGTCTCCGGTATAGGCCACAGAGACTCCCGATCGCTGTCGTAGGTACGCATTTGAACCTCCACGATCTCGCCTGTCGTTGGGTTGGTCGCACCATAGACCTGCCCATTCATCACATCTGCGGCTATACCCCAACGACGGATGTCGAAATAACGCCAACCTTCGAAGGCCAGCTCTGCTTGTCTCTCCCGACGGATGAATTGCCGCATACGTTGCTGTGAGTTATAACGAACATCCGCTGCATCTATCAAAGGCATAGCTGCCCGTGAGCGAACCTCGTTGATGGCGTTGAGTGTTTCGGTGTCGCTCCATTCATTGAGCTCGATCTTCGCCTCGGCAAAGGTCAATAATATCTCGGCATAGCGGATAATCATAAAGTCAAGCTCGCCCGATTTTGATTGTTGATCCCGAGAATCGATGTACTTTTTGATCCAGTAGCCTGTGGCTGTGGATTTGGTCAACCCGATTTTGTCGGCAGGACTATAGAAGGGATCAAGGACATATTGGCCCAGGAACTTTTCATTCGGTACAAAGACAGAAGCAGAAAGCCGGGGATCTCTATTGTTCTTGTAATTGGGCTCTTTACGGTAGATCGCCAACGAATCTGGTCCCAGTTCATATATCGTCTTACCTTGCCGTGTTTCCCAATTATCGACTACCGTATTGGTGGGTGAAAGGTAGGTCTCCCCGCCAATGCCGTATGGCGCAAAAGAAGTCCAGGCGTTGGCCGCACCTTGCTCCTTGAAGAAGATACGCTCTTCGTTCAATTCGCCCGTATAGCTGAACAGTTCGCCGTAGCTTGCTGCCATATTGGAGGTGTTTTTCCATAGCTTATATACTTTCGAATCGATAATTTTTTTCGCGGCTGTTTTTGCCAGTTCGTAGTCTTTTTTATACAGACCCAACCGGGATAGTAATGCCCAACAGATGCCGCTGGTAATCCGTGTTCGATCCGCATTGGTATAGGTAGGCGGTAGCAACTCGGCACATAAGGTCAGTTCATCGACGACGAAGTCGTAAACCTGACTTTCCGGTGTCCGGGCTTGGTTGTTCTCTTCCGGATTTAATGAGCTGGTAAGTAAGGGGATATCACCGAATACCATCATGAGTTCCATGTGGTAATAAGCTCGTAATGCACGTGCTTCCAGTTTCATTCTTTCCTTTAATGTTGCATCGGCAAATACCCGGTCAACATTTTCCAAAAACCGGTTGGCACGACGGATACAGATATAATCATCTTGCCACAGGGATTGAGCGACGCCCCATCTACTGGTCGCCAAACCTCGGGTAAAAGCATCGTAATCGCCTTTAAATTCACCGCGCTGTACGGCTTCGTCACTTAACCCTGCATAGTACATGATATTACGGCCCGAAGACCCTCCGGGAATTCCGGCATATACGGTAGCCAACGCGTTATAAGCGTCAGTTTCGGTATTCCACCACTGTTCGTCCGACACACCGGTCGGGCTGTCAATCGTCAGGAATTTTTCGCAGGATACCTGCGTTATTCCTGCTAAAAGGAGACTGTATAGATATATTCTGATTTTATATATTGCTTTCATAACTTTCCGTATTAAAAATTAGCAGTTAACCCAACAGTAAACGTTTTCATGATGCCATATGTCCAGGATCCACCCTGCGATTCGGGATCCGCCATTTTTACGCCGCTGAATAGGAACGGATTTTGAGCATTCAGGTAAATACGGGAACTCTTGATACCATATTTGTTCAACAACGTGTTGTTTAATCGATAACCGGCCTGAATAAATTTCACACGCATATAGCGGGCATTGAACAGCCAATAGTCACTGATAAATACATTTGTTCCCGGTGTAGTTTTGATTCGTGGGTAAATGGCGTCTTGATTGTTTTCACGCCAAGAATTTGCAGCTCTATAGGTGGTCGGAATCCCTCCTGAAGCACTCATATTGAGGGGATGCCAGAGGTAGCCACTGGACTTTCCACCTAAATTCGCGGAATAGTCGTGATTACCTGCGCCCTGTAACAAGACCTCAATATCGAAGTTCTTGTAGTTCACACTGAAGTTGGCGAAGTAGTTGAGTCTTGGTGTGGGATCGCCGATGATCTGCTGGTCATCATCGTTAATCACGCCGTCATCGTTTAGGTCTTTATAGTTGATATCGCCGGGGCCTTGGCTGTCATTGACTAAAAGTACATTAGCTCTGCCGTATTCGTCAAAGTTTGAAAGTTGCAATATGCCGTCTGATACGTAACCATAATAACTACCTAAAGCATAACCCTCGCGTTGCCGGACTATACCGCTTTCTCCGAAGACACCACCTGCCAGTTCAAGGATCTCATTCTTATTGTACGTAATACCCGGTCTTATGGAAAAAGAAAGGTTTGGATTAACCTGCTCGTTGTAGGTAATCTGTGCTTCCAAACCTTTATTGGATATCTTGCCTGCATTTAGCCTGACAGACCCTAATGCACCCGACGGCGGTACCCGAGGTAACATCAGCATATCCGTCGTTAGCTTGTCGTAATAGTCGAAGGTCAAACCAAATTTATTGTTGAAGATGGACAGGTCAAATCCCAAGTCGGTAATACGCACTTTTTCCCAGCTGATATCCGGGTTTCCCCACGCGCTCTCGGTACCATTAGTAGCGCTGATTAAGTTTTGGTATTGGTAATAACCAATGTTTTCATTACCCAGATGACCATAAGATGCTCTAATTTTTAAATTGTTGACAGCTGGTATGTTGAAGAAACTTTCATTATGGATATTCCATCCGACAGCTACGGAAGGAAAATAACCCCATTTTTTATTCGGCCCAAATTTGGACGAACCGTCCGCACGGAAGGCCACTTCGGCAAGATAACGGTCGTCGTAGGAATAATTGATCTTCGTATAGGCGGAAGCTAAAGCCGACATGTCCCAGTAGCCCTCGTTAAATCGCTCCACCGAGAAGCCACCTAAAGCGAATATGTAATGTTTATCCAAGCGTTTGGTGTAATCCAACGCCCCGCTGGCGTACAGGTAGGTGTCCCGTTTGTCGGAATAGGAATTTCGTTGTACGGTCCAAGTTTGAACAAGCTGCTTACTGTAGTAATCAAAAAAGTAGAAATTGTCTCGTTCTTGCCGATACACATCACTATTGAGCCTATAGCTAAACTGTCCACTTAGGTTGAGGTTGTCGGTAACCGTCCATTTAGGTTGCAAGTTGATCGTCGCCTGATCGTATTGATACCCAATATGCCCGCCGACTTCGGCATAGGCGATGGGGTTTACGATGTCGGCATAGCGCCCGTATATGGTCGGCCAACCTTCTTCAGCTGGGTATTTGGGTAAAACGTTAGGCGGAAGCCGATAGAGGTCATCCAACATCCGTATACCGCCGTTACCCAACCCCCGATTAGGGTATAAGGTGTTTCGTCGGATACCCAATACATCCAAATTGACCAAAAATTTCTTGGAAAGTGACACTGTGGTATTCGCCCGCAAGTTAAAGCGATCCATCTTGTTGACGGGCAACATGCCTTTTTGGTACATATAATTTCCGGTTACGGCAAAACGTGCTACATCATTACCACCGCTCAAGGCTAGGGAATGCGAGGTCAAAGGCGCATATTCATCAATCAGTTCCTTCGTCCAATTGGTATTGGGGTAATTGATGGGATCCTCACCGGATTCGGTTTTTCGTATTTGCTCGTCGTCGTAAAGTACCGATCCCCCAGACGCCAGAGAGGCATAGTTATAGGTGCGCATGTAGGTGGGGGCATCGACGAATTCAGGCAATATGGTCGGACTTTGGAAACCGTAATAGCCATCATATAACACATTAATCTGACCGGCCTTACCTCGTTTGGTGGTAATCAGAATAACGCCGTTGGCTGCTCGGGCACCGTATATCGCTGCTGCGGCCGCATCTTTGAGGATCGTCACACTTTCTACGGTCACGGGATCGATGTGGTTCATATCCATGGGAATTCCATCGACCAATACCAGAGGATCGGAGCTATTCATCGTCGATATGCCTCGTATTTTGATGGTAGCGGCATCACCACCGGGTAACCCGGAACCCTGCTGTACGGTCAATCCCGTCACACCTCCTTGTAGGGATTGGGAGAGGTTGGTGATCGGTTTATTCGCAATATTGGAGCTAACGTCCAAACTGGCCACAGAACTGGCGATGTGCTTTTTTTGCATCTCGGTCATCCCCACGACGACAACCTCTTCCACATCAGAGATGTCTTCTTGGAGAGATATCGTCAGATTGCTCTCGTTGCTGTTGACGAATACCTCACGGGAATGATAACCTATCGCGGAAAACACGATATACGCACCTTTAGGAGCAGTCACCGTATAATACCCACCGCTGCCGGTTATGCCTAATGTTGCTCCGCCCTTAAGGGATATATTTACATTTTCCAGCGCTACAGGGGGTTCGGCGACATTAAACACACGCCCCTTAATGGTGATATCCTCCTGGATGTCGACAGTGGGTTTAATGGATTCTTTTTTTATTGCTTTTTTAGGATTGGGAACAATGGTGATCTGACCATTGAATTCCTTAAAGTCTAATTGATGTTTGGGTAGCTCCCGTTCCAAGAGATCCTTTAATTGTATATCTTTCTCATTTACTGATATTCGTTTGTGATTGACAATGTTTTCTGAGAAAAGTAAGGCCACATCGACCTGTTTTTGTAAGGTTTCAAAAAACTCTTTTAAGGGCGCATTTTTCAGTTTGACGGTGACGCGTTGGGGGAAAGCCATCGTCGATATGGACAGAAAAACGCCGGTAAGTAAGACTACTGAAATTCTCATAACATACCTAATTCGTGACAATAACTGTTTCTTAACAAAAAAACATTGTCTTATGTCTCTTATTTTCATATTTTAGATCGATTTTAAATTATGCTAAATGATTTAATCTTGAAAATCAGAAGGGGAGTGGCGACTCCTCTTCTTCTTTTTTTCCTTTGTACATGTGTTATATTTATTCTTTTTGAATGATAGATACCTCCTTTTCTTTTAATATAATAGCGTAGTTTCTTAACTCATATATGCTGCTTAGTGAAGTAGCGATGTCTACACCGACATTCAGGCGTCCGGAATAACCAATATCCATGTTATAGACTTCCTCGTCGGCATTGATCGTTACGTTATATATACGCTCTATGCGCTTGAGCAGGTCACGCATTTTGACGTTTTTCAAAGCCAGTTGCTTTTTCGTCCATAACATGTCGTCGCCTGCGGTGTTTCTGCTGATGTGAACCGTATTATTTTGGGAGTTGACCGCAATACGCTCGCCTGGCTTCATGGTGATGGATTTAAATTTCTTTTGTGGACTGTTCAGTTCTACTTTTCCGCTGAGCAGTTCGATGGAAAAAATAGCATCGTCTTCGTAAGAACTTGTGTTGAAGGAAGTCCCCAATACCATAATATCGGCCTTTGCTGTTCGTGCGGTAAATCGGCTGCCGGTATGTTTAATATTAAAAAAGCCCTCCCCATTAAGATATACTTCGCGGTCGTCTTGAACCATATTGCTGTTGAATGTCAAATAGGAACCGGCGTTCAACCAAACTGTTGAGCCATCTGGAAGTAGGACTTCCTGACGTTTGCCGTAAGGAACATATATGGTAGAATAGTGGCTATCATCACCTTTGGCTTGGATAGATAGCTTGGTGTCTTCCGGTACTTCTTTGGCATATAAAGATTTTAAAGCGAGGCTTTTTTGTGCGATGTCCAATGAGGCAATCTGTATGGTGTTATTTTCGACAAATGCTTCCCGGCTGCGTCGGGCAATTTCCTGAATATCCGGTATGTGGTTCTCATCTGCGCGATGGATAAAGAGGAACGTCAAGCCTAAAAGGAGTACGGCTGCAACGGTAGAGGATCGCCAGAGAAGCCTGAAAACACGCTTACGTCTAACATCCTTCATAATCGCGGTATAGAGCTGTTCTTTTTCAGAAGTAGCTAACGTGGAGTCTCCTCTTATGTCGAAAATATCTTTTAAATTCTTTTTTGATCTGTCCATAACTTGGCGTTGTTATAGATATAGAGCAAAAAAACAGCAGACATAGACATTTTTTTTGCATAAATTTGGGACATGCAAAACCCAGCTGTAAAAGCCGTTTTTTTCGATATTGACGGTACGCTTTTAAGTTTCCAGACACATGAAGTGCCTCCTTCCACCGAAGAGGCTATAGCAGAGCTCCAGGCAAAAGGAATAAAGGTGATCGTGTCGACGGGTCGCTCCATTAATAGTATAGACCATGTCCGGTATTTAAACTTTGACGGGTATATCACCTTCAATGGTGGATATTGTGTAACCAATGCGGGTGAAATCCTTTTGAAGAAAGCCATGGATCCGAGGGATATACAGTCGATACTGGATTACGCCGACCGGCAACCGTTGAGTTTCTCCTTTATGTCGGAAAAGGAAATCACAATACACGACGTCACACCGGAAATCGCGGGCATGTATGCCCATCTCAACTTGCCGGTTCCCAAACTTGTCGATATCAATAACGTCGAGGTAGATAGTATTTTGCAGGCCAATATTTTCTTGGGCCCCGAAGATGAAGAGGAGTTTATGCGGAATGTGATGCCAAACTCTGTAGCATCCCGATGGACACCTTTATTTGCGGATGTCAATCCGGCGGGACAGAGTAAGAAGGTGGGGATTGATATGTTCTGTGATTATTTTGGTGTAGATATTCATGAAACGATGGCTTTTGGCGATGGTGGAAATGATATTACGATGCTACAACATGTACATATAGGCGTCGCTATGGGGAATGCCAACGCCGAGGTCAAGGAAATCGCAGATTTTATCACTGATGATGTAGACAATGACGGTATCTGGAATGCGTTAAAGCATTTCGAGGTGATATAAAAAAAGCGCCATCTCCGAAAGATGGCGCTTTTTTCTCTTATTGTCTTTGTCTTTTATTCGACCACACCTTTGATCGTCAATATCTTTACAGGTGTTTTTGTGTTTGATTTTACAGTGAATGATTTTGTAAATGGTCCTGTTGCTGAAGATGCATTGAACGTTACTTTGATGGTGCCCTCGCCACCTGGTTTTATAGGTGTTTTTGAGTAATCAGCGACCGAGCATCCACACGATGGGGCTACTTCAGACAGGATGATAGGGGCATCTCCGACATTTGTAAATTTAAATTCGTAGGAGGCAGGCTTATTTTGAGGAATCTTGCCAAAATCATGGGTTTCTTTCTCAAATTTAAACTCGCCGATTGCGCTAGACATGGCTGCTAATGTGATAAAAGCAACTAAAACTGTGGCTATGCTTACTAATTTCTTCATTTTATTTTGATTTACGTATGCTATGAATGTTATTCAATATATATGCCAAATGTACTTAAAATCTATTGGTATACTATTTTTTTAGCGAATTGTTCACAAGATTTTTACACTTTGGAGGCTGGAAGCTTTATATAATACCCTCTTTCAACAAGTCCTGAATGTGTATGATCCCTGTATAAGTTCCCTTATTGGTAACCAATAGCTGAGAGATATTATGTTCCCGCATCAGATGTAGGGCATTCACAGCAAGCTCCGATTCTTCTATACTTTTGGGTGCTTTGGACATAATATCACCGGCGGTGAGAGCCACGATTTCTTCGTTGTTTTCCAACATCCGTCGGATATCGCCATCCGTGATAATTCCGACGATTTCTTCGTTGTTTAAGACGGCTGTCGCGCCGAGCCGGAACTTGGTGATGGTGATGATGGTCTGTCGCACCTTATCTTCCGGATGGACATGAGGACGGCCGTTCATCGCGGAGAGGTCGGAGACCTTAAGGTAAAGTTGTTTCCCCAATGCGCCTCCCGGATGGTATAATGCAAAATCTTGATCGGTAAAATGTCGTGCTGTCTGTAAGCATACGGCCAATGCGTCTCCCATGGTCAGTTGCGCTGTGGTACTCGTCGTGGGAGCGAGATTATTGGGACAAGCCTCCCGTTCGACGGAAGTATCCAGGATAAAATCCGCCTGCTGTGCCAGAAAAGATGTTGTATTGCCCACCATGGCGACCAACGTATTTTTGCGTTGTTTAAGAAACGGGACAAGGACTTTTATTTCTGGCGTATTGCCACTTTTGGATAAAGCGATGATGAGATCCTCCTGCTGGATGATACCTAAGTCACCATGGATGGCGTCGGCGGCATGCATAAAGATCGCTGGCGTACCGGTGGAATTTAAAGTAGCCACAATCTTTTGCGCAATGATCGCACTTTTTCCTATACCGGTTACAATAACCCGCCCGTTCAGGTGTAAGATGGATGTAACGACTTCCGCAAAATCGTCTGTCAGTCGGTTGATTAATGCCAGAATAGCTTGGGCTTCTAACCGTAAAACCTCCTCTGCTTCTTTTTTAATGTCCAAATTGCTTTTCACAGAAATTATCCTTATTTTTATATGATATTACAAAAGTAAGTTTTTTGAGTGTTAGATAAGTTAGATTTCTTCCAAATTTTGCCCTTAAACTGATGGAAATAGAGAAAAGTTTGTATGACAACCTTCAGGAATTTTTTGGATTCGATACATTTAAAGGCGATCAAGAAGCAATTATTACCAATATTCTAAATAAGAAGGATACATTTGTTATCATGCCAACTGGGGGAGGGAAGTCGATATGCTACCAGCTTCCGGCGTTAATGAGTGAGGGTATAGCGATCGTTATTTCTCCATTGATCGCTTTGATGAAGAATCAAGTGGATCAATTGCGTGCTTTCGGCGGATCAGATAGTATCGCGCATTTCCTCAACTCTTCGTTGACAAAAAGTGAGATCAGCCGTGTGAAAACAGATGTGACATCCGGTAAGACAAAATTACTATATGTGGCACCGGAATCGCTTGCCAAAGAAGAGAATTTTCAATTTTTGAAAAGCATCAATGTGTCTTTTGTGGCGGTAGATGAAGCGCACTGTATTTCAGAATGGGGACATGATTTCCGTCCGGAATACCGTAAGATCAGGCAGGTCATTAACGGCATAGATCCGAATATCCCGATCATTGCGCTGACAGCAACGGCGACGCTAAAGGTACAGTCTGATATTCGTAAGAATTTACAGATGAACAATGCGACGTTGTTCAAGTCGTCTTTCAACAGATCCAACCTGTATTATGAGGTGAGACCGAAGACGAATGTGGTGAAAGAGATTGTGCGGTTTATTAAAAACCACGCCGGAAAGACAGGGATCATCTATTGCCTGAGCCGCAAGAAAGTAGAAGAGATTGCAGAGGTGTTGAATATTAACGGTATTAAAGCGTTACCTTATCATGCAGGCCTGGATGCCAAGACCCGTGCGGACACACAGGATAAGTTCCTGATGGAAAATGTAGAGGTAATTGTGGCAACTATTGCCTTCGGAATGGGGATCGATAAACCGGACGTCCGGTATGTGATACACCATGATATTCCGAAGTCAATGGAAGGTTATTATCAAGAGACCGGCCGTGCCGGACGTGACGGCGGTGAGGGTATCTGTGTGGCTTTTTATTCCAAAAAGGATATTGAAAAGCTCACTAAGTTTATGAAAGACAAGCCGGTGTCCGAACGGGAGATCGGTACACAGATACTGAAAGAGGTCATTGATTATTCGGAGTCAGCGGTATGTCGACGTAAGCAGATATTGCATTATTTTGGTGAAAAGTTTGACGAGACGGGGTGCAATAATATGTGTGACAATTGCCGGGCAGAAAAAACTTATTTCGATGCAGAAGAATCTTTGCTGAGTGTACTCAACTTTATAAAAAAAGAAGGGCCGAAGTTTGACGATCATCACATTATAAACGTGTTGATCGGACAGAATAATCAGCCTATTTCCTCGTATAAGCACGATACGCATCCTTTATTCGGCAGCGGGAAGGAGGAGGGCGTCAATTACTGGAACTCGTTGATTCGGCAGGCGGAGTTGGCAGGTTTTGTTAAAAAGGATATCGATCATTACGGTCTGTTGCAGTTGACCGATCTCGGTGGGAAATATATAAACAATCCTTACGGCATACGGTTTATTCTGAATAGACCGCTGGAAAGCGATAATGAGGATACAGCCGAAGATGCAGCACAGGGAACGGGAGCATTGGATAACGAGCTGCTGAAAATGCTGAAGGACCTGCGGAAAAAAATAGCTAAACAGAAATCGCTGCCGCCTTTCGTTATTTTTCAGGATCCGTCATTGGAGGAAATGTGTACGCATTATCCGATTACTACGGATGAAATGAAGCAAATCCATGGTGTAGGAGCGGGGAAGGCGTTGAAGTTTGGAGGACCGTTCATTGCGTTGATTAAGACATACGTAGAGGATAATAACATCGATCGTCCGCAGGATATGGTGGTCAAATCAACCGCCAATAAGTCGGCTTTGAAGGTGTCTATCATTCAGAATATTGACCGCAAGATCGGTTTAGAGGATATTGCATCTTCCAAGGGTATTACCTACGAGGATTTACTGAAAGAGGTCGAGTCTATTGTGAATTCAGGAACCAAGTTGAATATCGGATATTTTGTCGATGAGATGATCGATCAGGATCGGCAGGATGAAGTCTATGATTATTTTAAATCGGCAGAAGAAGATTCGATAAAGGCCGCTTTAAGCGAGCTAGGGGAAGAGGATTATACCTATGAAGATATCCAATTGATGCGTATTAAGTTTATGTCTGAATTGGGCAATTAAGGGACACATGATTGATACATATTTATCAAAAATAAAAAACGGAAACTCCGGTCAGTTTTTTCTGATGGCCGGGCCTTGTGCGATAGAGGGTGAGGAGATGGCTCTACGTATCGCCGAGCGCATCGTAAGCATAACGGATAAGCTCCGCATACCTTATATTTTTAAAGGATCTTATCGAAAGGCGAATCGATCTAAGGCGGATTCGTTTACGGGGATAGGGGACGAAAAAGCGCTCCGGATTTTGGAAAAAGTCGGCCGTGAATTTGATATGCCTACGGTTACGGATATACACGAAAGTCAGGAAGCCGCCATGGCAGCAGCCTATGTGGACGTCTTGCAGATTCCAGCTTTTTTATGCCGGCAGACCGATCTGCTTATTGCTGCTGCAAACACGGGGAAGGTGGTGAACATTAAAAAAGGCCAGTTTTTGTCGGCTGAGTCGATGCGGTTTGCTGTCGATAAGGTAAAAGAGGCCGGTAATGAAAAGGTGATATTGACCGATCGGGGCAATACTTTTGGGTACCAGGACCTGATCGTGGACTTCAGGGGAATACCGATAATGCGCTCATTTGCTGTGCCCACGGTGATGGATTGTACGCATTCTTTGCAACAGCCGAATCAAGCTTCTGGGGTTACCGGCGGGAAACCGGCGCTGATCGAGACGATAGCTAAAGCTGCTATCGCTGTGGGGGCGGACGGCTTGTTTATAGAGACACACCCTGATCCAAGTACGGCAAAATCAGATGGGGCAAATATGCTGCATCTGGATTTGTTGGAAGACCTGTTGATGAAGCTTACCCGGGTAAGGGCGGCTATCCACGAATAATCGGTACAGTCAGTTGTATGTTTTATGGTGATAGAACAAGAAAGCAAACCCAGAATTTCCGTTGTATTTATAGCTAAGATCGTTATATTCATTTTGTTGGGGGCGTTGGTTTATTACAGAGATATTCCCAAAGGCAGTCTATTATACCAGATCTTAGTTGGAATAAATTCCTTTTTAGTTCCCAGTTTAATTGTATCTGTCGTGCGTGTTGTTATCATTTCGGTGTACCGGGCACGTCACATCAGAGGGTCCGTCAGGGGGAATTTTGTTTTGGGAATAAACCGTCTGACGGCTATGTTGAACGTTATTTTCCTGATTGTAGGGTTCATGCTGGCCATGGGTGTCAATCCTTTAGATTTCCTGATGAGCCTGACGTTTGTCGCCATGGCTATCGCCGTACTGTTCAGGGACTATATCACGAACATGTTGAGTGGGCTGTTTGTGATGTTTTCGGAACAATTGTCGGTTGGAGATCGCGTGCGCGTAGGAGAGCATGAAGGCCGCATTGTGGATGTTACATTTGCGCATATTGAAATACAAAATGAAGAGGACGATATTGTCATGGTGCCGAACAACCTCGTTTTCAATAATCCCATTGTCAACCTATCGGCCCATCGCTCACATCTGGTTGCGGTAAAATTTGAATTGCCGTTACAATCCAGCCTGACCGTACAGCAGTTGGAAGATGAGGTGCGCAAGGTGCTCAATAACCATCCGCATATCGGTGGGAAAGACGAAATCAATCTGGAGGTCGTGGAAATAGGAAAGGATTATGTGCGGTATAGAGTGGAATTGTATGCCACGCGGAGTAGTAACCGGCAGCATCAGGAATTGGAGAACGAACTGCTGCGGCATATCCTCTTAGTGGAAAAAGAGCAGTTTAAATCCTCCTGACTTTAATATCTTCTACAAAATGGTTAGAACCTTTGTATAATATGAGATCTGCCCGGTATTTGGTAGGGAGGATGTTGTCATGCAGATTGGGTTTGTTAATTTCGTTCCATATCTGATTCGCTTTTATCCGGCTTTCTTCGGTCGATAGATCCGCATACTTGTGGAAGTATGAACTTGGGTTTTGGAATGCGGTAACCCGGAGTGACTCGAACCGATTGATGTACCAGGTTAGTATATTTTTTTCCAAAGCATCCACATAGATCGAGTAATCAAAAAAGTCGGAAACGAACATCTTGTTGCTGTTGGGCGACCGTTGCGAATTGACTTGTAAGACATTGATCCCTTCGATGATTAAAATGTCCGGATTGTGAATGATCAATTTCTTGTTGGGCAGTACATCGTACTCAAGATGAGAATACAAGGGAACACTGAGCGATTTTTTGCCCGATTTTACAGCAGAAAGAAAATGGAGAAGCTTTTTGGTATCATAGCTTTCCGGAAAGCCTTTTTTGTTGAGTAGGCCCCGTTGGACGAGTGTTTTATTGGGATATAGAAATCCGTCTGTTGTTACCAGTTCGACAGTCGGTTTGTAAGGCAACATGGACATAACCCTTCGCAGCACACGTGCGGTGGTGCTTTTTCCAACCGCTACCGAGCCCGCGATGCCGATGATGAAGGGTAATTTTTGTTGGTTTCTCTGAAAAAAAAGATGGCTGTCGTTTCGTAAAGTGTTGTAATTTTTGATATGTAGCGCCAACAGATGGGCTAGCGGAAAATAGATGTCTTCGATTTCGTTGATCGTCAAAGGTTCGTTGAGGGCATGGAGTTGTTCCAGGTCGCGGGGACCAAGATTATGGTTAAAGTGTCCGTTCAGGCTTTTCCATTCTGCTCTGGAGAATCCCTGAAAAGGACTGCTTAGGGTCTGCTCCTCTAATATTGACATCATGCGCGATTGTTAAAGTGCCCCCAAACTTATATAAAATGTGTCGTATTTACGGTAACGTGAAGCAAAAAAATCAATTGTCCAACAGCCCTTCAATGATGAGTGTGCCCGTTGCCGGATTGGTGGCCAAGGGAACATTCCATAAATCGCATATACGCATAAGCATCTGAATATCCGGCTCGTGTGGGTGTTTTCCTAAGGGATCCCGGAAAAAGATAATTCCGTCGACTTTTCCTTCAGCAGCTAATGCTGCGATCTGCGCGTCCCCGCCTTTTGGTCCACTTAATTTTAATTCCACGTCCAGACCTGTTTGTTGAATATAAGACCCGGTTGTACCCGTGGCCAACAGCTTGGCTTTTTTTAAGTATTCCAGATGGTCTTTAACAAAGGCCACCATTTCGGCCTTTTTACCGTCATGTGCAATTAAAGCAATAGTTTTCATCTATATACGTGTATTTATATCAACCAAAAAATAAATAAGCCAGCAATATAGCCGCTATTAATCCGACCAGATCGGCAATCAGACCACAGGTCAGCGCGTATTTTGTGTTTTTAATGCCGACTGAGCCGAAATAAACGGCTAGTACATAAAATGTTGTTTCGGATGAGCCTTGGATAATACTAGCCAGTCTTCCCTGAAAAGAGTCGACGCCATAGGTCTGCATCACATCGACCATCAGGCCACGGGCACCGCCGCCACTGAGTGTTTTCATCAGTCCTACGGGTAATGCCGGTATAAAACGCGTATCCAGTCCGAGAGCTGCCGCGAGGCTGCCGATGCCGTTTACAATATAGTCCATACAGCCTGTGACGCGGAACGCGCCGATAGCCACCAGAATAGCAATGAGAAAAGGTATAATCATGACCGAAGTGGTAAACCCCTCTTTTGCCCCATCAATGAAAGCGTCGTATACATTTATTTTTTTTGCTGCACCGTATGCGATAAAGAGTATGATGATCGAAAAAATAAGCAGCCCGCCGATAAGTCCGGTTATCGTTTGCATTTCGTCCGGTGGAAGTCCCTGTAAACCAAAATACAGCAGACACATCAGCCCTACAAATATCGCGAAGAAGATCAATACAGGCAGCTTCAGGAGGTTGATGCGCTGATAAATAGCGACAGCGATCATACCGGCTGTAAAAGATATAAACGTTCCGATGAGTGAGGGAATAAATATATCCGCCGGGTTTGCAGCCCCGCTGGCCATCCGCAACGCAATTACAGAAGTGGGGATGAGGGTAATCCCTGCGGTATTCAATACCAAAAACATGATTTGTGCGTTCGTAGCCGTGTTTTTGTCGGGGTTAAGCTCTTGAAGCTCCTTCATCGCTTTAAGTCCTACGGGAGTGGCCGCATTATCCAACCCCAACATATTGGCGGAGAAGTTCATAATGATGGAACCGTTGGCCGGATGTCCTTTCGGTACGCCGGGAAATAATTTGCTGAAGAAGGGACTGACTCCTTTAGCAAAAACCGAAATCATACCGGCCCTTTCGCCGATTTTCATAATGCCGAGCCAAAAGGTCATAATGCCGATCAGGCCGAGTGAAAGTTCAGCCCCCGTTTTTGCGCTGTCAAACAGCGTATTAATGAGGTCAGAGAATATTTCAGTGTTTCCAAAGAAGATGAGCTGGACAAGGGCAACGATAAAAGCAATAATAAAAAAGGCTATCCAAACGTAATTTAAAGCCATACAGTTTCCATATATTTTATGTAAATGTAAGATTTATGCCGGATTGTTACAACCTATAGCCGTATTAATGTATGATCTATTTTAATGATTTTTTTGATTATCATTGTTTTTGTTAATATTTCAGAATATCATTATATTTGATGATATAACAACAATGCCATGCATGTCATTATCATAGGAGATGTCGTAAATTCCAGACACGCCGATGCTGACCGTTGGTTGCCGGTTCTGGAAGAAGCCTTAAAACGTTATGCGCAAAAATTTGATATATTCAGAGGCGATAGTTTTCAGGCGGAGCTGCCCGTGGCAGACTGTTTCAAGTTTGTGTTTTATGTGAAAGCGCGCATACGGTCCTTAGCTCCTTTAGACGTGAGGTTAGGGATCGGGATAGGAGGGGTTGAATATGAAGACGACAGTATACGAAAATCGAATGGATCGGCATTTGTATATGCAGGCGAAGCGTTCGACGCGTTGCGTAAAGACCTGGTGATGTTGCGGAGCCCCTGGCCTGAATACAATGAGCCGGTGAATATTATGATGGATCTGGCTATGGAATTGAGTGATAAATGGACGGTCAATATGGCGGAAAGCGTCGCGATAGCATTGGAAAATCCCGAGGCCAGCCAAAAGGAGTTGGCTGATCTGCTGAAGCGCAAATATCAAAGTCAGGTCAGTACCGAGCTGAGCAAAGCCCATTTTGCACAGCTATCGAAAGTCATGGATTACTGTACACAAGAATTAATAAAGCGATGTTAGTCTTATTTCTTAAACTGCTGCTGGCCCACATTGTCGGCGATTTTGTTTTACAAACAAAAAAGCTCGTTATCAAGCGGCGGGAAAATGTATTTTACCTGCTTTTACATGTCTGTATCCATGTTATTCTATTAGGTATCGTGTTTTTCCAGAATCTTTCCGCAAGCTGGCCCTATATGATCTTTATTGGTTTTGCACATCTCGCTATCGATAGCATGAAGATCGTATGTGAAAAGAAATGGCCATCAAATCCGGTTTTATTTTTCCTGGCAGACCAATTTCTACATATGCTGGTTATCCTTACGGTAGTAGGCCATATATATGAGATACCGTTGGAGCGTCTGACAGTTTTTATGTCCGCCAAGTTTTTGGCCTATACGGTAGCTTTACTGCTTACGGTGGTGGTAAGTCCGATATTGCTGCGTGTTTTCTTTAGTAGATGGAGCAAGGAGCATGTATTGCATGGCAAGAAAGAGGAGACGCTCTTGGATGCCGGCTTACTGATAGGTGTGATGGAACGCCTTATTATCGTCTTATTTATTCAGCTTGGTTTTTTGTCCGGCATTGGTTTTTTGTTGGCTGCCAAATCTATTTTTCGGTTTGGAGACCTGAATAATGCGAAAAATACAAAATTTACAGAATATGTGCTGGTGGGAACATTTGCCAGCTTTCTGATCGCCATTATTATAGGGTATGCCTTGCGCCTCACATTAAAATACTGCTAACGGTTGTAGTTACTTAATACGGCCTGCACGGAATATAATCGGGAAATTAACCTTGCGGAATTCTGCTGCTCCCCATGCCTGTTTTAAATCCGCTTCAATATCGTCGATAGGGTTATGTCCTTTTGTGTCCATGAAACTTTTTACGGCAGACCAGGTGTGGAGATAACCGATGAGGCTATCGTAACTCCATAGTTTGATGTTGGTGATTTCGGGTGTTTCCAGCTCCCGGAATGGGAAAGGGATGGTCTGGTACCTGTCCTCGATATATTTTCGCTCAAAACTCCAGTACTCACCGATAATATCGGTATATAGCGCACGTACCACGGCATCCACCTCGGGTGTAATATTATTTAACTCGTAACCTATCAAGGCGATAATACTATTTGGCTTGGCCACACGCCTGACCTCTTCATTGAACTTTTCAAAATCGAACCAGTGGACGGCCTGTGCCACCGTGATCAGATCAAAGCTGTTGTCATCAAAGTTCGTGCTTTCCGCCGGTTGCAGGGAATAAGAGATGTTGTCTGCCGGGTGTGCATGGCGAAGCTGAGATTGGCTGATGTCAGTTGCCTCTACCTGTGAAAAAGTCTGGGCCAACTCGCGTGCAACCTGCCCGTTGCCTGTGCCACAATCCCAAGCCTTTTGTTTTTCCTTTAATAAGGGATAGAGAAAGTCAAAGATAGTTTGCGGATAATCGGGACGAAATCGGGCATATTTGTCGGATATGGTCGAGAAGTAATCTTTCATAACGCAATATCTTTCCATAAAACTAATGAAAAGAAACGAAGCGGCCTAAATAAAATAAAAACTTTTTAGGATATATGTATCTTTATATCAACTAAATCAGGTTGTAGATGTATTGGATTGAGATTCCATCCGCATATTTAGAGAAGGATGCTATTCAGCTGGTAAGCTTACCCGAAAAAACTTTTTGTTTGGTTTTTTATGAGGGGGCCTATGTCGCTTTTTCCCGCAAATGCCCGCATGCAGGAGCACCATTGGCTGAAGGATGGTGTGAAGGTCGGTTTCTTGTCTGTCCGTATCATCGGCAGAAATTTGATCTGGAAACAGGGAAGGGTTTGGCCGGACAAGGCAATTATATCGATATATATCCCACGAAAAAGGATGGAGACAAATGGTATATTGGTGTGAAACCTACTTTTTTACAGCGAATTGCTCACTTATTCTCCAATAAGTCATAGCTTACACACGTTCTGATTTTCATTTATTCCTATTTTTCTTTGTTATATTCTCATATATAACCTTGTTTTGATTATTGTTTTCTAATATTTTGTATTTTTTTATACAAAAATTTCATTTTATTGCTGTAATTTTTATTTATTTGTAATGTTTAATTATAAAATGAATAAAAAAATATGAGTTTGTCTGGAAAAAAATCATTCATTCCTATCATTTTGATGATTGTTGTTGTTTTTATTGCGATGTTTTGTTCTGATTTACCGGAATTGAATGATAATAATGAATATAATGCTGCTGATATTGCCTGGATGTTAGCCTCTACGGCTTTGGTGTTGATTATGACACCGGGTCTGGCCTATTTTTATGGCGGTATGGTGAAAAAGAAAAATGTAATTTCGACCATGTTACAGAGTTTCATCTGTATGGCCGTTGTTGCGGTGGTGTGGGTGGTATTTGGATTTTCTTTGGTGTTTGGCGAATCAATTGGAGGAGTCATAGGAGATCCCACCACGTATTTTATGTTTAACGGCGTTTTGGATGGGAAACCCTGGAGCGGAGCACCCACTATTCCGTTTACGTTGTTTGCTATGTACCAATTGAAGTTTGCCATTATTACGCCGGCGTTGATTACCGGAGCTTTTGCCGAGCGGATACGTTTTACCTCGTACGTGCTTTTTATCTGCCTGTTTTTTGTTTTTATCTATGCGCCCCTGGCACATGCGACCTGGCATCCCGATGGGATTTTATTCCAGATGGGGGTGCTTGATTTTGCGGGCGGAACTGTAGTACATATGTCTGCCGGCCTTACCGCTTTAGCTTCCGCTATCTATCTTAAGCAGGGTAAGGATTTCAAGGAACATACACCTGCCCGGATTACATACGTCTTGCTGGGGACAGGTATGTTGTGGTTTGGATGGTTTGGCTTTAATGCAGGTTCAGCGTTTGGCGCTTCTCAATTGGCAGCTACTGCCTTGGCAACCACATCTACGGCTTCTGGCGCGGCTGCATTGACCTATATCTTCTTTGATGCGGCACGAGGTATCAAGCCCTCCGCTATGGGGGTATGTATAGGTGTTGTCGTCGGTTTGGTAGCGATTACACCCGCTGCGGGTTTTGTCACGGTGCCTCATTCATTGGTCATTGGAGCTGTCGCGGCTGTTATCAGTCGCCTTTTGATCGACTGGCGGACAAAATCGAAGCTGGACGATACACTGGATGTATTTCCGAGCCATGGGGTCGGTGGTATGGTGGGCATGGTGCTCACGGGCGTGTTTGCCCATCATAACATTAATGAAGCAGTAGAGGTGAATGGTTTGTTCTACGGCGAAACACAACTTTTTGTAGCACACCTTATTGGCTTAGTCGGTGCATCGCTGTTTACGCTTGCCATGGCGTTTATCTTACTGAATATTACCGATAAAATATCTACACTACGTGTTACGGAAGAGGATGAAGCGTTAGGGCTGGACCTTTCTCAACATGGAGAAAAGTTGTAAAATGATAGTCGGGTGATTATTATTGTTTAAACAATTTTTGTACCTTTGTGGCATCAATTCAAGCTATGAGTGACGCTATAAAACACGAGTGTGGTATTGCACTTATCCGACTATTAAAACCCCTCTCATATTACCAGGAAAAATATGGCACCCCTTACTACGGTATCAATAAATTGTATCTCCTTATGGAGAAACAGCACAACCGTGGTCAGGATGGGGCGGGTATTGCAACCATAAAATTTGACGTTAAGCCCGGAAACCGATATATCAGCCGTTATCGCGCTATGGGATCTTCTGCTGTTGCCGATATTTTTGAGTATGTGCAGAAGAAATTTGCATCGGTTAATAAGGCTTTTCCCCGGGAGTCAAAAGACACAAAATGGCTGAAAGATAATGTAAGCTTCACGGGAGAAGTACTTTTAGGACACTTACGGTACGGCACGCATGGCAAGAATAGTATTGAAAGCTGCCATCCTTTTCTGAGGCAGAACAATTGGATGACAAGGAACTTGGTTGTAGCAGGTAATTTCAACATGACTAACGTTGATGAGCTGCTGCAACAACTTTATGACCTGGGTCAACATCCCAAGGAACAGGCCGATACGGTCACTGTTCTGGAAAAAATCGGCCACTTTTTGGATGACGAAAATCAAGAGCTGTTTGACCAATTCAAAAACGAAGGTTATTCGAATATCGAAATTTCGGCACAAATAGCCCAAAATCTCGATGTGGCGAAGATATTAACGCGCTCGGCGAAGACATGGGACGGTGGATATACCATTGCCGGAATTTTTGGTCATGGCGATGCTTTTGTCATGCGTGACCCTGCAGGTATCCGTCCGGCATTCTATTATCAGGATGATGAGGTATTAGTGGTGACTTCTGAACGACCTGTTATCCAGACTGCGTTCAATATACCGGTGCGCGCCGTGAAAGAAATCAAGCCCGGACATGCCTTAATCGTAAAGAAAGATGGCACGATTACGGAAGAGATGTTTAGACAGCCCGTGGAACAGAAATCCTGTTCTTTTGAGCGTATTTACTTCTCCCGGGGATCGGATGCCGATATTTACAAGGAACGTAAGTCGCTAGGTCGCCTATTATGTGATCAGGTACTGAAATCGGTCGACCATGATATTGAAAATACTGTTTTTTCTTTCATTCCGAATACGGCGGAGGTATCCTATTACGGTATGATGGAAGGGGTAAGTCAATATGTCCGGGATTATCAGAAAGAGGTATTGCTTAAGCGCGACGAGAAGATATCTGATACAGAACTGGAGAAGGTTTTGAATATTCACCCGCGATTTGAGAAGCTCAATGTGAAGGATGCGAAGTTGCGGACGTTTATTACGCAGGATGCTGACCGCCAGGATATGGTACAGCATGTCTATGATACCACTTATGGGATTGTGCGCAATGATCAGGACACTATTGTCGCCATTGATGATTCGATTGTCAGAGGTACGACATTGAAGCAGTCTATATTGACCATTCTTGATAGACTCCATCCCAAGAAGATCGTTATTGTTTCATCGGCCCCACAGATCCGATATCCGGATTGTTATGGAATTGACATGTCCCGCATGGGCGAATTTGTCGCATTTGAGGCGGCTATCAATCTTTTGAAGCGCCGAGGGATGTCTCATATTATCGATGAGGTTTACCAAAAATGTGTAGCTTCGATCACTAAACCGAAAGACGAGATCGAAAATTACGTGAAAGAAATCTATGCACCTTTCACCGACGATGAAATTTCTGTAGAGATCGCTAATATTGTTCGCCCGCACCATTTAAATGCGGAATTGGAAGTTATATTCCAGACCTTGGACAATCTGCACATTGCTTGTCCAGACCATAAAGGAGACTGGTACTTCTCGGGGAATTACCCCACAGCGGGAGGTAATAAGGTCGTTAACAAAGCCTTTATGAATTGGATGGAAGGTAAGAATGTACGGGCTTATTTCAGTGTCTAAGAACTGGCATTGCCGGCCGGATCATCTTTAGGAATTTCCTCGCTTTCATTTATTTCCTTGTAGGTGACTTCCGTTTGCGGATCGTTATTTTCTACCTTGGTTTTGACATCGACTTGGATTTTCTTTTTATTACGAGGTAGACGTACGATGCCCCATCTCATGAGCAGTTCCTGTGTCGCATTTCGTTTAAGGTGCTCTTTCTCCGGTTCGCCGATCAAGAAGCCAAAGGCCTGCATATTTGGAATGGCGTCGAAAAGAACTTTTAACGTGGCGATAAAAGGTAATGCCAAGATTAGGCCGGCGAGTCCGAAAAGCATACCTCCCAGTAAGATGCCGATAATCGCCATAAGCGGGTTGATGCTAACTTTGCTTCCGACGATGTTCGGGGTAATGATATTTCCCTCCAGAAACTGAACCACCTGAAACCACGCAACGACTCCTATAGCGTACCATGCACTATCTTTGACGGCCAATGCAAATAGGGCAGGCAGGATAGAACCGATAGCAATCCCGATATAAGGTAAAAGCATGAGGAGGGAGGCTAATGTGCCGAAAAACCAGGCATAATCGATGCCCATAGCCATCAGGCCGACGGTATTTAATACGGCAACAATACCCATCACAGTGATCAGTCCGACGAGATAGCTTTGTACCACGTTATATATTTTATTCAATACCTCATTGACTTTTTGCTGGGGTGTCGATTTGAAAGCCCGGAAGAAGAATTCCCGAAAGAAATCGCGGTAATAGAGCATAAAAAAGCTATAGAGCGGTACTAAAATGGCGCTGGCCAACATACTCCCGATAGAGCCGAAAGTTGCTGTGATGACGCTACCTACATTTTCCAGTGATTTATTCCCCTGTTCGCGAAGTTTGTCCAGCACCTGGTTTTTACCTATGCCGAACTTTTCATAGAGCCATTCTTGTCCGCCATCAAGCACGGACAGTACCTTGCTGGTGATCGCTGTCGCATCTTTGCCGATGATAATACTTTGGTGTACAATAAACCATAATATAGCCGAGATGATGGCTATGGCGATCGTCACGGACAACAAGGCTGAAAGCGCTCGGCCTAAGCGTATACGTTCGAAAAACCGCGCCAAGGGAAATAGAGAGATGGAAATCAATGTGGCAAACAACAGGGGTAATAGCACACTCTGCGAAAGATACATCAAAGTCAAAATCAATACCAACGCAAATAAGCTGGAGGCTAGATCAAGTGCATAACTTTTTTTTGGCGATTGTTTTTCCATAACCCAAGTGTTTAAAGGTTTTTTTTACACTCCAATATACGATAAATTTAATAGAACAGAAATCTATAGTTATTACACAAGAAATTTTTGCCGCGCCAGTTCCGAGCAAAATAGGGTAGTAGCCACAGCAACATTCAGCGATTCGGCCTGACCGATACGTGGTATCGTGACTTTATGATCGACTTTCTTCAGCAGGCTTTTACGGATTCCGTTGCCTTCGTTCCCCATGATAATCAGTCCCTCCTTGCCGAAATCCGTAGCATAAATCGACTGCCCGTCCAACAGTGCTGCAAAAACCGGAATATCGATGGTCTGTATAAAGGCTTCAATGTCCATATAGTGTACGCTTACCCGCGCGAGAGAACCCATGGTCGCCTGCACAACTTTGGGGTTGAACACATCGACAGTATTCGTTGAACATATAATCGTGTCGATGCCGAACCATTCTGCTGTCCGGATAATCGTGCCGAGATTCCCGGGATCCTGCACATCATCGAGAACGATGCTGTGGCGACCTTTCAGGTTGGCGCTATCGAGATGTCCGGTCGGAGCGGGGAGCTCGACCAAAGCCAGTGTACCCTGGGGATTTTTCAGGCTGCTCAGTTTGCTGAACGCTGTATCTGAAACGATTTCACATTTTATATTTTGAGGTATTTTATCCAACTTTGTATGCGCCTCAGCGGTCGAAAAAATTTGTTGTACCTTGTAAGCGGAATGTATAAATTCAGCTACTGATTTTATGCCCTCTACGACAAAAAGCCGGTGCTGTGTGCGGAATTTTTTATGCTGTAGGGATTTTATAAGGCTGATTTGAGCTTTTGACAACATAAGATGAATGACTGGATACCGTAGTTTATTATTTTTTACAAGTATAGGGCTTTTCTTGCTGATTTTTACATCATGTCGATCGGCAAAATATGTAGAGGACGATCAATCGCTTGTAACAGATATTGATTTAGAAGGCGTACCTACGGGATTGAAAGAGCAGGTCATGCAGTATGTATCCAACGAGATACGCCCGAACTCGGTATTAAATTTATCCATCTATAATATTTTCAATACGAAGGACGGCCGCTATAAAAAAGAAAAAATCCGTCAGGTAGGCGAGCCGCCTCATATCTTGGATTCGTCTTTAGTTGATCTCTCCAATACCCAGATACAACGGTTTTTGCAAACCAAGGGTTTCTTCAACGCCCAAGTGCAACCTGTTGTCACGACAAAAAAGAAAAAATCGAAGATTACTTTTCAGGCCACCTTGGGCGACCCGTATTATATCGGTACTGTTCACTATAATTTTGAGGATAAAAAGATAGGAACGGTGTATGAGGAGAAAGTGAAGCCTCATACCGCTATCGTCCAAGGCGAGCAGTATGATATGCAAAAGCTACTTATGGAGCGGGAGAACCTTTTTCTATCGGCTAAGAACTTGGGGTATTTTGACTATCTCCGCCAATATATGCGCATCGGTGTGGATACGAACCAGGTTAAGAATCAGGCAGACCTATCCATGACTATTTTGAAACCTGATTCGATAGACCAACAGGTTTATACGATCAATGATGTGTCGCTGACTATTCAAAAGCCGAATACGCTTTCGGGGGCATCCGTGCCGGAATACGATTCGACCGTTCGGGTTAATTTTCAGGATGAAACGGGTCATTTTAGGTTACGGCCTATCGCCCGCTATATGTTCTTACGCTCTGGTGAGCGTTATAGTTTGCGGAATGAAAATATCTCTTATGATCGGCTGTATGAAATGAACGGTTTTCGAAGTGTGCGAATCAACTACGAGAAAGCGGAAGACAATGTGTTGAATGTATCTTACGAATTGATACCCCGATCGGTGATGGCCAATCAGATGGAGGGAGAGTATACTTTCAGTTCGGGTATGAGCGGTTTTAATGTCGGTAATACGTTTTCGCACCGCAATATCTTTGGCGGATCGGAGCTATTGGAAATCAAACTGCGGTACGGTGTTTTGTTCGACCCCCGACTTGAAGGAGACTTGTCCCAAAAGATATTTAACAACGATTTTCAGGTCGGTGTAAATTTGGTGGTACCCCGACTGCTTTTGCCTTTTGGTATGCATAATGCCGGTGAATATGGTCTTCCCCGTACGACATTGTCCTCCAGCCTGCAATTGTTTAACCAGGATCAGACCTATTCCAACCGGTATTTTATTAATACGTTAAACTATTCCTGGTGGCAGTCTCCATCCTTGCAACACAGTTACACGCCATTGGTCCTGGAATATCGCTTGGGCCGCTTGGATGATGCGTTCAAGCAAAGTCTGGAGGATGAAGGGTACACGTTGTACGTCCGGTCGAACGATAGGGAGTATTTTGGATTAGGGTCGCAGTATGCCATGACGTGGAATGCTGCTAAGTTGTTGAAGCTGGAAAATTTCTCTTATTTTAAAGGTTCGGTAGATGTCAGTGGCAATACCTTGGGGGTGTTGAGTAGGCTGTTTAATTTTCCGGAAAACAGCTCCGGTGAGAAGCTGTTGTTTAATGTGCCCTACCTCCAATATGTTAAAGGTGAAGTAGATTACAGGTGGTATCAATATTTTGACGGCCATCGGCAGTTTGTCCTGCGCTTTAACGGAGGGGTAGCTGTACCTTATGGCAACAACTCCAACCTTCTTATTTTTGAAAAGAGCTTTTTTGCCGGCGGAATGAACGGGATACGTGCGTGGCAGGCGCGGACTTTAGGGCCTGGAAATTATAATAGAGAGGTGGTAAGGGAAGAATTGCGGTTGAACTTGCGGAACTTAGATCAGCTGGGGGAGATCAAACTGGAGGCTAATATGGAATATCGGTTCCGGATATTAAATAACTTCTTCGGGGCGAAGATGAATGGAGCAACCTTTGTCGATATGGGCAACGTCTGGCGGCTTAGACCGGACGTGTTGAACCCCAACGGCGAGTTTCAGATCAACCGTCTTTTCAACCAGATTGCGGTAGGCAGTGGCTTCGGATTACGTTTTGATATGGATTACTTTGTGTTGCGGCTGGATGCAGGGGTAAAGATTAAGGATCCGCAGTTCGAAGGTAGTGAACAATGGGTCGCAAAATACTGGTTCCGCTCCAAGGATTTCAAGGCTGACTATTTTCTCAGCCACCGCCCCGATAGGTATAATTTCATCCAATATAATTTCGGTGTAGGGCTGCCTTTTTAACCGATAAAATTTTTGAGCGTATGGAAAGCGCTCTCCAAGAGCTGGGCGAGTGACAGCCCCTTCGAATAAGCGAAATACGCATAAATCAAAGCCAGCACGACAAAGGTCATCAGAAAGCGTTTGAACATATAAGCAACCAGTAAAAGCACAGCCGGAATAAGCAAGAGCAATAATCCGCTGATTTTTATAGGAGTGATCTCTTTGTCGGTTTTGTACAGAAAATAGAACTTGCTTATCGAGGTCTGTTGATTTTTGTGCTTAAAAAAAGCAAATGTTGAACCGTTGATTGGATGTGCAGGTACAGCCACACCGTCGTGAAAAGCCAGGCTTTGTTCAAAGCTGTTTATGCTGAATTTGAACGTTCCGTTGATGTTTTCGTTGACATTTTCTGCCGAATCCACCGCTATGATGGCAATCTTTCCATTGGCCGTCAGATTTTCTTTCACGATAAAGTTTTCAATACGCTGGTATTGTCCCCACGTCAATATAGGGAATGTCCATGTTATAAAATACAGTAGGAATCTTAACCTTGTCATAATTTCTACTGCAAGTATACTAATATTTTATTTTTATACGGCACTATTATAATTGCATATAAAGGGATTTTTCTCTAAGTTTGTGCTATCAATATATATTTTGAATACAATGGAAAATACGATAGTTGAAAGACAGCCCCGCAAGACAGAGAATAATGCTAATCAGACCCATTATTATGTTTCTTTGACGGTCGCGATTGTAATCGGGATAATTGGGGTTTTTATACGCTTTGTGCCGGACTGGTTTCCTGCATTGGATCAATGGACCTTTGCATTTTCGCTTATTGCCAATGTCATGATGATTGTCGGGGCTTTTATGGCTTTTAAGATTGTATTTGCCGTCTTGGGCTTTGGTAAGAAATAATTATACATCCTCAGTATAGATCAGAAAGCATCACAAAAGAAACTGTGATGCTTTTTTAATTAAAATAAATGTCCTGCCATGGCGACACCACAGGAATTTCTAGAACACGTCAAACTAAGTTTGGAAAACGACAGTTTTATTAAATTGTCTCTTGGGAACTATCGGGGTGCCGAAGCAGAATTAAAGAATGTGTATGTCAAACCTGTGCTCATCAAGCGGGAGTTACGGTTGTCTTTTGTCTACCGGTATCAGCGTCGGGATGTGACGAAAAATTATACTGTGTCGGAGGGATTGGCACATATTGACGACCTTCTGCAAACGGATGGTTTTCGCGTAGCTACCTTGTTTGCGGAAGATGAGGATCGGATATGTCAGCACCAGAGCGGTCATAAATGGTCGATATATATCCAAAAGCCTTCGGCAAAGAAACCTCATACCCTCGCTCATGACCATCATAAAGAGCGGAAGATAACATCCACAGAGAAACCTTATCTACATGCCTTGCGGTTGACTGACGCCGAAGGGAAGGTTTATAAAAACGCCCAGGATAAGTGGAAGCAGATTAATCATTATATAGAGATATTGAGTAGCACGCTACAGGAGCTGCCCGCGAAGGACGAACTCCGTGTCGTGGATATGGGGGCGGGGAAAGGCTATCTGACTTTTGCCTTGTACGATTATCTCCATAACCAACTGAATAGACAGGCCCGGGTAGAAGGCGTCGAGTACAGGCAAGATCTGGTCGATCTATGTAATGCCATTGCTGTGGATTCACACTTGGATAAGTTACAGTTTAGTCCGGGTACGATTGAAGACTATGCTGTCGCTGGCGATCTGGATGTTTTGATTGCCCTGCATGCCTGCGACACCGCAACAGATGATGCGATTTACAAAGGTATTACGAATTATGCCGGCCTGATTGTCGTGGCACCCTGTTGCCACAAACAAATCCGGCGTGAGCTGGAGCGGACGAAGGCTAAAAACGATCTGGATTTTATGACAAAATACGGGATATTTTTAGAACGGCATGCCGAGATGCTTACCGATAGTATACGTGCGCTATTGCTCGAATATAGCGGATACCAGACCAAAGTGGTGCAGTTTGTTTCGGATATGCATACGCCCAAAAATGTAATGATTATAGCTGTTAAAAAAAATCCTCCCAGTGATCACCGGAAGGACGAAATTTTAATGAAATTGCAATCCCTAAAAAGCTATTTTGGGATTGGATATCATCATTTGGAAAGATTAATGAAGTTATAGTACGTAATTTTTGCAGACCTTATGAAATATGTAAAGGATATTCTTTTATCAATAGATCAGCAGGAATCTTCAATAAATCACTGAATTTACGGATCATGTTGAGTGATAAAGCTTGTTTATAATTCAGCACCTTGCTTACCGTCCCCTTATCTCCATAGGCTGAAGCGAGTTCTTTTGGATTATAGCCAAATTCCTCCATTCTGATTTTTATGAGCTCTATCGGATCTACTTCTGGTAAAATGGATGTTTTCTCTTCGTAATCGGATATCAATTTAACTAAAAGCTGTAACTCTTTATACTCTTTTGCTCCTTTTTCACTATACTTAATTTCCTCGTATCTCTGCAAAGCATCTTGATATTCTTCTTCCGATTCAATTAAAAACCACATTTTCTTTTTCATAACTATACGTTTCAAATGTACTTAAATTGTTGATGCGTCTATATTATCATATTCACTGTGTGTTCCGATGAAACGAACATCGACCAGCGCCAGATCAAAATTTACTTCGACAATCAATCGGTACTTATTTCCGACAATCTTAAAGCGCGCCCTTTTGCCTTTGATTATTTTCGCTTTCGGAAAGCTATCGAGTATATCTTGATTTTTCTGCCAATGTGCTCGTTTGGTCACGATCTTCCAAGTGGAGACACTTTTGCTGGCATCCGAATGTTTCTTAATAAATATGCTCAGTTTCCTCTCATTGATAATAATCATACATCTACAAAAATACAAAAAAAAGTTGGTGGTTTGCCAACTTTAAAAAATGTTTTACGAATGGTATATTAAGACTGCTTCGATATCCCTTAATAATTATACTTTTCGACCGATTTAATTTGATTATTACCCTCGGTAAAGACCAATGTAGGTTGATAGCTATCCGCTTCTTCCGGTGACATGTTGACGAACGATAAGATATGCACCGTGTCACCGACCTTCGCATGTAATGCTGCGCCACCATTCATGCACACTTCGCCACTACCTCTTTTTCCAGGTATGACGTAAGTCATGATGCGGCTTCCGTTTATCGCGTTGTTAATATATACCTGTTCGTATTTTTTGATACCAGCGGCGTCCAATAAGTCAGCATCGATGGTAATCGAGCCGTTATATTTTACGTTTGCCTCAGTAACCACTACCGTGTGGATTTTTGCTTTTAATAATGTAACTTCCATGGTTTAAGAGTTATTTAAATATTGAGCGGGAGGAATAGAAGCTTCTATTTCCCCGGTCAGGTCCAATTGTTTGAATACATATGTATTTCCGTGTTGCAATATAGTAAAATGCTTGCAGCTAAAATCAGGTGTAAAGGCATAGGATTTGTCCCTGTCAAAATCTTGTGGACACTTGGCTCGTGTCTGATACAGTACCTCTCCGGCAGTCGAATAGCAACTTACGGTCATGTTTTCCGCATTATGCTCCGCATAAAGCCAGACACCTTCACCGATCCCGCCCAACCACTGCGCCTTTGCTGGTAATCCTGAAGGGCGTACAGGTTCGCCCAGATAACCTACAGTATGTTTTCCATCCGTAGGAGAGGATAGCGGTGTTTTCTTAGTACGTAGATTTTCCCGGATAAGATTCCACTGAAATCGTAGCGAAGCCCACCTACCCATCTTCCATTGCGACAGGATTCTTTGTTCGTAACAGTAGATATAGCCATCCGGCGATGCATTGACGATATTACTTGTTGGGCTGGCTTTTACACATTCGGGATACAATATTTTCCGTATTCGGAAATCTTTGGGATCCATCGCATGCGTAAGCGCCTGGGCCACATAGCGGGAACAGCTATTGTTATTTGCTGCGAGCGCACCGTATAGGATCGGGCCTTGCCGTACAATATTTTCCGCATAATCCACTGCTTTTTTGAAGGATATGCCCTGTACCGGAACAAACAGTAGACGTCCGCCTCCGTGTGTGGCTGTTTCCATGCCAGACAATTCCTGTAAAATATCCAAGAGATTTGTAATTTCTCCCGTAGCGGGATCGATATCTGCCCGAATACTTATCCGCAGGCGTGGATCGAAATCTTGCGATCGGGCGCGTCCATATCCACGTGGGCAGATATACCGGCCGAAATCGAAGTAACGTATTTCTCCGGTTTTCCTTTCGATGAGTAAAATAGCCGCATGCCCGACCTTAAAGTGTAGATCTTTCACAATACCACATTTCTGGAGTAAGGACATCCATGCCTCGTCACCGTATGCTGTTTGATCTGGCCAGGCTAAAGGTAGCGCTATGTCGTTATACAATTCCATAGCTTGATTCCGTATGCGGCAGGTCGGGGTATAGCACTTGTTTGTAGCGTTCGCCATGATCGGCAAATAGAAGGACGACTATGGCGTCTTTTCCAAACGTATGTTGTTGTATATGTGTTTCCAGCCCAGCAAGTACAGCAGCACTGGAGAAACCGATAAGCTCCCTTTGCTGCTTATAGTACGATAATGCGTTATGTTTACTTTCCTCGAGGTCGACTTGATAGATCATATCCACATGAGCGGCATCAAATACCTCAGGAACGAATGTACGGCCTATGCCTTCAATTCTTTCCATGGGGATGTCATCGACGGGAAGACAACCGTATTTGAAGTAATGGGAAAGTACCGACCCTTTCGGCTCGATGCCACATATCTTTATTTTCGGAGTTTGCTGTTTTAGGAATTTTCCTGTGCCTGAAATAGTTCCTCCTGTGCCTATACCTGCAAAAAAGTGTGTGATTTTACCCGCGGTCTGTTGCCAGATCTCCGGTCCTGTAGTTTCAAAATGTGCCTGCAGGTTGGCCTGATTGCAATATTGATTGGTATAATAGGCGTTTGTATGCTTCTGTGCATATTCCTGTGCCCGATATTGGGTTGATTGTGGGTCCAACATGCCGTGGGAATTTTCACAGATCTCTATACATGCCCCATATCGCTTTAGCATATCCAGCTTTTCACGTGAACAGTTCTTGGAGACAAAAACTTTCGCTTTATACCCCAGTTCACCCGCCAGACGGGCTATACCGATACCGGTGTTTCCGCTGCTTGCTTCGACAAAGGTACCCCCCGGTTGGATTTTCTTCTGCGCGATGGCTTCTTTTACCATATACCAAGCCGGTCGATCTTTGGACGACTTACTCAGATTGCAGAATTCCTCTTTAATATATATAGTGCATTGGTATTTTTCTGAAAGATAAGTGTTTTTGCGAAGTGGAGTGTTGCCTATAGTTGATAACTTCAAATTTTTCGTTTTTTCGTTCCCGTGTCTACTATTTCTGTCTAATATAGAAAACGTTTTTTTTATTTAAAAATTGTGTTAATCCACTTCCAGTTCGAGGATTTCTTCCGCCAGGGTCTCCCATTGTTCCTGTAAGTGCTCATATTCAGCCTTTTTTGAATTATAGTTCCGTGTGGTTTCCTGTAGTTTGACTGCATCAGAAAAAATTTCCTCCTTTGCCAATTGTAACTCCAATGCTTTGATTTCCGACTTAATATCCGCTATCTGCTGCTCCAGTTGTGCCAGTTCCCTGTTTTTCTTTTGCAGGAGCTTACTTTTATCCGCTGCCGGATCCAGTTTTTCCTTTTTAGGCTCTTCTTTCACCACTTTCTTTACCGGAGCTTCCGTTGGTTTTACGACCCGTTTAGCATTCCAGATCTCATATTCCTCATACGTTCCCGGATACTCCTTGATTTCTCTATTTTCGATAAACCAGATTTTGTTGGCCACATGGTCTAGGAAGTAACGATCGTGCGAAACGACGATAAATGTACCTTCGTATTGCTGCAAAGCCTGTATTAATATATTGACCGAAGCCATGTCCAAGTGGTTGGTCGGCTCATCGAGTACCAGAAAATTGGCGTCTGCCGTCAGCGCTTTCGCTAAGGCTACCCGTGATTTTTCACCACCGGATAATACCTTAATCTTTTTGAACGCATCATCACCGCTGAACAGGAAGCAGCCCAATAGCGATCGGAGCTCCGTTTCCGTATGTTTTGGTGCAAAAGTCTGCAGCTCCTGTAAGATCGTGTTTTCCAGATGCAGCGCTTCCAGCTGGTGCTGGGCAAAAAAGGTCTGGGACACATTATGTCCTTTCGTGTTTTTCCCGTCAAACTCCTTATCCGCATCGGCGATGATCCGCAATAGGGTCGACTTTCCTTTACCGTTGGCCCCGATCAAGGCAATTTTGTCTCCCTTTTCAATCAACCCGTCAGTCTGTTCCAGAATATCCAGATTAGGGTAAGATTTGGATATATTTTCCAGTGTCACCACATGCCGTCCCGAAGGTTTGGAAAACTTGAAGCTGAAGTTGACTTCAGGATTGTCATCATCCACATCATCAACCTTTTCCATACGGTCTAACGCTTTAATGCGCGATTGTACCATCTTGGCCTTTGACGCTTTTGCACGGAAACGTTCAATCAGCCTTTCCTCTTGTTTGATCTTCGCCTGTTGATTTTTAAACTGGTTGCCTTGGATTTCTTCACGGAGTGCCTTTTCCTCTAAATAAAATGAATAGTTTCCCGCATAGAGCGTCAATTTTCCCCGCTTAGACTCCACCGTTTTATTGATGATACGATCCAGGAAATACCTGTCATGCGATACAATTACGATTGCGCCTTCAAACGCCTGTAGGTAGTTTTCCAACCATTTGATAGAAGGTAGATCCAAGTGGTTGGTCGGCTCATCGAGCAACAGGATATCCGGTGTTTGTAATAGTATACGTGCCAACATCACCCGCATACGCCAACCCCCCGAAAATGTCGCCAGAGGACGTTGCTGTTCGTCTTCCGAGAAGCCCAGTCCGGCTAATATTTCATGGGCCCGAAATTCAATATTATAACCATCGAGCGCCTCAAATTCCATCTGTTTATCGCTCAGTTTGTTCAATATTTCGTCCGAATAATCGGTCTCCATTTTTTTTAAAAGATCGTTGATTTCGCTATGCAGCTGATTTTGGCGAGCGAAGGCCTCCATAGCGACATGGAGAATACTCTTGTCCGAGTGGTACGACAAAAGATCTTGGTTGAGGTAACCCAATTTTAAGTCCTTGGCCATAGATATGGTTCCCGATGTGGGGCCATATTCGCCTACAATCAGTTTTAATAAGGTCGATTTTCCCGTACCGTTGGCACCGATCAATCCCACTTTATCACCGGGTTTGATATGCCAGTTTGCTTCGTCGTATAAGGCCCGTGAGCCAATCTCAAATGTTAAATTATTTATCGAAATCATTTCGGTGCAAAAGTAGTAAAATTATTTAGTTGTCGGTAGTCAGCGATCAGTAGTCCGTGATCTCCAAATTATCGTATTAAATCATTTTTAATTTTTGATATCTTTGTTTTTTGATTTTATAAGATGTACAAACTCGTTAAACCGATTTTCTTTTCGATGAATCCTGAGCAGGCCCATCATGTGGTGACAGGAGGAATAAAAGCCCTGACAAAAATATGGGGCGCAAAATCCCTACTGCGGTCTATCTATACTGTAGATGATCCACGATTGACACGTGAAGTTTTTGGTCTGACGTTTAAGAACCCGGTGGGCTTGGCGGCAGGCTTCGATAAGAATGCCGAATATATCGACGATATGGCGAAGTTTGGCTTCGGCTTTATTGAGATCGGTACGGTGACTCCCCGTCCTCAGCCCGGCAACGACAAGCCTCGTATGTTCAGGTTAGTCTCCGATGAGGCACTGATCAATCGGATGGGCTTCAACAACCAAGGCGCCGATGTCGCAGCAGGTCGGCTACAATTCCTGAAAAATAAGGAAGGTGTGATTATCGGCGGAAATATCGGGAAGAACAAGATGACGCCTAACGAGGAGGCGGTGAACGATTATATATATTGTTTTCACGCCCTGTACGACCACGTTGATTATTTCGTCGTGAATGTCAGTTCACCCAACACCCCGGGCTTACGGGATTTGCAGGAGAAGGAACCCTTGATGCATATTCTGCATACCCTTCAAGAGCTCAACCGGGCAAAGCCTACAGCCAAACCTATCTTGTTGAAGATTGCTCCCGACCTGACCGATAGCCAGCTGGACGATATTATCGAAATCGTGACAACGACGCAGATTGCGGGCGTCATCGCGACGAATACCACGATCTCCCGGGATGGGCTACAGAGCGATGCTCATTTGGTTCGCGAAGCCGGAGGTGTCAGCGGTCGACCCTTGACTGCGCGGTCGACCGAAGTGATCCGTTATCTGTCCGAAAAATCCAATAAGGCTTTTCCTATCATCGGGGTGGGAGGTGTACATTCGGCGGAAGATGCCTTAGAGAAGCTTGATGCCGGAGCTGCGTTAATTCAGCTGTATACCGGTTTTATCTATGAAGGGCCTGGGCTGATCGGGGATATATGTAAGGCGATATTAAGGAGGTAAGGGGAAGGGCTCTGTCTATTGGATTTTCAAGATCCAAACAAACCACCTATTTTCCCCGAATCTGGTTTCTGAGGTATAAATAGATCTGTGCCTATCGCTTTATTTAGCCGTTCGATAAAATGTGCAGCAAGGAGGGGCGACTCGACTTCGACATTCTGATGGATAAAGAAATACAGCTGTTGCAGACCCACTTCTTTCCACTCGACAATCCGCTCGATCCAATCTTCCAGCCGCGTATAATCTGTGGGGTGATTGGCACCGACATACCGTACAAAAGCCGTGGGTGTTGTCAGACGCATGTGCATCATATCCCGCCGTCCGGCAGTGTCCACCAGCACATTTGTTTTATTCGTGTCTTCCAACAGCCGATAGTATTTTTCTGCAATCTCTTTATTGGAAAACCATTCTTCATTGCGTACCTCTACGGCAAGCGGATAGCCTTTGGGAAAATGTGTTAAAAAATCCGCCAGACGATCAAAGTAATTGGGTTTGAAGTTGTCGATCATCTGTAGGAATGCCATACCCAGCTGCTCCTCGAAAAGAACGGTGGCATCGACGAATGCATGGACCTTTTCGTCGGTATTCAGCAGTCGGCTATAGTGGCTGATAGACTGGGGTATTTTGGGAAAGAACTTGAAGTCGGCAGGTGTTTTCGATTTCCACGTTTCCACCTGTTGCTTGGAGGGTGAATTGTAAAAAGTGGCGTTGAGCTCAATGGCATTAAACTGCCTGGAATAGTAGCTCAATTCGTCTTTAGTACCTCTTGGGTAAAAACCTTTGAGATCAGTTTTGTTCCACTTGGCGCAACCCACATAGACCTCCATAGACTTATTGTTCTTTTTGCTGCGCAATAATGCTAAGGTCTCCGGTGCTGTTGGCGGAATGCGAAAATCGATTGTTGACGGATCGTCTACTTTTCCAAACTTCATGGTATTACTTTTTTAATCTCCTTTTTTACTTGTACATTTCTTCCCGTTGTGCCTGTACCACTTCTGAGTTGATATACTCGTCGTACGTCATGAGCTTATCGATGATACCGTTTGGAGTCAGCTCGATGATACGGTTGGCTACAGTCTCGGTCAGCTCGTGGTCACGTGAGGTGAACAGGATAGAACCACGAAAGTCTTTCATACCGTTGTTTAGTGCGGTGATCGACTCCAGATCCAAGTGATTGGTCGGCTCATCAAAGATCAAAAAGTTGGCGCCTTGCAACATCATTTTCGAAAACATACAGCGCATCTTCTCTCCACCGGAGAGTACAGACACTTTTTTCATCACTTCATCGCCGGAGAACAACATTTTCCCGAGGAAGCCGCGGATAAACTGCTCATCGGCTTCAGGCTTGGAGGTATAGTTGCGCAACCAATCGATTAAATTTTCGTTGTTACCGTCAAAATATGAAGCGTTTTCGATAGGCATGTCCGTCGGAGTGATGGTAATCCCCCATTTGTAATCCCCCGAAAAATTGGTGTCACGTCCCGTGATGATATCGTAAAATGCAGAGGTGATCAGATTGCTTTGTCCCAGGACGGCAATCTTGTCTCCTTTATTGATCATGAAGGATATATCCTTAAAATATACCTCGCCATTCACCGTTTTGCTCAACCCTTCGACTTGCAAAATCTGGTCGCCCGGTTCTCTGTCCATCTGATTGAACATGATGGCCGGATATTTCCGGTTGGAAGGCTTGATCTCATCGATATTGATTTTGTCCAACGCTTTTTTACGTGAAGTCGCCTGTTTGGACTTGGAAGCATTGGCTGAGAAACGACGGATAAACTCCTGCAGTTCCTTGATTTTGTCTTCCATCTTCTTATTTTGGTCTGTACGTTGTTTTAACGCCAGTTGAGACGACTCATACCAGAACGAATAGTTACCTGTATAGATGGACATCTTGCCAAAATCGATGTCGACAATATGTGTACATACGGCATCGAGGAAGTGACGGTCGTGCGATACGACCAATACAATGGCTTCATAACTGGCAAGGAAATCTTCCAGCCACGCGATGGTGTTGATGTCCAAATCGTTGGTCGGCTCATCGAGGATAAGGATATCGGGGTTGCCAAAAAGAGCCTGCGCTAACAACACGCGGACTTTTTCGTTACCATCCAGCTCTTGAACCAACTTGTAATGTGAATCTTCTTTGATACCGAGGTTGCTTAGTAAGGTCGCAGCGTTGCTCTCAGCGTTCCATCCATCCATTTCGGCAAATAAGCTTTCCAGTTCGCCGGCCCGTTCACCATCTGCATCCGAAAAATCTTCCTTCATGTAGATGGCATCTTTTTCCTTCATGACCTTATAGAGTTCTTGGTTGCCCATCATCACGGTTTCGATAACCGTAAATTCGTCGAATTCGTAGTGATTTTGCTTCAGTACTGACATCCGCTCGCCCGGCGTGAAGGCGACAGACCCAGTAGTGGGATCAATATCTCCCGAAACGATTTTTAAAAAGGTAGACTTACCTGCACCATTGGCGCCGATAATACCATAACAATTGCCTGGAGTAAATTTTAAATTGACGTCTTCGAATAGGACACGTTTGCCAAAACGAAGGGATAGATTGGATACATTAATCATGGCGCAAAGATACGGTTTATTGTCGAAAATGAGAATTGGGGAACAAGACTGCCATGCTTATAAGCTTGACGGCAAAATGACATTAAGTTGAAACGAAGACAGACTATTTTTAAATTTCTGTCGTTATACTTGTAAAATAAACCTGGAAAAAATTAAGTACTGAAATGGGCTTACTTCAAAAGGAATTATTTGGTGCCTGGCGATTACTTTCCTATATCGAAATTCCGATAAATGGAGGGGATTCGTACTTTCCCTATGGGAAATCACCGAAAGGTATTTTATTGTATAATCCCGAGGGATTTATGTCTTTACATATTTCGGCGTCGGAAGAAATCCAACTGCTGACGGAAGGCCACCAGTTGGATCGGGATGAAAATACGCGACGGGGAACACCGGCTTTTGTAGCGTTTAGCGGTGCATATACGGTGGATAGTAAATTGGCTTGTGTCAACTATTTTATCGAAACAGCATTATACCCCGCTTGGGAGGGGACAAAGCAAGTCCGGAAGCTCTCTTTCGAGGGGAATACGCTCTATCAGAAAACGATGGAGCCTGTGATGTCGGAAGGGGAGATGGTGCATGCACACATGACTTGGGAACGTGTAGATCAGGAACAGGGAGAGGAGATCCTGTTAACGAAAATAGGACACGACCTTTCGTTGTCGTATCCTGCTTTCCTGAAGGAAGAGTAAAACTACTTCTTCATGATAAATTTTTGATCTCCTTCGACAATAATATGGATGAGATCTTTTTGCCGCAGGCCTTTTGTTGCTGTATCCCATTTTTTGCCACTCAGGCCGGTACTGTCTTTTATAGCCGTCAGAGAATTTTGTTCTTCGGTCAGCTGTCCTAAGATCAGTTTCTCATCGTCCGTTAATTCTATTGCATTTTCTTTTTTCTCCGGCCGCATCTGCGGGAAGAATAACACTTCTTGGATGGATGCATTGTTGGTCAGGAACATAATCAACCGATCCATGCCGATACCCAATCCGGAGGTCGGTGGCATGCCGTATTCCAACGCGCGCAAGAAGTCCTGATCGATAAACATGGCTTCATCATCGCCTTTTTCGGAGAGACGCAGCTGATCTTCAAAACGCTCACGCTGATCGATGGGATCATTGAGCTCTGAATAGGCGTTGGCAACTTCTTTGCCACAGACCATCAGTTCAAAACGCTCGGTCAGTTCGGGGTTGCTCCGATGTTTTTTAGTCAAAGGCGACATCTCAATCGGGTAGTCGGTAATAAAAGTAGGCTGAATGAAGTTGCCTTCACATTTTTCACTAAAAATCTCGTCGATGAGTTTGCCTTTTCCCATGGTATCGTTGACGTCTATACCCATGCCTTTGGCAGCAAGTCGAATTTCTTCCTCTGATTTTCCCGAAATGTCGAAGCCTGTAAACTGCTTAATGGCTTCTGTCATTGAAATGCGCGGATAGGGGGCCTTAAAGTCTATCTTATGCTCGCCGAATACCGCTTGGGTAGTACCGTTTACAGCGAGGGCACAATGTTCCAACAGGTGCTCGGTAAACTCCATCATCCAATTGTAGTCTTTATACGCCACGTAGATTTCCATGGCGGTAAACTCGGGATTGTGGGTGCGGTCCATTCCTTCATTACGGAAGTTTTTGGAAAACTCATACACACCATCAAAACCACCGACGATCAAACGCTTCAGATAAAGCTCGTTGGCAATCCGTAAATATAGGGGAATATCCAGTGCATTGTGATGCGTCATGAAAGGGCGTGCTGCTGCACCGCCGGGAATAGCTTGCAATACGGGTGTCTCGACCTCCATGTAACCTGCGTTGTTGAAAAACTCACGCATAGCATTGAAGAGCTTTGTCCGTTTGACGAATATCTCTTTGTTGCGGGAATTGACAATGAGGTCGACATAGCGCATTCTGTAACGTTGCTCCGGATCGGTGAACGCATCGAAGGTCTTGCCGTCAGCTTCTTTGACGACAGGCAAGGGGCGCAAGGATTTGGCCAGTACGGTTAGTGTATTGGCGTGAATAGAGATCTCACCGGTCTGCGTCGTGAAGACATAGCCGTCTATGCCGACAATATCGCCGATATCTAATAGCTTTTTGAATATGGTATTGTATAAAGTCTTGTCTTCACCGGGACATAGGTCGTCTCGTTTGATATACACCTGTATACGTCCGGTCGAGTCCTGTAATTCGATGAAAGACGCATTGCCCATGATACGCCTGCTCATAATACGTCCGGCAATACGAATGGCTTTATAGTTTAGCTTGTCTCTTTCGTAATGTTCTAATATGTCGGCAGCCGTGACGTTGACCTCAAATTCGTCGGCAGGGTAAGGGTTGACGCCCAGATCAATGATGTGCTGAAGATTTTGTCTGCGTTGTTGTTCCTGTTCGGATAATACGATACTCATATTGTATATTGATGAATCAAAGTGCAAACTTAAAAAAAAAAGAGGAAAAGTGTAGGGAATGTTTTGGAATATAGCTTTAATAAATTAACTTTGCACCTCGATTGTTGAATATATAGTAATCATAGATAAAATGAAAAAAGATTTGCATCCATCAAACTACAGATTAGTCGTATTTAAGGATATGTCCAATGACTATGCTTTTTTGACAAAATCATGTGTAGACACGAAAGAAACAACGACTTGGGAAGATGGTAATGAATATCCATTGGTAAAACTGGAAATTTCACATACATCGCACCCATTCTATACCGGTAAGATGAAGTTGGTCGATACTGCTGGACGTATCGATAAATTCCGTAGCCGTTATAACAAGAAATAAGACGATAAAAAAAATTATTGTTGAAAGATATCCCGATAACCAGTTTATCGGGATTTTTTGTGGATAGCGTTTTTATTTTATATTTGCTCTTGTATAGAAGATGTTAGTATTTAGATTTTAGCCTGCCTGCGGTAGGCAGGTATTTAGATATTGGATATTTTCTTGTATTGTCGTTATGTATATAAGCGAAATTACAGCCTATACGCCCAAGGTGAAAGAAGCGGTTGACCTCTTTTTAAAACAGCTGGTCAGTCGGGATATCGCCCTCACAGGCACCTTCCTGAAGGAATTAATCGGCTCGCCAAACAGCCGTCTATTTTGTGCTGTAGATACGGGAGGACATTATGTGGGTATGGTTACAGTGGGGACCTACCTGTCGCCAACGGGCAGAAAGGCCTGGATAGAGGATGTGGTGGTCACGGAGGCGAGCCGAGGGCAGGGAATAGGCGAAGCATTAACAAAATACGCTATAGATTTTGCCCGGAAGCAAGGAATACAGGCGCTCATGCTTACGTCAAACCCGACCCGGGTTGCGGCAAATCGTCTGTATCAAAAGTTAGGATTTGAGCGACGGGAAACAAACGTATACCGAATGACTTTTGAGGGGAAGGAAAACTAAACACAAATTAATTGTATTGAGAAACTAAATTTTAAAACATAAATAGTAATCATGAGCCGTAAAAATATTGTAGCAGGCAACTGGAAAATGAATTTGAATTATGAAGAAGGGGTAAGCCTTTTTTCGGAGATTGTGAATATGGTAAACGATGAGGTCGTCGGTAACCAGGAGGTTGTCGTGTGTAGCCCATTTATCCATTTGAACAGTATCACTAAGCTAAGCACAGGTAATAAGGTGTCTGTAGGCGCCCAGAATATACATCAGGCAGCGTCGGGTGCATATACAGGAGAAATCTCTGCCGCACAGGTAAAATCGGTAGGTGCAACGTATGTGATCCTGGGACATTCTGAACGTCGTGCTTATTTTGGGGAGACTGACGAGCTGCTGGCGCAGAAAGTAGACGCTGCATTGGAGCATCAATTGAAACCTATATTCTGTATCGGTGAGACGAAAGAAGAGCGGGAGTCGGGTAGCTTCTTTGCCGTGCTTCAGGCACAGTTGGAAAAAGGTCTGTTTCACTTGGATGCAGCCGAGTTTGCACAGGTTGTATTAGCGTATGAACCGGTGTGGGCCATCGGCACAGGACTTACGGCATCTCCGGAACAAGCGCAGGAGGTACATGCATTTATCCGTGCGACGCTCGCGAAGCACTACGGTGAGGATGTCGCGGAAAGCACAACCATACTCTACGGTGGAAGCTGTAATCCATCCAATGCAAGTACGTTGTTTGCGCAAAAGGATATCGATGGTGGTTTGATCGGCGGCGCTTCGTTGAAATCGCGTGATTTTGTCGATATCGTCAAAGCCTTTAATCAAGCATAAGTATGAAATACTCAGCTGTACATTTTCATACGACAGCTATCGAGGAATGGCAAAAGGATCTTTTAGTGGCTGAACTAGCGCATATAGGTTTTGATACATTTGAAGATACAGAACATGGTTTCGATGCCTATATTCCTTCGGCTAATCTAGATTGGTCTGCGCTGGAGACCGTGTTATTGGCACAGGTGAAAGGCTATCACGTGGAGTATAAGATAGAGGATATCGACGAACAGAACTGGAATGCGTTATGGGAAAGTAACTTCAATCCGATTTTGGTCGACGATACCTGCTATGTGCGAGCAACATTTCATGAACGTAAACCCGAGTATCCTTATGAAATTGTCATCGATCCCAAGATGTCTTTCGGGACGGGGCATCATCAGACGACATCCATGATGTTGTCTTTTATTTTGGAGAATAATTTTCAGGATAAGCGGGTCTTGGATATGGGGTGTGGTACAGGCATATTGGCGATACTGGCCAGTATGCGTGGTGCAGTATCGGTGTTGGCAGTGGATAATGATTCGATATGTGTGGAAAGTGTACAGGAGAACAAGCATCGCAATGCCATTTCTAATATCGAGGAAAAATTGGGCTCCAAAGAAGTCTTGGTGGGGGGACGTTTCGATTCTATTCTGGCAAACATTAACCGGAATATTTTGTTAGACCAAATGGAAACCTATGCAGACTGTCTATCGGGTGGGGGTGAACTGTACATGAGTGGATTTTATGTGGAGCAGGATTTGGATATATTGCGAACAGAATGTGAGCGTGTTGGATTTAGGTATATTGAAAATAAGGTGTTGGACGGTTGGTGTGCGGCAAAGTTTATTAAAGCATAGTAAATGAAAGTTCATTTTATTGCGATAGGTGGTAGTGTGATGAGTAATCTGGCGATCAATTTGGCAAAATTGGGACATCAGGTTACCGGATCGGATGATCAGGTCGTCGAACCGTCGAAGACTAAACTTCAGGAGGCCGGACTGCTACCTGATCCCATCGGTTGGTATCCCGACAAGGTGACTGATGATCTCGATGCTGTCATACTGGGCAAGCATGCCGAAGCAGATAATCCCGAACTGTTAAAAGCCCAGGAGCTGGGGGTCAAGATTTATTCCTTTCCTGAATTTATCTACGAGCAGAGTATTGATAAAATACGGGTCGTGATTGCTGGTACCTATGGGAAGACCACAATCGTTAGCATGATCATGCATGTTCTTAAAAAGCTCGGTCGGGAGTTTGATTATCTGATAGGCTCCAAGCTGGAAGGGTTTGATTCTTTAATTAAACTGACTTCCCGTGCACCCATTATGTTGATCGAGGGAGATGAGTTCTACGCCTCGTCGATAGATAGGCATGCTAAATTCCATTATTATCATCCCAATATCGCATTGATCAGTAATATTCAGTGGGACAACTTTAAAATGGTCATCTCCGAAAAAGAATACCATAAGCAGTTTGAGCGCTTTATTGATACCGTCGTTCCGAAGGGTACGTTGATTTATAATAAAGATGACCAGAATGTCGTAGCCATTGTGGAACAGACAAAGGACTGTAAAATCAACAGGCACGGGTATAAGATGCCACAGTATACCATCAATAAGGGGGTGACGTATATTCATGTCGGCGACGAAGAGGTGCCGCTCCGCATCATCGGAAAACATAACTTATCTAATATCGCTGGCGCGTATACCGTATGCGAATGGTTAGGCGTTAAGCGGAATGATTTTTATGAAGCCATTAGTGATTTTAAGAGTTCCATCCGATATTTGGAGTTTGTAGCGAGTGCCAATGGAAGTGTGGTGTATCAGGACTTTGCACATACACCTTCCAAGTTGAAAGCGAGTATACGTGCGGTCAAAGAACAGTTTCCGACATCAAGCCTGCTCACGATTATAGAGCTTAATCCCTACGAAGTTGTTGAAGAAGAGTTTGTCTCCCGGTATCAGGATAGTATGAATGAATCCGATTGGGCGGTCGTTTTTATGAATAAAAACAGCATCAAGGAAAGAAATATTTCATTGGATCATGTCATTGCTCAGGTGAAGCAGATTTTCAATCATTCGAATATGATGGTTTTGACCGAGATAGATACCTTATATCATTTTTTAGAAAACTTTGATAGTACAGGATTCAATATGCTTTTTATGAGCTCGAATCATTATAGTGAGCTGAATATGCTCACTTTTGCAGACAAATTTTTGCAAGAATATATATAAAATAGCTTAAAAATTTGTTGAAATATTTTTTTTAATTTACTTTTGAAGTAAACAAAAGTTTACCCATGAACGCTTTAGGAAAAAAAATTAGATTATTGAGACACCAAAAAGGTTGGAGTCAAGAAGATGTGGCGAAGCGATTGGATATATCCATTCCTGCATTTTCAAAAATTGAAACAGGTATTACAGATGTAAATCTTTCGAGGTTAAACCAAATTTCAAAATTATTTGGTTTGTCTTTAGTGCAGCTGATGTCTACAACGGATAGTGAAGAGGAGAAAGAAAAAGCTGATGAGCTTGCCGAAATGGCCAAGAGACTGCAATCCCGTGATGCAGAAGTTATCGACTTGCAGAAGAAAGTTATCGATTTGTACGAACAGTTGCACAAAAGATAACACTGCGAAAAAACAACATCAATGTAAAGTACCTCAAGAAGTCTGTCTGAAATGTTTTATTAAAACTTTTGGACAGACCTCTTTGTGCTAAATTTTAGAAATCATCATCGTCGTCGTCGTCATCAAAATCATCAAAACCGTCAAGAGAATCAATTTCTAAATCGAAATCATCATTAAAATCATCATCTGCATCATCCTCAGGGCCGTTGAAATTGATTAATTTTTCATCAATTTCCAACTTTTCAATTGTGGCATCCATTATAATTTCCTTTTCTTTCTATTGTTAATACCTACGTAAAATTAGACAAGAAAATCAATACACAAAACTTTTTTTTAAAATTATTGCTTTGTATCTCAATGAGTTGTGGACAGTTGTCCTATTCTATATTTTCTCCTATCGTATTTTCTTCGTTGATAATGTCTTTGAGCTGAGGCAGATCTTTGACACTATTGATGCCGAAATGATTCATAAACTGTTCGCTCGTGGCATATAGCAGGGGTTTACCTATTGTCTCGGCTTTCCCCACAATCTTAATCAGGTTTTTTTCCAGAAGACGTTGGATGGAGTAATCGCAGTTGACACCTCGTATTTGCTCGACTTCGAGCTTGGTAATGGGCTGGCGATAGGCGATAATGGACAGTGTTTCCAGTGCAGACTGACTTAGTTTCCTTTTGTCCTTGTGGGCCTGCAATTGTCTTACCGCTTCATGATATGTTTCTTTCGTCAGGAACTGATATTTATTGTTGAACTGAGTCAGCGCAAATACCATATCCTCGCTTGCATATTTCGCGTCGATTTTGGCAACGAAGGAAAGGACTTCTTCTTTGTTGATGTGGATAAGTAGTGCATCCTGAAGTACCTGCTTGATTTCTATCGCTGAAATACCGTCTTCGGATGCAAAAATCAGGGCTTCAATATTGAGCTGGATATCTTTCATCTCACACTAATAGTTGATAACTTGTTCGATCATACTCTCGGGTGTTTCTCTAAACTGATACGTCTGTGTACGTAATTGCGGTTCGAACCCAGCCTCTTGTATCGCATCCTGTATAGACTTGGACGTGAACCGATGTGGAGCACCTGCTGCGGAGACCACATTTTCTTCGATCATGATGGACCCGAAATCATTTGCGCCGCTATGTAGACAGAGTTGCGCAACCGCCTTTCCAACGGTGAGCCATGAAGCTTGAATGTTTTTGACATTGGGCAACATGATGCGGCTTAAGGCAATCATCCGGATATATTCATCTCCTGTGACCGTGTTGGAAATGCCACGTAAACGCTTGAGCAAAGTGCCATCATCTTGAAAAGGCCAAGGAATGAAGGCAATAAATCCATAGTGGTCTACAGGTTTCTCACTTTGCACTTCTCTGATCCATACCAAATGCTCGAAGCGTTCTTCGATGGTTTCGATATGTCCAAACATCATCGTAGCGGAGGTAGGTAAGTTGATTTTATGGGCTGCCCGCATGATGTCAAGCCATTCCTGTCCGCCACATTTGCCCTTGGAGATCAACCGCCGGACGCGGTCGTTGAGTATTTCGGCACCAGCACCGGGTAGGGAGTCCATTCCGGCTTCCTTTAGCGTGCGAAGTACATCGATATGAGTCATCCCCTCCAGCTTAGCGATGTGTGCAACTTCGGGAGGGCCTAAAGCATGTAGCTTTAATGTGGGATACAGCTCTTTTAGCTGTTTAAAGAGATTGGCATAGAAAGAAATACCTAAGTCGGGGTGATGCCCACCTTGCAACAACAATTGATCGCCGCCATAGGCGAAAGTTTCCTCTATCTTTTTTTTATAAGTGTCAATGTCGGTGATATAGCTTTCTTCATGCCCCGGACGTCGGAAGAAATTGCAGAACTTACAATTGGCGATACATACGTTCGTGGTATTGACATTCCGATCGATCTGCCAGGTTACTTTTCCGTGGGGCACCTGAATCTTGCGAAGTTCGTTGGCTACATAAGCTAGATCTGCTGTAGCAGCATGGTGATATAGGAAAATGCCTTCTTCTCTCGACAGGAAGTCAAAATTTAGCGCGCGTTCCAATAAAGCATGAGTATCCATTAGGACAAAGATACGTAATTACTAAAAGAAGAACATCAATATCGAAGATATTATCACCAATATCTGAATGATCCGTTTGAAATTTTGCTCGGGAAGTTTTTTAATGACTTTTATGCCGGTGATACCTCCGAGGATAATAAAAGGAATGGCCATAAGATTCAACAGCAGACCTGCCCAGGTGACATTCTCCCAGATGAAGACCTGTAAAGGTATTTTGATATAATTCAATATCATGATAAACCATGCTCCCGTGGCGACGAAGGTAAACTTGTCCATCTTCCGGCTCAGGAGGTAAACAGAGAGTGCCGGGCCGGCTGCATTGCCGATCATGGTTGAAAACCCCATAATAAATCCGAAGATGGGTGCGTACCATTTGCCATTGGATAGCATTTCTCTATGACTGTCCTTTACCCCTTCCATCCAGAACATGATACCAATTCCAAAGAGAATGCAGGATGCCATGATGATTTTGAAAGCTTTATCATCAATAAATTTTCCGACAGCAAGGGCCAGCAACAGTCCCAAAAGAGCGATCGGAAGTAGCTTGAGAACTTCCTTCCAGATCAGTTGCTTGCGGTAATAGATCACACTCATCAAATCGGACATCGCTAATAGAATGAGTACAATACCGGTCGATTCTTTAGCGCCGAAAAGAAAAGCAAATAAGGGAATGGCCAGACTTCCTACATTTTGAATACCTGTCTTGGAGAGGCCCATCAAAAAAGCACAGAAGAAATAAAGTATCCACGCTATCGGAGAATGTAGTAAATGTAGTGCGTCGTGTAACATGAGGACCTTTACTTACAATGTGATAACGCCTTTTTTACGGCCTCGTGCGAGTAAATGCTGTCGGATTGGCCGAACGTGGTAGTAACATACGTTAGTACATAGGCAATATCCAAATCTGTCAACTTGTTGTTTCCGGGCATAGGCTGGTCATATTGCTGTCCGGATACTTCAATCTTTTCATGAAGTCCGTGACGTACAATACAGCTGAGTTTTTCTCTGTGGAGGGCAAAGAAATTATTGTCTGTCAACGGCGGGTAAAGTTTAGCCAACCCTTCGCCTTTGGCGCCATGACAATTCTGGCAATGGTTTCTGTATACCTTCTGGCCGTTGACTGCGTATTGTGCCATTTGTATGTCTACGTTGGATTGACAGGCAGAAAGATAGGACATCGCCCCGATGAGTAAGGCAATTGCGAACAGGCTGTATGCTTTTGGCTTTAGGCTGTAAGCGCTCATTGCTATATTATTTTTCTTTCAAAAGAACAGCAATGTCTTGCAGCAACTGCTGGATGTGTTCTTCATTCGTGCCGTCGTAGGTACCCCGGATATGTTTATTCGCATCGACCAATACCAAAAATCCCGAATGGTCATAGCCGCCGGGGGCATTTTCGTCTTCTGCCGTATAGATCAGATATTTGTCCGATATACCGTAGATATCCGCTTTGCTGCCCGTTACGAACTGCCATTGCTCGTTATCCACGCCAAGGTTGTTCGCATATTTTTTTAGAACTGCCGGTTGATCATACTTAAAGTCAATGCTATGGGACAAGAAGCTGATCCGTTCGTCGTTTTTATATTTTTTATACACTTCCAGTACATTGCGCTGCATCGTAGGGCAGATGCTGGGGCAGTGTGTGAAAAAGAAATTCGCCACGTAGATCTTGTTGTCGAAGAATTTGTCGGTAATCAACACACTATCCTGATTTAAAAACTGAAAACCCGGAATGGTGGGGTAGATAGTGTCCCGGACGGTTTGTCCATCGACGACTTTCTCCACAATATCAGGTTCGCCGATAATAGGTAGTTTTTGCTGTTCAGATTGGCAGGAAGCGAATACTAACCCGATCAGCACCACGAATGCAGCCCTACTTTTTTTTAACATAACGTGAAAGTGTTAGCGTGACGAGGATAGTTTTTTATAATGTTCGGAAGCAGCAACATCTTCAAATTGCTTCTTCATAGCTTTAACCTTGTCGACTTCTGCTTGTTGATAAGCCACATCGGTGCTATCTGCAACATATTCATGCATCCAGGTCATCATGTTATCCGTAGCTTGTTCCAAATCCTGCTTTAATTGTACCAACTCCTCATGTGTTGTCGTTGTATCACGGAGCATGGAGTCTATTTTTACCGTGGCCTGATCAAAACTGGCTATGTGTGGCATGATGTCATCATGTAGTGCAATGGCCTCCTGCGCCAATTGCTGGCCTTTAACAGCCTCTTTTGTTGCGGGAGATTGACATGCCACTGCTATCAAAAGCAAAGAAAGACTACCTGTATAAAATAACTTTTTCATCATATTCTTTATTTACGTTGTTACTGGAGCTAGTTTTTTCTTTCTATTCCGTAGGGAAAAAGTAAGATCCCGGATATAAATCTCGTTGTGTGACAGGGCACACAGTATACCATTCTTGTCAAAGATCTCTGTGATAAAGGTTTTGATTACTTTTCCTTCGTTCAGAATCGTCTGATAGGCTTCTTCAATATCTTTATCACTTAATCGTATGGAAAAATAGAGGTTGGTATGTCCGGGTTTAATGTAATCTATTTTTGCCGATTTTAACCAGGCTACGGTTTTTTTCATTCCCTTGGATTTGAAGATCTGATCCAATAGGATGGGATGAGCTGGATCGAGCGCGGAAAATATCGTGCCGCCGAAGACTGTTTTGTTGGCATTGATATTCAGGGAGCTTTTATGAATCTTAATATCCATTCCCTTAAAACCATCCAACACACGTTTGACCCATATTCGTTGAAAGAAAAAAGGAGGATAAAAACGAAGCGCCCATTTTAAGGCCGTAGGATTAAAATTCATGCCACAAAAGTACAATTTTATTGAAATTAAATGTCGAAAGATTTGTCAATATGTTGTATAAAATGAAAAACTAACTTAAATTGAGCCGATTTTTATTCAAAACCATGGAATCTAAACACTCGAACCGTGCGTGGTTATTGGTCTTTGTAGCCTCTTTAGGATATTTTGTCGATATCTACGATCTGATTATATTTTCAATTGTCCGCATACAATCTTTCCGCGACATTGGCGTACCGGAGGAACTTATGCGTGTAAAGGGTGAATATGTGCTGAATATGCAGATGGGCGGACTGCTGATAGGAGGGGTAATCTGGGGAATACTTGCCGATAAATTCGGGCGTCTGAAAGTGCTGTTCGGTTCTATTCTCTTATATTCCTTGGCTAATATATACAATGGTTTTGTACAAGATGTGACGATGTACGGTGTTATCCGCTTTATAGCCGGCATCGGGCTTGCCGGTGAACTGGGAGCAGGTATTACATTGGTTAGTGAGACAATGGGTAGAGGCAAAAGGGGATATGGAACCATGATTGTTGCCGGAGTGGGCGTGTTAGGAGCTATCTTGGCTTACTATATATCCGAATGGTTTGATTGGCGTACCGCGTATTTTGTAGGAGGAGCTATGGGCCTATTGCTCTTGTTACTCCGCATAGGTACCTTTGAGTCGAAATTGTTTCATCATGTCACACAACAACAGGTTTCCAAAGGTAGTCTCCGTCTGCTTTTTACCAGTAAAAAGAGAATATTACGCTATATCTATTGTTTGTGTATCGGGCTGCCCATCTGGTTTGTGGTCGGGGTTCTGGTGACACAAGCACCTGAAATCGGCAGGGCCCTGGGCGCGGAAACCGTACTCAGTGCGGGCAAGGGGGTAATGTTTACCTATTTAGGTATTTCGTTGGGTGATTTTTTTGCGGGTCTCTTGGCGCAAGTGTTGAAGTCGCGAAAGAAAGTGGTGTTTCTCTGTCAGCTGATGATTGTTATCTCCTCGGTTTGGTACCTCAACAGTACAGGAATCACAGAAACGACGTTCAATTGGCTCGCGTTTTTTATGGGATTGGGTGTCGGATACTGGGCCACCTTTGTAACGATCGCGGCAGAACAGTTTGGTACGAACCTTCGGGCAACCGTAGCGACGACAGCGCCCAACTTTGTGCGCGGAGCGTTAATCCCGTCGACTTTGTTGTATGGTTACCTTGTTCAACAATGGGGGATTATAGAAGCCGCTTTGATTACACTTCTTTTGCTTACAGCTATCGCGGTGTTTGCACTCACGCAGTTGGAAGAAAGCTTTGACAGAGATTTGAATTATCTGGAAGAATAGAAAGAATTATTTGTTGGGGCATTTTTTGCAACGTTTGCCCTTTTTATATTTTTTACAGCATTTTTTCAGTACACAACACGAAAAGCAACCAAACGGATTAACTCCTTTTGGAAGTTCTTGCAACTCATCTACGCCGGGGCAGGACGACCACTCACTTTCCTTCATGGTCACAAAGATAGTTATTTAGAATTAATTCAAATAATAGTGGTGTAAAAATTAAATCACTATTCTTCCAAAGGAGCGCCATAATTGAGTTCGATCAAAAAACGCCGGTCGAGCAGTCCGAGAGTCGTGGCTACCGATTTTGATAGCACGACGATGGCATCATGTGTGTCTTGATTGTCGCCGAACTTGCCGACGACTTTCGCGAACGTCACGCTTTTATTCATCGGATTTGTAATTTTAAGAATGGTTCCTATGGGAGCCGTTTTGTGTAGGGCTAGGCTTGTTTGACCATCGCCTAAGCTATCCATCCAAGTGCCGATGCCACGTTCTTTCCGCTCACGGATACCATATCGATTGGGTTTAAAGTCAGAGAGGTCAATGGACTGATGTTCTTCAATGACCAAGGGTTCAGGCGTAGCGACTTGTTCTACTTCCTGTGGGCTATTATTTGGGATTTTAAGAATTTGACCTTCGCGGAGGTTGTCCGAAGTGAGGTTGTTCGTTTGTTTTATAGCATTTACCGATACATCAAACCGTCGGGAGATGGCAAATAGTGTTTCTTTTTTGCCGACAATATATTCCGTAAAGATATCCTGCTCCACTTGTGGTGTGCTTTGGTTTTCCTGGGGCGTATCGGGCGTCTCCGGAACAGTTAACATAACCGTAGCTACTTTGCCGCGAGGTATTCTGACCGTATCACCAATGCGCAGGTTTTTTTTATTGTTGGCCTGCATAATATCTTTGACCGGAACGCCGTACGTACGGCTAAGCTGATAATATGTTTCCTGAGGAGCCAATTTGTGGATGACAAAGCGATCGTTGTTTATGATTTCGTTGCCGATAGAGTCCGGCGACAATCCGTGTGTCCTATTGTTATCTGAAGCGAGTGAGGTAGCAGTGCCGGAAAAGATGATGCCAAGAACGAAGAAAGAAAAAAGTTGAATAAATTTAATCATAACATGCAATTATACTAAATACGTTATAATTTCCTGTTTAGTATTTGATAAAAAGAAAATATATCGTTCGACTTGGAAAAAGGGCTGAGGGATTAATCGGTTTAAATTTTCAAGAACTACTTTTGTGTCAAGTAGTTCATTTTTAGTGGATAATGATAGAATTAAGTTATATTTATTTGCTGCTGCAAGATGGTACGCCCAGATGTAAACGTCATCCATCGGGAGTAACCAGACCTGGTCAACAAAAGGTATTTCACGTATAAATGCGGGTAGGTTGGCGGTGTAAGCTATGGGATAGTGGATATGGGAAACGGGATAGCTATAGTCGTTCCTTTTGCTTTGTGTAATCTGTCCGGTAGCGATATCAATCTGGAAAACTAATCCACCCGGGATAGAGCGGTGTCTGGCTAAAAGTATGCCTTGATATACTTCCTGCAAGACATACTCCATGGCTGTTACGATCGTTCGGTTTGTTGGATAATGTATAATACAGATACCCGCTTCGATAGGCGAAGAAGCTCCAAATCGCTTTAGGACCAAGAATTCGCCTTGGATAGCTTCCAAAGTCCATTCCTTTTCTTTGGTCGTCACTTCATCATCGCGTATATTGCCATCAAAGTCCAACACGGAAAAATGAGGAATAGTCGTTTCAGGGTCGCGATATTCAATAGCCATACGATTATGCGCACAATCCACTTCTATTTTCCAGATCGGAAAAGGAAAACTTTTCTCAAATGCTTTATTAATCGTATATTTATTCACCATAGCGGATTAGAAATGACTTTATACAAAATTACAAAAACCATTTTATTTTTAGCTCTTGTCATTTTTGCTGGAGAAACGGTTTACGCGCAGCGTATTTATAAAACAGAATTAAAGGAAGATGTGGGCCCCAATGCGTGGCGTGTGCTAAAGAATTCGTACAAAGCTGCCCAAGAGGATAAGGCCGATTATTTTTTCGTCGAGATGAATACTTTTGGCGGGGCCGTTAATTTTGCGGATTCGATTCGCACATTGTTATTGAATGCGGAGATGAAAACGATCGTGTATATCAATAATAATGCGGCTTCTGCGGGAACGTTGATTTCGTTAGCATCGGATTATATTTATATGCATGCAGGATCGTCCATCGGAGCCGCTAGTGTAGTCAATCAGTCGGGAGAAATTATGCCGGAGAAGTACCAGTCGTACATGAGAGGGCTCATGCGGGCGACTGCGGAAGCAAAAGGGCGTGATCCTAAAATGGCTGAGGCTTTTGTTGATCCATCGGTCTCGCTTCCGGCTTATAAAGAAGAGGGGAAGGTATTGACATTTACGGCTTCGGAAGCGGTAAGGGCAAATTTGGCTAAAGCAGAGGTGAAAAGTGAAAGTGAGATATTTGCCGATCTTCAGTTGTTGACACCGACTGTTGTGAAACATGAACTGACATGGGTTGACCATATCATTGCCTTGCTCATCAATCCTATGGTCAGCGGTTTGCTTATTATGGGCATTTTGGGTGGTATTTATTTTGAGTTGCAAACACCGGGTATCGGGTTTGCGCTTGTTGTAGCCCTTGTATCGGCAGCGTTGTTTTTTGCACCCTTGTATTTGCAAGGGTTGGCAGACAATTGGGAAATTTTATTATTTGTCATCGGTGTTTTATTGCTCGCTGCCGAGATTTTTGTGATACCAGGTTTCGGCGTTGCAGGTATACTGGGAATCATATTTGTGCTATGTGGACTGTCATTTTCGATGTTGGCAAATGATTATTTTGATTTTAAACTATCTAAACCGGGCTTATTGATGAATTCCTTTTTAATCGTTATCGGTGCTATGGTGTTGTCCATTGTCCTGATGGTTGTGTTTGGCCGAAATCTAATGCGTTCATCCGCATTCAAAAGATTGGTATTGCAGGATGAGCAACGCTCAGATACCGGCTATACTTCTTCTGTGCCAAAAATTAATCTGTTGAATAAGCAAGGAATTGCCAAGACAGTCTTGCGCCCGTCGGGTAAGATCGAAATTGATGGAGTATGGTATGATGCCGTAGCTTTAGATGGTTTTATCGATGCCGGGGAGCAAATTTATGTGGAGAAGCACGAAAATTATAATTTATTTGTGCGAAAGGTTAGTGACAATTAACCAACAGATAGTAACAGTGTCCGGTTACTGCTGTTGAAGGTGTAAATTTAAAATGGTATTGTTAGTCCTCGACTACCACCAAGTCGTCTCCATCATAAAGCCATTCAGCAATGTCCAGGATGAAGTCTAAATTTACAATTTCTAAATCTTTAATCATTGTATTTCTATTTATACCAAAGGTACACTTCATCTGTTATTTGCATATAAACAGGATGTTAAGTTTGTGTTAAGCACTATGGTGTTAACCGTCGAAACCCGCCACTTCATTAATGCGTGGAATGCTACTTTTTGGCGCCATGTGCTTCAGACGTTTCAATTTCTTTCTCGCACGGATGATGCGCATTGTTCTGGAATCTTTGTATAAATTCCAGTTCATAAGCAATACGGATAACAGAACGATGATGAGCCCGCCTATCTGAATGCCGGTAACCTGATGATCGGTAAAAAGGTGTGCGAGCAACAAGGCAACGATAGGATTGACATATGCATAGGTGCTTACTTCGGTGGCTGGGCGAACCTGCAACAACCAAATATAGCAACTGAATGCCAGGATAGATCCCATAATGACCAGATAAAACATCGCCGCCCAATCGAAAGCATACACTTCTTTGAATTCGAAATGATGATATTCGCCATTGAATAAGGCGATCAACGAAAAAGCTGTACCTGCGGTGACCATTTGCCAGGCCGTCTTGACGATTACATTCAAAGGTTTTCCCTTTTTTTGAACCGTGGACTTTCCTTTTTCCAGTGCATACTTCGCATAGAGAGAACCAAATGTCCAACCGATGGTGCCAATTGTTAATACGCTCATGGCAATAACTTTTTGCGTAGAAGGTGCCGTCGCCTCCGTCCCAAAAATTTGTTCGGAGAATAATAAGATGACGCCCGAGAATCCTAAAATTAATCCAGTCAAAGTAGGGACACTCGAAAAGTTTTCTTTCCATTTGCGCTTATCGAAGATGACAAACCATATAGCTGTTGCTGCGGAAAGTATAGACACGATTCCACTGGAAATATATTGTTCAGACCAGATGACAGCCGCCATATCTACGAATAGCAGAAGGAAACCAATAAACATGGCCTGACGAATTTCTCTTTTATTGAACAGCCGGTACCCTTTAAGGGCACAGTAGCCCATCAGGACTCCGCCAGCTATAATAAAACGAATAGAGCCGAGTACGAATGGAGGAAACGACCGTAATGCTTTTTCGATGAAAAAGAAAGTCGATCCCCATACGATATAGACCACGAGGTAGGCCAATAAAATGTGTATCAGTGCGGTTTTATTTTGAGGCATTTTGATCTTTCGTGGGTATAACTAACTTTTGTTCTTCTTTGACGGTTTCGAGGACAATCGTTGTACGTGTAGATAGGATACCTTCGATTTTCCCCAAGGTATTGCGCATAAGATCTACTAATCCCGCTGCATCACGGGTTCTTACTTTGATTAAGTACCCGTCATCGCCTGCGATATCATGCACCTCCTGTACCTCTGGAATATCAGCCAATAGATGACCGATACGTTGCTCACCTATAATATCTGATGTTTTAATAAAGATAAAAGACAATAGCGTCTGCTCCAATGCCTGTACATTGATCTTCGCATTGTACTGTAAGATCACTTCTTTTTGTTCGAGTTTTTTTACCCGTTCGAGGATGGCAGAAGGTGCCATGCGTAAGTCACGCGCAATATCGGCATTGTTCGTTCGGGCATTATTTTGCAGAATGCGCAGGATCTGATAATCGATATGATCTAAATTGATATCTATTTCTTTCATAATTCTGCAAAATTAATATAATTATGAATATTGTTCAACATAATAGTGTAAAATACGAATATTATTCTGATATAAGTGTGTGGAATTCGTGTTGATTTAAGTAAGGGTCATTTTGACTATGGTAGTATTTTATGGATAATATAAAATATTGGATCGGAGTATCACAAATGCTAAAATTAATGGTTAGTTTTGTTGCTTTCAATCTAATCAATATGTCAGCGACCTTAGATAAACTATCGTCAACGTTAGCAGGTAAACTCTATTTTGATCCCCATAATCCAAAGCATAAGGCTAATCTCATTGCTTATTCTTCTGATGCCTCTGTATACCAGGAAGAACCTTTAGCCGTTGCTATTCCATACCATAAAGAAGACTTATTGCAACTTGTAGCTTATGCCAACAAAGAGGGTATAACCTTAATTCCGCGCACGGCCGGCACATCACTTGCAGGGCAGGTCGTAGGTCGTGGAATGGTTGTCGACGTTTCGAAACATTTTAATCAGATTATTGAGCTGAATGTAGAGGAACAGTGGGTGAAGGTGCAGCCCGGTGTCATTCGGGATGATCTGAATGCTTATCTAAAATCCTATGGCTTGATGTTCGGCCCAGAAACCTCCACCGCGAGCCGGGCCATGGTCGGGGGGATGATCGGTAATAATTCTTCGGGATTGCATTCCATTGTTTGGGGAGATACCCGCCAAAATCTCATTTCGGCCCAGGTGATACTCGACGATGGTTCGGAGGTCCTCTTTGAAGCACTTGATCCGCAGGCATTGTTTGCGAAGCTGGCTAAGAATGACCGGGAAGGCGAGATTTACCGCGCATTGAATACGTTGGTTACAGACGACGAGAATCGGCGTGTCATACAATCGGGTTATCCCAAAAAGAATATTACCCGGCGTAATACGGGGTATGCTTTGGATATCCTTGCGGAGGATATGAACGCATTTAATCTATGTCATATTCTGGCGGGTTCTGAGGGAACCTTGGGATTCATTACAGAAGCGAAGCTTAAACTAAGACCGCTGCCGCCGAAAGAGATCGGACTATTGTGTATTCATTTTTCGGATATGGTCGAATGTATGCATGGCAATGTCGTTGCTTTATCACATCGGCCCGAGGCATCGGAGTTGGTCGACAAATATATATTGGACTTTACGAAAGGTCATCCGACTTATCAGTACAACCGTTTCTTTATTGAGGGAGATCCGCAGGCCCTCCTTATGGTAGAGTTTCGTGCGGATACGGTGGAGGAGATAACCGCAAAAGCTTCTGCCTTGAAAGCTGACCTCATAGCCCGAGGATTGGGATATGCCTATCCTTGGATAACCGGCGCAAAAGAGACTGCATTAGTTTGGGATGTGCGGAAGGCTGGGTTGGGGTTAATACGTAACCTTCCGGGAGATCGGCAACCGGTTAACCTCATTGAAGATTGTGCAATAGACCCGTCAGATCTGCCCAATTATGTGGCCGATATACAACAACTATTACGCGACGAAGATGTACATGCTTCTTATTATGCACATGCCGGGGCAGGGGAATTGCATATCGAACCTTTTATTAATCTGAAGACTGCGGAAGGCAAACAGCAATTCCGTTCTATTCTCGAAAAGACGACGGACATTGTACTGAAATATAACGGTTCACTGAGTGGCGAGCATGGTGACGGCCGGTTGCGTGGCGAGTTTATCGGGAAGGTGCTCGGCGAACGAGTCTACGCACTGTTGCAACAGGTGAAAGCGATATTTGATCCCAAAGGGGTATTTAATGCGGGTAAGATTGTCGATACACCGCCCATGGACACCTCGTTGCGCTACGATCAGGTGACAGATGGAAAGACGATTCAGACTTATTTTGATTTTACAAAAGAGGAAAGCATATTGCGGCTTGCCGAAAAATGTTCAGGCTCTGGCGATTGTCGTAAAACAGAAGTCACTGGTGGTACGATGTGCCCGTCTTTTATGGCTACACGTGATGAAAAGGATACGACAAGGGCGCGTGCGAATATGTTACGTCAGTTTTTGACGAACTCCACCAAGCAGAACCGCTTTGACCATGAAGAAATCAAAGAAGTGATGGATTTGTGTTTGAGCTGTAAGGGTTGTAAGACGGAATGTCCGTCGAGTGTCGATGTGGCAAAAATGAAAGCCGAGTTCCTGCAGCATTATTATGATGCGAATGGTGCACCGTTCCGATCGAAACTGATTGCAAATTTTACGAAATCACAACAGCTGGGGTCTCTCGTTGCTCCGTTGTACAATTTTTTTGCACAGAATCCGGTATTCTCCACGTTGATCAAAAGAATCGTTGGTTTTGCACCTCAGCGTTCTTTACCGAAGGTGCACCATACCACGGTCAGAAAATGGTACGCGAAACAGCAGCAGATTGGAGATTTTAAGAAAAAAGTATACCTCTTTTGTGATGAGTTTACAAATTACAATGATACAGCAATCGGAATAACGGCCATAAAATTGTTGAACGCGTTGGGCTATCAGGTCATCATACCTGAACATGCCGAAAGTGGACGAACATATCTGTCTAAAGGCTTCGTCAAGGAAGCGATGAAGTTGGCTGACCGGAATGTTCGTGCATTGAGCCCACTAATCACGGAAGATACGCCATTGATCGGGATAGAACCTTCAGCTATTCTAACATTTAGAGATGAATACCTAACGTTGACGGATAAGGCACTTCGGGATGATGCTCAGCGGTTGGCAAAATATTCGTTTTTGATTGATGAGTTTATCGTGCAGGAGATAGCCAAAGGAAATATCCGGGAAGAACAGTTTACACAGGAGAGCAAGCATATTAAACTACACGGACATTGTTATCAAAAAGCCTTTCATTTGGTTGGATTCACGGAGAAGATGTTGTCGTTTCCGACAAATTACAAAGTGGAGGTTATTCCATCGGGCTGTTGTGGTATGGCGGGATCCTTTGGGTATGAGAAGGAGCATTACGACGTCTCCATGAAAGTAGCCGAACTGGTTTTGTTACCAAATTTGCGGCAAACTGACCAGGAGACGGTTGTGGCAGCAGGAGGTACTTCTTGCCGCCATCAGATCAAGGATGGTTTAGGGCGAATGTCGTTCCATCCGGCAGAAATTTTATATCATGCACTTGCCAAATAAAAATGTTATATTCGATGGTTGTTTTACATTTAAAACTATAAACCATGAAATTAAGAAAAACAGTATTGGGGTTGGCATTGGGAGCCGTTGTATTATACGGTTGCCAGAATAGTTCCACGAAGACAGGTGCTGCCGATAAACAGACACCGTCCATAGAGAAATTAACAAACTATCCTGAGGCGGATAAGCAACAGCTTTTTTTCCGGATGGTGGATGAGGTGCAGACCGATTCGTCCGTGATATATACCGTAAAGTCGACTTTTGAGGATGATACCGTTGGGTTAAAAGTAGAAGTGCTAAAAAACATTCAGCCCGGAATCAATGGTTCGGGGCAAGTAGATACCGACAAAGGGTTTGTCACAGGCGCTATTAAGTTGTCTTCAGCCGGGGAGATGTCCGATAATTTTGTAGAAGCACTCGGAAAAATGTTTAAACTCCCTAGCGAGGGAAAAATGACTTCTGCCGCGTTGCTACCTACCGTTTTTTCTTCGAACAAAGATAGTGTTGATCTGAGTAAAAATGGTACGTATAGCTTTAAATTATTTTTTGAAAACCAGCAAGGCGAACCTGCAGAAGTGTTTGCCAACTTAGATACGTACCGTAAATCTTTCGAAATGTCCGAAAAAGATTCGACGTTTCGTGTACAGTTGTTATCCGCTTTTGAGGGAAGGTAAGCTAAACTAAACTTCGTATACGTATATTCTTTATTGGAGTCTATAGAATAAAATCCTTATTTTTACACGCAAAGTAGTAAGTATTTTAACGCAAATTTGATCAATAAATGATATTTATACGTATGAAACATTTGTTTGGCAGTTTATTTTTACTGTTAATTGCAAGCCTATCGTTTGCAGCAAAGGTAGACACCGTAGAAGTCTATTCTGCTGCCATGAAAAAGAAAATAAAGACCGTTGTCATATCCCCGGAGAACAACAGTACCGACCGTATTCCGACTTTGTATTTGCTCCATGGTTTTGGAGGGAATTATTCCAACTGGGTGTTACGCGCACCTCATATCAAAAATTTGGTTGATCAATATAACTATAGAGTCGTGTGTCCTGACGGTGGGCATGGGAGCTGGTACTGGGATATTCCAGGCAATGCGGACTGGCAATACGAGACGTTTGTCAGCAAGGAACTTATTTCTTTCGTGGAACAAAATTACCCAGCGCGTCAGGATCGGAACGGCCGAGCGATTGCCGGATTAAGTATGGGTGGACATGGCGCATTGTATCTGGCTATTAATCACCAAGATACCTATGGTGCAGCTGGGAGTACAGCAGGTGGTGTGGATATTCGGCCTTTTCCGAATAACTGGGATATGGCCAAAAGACTGGGCCCTTATAGTGCTAATAAATCCATCTGGGAATCGCATACTGTCATGGAGCTGCTGCATCTTATCGAACCGAAGCAGTTAAAATTATTTATCGATTGTGGTACGGATGATTTCTTTTATGCCGTAAATCAAGAACTTCATAAAAAGTTGACTTATATGAATGTTCCGCATGCTTTTATGAGTATGCCGGGTAAACATAATTGGGACTATTGGAGACAATCTATCGTGTTTCAAATGGCCTTTTTTAATGATTTTTTTCATACTTCGTAGTATGCGGATGAGGCTCTCATGAGGTTGTTTCTCTTTTTTCTTTTTCTAATCTGTCATGGGACTACAGCGTTTGGTCAATCGCCTGTTCCTATTAGCGGGTATGTCAAAAGTGCCAGAAGCGGTGAGCTGTTGATAGGTGCTACTGTTGAGGCCGTAGGCGCTTCTATTAAAGTCAGTAGCAACAACTATGGTTATTTTGTGCTGGAGGTGCCTCCTTCGAGCAAGATGCTACGTGTGGGGTATTTAGGTTATGAAGACAAATTCGTACAGATCGACAGCATCAAAGCGAATCGCTTAAATATTGAGCTCATACCCTTGGACAATTTATTGGAGGAAGTAGTCGTCTCCGGAAAAAAGGAAAACACCAATGTGTCAAGTCCGCAGATGGGTGCTTTGGCTTTTACTATGGAGGAGGTGAAAAATATTCCTGTAGTGTTTGGGGAGAAAGATATATTGAAAACTATTCAACTGTTGCCCGGTGTGGGGAAAGGGGGAGAGGGCTCTTCTAATTTCTATGTCAGAGGTGGTGGAGGTGACCAAAATCTGATTTTGCTGGATGAAGCGACAGTCTACAATGCTTCCCATCTCATGGGCTTTTTTTCAACATTCAATTCGGATGCGATTAAGGAAATGGAGCTGTTTAAAGGAGGGATACCGGCACAGTATGGTGGACGGATATCTTCTGTTATTGATATCCACATGATGGATGGAAATAACAAGCGATTTGCAGCTGAGGGCGGTGTAGGTCTGATTGCTTCTAGACTGAAGTTGGAAGCGCCTATTGTTAAAGATAAAAGCTCTTTCATGATCAGTGGAAGGAGAACCTATGCTGACCTATTTCTGAAGCTTTCATCGGATGAAACGGTCAACCAAAGTAAGTTGTATTTCTACGATCTGAACGCGAAGATGAATTACCGCTTTGATGATAAAAATACCCTTTATCTGTCGGGGTATTTCGGAAAGGATGACTTGGGGTATGGCGATCTATTCAGTTTTGACTGGGGAAATGCAACGGCTACAGCGCGTTGGAATCGTGTCATTAATGACAAACTGTTTAGCAACACTTCATTGATTTATAGTGATTTTACCTATCATGTCGATGTATCCAGTGATGAAAGTGTTTTCCAGATAGCCTCTAAGATCGAAAACTTTAATCTGAAGGAAGATCTGACCTATTATGTCAACAATACGAACAAGATCCGTTTTGGTTTCGACGTTTTAAAACAACGCGTATCTCCCGCGAGTATAAATACCGAAGGCAATTCGTCCGTCAACTCGGTTGATATAGAAGCGCGTCAAGGCATCGAATTAGCCGCTTATGGTTCGCATGAATGGCAGCCGTTGCCGTGGTTATCGATGATTTATGGCCTGCGGATAACAGATTTTATGGTCGAAGGGCCGGGGACGTTTTATACTTTTGACGAGGAGGGTGATCCTATCGCAGAGCATCGCCATGATCGGGGGATAATTACCCATCATTTTAATCTTGAACCTCGTCTATCCTTATCGTTGTTATTGGACCGGCAACAAAGTATTAAAGCTTCTTTCAATCGAATTACCCAAAACCTGCATCAACTGACGAACACGACTTCCTCTTTACCAACCGATCAATACGTACTAAGTAGTATCAATATCAAACCGCAGTATGCCGACCAGGTAGCTTTGGGTTATTTTAGAAATTTCAATTCGAATGCATATGAAATGTCCGCTGAGGCGTTTTATAAATATATGGGCAATCAGATTGATTTTCGGAATGGAGCAGACTTGCAGGCCAATAAGTTTTTGGAAGGAGAGCTGTTGTTTGGACAAGGGAGGGCATATGGTCTGGAACTGTTCTTACGTAAAGTGAAAGGAAACTTCAATGGGTGGATAAGCTATACGCTTGCCAAGAGCGAGCGGCAGTTTGGCCAGATCAATGACGGCATGTGGTTTAATGCCCGACAAGATCGGACGCATGATATTTCCGTGGTTGGTTTGTATGAACTCAGTAAGAAATGGACGCTGGGCGCTACATTTGTCTATTATACCGGTAATGCCATTACCTTCCCCAGTGGGAAATATCAGGTTGATGGAAAGACGATGTTCTATTACACCGAACGAAACGGCTACCGTATGCCAGATTACCATCGTTTAGATTTGTCAGCGACCTATGAACCACGGAAAAGAGATGGACAGTTCGGTTCCAGTTGGTCCTTCGGGCTATATAATGCATATAATAGGAAGAATGCATATATCATCGATTTTAGGGAAAATGAGCATAATCCGAATGCTACTGAGGCCTATAAGGTAGCACTTTTTGGTGTCATTCCGTCGGTGACGTGGAATTTTAAATTTTAAGGCTATGAGGATTTCAATGTATTGGTTTTCCGCCTTTGTTTTTTTTGCAATTTCCTGCGAAGAGATCATCCATGTAGATCTGAATACGGGTAATCCGCGTTATGTTATAGAAGCCGATTTAAACAATCTGTCCAACGAACAGACGATACGCATCTCTCAAACTGTATCGTTTGATAATGACCAGCCAAGTAAACCTGTGGATGAAGCAGAGGTCATGGTCATCGGAGACCGAGGTCGGATTTATTCTTTTATTTCGACTGGAGCCGGGAATTATAAAAATATGAATTTTACGCCTACACCGAACAATGATTATCAGTTGTTGGTGCGAATAGATGGTGAAGAGTTTACGGCCAGAGAGACGATGCGGGAACTGGTTGATGTAGATTCTATAGGTTCCTTGGAAGAAACCATATTTAACGAAATCAATTATTCGGTGCTTATCAAGTTCTCAGACCCGCCGCATCAGGACAATTATTACAAGTATCTTGTTTCCCTAAATCAACAACCCTTCAAATTCTTACAGGCTTTCAGTGATAAATATAATGACGGACTGTATGTTACCCATCAATTATCTGACTTTAATAAACCCTTTGCATTAGGAGATTCTGTTCTCATCCGGCGGCAGATGATCAGCAAACCGGTTTATGACTATTGGAATCAGATACAAATGTTGAATCCGGGAAGCGCCGCTCCCGGTAATCCGAAATCGAACATCTCTAACGGAGCATTTGGTTACTTCAGCGTGAGTAATACCAAGGAATACGGTATCACCATACGCGAATACACCCCATTAAAGTTGGGAGAATAAAAACCCTTCCTTACGCCATTTATCGAGCGCTAATGGGAGGGCATATTTTAATCGCGGAAAAGCTTTGATGTTGTCGTGAAAAACAATAATCGATCCGTTTGTACTGTTGTTGATCACATTTTCATAACATTTTTCGGGGGATATGTGTGTATCATAATCGTAAGATAAAACATCGCAGTAAATAATGTCATAGTAGTCATGGAGGTGACGAAGCTGTCTCCGTTTTGCCTGTAGATATGGGGGACGAAATAAATGTGTGCCCGTAAGTGTGTTGCATTTTTGAATATTGTCATAATAAATCTGATCCGGATGATGCCATCCACTTAAGTGATTGAACGTGTGATTGCCGATCTGATGTCCCTCACGCTTTATGCGCTCAAAGATATCCGGATATCGCTCAACGTTTTCGCCTACACAAAAGAAAGTAGCTTTTGCGTCGTATTGTGCGAGCACATCTAATATCCAGGGTGTGATCTCCGGAATAGGCCCGTCATCAAACGTCAGATAGAGTACCTTCTCTTTTCGGGACTTATGCCAAGTCACTTGTGGATATATCCAATGCAGAAAAAATGGAGGTTTCACAAAATTCATCTTGCAATATTAAATTTTATTCTGCAAATTTAAATAAATTTCATGAAAAGATTTTTTACCTATTTCGGATTTACCAAAGCGGAGAGAAGAGGTTTTTCTGTTCTTGTTCTGCTGATTTTTAGCATGTTTCTTCTTTCTGCGGGGTATGGCTATTTGAAAAAAGAACGGGCGATGACCTACAGGCTCGTTTATTTGGAAAATAATGTGGAAGAAACTCCCAGCTTGACAGCGTTTGATCCGAATAACCTCGCTGTTGAACAATGGAAGGATATGGGCTTTTCAGAAAAGCAGATTGCAGTCATTAAAAATTACGAAGCCAAGGGAGGAAAGTTTTATAAAAAAGAAGATGTGGCTAAAATATATTCCATATCGAACGAAGAGTATGCCCGGATTGAACCCTATATCGTGATTAAAGGAGAGAATAAGGAGCGACCTATGGTGTATAGGAAATCTGCTGCTCAGAAGAAAGATCAAAAAGAGAAGAAAAAGCGGATAAAAGAAATTGTACATATCGAACGGATTGATATTAACGGATCAGACACGACAGATCTAAAAACACTCCGAGGTATAGGGTCCGTGTTGGCAAAACGTGTTGTGAAATACCGTGATGCTTTAGGTGGGTTTCATGCCATATCTCAGATTGGAGAGGTGTATGGCATCTCTGAAGAGGTTTTTCAGATGATCCGACCGCAGCTCCAAGTAGGCGAAAACGGGGTGAAAAAGTTGCATCTGAATACGTGCACAAAACAACAGTTGGCCCGGCATCCCTATATTTCTTATAAGCAGGCTTCTCTTCTTGTTAATTACAGGACGCAACACGGACCGTTTGCCGATTTGGAAGATTTGCAAAATATTTCTGTGCTTGGTGATGATTTTTTTCGTAAAATTGAGCCTTATATTCAATTTTAATAGATGCTTATAGACAAACTTCGTTCAACCATTCGCGATATTCCCGATTTTCCGCAGCCCGGCATCGTGTTTAAGGATATCACGCCTATATTGAAAGATCCTGAATTATGCAACGCTATCGTAGAAGAATTTGCTAGCCAATTGGACGGTATAGCTATTGATGTTGTTGCAGGGATCGAGAGCCGAGGTTTTTTATTTGGATTGATGCTGGCATCACGTTTAGGTCTTCCCTTTGTGCCTATCCGCAAGCAGGGAAAACTACCGTACCAAACTATTGCTGAAGGTTATAAGCTGGAATATGGACAGGCTATTATTGAAGTGCATGCCGATGCCTTCGAGAAGGGTGACAAGGTGCTGATACACGATGATCTGTTAGCAACAGGAGGCACCGTTGTTGCCGCTTCCAAGTTGGTGGAACGTACAGGAGCTCAAGTTGCAGGCTTTTCTTTTTTGATAAGTCTGGATTTCTTACATGCAAAAAGCCGTCTTAGGCGGTTTAGTGAAGATATTATTACATTGATAAATTATTAGTTTTTTATGGATTGGTTATTAGACCCTCAGATTTGGATTTCCTTTTTAACATTGACAGTTTTAGAAATTGTCCTAGGTATCGATAATATTGTTTTTATCTCTATACAAAGTGCAAAGTTACCTGTCGCGCAACAGAAGAAGGCGCGTAGGATAGGACTTGTCCTCGCTTTAGTGATGCGTGTTGCTTTGCTGTTCTCCATAAAATGGGTCATGGGGCTCACGGCACCGCTAATAGATTTCACGACATGGTTCAATATCACGAATCAAAAAGTTGCCCAATATCTGATATTGTCGGGGAGAGATTTGATTCTATTTGTAGGTGGACTTTTTCTGATCTACAAGAGTACGACAGAAATCCACCATAAAGTAGAGGGGCACATTGACGTTAGTACCTTAGGTAAAAGAGTAGTCTCTTTTACAAACGTAATCATACAGATATTAATATTAGACATCGTGTTTTCTTTAGATTCGGTTATTACCGCTGTAGGTATGGTCGATCAGATCGGCGTTATGATCGCTGCTGTAATTGTTGCTGTAGGTATTATGTTGATCTCTGCGGAATCCATTAGTAAGTTTGTCAATGACTACCCTTCTGTAAAGATGTTGGCTTTAGCATTTTTGTTGTTAATCGGAGTTTCTTTAACAGCGGAAGCCTTCGATCAACATATTCCCAAAGGATATATTTACTTTGCGATGGCGTTTTCGGTGTTAGTTGAATTTCTAAATATTCGTTCCGAAAAGAAAGCTTTGAAGAAGTTGCAATAAAGCGAGAAAGGGGCGATGGCCCCTTTCTGTTTATTCGAGATATTTTTGATGCGTTTTATTCGAAATACTCTTTGATACGTTCGAAAAACGATTTCTCGCTTTTACCCGGTTGGGGTTTGAAGTTTGCTGAACCTTTAAGTTGTTCCAAAATTTCTCTTTCTTCAGCAGAGACCGCTTTGGGTGTCCAAACATTCACGTAAACCAGTTGATCTCCTTTGTGGTAGGAATTGACTTCAGGAATACCTTTACCTTTTAGGCGCAGTATTTTGCCACCTTGCGTTCCTGGCTCAATTTTTATTTTAGCCTTTCCATCAATTGTCGGGATTTCTACACTTGTTCCCAGAGCCGCATCTGCAAAGTTGATGTATAGGTCGTATATAACATTTATACCGTCTCTTTTAAGCGACTCATGCGGGACTTCCTCCACTAAGATAATGAGATCCCCTGGGATACCTCCACGAGGTGCAGCGTTCCCTTTGCCGCTCATGGACAACTGCATGCCTTCACTCACGCCCGCAGGAATGTTGATAGATAAGGTCTCTTCGCCGCGAACCAAGCCCTCACCCTTACAAGATGTGCACTTTGCCGTGACTTCCACTCCCTCACCGTTACAAGCAGGGCAAGTGCTGGTTGTCTGCATTTGGCCTAAAATAGTATTAGTGACCCGTCGTACCGAACCACTTCCCCCACATGTTGAACAGGTGTGATAGGATGACTTATCTTTTGCGCCCGTGCCATCACAAGTTGTACAGTGAACTAATTTATTAACCTTAACTTTCTTCTCTACTCCCTTGGCGATTTCGGCCAATGTGAGTTTTACTTTGATGCGAAGGTTAGAGCCTTTCTGTACACGACGTCCTCCCCGGGAACGGCCGCCGCCGCCAAAAAAACTTTCAAATGGGCTGCCGCCACCAAAGATATCCCCAAACTGGCTGAAGATATCTTCCATGTTCATGCCGCCGCCGCCAAACCCTGATGCTGAATTTCCGGCATGACCAAATTGGTCATAACGCGCCTTTTTATCCGGATTGCTTAATATCTCATAAGCTTCCGCAGCTTCCTTAAAGTTTTCTTCGGCTTCTTTATCACCCGGATTTTTATCAGGATGATATTTGATAGCTAACTTGCGATAAGCCGATTTTATTTCGGCTGCCTCAGCTTGGCGTGGAACGCCCAGAACGTCATAATAATCTCTTTTTGACATGTTATACGACTTATTTTCCAATCACTACCTTCGCGAAACGAATGACCTTGTCATTCAACAGGTATCCTTTTTCTACGACGTCAATTACCGTGTTTTTTTGTTCTTCGGATGAAGCAGGTATAGTTGTTATGGCTTCCTGAAAATCTGCATCAAATGGCTGGCCGATGACATTCATTTCTTTTAATCCCTCTTGTTCCAAAAGCTTCCTGAATTTCGTATTGACCAGCTCGATGCCCGTTTTTACACTTTCTACATCTTGTGCGGAGGCCATGGCAGTCAATGCCCTGTCCAGATCGTCTAAAACAGGTAGCAGTTTTGAAATCACTCCTTGACCCGCCGTCTGAATGAGCTCAATACGCTCCTTAGTTGTTCTCTTTTTATAATTATCAAACTCAGCAAATAAGCGGGTGTATTTGTCGTTTGCTTCCGCCAGCTGTTGATTAAGAATTTCTTCTGTAGAAAGCTCCGTTTCCGAAGCATTCGTCTGTTCCAGATTTTCCTCTTGCGTGTTTTCTTGTTCGTTCATCTTCACCCTATTTTTATTTTCAATCTCTTATTTATATCTATTCACCCCAAAACTGGGACGATATTACGATCATATACCTGCAACTTTGTAACCTCTTAGCAACAATTTTGCCATTATAAAATATCCGACACCTTGTCAGTATTTCCGAAGGAAACACCTACAAAATGTCGGATTGAAATGTTGTATGTCAGCTTTAAATACTTACTTTGTCATGTAGTGCGCCATCCGCAGTTTTGATAATCCGGGCCGGCATATTGCGGATGATTTGATAATCATGTGTTGCCATGAGTATCGCCGTACCTGCAGCTGCAATATCCCGAAGTAACAATACGATTTCTTCCGAAGTTGCAGGATCCAGGTTACCCGTAGGTTCATCCGCTAAGATGATTTCCGGATCATTTAGTAATGCCCTTGCAATCACAATACGTTGCTGCTCACCGCCCGAAAGTTCATGCGGCATTTTGGTCAGCTTAGAACGGAGCCCAACTTTCTCCAAAACATCCAAGATTCGATTTTCGATCAATCCTTTATCTGTCCAGCCCGTTGCCTTCAGTGCGAACTCTAAGTTTTTTTGTATACTACGGTCATTTAAGAGATGAAAGTCCTGAAATACAATGCCCAGTTTCCGACGTAGGAAGGGAACCTCATTTTCTCGCAATTTCTTTAAATCGAACCCTGCAACAAGGCCTTCACCGTTAGCAATATACAGATCGCCATAAATAATCTTAAGTAGACTGCTTTTTCCACTTCCGGACTGGCCAATAAGGTATAAAAATTCCCCTTTAGCAATTTCCAGATTGACATGTGATAAAACCAAATGTTTCTGTTGGAATATATCTACGTTTTTAAGTCGTATTACAATATTTTCTACCATTTTAGATATCTATTTTCTTAATTTGACCAAACGGAAGGTCTTTGACGATCTGCATGATGTATTCGGTCTTGTCAGCTAACCCAATTTTATCCAGGGATTTATCAGGTCGATCTACCCTAAAATATGCCAATAGAGTAAAAGTGTCGTCGCGCAATTGTACGTAGTCAGGGATTTTGGCAACGCCTTTTACTTTGATGACATACATGATAACAAAGTTAGAATTTTTCTGACTATTTAACGATTTTTATATAAAAACTCAAGTGTGTTGACGCCATCTGCATAGTCACCAAGGGTGGGGCACTGACTTTCACCAGGCAACACGCACGGGACTTCGATGGCCAAATCATTTTTGCACACTACACATTGGATTAATTCTTTCTCAAGGTTGATACGATCGACGACATCTTTTAAATCCTTGTATTCCTCATAATGTAAAACCGCCAATGGAGATGTTAACGAAGTGTCTTCTTTTAACAAAAGAAAGCCATTGTCATAATGCTTGTTTTTATTAATGAGATATACCGATTTATTATAATCATAGTTGTTGTTGTATTTAAAATGATCCTTTAGGTCGCTTTTTTCCTCTATAGCCTCAAAAAATAGAGAAATATTGTATCCTTCGGGAAAATACAATTTAGAGACAGATCTACATCCCAACCCAAAATAATCAAAAATGTCGTTACCCAGGAGAACCAGTTCCTCTTTAGTTTCCATTCCTGTCAGCACAGCTATCGAGTTTCTGTTTTTGCGGATAATATGCGGTTTTTTGCCAAAATAGTATTCGAAATAGCGGGCGGAGTTATTGGATCCGGTTGCGATTGTCAAATCATAACCCCCTAATTTCTCTACAAATTGAATTTGCTCTTGAAAGGCAGGTTCAATTTGGACAAGTTGTTGGAGTACATATTCCGTCAAACCAGCGTCATCCGACGAGACTTTTATCTTCGCCGTGAAACCCATTACCAAGGTACAAAGTATATCATGAAATCCTACAAGTGGGAGATTGCCTGGCAGAATCAATCCTACCGATTTGTCCGTTGTGAAATTGGGGTACGGTTCCAACCATCGTGTCAGTTTATCTTCAGTGAGGTTGATTGCAAGGGCATGAAACTGTTTTTCTATATTTTCAGCAGTGTACCAAGGGTTCCGGTTCTGCGTACCGACAACAAACTCCATCGTTTCCAAATCCCTTTTTTCAAACCATTTACCGAGTTTAGCAAATGCCAGTATACGTTGTTCCCGTGTCAAAATATTCAATTTAGAATTGTTCTGATAATTATTTACTTTATCTTTGCAGTGTCATATAAGGAGAAATTCTACTAGATTTGTATACTTTTTTTATGAAAGTAAAAAATCAATATCTACCTTTGGACTACAAAAATAGTTTAATTATTATATTATTATAATTGCGAGGTTATAAATGGCAATAAAAATTACAGACGAATGCATTAACTGCGGGGCTTGCGAGCCGGAATGCCCAAATAATGCAATATACGATGCGGGTGTGCCATGGCGGTTTTCTGACGGGACGGCTTTGAGTGGCGTGATTGATTTTGGAGAAGGTGTGACCATAGATGCTTCGGCTCCCCAGGAGGCAATTTCGAACGAGGTATATTATATTGTATCCGATAAATGTACCGAGTGCGTAGGTTTCCATGATGAGCCTCAATGTGCCGCAGTATGTCCGGTAGATTGTTGTATAGAAGATGAGGATATTGTTGAATCGGAAGAAGAATTGCTAGCTAAAAAGGCATGGTTACATGCCGAATAGATTTTTAGTTCATTTATTATTTAAAAAGCCCGGATTTTCCGGGCTTTTTTGTTGTGTTATAAACCAATTTTTATACTTTTGTTGCACTAAAATAAATAAGTAAATCTAAATCTATAATGTCTAAGAGGAATATTAGCCTAGTCACCCTTATCACGATTACATTAGCAGCGATAATTACGTTATTTTATGAATTTGATATTTTAGGGGTTTCACCTACGGTCATGTTTGGTGTCCGTTGGATCACCGCCATAGTATTAGTGTTGAATGCCGTTATGCGAAAGAATTTGACCACATGGATATTAACGTGTCTGGTACTTGGTGTCTTTGTAGGATTAGACTTTCCGGATCTGGCGATTTCTTTACATCCGCTTAGCCAAGGCTTTATTAAGTTGGTAAAGACTATTGTTGGCCCTATTTTATTTGCAACATTGGTCTTTGGAATTGCAGGCCACTCTGATCTGAAGTCCGTTGGTCGTATGGCCTGGAAATCGATGTTGTACTTCTTTAGTGCAACGACATGTGCCATTTTTATCGGCTTGATCGTGATCAATATCACAAAAGCGGGAGTAGGCGTTGATATTGAACACATGCCTCATGAAGAATTGCCACAGACCTCAGCAGTGAGTGATACGGACCAAAAGGTTTTGTCGCATATCTCGGAAGACGTCCATTGGATTTATAAGTTCAATACATTTATTCGTGATTCCTTTCCGGAGAACTTCGTGAAATCCGTGCATGAAAATAAAGTTTTACAGATTGTTATTTTTGGTGTGATCTTCGGGATAGGTTTAGCAATGGTTGATGAGAAAAAACGAAAGCCACTGATTGATTTTACGGAGAGCTTATCCGAAGCCATGTTCAAGTTCACCCATCTGGTCATGCTGTTCGCACCGATAGGTGTGGGAGCAGCGATGGCGTATACCGTGGGTCATTTGGGGGTCGATATTCTCAAAAATCTGTTTATGCTCTTAATGAGCTTATATATTGCCTTACTCGCATTTTTATTCCTTGTATTGATGCCAGTAGCCCTGTATTTAAAAATACCGATTAGAAAGTTTATTACAGCAGTCAAAGAGCCGGTTTCCATCGCTTTCGCAACGACAAGCTCAGATGCCGCGTTGCCGAAGGCAATGGAAAATATGGAGAAATTTGGTGTTCCGAGAAAGATCGTTTCTTTTGTGATCCCAACGGGCTATAGCTTCAATTTGGATGGTACATCGCTATATTTATCCTTAGCCTCCATCTTTGTAGCACAAGCCGCTGGTATGCATTTGGATATAGGACAGCAATTGTTAATTGCTTTCACTTTAATGATAACTTCGAAAGGCGTAGCTGCTGTTCCCCGTGCCTCGTTAATTGTATTGATCGCGACAGCGGATCAATTCGGTCTGCCTACCTTTGTTATTGCAGCGATATTAGGAATCGATGAGCTAATGGATATGGCCCGTACTTCGGTGAATGTCATCGGTAACTGTCTGGCAACGGTCGTAGTTGCCAAATGGGAAGGCGAATTTGATGATCAGGCCCCCTTTAGCGAATCTTTTCAAGAAGAAGTAACGGGTTAGCATCTAATATATAGAAATGAAGATTAAAAGGGCCTCTTAATAAGAGGCTTTTTTTATTTGTAACAAAAAACACACTCAATCGTTTTCGGTGTTTATGCAAACGATTGAGTGGCTGACGCCGCCCTTGTTATTCTATTATTTGAGTAGTTTTAGACAGTAAAGATTGTTTGTAATTAAGTTCATAACTTTATACAAAAGCAATACATATATGATAAACCTGAATTTTTTAGTTACACTTTTCGCCACCTTTGCTTTATGGGGGAGCTCGAAATTAGCTTCTGCCCAGCATATCGGCATCATTCCACAACCTCAATCTGTTACCCTGGAAAAAGATTCACTCGTCTTTAAAGGATCCTTAAATATAGCAGGTGCCGAAAATGTCTCCGTAACGACATTGCAATATTTAAGAACGAACCTGTTGAACCGCTTTCAGTTTTATACGCGGCATCATAATACCGAATCATCCGTTATCGTTTTTAAACAGATAAATCGGGGCAAAGATAAGACGAATGATGAGTACTATGAGTTGACTGTCGATCAGAAGGGTATAACGGTTTATGCAGCAAGTGAAAAAGGTTATTTTAATGCTGTCAGCAGTCTATTACAGCTGTTTCACTTTTACCACAGCAAGGCCGGAATCAAGGTCCCCTATATGACCATCAAAGATAGCCCCGCATATGCTTGGAGAGGGTTTATGCTGGATGAATCCCGTCATTTTTTTGGAAAGGAAAAGGTGAAACAGCTTCTGGATTGGATGGCGTATTACAAGCTTAATAAGTTTCATTGGCATTTGACAGACGAACCAGCCTGGCGGATGGAAATTAAACAATACCCGTTTCTGACATTAGTGGGTGGGGTCGGCAACTATCTCAATCCATTGGCGCCAGCAAAATATTATACACAGGCCGAAATTGCTGAAATCGTAGCGTATGCAGGGGCGAGGCAGATTGAAGTAATCCCCGAAATAGATATGCCTGGGCATGCAACAGCGGCCAATAGAGCCTATCCGCAATTTAGTGGCGGTGGGACAAAAGATCATCCTGATTTCACCTTCCATCCCGGAAAAGAGGGAACATACACGTATTTAGCCAACATTCTGAAGGAAGTTCACATTCTTTTTCCAAGTCATATGATTCATCTGGGTGGAGATGAGGTCGCTTTCGGAAGTAAAGCCTGGGATCAGGATGAGGATGTCCAACGATTGAAACAAAAATTCGGATATAGCACAAACAAAGAAGTCGAAGCTTATTTCATGCGTCGTATGGCAGACAGTTTATATCACCTCGGTGCGAAGCTTTTGGTGTGGGACGAAATGGCAGAAGTCGGACTTCCGAAAGACAAAACTATTCAATATTGGTGGAGGCACGACAAAGTTTCTCAATTGGAGCTATGCCTGAAAAATGGCTATGCCACCGTGCTTTGCCCACGACTTCCTTTCTATTTTGACTTTGTACAAGATGAGAGTCACCGTTTCGGTAGAAAATGGAATAAAGATTTTAATGGGTTGGAGCGTGTCTATAATTATGATCCGGAGATCTATAAGGCGAAGGAACTTTATGAAGGGCAGATACTGGGTATGCAGGCCAATTTATGGACAGAGCGTATACACAATGAACAGCGTTTTGATTTTATGGTTTTTCCACGGATAGCCGCATTGGCAGAAGTTGCCTGGACGAAAAAAGATCGTAAGGATTACGAGAACTTCAAGACGGTGTTAAAAAAACATATCCAACTTTATCAATCAGACGGTATCTACTATTACGACCCTTTTAAAAATACGAACAGCGAACCTAAAGTTCAGGTTTCCAAACAGCAATATATCGATAACCCCGAATAAGATTAATCAGATGAGAAGTTTACTAAAATATACATTGATGGCTACTGCGGTAGTCGTCGGGACACAAGCAGTGCAGGCCCAGTGGACGGGACCCAAAAAGAAACCGGAGACCCAGATCGAGTTGAAATACGGTCCCATCACACCTCCACATCGTACGGATGTGAATATGGAGGCCTTTCGGAATTATGGTTTAGGTCAATTTATCCATTGGGGTGTATACGCCATTCCTGGAAATGAATGGAATGGTGTAAGCGCCCGGGGTGGTGCCGCAGCATCAGAGTGGATCCGTGCCTGGGGTGGACCAAACAGACCGGAGAATTGGGCCAACATATACGACAATCTTTATAAGCAGTTTAACCCGAAAGATTTCGATGCGAAACGTTGGGCGAGACAGACAAAAGAAATGGGAGCGAAGTACATGATCTTTACGACAAAACATCACGATGGATTTGCCCTGTGGCCTACGAAGTATTCCGATTACAATATCACCAAATCGCCTTATAAAAAGGATATCGTCAAAGAAGTGGTCGACGCCTATACGGCTGAAGGAATTGACGTGTACCTGTATTTTTCGGTTTTGGAATGGAATAACCCGAACTATATGGGGAAAGCACCGAAGACAGCAGAAGAAAAGCAACGATTTGATAAATTTTTGCAATATACCCGTAATCAGTTGTTAGAGCTGCTTGAAAATTATCCAGCGATAAAAGGTTTTTGGTTTGATGGAACATGGGATGCTTCCTGGAAGGGCGCTTATGATTTTACGTATAAGTTAGAGAAAGAACTTCGCGAGAAACACCCGGGATTGGTAATAGGCTCACGATTCCGTAATGATGAGCATGGTGCGCGGCATTTTGATTCGAACGGGCGTTTATTGGGTGATTATGAGCAAGGTTGGGAAAGAAAATTACCTCAACAGTTCGAATGGTTGGACGGAAATGATTGGGATGCCGTGATGACCATACCGCCGAATGGTTGGGGCTATATGAAAGATTGGTCAGGGCTGTATACGAAAACCACAGATGATATTTTGGATATGCTGATGCATTCGGTATCGATGAACGGTAATCTGGTGCTGAACTTTGGGCCCGATGGCGATGGTAATATGCATCCGGGTGAAGACAAGCTTGCCGAGGAGATCGGCGCATGGATGAAAGTAAACAGCGAAGCTGTATATGGGGTTAGGCATGCTGACTTACCGGTGTCCAAATTAGGTTATTATACCAAAAAAGATAGTATTTTGTATTTAACGGTCTTTAATCGGCCGGTGAACAATATTGCACGTATTGCGATTGCCAAGAAAGCTAAGACGGTTCCCGTGTCAGCAACAATTTTGGGTACAACAACGAAGCTGGAAGTGAAGCACTCCGATATTGGTCTGGACTTGGATAAGAATACGTATTATGATGTGATACTCCCGGATGATTATAAAAGTACACGTGCTTTTGTCATTAAAATACAGCTGAATGCACCGCAATCCAAGTCAGAAAAACTGATGGATGCAAAAATGTAGTTAATAAGCTAAATCATGAAAAGGATTGTTTTTGTTTTTTTTCTCCAACTTTTGGTAATAGGATTATATGCGCAAGAACGGCCTAATATTATCATCATATATGCCGATGATATGGGCTATGGCGACCTGGGTATCAATGGTCATCCCAATATCCGGACACCTCATTTGGATAGGATGACAATGGAAGGTGTGCGGTTTACGAATTATTATTCAGCATCCCCCGCATGCACGGCAAGCCGATATGCCCTTTTAACGGGTAAATATCCGTCGCGAGCGGGTTTTCGATGGGTACTAAGTCCCAAGGCTACTCGAGGTATACATGCTAAAGAACATCTGTTGCCCGAATACCTGAAAGAGGCCGGTTATCGAACAGCGATATTCGGAAAGTGGCATTTGGGATCGACAAAACAATCTTATTTTCCAACGGCAAATGGGTTTGACGAATACGTCGGTCTACCTTATAGTAACGATATGATACCGCCGAAATACCCTGATATTGCTTTATTACACGGTGTAGATACGTTGGAGACGAATCCGGATCAATCAAAATTAACGAAGCTTTATACCGATAAAGCAATAGCCTATATCAAATCGAACAAAAAACAGCCTTTTTTTGTGTATATACCCTATGCTATGCCGCACACACCCTTATTTCCGGGTGCTGCATTTGCCGGTAAATCCAAAAGAGGAACATATGGTGATGTCGTGGAAGAACTGGACCACTATGTAGGGCAATTGATGTCGTTTTTGAAGAAGGAAAAACTGGACAAGAAAACCTATGTTATTTTTACCTCCGATAATGGTCCATGGCTTACCCAAAATGTCCGGGGCGGATCTGCGGGCCTGTTCCGCGATGGTAAAGGTAGCACCTGGGAAGGTGGTATGCGTGAACCGTTTATCGTATGGGGGCATCGTTCTTTGCCGAAAGGATCCGTTGTCCATGAGGTTTTTACCGCATTAGATATCTTACCCACGATGTTAGAAAAAGCAGGAATAGATACATTTGTAAATCCAATTGATGGTCAGAATTTGGGGAACCTGCTTACAAACAGTGGGAAAGGGAGGGATGTGTTCTTCTATTTCGGCCTTAACCACGAGCTGTTTGCTGTTCGAAAGGGAAAATGGAAATTGCATGTAAAAACCTATAGCCAGCTGGGAAAAGATTATTTTCAAGGTACTTTGCCTCTTTTGTTTAATCTGGATGAAGACCCTTCTGAGAAGTATAATGTTGCTTCTGAACACACAACTATTGTAGAAGAACTAACGCAATTGATTCAGGAGAAGAAAGACGAAATAAAATCCACCGGCACGTTTTGGGATCAGTAACTATGTATATTAAAATTATTACTTTTTTTTGTTTATTCGCCTTTTTCTATTCATTCCCACAGGTACATGGTCAGGGAAAAGACAAGATGGAATGGTGGCATGATGCTAAATTTGGCATGTTTATCCATTTTGGTGTATACGCACAGTATGGTGGTGTCTATCAAGGCCATAGACAGGCAAATAAAAATGCTGAGTGGATATTGAACCGATGTAAAATTCCTATTCAAGAATATAAAGCCACGGCAGGCCAATTCAATCCTTCACATTTTGATGCCGATGCTTGGGTACGTATGGCAAAGGATGCGGGGATGAAATATCTCATTATCACGGCGAAACATCATGATGGCTTCGCACTATTCGACAGCCAATACAGTGATTGGGATATTATGGATGCTACACCTTATAAAAAGGATATTATTGCGGCTTTATCCCAAGCTTGTAAAGAACAGGGTTTGCGGTTTGGTGTTTATTATTCGCAGTCACAGGATTGGGTAAACCCAGGTGGGTTGGTTGCCCGCAAGCTGATGAAGGAAGGCTGGCCCAATCCTGATTCGACGGCTATCGACGCCTTCACCAGAGCGCATCAGGGGAAATGGGATTCTCTACAGCTCCAGAGTGATTTTGCTACGTATGCAAGGGAGATTGCAGCGCCTCAGGTCAAGGAATTGATCACAAAATACGATAATATTGATGTATTGTGGTGGGACACACACATGGGAATAAAAAGGGAACAAGCTGATCTCTTTCATCATATCATTGCGTCAAAGCCCCATATTATTACGAACGATCGGCTGAGCTCTTATCATAAGGGAGATACAAAGACACCTGAGCAACATATACCGGATCGTAAGCAATTGGATGGGACAAATTGGGAAGTGTGCATGACGATGAATGGCTCATGGGGTTATCATGCGCAAGATAACGATTGGAAAAGTTCAGCACAGATGCTGTATAATTTGGTCGATATTGTTTCAAAAGGAGGAAACTATCTCTTAAATGTTGGTCCTGATCCTACCGGGGTATTTCCATCGGAAAGCGTGACCCGTCTCCGTGAAATCGGCCAATGGATGGAGCAAAATGGCGAGGCAATCTACGGAGCTGAAGCTAACCCATTGGGCGAATTACCGTGGGAAGGGCGGATAACGTCGAAAGTCGAAAATGGTAAAACTATCCTTTACGTTCATATCCTAAAACCACAAGTTAACGACGTATATGACATTCCGGACGTACCATTTAAAGTGAGAAATGCCCGACTTTTAGGTAGAAATAAAAAAGTAAAAGTATCTCAGACGAATGATAATATCGTACTCCGTGTGGCTAAAATCGACTTAATACAACCGATCACAGTGGTAAAACTTGAATTAGAAGGCTATATAACACCGATATCTTACAAAGGGAAAGGGATGAATTCAGGTGCTTTGGATTAAGGTGTTTTTTTATTTTTATCCCAACAATTAGTATATTCGTCGGATAAGAATAGTTATGCAGGAAATACCAAAGAATGATAAAAAGCTGATTCGTTCATGGGCCATGTTTGATTGGGCGAATTCAGTATACAATCTCGTCATCACTTCCACTATTTTCCCCGCTTATTATCTGATTGTTACCTTTACCGAGGAGAAAGGGGATGTTGTCAGTTTTTTTGGACTGGACATTATCAACACCGTATTATCGAACTATGCTTTAGGATTTGCTTACCTTATCATGGCTGTGTGTCTTCCGTTCCTTTCTGCCTATGCGGATGCAAATGGTAAAAAGTTGTCCCTGATGAAGTTGTTTACTTATCTCGGCGCTTTTTCCTGTATGGGTCTGTTCTTTTTTAAATTGGATACGTTGGAGATAAGCATCTTGTTTTTTGCTTTAGCGGCCATGGGCTATATCGGTGGTGTGGCTATGAACAACTCGTATCTTCCCAGCATCGCTACGCCTGACCAACAAGATGAGGTCAGTGCGAAAGGCTTTGCCTACGGCTATGTAGGCTGCGTTCTCCTGCAATTGATCTGCTTTCTCGTAATTTTTAAAAAAGAATGGTTCGGCATCGAAGATGCATCACTCCCTGCTCGCATCTCGTTTCTTTTAGTTGGATTATGGTGGTTAGGCTTTTCGCAGATACCATTCCGGGCGTTGCCGGAAAACGACCCTTCCATTGGACAGGGGTTAACCTTGATGGGGCGTGTAAAAAAGGAATTCAATCATGTTCGCAACCGGATTAAGCATATTGAAAGTATCCAGAAGTTTCTTCCCGCTTTCTTTTTCAGTGCCGTAGGTGTACAGACCATCATGATTGTCGCATCGGCATTCGGCGAGAAAATTCTTCACTTGGGCACGACCAAATTGATAGCGACGATTATCTGTATTCAATTGGTGGCTATTGGAGGGGCCTATTTGATGTCTATTTTAACCCGTCAGTTGGGGAATATCGTCGTCTTGATGGCTGTAATTTTTCTATGGATATGTATCTGTATTTCGGCCTATTTCTTAAGTAATGAGATTCAGTTTTATATTCTGGCAGTGATGGTTGGTCTACTTATGGGAGGGATACAGTCGCTGTCACGCTCCACCTATTCCAAGCTGTTGCCTGAGGACCTCGAAGATACTACTTCATTTTTTAGTTTTTATGACGTGACGGAAAAGCTGGCTATTGTCCTGGGGCTGTTTAGCTTTGGTTTTATTGAACAGATTACACATAATATCAGGTTTTCAGCACTATCTTTATCTATTTTTTTTATATTGAGCCTGCTTTTGATGTTGCGTATGTTAAAATTCAATAGACATCTGAAATCGTGAGGTTGGAAATGAGTAAAGAAGTAGAGCTATTCGTCCCTTGTGCTGTGGATCAGCTTTGTCCCGAGACCGCCTTTAATACCATTAAATTATTGGAGAAAGCGGGCTGCAAAGTCATCTATAATCCGAAGCAAACCTGCTGTGGCCTTCCAGCTTATCATGCGGGGTTTTGGGACGAAGCAAAAAAAATAGGACTTCACTTCTTGAAATGTTTTGGTGAGGATAATTACATTGTCTCCCCCTCCGCGGCGTGCACGGGGATGATCCGAAATGGGTATAACGATTTGTTTACCAATTCTATTGAACATAATAGGTGCCGGAATATACAGCGCCATATATTCGAGTTGTCAGATTTCCTGGTGAATGTGCTGAAAAAAGAATATTTCGGAGCTGAATTAGTCGGAACAGCCGTCTATCATGACGCCTGCTCCGCGTCGCATGACTGTCATCTCAAAGAAGAACCGAGAAAATTGCTATCGCATGTCGGCGGTTTAGAAATCGTAGAAACAGCGGATCAGGAAACATGCTGTGGATTTGGTTATTCATTTTCTGTCCAGTTTGAGGGGCTCTCTGTAGCGATGGCGGCAGAAAAAGTTAAACAAGCACAAGCTGTACACGCAGACTACATCATTTCTACGGATACGACCTGCTTACTTCAATTACAGGCTTATATTAATAAACATCATATCCCTATTAAGACCATGCATCTTGCCGATGTACTGACAACTGGATGGGCTAATATTTAAACTAAACAAAAGAACATGAACACAAGAAGAGAATTTATCAAAACGTTGGGTCTGGTGACCGGAGGAGTTGTTTTAGCACCAAGCTTAGAAGCTTTTGCGGCGAAGAAGCCTTGGTTTGAAATCTCCTTAGCAGAATGGTCGTTGCACAGGACATTACGAAAAGGTGAGTTGGATAACCTGGATTTCCCGGCATTTGCGAAGAAAGAATTTGGTATCCATGCGGTGGAATACGTGAATCAGTTTTTTAAGGATAAAGCTCAGGACTTCACTTATTTGAAGGAATTGAAAAAACGTGCAAAAGACCAGGGGGTGAAGAATGTGTTGATTATGGTAGATGGAGAAGGACAGCTTGGGGATGCGAATACAGCGAATAGAACAAAAGCGGTAGAAAATCATTACAAATGGGTTGATGCAGCAAAATATTTAGGATGTCATGCTATCCGGGTCAATGCTGCAGGAAAAGGCGAGGCCGAAGAGGTGAAAAAGCGTGTCATAGACAGTATGGTTACATTAGCAGATTATGCGAAAAAAGCGAAGATCAATGTAATCATCGAAAATCATGGCGGCATGTCTTCCCACGGGGATTGGTTGGCAGATATATTAAAACAAGTGAACCGCAAGAATGCCGGAAGTTTGCCTGATTTTGGTAACTTCTACGAGTATGATCGCTACCAGGGTGTGACAGACTTGATGCCTTTCGCAAAAGGGGTAAGTGCAAAAACACATGATTTTGAGGCAAATGGTTTAGAGAAGAATATTGATTATGCGAAGATGCTGGATATTGTGAAATCTGCGGGGTATAAAGGCTATATCGGTATCGAGTATGAAGGGAAGAACCTAAGTGAGGTGGAAGGAATAAAAGCAACCAAGGCGTTATTAGAAAGATATAGATAGTTTGTATTGATGAGTCCCCGTGTCCTGTCGTTTATGCTTTTTGCTGTCGGTGTTTACCCGGTGAAGGCCCAGAATATTCAAAAGATGGATATATGGCAGGATAGCCTTTTTCGCGTGGGACAACAAATGTTTCAGCGTACGGCCGAAGCCGAGCGATTGGAGCGTAACTTTGTTTTTATCAAAACATTAGTGTCGGCATTGAAAGAACCGAATTCTTATCTTTACAACTTTGATAAGTTAGATATGATTTCCGTTCTTTCATCGCCTGATCATGATTTCCGTATATTTTCCTGGAATATACCATTACAAGATGGGTCATACCTGTATTATGGCACCATTCAATATCAGGTGTCTGGCGGCCAGCTTAAACTTACACCGCTCTTGGACCGGACGTTTGTCTTTGAAAAACCTACCGAGGAAATTACTTCATCAGAGCAATGGTATGGGGCACAGTATTACGAGATTATCCCTCTTTCAAAACGCCAATATGTATTACTCGGGTGGAAGGGGCATCAGGCGGAATATTCAAAAAAGGTCATTGAAATTCTAAGTGTTTCACCGACTGGCGATATCACACTGGGGGCACCTGTTTTTACGGATAATCCAAAGATGACGAGAAAGATATTCTCGTATGCCCGTACGGCAACCATGTATCTGCGTTATAATGAAAATTCAAGTCGTATTGAGTTTGATCATATCGTTGCTATTGCTCCGGAATATAAGGGAAAATTTCAATATTACGGACCTGATCTTACCCATGATGCATATCAAGTGAAGAGTGGGAAATTAGTTTTTAAAGAAAACATTACGTTACAGGCGGTAGAAGACGGAAAAGAAAACCTATATATCGATCCGTTGAAGCCTAAAAATAGCCAGAAGAGTGGCATTCGTTAATTGTATATTAAATAGTAAAACTTAAGTTATGGTAGAAGAAAAGGATGTTGCATTAGTCCAGCATTTAGCTAAACAAGGGGTAGATGATAAAATGGTCATGGGCCATCCTGCTAGCCTCTTTGTACTGTTTTTCACAGAAATGTGGGAACGTTTCAGTTATTACGGTATGCGCGCACTTTTAACGGTGTTTTTGATATCGGAACTGGCAAAAGGTGGATGGGGTTGGTCCAACGGCGATGCGATGCAGTTGTACGCCTGGTATACAGGATTGGTTTATCTTACACCTTTACTGGGGGGGATCCTGGCCGACAAACTTACGGGATATCGACAGGCGATTATCCTGGGCGCTCTTGTCATGACGTTGGGGCATTTATCGATGGCATTTGAAACCTTTCATGACAATTTCTTTTACCTCGGGTTAGTTTTGATGATTGCCGGGAATGGGTTGTTTAAGCCGAATATCTCATCGATGGTGGGCCAGCTGTACCCCGATACCAGCTCGAAAAAAGATGCCGGTTACACTATCTTTTACATGGGGATCAATGCCGGTGCTTTCTTAGGTATGTTGCTTTGCGGTTATATCGGCGAAAAAATAGGTTGGCACTACGGCTTTGGTTTAGCTGGTATTTTTATGTTTTTCGGTATGATGCAGTTTTATTTTGGTCAGCGCATTTTTGGTGTGATTGGTGAAAAGCCATCTGTTAAGCATACGCCTGAAGAACATATTGAGAAAGTAAATGACGAAGATACACCAGGTCATATTGTCCGGGACCGTTTGATTGTTGTCGCCGTATTGATGGTGGCAAGTTTGTTTTTCTTTTTTGCCTTTGAACAAGCTGGAGGATCAATGACAATCTTTGCCAAAAATTATACGCAACGGGTATTGGAGGGTAATGCAGGCGATATTTTCAAATGGGTAGACGCTGCATTAACGATATTTCCGATTGCAATTGTTACCTGGGTGTTATATAGCTTATCAAAAAAAATTGCAGCACGTTATCCATTGACCATCGTATTTACGGCTATTTCCTTTGCCATTATCTGGGCATTAGGTATTTGGAAAGTGTACAGAGAGTTTAATTTGGAACAAACTGAAGTAACCGTTTCCTGGTTTCAGATCTTGAATTCTTTCTTCATTATAACTTTGGCTTCCACCTTTTCTAAACTATGGGAAAAAGTATGGAATCCTTCCGGACCCATCAAATTTGCGATGGGCTTGCTGCTGGTGGGTGTCGGTTTCGTGGCTCTGGCTTATGGTGCAAATGAAATCCCTCAGGGAGCTGAAACGGCTTCTGTCAGCATGATCTGGCTAATTTTGGCTTACTTTTTTCATACAACAGGTGAGCTGTGCCTATCACCTGTGGGGTTATCATACGTTAGCAAGCTTTCTCCAAAGAAGTTAGCCGGGCTTTTGTTTGGCTTATGGTTTACTGCATCGGCTATCGCCAATTTTATAGCGGGTATGACTGGGTCTTATATCGATCAAATATCTGAAACGTATTCGATGTCTGTTTTCTTCTACATTATCGCATCCATTCCCATTGCTGCTGCCGTGTTACTGGTTTTATTTAATCCGATATTGAAGAAAATGATGCATGGAATAAACTAGTTTGGGCCATTTTATCTAAGTTTGAAAACTAAACAAATTGAAGGTGTCAGATAGTGTCGTAATTATTCCAACGTACAACGAGATCGAAAATATTGAGCGTATTCTGCATAAAGTGTTTTCCCTTCCCGTTGATTTTCATGTTCTCGTCGTCGACGATGGTTCACCGGATGGTACGGCGGATGCTGTAAAGCGGCTGGCGGATGATTTGTATGCGGGTAGATTGCATATCGAGGAAAGAAAGGGTAAGCTCGGTTTAGGAACGGCCTATATCCATGGTTTTAAATGGGCATTGGCAAAGTCTTATGACTATATCTTCGAGATGGATGCCGATTTTAGTCATAATCCAGAAGATTTGGTCAGACTGCGTGAAGCAGCAATCGGGGGTGGAGATATGGTCATCGGGTCACGGTATATTCAGGGTGTCAATGTCGTGAATTGGCCAATGAGTAGAGTATTGATGTCGTACTTCGCATCGGTATATGTACGTTCAATCATGCGAATAAACATACAGGATGCCACTGCTGGCTTTGTTTGTTTTCGCCGAAAGGTGCTGGAGGCGATAGCGTTAGAGAACGTGAGGTTTGTGGGCTATGCCTTCCAGATTGAAATGAAATTTAAAGCTATAGAATATGGCTTTCATGTTATCGAAATTCCTATTATATTTACGGACAGAACCTTGGGCGAGTCGAAAATGAGCCCAAAGATATTTAAAGAAGCTTTTTGGGGTGTGATACAGTTGAAGTTGGAGAGCTTATTTAAAAAACGTCGATAACATGAACGAAAACCTAGATCCGAATCCAGACCGTTTGAATCCAACCGACAAGGAATTGGAACGGGTGCTGCGGCCTCAGACTTTCGAAGATTTTACCGGACAGCAAAAGATATTGGAAAACTTATCCATATTTGTGAAAGCTGCTAGGTTGCGAAGAGAGGCCTTGGACCATGTCTTGTTACATGGACCTCCCGGACTTGGAAAGACAACATTATCCCATATTATTGCTAATGAAATGGGGGTGGGGATCAAAATCACGTCTGGTCCTGTATTGGATAAGCCAGGCGATCTGGCGGGCTTACTGACGAATCTGGAGGAGGGTGATATTTTGTTTATTGACGAGATACACCGTCTTTCGCCCGTTGTGGAAGAATACCTCTATTCGGCCATGGAAGATTTTAAAATCGATATCATGTTAGAGACAGGACCAAACGCCAGGTCTGTACAGATCACCTTAAATCCGTTTACCCTCGTCGGTGCTACGACCCGATCGGGTTTACTGACCGCTCCATTACGTGCTCGGTTTGGTATTAATGCACGACTTCAGTATTATGATTCGAAGCTGTTGACTACCATCGTATTACGTTCTGCTGATATTCTCCATACGACGATTACTGAAGAAGGTGCCTTTGAGATTGCACGCCGTAGTCGGGGAACGCCTCGGATTGCCAATGCTCTGTTGCGAAGGACACGTGATTTTGCACAGATCAAAGGGAATGGGCAGATAGACAAAGCTATCGCACAGTATGCGCTCCATGCTTTGAACGTCGATGAGCATGGTCTCGATGAAATGGATAATAAGATATTAAGCACCATCATTGATAAATTTAAAGGTGGACCTGTTGGTCTAAAGACTATTGCTACTGCCGTGGGAGAGGATGAAGGGACGATTGAAGAAGTTTACGAACCCTTTTTAATACAAGAAGGCTATATTATGCGGACTTCCAGGGGGCGTGAGTGCACAGAAAGTGCATTTAAACACTTGGGAAGAATTAATTATAATAAAGGAAATACATTATTCTAGCTTGATAAAATGATAAAGCTCTATTTTTCACTGTTATTTTTATTTTTGGTAACGGCCATGTCATACGGACAATTCAAGTGTCCCCCTATCTTTGGAAATAATACCGTCCGGGAGTTTCACCTTACCGGTGGTGGAGGGCTTACACATCTGTATGGGGATATTGATAAACCGGGTACGGTGGGTTTTGGCGTGTATGGTAGAGCTGATTTGACCATTATTAAAGGGCTAACTTTCGGAGGTGAGGGGCAGATCGGCTCGCTCGAGGCTGTGGCAAGTATTAAGGATCCCAGGCAATTGTATACGAACTATTTCAATATTGGTGCAGGTATTACCTTGTATCCCTTTGAAATGTTGGATCAACGGCGTTTGCACAAGCTTACTTTTAGCCAAAAAGTAGTGCGTGGATTGTACGCCGGAATTGGTGTTGGTTATATGCGGAATTACCATCGGGCAAACAATTATCGGGATTTAAATAATCCGGGAACTTTTGGGCCACCGGCGACCAACAATGTCCTCGTGGACAGGAAGTTTAAAGAGCGGACAAGTTCACTTCTTCTACCGGTGGTAAATGCTGGTCTAGCTTTGCCTTTTCGGAATAGCCAGTTCAAGAGAGGTGGCTATTGGAGTGCTATCCTGAATGCCCAATTAAATTTCTCGAATAACGATGATACGGACGGGTATGTGCCCTTGAAGCCAGATGGTACAAGCTTGGGTAAGTCAAATGACTATTACAGTTTTTATTCGTTGGGATTACGCTATTCCATTCCGTTTTAGTTGATTTAATATTTTGTAGCCACGGGCTTTGCTTGCAGGGGTAGGGTTTCTTTCCAGATGGAAAAGAATAAGTGTCTGTAGTTCGGTGTCCAATCCTTCATATTTTGGTGATAACAGGTATAAAATATCCCAACAGTTGACAAGCAAGGCTACAGGACAATCGTCCTTTTCGATCAGGAGATAGGTTGCGTTGATGATTCGCTCTTTCCTATCTTCCGTTAGTTGAATAGATGGCATTCTCAGAAGGTGCATGACCAATTTGCTTATACTTCGCAAGCTGCTTTCATTATCCGTTGAACAATAGAGGTCTATTACCTCGCTATGATGGATGCCTAACAATGCTGGGTTGTGTAACAGGATGTGCTCCAGTGTCCATGCTGCGCGGAAAGCTAACCGGTAATGCTCTTTTTGCTGACATAAGGCGAAGAGATCTTCGATAGCGTAGTCTTGTAAGATATGTTGATAGAGATCTAACGCACTGTTTTTCAGCAACAGCTGAACCAAAGCGTCATGATTCTTGGCTTTCATCTTTTTGTTCATAGAATTTGCTGTTGAAATTGACGAGAAACAGTTCTTTTGTAGCTCGTGTGATTGCTGTATATAACCACCTTAGAAACTCGGTGTTCAGCATTTCATCGGTCATATAGCCTTGATCGACAAACACCAATGGCCACTGCCCACCCTGCGCTTTGTGGCAGGTAATAGCATAAGCAAATTTTATTTGTAATGCATTATAATATGGATCTTTCTTTATAGCCTCCAACCTGTCTTTCTTTAACGGAATATCCTCGTAGTCCAACGCAATACTTTCGTAGAGTTTTGTTTGTTGTTCATAGGGGAGTTGTGGCGCATCGACATATAGGCTATCCAGCAATACCCTACAGGTAATTGTATGTTCTTCGTGATTATCCAGGAATTCAAGATCGATATCGCCAAAGCGAAAACCATGCATTTCATGGATATTACTCACTTTACGGACCCGTGCCATATCACCATTTGCAATAAAGCCCGTGTGCTTTTCATCGTGTCGCTGCAGCCAGTAATAATTATTCCGGACCACCATTAAAATATCGCCTCCTGTGATCTCTTCCTCTCGGAAGAGAATCTGGTTCCGGATGTGTCTATTATAAAGATTAGCTGATTTGTTGGAACGACAGATAACAATACATTGCTCTACGCCATATTTATCGTAAGCATAATGCAACCCCTCCAGTAACCGTTCGCCAGACATGTTATAAATATCTTTAAAACCGCTTGTTATGAATTTCGGATAAGCATAGGTTACGTTTTCGGTATCCAAACGGATCTCATTGCGTATTTTTGTTGCATTGAAAAGTATTCCCGACGATTTTGCTTGTCGGACAACTTCCGTGAGCTCATAGGCATAGGTGGATAACCCAAAGTCATGATGTAACACGTTGGTGTCCAGTGCAGGGCTGTTTGCTAAGCCTACCGGCGGGAGCTGCGCGGTGTCACCCACAAAAAGGAGGGCGCAATTTTCGCCCGATTGCACATAACGGATAAGGTCCTGCAGCAAGCCGTCCGAAAATAGATTAATCCCTTCATCGGAAATCATAGATGCCTCATCTACAATAAACAAGGTGTTGTCATGTAAATTCTCCGCTAATGTAAAATCCATCTGTAGACTAATTGCATTTTTTTTGCGATAGATTTTCTTATGGATGGTAAGTGCCTTTTTGGCCGAATAATTTCCCATCACTTTTGCAGCTCTTCCCGTCGGGGCCAGTAATACCGTATGTTTTTTGAGTAGCGGTAGCGTTTTCACTAGGGTGCTGATCAGCGTCGTCTTACCCGTTCCGGCATATCCTTTTAAAATGAAGCACGATTGCGGGTGAAAAGCATGCAGAAAGTCAGCCATCAAAGCCAAAGCTTCTTGTTGCTGCACCGTCGCTTGCCAGGGAAAATTAGATATTAACAGACTTTGTATGGACACGTGTAAAGTTATTCAAAAGGTTTGTCAATTCAATTGTAAAAGCTAATTTTGTTAACAGAAGACCCGCTTAATAATTAAATGTCGATGAACTATACCGCTAAAGAGTTTCGTATTCAATATGTGCCGACCTATACGTTGTATGTAAATACCGATCGTCGTGTAGACCAGCTGGTCATCGTGGATGAAGACAACCAGATCATGGCTTACATGTCCTACGATTCTGCCCACCCGTCGCAAGAAGCGGTGAAACTGCTCGGCTTGCCGTTTCGGACAGTATACATAACCTTATCCCATCAGCATTTGATATGGATCCCGAGCGAAATATTTGATCGGGAGGGCGTTGAAGCATTTACATCCTTTTTTGATGGTGTAGCAGCTGAGCACATCCGAGCTAAGTCTATGCCCAGTTTAGGAGTTACCGCACTGTATACGTATGATATTTTGCAGACTAAGCGATGGCGGAGTATATTTGAAGAAGCGAAGTTTATCCCTGTATTCGCGGGCTTATTGAATCAGGTATTCCCTCAAGTTCCCCTACAAGGCAAAATTTTAGGCGTTCATGTATATGATAACCGGGCCGATCTTCTTGTCTTTATCGACGGGCAGTTTAAGTTTTATAACAGCTTTGATATACATGCTATCGACGACCTGAACTATTATGTGCTACATGTGTTTAAAAGTTTCGGTATAGACAAACGCATGGATAAAATCGTGCTGAGTGGAGCAGACATCCCGTCCGATCAGGCGGAATGCTTAGCAGCCTACACCGATCATCTCGAAATACTTCATGCAAAAAACACATGGATATCTTCTTCGGCCGAGGTGAGTGCACAAACTGCTGGCTTAAATATATTAATAGATTCAGAGTTATGCGTATCATAGGGGGAAGATTGGGCGGTTTACGATTAAACCCTCCAAATAAACTACCGGTACGTCCAACCACAGATCTGGCCAAGGAAGCCCTATTTAATATCTTAGAGCATCAATTGGATTGGGAAGAGCTGGACTGTCTTGACCTGTGTTGTGGAACGGGGAATATTTCCTTCGAACTCGCATCCCGGGGTGTTCAGGCCGTCGATGCTATCGATATCCACATGAAATGCCTGCTGTATATCAAAGAGACCTGTCACAAGCATACGATAGAGAATATTCAGGTGAGAAAAGCTGATATATTTACCTATATTGGTTCGTGTAAAAAAAAATATGATTTCATTTTTGCCGACCCACCTTATGACCTGCCTAAGCTTCCGCAAATTCCACAGTTGATATCTGACAAGGGGCTTTTAAATGAAGGCGGATTACTGGTTGTGGAGCATCCTTCCACGCGGAAGATGGTGGTGCATCCCTCGTTTACCGATATCCGAAAATATGGTTATTCATCTTTTAGTTTTTATCAAAATTGATGGCTTATGAAAACAGCAGTTTTTCCCGGGTCTTTTGATCCATTTACGTTAGCCCATCAGGATCTGGTGGATCGGGCGTTGATATTATTTGATAAGATTATTGTTGCCATTGGTGTCAATACCACTAAAAAAGGTTTGATGGATTATGAGCAACGGCTGCAAGCTATCGCACAAATTTACGCGATCAATCCCAAGGTAGAAGTGCTAACGTTTACAGGCCTGACGGTCGATTTTTGTCGAAAAGTGGGCGCTAATTATATCCTTCGCGGATTGCGGAATGCGAAGGATCTGGACTATGAAAGCGCAATCGCACAAAATAATTTATTATTAGCCCCGCAGATCGAAACGTATTTTTTGCTAAGTCGAGGCGAAATGGCACATATATCCTCCACCATCGTTCGCGAAATATGGGCGAATAAAGGCAAGGTTGATCATTTAATTCCTATGGAGATACTTAAGGTGTTGAAGCAGATGGATTAAGTTCGGTAAAATTTTATTTTATTTCCCTTTATTTTACCGTCGCTATAAGTTTTTATGATTTTCGAGGCCACTTCCCGGCGTACCGCAATATAAGCCTCTTTATCCTTCACCTCGATCAATCCGATATCGTCTTTGTTGATATCCCCTGATCGTAAAAGGTATCCGACGATATCCACTTTGTTTACCTTATTTTTCCGTCCCACAGGGATATAGAGCGTCGAAAATGGTGTGTTCGGTGGTAATGCATACTCCTCTTCGAGAATAATTTCTGCTGTATTTTCCGGCAAATAAGGGAAGTTGTCATCTGGTTTAAGCAGTACGATGACCTCACCCGACTTGTTCATCCGGGCAGTACGGCCATTCCGGTGTACAAAAGATTCCTCTTTGGCAGGCAGTTGGTAATGAATGATCGTGTTTACCTCCGGAATATCCAATCCTCTTGCCGCCAGATCTGTTGTAATGAGTATACGGTTGCTATCGTTTCTAAACTTAAGCAAGGATAGCTCCCTGTCTCGTTGTTCCAATCCGCCATGGAAAATGTCATGTATCAGCCCCCTGTCGTCCAGAAGTTCGCTAATATGATCCACCGCCTCCCTATGGTTGCAAAAGATCAATATCTTCTTGCTTTCCAAGCTACATACCAACTTGAATAATGTCTTTAACTTATGCTGAGCTGGACAGATAACTTTTTTAAACGCGATATCCGGTTGACCGGTTCGGTTGTCTAGGAAATCGACCGTGACGGGTGTATTTAGCGAAAAGTAAGCCGGTATTTCTGCTAACTTTGTAGCGGAGGTCAGAATTTTTCGGTCAACTTGAGGCATAGCGTTGGTAATCAGCTCCAGTTGCTCCTGAAAACCCAATTCCAAACATTTGTCATATTCATCTAAAACCAAGGTATGAATGCCAGTGGTCTGTAGGTGCTTTTTTTCAATATGATAAATAATCCGTCCCGGTGTACCGATCAGAATATCAGGTATACCAGCCAATGATTTTTTTTCCGATCGGCTATCGTTTCCGCCATAACAGCAGACAATCTTTCGTCCTTTAGATACTTGCCGGACAACCGACTCGATCTGAAGCGCCAACTCCCGGGTCGGTATGACAATAAGGGCCTGGATTCCTTTCGTCTCATTTTCGTCGAGCAACTGTTCGATCAGTAGCGCAAAGGCAAGTGTTTTCCCCGATCCGGTGGGTGATAATAAAATAAAATCATTCTCCGGTTGAAAGGATGTAATGACGGCTTGCTGCATATCGTTCAGCTGCTCGATCTGTAACCGGGCTAAAATGGGCTGTATTGTCATGGAGCAAAGGTAGAAAATTTTAATAACTCAGGATCTTGTCGACAGTCCCATATTGTTACGATAATCACGGCTTGTTTCTCTTCGTCCACACGATAGATTACTTTGAAAAGCCTTCTTATTACCAAGGAACGATACGTGTTTGGAAACTCGTTCAACAGGGGTTCCGGAGAAGCAATAAAAGGTGTTTTTGAGAGGCGTAAAATGGAGTGGTAAATGTCTGCAATTATTTTATCAGCAGCGGTTTTGCTTTTTGGTAAATAAAAATTATAGATGGCATCCAATGATTTGGAAGCCTCTGATAACCATATTATCTTCACTTGCCATACTTTTTAAATACTTCCTCCATAGAGGAGAAAATCCCATCCTGGTAATCTTGTTCTGCCTTCAATACCGAAATTTTCAATTCCTCTTCCGTGTGCGGCAGGCTGGGGATATTTTCTGTTTCTTTTAAGCTATGGTAAAATGTTATCTGTTCTTTCACAATATTTTCATCCACCTCGTTTAGAAACGCTCTGATAAATTCCAGCTTTGTTGCGTTGAAATCCCTTGCGCCCTTCTTTATAGTTTCCATACTATTACTTTCTCTCAAATTTACATAAAATTACCTTTATATGCAATTGTAATTAGTCTCGCAGTAGGGTTAATTTTTTGTTTTTCCTTATAACGAGTTACGGATGATAACTTTTGCCGGATCCCTCAGCATAACCGGCGTACGATTCAATATGGCCCTTGCAGCCTCCTGACCCATTTTATAAAAATCTGTACTAATGACGGTGATTCCGTCCTCAAGGACTTCCTTGACGGCTGTATCGTTGTAAGAAAGCAAACCGATATCCTTCCCCAGCTTCCATTTCTTTTTCCGTGCTATTTTAATGATATCGACATCGTCCTGATCGTAGCGGCTAAAGGTGATGTAAGCATCTCCTTTTTTTGCAGAGGCCTCGTTTATAGTGTGGAGTACCTTATGCGGTTTTTCATATTGTTTAGCAAAAGTCGTAAATCCCTCAATCAGGTCTTGTGCATGAAAGGCTTCTAAAGGGGCTAGAAGAACCAAACGTTGGTACTTATCCAGGCGGGGAAGTAATTCTGTCAGCGATTCTATAATGTCGGACTTGTGATCCTGATAAATGCAGGTGTAGTCCCCATGAAGCCCCGGCTCACGATGATCGATAACAATCCTTTTATGAGACGGTATTTTATTGAGAATAGCCGAAGGATTTTCTTTGAAAAAGGTCACCACGACAAAATGCGTGTAATTATTCAAATTTTCCTCGATCAGCTTTTCAAATACTTTAAAATTATGGTGGTGAAAGAAAACCTCTACTTCCGCGTGATCTTTTATGGTTTCTAAAAAAGCCTGATAAACCGTATCACGCAATACATTCATTTTATCGAAGATCAAACATACGCGGTAGGACTGCAGTTGCCGGAGTCTTTTTACATAGTATCCTTTTCGGTATTCCGATTCAATAATTCCTTTTTCAGAGAGGTAAGTAAGCCCTTTGAGTGCTGTTTCCTTGCTGATTTTCAATTGGCTGGTCAATTGATTGAGTGTAGGTAAGCGGTCATTGATGCCCAGTTTGTCGTTTTCAATCTGCGAAATAATAAAATCGACCAATTGCATGTATTTCAAGCGCTGCGTCATACCGCCTGTAGGTGCTGTAGATTCTGGAGTCTCTTTCAATTTGGATAGCTGTTTATATACCAACAAGACAAAAGTAGAATGTTTATTCCTATAAAACAAGAAAATAGAGTAGACCAGACCGGACTTAAGGAATAAACGCCCTTGATTTGTTGCCAACAATTTGCAGAGTTAATGGGATGGTGCCGGACAAAAAATCGTCTCGGAAGCAATTGCTTCCGTTCCGGACAAATAGTAGTTTACGCTTGGCTAACGGTAGTTTACGAGAAACACGCAGGAGTTTATCACAAAAGCATTTGCATTTGTCCGAAAAGCATTATACATAGCGGCTAAGTGTAGTGTGGACGAGTCGAGTCAGTTGCATGGGAGACAAACACATTTTATTTTGCCACAAGCACACATGAGTTTGTGATAAACACACTATAGTTTACGACAAGGTATAAACACGCTACGGTTTGCTACAGTGCGTCTGGGTCAGACTATATTTTGTCCATGACAGAAGCAATTGTTTCTGGAACGGATTTTTTACCTATTCTGGTTTTGAAAAGTTTCCGTAAAAGGTTGTCCTCCTAATTTACAGTAACTACTTTTCTATGAGAAAATGATTTGATTTATGCTGATATATAGTGTATTGTGTTTGGAGTAGCCTCAATTGCATCTATTGTGGTGTTGTGCCAGATAGTCTCACTTTATCCTCCAGATCGGCCAGAGAGAATGGTGGAAAAATATTCGCAACGGATAAAAAGCGAACGTTTCGTAAACTTTTTTAAAAAATATTTGGTAATTCGATTGTATTCTTTTATGTTTGTTTCAATTATAGACCACACCAGACCAGACTAATTTGGTTTGATGGAAATTAAAAGAATCATGGTACAACAATTTTTAACATCAATCTCTTTCATCACAATTATTTCCGAGGATATCTTACCATCGCCGCGTGAAACACTTGGTCGCTGTCTGTTTATGTTATTACTATTCTTCAATTCAATCTGTTATGGTCAACATAGAACAAGCGATATTACAGGAATTGTAACAGATATAAATGATCAGCCATTATCAAATGTGTCCATAATCACGTCGCAGAGTAGGCTTTCTAGTATCACAAATGAAAAAGGAGTTTTTCATATCTCAAATGCAGTTTTAGGTGAATCAATAAGTTTTTCGATGATCGGATATGAACCTCAAACGATTATTGTTCGTGATACAGCGAGTATTAAAATCCAATTGGAACTTGGGCAAACAAAATTAGATGAGGTTGTGGTGATTGGATATGGTGAGGTAAATAAGGAGGATTTAACGGGAGCAGTAGGAGTGGTTGATGTCGAAGCTCTCCAAAAGGCACCCGTCGCCACTTTCGATGAAGCACTGGCGGGGCGCATTGCTGGGGTCCAAGTGTCTTCTAATGAGGGGCAACCCGGTTCAGATATTAATATCACTATACGAGGAGGTAACTCTTTGACACAAAGTAACTCACCTTTATATGTTATTGATGGCTTTCCAATAGAAGATTTTTCCAGTTCCGCAGTAAGTCCAGACGACATTAAGTCTATTAATGTATTGAAAGATGCATCTGCTACAGCTATATATGGATCCCGTGGTGCTAATGGGGTTATCATTATCGAAACGAAGACGGGAATACAAGGCGCTCCGGTGATTACATATAATGGGTTTTATGGGAAGCAATATACTACCAAGAAAATAGAGATGATGTCCGTTTATGATTTTTTAAATTATCAAATGGAAATTAATCCAGAACGTACGACTGAAACGTATTTTACACGACCAGGAAAAACTTTAGAAGATTATAGAAATGAAGATGGTGTTGATTGGCAGGGATTAATGTTTCGGCCCGCAACAATGCACAATCATAATCTTTCGGTTAGGGGTGGAAGTACAAATACCAAATATACTGTCTCGGGAAATGTTCTTGAACAGGATGGAATTATATTGAACTCCGGTTATCGGAGAAGACAGGTCAGAATTGGACTTGAACAAAGGTTGACCGATAAAATTAAAGGTGCAGTCAATTTTAATTATTCCGATAACAGAAACTATGGTTCTGTGTCGTCTAATCCACAGTCAGACTTAAATGCCTATGCATCGTATATGATGTATAGGGTATGGGGATATCGTCCGGTATCTTCTGGTTTCGATATTGTTGAAGAATTAGTGGATGAAGAGGATATTTCATCGGTGGTTCTGATAAATCCTGTAATTGCTGCGGAAAATGAAATTCGTCAGCATACAGAAACTAATTTTATGTTAAACGGTAAATTTGAATATTCCATTTTAAAAGGTTTGACGCTAAATATTAAAGGAGGTTATCGGGGAAGAATGGGAAAAAATGAATCATTCTTCAACTCGAAAACATATAGAGGCTTTCCTTCAACAATTAATTTCAGAGGAGTAAATGGCATTTATGATGAGCGAGGGACGTACAGTTGGGTAAACGAAAACACCTTGAACTACAAAAGGGTTTATAATAAAATACACCGTGTTGATGCTATAGTTGGTTTCACTATGCAGGAATCTTCAATCGCAAGATATGGTTTTGAAGCAATAAATATAGCTGACGAGACTGTAGGATTGCGAGCGCTTTCCTACGGCATACCGACCAATCCGATTTCGATGGCCTCAAAAAATGCTTTAGCGTCTTATTTGGGAAGGATAAATTATGGGCTAAAGTCGAAATATCTTTTTACAGCCTCCTTGCGAGCAGATGGATCATCAAAATTTTCCGCAAAAAATAGATGGGGGTGGTTTCCTTCAGGAGCTTTTGCTTGGCAATTGGGGAAAGAGGAGCTTTTAAAGGATGTTGACGCTGTCAGCGATGCAAAACTAAGATTGAGTTACGGTGTTACGGGTAACAACCGTATTGCAGATTTCGCTCGGTTTCAGAATATTGATATTAATGATTTCTATTCTTTTAATAATGAATTACCCGTATATGCTGCTATTATTGATAATATGGGAAATTCAGGCTTGAAATGGGAAAGGACTGCACAGCTGGATCTTGGTATAGATTTTTCCCTTTTCAATAATCGTATTAATTCTACAGTCGACTTATATAGGAAGACGACGGATGATTTGTTGTTGAATTCCAATCTGCCAGCGACTACTGGATTCACAACAGTGTTTAAAAACATTGGAAAAATTCGGAACGACGGACTGGAAATTACCGTAAATACGGTTAATCTAAAGAATAAAGACTTCGGATGGGAGAGTGGATTTAATATTGCTTTTAATAGAAACAAAGTACTGGCTTTGGCTGATAACCAAACTAGTATACCATCTCCTATACGCTTTACCGGCGACTTTAATAATACGTTTCTCTACTTAGCTCAGATTGGTGGGCCTGCTTCGGTATTTTATGGACTTGTTTGGGATGGAAATTATCAATATGAAGACTTTAATTTGATGCCGGATGGTACCCATGTTTTGAAGCCTTCTGTTCCAACCAATGGAAACGATGCGTCTACTATTCTTCCAGGAGATGTCAAATTTGTCGATCAAAATGGAGATGGTATCGTCAATGAGGAAGATATGGTTGTTTTAGGTCGAGCTATTCCTGTACACATTGGCGGGTTCAATAATAATTTCTTCTACAGGGGATTCAGTTTAAATGTATTCCTCCAATGGAGCTACGGGAATAAAATTATGAATGCCAATCGTATGTTGTTTGAGGGGGATTGGGTGGGAAGAGCAAATTTCAATCAGTTTGCGAGTTACAACAACCGATGGACTCCCGACAATCCAACCGAGGAATATCCGCGTGCCGGAGGATCCGGACCCAGAGGCGTTTATTCTGACAGAACGTTGGAGGACGGCTCCTATCTAAGATTAAAAACTGTTCAATTAAATTATGCCTTTCCACCGAAATCGATTAAAGGGATCAAAACCTTGGAAGTATATGCCGCTGGTCAGAACTTAATTACTTGGACAAATTATACAGGATATGATCCTGAAGTATCTGTAAGGAATACAGCGTTGACTCCTGGGTTTGATTTTTCAGCATATCCTAGGGCCTTGACCGTTACTGTTGGTGCTAAGGTTGGTTTTTGATTTTAAAATAAGATTCAATTTTGATTGACTCAGCTTTTGGCAAGCTGCAAACTTGGATCAATAGAGGTGACATTTATAATGAAAATAGATATGAAAAAGTTTAACTATATCTTGTTGTTTGTCTTGATTGCCGTGAGTACGGTTTCTTGTAATAAGCTACTTGAAATAAAACCTGAAGGTTATGTATTATCCACAGAATATTATTATAATAACGAAGACCAGCTGGACTTTGCTCTACGAGGTGTTTATGCAATTTTAGCGGAGGGATCACTCTATGGGAATAACTTAATTGCCAGAATGGGGCTTGGTGCAGACGAACAATATTGTGAGTATCCCAATGACATGGGAACGGTAACCTATTATTCGGTAAATGGCGCGGACTCCAAGGTATATGATTATTGGCGAATATTATATAATGGAATTAATAGAGCGAATGCTTTACTTTCTCATATAGATGATCCTGCAATAGAGATAGATACGGAAAAGAGAAACAGTATCAAAGGAGAAGCACTGTTTCTTCGTGGATACTTTTACTTTATGCTTGTCAATAGATTTGGTGGAGTGCCTTTAATTACTGCGCCAGTGGCGTCCCCCGAAAGTAAGGATACTCATGTGCCGAGATCTACAAGGCAGGGAACGTTTGAACTTATATTAAGTGATATGACCGAAGCGGCAGATTTGGTACGTAATGTGTCAGATGTTGAATCGGGTGGTAGAGTAAGTAAGTCGGTAGTTTGGGGTATGTTGGCACGGGTGTGCCTATATATGGCAGGGAATCCCCTGAATGATGAAACTAAATATAAGGAGGCAGAAAATTGGGCATATAAAGTAATTCAGACAGGGTATCACGCCCTCAATCCGTCCTACCAACAGGTTTTTATCAATTACGCTCAAGACCGATATGATGTCATGTACATCCCGGGAAGTGAGAAATTTGGAGAAAGTATTTGGGAAGTTGAATTTTACGGAAATGGCACAGGAGTATATACCAATACCGGGGGATATAATGGAATTCACAACGGTATAAAGTATCCATCCACAGGTACGGCCGGGTTTGGATATTCAAATGGTATCGCCCATCCATCAAAATGGTTATATGATCTTTACGATGAGGATGATGTACGGAGAGACTGGACTATAGCGCCTTATAGATATGTAGAGGACATTGAAACTGAATGGCCCTCTCACAGTAGCATCTTACAACGTTATTGTGGAAAGTTCAGAAGAGAAAATGAGATTATACTACCTAAAACTACTACAGCTACTCCTCAAAATTTTCCTTTGTTACGTTACGCGGATGTATTGCTCATATATGCGGAAGCTGTGAATGAATCGAATATGGCTCCCAATGAAGATGCGCTTAATGCGATAAATCAAGTGAGACGAAGAAGTCGAGGACTACCTATTGGTACACCAGCCCCTTCGGTTGACTTAAACCCTATGAGCCATAGCACGTTTAAAAATGAAGTTAAAAAGGAAAGAGCAAGAGAATTTGCATTTGAATTGCTGAGAAAAGATGATCTCATTAGATGGGGTGATTTTTTGGGAAATATGAAAATCGCACTTTTAGATGTTCCTGAGGGAAGCGGTGTTTTTGCTACTTCGGCAAGATCATACTTTTCCAACGCAAGTGAGCGTGATGTAATATGGCCTATCCCTACCTATGAACTGGGGGTGAATCCTAAGTTAGTACAAAATCAAGGCTGGTAATGCTATTAAACCAAGAAATTAGTCATGAATAAAAGATCGTTTTTAAAATTTTTTTTGATTCTTTCGGTTACTGTTGTGGCCTGTCAAAAATCAATCGAGGTACAATCACCAACCTTTCAGGTTGCTGCAAACTCAACCAATATCTCTGTGGGAGATACTGTGGTGTTTAATATAGAAGGTAATGCAGATATTATATCCTTTTATTCGGGCGAAATCGGAAACGATTTTGCATACAAAGACCAAGACCGAATTTTAACAGCCAGAGGTCTTGAGATGTCCTTTCAGTCTCAGGTGCGGAGACTAGGTACTCCGCTCAAATGTCAAGACAACCAATTGTCCATCCACATGACAAATGATCTTGATTTTACCGGAGCAACAACGATGACTGATTCTGCCGAAAGGGTGAATGCCGCAGAATGGTTTGAAATCACTGATCTTTTCGAACTTTGTCCTCTTGAATGTTCTAGTACAACACCTTATTATCCTTCTGGCAAATCTTATGTCAGCGGAGGGATAGATATGTCGAAGCCCTTTCAGATTGGATTCAAGTATGTGAACAAGCCCAATACCCCAGAAAATGGTAACCCGAACTTTTGGAGAATAACCTCTTTACAAATTGATGTTGTCACTGATGTAGGAACGACGTCTTTTGCAGATCAATCGGAAATAACATGGTTTCCAGTTTTTATTGAGGAGCCTTGGAGCAGAGGACACTATACGAATTCGGGAAGTATTATTTCCATGCGGGGGGCATTATCGACGACTATAGAAGAACAACAATTATGGTCTATCAGCGAGCCTCTTGCTGTGGAAGAAGCCAATCTTGGTCCCGAATATGCGATTGGAATCAAATCCGTAATTGATCCCCCACTAAAAACATTCACTCATGTATTTTCTGCACCTGGCACTTATAAAGCGATGTTTATAGCGACAAACGTAGTGGGAGGGCAGCGGTCGGAATTAATCAGAGAAATTGAAATTGTCGTAGCACCTGCTGAGTAAGAATATAGATGGAGAAGTGAAAATTGTTGTGAACGAAGCATGATTTTATAAAAATGAATAGAAATAATATATTATTTTATTTGCTTATTTTGCTGACTACTAATTTGTCGGCACAGACCGTGTCTTTAGATGGTGAGTGGCATTTTACCATAGATCCGCAACGTGTCGGAGAAAAAATAGGTTGGCATACTACGAATAGCCAATTTGATAAATGGGAGAAGGTAGAAGTTCCACATTGTTTTTCGGATGAACCAAGATACCAGTTTTATACGGGACATTGTTGGTACGGGAAGAAAATAAATATCCCACAGGCGGATCCTGATAATAAATTTTTCTTGCAATTTGGTGCTGTTTTTTATAAAGCGGATGTTTATTTCAACGGAAAGTTTGCGGGGCACCATGAAGGAGGGTATACCCCATTTGAAGTCGATATTTCGTCTTTGGTCGATGTCGGTAAGGAAAACAGTCTGGTTGTAAAAGTCGATAACAGCTATGACACCTTAAGTGTACCTGGTGCTAAAGTGCTGCCACCATCAGGTTCCGGGATGACTTATAATGCTCCGTTTCCCTGGATAAACTATGGAGGGATCATCCGTTCGGTGAAATTAATACAAAGAGAACCTGTATTTATCAAGAATGTAAAGATCGAAGCGGAACCTGATTTACAAAAAGGGAATGCTTGGCTTAATGTAAGAACATTTATAACGAACAAAACGAATCAAGAAGTCAGGCCTGATATTGCTGTAGCTCTTTACCTTGAAGGAAAACAAATAGATACAAAATTCGATGTCTCAAAAGGTATTATAGCAGCCAATGCAGAAGGGGAGTATTTGTTTTCCGCAAATATTCCAAAAGAAGACGTAAAGCTTTGGAATGTTGATCATCCGGTATTGTATGAATTAAGGCTGGTTTTAGGAAAGGATACTTTGCATAAGAACGTTGGTTTCAGAAAAATAGAAATCATAGGTAATAAATTTCTGCTCAATGGTAACGCGATAAGTCTTGGCGGAGCTAATCGCGTTTCGGACTATCCTGGCGAGGGCTCTAAGGATCCAGTTTATGTGTTAGAAAAGGACCTAAAACTCATGAAAGAGTCGGGAATGGTTTTTCAAAGGATCGCTCATTATGCCACCAGCGAATATCTGTTGGATTGGGCAGATAAATACGGCATGCTCATCATCGGAGAGGCCGGAAATTGGGGTATGGTAGAATCATTAATGGCTAATCCGGTGATCAGAGAAAAATATCGGCAACAAGCAAAAGAAATGATAGAACGGGATTGGAATCATCCGTCTATTGTAGGCTGGAGTGTCGGTAATGAATATCAGGCTCAGTTGCCAGAAGGGGTCAATTGGACAAAAGATATGTATGCGTTTACGCGGCAATTGGATGCGACACGGCCAGTTACGTTTGCTAGTAATACTATATTCAGAACAGAAAATCCAGCAGAAGAATCGTCAAAATATGTGGATTTCATTAGTGCTAACCTTTATGGGAATGATTCAGTAAAAATAGAGAAGATTGTAAAAGCATTCCCTGACAAACCCCTATTTATTAGTGAGTTTGGGATAAGGGCAGATAAATATGAAACAGAGGAAGAGCGGATCGAAGAAATGAAAAAAGTACTGGATTTGTACAGAAGATATCCAATCGTTGGTGCGTCGTTATGGTGCTTCAATGATTATCGAAGCCAATATGCAAATACGCCAAAAAACGGTTATCGTCCATGGGGAATAGTAATGGCAGATAGAACAAAGAGAAAACTTTACGATTTTTTGAGAAACGAATTCTCGCCGGTGATCTGTAAAATAGATAATGCCTCAAGTGAATTGAATATAGAGCTGGAAGTCAGAAATGTATTTCCCACGAAAATAATAGATGGATATTCTGTAAAATATCAAGATAATGTTTACCCATTGAAAAAAATGGTACCTGGTCAATCTACTGTACTAAAGTTAGGTAACTCTACGGATAAAAATGTATCTATCTATTTAATAGATCCGCTCGGGTTTGAGGTAGCTGAATGGAAGATCAATTAGGATAGTATAGAGCATCACCTTACTGCAATATGGATACATCAGATGTTAGGTCTATGAATTGTGAACTTAAAGATTTCTCTTGTCAATAAAACAAAATGCAATGAAAGCAAATCTATTGATACTTACTATATTGCTGTTTATTTCTTGTTCGCATAAGATATTTAACGAGCTAAATGATTTAGAAGAGTCGGAGCAAAAAAGTATATCGAAAGTACTCAACAATCAGTTTCCCGTCGTGCCCGGAACGGTAATTACACATTCTCCTAAATCGAGTAAAGCATATATCGGATCTCCATCCATAGAAATATTGCCCAATGGAAATTATGTCGCCAGCCACGACATATTTGGAACAAGCGGTAGGGCGCACAAAACTGCGGTTTTTATATCTGAAGATCGAGGCAATACGTGGGTATTTGCTGATAGTGTAAATCTAGTAGGCGGTCAGTTATTCTATCACCAAGATGCACTTTATCTTCATGGGTTTGGTCATGGGGACATGTTTATCACTAAATCGAACGATGGAGGACATACATGGGATCCGGTGGTGACCATCATGAACAAAACTTCGACAGTGAGATATCAACAGGCACCAACACCGTTTATCGTGCACAACGGGCGTATTTGGCATGCTACCGAGGGCCTAGCGCCACCGTGGGGGTATGGATCGCAGCAGAGCTGCATAATAAGTGCTGATGTAAATGCCGATCTCATGAATCCATCCAGTTGGCGGAGGTCTAACGTAGTTCCGTTCAATCCGAGTTGGACAGAGGGAACTTCATTTATGGAAGGAAATATTGTATTGGCCCCGGACGATAGTTTAAAAATAATTTTAAGAGTAAATCCGGATGATAATATAGCAGCCGTCATTCCAGTTGCTAATGATGGTTTTACAATAGACGGTTCTTCGGTAAGCTTTATCAATTTTCCGGGAGCGAGGAAGAAATTCACGATTAGGTATGACGCTGTAACGGGCAAATATTGGTCGCTAACCAACTACATTCTGCCAGACTATGTTGGAGGAGATGTTGGGAGAACTCGGAATTCACAGGTACTTATATCTTCAACCGATGCGGTCAATTGGAGTATAAACGCTTTGGTGCTTTTTGTGGACGATACGGCCTTTCACGGATTTCAGTACCTGGATTGGCAATTTGATGGGGCAGACATTGTTGCAGTGTCAAGAACATCGTATGATGACGGGATGGGCGGGGCAGCCAATCAGCATGATAGTAATTTTCTAACCTTTCATCGTTTCAGCAATTTCAGAACACGAACAACACCTACGGAATGGCAATATCTGCTTGATGATATTAGCGATTTTCCAATGGCCGATACTTCTTCTGCTTTTACACCTGGCAATTTGGTGGTTACCCGTTATGGCAACGGAACACACGATTATCCAACGACATCAAATGTTGCGGTAGAGGTATTTATAGACGAGTATACGCCCGAGGGAATACTGGACAGTAGCCGACCGTTGCCCACTGCGGCAAACGGATCTGTACAACCATATCGTTTTACAGGAAATAGTACGGCAAATACTGAAGCGTTATTGTCATTAAGTGCTAATAGGCAATATTTGGTGGCAGTTGGTTATAACGTGGCTCCTGGAGCTACGATTACGAGTAGCAATTCTCGTACAATTGCGGTAGTAACAGCAGACGGGAGCATCAATACCAGCACGATTACTAGTGGTAATATAGGTACTCCGAGGAGTGCCATTATTGCTAACAACGGTGTGAACATATGGTTCGCAGGTTCGTCAACGGCTGCATTACGGTATAAGCTGTTTGGTAGTGGCGCAACCGAACATATTGATCTTATTACCTCAACCACCAATGGGAGGAGTCTTGCAATATATGATGAACAATTATATATGTCCACTTCGGCTGTTTCCGGAGGAGAACCGGCTAAACTGGGGCCAGTAGTCGGAGGTATTCCTTTAGGTATGCCTACCTCAGGAACGCCAGTTATAAACAATTTTTCTGGGTTGCCCGCCAATTTTAATGCATCACAATTTATACTATTAGATAAAGATACCGATGGAGAATTTGATTTACTTTATTATGTCGATGAAACCAATCCCGGTAGCATTGTAAAATATGCATATGATGGAGGCACTTGGATGGTGAAAGGATCGGTGAATGCAACGGCGCCGGCGACAACTCAAGGTATACGCTCTATTACAGGAAAAATGGTAGGAAATACTGCAGTGTTATATGCTGTAACCACTACGTTGGGAACATCATCGTTAATTAAAATGACGGATGCCAATGCCAGTAGCTCTATCATTAGTGCAAGCAACAATGCACCGGAAAATCTGGTTAGCGCCCCGGCAAAAACGCGTTTTAGATCGGTGTCTTTTACGCCAGGCACTGTAGGTATATAATAGGGCCGTATGAGTAGAAAATATAAAAAACAAAAAAAGATGATTAGATTAATGAAAACCCTTCGCATAATTAGTTTGCTAACAATGACTTGCTTCTTAAACATTGGACAAGTTGAAGCACAATTACCAACTTTAAAAGGTATCAGGGGTGTGGCGATAGCACATATTCCCGCATCGGAAAACTTGTTTATTGGATCCCCTTCCATATGTATTTTACCTGATGGAACATATGTAGCTTCTCATGAAATATGTGGGCCAAAATCAAAAGCTACGACCTATGTTTTCCATTCTACGGACAAGGGCAAAAATTGGAAAAATGTGTCGGAAATAAGGGGGCAGGTCTGGTCTAATCTGTTTGTATATGAGCATGCATTATATATTGTAGGGACAAGTAGACCAAACGGGAGTCTTGTGATTAGGAAGTCCATCGATGGGGGTAAAACTTGGAGTACGCCTAAAGATCGATATCACGGTTTGATCAGGGAGGGGAAATACGGAGGAGCCCCCACACCTGTGGCTATCCATAATGGACGGTTGTGGAAGGCAATGGAATATGTGGAACCCGACATAAAAGCATGGGGGAAGCAATATAGTGCGCTTATGATGTCAGTACCATTGGATTCAGATTTTTTAAATGCGGACAATTGGATATTAAGTAACGCGCTCAGGTATAATTCCAGCTATCTAAACGGAGAATTTGGCGGATGGCTGGAAGGAAATGCGGTGATATCTCCTTCGGGAGAAATAGTAAATGTCATCAGAACACACATTGGTAAAAAGGGCGGCACAGATCGGGCAGCAATAATCCGGATTAGTGAAGATGGTAAAAAAGCGTCTTTTAATCCGGATGAAGGATTCGTGGAAATGCCAGGTGGATCCAAGAAATTTACCATTCGATACGATTCGGTTAGTAGTCTGTATTGGACTGTGTCCAATTATGTGCCTGAAAAGTATCGATCATTGGGGCGTCCATCGGAAATCAGAAATACATCTGCACTTTGTTTTTCAAAGGATCTTCGGACGTGGACCGTGGCCAAGGTGATTCTCCAACATACAGATACAAAAAAACATGGATTTCAATATGTTGATTGGCAGTTTGAAGGAAATGACATTATTATGGTAACTAGGACGGCATATGATGACGGTATAAGCGGAGCAAAAAGCTTTCATGATTCTAATTTTATGACTTTTCATAGGATCAAGAAATTTAGAAGAAATGTGAAGTAGATAGCAAGCGTAGGAAATTGTTAAAACAGTTACCATAGCTGTAGCAGAATAAAGAGATAAAAAAAATATAATTATGATAAGAGGTTTCAGTAGTAAAAAAAGCCCAAAAAAGTGTGGGATTATTATAAACAGGATAGATATTCTTCAGTATACTGTATTGTGTTTGGTATTGTTAAATAGCTATAAGGGTACATTGGCAAAAGAATTTAATGGTAATTGGCAACAACAAAAGGAAGTTGTTCAAGAGTTTTACCGACGTGGAGGAATGCCAAACCTTATCAGTAAGGCGCTTTCAGGGAAAGCAATTACAATAGGATATATAGGAGGAAGTATTACCCACTCTCCTGAACGTTATCAGGAGCAGACAACTAACTATATTAAGAATATCTTTCCTAAAAGCGAGGTGACAGCTATTGTTGCAGGTGTACCCGGTACCGATGCCGATTTGGGCGCCTGTAGAATAAATGACCAACTCTTGGTGCACAATCCGGATTTGATTTTCGTCGAATTTGCAGTGAATGGAGGTTTTGATGCAGGTGTAGAAGGTATCGTGAGGCAAATATGGAAAAACAACCCAAATACGGATATATGCTTTATATACTGTGTAACAGCATCACAATTAAAATTTTATCAAAACGGAACTGCTACGCCCGGAATAAAACGGATGGAACAAATTGCCGATCATTATCAAATCCCCTCAGTACATATGGGGCTTCGTCCCGCTAAATTAGTTTCAGAAGGTAAATTGATCAGAAAAGGAGATCCTGATAAGGAAGAAAAAAAAGTGTTTTCAAAAGACGGTACCCATCCATTGCGATATGGAGGAGATCTTTACGCAGAGAGCATAAACCGAGCAATGCAAATGATGGTTACATCTTTTGATCAATTCGAAGGAAAACCCCATGTTTTGTCTGCGCCGCTGATTAAGAATAATTGGGATAAGGCGAAAATGTTAGATCCTCATGAAGCGGCTCAGTTTAGTAATGCCTGGAAGAAAATAGTCCCATCCAATCATAAATTTTTTAAGACTCAGCCCTTTGCACAATGGTTTCCGTATATGTTACGAGCGGAAAACCCTGGAGATTCTTTTACGATAAAATTTAAAGGAAATATGATAGGCTTTTTTGACCTTGGAGGACCGGAAGTCGGTCAACTGGAGGTGTCGTTAAATGGAAAGCCAGTGCAATTGAAGTTTGAAAGAGGGGGTAGGTATAGTGTGTCAGATCACGGAGAAAATGTATTGAATAGGTTTAATAAATACTGTAATAATCGCTACAGAGCACAATATGTAGTTATTGAAACAGAAGAAGGAACACACACTGTAACATTTACAATTTCTAAGGATAAGGCAGATAAGAAAGATATTTTGAAAGATAACCCAGTACATATTGATAGAAACCCTGGGAAGTTTGACAGAACAGCAATCTATATAGGGAAAATATTGCTGAATGGAGAGTTGGTTAATTTTTGAGTGAAATGATAAAAAAAGAATACGAAACGAGCAGATCCTTAAAAGCAGTAAGTTTAGATACCGAACTCGCCATCATAGGCGGCGGTCTATCGGGAGTGTGTACAGCAATCACTGCTGCACGCAAGGGAGTAAAAGTCGTGCTGGTGCAAGATAGGCCCGTATTGGGAGGTAATTCATCCAGTGAGGTGCGCCTGTGGATACTGGGTGCGACCTCCCATATGGGCAACAACAATAGATGGAGTCGTGAAGGAGGAGTGATCGATGAGATCTTGGTAGAAAATACATACAAGAACAAAGAGGGAAATCCGCTGATATTTGATGTTATTCTATTGGATAAAGTGAAATCCGAACCCAATATCACGTTATTGTTGAATACCGCCGTATATGAAGTGCATAAATCGGAGGAAGATACCATTGATTCGATAAAAGGGTTTTGCAGCCAAAACTCCATCGAATATACTATTCACGCACCCCTGTTCTGCGATGCTTCAGGCGATGGTATCGTTGGGTTTCTATCCGGAGCAGCATTTCGCATGGGGGCGGAAAGTCAGGAAGAGTTTGGGGAGAAATTTGCGCCTAGCAAAGAGTACGGTGAACTCTTGGGACATAGTTTATATTTCTACACCAAAGATACCGGACGTCCGGTGAAATACACGGCACCGTCCTTCGCGACAGATGTAACCACGGAAATTCCACGTTTTCGAAGCTTCAATGCCAAGGAGTACGGATGTAAGCTCTGGTGGCTGGAGTATGGCGGTCGATTGGACACAGTACACGATACAGAAGAGATCAAATGGGAGTTGTGGAAAGTCGCCTATGGTGCCTGGGACTATATCAAGAACTCGGGGCAATTCCCGGAAGCGGAAAACCTCACCCTCGAATGGGTAGGGACAATCCCTGGCAAGCGGGAGAGTCGCCGTTTTGAAGGTGATTACATCATGCGTCAACAGGATGTCGTGGAGCAACGGATACACGAAGATGCTGTTGCTTACGGGGGATGGTCTTTGGATTTGCACCCGGCGGATGGTGTGTTCAGTGAGAAACCGGGCTGTAACCAGTGGCACGCTAAGGGTATTTATCAGATCCCTTTCCGTTCACTCTATAGCAAGAACATCAAAAATCTTTTCCTTGCGGGAAGAATTATTAGTGCAACACACGTGGCATTTGCTTCGACGCGTGTCATGGCGACATCTGCCCACGTCGGACAGGCTATCGGTATGGCGGCCTATATCGCGAAAACGAAGGGAGCCGATCGTGTAGAAGCGTTGGTAGAGGTAAGTGAGGAGTTTGCTGGTAATCATACGCTACAGATCTCAGATCGCAATACGCAGGTCGCAATACGCAGGTCGCAATACCTAAATCCAAGAGAAATACTGGAAGAAGGTTTTATCCCCGACTTACAACGCGAACTGCTGAAAAAGGGACAACATATCCCGGGTCTTGAACTGCAAGATGATACAGATCTGGTTCAGCAAGCGGATATCATACCGTCCAGCGTGTTTGAATTGGAAGAGTTGCGGGCAGATTTGTTGAAGCCATTAGCTATTTCTACAGCGCAGATGCTGCCGTTGGAGAAAGGAAAAATACCTGCGTTGCGTGTGAAGGCACAAGCGGATAGCGATACCGTGCTGCGTGTAGAATGGCGTGTCAGTGAGAAGATTGGCAACTACACACCGGATGTAGTCGTCGAGACACAAGCTATCCCGGTCAAAGCGGGGGAAAATGATATCCTTTTGGAGTGCTCTTCCCAGATGCCGGAACAGGCGTATGCCTTCGTAATGCTACACAAAAACGAGGCTATCAGTCTCTATCATTCCGAACAGCGGATTACAGGCATTCTGTCTGTTTATAATCTGGTGAATAAAGCGGTGTCTAATTTCGGAAAACAAACACCGCCGGAAGACATCGGTGTACATGAATTTGAATTTTGGTGCCCACAACGGCGGCCTGAAGGCCATAATCTGGCGTTGCAAATCGAATCTCCTTTAACACCTTTCGGTGCCGATCAACTCAAAACAGGTGTTTTCCGCCCCACGACTGCACCGAATGCTTGGGTAGCCAGTCCGGATGATGTACAACCGCATGTCACTCTTCATTGGACCGAGCCAAAGACTATTCGTCATATCGACTTATTCTTCGATACAGACTACGACCATCCGATGGAGAGCGTCCTCATGGGCCATCCGGAGGATGTGATGCCTTTTTGTGTCCGGAACTATAAGATAGTCGATGCGGATAATCGGGTGGTTTTCGAGAAGATAGATAATTACCAGACGATCAATCATATTACATTAGAAGAGTCTGTCACGACGAATACGCTGACGATTTTTGTTGAGCATCCTTCAGAAAATGTTCCCGCAGCTGTATTCGCTATCCGTTGTTATTCCTAAGTCCGATACGATATGACAGCATTAGATTATTGGGTAATTGCGATTTTTTCTATTGGAATATTGGTGGCAGGACTTTCCATGAGCGACAAAAAAGCCGACATGAAGTCTTATTTCGGAGCCAGTGGAGCTCTTCCCTGGTGGATGAGTGGCCTTTCCCTATATATGGGCTTCTTTTCGGCGGGTACTTTTGTCGTGTGGGGTGCCATCGCCTATGAGCAAGGTTGGGTAGCCGTGACCATTCAATGGACGATGGCTATTGCCGGTTTTTTGATCGGAAAATGGATTGCACCGCGATGGAGACAAACGGGAGTACTTACGGCAGCTGAGTTTTTGCAAGAGCGATTTGGTCCCAAGGTGCATAAGTTCTATACGTACGTATTCCTTTTCATGAGTTTCGCGTACAACGGTGCTTTTCTCTATCCGGTAGCGAAATTAGTGAATGTATCCACCGGCCTTTCCGCGGAATATGCCATCATATTGTTTGGCATTATGGCTGTATTGTATACGACGTCCGGCGGGTTGTGGGCAGTTATCGTCACCAATGTCTTGCAGTTTGTTGTGCTCACAGCGGCGGTACTGATCGTCGTACCCTTGGCTTTTGATCGGGTTGGAGGAGTAAGCACATTTGTTCAGGATGCTCCGGAAGGTTTTTTCAACTTTACAGGAGGGGAGTACAGTCTTTGGTTTATGGTAGCCTTTGGCTTATACAATATGATTTTTATTGGAGGAAACTGGGCGTATGTGCAACGTTATACGAGTGTGCCGACAAAAAAGGATGCGAAAAAGGTAGGTTATACCTTTGGTTGGCTGTATCTGATCAGTCCGGTCATCTGGATGCTGCCGCCTATGTTGTACCGCTTTCTGAATGTGGATTTGGCAGGGATGGAGAATGAAGGGGCGTACCTGATGATGTGTAAAGAGGTGTTGCCACAAGGTATTATGGGATTGATGATCACGGGAATGATCTTCGCGACTACAGACTCGGTTAATGCCTCCTTGAATGTGTCTTCGGCTGTTTTTACCAACGACGTCTATAAAAGATTATATCCTAATGCCAAGGAAAAGTCACTCATGTGGGTTGCTCGGCTGTCGACCCTGTTGTTTGGCGTGATTACGGTAGGTGTAGCCTTAATGGTACCGGCCATGGGCGGTATTGTCGAGGTGGTATTGAGTATAGGGGCGCTCACAGGTGTAGCCTTATACGGTCCGGGCATCTGGGCTTTGTTTTCTAAACGGCAGACAGCATTCTCTATATTATTTACCAGTATTGCCAGTTTGGCAATCAACCTGTTTTTTAAATTCCTTGCACCTTCGCTTTTGAATATAACATTGGGCCGTATGGCGGAAACCGTTCTTGGTGTTTTCTTGCCTTTGGCGCTCTTGCTCTTTTTTGAGCTGTTCCATCGGAAAAAAGTAGAGGTCCTTGTGACTACCGAGTCAGATGGTTCCGAAAGCGAAACAACTCCGGCTGATATCGAGCTGGAAGCAGAGGCCTTAGCGGCGACCAATCAACAAAGCAAGATGGCTATACGTACCGTAGGCTATGCTTTGCTGGGAGTAGGTAGTATGATTTTTATCCTGGGATTGGTTTCTTCTATCGGAAGGATTTCGGTACTTTCGGTTTCGGGTGTTATTATCATTTTAGGGCTGCTGGCCGTTTACCGCTCGCGGAAATGAGTGGAAACAAGGGTATATATAGCCCTGATAAAACGTCCCATATGGACGTTCGTCGCATAAATTTAGCAATATTGATTTCTTTATATGAAATCTGTATTGCTTATTTTGTTTTGTATATTTCCTTATTTTATATTTTCATTTGAGAGAACCGGCTTTTTAAAATGGGTTAGGCGTTTTAGTCAAACGGCTTAGGCCATTTGGTCGATTCGCCTAAGCGATTTTAAAAATGGCTTAGGCGATTTTTAAAACGACCGCGGTCACTTTTTGCTGCCAAAAAGGAAGACTTCGCAAATAAGGCTAAAAATAAGCTGCTGAGGACATTTTTTATTTTTATGGTGTCCAAGCACCACCGAGTGTATGTTTTTGGTTAACTTTTGGTTAATGCTATGTTTGTAAAATGGACGTAAGCTTTTACGTATAAAATCATGCACGCATAATTTTTTTAAATTTCTTTTGGGAGTTTTTCCTATCCCAATCGACTACTAAGTGAAGGGGAGTTATAAGCCATTAAACCTTATGCGTTAGAAGAATTTTTAGAGTTGTGAGTGTGGATAAACTTTTTTAAGTTTGTTAGAGCCGTTGTAAACCATAGGGGTGAGGTCTGTGATAAGCCAGGTAATACATAAACGTTTGGTTTTTTAAATGATGGAGTCGCAATATGCTTTATATACGTTAGAAGAACTTTGGCGCCGTATACAGGACGACGACAATAGGGCATTTGACGAACTCTACGCCAGAACCTGGAAAGATCTTTATATCCAAACCTATAGTAAGCTGAAAATAGAAGATCTGGCTAAGGACATTGTACAGGATGTGTTTATCGACATATGGAATAAACGATCGATCCGCGAATTACAAAATGTAAAGGCCTATCTTATGCAGGCCGTAAAATTCAAAGTGCTGGATGAATTCCGTAAGGCACGCCATGAATTTGTGGAGATAGATAAGTTTGTAGAAGAAATAAAGGCCAGCGATCTGGCCGATACAAGGGTGACCGATAATGAGTTTTTTGATGCATTGCACGATTGGATCGACACCTTACCCCGCAAAAGAAAAGAAATATTCCACCTGAAATATGAAGAAGGGTTATCTAATAAGGAGATTTCAATGCGATTGAATATTTCACAAAAAACCGTTCAAAATCAAGTTCTTAACTCATCCTCTGAGCTGCATAGGCTTCTTCGCCGGGCTCTTTTTATTTATTTATTATTTCAGATTGTTTTCTATCTGTGAATTAATTTCTATCGGATTGCTCAACATTTTATGTACCGGACAAGCGTTAGCTATAGCCAATAATCGTTTTTTTTGAGCATCGTCCAGATTACCGATAAATTCCAGTCTTCTATTAATGACAGTTTTATTCTCTTTTGGTAAAAAATATAGATCTATTTCGATTTTTACCTCCTGCAGATCCCACTCTTTGCGGTCGGCATACATTCGGAGGGTCGCGCTGGTACAAGCTGCTAATGAGGATGCCATCAGTTCTTTGGGCGAAAAACCCAAATCTTTTCCACCCATTTCTATCGGTTCGTCTGCAATAACAAGATTGCCGGTAGGAGAGGTTATCTCGATTTTATACTTTTCCTTTTTGATGATTGATGATATTTTTGCCATAGCAAGTTTTATTAATGTAACTACCTTCCGTTTCCTAAAATTACAAAATATATTGATGTGGTCTCTTGCCTGATCAAAACCCTTCAAACAGAAAACGATCAGTAATTCAAAGACAATCCCACGCCAAATCCCATATCACTGTCGTAATGTGCTCGGATACCTATATTTTTATTGATGACGTATTTTAGTCCACCCATGTATTCCCGATCGGTATTCACCATAAACCCCGCACGTAATCGCTTGGAAACCGGAATGTCTTCACGTATCAGCGACAAACGAACAAGGCCATCGTGATACACTTCTGCCTGAGCATTCACCAGCATGGGCAAGGTATACATAAACCCTAAACTTATCGCGGCTCTACTGTCTTTTTCATTCTTTTGTCCGAATAAATTAGTTTCATGTTCATCCATGCCCATTTTGCGGTAATGCCAGTCAAAACCGATAAACGGCATGAACCATTGCATTCTCCCGATGTATCTTCCCAAATGGGTTTCCACTTCATAGCCATGCATATCGTTATACCCCAAACGCCATTCGGTGCCTAAGCTCCAACGGGCATTCTGCAACATGGCTTTCCCATCATTACCATTGGTTGCAAAATCATTTTCAATCATAAAATGGGGCATATTGCTTTCCATTTGCAGCATTTTATAGGCCATTGCTTTATCAGGTAAATAGGGGTTCTGATAGTCGCCCACTGCAAAAACCCGGTTCATACCCGCCATCATGTGGTAAAGGATATGGCAGTGAAAAAACCAATCGCCCTCTTCGTTTGCCAGAAATTCAATGGTGTCTGTTTCCATCGGCATAATATCCAACACATTTTTTAATGGTGATTTTTCACCCTTGCCGTTGATTACCCTGAAATCAAAGCCATGTAAATGCATTGGATGCCGCATCATGGAATTGTTATATAGCGTGATACGTAAAACTTCCCCTTTCTTGACGAATATCTTATCCGTTTCCGACATAACTTTATTGTCCATGCTCCACACATAACGATTCATATTCCCGGTAAGGGTAAATTTTAATTCCTTCATAGGGGCTTCTTGGGGAAGTGACGTATTATAGGGCGATTCCAGCATAGCGTAGTTTAAGGTAACGATATCACCCATAGCATGGGCATCGTGCGAATTCGTGGTCGAACCGTGATCCATATTGTGGTGGCTGTGGTCCTGTTTTTCCTGATTTCCGTCACCGGTCATTTCTGGATACATCACCATGTTCATATCCATTTGTTGCAGGCTCATACGCATCCCCATATCGTTCAGGTCGCCATTCATCTTCATCATATCGTTCATCATCTGCATGCCTTCAAAATATTTCAGCTTGGGAAGCGGTGAAATCAATTGTTTGATACCATGACCCACAAAATAGCTGGCAGACTGTGTGCGATCTTCGGTGGTGGTTAATAACTCATAGGAAACACCGTCATTGGGAATAGTTACCACAATATCGTAAGTTTCCGACACGGCAATAAGCAATCTGTCTACTTCCACAGGTTTCACATCATTCCCATCACTTGCCACAACGGTCATTTTTCCGCCGGCATACCGAAGCCAGAAATAGGATGAAGCCCCACCGTTGGAAATTCGCAAACGAACCTTATCCCCGGCTTTTAACCTTTTTCCGTCAACAGCTTCCAAGACTGATGTATGAGCGCCGTTAATCAATATTTTATCATAATAAACATCACTGACATCCATGGCCAACATCCGCTTCCATTCATTGGTGAGCTTGGTTTTAAAGTGCCCTTCTTTAATGGCTTCTACATAAGATTGTGTTGCGTCTTTTTTGATGGCAGCCCAATCATTGGCATTGTGCAACATTCTGTTGATGTTGTCTGGATTCAGGTTCGTCCATTCGCTTATCATGAGCGGGACGGTAGGCAGGTCATCAATACCTTTTCTAAACGTTCCATCGTCGGTTCTTTTCTTCATAATGAAACTTCCATACATACCTATTTGCTCTTGCATACCCGAATGGCTATGATACCAATGTGTTCCGTGTTGGATAATCGGAAAACGGTAGGTATAGGTTGCACCCGGTTCAATAGGCTTTTGGGTTAGCCACGGTACGCCATCCTCTTTATTAGGCAGGAACACGCCGTGCCAATGCAACGAGGTGCTTTCTTTCAGTTGGTTATGCACCACAATTTCGGCGGTATCGCCTTGGGTGAAGGAAAGCGTAGGCATCGGTATCTGTCCGTTTACGGCGATGGCCCTTTTCTCTTTGCTCGCATAATTGACTATAGTGTCCTTTACATATAAATCGTATCGAACTACTTTTTGGGCAAATAAGGGGAAAGTTGCCAATAACAACAAGGCTATCGGCAACAGTTTCTTCTGAAAAATGACGAGTATATCCATTTTTAATTGATTTTCATATCCCTTTCCGGCTTTTCCTTTTTAGGAATGGGTTTCAATGCTCTTTCATATTGGCAGCATCCGGGGAGTTTTGCGTAAACATTATCCGGTGCTAAAAACTTTTCACTATCGTAACCCGCTAATGCAATGCGCTTTAGGATTTCATTCACGTTGGTTTTCTTATTGTCATAGCTAAGCGTGGCCATTTTGGTGTCTTTGTTCCACTCTACAGTCACTGCATTTTTCACATTTCCCGCTTTCTCTATTGTTTTTTTGCACATACCGCAATTGCCGTAAATTTTTATAGTTTCTGTTTTCGTGTTTTTGCTTTGTGCAAAGCTGTTTGCTGCTGATAGTAATACCGTGATTACCATTAATATTCTTGATATTGATTTCATCTGTTTATTTTTTGTTTTTCTTTAATACTACAAATTTAGCTCCAATATCTTTTGCTATTGTTGTGTTATTTCTTGTTTGTTTTATAATATTTACGGGTATGCGTTCAAGGATTTGGTTAAGGTATTCGTGAGAGATCATGAAATTTTATTTTTTTTTGGGACTTAACACGAGGCTGTACGACTTAGTAATAGAACACATTTATAAATCTGAAGTGTATGTCTAATAGATTTCTAAAAAATAGATTTCGGTCTATTATCGATAAATATCTGAAAGGAACATCTTCTGCCGAACAGCAGAATTTGGTGGACTACTTCTATGACTCCATTCCCGATGAAGATATTTCGGAGGTGAAACTCTCCGCGATCGAAAGAGATATGAAAGGCAGCATAGACCGAAGTATAAAAAAGGAGGACAGGCTAAAAAGACGGACGATGTATCTGAAAGTAGCATCCGCGGCTGTTGTTCTGATCGTTTCCTCTTTCTATATCTATAATAACCTTAATCAGAAATCAAACGTAGTCCCCCTTGAGGACATGCAGAGCAGTACAACGGAAATTAATACAGCACCGGAAACACCTGTTTTCGTATTGGAAGATGGACAAAGTTATACCTTATTAGACAGTGCATTCGAAAGACTGTCCTCTAAGCTGATCGATGGAGAGCGCGTATTTATACTCCCGGATGATCTTCCGATAACAGACGATAGCCGACAAAAATTAAGTCAGATCAAGAATCCGACGGATAAAGTATTTGCTTTCCGCTTGCAGGATGGCACGACAGCTTGGCTGAATCCGAATTCTACCTTAGATATTCTTCCTGAAACAGACGGAAAACGTCTGGTCCGCATTGAAGGGACAGTGTTGTTTGATGTACAAAAGATTAAAGAAGAACAGGGATACAAACCTTTTGTCGTGAAGACAGCCTTACAGACGATAGAAGTTTTAGGAACCAAGTTCATTGTCAATTCGGTGAATACATTGGAGGATGTTTTGTTATTGGAAGGAAAGGTACGGCTGACACACAATAAATATAAGACCGCTGTTGTCCTGAAACCGAATCAAAAGGCGTCGTTGAAAGAAGCCGAGGCGAACATATTAGTAACGAAATCTACCGATAACTATAAAATAGAAGCCTGGCATAAGGGACTCTTCCATTTTGAAAACGAAAAGATGGCAGACGTCATGGCCGAAATATCCCAGTGGTACGGGCAGACCGTTACGGTCGACCCGGCTATCAAAGATATACCTATTACCGGTATGATCAGTAGGTACAAACGTATCGAGGAAGTGTTAGAGCTCATCGAGCTAACCAATAACGTAAAATATCATAGGGAGGAAGGGAAGATATATGTGGAATAAAACAGTAACCATCATAAACAAAACGATCTAAAACGTAGTCAAATGCGAAAAGTACAATGCATAGGAACAGCTCTATCGGGAGCTGTAGGGAGAGTTTTTTGCCTCTCACTGCTGACATTTCTGCTTCATCTTCAGACGGTGTCAGCTCATCAACAAGTTATTTCAATATCATTTAATAACTTGACGATCAAGGAGGTATTCAAAGAGTTAAATCAGCGGACGGGACTTAAGTTTATCTACTCTCCGCTTGATCTGAACGACAGCAAAAAGGTGACCGGTACGTTTAAGAATGTGCCTTTGGAAAAGGTGATGGAGCGCGTCTTAGCCGACTTGAAGGTATCGTATACCATCCGTGATAATACCGTTATCATCAAAAAAGCACAACAGGAGCGGATTTTACAGGGGCGCGTCGTTGACGATAAGTCCATGCCCATCCAAGCCGTCGTTGTAAAAACAAACGCCTCCAATCAGACGGTAGCGACTGATGCAAACGGAAATTTTTCCATTCCGATTGATAATGGAGATACGGAGCTTGTATTCAGTATGTTGGGGTTTGGTAAGGAAACGGTAAAAATAGGTGTGAATACGGAATATACGGTACAGCTGATACCGTCTGTTGAATCGCTGAATGAAATTGTGGTAGTCGGTTATGGCGTGCAAAAGCGTAGCGATATCACAGGAGCCATATCGTCGGTAACCACGGAGCAGATTAATAAGATGCCCACGACCAGTATTAATGAGATGTTGCGAGGAGCCGCACCGGGTGTGCAGGTGACGATGGGAAGTGCAGCGCCTGGTGGCAGTTCGAATATCTTGATCCGGGGCCGCAGGTCGCTCTCGGCGGGGAACGATCCATTGTATGTAGTCGATGGGGTGCCCATGGCCAGTATAGATGACATCAATGCGAACGAAGTGGCGTCTATTGAGATCTTGAAAGATGCCTCGGCGCAGTCCATTTATGGAGCACGGGCAGCCAACGGTGTCATATTAGTGACGACGAAAAGAGGAATTTCGGGGGAAACGAAAGTAAGCGTCAACTCGTATGGTGGCGTGCAGAACCTCTATCGTAACTTTGAATTTTACGATGGGGAGCAATGGGCAGCTTATCGAAAAGAGGCTTTCTACAATGCATATGGTTATTATAATGAAAGTGAGGCTTTTCGGGGCCTTATGCAGAAGGTATACCATTCCAAGGATTATGTGAATTGGGAAGATGTGATGCTTAGCCCTTCTTGGCAGAATAAAAACGATGTACTCATTCAATCGGGAAATGAAAAGACAAAGTATGCCCTGTCTTTAGGACATTTCTACCAAGATGGTATAGTCCCCTCATCGGATTTTAAACGATTCACCGGAAGATTGAACATAGACCAGAAACTGTCTGAAAAAATTACGTTGGGTTCGAATATCGCCTATACAAAGTCGTTTCGGACGATTGCCGACGGGACGTTTAGTTCATTTATTACCATGCCGCCGCTGGCGGAGGTATATAAGGATGACGGTTCGTTGCGGGAGGATGTCACCGAGGCCGGTGAGTCACACTATAACCCGTTATGGAACAATAGCAATGCAAAAAACGATAATATCACAGACCGGCTGAACTTCAACTTTTTTGCCGATTGGAAGATAATAAACGGACTGTCCTATCGATTAAATACGAGTTTGAATACAAGGAAAGTGCAGGAAAACTCGTACTTGGGAATCAACCATTTCACTGGTCGAGACAATGGAGGGAGGGCTACTTTGGGAGAGAGTACGTATACCGATTATTTGGTGGAGAATATCTTGAATTATACCAAAGATTTTGGCGTACACCATATTGATGGAACGGCTATGGCGAGTTTAAACGGTATTCAATGGAAACGTATCGCAAATACCGGATTTGGATTTCCAAACGATGACCTGTATTATCATGCTATTGCTTCAGCGGATGAGTACGCCATTCCGGTATATGAATTTTCCGATCGGAAATTGTTGTCGTATTTGATGCGGGCACGCTACAACTACGACAGCCGCTACTTGCTTACGGCAGCGATACGTGTCGATGGTTCTTCGGTTTTCGGTGCGAATAATAAGTACGGTTATTTCCCGTCGGTAGCTTTTGCATGGCGTGCAAAACAAGAGGCGTTTCTGAAAGATGTCGGTTTTCTATCGGATCTGAAACTGCGATTGAGCTATGGTCAGGTGGGAAACCAGGCAATCAGTCCGTATACGACATTGGGTCTGGCGACCAGATATCTGACCGAATTTGGCGAAGAAAGTGCCATCGGCTATCTGCCGAATACAGAATTGACTAATCCGAACCTCAAATGGGAAACGTCAACTTCGACAAACATTGGTTTGGATTACGGCTTTTTCAAGGGCCGGGTTACCGGAGCATTGGAACTATACGATACGCAGACGACTGATCTTTTGGTCGAGCGCTCATTACCTACAACCTCCGGGTATGTCTCCCAGTTGATTAATCTGGGTCATGTGCAAAATCGGGGTGTCGAGCTTGCAATTAATACGATTGCAATTGATAGAAATGAGTTTACCTGGAATGTAGGGGTAAACTTTACGGCAAACAGGAACAAAGTCAAAAAAATCGATGGTAAATTGGATGAAGAAGGAAATCCAGCGAACGACTTGAACAACAACTGGTTTATCGGCGAGTCAATGAATGTGTATTATGATTATCATTTCGATGGCATCTGGCAGTTGGACGATGATATTGCTAATTCGCATATGCCTGCAGCTACGCCCGGTAGTATCCGCGTGCGGGACATCAGTGGGGATAATGTCATCTCGGTAGACGACCGGGAAATCATTCATAGAGACCCAAAGTTCATCACTTCTTTTATTACGAGTTTTGATTACAAAAATTTTAACCTTTCTCTAGATGTCTATTATTTAGCGGGAGGATATCTGTATAATTCTTATCTCACGTCATTTGGTAATGGTGGAGATTTGACAGGGAAAAGAAATGGGCTGCGTCGAAATTATTGGACGACTAATAATCCGTCCAATGAGGCACCAGCACCAAATTTTATACAGCCACCTGCGTATTTGAGTTCATTAGGCTATGAAAAGGCAGACTATGTCCGGTTGCGGAATATATCGTTAGGTTATACGTTTCCGGCAAACGCCGTGAAGGGGATCGGTGTGGAGAAGCTACGCTTGTTTACCACCATGAGTAATGTGTGGACATGGACGGAAGTACAGGGGTACGGGCCCGAACAAAATCCAGGTGCTTATCCTGAGCCTAGAACATGGTTATTCGGATTAAATTTTTCATTTTAATAGACGAACAATGAAAAGGAACATATTTTATATTTTATCAATACTACTGCTATTCACTTCCTGTACCAAATGGCTGGATGAAGAAAATAGAACGAAATATTCATCGGATTATATTTACAGTACAGAGGGCGGTCTAAAGTTGGCCGTAAATGCAGTCTACACTTTGCTTCGTAATTATGCGAGTGATACCGAAAATGCAACCATCTTTGCTTTGGAAAGGGGCACTGATTTGGCCGTGACCAATGGCGGAACGGGTAACTACTTCGGTACTTATGATCCCAATTTCCTGAAACCTTCTTCTTCTCAGGTTGCATTTATGTGGAAAACGATGTATGGTGTCATCGGAAAGGCGAATGAGATTATTCATGCCGGCGAGCAGCTTCCGGATACGGACGCTTTAAGGGCTACTATCGCAGAAGCCCGATGCTTTCGGGCGCATGCCTACTTTATACTATATCGGACTTACGACAGGATCTGGTTGAATACGGAACCTACGAGCTGGCAAAATGTCGACGATCCCAAAACATATCGGGCAGCGAGCACAGCGGAGGTGTTTGATCTGTTGTATCAGGACTTGGATTATGCGATCGAAAATTTGGACTGGCAATCGGAAGAGCCTGGACGGTTTAATCAGGCCACTGCTCGCCATATCAAAGCCATGGCTGCTTTATGGATAAAAGATTGGGATGAAGCATTGGAGCAGGTCGATGAGATCGATAAGTCCGGATATTATGGATTGGTGGATCTGGATGATGTGTTCCAAGGTGCAGACCTCAATCATAAGGAGGCTCTGATGGTGCAGCAATGGAGCAGAAATCCAAGTGGCAACTTATCGACGGGTACGCCTTTAGGTAATTATTTCGCGGCTTATTTCATAGCCCCTTATCGGCAGGAAATTGGAGGGACGGCAGAATATGCCTGTAGCTATGAAAATTGGGGATATACCTATGGACGATGTCTGCCAAGCCCCTATCTATTCTCTTTATATGACCAAAGCAAGGATAAGAGATATCATTCGTATTATATCCACCGGTATAAAAATACAACGGACCAAGCCATCCCATATGGATCAGTCACGGTTCAGCCTGGCGATTATTTCCCTCTGTATAAAAACGGGACGCTGAATCGATTAGTTTATCCGGGCAGCACGAAGCTGGGCGATATATGGACACGTAGTAATCCCGCAGAAACCAGAAGCTATAAAGACTTTATCTTATACAGGTTAGCGGAGACGTACATTATCGGTGCTGAAGCTGCATTGATGAATGGTGATCAGACTTTAGCGAAGAAATATTTCAACGAAACTTGGGAGAGGGCAGGGAACGATAAATTTACCGGTACGTTGACTATCAAAGATATCATTGATGAACAAGCGCGCGAATTGGCCTTTGAAGGGCACAATGAGCGGTGGTATTTCCTAAAGCGATTGGGTATTCTCATTCCACAGGTTAAAAATTATGCCGGCCATCCAGAGATAGCCAGTTCGCTGGGCGGAAGGACCAACCTTCCTGCTAATCCGCACTTTATACGCTGGCCAATCCCCGAAACGGAGATTATCAATATGGGACCGGAGAATTTTGCACAAAACCCAGGATATAATTAGTATTAAGTACTTAGTATTAAGTATTAAGTATTAAGATAGAGATAAAATCGTATTAAAGCGTATTTAAAAACTAAAATTGAGATAGAAAATGAGAAAAATAGCAACGGTATTGGTGTTGGTGTGGATAACGATATGTAGTAGTAATAGTCAGGTATTGGCGTCCAATAAGGAAAGCGTTTTTGATATCTGTGTTTATGGAGAAACTGCCTCGGGCGTTATTGCGGCCGTTCAGGCAGCACGTATGGGTAAAAGTGTCGTGTTGATTTCTAAAAACAAGCATGTTGGTGGATTGGCTACATCGGGTCTTACTGCAACCGATATGAATAGAAATGATATGGTCGGCGGTCTTGCCCGCGAGTTTTACCAACGGGTGTATGATTATTACCTTAATCCGTCGGTGTGGCGTAATGAAAACCGGGAGGTTTTTTTCGAAAGGGCTTTCAAGCGGACATACCGCGGTAAGAACGATGAAAGGCGTATGCAGTGGGTTTATGAATCGAAAGTGGCCGAACAGATTATGCTGGATATGCTTAAAGAAGCAGGAGCAGAGCTCTGGACAAACGAGCGCCTGGATCTGAATAAAGGGGTGAGGAAAAATGGAAGAGAAATCGCGCAGATATTTTTAGAGAGTGGGAAAACGGTGCGCGCTAGAGTATTTATCGATGCGTCTTATGAAGGAGATTTATTAGCGAAGGCCGGGATTTCTTATACAGTTGGCCGGGAGTCGAATGATACGTATGGTGAAACATTCAACGGATATCGGGTAAACTTTACCAATGGAACGGATTTAACAGCTATCGACCCTTACGTGATACCGGGCGATAAAAGTTCGGGCTTGCTGCCTTATATCGATACCAACCTCCCGATCAAACAAGGGCAGGCTGACAAAAGGGTACAGGCATACTGCTATAGGGTGACGTTGACCGATGATCCAACCAATCGAGTGAAAATACAAAAGCCGAAGAACTACAACCCATTATGGTATGAAGTACTAGTACGACGTATTCAGTCGAATCCGGATTTGACGCTGCAGAAGATTATTACGTTGACACCTATGCCTAACCGTAAGACGGACACCAATCATCTGGACTTCTTTGGTGCGAGTTATGATTATGCGGAAGCGGATTATAAGCAGCGGAAAGAAATTGAGCAATTGCATCGAGATTATGCGTTGGGTATGCTGTGGCTATTGGAGCATGATACCCGTATTCCGCAACATATGCGGGAAGAGATGAAAGATTGGGGCCTGGCGAAAGACGAGTTTAAGGAAACAGGTAATTTCCCACACCATATTTACGTTCGGGAAGCGAGACGAATGATTGGTGAGTATGTGATGGTAGAGAAGAACGTGACCAAGAAAAATAGAGAGGGTGTATCTCATCCGATAGGTGTAGGTTCTTATGCTCTGGATTGCCATTATGTGTCGAAGGTGTTGGATGAAAATGGAAAATTACGGTATGAGGGAACCATCTTTGAACCGATTACGCCCTATTCCATCAGTTATTATTCCCTTACACCGAAAAGAGAAGAGTGTACGAATCTGTTGGTGCCGGTCTGCTTGTCGGCTTCACACGTGGCGATCAGTTCGCTGCGGATGGAGCCGGTCTATATGGTGTTAGGCCAATCTGCAGCCGTAGCGGCCTCCATGGCGATCGATGCAAGACAGTCTGTTCAGGATATTTCCTATGATCTGCTTCAGCAAGAGTTGCTCGATTTGGATCAGATTATTATACCCGGTAATACTAAACCCCATTAGTGATGAAATATTTAGCAATACATCTAAGGACTACTGCATTTTCTGTATTGATTATGCTGTTGTGTAGTTGTACAGACCGCTACGACTACCCCATACCTCCGGCTTCTTTTGAAGAAACCGTGCTTCCGCCACCGGCGAAGGTAACGCTCTCGAAAGAGAGTGGCGAATGGAAAATGTTTGTGGACGGCGAAGAGTTTTATGTAAAAGGAGCCTGTACAAATGGTTTCTATGGTATGCCTGCTGAATTCGGTGCTACCGCGATAAGGACGTATGGCGTTAGTGATGATAGCCGCAGAATATTGGACGAAGCTTATGAAGCCGGTTTGTATGTCAATTTTGGATTGTATATGAAGCGGGAGGCAGACGGTTTTGATTATGATAATGAAGAAGCGGTTGCCCAGCAGCTGGAAGATATGAAAAATGCTGTGGTCAGATTTAAAGATCACCCGGCATTGTTGTGCTGGTCTATCGGTAATGAGGCCGAAGCGAGCTATACGAATACCAAGCTCTGGACTGCCATTAATGAGGTCGCGAAATTTATTCATGAGGTGGATCCCAATCACCCCACAACAGTCGCCCTGTCTAATTCCGATCCCGTCAAAATCCAGCATATCATGAATCTGGCGCCGGAGATCGATATTTTGTCTATCAATATGTATGCGCCTGCATTGCCCAATGTGCTATCGAATGTACAGTCAGCAGGGTGGGAGAAACCTTATATGATTACAGAATTCGGGCCGAGGGGTACTTGGCAGATGGCTCCGGAACCGGATAGAGTACTGGATTGGGGCGGATTGGTTGAACAGACCAGCACCGAAAAGGCAGCCATCTATTTGCAGTCTTATCAAGATCATATTCTGGGGAATAAGCCGAATGGTTGTATCGGTTCTTTTGTCTTCATATGGGGGTATCAGACCCATGGCGAAGTATTGATGTGGTATGGACTTCTTGACAAAAAAGGATATACCTTCCCGGCAGTCGATGCGATGCAATATGGATGGACGGGAGCATACCCGGCTAATCGGGCACCCGTTGTGGAAGATAGGGATGATATTTTAATGAATGGGAAGCGGGCTGAAGAAAACATCAAGGTGGAGAAGAATTCTGATAATACGGCTTCTGTTGTTGCCACCGACCCCGATGGTGACCCATTGACCTACGATTGGATGATTATGAAAGAAGGGACATCTAGTCCGGACGGAAGTCTCCCGCCTCCGATGGAGGGGTTGATAACCGATAATACATCGGCAACGATTTCTTTTAAAGCACCATCCGCTACGGGAGGGTATCGACTCATTGTGTTTGTGCGGGACGATGCCAATAAGAAAGTAGCAAGTGGTGTTATTCCGTTTTACGTCAATTAAATAAGTTATGAAGAGCGCATTAACAAAATTATATGTACTCATCTTCTTACTGGCTCTAGGCGCCTGTAAAAAAGATGAAGGAGAATTGCAACTTCCGAATGGATTTGCCGTGGATGTCACACAAAACGTCACGATCCCCTATGCGGTAACCTCAAAGGACGAGATCGTATTTGACCTGACGATAAGTGCTAAAGCTGAAGCACAGATTCAGGAAGCTATATTACGTCTTGACGAAGTAGACTTAGAGACGGCATCGGTCACGGCGAACGAGATAAATCTGAATTATACCTATGCGGTAACAGCAGCAGATGTCGGAAGGAGCTTAATATTCCGGTTGACCATAATAGATGCCGAAGGTACGGCGGTAGATAAGGATTTTACGATATATGTACAATCTGCTCCTGCTGATGTCCAGGTAAGCATTCCGGCAGAAGCACCGAATGAAGTGAAAGATAACGAAGAGGTCGCGTTTACAGTGTCGGTGACGTCCGAGAACGAAATCAGGTATATCAAAACATTGTTGGATCAAACGGAATTAACGGATTTAACAAAGGAGACCTTTGATGACCCTAACGCTGACGAATACGACTTTTTCTATCAGCCGACAGTAGCTGATGCAGACAAAACATTGTCTTTTACGATTGAAGTCATGGACGTTTTGGGTAATATTCATCGACAGCCGTATTCCTTGTTCGTCGAGCGATCCGTGGAAGCTGATTTTGTGGCATACTATGATGTGCACCTCGGAGCACAGAAGTCGACAGGTCCAGGACCATTTTTCAATGCTTCTACAGGTGAGGTATATGTGACAGCAGGTTCAGCTGCAAAATCGGCTGATATTGACTTAGCTACATTTTTCAGTGGGTCTACTACGGCTTATAATCTGACTTCTCCTACATTTGGCAACACCATCAATATTATTTATACCCCAGCAGCCATCGGAGAAGATGCGATGGAAAACTGGTCAGTACGCAATCAGACGTTAATTAAGAAAATAACGCTAACGCGTGGAGAATTTGATATGCTGGCTTCTGCGGCTGAAATAGAGGCTTTGTATACGGGTTCGAGTGTGGCAGAGAGCGAGACCTCGGGTGGACTGGCAAATGGACATGTTATCGTCTTTAAAACGGCAGCTGGAAAATACGGCGTATTGTATGTGGTTGATAGGTCGGCTAATGCCAATACCGGCTATCTCAAGGTAGATGTTAAGATGCAGAAATAATGAGACAGATTAAGATATTCCTTCTTTTATTAGGTGTGATACCCTCGCTCGTACTCGGGGGAACACAAGACGAAATGTCGGTAGATATCTGTATTTACGGTGGTTCTTCTGCAGGTATCGTAGTGGCATATACAGCCAGCAAAGCCGGAAAGACTGTTGTTGTCATTGAACCTGGTGCGCGCGTGGGAGGTTTGAGCTCGGGAGGTTTGGGAATGACCGATATCGGGAACAAATATGTCGTCACTGGCCTGGCATTGGATTTTTACCGTAAGCTGGGTACACATTATGGCAATTTGGAGAATTGGATTTTTGAACCGAAGGTAGCCTTATCTGTCTTCGAAGAATATATTCAAGACGCCAATATTCATGTGATATATAATAGACAGTTGGTCGATGTGAAAAAGGAGGGACGTCATATTCAGGAAATCACCGTGACTAACCTTGAGGAACAGCATAGCCCGAAGCTACGCGTGAAAGCTAAGATGTTCATGGACTGTACCTATGAAGGGGATCTTCTTGCGCAGGCAGGTGTGCGTTATACGGTGGGCCGGGAAGACAATAGTGTATATAATGAAACGCTGAGTGGTGTACAATTCCTAAAAGGACATCAGTTACCAGATGGGATCGATCCTTATAAAATTAAAGGAGATCCGTCGAGCGGTCTGCTTTGGGGTATCAGCAACGAAACGCTAAAGCCGAACGGTACAGGAGATAAAAAAGTACAGGCCTATAATTACCGAATCGCATTGACGAATAATCCGGCCAACAGGATACCTATTACGCAGCCGGACAACTACGATCGGGAGCGATACCAATTATTGGTGCGTCAGAAAGAAATCCAACCTTGGAAAGGTCTGAATGATGTTTTTATCTGGAGTCTAATGCCCAATAATAAAACGGATATCAACAATCGTAACGGCATGTCGACGGATATGATCGGTGCCAATTGGGAATACCCGGAAGCCGATTATCACAAAAGAAAACAGATTATAAAAGCACACGAGGATTACACGAAGGGATTATTGTATTTCGTCGGTAATGATCCGGCTGTGCCGGAGTTTATCCGAAAGCAGATGAAAGAATGGGGATATCCGAAGGACGAGTACCTGGACAATAATCACTGGTCGCCACAGCTTTATATCCGTGAAGCCAGAAGGATGGTAAGTGATGTCGTTATGACACAACATCATTGTCAGGGTCGGGAAGTTGTAGACGACGGAGTTGCCTATGCTGCCTACACCATGGACTCCCATAACTGCGATCGGTTGGTGGTGAATGGTAGGGTTAAAAATGAAGGGAATGTTGAAGTTGGTGGATTTCCACCATTTCCGATTTCCTATCGGGCTATCGTGCCTAAGCGGACGGAAGTAAGTAATCTCTTGGTGCCGGTGTGTCTTTCGGCATCACATATTGCCTTTGGTTCTATCCGGATGGAGCCTGTATTTATGGTACTGGCTCAATCTGCAGCGGTAGCTGCCTGTATTGCTATCGATCAGAATATTGCCGTACAGGATGTCCATGCGGAGGCTATAAAAGCAATTCTTAAGGCTAACCCGAAGGCTGATTTTCGTAAGCCTGATGTGCTGAGCATGGTTTCTAATACGGATGATGTCGAAATGGAGGGGGCGTGGAATAGTGTCAAGTTAAAGGGCTATGGTCCATATCATGTTGAAAATAAGTCCGCAGGAGGAGCGGAGTATGTGAAGTTCAAGTTGAATAAAGCGGCGCTGTCGGGAAAATATACGGCATATTACTATTATCCGCGTACAATTGATGGTGCAGAGACTGTGCAACTGACAGTTTTTGACGGAAAAGAAGCAAAACCGATAACGGTCAACTTAAAAGATGTGAAAATAATGGGACAAACATCGAGTACTTGGGTAGAAATTGGTACATTTATTTTTAACTTTGGCGCAGGCGCTCATGTAAAAGTAGCAGCGGATCCGGCGGGAAAGACTGTCGCAGCCAACGCTATATTGCTTGTGCCTCGTGACTAATCATCTTTTTTTAAACTTATATGGAATTTTTAAACGGTATTAATGCCCTTACTTTAGTTTTTGTAGCGCTCTTGGTTTTTGCCATTGCTTATCGGTTTTATGGCATATTTATGGCCAACAAGGTGTTGCGGTTAAACGCGAAACATGTTACACCTGCTATCGAATTTGCTGACGGCAAAGATTACGTAGCGACCAATAAAAATGTACTTTTTGGCCATCACTTTGCAGCTATAGCTGCGGCAGGGCCCTTAGTAGGACCTGTATTGGCGGCACAGTTTGGCTATCTTCCGGGTGCTTTGTGGATATTAATTGGCTGTGTGTTAGGTGGAGGAGTGCACGATATGGTCGTACTCTTTGCATCGGTAAGACATAAAGGGGAAAGTTTGGCAACTATAGCGCGTAAAGAGATCGGAAAAGGAACGGGTCTTATCGCAGGGTTAGCTATTTTGTTTATCCTTGTTCTGACCTTAGCCGGGCTTTCCTTAGCCTGTATCAGTGCGATGCACGAAGCGTCTTGGTCTTTATTTACGGTTATTGCCACCATGCCTATCGCTATTCTGATGGGCTTGATTATGCGTTATCGGAAAGATAGTGTGACTTTGGCAAGTATCATTGGCGGTATTCTCCTTATTGCGGCTATTGTTGGAGGCCATGGTTTGATGCAGGTCGAAGCCATCAGTAACTTGTTTCACTGGCGGATAGAAACGATCTCTGTAGCCATTGCAGCATATGGCTTTTTAGCATCTGTACTACCGGTTTGGTTTTTGTTGGTTCCGCGTGATTATCTGTCGACTTATCTTAAAATAGGTACGATATTGATGTTGGCAATAGGTGTTATTTTTGTGCATCCGACGTTGGAAATGCCGGCACTGACGTCATTTATACATGGTGGGGGACCCATCATCGGCGGCCCGGTCTTACCTTTCATCTTTATCGTCATTGCCTGTGGTGCGATTTCGGGCTTCCATGCGATAATTGCTACGGGTACCACACCTAAGATGCTGACCAATGAACGTGAGATACTTTTTGTAGGCTATGGTGCTATGTTGGTGGAAGGATTTGTTGCTCTGATGGCCCTTATTGCAGCATGTACGTTGGTTCCGGGCGATTATTTTGCGATCAATACGCCAAAGGAAATGTATGACTCCTTTATTGCGCAGCATCCTCATCTGTTGCCAGTGGATCTGGATCATTTTAGTGAAATGATCGGTGTGGACCTGCATGGCAGAACAGGAGGGGCAGTGTCGTTGGCTGTAGGTATGGCACATATTTTCAACAAGATACCTTTCATGGATGACGTGATGGCCTATTGGTACAATTTTGCGATCATGTTTGAAGCAGTTTTCATTTTGACCGCGATAGATGCCGGTACACGTGTTGGTCGGTTTTTCTTACAGGAAATGTTAGGCAGTGCTATTCCGAAGTTTAATGACAAAAATTGGATACCCGGTATTATTATCAGTAGCCTTATTTTTACCTTTTCCTGGGGATATTTAGTCTATACGGGAAATGTAAGCAGTATATGGCCTTTATTCGGTATTAGTAACCAGCTGCTTGCAGCCTGTGGCTTGATCGTTTGTACAACGATGCTGATCCGTATGAACCGAAGGAAATATGCCTTGTGTTCTGCTATTCCGGGCGTGTTTATGGCGATTATTACGTTTTGGGCGGGTTATGAGCAGGTGATGGATATCTATCTGCCACAGGAACAGTATCTGTTGGCCTTTTTAGCAGTTCTCGCTATGGTGTTGATGGCAGCGGTGTTCGTAAATACGTTTAGAAGATGGTATTATCTGCTCCAGATAAAAGCCGATAAAGTGGATGAGTATGGTGAGACAGTGAAAGAGCTGGTCGAACGATAAAAAAGGAAGGGCAAACTTACTTATGCATGTTTGCCCTTCTTTTTTATTGATGTATCTTTTTCTTATTCGTTTACGACACCCATTTTGCTGAACTTTTCGATGCGCTCACTGACTAAAGTGTTGACATCTTTGGCTCTTAGATAGGTTAGATCTTGTAAGATCTGACTTTTTACATTTTGCCCGGCGATGGCCGGATTTTGATGTGCACCACCCAATGGCTCAGGAATAATTCCGTCAATAAGACCATTGGAAAGCATATCATTGGCTGTAAGCTTGAGTGCTTCGGCAGCACGCTCTTTATGATCCCAGCTTCGCCATAGAATTGATGAACACGATTCTGGCGAAATGACGGAATACCAGGTATTCTCCATCATATACACCCGGTCACCGACACCTATTCCTAACGCACCACCTGAAGCACCTTCTCCGATAACGATACAGATGATCGGAACTTGGAGTACGGACATTTCCAGAAGATTACGGGCGATGGCTTCGCCCTGGCCTCTTTCTTCTGCTTCAAGCCCGGGGTATGCACCCATCGTATCGATTAACGTGACGACTGGTTTATTGAATTTTTCGGCCATTTTCATCAGGCGGAGTGCCTTGCGGTAGCCTTCTGGATTGGCCATTCCGAAATTCCGAAATTGGCGCTCTTTGGTATTTTTACCCTTTTGATGGCCGATGACCATGACCGATTGTCCACCAATCGATGCAAATCCACCCACAATAGCTTTATCGTCACGAACCGTACGGTCGCCGTGCAGCTCTACAAATTCATCACAGATCATCTCGATATAATCAAATGTCTGTGGTCTGTCCGGGTGTCGGGACATTTGTACTTTTTGCCAACCTGTGAGGTTCTGATACACCTCTACCTTCGTTTGCTCCAATTTCTTTTCCAGCTCGCGCAAAGTTGCACCCATATCCACCTTGGTTTTCTCAGCAACCTGATTGACCTTCTCTATCTGTGTTTGCAAATCTGCAATGGGTTTTTCAAAATCAAATGTTGTTTCCATATAAACAGGGCTCACTTTTGAGCCAGCTAAGTTAACGTATTTTTGGTGGAAAATATAACGACGTGTAATATTTTCTTTGCAAGAAGCCTGTTCTGATGAATGTTTAATATGCATTTGTTATCTTCATAATCTCGAATATGACGTGTTCCTTTATAACATATTTTATGAAATTTACGCTAACCCTTATTGTCCTCTTTGGGATGATTTCCGTGCCTTCTTACAGTTATAGCTTATCTCCTGAAATTTTTGATACGATATTGCGGCGGATACATCTGGAACAATTAGATCAAGTGACAGATGTGGCAGCACTGGATAAGGCGGTCAGCCAAAACTTGTCCGAGCTGGATACAGAAAATGGGCGATGGAAAGGGGTTGACTATTTCGATCATAAGCGTATTAATCCCAGTTGGCAACCGATACTTGAAAAAATGCGAAAGCTGACGGTGGCGTACTCGCATCCGCAGAGTCGGTATTATGGTGACCCCACGCTGTGGAAAGCCATCAACCAAAGTCTGTCCTATTTTTCGAATCACGATCCTATTCCTTATTGTGACAACTGGTTTCAACAAGGGATTACAAGACCCCAGAAACTGGCACTCAGTATGATTAATATGGAATTTGGACATCATCCCTTAGACGAGACCGTTCGAAAAAGTACCTTGGATGTTATTTGTAGGGACACTGCGGTAACCAGTAACGGGCGGAACAACCCGATGCACAAATATAATTTTGGTGCGAATAAAGCCGAGATTGCTATGGGATGGATTTATATAGGTGCGTTGACAAAAAATCGCACCATGCTTGAAATAGGTGTCCGTGAAGTGTTTGCACCGATTTCTTATACAACAGGTGAAGGTATACAGCATGACCTGTCCTACGACATGCACTACGGTTATTTGTATAATGGCGCATACGGTATTGTTTTTGTCAATAGTGTCGTCAAATCGGCCAATTACCTTTATGAGACACCTTATGCACTTCACGGGGCGCAGCTTGATTTATTTCGAAAGTTTGTTCTTGAATCTATATTCGGGGTTATGCGAGGCCCCTGGATGGATTGGAATGTGCTGGGTAGAGGCATATCCCGCACGAATGCCACACGAATGAACCTCAATAAACTCCTTCGTGCGTTACAACGTATTGATCCCAAAGCAGCGGGTTCGTATGAAATTATACGTCAACGTATGACCGGTGAGGTGCAGTTGTCGCATGCGGTACAACCTTTACATCGTGTCTATTGGAGTACCGATTTTACGGTTCATCGCCGACCGTCGTATTATTTGTCCATCCATGCCGTCTCCAGCAGAAACCATGCGCAGGAAATCGGAAATATGGAGAACCTACGCGGTTATTGGGGTGCGCAGGGAACGGTCAATCTGCTGTTAAAGGGTGATGAATATGATAATATCTTTCCGGTATGGGACTGGGCAAAGCTCCCCGGGAGTACGCTGCCTGACACGGTTCCTATGCTGGAGAATAAAGCGCCGGGCGAAGGGGACAGGTGGGGTACAGATGCTTTTTCCGGCGGCGTTTCGGATTCCTTGTATGGGGTGTCGGCGTATGTTGTCCATGAGGATTTAAATACCTCTTCGAAAAAATCGTGGTTTATGTTTGATGAGGAGACCGTCTGCCTCGGTGCAGGTATCCGCTCGACACTACCCTACAGGGTCAGTACGACGGTGAATCAGTGTATCTATGACGACGAGGGTATATTTATCGGAGGGTCAAAAAAACAGATGCATGTCCACAAAAATATGCACAAGGTTTATGACAACGATTTAAACTGGCTAATCCATGGGGGTGTAGCTTATCTGTTTCCGCATCAAGGTGTCGCCGAATTAAAAGTCGACGAGAGGAAAAGTGATTGGTCGACGATAAGGGGCGGAGATAAGTCTTACAAGAGGGTTGAAAATAAATCGGTCTTCCAATTAACGCTGGAGCACGGCGAGAAGCCGTTTGATGCATCCTATGCTTATATTATAGTGCCTGACATACATACAGCAGAGGCGTTGCAAAAATATCGTATTAAAAACAATATCTCGATTAGGATGAACACGGACAAGCTCCAGGCCGTCTTTCATCGTAACCTGAAGATATGGCAGATGGTGTTTTATGAAAAAGATATTCCTTATATCGACAAACAGTTGCACGTATCGACCGATATTCCTGCAATCGTCATGATTAAGAAATTATCCAAAGATAACTACCAACTGCACGTAGCCGATCCGACGCAGCAATACAACCGTATTCATATTACGGTAAGCATAGACAGAGGTCTATCCCAAGTATATGCGGTAGACCTTCCGGCAAAACCCTATGCTGGTCAAACTGTGGCTATCGATCTTAAATAGCTTGTTTTCAAGCGATAATTTGAAAATATGGATTCATCTTATCGGTTTTCCAATACAGATTCCCTTTATGAGCTAAAGCGATAGTTTGAGCCATTCGGGCTACTGCTTCCGCAGAACAATTTGCATTTACCAATATAATATCAGCCTCATCGCCTGCTTTAGGCCATTGCTGAACGCCCGTATCATCTAAAGGAACAAGGTTTTTTGTTGCAAACTTCAGTGTTCTTGACAACTCGAATTCGGTTTCCCAACCGTACAATTCGGCAATCAGGTTGGCTTTTTGAAGCATATTTCCCGTCCCGAAAGTACTCCAGTAATCCTGTATATTGTCATTTCCAATCAATACTTCAACACCGTGTTTTACCAGTGTAGGAATCGGCATGGCCATTTTATTTCTGAAAGGAATAGAGGATACGATTCCCACTTTGGCTTCGGCTAATTTCTCTGCAATTTCCTGTTCTTCTTTCGTTGAAAGCTGTGCCAATGCAAAAGCATGACTTACATAAGTTTTGCCTTGCAGTTGTGGGTTTTTTAAAGTTTGCCCGATTAAATATTCGATGGTGCGTATACCTTCTTTTCCACCATCATGCAGATGGATATCAATTCCTTTTTGGTTATCTATTGCCAGCTGAACCGTAAAATCAATGGTTTTTTCAATGTTTTTATCAATGCTGTAAGGATCCAATCCCCCCACAAAGGCTACACAGTCCAATTGAGCAGCATCTTTCATCAGGGGGGGCGAATCGGTATAATATAAGCCGTGTTGCGGGAATGCAACCAATTCTGCGCGGAACGTTTCCTTTTTGTTTTCCAATGCTTTTTCCAGGTTTTCTAGCGAGCGAAGTCCAGAAGTCGTATCGACATTAAAATGTGTTCGCGCAAAAGTCGTCCCATAATTTAACAATAGGTCAATCAATTGCTCTGCACGCTCTACCGAAGTTTTTAATAACTCAGGAATGATTTCTTGTTCATAGGCAATCATATCCTCCACAGTTCTGCGTTTTGGTGAAAGCGCCTGCCAAGGTAGGCCATACAAGGTTTTATCCAGATGCACATGCATATCCCTGAAAGCAGGTAACATCAACAAGCCTTTTGCGTCGATAGCATCGGCTGATTGCGGATTATTTGCACTTACCTTTGCGATTTTTCCGTCTTTGATTTCAACGCAAAACAAATCGGCTTTCGTTCCTGTAACTCCGGTTTCATCTTCGATAAAGCCTGTTTCCAGTCGCACGTTTTTTAAGGTGTAATGACCTTTTACAGGTGCTGAATAATTATTTTGCATCGGATTTTATAGTTTAATGATAGCTGCATTTTCTTTATCTATTCGTAACATTAATAAACCACTTTCCCTTTGTAAATCAACGAACGAACGGGTGACATTCTTGAAACCGCTTCTGCAGAACAACTTGCTTCAACCAATACGAAATTGGCATCGTCACCGTTTTTTGGCCATTGCTGAACACCTTTGTCATCCAAAGGAATGGGGCCTGCTGTTGCAAGTTTTAATAGTCTGGATAAGCCAAATTCAGAGGTATGTCCGTATAATTGTGCTGCCAGATTTGCTTTTTGCAAAACGCTTCCGGTTCCCATTGTACTCCAATAATCTACAATACTGTCATTTCCCGTCATCACATTTACACCATGTTGTAACAAAGTTGGAATCGGCATAATTAATCTACCAAACGGTATAGTGGAAACAATGCCGATTTGAGCAGCAGCCAGCCGTTCTGCAAAGGCTTCTTGTTGTGACTGGCTTAAAGTTGCCAGCGCAAATGAATGACTGACAAATGTTTTACCTTTTAATACAGGATTCTCGTTTACTTTTTTGATTAAATAATCAATGGTATCATGACCTGATTTTCCTGATTCATGCAGGTGGATATCGATCCCTTTATCGTGATCCAATGCCAGCTGAACAGTTGTATCCATTGTCCTTTCAATTGAGCCGTCCACATTGGTAGGATCCAGGGCACCGATGAAATCAATGTTCATTGTTGCCGCTTCTTTCATGTAGGGAAGCGAATCGGTGTAATATAAGCCATGTTGCGGAAAGGCAACGAGTTCGGCACCGAAGCTGTCTTTTTTATTGGCTAAAGCAATCTCTAAGTTTTTCAGCGAATCCAATTTAGATGTTGGTTCGATATTAACGTGGCTTCGAGCGAATCCTGTTCCATAGGATTGTAGCAATTCGATTAGTTTTTCGGCTTTGTACGTTGAGTTTTTCAGCATGTCCGGTAGCGTCCTTTGCTCCAGTTCAATCATGCCTTTGATTCCGCCCGAGCGACGTACAGCTCGCCACTTATCGGCGTACAAAGTCTTGTCCAAATGGATATGCATATCTCTAAACGATGGCAGCATCAATAATCCTTTGGCATCAATGGCATCTGATAGCGGTTGATTGGGACGTATCTGTTTGATTTTTCCATCAGCTACCTCAATGGTAAATAGCTCTGTTTTTGTACCGATAATTTCCTCTCCGTCATATTCAAATCCTGTTTCCAAACGGACATTTTTCAGCGTGTAGGATATGGAACTTTCTATTTTCTTCATTTCGTTTTCAAGTGCTGGCTTCTGCCTGCTGTCCATGGAAGAGAGCATTCCGGGCGATAGTGAAAATCCGGCTACACCCCATGCAGATTTCTTTAGAAATTTTTTTCTTGATAGGTGATGATTACTCATATGCTTTTGTTCTATAAATACTTATAGATACAAAGTACGTGATAAAAAAACGGACATGCTGTTGTAAAAACAACTAATGCTTGTAAGATTTATCTTTTTTACGAAATTCGGTAGGCGTTATACCAGTCTGTGCTTTAAAAAAGTTGGAAAAATAAGCGTGGTCGGAAAAGCCCAGCTCATAGGCGGTTTCCTTTATAGTCAGATTACCGCTTTGCAGCAATCTCTTGGCTTCAATAGTTACTCTTTGATGAATAAGTTGATTGGCAGATACTTTTAGATCTTTTTTACATAATACATTGAGATAATTGGCAGAGATATGTAGTTTTTCCGCATAAAATGAAACCGATTTCTGCTCTTTATAAAATTCATCGATCAGCATATTAAACCTTGCCAGTCTTGGGTTAGACTGATATACCTTAAATTCATTGAAAAGATTTGCAGCCTGTTTACTGACTGTAGCAGCAATAACAGCTGCGCGTGCATGGATTAGATCGATCAGGGAATCAGGTGCTTTCAGTTCTTCCTTAATCGCTGTAAATTCATGTTTGAGCATTGAAAAAGCATGATCTGTCAGTTTGATGACCGGATTGTTTTGATAATTGGTAAAGGAGAATCGAAAGTATGGAGCAAATTGCTCAAAAAAAGTCCGCTCGACCATGAGTTGATAGCCGATGGTTCCTGCATGGATATTCCATTTGTGCATTTGTCCCGGAAACAGAACATGTACTTCACGGTCTCTTATGATATAATCTTGCGAATCAATATTATGTGCGCCCGAAGCCCGGTCAAAGAGAATGATTACAAAAAAATCGTGCTTGTGGGATTCATCGATATGTCTTTCTCCATCCAATTTGTTGAACAAGATTTCTGTACGACCTTCCAACTGTCCTTTTCGGAACTCCTGGATACTCATAATGGGGACGGAATCATATGATAGAGGTATCTGCATCATAATATTTATAATACAAATGTATGGTTTAAACTATTTGTATTATATTTTTTTTAGTTTTTCCCAACTCTTTCGTGCTAATAGAAAATACGGTTGGCCAAACGGTAACTATTGATCTTAAATAGCTTGTTTTCAGGTTATAACTTGGAAATACGGATTTAAAAGAGTATATTTGGGAATACCCCCTTAAAAGAGCTCCAATTTCTTTACGGAAGTGATATATACGCTTATTTTAAGGCGCGTCTTTTGGATTTATTATGGAAAAATTTGTTATTGTTAATTATCCCGCAAGCCGGGCGACGTCGTTGAAAGTAAATTATAGTATTCAGCTTAGTGGAAAACTACAGACGATAGAGTGTCATGTAGATGACAAACAGCCGCTCCCAAAGTGGTTGCAGCTCCACAGGTTTAATTTTGTATCACTCAAAAGTCAAAATACGTATAGCCTCTTGTTTGAGGAAAGTAAATACAACAAGAATTTGGATACCCTTTTGTTTATGGACGAGGTCTATGCATCGATTATGGAGCAGCGGAATTTTCAGGTTGCTTAATGCTATGTCGTTGCTCAAACTATTTTATCCGTCCTTTGTTGTTGCCATAAATATAAATTATGGTGAACACGGCCGAAATTATAGCGGATAGTCATTTAGTCTATGTGAGTCCCGAAAAAGGCGGGATTTATCGGAAGGGTACGCCTGGAAAATTTAATTACGAGGATGACAAGGGAAATAACATAACCGCTGAATCCGAACTCGAACGTATCCAATCACTTGTATTACCTCCAGCTTGGAAAAATGTGTGGATTTCTCCCAAAAGAAATGGCTATTTACAGGCTGTCGGAATTGATGCAGCAGGCCGAAAGCAGTACCGTTATCACCCCGATTGGGTAAAACGACGTTCTCAAGAAAAATATTTTAGGTTACTGGAGTTTGGCCAAGCATTGCCGAGTGCGCGAAAACAAGTGGAAAAGGATTTGCGGCGAAGAGAACTAGATGAAAGAAAGGTGCTTGCTATCTGTGTCAAGGTCTTGCAGGAGACATTAATTCGAATTGGAAGTTCAGCTTATGAAAAAATCTACAATAGCTATGGACTCAGCACATTAAAAGACAAACACTTTAAAGAGAAAGACAAGGCAGCTTACCTATGCTTTGTAGGGAAGAAAGGCGTAAAACAGGAGGTAAAGTTAACCGATAAACGACTAACCAGACTCGTTAAAAAATGCAAGGATATCCCCGGTCAGGAACTGTTCCAGTTCTATACCGAGGAAAACGAAAGAAGAGCGATAGAATCAGGCATGATTAATCAATACATTCGTGAAATTACCAACGATGATTTTACGGCAAAAGACTTTCGGACTTGGGGTGGAACTTTAGAAGCTATGCGGCAATTAGCAATCTGCACGAAAGAAAATCCGGAAATGTCGGCAAAGAAATTGGTTGTTGAGGCCTTAGATTGTGTAGCCGCTAAATTGGGGAACACACGCGCGGTTTGTAAGAGCGCTTATGTATACCCGATTTTACTGGAAGCTTTTGAGGATGGCAATTTACAGCGTTATTTAAAGCGGATTGCGATTACAGAGAAAGATGAAAAGAAAGCGCTGAGAAATGATGAGGCGGTATTAATTCAATTCTTAAAGGCGGTGAAAAGAAAAAAGTAAAGCCCAATCTTCCGATTGAGCTTTTGTTTTGTGATCCCGCTGGGATTGGTTCAGCCCCGCAGTCCCGCATTCAACCTTAAACCTTCTTCGATTCGAACCCTTGGGTTCTCATCCCAGCCAACAAAAAAAGCAACCCTTTTGGAAGTTGCTTTTATTTGTGATCCCGCTGGGATTCGAACCCAGGACCCATACATTAAAAGTGTATTGCTCTACCAGCTGAGCTACGGAATCTTAATTCTTAAACGAATTACCTTCGTCGTTTGAAGTGCTGCAAAGGTAGAAAAAACAGGCATTCATGCCAAATCTTTCTACATATATTTTTATCCCTTGGCAATAACTCTTTGTCTTTCAGTTTAGAAAACTAATAATTTTGTTTGGCCGCTATCATACGATCCGCACCGGAGATATCTTTGAATAAAGTAACTTGATGAAATCCTTTCTTTTTCAACAGCTCTACCGTCTCCCGACCGAGATATTGGTTGATCTCAAAATATAGGCATCCATCCGGTTTGAGATGAGTTAATGCGAAATCGGCAATATAATCGTAGAAAAGGAGAGGAGCCTCTTCGGGGACAAATAAAGCCTGTGCCGGTTCAAAATCGAGGACATTCGAATGCATGCCGGACTTTTCTTGGGGGGTGATATAAGGCGGATTACTGACGATGATGTCAAACAGTTGGTTCGGATCAAATATTACATCCCACTCCAAGATGTCACCGAGAATGAAGTGAATATGCTGTTGGAATTCTTTTGCATTGATTTTGGCGACGGCTAACGCTTCGGGTGAAACATCCATCGCCCAAACATGTGCCTGGTGCATTTTTTTAGCAAGCGTCAATGCGATACATCCACTACCCGTACCGATGTCTATCACATGCATGTCGCTTCTCCCTTGATGGTTTTCCAAAATAAGGTGCACCAGCTCTTCTGTTTCAGATCGCGGAATTAAAGTGTATTCAGAGACGCGAAAGGTCAAGCCATAAAAATGAGCTTCTCCCAAAATCTGCTGAATAGGCTGGCCGGTCGTCAGTTTTTCCAAAATATGGAGCATTCTCGTAGCAATAGCGTCGTCGGCCGCTTCATTTTTGAAAAGACTGTAGTTCGTAAAAGACAGCGCCGCAATTTTTTCTAAGGCGATATGAAATAATGCTTTTGCTTCTTCCGCCGGATACAAATTCGCAAGCCCTTTTTGATAATGTTCTGCGATATCAGCAAATGTCATCATGTCCACAAACTTACAATATTCTCGCGGCTGTTTAACTATTTATTTCTTAAGTTTTCCTCTACAAATTAAGCTTTCAAAGGTAGAGGAGAGAACGATCAATTCTTTTTATATGAATTGAACCACATTGCATATAAAAATAATTACTCATAGACTGTTTATGCTAAAAGGCATTCGTGAATGCAAAGCATTTTCTCTAAGTTTGTCGAGTGAATCACGATCAATATATGCAACGGTGCCTCGATCTTGCCCTGTTAGGTCAAAGTACAGTGAGCCCCAATCCTATGGTTGGTGCAGTGATCGTTTTGGACGATGAGGTGCTCGGAGAGGGGCTTACTTCTCCCTATGGAGGTCCTCACGCAGAGGTAAATGCCATACAGGATGTATTGCGTCGTTATGGTGAAATGGAAGGAAAGGCATTGTTAACGAAAGCTACGGTGTATGTGTCATTAGAGCCCTGTGCCCATTACGGGAAAACCCCTCCCTGTGCCGATATGCTGGTATCTATGGGGGTGCAGAAAGTTGTGATAGGCTGTCTGGATACCTTTGCCAAAGTAAATGGTCTCGGGATTCAGAAATTAAAAGAAGGGAGTGTCGATGTCGTCGTCGGCATATTGGAAGAAGCGTGCCGTGATATAAACCGCAGGTTTTTTACCCGAATCAAGCAGCAAAGACCTTACGTGATCTTGAAATGGGCGGAAACGGGCGATGGTTATTTTGCTTCCAGCCAACCCGAGCAAAGATGGATTACCAACAAAGCAAGTAAGCAATTGGTCCACAAGTGGAGAAGTGAAGAAGATGCAATCCTGATCGGAAAGAATACGGCGATAATAGATAATCCGGCATTGACGACCCGCATGTGGAATGGAAAGTCACCGAAGCGCATATTGATTGATAAAAACCTCGAAGTGTCTGCCGATCATGCCATTTTTGCACAGGATGGTGTAGATGTATTCGTATTCAATGCGTTAAAAGACGAAGGACAAAATCATATCCGATATATTGCATTGGAAAATTTTGATCTCTACCTCCCGCAGACTATTCTCTATCAACTTTACCTGATGGACATCCAATCACTTATTGTGGAGGGAGGTGCGAAGACGTTACAATTATTTATCGATGCAGGCTTATGGGACGAAGCCCGGGTCTTTACTACACAAGCAGAATGGGGTGTCGGATTACGCGCACCTGTTTTGACCTCGAGAAAGTTGAAAAAAAAGGAAAAGGTATCTTCTGATATTTTACATACATATACCAAAATATAACCTTGTTAGTTAATTTTGTTTCTCTATTTTATTAACTTATGATTTAATTCATATCTTTGTGATGTGATTATTCCAGAAGTATTATTGCATTTCATCTGGCAATACCGATTATTTAATCAGTTCGATATAACGACTGTATGCGGCACTCCTGTGCGTATCATCGATCCTGGGCAATATAATAACAATGCTGGCCCAGACTTCGAATTTGCGAAGGTGCAGATCGGCGATACATTATGGTCGGGACATGTGGAAATCCATACCCGGGCAAAGGCATGGAGGCAACATAAACATCATCTGGATAATCGATATAATAGTACGATTTTACATGTTGTTTGGGAATACGATGCCGAAGCGATACGTCGTGACGGCACTATTCTTCCCACAGTAGAGCTTCGAGGCCGTGTACAGGAAGCAGTGATAGTGAGGTACGCCAATCTCATGAACAATATGGCGCAGATACCTTGTGAAAATCAAGCATGGGGTAAGGTAAGCGATATTTCGTTGGCATTGTGGAGGGAGAGAATGCTTATTGAGCGTTTGGAACGTAAAGGTGAGCGCGTAAAGAAATTGCTTTCGACGGGAGCAGGGCACTGGCAAAGTACGCTGATAACGTTACTTGGCCGCGCATTTGGTATGCAGGTAAATGCTCATGCATTTGAAACATTGACAAAGCAGCTCGATCTGACCCTGCTTTTGAAATATCGAGCAGAACCCACAAAGTTGGCGGCGCTGCTGTTCGGTGTTTCGGGATTATTACCGTCTACTTCGGAAGTGTCTGATTCGTATACCGCATTATTGAACAAGGAGTTTCGTTATTTGCGGCAGCTTCACCACCTGACAAGTATGTCAGAGGTATCTTGGAAATTTCATCGGATGCGCCCATATAACTTCCCGACTTTTCGATTAGCGCAGTTTGCCGCGTTGTGTGCACATGAAATGTATTGGTTTGATAAAATCCGAGAGATTGAAAATGTGAAAGATATCATGCATCTGTTGAAAGGAGTCCAACCGGATAGCTATTGGCAAAATCATTTTCGATTTGGCGCGATGACGGCACCCCATCCGGTACGTTTCAGTGATAGGTTCATAGCTCATCTTTTTGTCAACTGTTTTGCTCCTGCATTATTCCATTATGGTGTGGTGTTAGATGATGAATCGTGTAGACACAAAGCTATAAGTTGGCTATTGCAGCTGCCTGAAGAAAGAAATGCCATAACAAAGACCTTTGAAAGATTAGGATGGCAGAATGAAAATGCTGCGGACTCACAAGCTCTTCTTCATCTCAAAAAGGAGTATTGTGACCGGCGTGAATGTTTATCGTGTGCGGTGGGACATGCGATCTTGAAAAGAGGCTAGCCTACTTTTAATATCTCGGCAATTTCGTGAAAGCCTTTTTCTGCTGCTAGGTCTGAAGCACTGGCACCGAACTCGGTAATAGCCGAAACATCTGCTCCTTGCTCAAGCAGTAGAATAATCATATCTATATTGCCATGCTGCGCCGCCAGATGTAGCGGTGTGATGCGACCATTTTGTACAACATTGACCTGAGCACCACCCTCCAGAAGCATTTTGCTGATGTTACTATTATTATTACTTAATGCTGCGTGCAAAGGAAAAGAATTATAGCCGTTTTGGGAGCTGATGTTTGGGTCGGCATGATGCAGGAGCAGAAGTCGTACAATATCCTCCCGATTAAAATGTGCAGCTATACCAAGTGGTGTGAACCCATGCGGGGATACCTCATTGACGATGTCAGGCTGTTGTTCAATCATGTTCTGCACCTGCTGGGTAAGACCCGTCGCACAAGCTTCATGGATCGTGATCGTCTTGATATATTTAAGTAAGACTTGAATAATCTGCTGTTTGTGGTAATAACATGCCAGTAATAAAGGGGAAATATCATGGCTGGTATTCTGGTGTACTAAATCGGGATCCTTACACAATAGCAATTCCAGGTCTTGAAAATTGCCCGTCTCGATATATTCCTCTAAAACCGTCAAGCTCATGGATGTGTATTCTTAAATTTGTATGTTCGAATTAAAGAAAAATTTGTCTAATGCGTGTGAAATGTTAGTAAATATGCCTGTTGTTAATTATTTTACGCGCCGTACGGCGGATTAAATGTTTAACAAAATGTTTAACCGATAGCGAGGGAGTTAATTGTTTTGTAGTATTTCTACTACAAAAATTACTTATTAGGCACAGCTAATTTGACAATCCCTTGAAAACCAAAATATTGTTTGTACATTTGTAAAAGCCCTCCCCAAGGGCATGTTTTTCATAGGTAGATGTAGGGTCGAATAAGTCTTATTCGGCCCTTTTTTATTATTTTTGCTGTATGAGGAAGAAAATTGTCATTGCGATCACGGGGGCTTCGGGTTCTATTTATGCCAAAGTGCTATTGGATAAACTGGCAAACTTAAGTGAACAAATAGAGGAGGTGGGCGTGGTGATGTCGGACAACGCCAAAGATGTCTGGCGGTTCGAACTTCAGGATGATAGTTATCAAACTTATCCTTTTACATTTTATGCGAAGAATGATTTTATGGCGCCTTTCGCTTCCGGTTCGGCAAACTTTGATACGATGATCGTATGTCCGTGTTCCATGGGCACGTTGGCGCGTATTGCCCAAGGTATATCTTCTGATTTGACAACCCGCGCGGCTGATGTCATGTTGAAAGAACGACGAAGGTTGATTTTGGTCACACGCGAAACACCGTTAAACCTCATTCATATCCAGAATATGTCGACAGCAACCCAAGCAGGGGCAGTGATATGCCCCGCGAGTCCTTCATTTTATAGTCAGCCGGCTAGTATGGAAGAAATGGCAGCGACGGTGGTCGACCGTATACTGGATTTGGCTGGCCTTCATGTAAAATCCTACAGATGGGGTGGGACAACAAATTAAGCATATTTAATATATAACAAATTTGCAAGCTTTTCGTACATTTGTTTCTTAATGAAGCTATCAACATACTTTATGTTATACAAAGAAATTACAGTAGGGCTATACTAACGTATGCCCTTTTTGTTTATATGACGATCAATCAGTTAATGACAATATTATTCTTTATAATCTGACACATGAGCTCAATCTTAATTACTTCCGCCACGCTAATACATGCTTCTCATAAGCTCCATCGGCAAGCTGTTGACATTTTGATAAAAAATGGGGTAATTGCAGATATAAGTAAGAAAATAAAAAATGGGGATAAGGGTGCACAAGTAATTGATGCTAAAGGTGCAGTTGTATGTCCAGGATTTTTCGATCTGAATGTGAATATCGGTGAACCCGGTTATGAGACGAAAGAAGATCTACAAACGGGTACTGCAGCAGCACAAGCTGGGGGATTTACAGGTATTGCCGTCCATCCCAATACAAACCCACCTTTGCACAGCCGATCGGAAGTGTCCTTATTAGTCAATGCGGCTAAAGGAAATTTAGTGGATGTATATCCCGTTGGTACCATAAGCAAAAAACGGGAAGGGAAAGAATTGGCCGAATTGTATGATATGAAACAGAGTGGTGCTATTGCTTTTTCAGATGGCACCCACAGCATGCAGCAAGCCGGGCTGATGGGAAGAGCATTGCGGTATGCGAAAGGTTTTGATGGGTTGATCATCTCTTTCGCCCAGGATGAATCAATTGCCGAGGGTAATCAGATTAATGAAGGGATCGTGAGTACCTATTTGGGTATGAAAGGTATACCTAATCTGGCGGAATCTTTGATGGTTTCAAGAGATTTGTACCTGGCCGAATATAATGAAGCATCCATACACTTTACAACTATTTCTACAGCGGAGTCATTAGAACTGATAAAAAGGGCCAAAGTAAAGGGGTTGAAAGTGACCTGCGATGTAGCGGCACACCATTTGTTGTTCTCGGATGAGGATTTAGAAGGTTTTGATTCCAACTATAAGGTAAGTCCGCCGCTGCGGACAAAGCGTGATAGCAAAGCGTTGTTGAAAGGAATCCGGGATGGTGTTGTGGATGCCGTAGTATCACAACATACACCTCACGAGATAGAATTTAAAAATGTAGAGTTTCATATCGCTAAACCGGGTATAACAGGTTTGCAGACTGTTTTGCCGATGTTGTTAAAAGCTGGTCTTTCCGAAGAACAAATCGTCGATAAATTGGCTATACATCCAAGGGAGATTGTCGGATTACAGGTGCCGACTTTCGAAATCGGCGAGAAGGCTAATTTGGTCGTCTTTAATACTGAGGAGAAATGGACATTGAATAAACAGTCCAATAAATCTAAAGGTCAAAATAACCCCTTGTTTAATCAAGAGTTGACTGGCAAGGTAGTTTTGGTTTATAATAATAACAGGCTTAATATCAATCAATAATATTATGGATGTTAAAGTAAAAAATGCAATATATGCGGCAGTAAGCACATATGCAGCTTTCGAGGGGCAAGAAAAAGAAGACTTTTTATCTGAGCTATATGCGGTATTTGATAGTGAAGTTTCTTTTTTGGATAAGGTCGCACAGTTTGATCGTATATTTGATGACTATCCTCGATTTGAAGAATTGAGAGAAATCAGTTTCGACTTACTCATGATAAACTTCTTCGCGGAAGATGTACAGAAACTCGAAGAGGACTATTTGGAGTCGGAAGAATGGGAAAGTATCGAAGAGGAGACGTTAGATAGAGGTACAGAGCTACTGAATGTGTTTTTGTATCTTAAAGAATGCCGCGATGAAGATGTGCAACCGTCTTTGGATGATTATCTAAAAGAATTCTTACTGGTGGAAGAGGATGAATTTCAGGATGAGTATACAATTTATGAAAAAGTCATTTCCAATCAGATATTGGTAGAAAGTGATTTTTCGGAAATAGCGAAGGTGGCGAAATCTCTTCCGGCTGATGATGAGCTTTATGAGCTATTCTATCCTTTGATTAGTTTTTTCTACGAACCCCATCCTCAAGATGCTCAGATCGATGAATATGCAAGTTTTGCTACAAATAAATCTTTTCAAACTGCTGTATACAAGCTGATTGTAAATTTTAATGCATAATAACTTATGACGACTGAATTAAGCAAAAGCGAAAAAAGAGACGGATTGATTTACGGAGCCGTCGCTGGAGTCCTATCTGTCGCATTGTCTATTGTAGCACTATATTACACCCGTTCGGCCGATAGCTATTCGAGTCTTTTTATGGTAAGTACGCTATTGAAAATAGTCGGATCGATCGTTATTCCGGTTCTGTTTGTTTATCTTCTTAGTCGAAAGTACGGTGTGTTATGGAGCTTCAGCCATGCCTTAAAAAGTATCTATATATTTTTGGCTTGTAGTATTATCGTGGGTTCTTTGGGGATTACTATATTCCAGAAAAATGTGGATAAGATGGTGGTGGAGGAAAGCTATCACAACCTGATGAATTTGAAGATTATCGATATGGAAGGTAAAGGTGCATCGGAAGAGGAGATAGACGAACAGTTGGAAGTTATCGAATTGGATAAAGAGTTTGCACTGAGCGATTTCTCCTTCCGAAATACGGTTGCACCGATTTTCATCAGTCTATTAATGAACTTTCTGTTTGCTTTAATTTTAGCGTTGTTGTTTCGTACCTCGGCTTCTCCAAAAGCCGTCAATAATTAATATTTTTACACCACATGGATATTTCGGTTGTCATACCTTTATATAATGAAGAAGAATCTCTGCCGGAGTTGACTTCTTGGATTCGTCGTGTCATGGACCAACATAACTTCACGTATGAAATTATATTGGTGGATGACGGGAGTAACGATCGTTCGTGGCCGGTGATACAACAACTGAAGAAGGAACAGGAGCAACTGTCGGCTATTAAATTTAGACGCAATTATGGGAAATCCGCCGCACTGAATGTCGGATTTGTTGCGGCGCAGGGAGATGTGGTCATTACGATGGATGCGGATCTTCAGGACAGCCCTGATGAAATTCCGGAGTTATACAATCGGATAAAAAATCAAGGAGCCGATCTGGTGTCGGGATGGAAACAAAAGCGTTACGACCCTTTAACGAAAACGGTCCCTACAAAACTATTTAATGCCGTAACCCGTAAAATGTCGGGCATACACAATTTACACGATTTCAATTGCGGACTAAAGGCCTATAGAAAAGAGGTTGTCAAGAGTATAGAGGTCTATGGTGAAATGCATCGTTATATTCCGGTACTTGCAAAATGGGCAGGTTTTAGGAATATTCAAGAGCAGGTTGTTCAACATTATCCACGAAAATATGGAACAACTAAGTTTGGCGCTGGGCGGTTCATTAAAGGCTTTTTGGATTTGCTTTCGATCTTTTTCGTGGGGAAATTTGGTAAGCGACCCATGCATTTTTTTGGCACCATAGGCGTTATCAGTTTTTTGATCGGTCTCTTTATCACGATATATCTAATTGGCGATAAACTGGTAAGTATCGCTGCAGGTACAGATTATCGCAATGTAACCGATCAGCCTATGTTTTATCTTGCCCTTGTCGCTGTTATCATCGGTACACAGCTTTTTCTGACCGGGTTTATTGCGGAATTGGTCTCCAGAAACGGCACAGAAAGAAATAACTATCAGATAGAACAAGTTATATAGCTTTATGCGAATAGTTATCCTTGGTTCAGCTCATCCTCTTCGTGGTGGTGGAATTGCATCATTTAACGAACGGTTGGCTTATGCACTGCAAGAGCAAGGCCATCAAGTCGATATCTATTCCTTTTCGTTACAGTATCCCCATGTTTTATTTCCCGGTAAATCGCAGTATACCGAAGAACCGGCTCCGGTAGGATTGTCTATTTTTTCGAAGGTCAATTCGATTAACCCATTCAATTGGATAAAAGTTGGACGAGAGTTGAAAAAGGCGGAATATGATCTCTTGATCGTACGGTACTGGATGCCGTTCTTTGCGTTGTGTTTGGGAACTATCCAGCGCATTGTACATAAAAATAAAAAGACAAAGATTGTCTGTATTGCGGATAATATCGTTCCGCACGAGAGGAGGTGGGGAGATATAAATCTGACCCGATACTTCCTTCACGCAGTAGATGGATGTATAACCATGAGCAAAGCGGTATTGGAGAACTTAAAGCAGATTGCTCCGGGTATGCCGGCACGGTGTACACCACATCCATTGTATGATAATTATGGAGAAAAACTGGAAAAATCTGAAGCCAGGACATTATTAAACCTCTCGCCGGATGAAAAAATAATCTTATTTTTTGGGTTTATCCGTCGATATAAAGGGCTCGATCTTTTGTTGGAGGCTATGCACGATCCTCGGCTCAGGGATATGAGGGTTAGACTTTTAGTGGTAGGGGAGTATTATGACCGCGCAGCCCACTATCAAGCCATAATCGATAAGTACGAATTGCAATCCCAGATAATTCTGCAAACTGATTTTGTTCCCAATGATAAGGTAGCGCAGTATTTTAGTGCGTCGGATTGTGTTGTCTTGCCGTACCGATCTGCAACCCAGTCGGGTATCACACAGGTGGCCTATCATTTTTCTTTACCGATGATTGCCACTAATGTAGGCGGATTGCCAGAAATTGTAAAAGACGGTGTTGTGGGCTTTGTGGTTGAACCCGACCCGCGAATGATAGCAGATGCGTTAGTTCGTTTCTACGATGAGAAGCGGGAGCAGGATTTTGTCCGTCATATCGAAGCTGAAAAGCGGAAATACAATTGGACGACGTTTGTCAACGAAATTTTTAGTATTGTTAACGATAAAAATAGTGGAGGTTAATATTGATATCAATTTCACAATATAACTTAGACAAAATAGAAGCCCTGGTGGAAAATATAGGTTACAAGATTCGTTATGAAAAAGGTAACTTTAGAACCGGAGCATGCGTATTGCAGCATACAAAGGTGATTGTTGTGAATAAATTTTCCACCTTGGAGATCAAGATCAATTCACTGATCCAGTTGATTCGGGAGTTTGAAATCAACATAAAGGATTTGGACGAAAAACAAGGACAATTTTATAAATCGTTATTGAAAGAGGAAAGGTAATGTTTTGAGAATTCGATTTTTAGGAACGGGAACATCACAGGGCGTACCGGTGATCGCATGTTCATGCGAAGTCTGTCTATCGAAAGACAAGCACGACAAGCGTTTGCGGGCGTCCATCATGATTGAGTTGGAGAATAAAAATATTGTGATTGATACCGGCCCCGATTTTCGTTACCAGATGTTGCGGGAAGGGATAGATCATCTTGATGCTATTCTGATGACCCACTCCCATAAAGATCATATCGCGGGACTAGATGATGTACGGGCATTTAATTACGCCCAGCAACAGCCGCTTCCAATTTTTGCCAATGCAGATACTTTGGAAGCTTTAGAACGTGAATTTTATTATGCTTTCTCAGCCGTAAAATATCCCGGAGTACCGCAACTTGATCTTATTGAAATACAGGCATTACATTCCTTTCAATTGTTCGACGAGGAAATTGTACCATTCGACGTGCTCCACTATAAGATGCCCGTTCTGGGCTTTAGGATCGGGAAATTTGCTTATATTACCGATGCCAAGACCGTGCCTCAAGATTCCTTGGAAGCATTGGAAGGTGTTGAAGTACTGGTCGTGAACGCTTTACAGGAAGCACCTCATATCTCTCATTTTACCTTAGAAGAAGCTTTGCGGTTTATCGAACGTGTCGGTCCAAGGACTGCTTATTTGACACACATCAGTCATCGATTCGGTACACACGAATATATTCAATCCAAGTTGCCGGAAGGCGTTTTTGTAGCATATGACCAGCTACAGATAGGAATTACTTAAAGTCGTTGCTTTTTTTTAAAAACCTTTTCCCGTTCTTTTTGTTCTATTTAACAAAGGATGTATAAAACAAATAGTATAAACTAAAAATTAAAGGTTATGGGAAACATACTTTATTTAATTGCAGTCATTTTAGTAATTATATGGGCAATTAGTTTCTTGGGAGGATATGCTACAGGAGGTATTATCCATATTCTTTTGGTTATTGCCGTTATTGTGGTGCTATTGCGCATCATACGTGGCAATGCCTAACAGGGGCTGTTCAGATACATTTGGGCTATAATAAAATCTTCGGGATAAGTAATCTTAAGGTTTCTGTGATTACTTTCCAGAATGTAGATATTATAGCCCATTTGTTCGACTACACTGGCTTCATCCGTAAAATGAGGCTGCTGTTCCTGCTCAAAAGCACGCATTAAGATCTCCGCAGGAAATGTCTGCGGTGTCTGTATCAGCCAAACATCATTTCTGTCTACCGTCTGAGAAGAAAGAGGTGTACCTATCCGTACCGAGTTGACACTTTTCACACCTAACACATTTCCCTCTCCCTGATGACAGCGATCAAAAGATTGTTGGATCAGACGTGGCTCGACTAAAGGGCGTGCTGCATCATGTACTGCAATCGCGGTATGGTCGGTCAATAGATTCGCATATTGCTCCTTGATATAATTTAATCCATTTTTTACACTCTCAAATCGTGTTGGGCCACCAGCTACGAGCTCATGTGCGATATGAAAATCGTATTCCTTACATTGCTCTTCCCACAGGGATATCATTTCTGGATGTATGACGACGATGATTTTGTCTGCACTTTCCCCAAAAGCTGTTATCGTATGCATCAATACCGGACGATCGTTTAATACATGGTATTGTTTGGGTAAGGATGACTCGATTCGATGACCTCGACCACCCGCCGCTATAACCACGATATTATGAAGCATATTCATGTGCGTTGAATAGTTGGCCTTACCGTCATTTCGAACGATCCCGAGTATCGGGAAAGGAGAAATCTAAAGACATGAATGCGTTAATTTGAAAAACGCAGATTATCACGTCGCTAAGGCTCCTCATAATGACGCGTTTTTCAGATTAAATAATCAACATCGCATCGCCGTAGCTGTAGAAGCGGTATTTTTCTTTAACAGCTACTTCGTAGGCATTCATGACATTTTCATAGCCCGCGAAAGCAGCAATCATCACCAACAGTGTCGATTCAGGTGTGTGAAAATTCGTAATCATCGAATTTGCAATACTGAATTCATAAGGCGGATAGATAAATTTACTGGTCCAATCCGATGCAGCCTTCAGATGTCTATCTGCTGATACGGCAGATTCTATCGCCCGCATAGAAGTTGTTCCTACAGCACAGACACGTCTTTTTTCATCGATCGCCTTGTTCACTGTGCGAGCAGCTTCTTCCGGAATCACGAATTGCTCCGAATCCATTTTATGCTTTGTCAAATCCTCTACTTCGACCGTCCGAAAAGTTCCTAAGCCTACATGTAAAGTAACCTCCGCAAAATCCACCCCTTTTAATTCCAACCGCTTCATCAGTTCTCTCGAAAAGTGCAATCCCGCTGTCGGAGCAGCTACAGCCCCTTCATTTTTTGCATATATCGTTTGGTAACGGAATTTATCTTCGGGTGTAGCTTTACGCTTAATATACTTCGGCAACGGTGTTTCTCCCAAGATTTCGATATTGCGACGAAACTCTTCGTCCGTGCCGTCGAATAAGAAACGGATGGTACGCCCACGTGACGTGGTATTGTCGACCACTTCGGCCACTAGCAAATCATCATCCCCAAAATATAACTTATTACCTACGCGTATCTTACGTGCAGGATCCACCAATACATCCCACAGACGCAATTCTCTATTCAATTCACGCAGTAAAAATACCTCAATCGTCGCTCCGGTTTTTTCTTTATTGCCGTACATGCGGGCAGGAAATACCTTGGTATTATTCAGGATCATGACATCCTTTTCATCAAAATAATCCAAGACATCCTTAAAAATCTTATGTTCTATTTTACCCGAATCGCGATGCAGTACCATTAAGCGAGACTCGTCGCGGTGTTCTGAAGGTTCAGATGCTAATAGTGATTCGGGTAAGTTGAATTTGAATTGTGATAATTTCATTTTGCTGTCCGTATTAAATTTGCTCCATCAAGCATGATTCCTGCTAAAAAAGAATACAAAGGTACATATTTTTCTGAAAAATATGCCTATTCTTCAAGACTTATTCACTACCCATCTGTATGGAGGTGACTTTATAAAAAACCGAGATAGCGAGGGGTATATCTTGGAGACTATATATACTATTGGAAAAAGTTTTAAATGAATTTTAAACAGGCTGTAATTTTTAACAAAATTAATCGTATTTTAAAACCAGCTAAACTTGCTAAGTTATTTTTATGCATAAAATGTTGTTATGGGGGATACAAAAAAAGAAGAATTTGCGATAGACCTGATCGACCAGGAATCGTTGGAGGAGATGCATCATGTCAATAATCCTGTATTGGATTTGCCAAAAATTGAGAAAAAATACCTTCGTGCAGTATCGGGATATGTAAAGGAAGCCAACAGCTACATCTTTACCGATGGAAAAGCCCGTGTAGAAGTCAAGGTTGTCACGGATGAGATTATTCGGGTAAGGCTGGCCCCCCAGGGCGCCTTCTTAGAAGATTTTTCTTATGCGGTAGTGGATATCGAGGAACATGCAAACGCACATCATATCGTTGAAGATGAATTGAGCTATCATGTTGTGACTGCTGCTGTGACTTGTAGTATCCGAAAAAAGAATTTTATCGTTTCATTTGGAGATCACGAAGGTAAAACGGTGAATGCCGATTATGCGCCTATGCATTGGGAGGAGAATCCGGATTTTGGGGGCTACTATGTCTACTGTACAAAGCATGCTCCCGAAGACGAAGTGTTTTTTGGAGGTGGTGACAAGGCCTCAAATCTAAATTTAAGGGGTAGAAGAATAACGAATTGGAATTCGGACACCTATTCCTTTGCGTTCAATCAGGATCCGCTCTACAAAACGGTACCTTTTTATCTGGGAGTCACACAGGGCGAAGCTTATGGTATTTTCTTTGACAATACCTTCAAGACGTTTTTTGATTTTGCGGCTGAGTATCCCGATCAGACTAGTTTTTGGTCGGAGGGAGGAGAACTGCAATATTACTACATACAAGGGCCGAAGTTGATGGATGTGGTTAAGCGATACCATACCTTGACCGGAACCCATTACATGCCGCCATTATGGGCCTTAGGTTATCACCAATGCCGCTGGAGCTACTATCCCGAAAATAAAGTCCGGCAGGTGGCAGCAGAATTCAGAAAGCGGGATATCCCTTGTGATGCCATCTATTTAGATATTGACTATATGGACGGCTATCGCTGTTTTACCTGGAATAAACACTATTTTCCGGATCCCAAGAAGATGATAAGCGATCTGACAGCCAATGGGTTCAAAACGGTTGTGATGATTGATCCGGGAATCAAGGTGGATGAAGATTATTGGGTATTTAAAGAGGGACATGACAACCGCTATTTTTGTAGAAGGGGGGACGACTACTTTATGGAGGGGTTTGTCTGGCCGGGAAGATGTCAGTTTCCGGATTACACCAATCCGAAAGTGCGCGAGTGGTGGGGAACCTTATATAAGGGGCTAGTGGAAGATGGCGTCGCCGGCTTTTGGAACGATATGAATGAGCCCGCCGTATTCGGACGGGGCACATTTCCCGATGATGTACGTCACCACTTTGATGGTTACCGAGGTTCACATCGTAAGGCACACAACATCTATGGGATGCAGATGGTCCGCGCGACATATGATGGTTTGCGCAAACTCTACCAGAATAAACGTCCGTTTACGATCACACGGGCAGCATATGCGGGGACACAACGTTACTCGTCGGTATGGACAGGCGATAATGTGGCCACCTGGGAGCATCTGCGCATAGGGCTATTGCAGCTTCAACGGCTTTCGGTATCGGGACTATCGTTTTGCGGCACGGATATCGGTGGCTTTACCGGAAATCCGGACGGCGAGCTGTATACCCGATGGATGCAGTTTGGTGTATTTTCACCCTTTATGCGTGTACATTCTGCAGGCGATACGCGCGATCGTGAACCCTGGTCTTTTGGCCCCGAGTGGGAAGCGATATGTAAGAAATTCATCGAGATACGGTACAAACTTCTGCCTTATATATATGCGGTATTCTGGCAACAACACAAATATGGGCTGCCGATCTTAAGACCGGTGTCCTTGTTAGAGCAACATATTTATAAAAACCTACTGCGCGAGGAAGAGTTTGCTTTTGGCGACAACCTGTTGGTGTCTCCGGTTATTAATCCGGGGGAGACCTCCAAGATTGTCTATCTCCCGGAAGGGAAGTGGTACTATTATTTTTCGAATCAGGTATTTTCGGGAGGTCAGGAGATCAGTATACCGACGCCCTTGGATGAGATGCCATTGTTTGTAAAAGGTGGAACAGTCCTGCCTGAGTATCCGGTCATGCAATATACCAACGAAAAGAAAATTGAAGCTTTGAAGTTGCTGGTGTATTTCGACGAGGGAGAACATCACAGTTATGGCTATACCGATCACGGTGATACCTTTGCCTTTGAGCAGAATATCTATCTGGAAAGACATTTCATCCAGATCGGAACGTCCACTTCCCTGACGGTGTTACAGCAAAGAGAGGGGCTGTTTACCGAACGGTACGATGATTATAAACTGTATTTTGTCGGACTACCTTTTCAGCCCGACCGTGTTATCGTAGACGGTATTCAGGTGCCGCTGCTTGATGATGCGGCGACCAACGAAAAGTACGTTGTCGTGGACAATGATTTTAAGAAACTTGTGCTGCAATAAACTATAGAAGGTAATTATGGAAAAGACCGTTGAAGCATTTTCGTTATGGACAGATTTTGATGTTAATCTGTTCCGCGCAGGGCAGCATTTTCGTCTGTACCAAAAATTGGGGTCGCAGACTGTCTCTATTGAGGGGCGAGAAGGCGTTTATTTCGCCGTCTGGGCGCCCAATGCACAGTCGGTGTCGGTCATCGGGAACTTCAACGGTTGGAATCCCTATAATCATCAGCTTCTTGTGCGCTGGGATGAAAGCGGTATCTGGGAAGGGGTCATATTTGATATCGGGATAGGTGAGGTCTATAAATACCACATCGTCACGCAACGTGGCGAAAGGCTGGAAAAAAGTGATCCCTTTGCGACGCTCGTAGAGTTACCACCCAAAACCGCTTCCATCGTTAGCACGACCTGGTATGAATGGAAGGATGAGCAGTGGATGTCAGACAGGGAGGAGCGGAACCGACTGGACAGGCCTTTTGCCGTGTATGAACTGCATATCGGCTCCTGGATGCGTGATCCGGCTCATCCCAATCGGTTTTTAAGCTATCGCGAAATAGCAGATAGGCTGGTGCCTTATGTGCGGGAGATGGGCTTTACACATGTGGAATTTATGCCCTTGATGGAGCATCCTTATTATCCGTCGTGGGGCTATCAGGTAACCGGTTTTTTTGCGGCGAGTTCCCGCTATGGTGCGCCGCAGGACTTGATGTATCTGATCGATCAGCTGCATGAAAGTGGGATAGGTGTAATTATGGATTGGGTGCCGGCACATTTTCCCGGCGACGCGCACGGTCTATGGCAATTTGATGGGACCGCGTTGTATGAACATGAAGATCCGAAGAAAGGATTTCATCCGGATTGGAAATCGTATATATTTAATTACGGACGAAATGAAGTGCGTTCTTTTTTAATCAGTAACGCTTTATTCTGGCTGGATAGGTATCATATTGATGGCCTGCGGGTTGACGCTGTGGCCTCCATGCTTTATTTAGATTATTCCCGAAAAGAGGGTGAATGGGTGCCGAATGCTTTTGGCGGACGTGAAAATCTGGAAGCGGTACATTTTATTAAAGAATTTAACGAAGCGGTCTATCATCATTTTCCAGATGTACAGACCATTGCTGAAGAATCGACTTCATGGCCGGGAGTAAGCAAGCCCACGTACGATAATGGGCTTGGATTTGGGATGAAATGGATGATGGGCTGGATGCACGATACACTTGCCTATTTTGCCGAGGATCCCATTAACCGGACCTATCATCACGACAAACTGACGTTTGCTACCGTGTATGCCTATCACGAACATTTTATGCTCCCGCTGTCGCATGATGAGGTGGTATACGGCAAACGGCCATTGATTTACAAAATGCCGGGCGACGAATGGCAACAGTTTGCCAATCTTAGAGCATTATACCTGTACATGTATACGTTCTCCGGTACCAAATTGCTGTTTATGGGGGGCGAATTTGCACAGACAACCGAATGGAATGTCAACCAGTCTTTGGATTGGCACCTGTTGGAATATGCGCCCCACCGCGGTATGCAAGAATGTGTGAAACGGTTAAATGCAATGTATCGAAGCGAACCGGCGCTGTACGAAAAGAGCTTTAGTCCATCGGGATTTGAGTGGGTGGAATATGGCGATCGGCAAAATTCGGTGTTTGCCTATCTCCGAAAAGGGCACGATCGGGATAATGATCTCGTGGTGATCTTGAATTTGACCCCCGTGATCCGTAGAAATTATAGGATAGGTGTGCCTGCGGTTGGAGAATGGAAAATCCTGTTTAATTCCGATGACCTGGATTTATATGGCTCTGGAATGATTGTTGAACAGCCTACAACGAATCCCGTCCCTTGGATGGGCATGCCTTGTTCGATCGCAGTAGATTTACCGCCGTTAGGTGGTTTAGTGTTTAAGTTAGCCAAATAGTTTATGCAAGTATTACATCTTAGTGTCGAGTGTTTTCCGGTAGCCAAGGTGGGTGGCCTGGCCGATGTAGTGGGTTCCTTGCCCAAATACCAACGCCACTTGGGTATAGATGCCGCCGTTGTGATGCCTTGGTATGATACACCCTTTGTGCGTGAAAATGAATGGGATAAAGTGGCGGAGGGTTCATTCTACCAAGGGTCGGAACCGCTGAACTATATTGTTTTTAAAGAACGTGTAGATAAGTTGGGGTTCCCCTTGTACCTGATTAAGATACCTGGCAAACTGGATCGTCCGGAAGTCTATTGTTATGCCGATGAGGCCGAGCAGTGGATTGCTTTTCAGCATGCGTTTTTGCGGTGGATAAAATATGATCGCACAGCACCGGATATTATCCACTGTCACGATCATCACGTAGGACTTATTCCATTCCTAATCCGATATGCAAATGAATTTAACAGTCTGAAAGACATAAAAACGGTGTTTACCGTGCATAACGGGCAATATCAAGGTTGGATGGGATGGAACAAATCGATTATACTTCCCGCATTTGACACCTGGAGATGGGGATTGCTGGATTGGGACGGTATGATTAATCCCTTGGCGACAGCTATTAAATGTTGTGACGCCTATACGACGGTATCCGAAGGTTATTTGGAGGAGTTGTATGTGGAAGCCAATGGCCTTCAGCATTTATTCCGCGATGAATCGGCGAAATCAAGAGGTATCGTCAATGGAATAGACGTTAGCTATTGGAATCCGGCTACGGATCCGCTGATCCCGGCTACCTATTCTTTGCCGACAGCTGCACAAGGGAAGCAGGAAAATAAGAAAAAGCTATGTGCACAATATGGATTGAGTGAGCAGCTGCCTCTACTTTCCTTTATCGGTCGGTTTGCACTGGAAAAAGGAGCCGATTGTCTCAGTAAAATAATACGCAATTTGCTTTCGCAAAATATGGCTGAAATTACTATATTTATATTGGGCTCGGGTGATCCGCAGATCGAGGACGAGTTAGCGGATTTAAAAGCGGAATTTCCGAAGCATATGGGGCTCTTTGTCGGATATAATGAAGCACTGGCCCATCAGGTATATGCCGCATCGGATATGTTGCTGATGCCTTCCCGGGTAGAGCCTTGCGGATTAAATCAGCTGTATGCCTTAAAGTATGGTACGATACCTATTGTAAGGGGTATCGGTGGATTGCAAGATACCGTCAAGGATGTTTCGGAGGATGGTGGATATGGTTTTGTATTTGCGCAGTTAGGAGGGAATGATGCCGAGGAGGCTGTAGAACGTGCTTTAGAGCAGTATAAGACGGAGAAGGATTGGGAAGTCCTTCGATCACGTGCCATGTCACTGGATTTTTCTTGGGATAAATCAGCACAGAAGTATAAAGATTTGTATGACCAATTAATAAATTGATTATGTTGCATAAAGTTGTTTCTATCGTATTAGGAGGAGGAAGGGGAACCAGATTATATCCGTTGACCGATCAGCGTTCAAAGCCGGCTGTTCCCATCGCAGGAAAGTACAGGTTGGTGGATATTCCGATATCGAACTGTCTGAACTCGAATTACAATAAGATTTTTGTACTGACGCAGTACAATTCAGCGTCGCTGAACAAACATATTAAAAACACCTACAACTTCAGTATTTTTAGTAAGGGGTTTGTCGATATCCTTGCCGCCGAACAGACCAATGAGGGGGATAGATGGTTTGAGGGAACGGCAGATGCCGTACGGAGGACGCAAAAAAACATGATCAGTGTAGATTATGATTATGTGTTGGTATTATCTGGAGATCAGCTTTATCAGATGGATTATTCCGCTCTTGTCGATTTCCATGTAAAGCATGGAGGTGAGATTACGATTGGGACCATCCCGGTCACGGCGAAGGAGGCCGGAGGGTTTGGGATATTGAAGTCCGACGAGCACAATGAGATCACATCTTTTATAGAGAAACCTAAGGCTGATGTATTGCCAGAATGGACTTCCAATGTATCCGAAGATCTGGAAAAGCAGGGAAGAAATTATTTGGCTTCTATGGGAATATATGTGTTTTCCAAGAATGTGTTGCGAAGACTGCTGACGGAGGATCCGGGAATGGATTTTGGAAAGGAAATTATTCCTAATGCGATTGGTAAGCTTAAGGTACTCAGTTACCCCTTTGACGGTTACTGGACCGATATTGGTACAATCAGTTCTTTTTTTGACGCGAATATACAACTAACCGATAATATACCTTCTTTTAACTTGTTTGGTGATCCTGTCTTTACGCGACCGCGCATGCTTCCGCCATCCAAAATATCGGGCACGACTCTCAACAATGCGATTGTAGCCGATGGATGTATTGTTCTGGCGGATAAAATAGAGCGGTCGGTGATTGGAGTCCGTTCTCGGATTGGCCGTGGTACAGTGATCAAGATGACGTATATGATGGGTTCTGATTATTACGAAGACTTGAATGAGGTCGTGGAATTGATTAATACCCAGCAACCGCCACCGATAGGCGTCGGCGAACGCTGTTATATTGAAAAGGCTATTCTGGATAAGGATTGTCGTATTGGAAATGATGTCCGTATAACCGGGGGAGATCATCTGGAAGATGGAGATCATAAGGAGTATACGGTGCGTGATGGAATAGTGGTCATCAAGAAGAATGCGGTTATTCCAAATGGAATGACTATCGGATGTTAATTTTTTTTGCCGTTACTTTGCAATTATGCTTAAAATTTTAAATATCATTTTGGTGACTGTCTTGTTTGTATCCTGTAATAAGGCAACAATTGATTTAAGGGGCTTTGAGCCTTCGGAAAATAGTAACAGTAATAATAGCGGTAATACGGGTAATAATAGCGCTTTATTGGGAAAGTGGAAGCTTGATAAAGTGACGGAGGAAGGTAAAACAGAAGAACCTGAAGAAGATTCGGACGGTACTGAGATCTTTATTGAATTTTTCTCGAATGGGAAGGTGAGAAAGACATTCATCTTTATGGACGAAGATAACAAGCCGATGGAACCTATGATCGGTGAAGGTACTTACAAACTTTCTGGTGATAAAAAGACATTAACTATTGACGATGAAGATGGTGAGGAGGTTGTTGAGATTACTTCGCTAACATCAACATCGTTAATTTATCGATCGTGGGTTTCCATTTCAGTTGTAGGTGGGGATAGTAATGGATATTGGACTTCTATGCATTATGTAAGAGTGTAATAATTCGGCGTCGAGAGCAATTTGTAAAAAGATATTATGATGAATTTTTGAGACTAAATGAGGAAATACATTGTGCCTTTACAGCCATCTTTGTAAAGACCCATTAATTTACTCTTAATTAGCTGTATGAACCGAAAGACTCTTTTTTGTAAAGCAATTGTACTTATAACGCTATTTTTTGTTTCGATTTCAGGTTTGTTCTCTCAAGAACAATGGCACATTGTACCGGGTAAGATCACGTCGCCCTGGGCGGAGAAAGTTAATCCGAAGAATCCCTTGCCCGAATATCCAAGACCGCAGTTAGTCCGTGAAAACTGGCAGAACCTGAACGGCATTTGGCAATATGCGATCCGTCCGGGAAAACTGGGTACCATACCGGCATCCGTGGATGGCGATATATTAGTGCCTTATCCGGTTGAATCTGCCTTATCCGGTGTGGGTAAAGCCGTCGGTAAAGAAAATACATTGTGGTATAAGAAAAACATTACCGTTGATAAAGCTTTGCAGGGTAAAGAAGTCCTTTTACATTTCGGAGCGGTAGATTGGCTGACGGAGGTCTATGTAAATGGTACGAAGGTAGGATCCCATGCAGGTGGTTTTGATCCATTTTCGTTTAATATCACCCCATTTCTCAAAAAAGGTGCGCTCCAAGAAATCGTTATTGGTGTTTGGGATCCCACGAACGAAGGACCACAACCCAATGGAAAGCAGGTGGTCAGCCCCGAGGGAATTTGGTATACACCGGTTACCGGCATTTGGCAGACCGTTTGGTTAGAAGGGGTAGCAAAAACACATATCGTATCGACGAAACATACCCCGGATCTGGATCATAATTCCTTGACAATAGACACAAAGGTTTCCAATGTCCAGGAAGGAGACCAAGTGCGTATCGCGGCTTATAAACGTGGCGAATTGGTCGGTGAAGTATGGGCTATTCCTAACAAAAAGTCGCTATTGGAGATTGATAATCCGATACATTGGTCGCCCGAAAATCCCTTTTTGTACGATCTGACATTCGAAATCTTGCGAAAAGGAAAGGTGATCGATAAAGTTTCCTCGTATTTTGCATTTCGGAAGATTTCTATGGAAAAGGACGGCAATGGTATTCAGCGTATGCTGTTAAACAATACCTTTGTTTTCCAATATGGACCGCTGGATCAAGGCTGGTGGCCTGACGGGTTATACACCGCACCTACAGACGAAGCGTTGTTATTTGATATCCAGAAGACCAAAGAGATGGGCTTCAATATGATACGTAAACATATCAAAGTAGAGCCAGCACGTTGGTATTACCACTGCGATCGATTGGGGCTTTTGGTTTGGCAGGATATGCCGAGCGGTGATCTCGGAGGAAACAAATGGGATATGCGTCCCGGACTTACCCGAGGTCAGATGCACGATAAGGAGCGTTCCGCCGAGTCCGAAGCGATCTTTCGCAAGGAATGGAAAGCGATAATTGACGCCTTATATAACTTTCCATCTATTGTGATATGGGTGCCTTTTAATGAAGCCTGGGGACAATTCAAAACGGTAGAAATTACCGAATGGACGGAGCAGTATGATCCTACACGATTGGTCAACAGTGCCAGTGGCGGTAATTTCTTCCCAACGGGGCATATCCTCGATATTCACAACTATCCGGATGCGATCATGCCCCGACCGGAGTTGTTCGGTGCCAAACAGATACTGGCATTGGGTGAATTTGGTGGATTAGGATTGCCGATCGAAGGACATACCTGGCAGGAGAAAGATAACTGGGGATACCAGAGTTTTAAAAATAAAGAGGAACTGAAAGAACGCTATGACCGGTTGATGTCCGATTTGAACCGGCTTATTCCACTAGGGCTCTCTGCGGCGGTGTACACGCAAACTACCGATGTGGAAATCGAGACAAACGGATTGATGACCTATGATCGAAAGGTCATAAAAATCCCGGAGAATGAATTGCATGAGATGCATCAAAAGTTGTATCAACATAAGATAAAATAATAATGGGGGGCTGGAAAGCCCCCTTCTTATTTATTTTTACTCTTTTGCTGTTCTATATATTCACTCGGCGTTATTCCAAATTGCTTTTGAAAGTTTCGGCCAAAGTGCGTCTGCGAATTATACCCGACCATATAAGCAATTTCGAAAATTTTGTACTGTCCTAAAGATAAAAGTTCTGCCGCCTTCTTTAACCTCGAAATATTAATCAGGTCATTGGGTGTGAGGTCTGAAATGGCTTTTATCTTTCGGTATAAAGTTGGTCGGCTCATATACATCATCTGGGCCAGTTTTTCGACATCCAATTCGGGATCGGCGATATGTTCTTGTATCAATTGATTCAACTTTTCAAGAAAGATCTCATCCGCTTTGTTGTGTGCCATCGTATTGATATGCGCCAGCGGTGAGCTGACGAAAAACTCCCGGACTTTATTTCTATTTGCCAGTAAACTATGTATCTGCGCTTGCAGGTGAGCGACGGAAAAAGGTTTCTCTATATAGGCATCAGCACCCTCTTCGAGCCCTTTTATTTTGGATTGTAACGTATTCTTCGCCGTGAGCAGAATGATTGGAATATGACTGAATTCGACATCAGATTTAATAATCCGACAAAGCTCAAAACCGTCCATGATCGGCATCATGACATCACTGATTATGAGTTGTACCGTATGTTGAGCTAGTAGATCCAGTATTTCCTGGCCATTAATAGCCTTTAAGGTCGTGTAGCTTTCGCTCAGATCATCGGCAATAAAATCCAATATCTCCAGGTGGTCATCCGCAATGATCAAGGTCGGTTTGCCTGTCTCGTTTTCTTTATCATTTTTCACGTTCATTATCGGTCTGCATTTGTGGTAATATAAGAATAAATGTGTTCAGATTATCGTCGGTAAACTGTAATTCAAGAGAACCGTTCAACAGTTCAGCCATCGATCGGGATAGTGCCAGCCCTATACCTGTTCCTTGTTTATGGATGCCTTCTTTCATGCGATAGAAGGGTTCAAAAATTTTCTCACGCATTTCCTTGGGGATAAGAGGGCCATCATTTACCACCCTAATCTTAATCTGTGCCGATGTGGCAAGGCTGTCGTATTCCAGATATACGCGGACAAAGCTATGGCAATATTTAATTGCATTGTCCATCAAATTGGTGATAATCTTCACAAATGCTTCGCTATCCATATCGGCATAGATATGTTCTTGCGGTACATGAAGTGATAATTGTACTTTTTTCTTCTCTGCCGATAGACGGAAGCTGCTGTACGTCTCGCTTAACAAATCGGTAATGTCAACTTTTTTGAACGATAAGCTAAAGCCATTTGCTTCTACTTTTCGAAAATCCAATAACTGTCCTGAAAGTGTGATCAGTCGTTCGGTATTCCGTTCAATCAGCTCCAGGTTTCGCTTCACCGCCGGGGTAGCATTGATCATTTGGATAACTTTTTCCAACGGTGCTTTGATGAGCGTAAGTGGCGTGCGTATCTCATGGACAATGAGCGTAAAAAAATCAATCTTCGCTTGGTAGAGCGTCTTTTCACGTTGGTGTTTTATCGTATCCAGACGCCGTCTGTTGCGTTCCTTGATCTTTCTATCATAGCTGTTTATGCTATAGTAAATTATCGCGACAACCAGCGCGAAGTAAAATAAATAAGCGGCAGTACTCGCCCAGAAAGGCGGAGAAATCTCGATATATAATTTTGTTTCTTTACCTTTAAACGATCCCTTCGAGTCCACGACATTGACTATAAAGGTGTATTTACCCGGTGCCATATTCGTAAAATAAACCTTTCGGTTCTTTTTTAGGCGTACCCATTCCTTATCAAGGCCCTCCATTTTATACGCGTACTCCGTCATGGTAGGCGAGGTAAAGCTCAACGCCGCAAAGTCTATACTGAAAGTCGATTGGTTGTATTTCAACTTGATCGTTTTCGTAAAGATGATGGAAGAGCGAAGCGGCGAATCCTCGGTTCCGATACGAAGTTCCTGATTGTGCACCTGAAATCCTGTGATATAGACTGGTGCCTGATAATCCGTCTCCCTATAATTTCTTGGATCAAAGCGTATCAGCCCTTTGACACTCCCGAAGTACAAGTTGCCCGACTCATCTTTGTAAGACGAATTGTAATTAAACTGATCGCTTAGTAACCCGTTCGCTCTCGTAAATACCTTCATGTCGTTGCTCTCCGGATCCAGGCGGACAAGTCCTTTCGATGTCGATATCCATAGGATACCGGCATTATCTTCCATGAAGGAAAGGATAAGATTACTGGGAAGACCATTATGCTTGTCAAAACGGGTAAAACTTGTACTTTTCGTATTGAATTTACATAGTCCACCTTCAGTCGCAATCCATATTTGATTTTTGCTATCTTGAAATATACGGTTGACACGATTACTGCTGATACTATTGAAATTTGTTGGGTCGTGCGTGAGGCGTCCTTTCTTTTTTGTAGAAGGGTTGAAGTAAAACAGCCCATCCCGCCACGTTCCCACCCAGATCGTACCTTCGTTATCTTCAAATAATGTCGTATAAAAAATGTAATTAGGTACATCCGACGATCGACTGAAAGATCTGGTGACTGGATTATAGCTATATAAACCCCGCCCCGTTGCCAAGAGTATATTGCCTCTTTTCGTTTTTAAAATGTTGAAAATGAAATTATTGCCCAGAGCCCCTCTTGTGTCGTCCGCATTGTAATGCTGAAACACTTTCCCCGTTGGAATATCCAATAAATCCAACCCATGCTCAAATGTACCGATCCAAAGTGTATCCCCTGTGGCGAGTAGTCCATGAATATTGCTATGTGCGATCGAACCGGCTTGTCTACTAGGTTTGAAGTTGGTAAACGAAGTTGTTTTCGGATCGAATCGATTCAGTCCGCCGTCTTCTGTACCTACCCATATCTTACCATATTTATCGGCGACAATTTCTCTTACCGCATACCCCGATATCGCATTTGGAATGTCCTTCGGAAAGAATTTTTCAAAAAATGTATTGGTTTTCGAATAATAATTGATTCCACCAAAATAGGTGCCAACCCAAATTGCGCCCTCCTGATCCTTACAGAAGGTATATACAGCGTTATCTGCCAAGGACCAAGGGTCATCTTTTTCCCGGGTAAGGAAGGTATGTATGTCGGTCTGCATATCGTAGACGACAATTCCAGATTCCGTCGCAAACCAATATTCCTGATCCTTATGATGAATGATGTCCCTGACAAATATGGCTTCGTTTTTATTATCCCGGGATAATAGGCTTTTACAGCTATGACTTATAAGATCGAAGAGCTTTATACCATGTTTTCTCGTTCCGAGAATAAATTGGTTACCTGATGTATAGTATATTTTCTCGATCCAGTGGTCGACGCTGGGAAGTGCATCTTCAAAAATCGGATAGCTCGTGAATTTTTCCGTATGGCGATTGTACTGCAACAGTTGGCCATGGGTTGTACTTAGCCATACTTCCTGTGCATTGTTGGTAAAACAAAACGCGCTGACATTGATTTTATGGCTTACCTGTACGATACTGTCTGTTTTCGTCTTATATTGATAGAGAACAAGGTCGCTGATAAACCAGATATCACCCGTATGATCTTCCCGGATATCCAATATTTCATCAACAATGGAAGCATGCAGCAAACGAAATTGTTCGAAAGCCGGATCGAAAATATAGATACCCTGATCTGTACCTACCCATATTTTGCCGTCCCGGCTTTCATGGAGTGCCCGGATATAATTACTGCCCAATAAGGAACCGGCAGATGGATCATTTTGGAAAACCTTGAATGTATAACCGTCAAAACGATTCAACCCATCCTTGGTACCAAACCACATAAAACCTTTGCTGTCTTGGAGACTACAGAGTACGGCATTATTGGAGAGGCCCTGTTCGACCTGATAGTGGGTGAAATAATATGGCTGGCTTTTGAGGGCGACTGCCCACAAGGCGTACAAAGTGAATATGTATACTGTTTTTAGCAAGCCGGTGTTTGGATAAGGTCCTTTTTAATTAAACGTAGATAAATATACAGGAAAAAAAACGATATAGTAGCGTCAATGAGACGATATGTAATAAGTTTGAAACAAATGGGAGATAAGACTTCCCCGATAAAGGAGAACTTCGTAATGAAGCAATTATAAACTATCTCATGCAGAAACCAATATATTTCATTCTTTACATTTTTATACTGTTGACGATAAGTTTTAAGCACGGTATCTGTAAAGCTGACGATGGGTATAATCTATGGCTTCGGTATGAACAAATACAAGATGAACAGTATAGAAATACATGTAAGGGTGCTTTAAACACAATATGTGTATTAGGTCATTCCCCCGCAATAGAAGTTGCTCGTCGGGAGTTGGAGCGTGGGCTTTCTGGACTACTGGGCACGCCTATAAAGACGTTGTCATCTCTTCTTGAAACACCCGCTGGGGTCATCGTCACAACGTTAAAGGACTTACCGAATGAAGTCGCATCACAGCTGCCAGAACTCATGCAATTGCAAAAGGAAAGTTTCCTGATAAAACAGGTAAAGCGTGGGAAAGTAACGACATTATATATTGTAGGTAAAGATGATGCCGGTGTTCTCTATGGTGTATTCCATTTGTTGAGAACAATTCAGACAGGCGGAGATCTCGACGATATCGACCAATTACATTTTCCCAAATTACAGTGGCGGATGTTAAATCATTGGGATAACCTGAATGGTACCGTAGAACGGGGCTACGCCGGACTGTCTATATGGAAATGGGATGAGCTGCCCGAAAAAATAGACGTGCGTTATATCGATTATGCCCGTGCCAATGCTTCGATCGGTATAAACGGTGTTGTTCTGAATAACGTCAATGCATCTCCTCAAATTTTAACCCCTGAATATATAGAAAAAGTGAAGGCGTTGGCCGATGTCTTCCGTGTATATAATATTCGAGTTTTTCTAGCGGTCAATTTTGCCTCACCAAAGGTTTTAAGTGCTCTTCAAACCGCCGATCCACTGAATCCGGATGTCAAGATGTGGTGGAAGGATCGAATAGCAGCGATATATCAACGGATACCGGATTTTGGTGGTTTTTTGGTCAAAGCCAACTCAGAAGGACAGCCCGGGCCACAGGATTACGGACGTACACATGCGGATGGAGCGAATATGTTGGCTACTCTTTTAAAACCTTATAACGGCATATTGATCTGGCGGGCTTTTGTGTATAAGGCCCATAATCCAGATCGGGTGAAGGATGCGTACGATGAATTTAAGCCGTTCGATGGGAAATTTCTTCCAAATGTAATGCTTCAAACAAAAAATGGACCTTTAGATTTTCAACCCAAAGAGCCTTTTTCACCCTTGTTTGGCGCGATGCCACACACATCCCAGATAATGGAGTTTCAGATTACACAGGAATACCTCGGTTTCAGCACGCATTTGGTCTATTTGGCTTCTTTATATAAGGAAGTGCTGGAATCGGATACCTATGCAAACGGCGAAGGCTCTACAGTTGCTCGTGTAATTGACGGCTCGCTACAGGGGCAGCGACTGACTGGCATGGCGGGGGTAGCCAATATTGGGACGGCAAGAAACTGGACGGGACATCCGTTTGGTCAGGCCAATTGGTACGCGTATGGTCGCTTGGCATGGAATCACCAATTATCTGCCGAGCAATTAGCGGAGGAATGGATTCGGATGACTTTAACGACGGATACTTTTGCTATTGTCCGTATTAAGGCGATGATGCTCAATTCGTATGGATATATAGTAAACTATCAAACGCCATTGGGACTTACTGTGCTTAGTAGCGTAGGGCATCACTACGGCCCGCAGCCTTGGGCAAGAAAGAGTTTTCATAAAGCCGATGCTAACGGATTGGGTTTCGATAGGAGTCTAAGAGGAAGTGCAGCTGTTGCACAATATTTTCCGCCAATACGCGATTCATTCGACAATATAGCCACTTGTCCCGAAAAATATATCGCTTGGTTTCATCATGTTCCCTGGGATCATGTTATGAAATCCGGACGGACATTTTGGGAAGAACTGTGCTTTTCCTATTATAATGGGGTAGAAGGTGTGCGTCGTATGCAAAAAAACTGGGAGCAGGTACGTCATGCTGTAGCTCCTGCAGTCTACAGCCGGGTAGAGAAACTATTGGAGATTCAAGAAGATGAAGCCGTATGGTGGCGTGATGCATGTCTGTCGTATTTTAACGAGTTTTCAAAAAAAACTATTCCAGAAATGTACGAAAAGCCGCGATATAACCAAAAAGACTTTAAACGTAAGGAGTCAGAAAGCAAAAGTCTAAGGCATTACGGTACAGGATATCCATAAAAAGACAAAATAAGGAGGTATTGAAACAAATAAACGAATCAATCCGTTTTGTTTTCATGAACTTAGCTTCTGCTAACAGGAAGTAAAAACCATATTATAAATTGTAAAAATAGCATGAATAATTTTTACTATGCGTCCGATGCACAGAAGATTCAAAAAAGATAGCTGATAAACATGTTGTTGGGGATAAAGAGGGAATGAAATATGAATAGTAAAAGCAATAACAATTTTAAACACATAAATTATGAGTAAACGATTATACCATTTGTGTATCCTCTGTTGTCTGCTCTTGTTAGGAGCTTTACCTCCGGTGAATGCACGGTCATTTTCGCTGAGTTTAGATCCGAAGTTTGCCAACGAAGATCTGCAAACCAAAGAAGTAAGAGGTACTGTAAGGGATTCGACGGGAGTTTTGGCGGGTGTATCCATTACGGTTAAGAATCAAAGTAGTATAGGTACGACGACAGATTTAAACGGAAAATATATCCTTGATGTTCCAGGTGAAGATGCTGTACTGGTCCTTACTATCGTAGGGTATGAAACACAGGAAATCCCAGTCAGAGGGCGGGAGGTCATCGATGTACAGCTGGTCGCATCGGCCGCGCAGTTGGAGGAAGCTGTCGTGGTGGCTTTTGGAAAGCAAAAGCGGACCGATCTGATCGGTTCAGTCACTTCCATTAATCCCAGTGAATTAAAGGTACCGTCGAGCAACTTAACAACGGCTCTGGCAGGACGTTTGGCCGGTATTATTGCCTATCAGCGCAGTGGTGAGCCGGGAGCTGATAACGCCGAATTTTTTATTCGTGGAGTTACCACGTTTGGTTATAAAAAAGATCCGTTGATCTTAATCGATAATATTGAGTTGACCAGCACGGATCTGGCTCGTCTTAATCCAGATGATATCGCCAGTTTCTCCATCATGAAAGACGCGACGGCGACGGCTCTATATGGTGCAAGGGGAGCGAATGGAGTAATATTGGTTACAACGAAAGAAGGTAAAGAGGGTAAGGCACGGATTAATTTCCGTGTGGAGAACTCTATATCTATGCCGACCCGAAATGTCGAGTTGGCAGATCCTGTGACCTATATGAAACTTAATAACGAAGCTGTGTTGACGCGGGATCCACTGGGCGAGTTGCTTTATACCGATGAAGAGATTAATAATACTGTACCTGGATCAGGTTCTTATCTTTTCCCCGCGGTCGATTGGCGGAAAGAGTTATTTAAGGATTATGCCATGAATCAACGAGCAAACCTAAGTGTGAGCGGTGGAGGAAAAGTAGCCCGTTATTACGTTGCGGGCTCCTTTACAAAGGATAATGGAGTATTGAAGGTAGATCCACGTAATAATTTCAACAACAATATTGACCTTAGAACTTCTTCGTTACGGGCTAATGTCAATATCAATCTGACATCGACGACGGAATTGATTACACGTTTGGGTGCTACATTTGATGATTATACGGGACCTATTTATTCCGGAGGTGGATTTTATACCCGTGTCATGCGTGCCAATCCGGCCAAGTTTCCGGCCTACTATCCGATAGACAACGATCACAGCTATGTCAAGCATATCATGTTTGGGAATACGGCGGAAGGGAATTATCTAAATCCTTATGCGGATATGGTCCGAGGTTATAAAGATTCCGAGCGCTCCAATATGAATGCTCAAATTCAGGTAACGCAGAAATTTGACTTCATTACACAAGGATTAAGCGCAAGGGCGCTGATTAATACAGCTCGTGTTTCATATTTTGATATGATACGTCAGTATTCGCCATTCTATTATGCGCGTGGGGGTTATAGCATACGGGATAATACCTATCAGGTCTTTATCGTCAACGAAGACAAAGGTACAGATTACCTGGATTACAATTCTGCGAATGGAACTCAACTGATTAACTCGAATGTCTACCTGGAAACAGCCGTAAATTACAACCGCACGTTTGCCGATCGCCACAATATAAGTGGTATGTTGGTTTATATCATGCGTGGTGCATTGGATGCAAATAGAGGTACATTACAAGCGTCACTTCCTTACCGAAATGTTGGGTTATCAGGCCGGACCACCTATGCGTATGATAACCGTTATTATGCAGAGTTTAACTTTGGATACAATGGTTCGGAACGGTTTTACAAAGCACAACGCTTTGGTTTCTTTCCTTCGGCGGGTGTAGCTTGGACTGTCTCCAATGAGAAGTTTTGGGAACCGTTTAAACAGATCGTCACTAATTTCAGACTGCGAGGCACGTATGGTTTAGTGGGTAATGATGCTATCGGAGAAGGACGTTTTTTATACTTGTCTGAGGTGAACCCTGATGATGGTGGTATGAGAGCCGTCTTTGGTCGAAACAATGGTGAGGGTAGAAATGGCGTATCTGTAAAGCGGTATTCGGACACCAATATTACTTGGGAAACCGCCGCCAAAACTAATTTGGCTATAGAATTAGGTCTGTGGAATAGGTGGAATTTTGTAGGTGAATATTTTCGGGAGCACCGTACCAATATCTTGCAGGAGCGTGTTTCCACGCCGGCCTCTATGGGGTTGTGGGCCACACCGGCAGCCAATATTGGTGAAGCTACCGGACAGGGGGTAGATATGTCCTTGGATTATAATCAACATTTTTCGAGTGGTGCGTGGGTACAGGCTAGAGCCAACTTTACCTATGCGACCAGCGCCTATAAAGTGTTTGAAGAATACGACTACGATACCGAATGGTGGAAATCCAAGATTGGATATCCCATGAGTCAACAGTGGGGTTATATTGCCGAAAGTTTATTTGTTGACGACGCAGAGGTAGCTAACTCACCCCGACAAAATTTTGGGGAGTATATGGCCGGTGATATCAAGTATAGGGACATTAACAATGATGGGCAGATCACCTCATTGGATCAGGTGCCGATAGGGTATCCGACCATGCCGGAGATCGTCTATGGTTTCGGTTTTTCCTTTGGTTATAAGAATTTCGATATATCTTCTTTCTTTCAGGGAGCGTCAAGAGAATCTTTTTGGATTGATCCGGCAGCTACAGCGCCCTTTGTAGCCTATCACTACAGCGATGCGGAGCGTAATTCAGGAACTGTATTCACGAATCAATTGCTTCAAGCTTATGCCGATAGCCATTGGTCAGAAGATAATCGAGATTTGTATGCTCTTTTTCCGCGGCTTAGTACCTATTCCATCGATAACAATACCCAAAGAAGTACTTGGTTTATGCGAAATGGTGCATTCCTGAGAGTAAAACAGGTCGAATTGGGATATACTTTTCCTAAGGCTTGGACCAATAGAATAAAAACAGATAATATCCGGATATATGCGAATGGTACAAACCTATTCACTTTTAGTAAATTCAAGTTATGGGATGTGGAGATGGCAGGTAATGGACTACGCTATCCTGTACAGCGGGTATTTAACATTGGATTACAAGTATCCCTATAAATTAGATGATCATGAAAAAAACGCTAATATACATATACAGTTCGGCACTTGTCTTTCTTGGAGCTTGTCAACGTTATTTGGACATTGTACCGGATAATATTGCGACGATTGAAAATTCGTTCAATATGCGTGTTTCGGCCGAACGATTTCTATACAGCTGTTATAGCTATCTACCCAAGCTAAGTAATATTGAGTTAAACCCGGCTCTTACGGCTGGTGATGAATTTTGGCTGCACCAGTTTTACAATATGCCTCCTTGGCAGATTGCCCGGGGATTCCAGAATGTGAACAACCCTTATATGAATTTTTGGCAGGGTACAACAGGTGTAGGGGCGAACGGTATGACTGACTTGTATCAGGCGATTCGGGATTGTAATATCTTTTTAGAAAATGTGGAGACAGTACCGGATCTTAGTCTTGGCGAAATGCAACGTTGGCGAGCCGAGGTGAAGTTTTTAAAAGCGTACTATCATCTTTATCTCATCCGCATGTATGGACCTATACCGTTGAAAAAAGTGAATCTACCCATCAATGCCAGCGTAGAAGAGGCGAAAGTTCCTCGAGATCCAGTAGATGATTGTTTTGACTATGTTGTTCAATTATTGGATGAGGCGACTCCTGATTTACCACCTTATATTTCACAAGAGGCCTCCGAACTGGGACGTATTACACAGCCTATCGCTTTGTCCATCAAAGCATATGCATTGGTATTAGCTGCCAGTCCACTTTTTAATGGTAATCCGGACTATGCTACCTTTCGGGACAAGCAGGGAAGATTGCTGTTCAATCCGGTTTTCTCCATGGAGAAATGGGAGAAAGCCAAAGCAGCCTCTTGGGAGGCCATCCAAGCCTGTGAATTAGCCGGACATCGCTTATATTACTATAATCAAAGTGGATCCCAGTATAGTGTGTCACCGGAAATACGTATCCAAATGGACATCCGCAATGCGGTGACTGAAAAATGGAATGATGAGATAGTATGGGGTCACACCAATAGTATGACGGGCAATATGCAACGGCAATCCACTCCACGGGGTGTCGATCCAGCAACACGGGCCAACTCGAATGTGCAAGGTAATGCCGCAATCCCAATAAAAATAGCCGCTCAATTTTATACCAAGCATGGTGTACCTATTGAAGAGGATACAGACTGGGATTATAGTGGACGATTCGATCTAAAGACAGGTACTGCAGGTGAAAAGTATTATATCAAAGAAGGTTATACGACAGCGAAGTTTAATTTCGATCGGGAACCGAGATATTATGCAAATCTGGGCTTTGATGGCGGCATCTGGTACGGTATGGGGAAATTTGATGACAATGACACCTGGTTTGTATCAGCAAAGAAAGGTGACCCGGCCTCTAATGTTGCCCGGGATAAATTTAATGTTACCGGAATATGGGGTAAAAAATTGGTAAACTATCAGAACTCCATCGGGGAGACCAGTTATACTGTCGAGCAGTATCCATGGCCGATTATCCGTTTGGCCAATGTGTACCTGTTGTATGCGGAAGCAGCTAACGAAGTAGATGGACCTTCACCTGAAGTATTCGAGTTTTTGGATCTCATTCGTGAACGCGCTGGGTTGCTTGGGGTAGAGGAGTCATGGGAACTATACTCCAGGAACCCGGACAAACCGAAGGAAAAAGAAACATTACGGGAGATCATCCATCAGGAACGTTTGATTGAGTTAGCTTTGGAAGGACAGCGTTTTTGGGATTTAAGACGTTGGAAGAAAGCCGTTGAGGTACTCAATGCACCGATTACCGGCTGGGACATTGAACAGAAGACACCGGAAGGTTATTACCGGGAAAGGGTATTGTACAACCAGACTTTCACAACTCGGGATTATCTATGGCCTATTCGCGAAGTGGAAATTTTGGCGAATAAAAATACAGTACAAAATCCGGGTTGGTAATTTAAATAATTCGTATTATGAAAAGTGTTTATATATTAAATCTCCTATTGGGTGCTTTGCTGATTGTTAGCTGCTCCCCAGAGAAATTTACATCAACCATTAATGATGACACCGCTCCCGGACCGGTGAAATCTGTCCAGGTGGAAAATTTGCCCGGTGCGGCCAAAATATCTTATGTTCTACCGAATGACGAAAGCCTTCGCTACGTCAAAGCGGTGTATGCTATCCGCCCGGGTGTAGAGCGGGAAGCGAAGGCTTCACTATATGCGGATAACTTGATTGTGGATGGTTTTCCCGAGGAAAAGGAATACGAGGTAACCTTGTATGCCGTGAGCAAGGGTGAGAAAGAATCGGAGCCGGTGAAAGTTAAAATCAATCCACTGACCTCACCTCTATCGGAAGCTTATAACTCATTGACCTTTGAAGAGACTTTTGGTGGGGCAACTGTGGCTTTTAGCAATTCGGGAGGAGCAAGCCTTTCTGTTAAAATACTGACGCAGGATAATGGTACCATGAGTGAGATAGAAACTTATTATACAAAAAGTATTGAAGGTAAGCATTCGGTACGAGGGTTTGCGGCAGAGCCCCGTGTGTTTGCGGCTATTATCCGTGACCGTTGGGGCAATCTGTCAGATACCATTTCTACGGAGCTGACACCAATCTTCGAAGAGCAGATTCCTAAAGATAAATTTGTAGAGCTTCACTTGCCGACAGATACCTACGAAAAGCATATTCCGCAAGGGGATATGTTTGAAATGTGGAACGACCGTATAGCACCAAACGGTGGAATCGGTGTATTTCATACAAAGCCGGGATCGGGTATGCCACAATGGTTTACTTTTGATATGGGTCGGATGGCTATTTTCAGCCGCTATAAACTATGGCATAGAGGGCCTGGTCAACAGTGGGCCTATCAGGCAGCAGCTCCGAAACGTTGGGAGGTCTATGGAACGGCAGAAACTCCAGATCCAGAAGGAAGCTGGGATGGATGGACGTTATTAATGGAATGTGAATCGTATAAGCCGTCAGGAGACGGACCTATCACGCAGGAGGACGCTTTATATGCAACGTCGGCGGGGGAAGACTTTATTTTTCCGGATGACATGCCTCCTGTTCGTTACCTCCGTTTTAAGATATTAGAGACCTGGGGTTTTCTGGATTACATCTATATTCAGGAGCTAACATTTTGGGGACAGTTGCAATGATGATTACATCATGATGAAGACACTTAAACATATCGTTTTTGTTGGGCTGGCGGGCTTATTCCTGTTTGCTGGTTGTGCCAAGGACATCGACACCGGTCAAGATACCTCTGACTTGGAGGGAAAGGCTTGGGTACCACAAGCGCGCACCGCAAAGGTATATTCAGGCAATCATCGATTGTTGTTTGTATGGCCGGAACCGGATGCGAAGGTTAGCGTAGTGAAAGTGTATTGGAATGAAAGAACAGATTCTCTCGTACAGACATTGACGGCGCCCATGGATACGCTAAAAGTCTCGATAGACGGCTTGGCCGAAGGCGATTACGTATTGGAAGTGCTGACTTTTAATAATGCCGGTGTAAGCTCAGGCAAGGTGTTGCTGCGGGGTACCGTATATGGGGAAGAATATGTGGGAGATTGGGATAAACGTACACTATATGATATGAATTTTCAATCCGGTTCCGCTTCTCTTGCATTGGTTTGGGAAGAAACTACAGACCTTCGGATTGCCGGTTCAGAAGTATGGTATACCGATGCCGAAGGCGAGGACCAACAGCAATTTTTCGAGCATTCCGCATTAACTAGCGTACTCGAAAATATGCCGGCGACGGAAACGGGACAAATCCGCTACAGGACGGCTTATCTGCCCGATGCCCAAAGTATCGATACACTCTACGGAACATTTACAGCGGTCACCTACACCAACCGAGCTGTTGCTTTTAACAATCTCCCCGGCTGGAAGTTTCGTTGTAAGGTTATGGCGGAAACCCAGACGATTGCCGATCACGGTGGACCGTTGGCTTTTAAGGCCAAAATGGATGAGGGCTTGATACGCGCCAGCAGTAAATTTCAGGTTCCGGGACTAAACGACGCAGGAGGGAACCAGATTCATTTTTACATGACCGAGATGATTCCTTTCGAAGGAACTTCCGGACAGTTTAGATACCTCCGTGGTGTAGATGATCCGGATATGGATATTCTGTTGATTGTCAATAGTCATGCAGCTTCTGGGGATTTATCTTGGGGCTGGTTGAGAGCACCCTATCTGACCTTAGGACATGATTATGCAGGATTGTTTGGCAATAGTGCGATTGACGCTTTACTCCATGAGTTCGGTCACGCCCGGGGGATGTATGACCTTTATTTGGGGGAAGTGCCTAATGCGGCCAATAACCCGATCAGCGGTCAAGCGTTTGAATCAAAAAGATGTATTATGAATTATCCCTACGGTGAAACCGTATGGTCGGAGTTTTCCCGCTTTATCATTAATGCCTCAGGACCTGATAAAGTGGCAAAGCCCTACTGGAACTATTTTCCGACGTCATTTCATGTAGATGTCAAACAAAAGAGTGGAGCCGTAGCTGTAGGAGCAAAGTTGAATTTTTATCCCGTTTTCGCCAACAGCAATGCTGTACGAGCCACTGATGTTGTGAAGTATAGAGCGACTACAGGAGGCGATGGACGGTATACCTTCCTGGATAATCCCTATGCGATAAATCAGGTCCTAAGTGACAATGTCTATAACTACTTGGTAAAGATTGAATATAACAGTAAAATAGAATACCGATGGATGCCCATGGATGATGCGTTGATCGCTGGAAGTAAAGGGCAGCCTTTTATTTTGAATGTTGAATTGAGTAATTAAAAAAATACAATTATGAAATTAGTAACACACATAAGTCGTATAGGATTCATCCTTCTCGCATTAGCCGGTATCTTTGGAGGATGCTCCAAGATGGACGATACCTATAAGCAATTTCTGGAAGACGGCATGAAAGTATATATCGGAATGGTCGACTCCGTATTTGTCTATCCCGGTAATAACCGTCTTCAGTTAGGATGGCTGCCGCCATCTGATTCGAAAGCTATACGTGCCCGGGTATATTGGAACAATCGGCAGGATTCAATAGACGTGCCGATTGAAAGAACAGAAATAGGAAATGATACCGTCAAAGTGATGTTCGATGAGCTTGCTGAAGGTACTTATGTTTTTGAAATCTTTACTTTCGATGACCAAGGGCGAAGGTCATTAAAAAAGGAACTCGTCACGAGAGTCTACGGAGATATGTGGAAAAATACGCTATTGAGTCGACCTATCGATACCTACATTGCAGATGAGGAGGACGTCATGAAGATTACATGGGGTGCGGTGCCGTACCCTACCGTTCACGGTACGGAGATAACCTATGAAGATTTGGGTGGCGAGAATCATACGTTATTTGTCCCAGCGGATGAGACAATAACGTATGTTCCAGATTTTTTAACGCCGCAGTTTGTAGATCTTCGAACAGTATACTTACCGGGACCACTGGCTTTGGATACATTTTACACGGAGTTTACTACACAGAGACTCAAAGGACGACCGATAGAATTGTCCAAAACGGGGTGGACAGCGGAAGGTTCTTCAGAAGATCCGAAAGGAGCCGGTAGACCGGCATCTAATGCGATTGATGGTGATCCAGAAAGTTTATGGGTTAACAACACGACTACGCACAAAGAGTACCCACATACGATTACGGTAGATATGAAGACGATATATGATGTGGAGGGGTTTGCTATTATCACTAGGCTCCGGGATGCTTCTGCTCGGCCGAAAACCATTGAGCTATATACCAGCATTGATGGGGAGGAGTGGACTTATCATCTTGTTACCGATTTAGAGAACACGGGAGACAAACAGTTCATTTCATTGGATGAACCGGTGCAAGCACGATACTTCAGGATGAAAGCAACAGCTTCATTCAATGGAGGCAATATCGCATTAGCGGAAATCGGTATGTTCTATCGATAATGAAAAAAGTACAAATAAAACTAAACATGATAAAAAAGACATTCCTTATCACGTTGATTATTCCTTTTTTGGGGATAGGTTGGACCAGCTGTAGCAAAGAGAATGGCGGTGTAGATAAAACCCCACCCCCTCCAGAGACTGAGCAACCGGATGATTCCGATACCTTTACCAATCCGCTTCTGACCCGAGGTGCGGACCCTTGGATAACGCAAAAGAACGGAACATATTACTACACGTATACCCAAGGAAGTAAGTTGGTGCTGTACGTGACCAAGAAAATCAGTGAACTGGCTAAGGTGACCCCCATAGATGTCTGGGTGCCACCCCCGGGAGAAATGTATTCCAAGAACATCTGGGCGCCTGAATTGCATGAGATCGATGGAAAGTGGTACATGTATTTTGCTGCCGACAACGGTAGTAATGCCAATCACCGCATGTATGTAATTGAGAACAAATCTTCCAGCCCGATCCGAGGGTCGTGGGAACTGAAAGAGAAAATAACGGTTCCGGGCGATGAGTGGGCCATTGATGGCACGGTGCTGGAGTATCAGGATGAATTGTACTTCTTGTGGTCGGGATCGAACAAAGGTGCTTCGCCACAGAAAATTTATATTGCCAAGATGAGTAATCCTTGGACATTAGATGGAGGACGGGTAGAGATTGCAGCACCAATACACGATTGGGAAAAACATAACGGTGCAATTAATGAAGGACCGCAGGTCTTGATCAATCCAGAGGGAAAAGTTTTTATCGTCTACTCGGCCAGTAGCTTTTCTTCGGATAACTATGCCTTAGGGTTATTAACGTTGAAGGAGGGTGGCGATCCATTGAAGGCTGACGACTGGACAAAGGACGATGAGCCTGTTTTTACTATGAATGCAGAAAGCGGTGCTTTCGGACCGGGACATAACGGTTTTTTTAAGTCGCCAGATGGAACAGAGGATTGGATTATCTATCATGCCCGCAATCTGCCGGATGGAGGAAGTACAAATTATCGCAATCCGCGCATTCAAAAATTTACCTGGAATAGTGACGGAACGCCTAACTTTGGTACTCCTGTAAAAATAGGGGATGAGGTCAAGAAACCGTCAGGAGAATAGCGATAGAGAAAAAGCAAATACGACATGAGGAATCGACGTCATATCGGAGCAACAATATTTTTATCCTTAGCGACCTTTTTGGCAATAGCACAAAAAGAGAGGCCGCCGAATGTGTTGATGATCTGTGTCGATGATCTGTTGCCCGCTTTAGGATGCTATGGTAATGAAGAAGTATATACGCCGCATATTAATTTATTAGCGGCTTCTTCTGCATTATTTACCCGGCAATATGTGACGGTACCGACTTGTGGTGCGTCCCGATATAGTTTGTTACGGAGCAAGTTGCCACGCTCCAGGGCAGAACTGGGAAACAATATCGCCAATGTATTATCCAACGGTAAAAAGGAGCAATCGGCAAACCCGGAGACTTTTATCGAGCAATTTCGCCGTAACGGGTATCATACCGTCGGTATTGGAAAGATCAGTCACTCGCCCGATGGCTATATTTATCCGTATGCTGGACCGAAAAGCAGTCGGAAGGAACTGCCCAACAGTTGGGACGAGTTTGTATTCAATCCGGGAAAATGGGGACAAGGATGGAATGCTTTTTTTGCTTATGCCGATGGGGAAAGCCGTACAACCAAAAATGGTCAGGTGCGCCCTTATGAAGCGGCTGATGTGACAGACGAAGGATATCCGGACGGGCTCACAGCTGCTTTGGCTGTGGGTAAATTAAAAGAACTGGCAGAGCGAAATCAGCCTTTCTTTTTAGGCGTGGGCTTTTTTAAGCCCCATCTGCCATTTAATGCCCCACAGAAATATTGGGATATGTATCAGGAAGAACAACTTTCACTTACCCCGGTTCCAGATTTGCCTTTGCATGTACATCGAGCAAGTTTGCATCAAAGTGCAGAGTTCAATCAGTATAAATTGGGTGAGGAGAAGGCTTCCCTCGATCGCCCGTTATCTGATGCCTATTCGCGCAGGTTGATACACGGGTATTACGCCTGTATAAGTTATATCGACCAGCAGATCGGTAAGCTTCTTCAGGCGCTAAAGACCAACGGTTTGGATAAAAATACCATAGTGATTCTTTGGAGCGATCACGGTTGGCATCTGGGAGATTACCACGTCTGGGGCAAACATACCTTGTTTGACCGTTCGCTACGTAGTGTGCTGATGATTAAAACACCTGCCATGAAAAGGGGTAAAAAAATAGACCGGGTTGTTAGTTCGATCGATATTGCACCTACGTTGCTGGATCTGTGTCATCTGCCGGAGCTACCTCAGGCGGATGGTCGGAGTATGGTTTCCTTATTGAAAGATAAAAACACGAAGGAATGGCAAGATGTGGCCTACAGCTATTTTAGGAATGGTGTTACGATGGTGACACCGCGCTACAGACTTACACATTATTTTAGAACGGAGACCCCTGTCACCGAGTTGTACGATCACGATAAAGATCCGTTGGAAACAACGAATATAGCGCCCAGCAATCCTGATCTTATTCGGCAGCTCGATCAACTGTGGCAAAAAGGAAATACCGGTTTATTTGAATAACTTAATTCGCATTACGTATTTATATAGAAGAAAAAAAGATGAATGTACAAAAAGCCCTTACCCTTATTTATGTAGCAGTTGCCTGTTTGTTGTTGCCTGTAAATCGCTTGGCAGCGCAGGTCATGTTATCGGAAAGCAACAAATTGTCCAAGAATAGTTTTCCTTTGGCGGATCGTAATCTTTCGGTCGCAATTTACTACGACGCCGGTGAGCAAACTGCCGTGAAAACGAGCGCTCAGCTTTTTGCAGATGACGTAAAACGGGTCACAGGTCGAGCGATTTCAGTACGTACCGTTGATGATAAACGGACGAAGAATATGGTGCTCGTGGGTACGTTGGGCCAAAATAAGTTAATTGAACAATTGATTAAGAATAAAAAGATTGCTGTCAACGGTTTAGAAGGGGGCTGGGAGCAATATACGATACAAGTGGTGGAGAAACCGTTTCCTCAGGTGGAGAAAGCGTTGGTTGTTGTCGGTAGCGATCGTAGAGGTGCCTCTTACGGCCTGTTTTCGATATCTGAGGTTATAGGTGTTTCGCCCTGGTATTGGTGGGCCGATGTACCGGTCAAAAAGAGGGATAGGCTGCAATTGGAGGTTAATACATTTACATCTTCCAAGCCCACGGTAAAATACCGTGGCATCTTCATCAATGATGAAGATTGGGGTCTATTGCGTTGGGCGAAGCATACCTTCGATCCTGAATTAAAGGACATAGGACCAAAGACCTACGCTAAAGTTTTTGAGCTATTGTTGCGGTTGAAGGCAAATTATCTATGCCCGGCCATGCATGAGGCCAGTGGGGCTTTTAATAAATATCCCGACAACAAAGTGGTTGCTGACTCCTTCGGTATTGTGATGGGATCGGTACATCCCGAACCTTTACTTTTCAACAATGCCAGTGAGTGGGATAAGAAAACGATGGGCGAATGGAACTACATGACGAATAAAGATGGTATTTTGAAGGTTTTGGATCAACGCGTCAAGGAAAATTCACCGTATGAAAATGTATATACATTGGCGCTGCGCGGCTTGCATGATAAGGCCATGACAGGAAATTATTCACTGGAGCAACGTGTAGCCTTAGTCAGCGAAGCCTTGAAGGATCAACGTGCCCTTCTCCAAAAGCACATCGATAAGCCTATTGAACAGATACCTCAGGCATTTACACCCTACAAAGAGGTGCTTGATCTTTACCTCGCCGGAATGGAACTTCCGGATGACGTGATCTTGGTATGGCCGGACGATAATTATGGCTATATGAAGCAATTGAGTAACGAAAAGGAAAGGAAACGTTCAGGGGGATCGGGTGTATATTACCATGCTTCTTATCTCGGGATACCGCATGATTACCTATGGTTGTCATCCACGTCGCCCGCATTGATGTATGAAGAATTGCACAAAGCGTATGATACAGGTGCGGACAGGCTATGGTTGCTGAATGCAGGTGATATCAAATCCTGTGAATTTCCGGTGACACTATTTTTGGATATGGCCTTTGATATCGATAAGTTTACTTTTGAAAACGTGCCGGATTATCAAGCGGAATGGCTAAGCTCCATCTATGGTGCGAAGTACTTGGATGACTTTAAGAAGATAACGCGAGAATATAATCGGTTGGCTTTTACCCGTAAGCCGGAGTTTATGGGCTGGGGCTATGAGTGGAATACCTTTAGTCATGGGCGGGAGCGGCCGACAGATACTGATTTCTCTTTTGTCAATTATAAAGAGGCAGAAAAGCGGATTGCAGATTATGATCGAATAGGAAATGCGGTAGAACGTATACGTAAAGAGCTGCCGAAAATGGAAGAGGCTTCATTTTTTCAGCTGCTGTATTACTCCGTGAAAGGGGCGGAGCTCATGAACAAAAAATGGCTTACGGCACAGAAAAACAAAATGTATATTGAACAGGGACGGTCGAAAGCGAATATACTACGTCATCAGGTGAAGCACTATTACGATACCTTGTATAAAATATCTTATGAATATAATGATCTCCTCAATGGGAAATGGAAGCATGTCTTATCATTGAAACAAGGGGTGACAGCTTCCTATTTTGAATTACCGAAACTGGATTCGGTACGCGTACCAGTTGATGCCGCTATGCTATTGTTTATCGAAGGTCAGCAGCCGTTAAAGGGTGTCAGTAGTTTTTATACCCTGCCGGCTTTTAATCCCTACAGTGACAAGACATACTATATTGATATCGTCAATGCCGGCCAGAAAACGCTCGACTGGAGTCTGAAGCCCTCAAACGACTGGATTAAGGTGAGTAAGCAAAACGGTCGTGTCACACATGAAGACCGGGTGTGGATATCGATCGATTGGAATAAGGTGCCTCAGGGTGAACGGGTTTCTGGGGATATCGAAATTATCGGTGCAGGTACGCAGGAGAAAGTTGGGGTGTCGGTATTTAATCCTTTGTCGCCCCGTATAGAAGAAGTGCGCGGATTATTTGTAGAAGACAATGGCGTGGTGTCGATTGCTGCCGCAGACTTTCATCGCAAGCGGGAAACCGAAGAAATTAAAATGCAGATTATTGACAATCTGGGTATTGAAGATCGAAGTGTGATGATCGGTGATCCGACGGCAAAGGTGCTTAATCCGAGAAATCCAAAATCGCCAGGTGTGGAATACGATTTTTATACGTTTCATCGCGGTCCTGTCGATGTGTATACTTATGTGTTACCGATTTTTCCCTTAAGCTCCGATCGGGACTTTGGTTTTCACGAACAGGGTACAGGGCAAACACGATATGCGGTATGTATCGACGATGGTCCAGTGGCGCTACCTTCATCATCTGCACCCGAGTATACGCAAACTTGGTATGATAATGTGCTGCGCAATGCTGCGGTCAATAAATCGACGTTTTATATCGACAAACCGGGCAAACACACCCTTCATATCAAATGTGGCGATCCGGGTATGGTCATCCAAAAGATTGTGTTGGATTTCGGTGGTATGAAGAAGTCTTATACGGGACCAGTAACGACCCTGGTGAAATAGAGTGAAAAACCTTTTGCCTATTAGAGACAATTTGATTACATATTGATACAATAGCATACGATAGAATGCGGAGAAAAACAGCAGTTTTGTAATGCAGGAACAGCAATTTTTTATTCATGAACGCTTTACATTTCATTTATATATTCGTTTTATTGGGTTTATGCCCACAGGATGTAAAAGACAGACCAACGTCTAAGAGTACCTATAATAACCCTGTCTTTGAACCCGTATTGGCAGATCCTACGGTTTTTCAAGACCCCAAAAGCAAATTGTTTTATGCCTATGGTACGGAAGACCATTGGGGGGATAAAAAAGGGAGTAGACTGGTACCGGTATTGGAATCGGAAGATCTGATCCAGTGGAAGTATGTAGGAGAGGCGTTTCAGAAGAAACCGTCCTGGAAGAAGGCCGGGGGAATATGGGCTCCGGACATCAATTATATCAATGGACAGTACTATTTATATTACTCGTACTCCACATGGGGCGATAAAGATCCGGGCATAGGACTTGCTATAGCCGATAGCCCTAAAGGACCTTTTCAGGATCAAGGTAAACTGTTTAGCAGTAGTGATATAGATGTTCCCAATTCTATCGATCCTTTTTATTATATGGAAGGTGAAAAAGGCTATCTGTTTTGGGGAAGTTTTAGTCAGCTTCCGACACAAGGCACCTATGCTATCGAGTTGGCCAAAGACGGTAGGAGCATAAAGCGTAACGCTACCAAGGTAAAAATAGCAGCAGGGGATTTTGAAGCCGTCATGATTCATAAAAGGAACGGCTACTATTACTTTTTTGGTTCAAAAGGGTCCTGTTGTAACGGCTCAGGTAGTACCTACCATGTGTTAGTCGCCCGTTCGAAAAATCTTTTGGGCCCTTATATAGACCGGCAGGGGAGGTCTATCCTGGAGCGCGGCAACGGTACGCTCGTATTAAAAGGCAATGGTACACATGTCGGCCCGGGTCACAACTCAGGCGTTATTACCGATAAAAACGGCAACGATTGGATTTTATATCATGCGATCGATTCGCATAGAGGCAAATTAAATAATGGAACATCCAGACGGGTATTGATGTTGGATAATCTGACATGGGAGGAAGGATGGCCGTCCATTAAAAACTTTATGCCTTCTGTAGTGAATGCTAGTCGACCTATTTTTTAAATAATAAATCTAAAATTATGCGGTATTTAATTCTGTTTCTCAGTTTTTGTTTGCATACACTTTTGTATGCTCAATCCACGCCAATAGCAAATCCCTTGGATATTAAATTGGGGGATCCTTACATCATCTATGATGACAAGACCAGTCGCTATTATATGTACGGTACAGGCGGTGTTGAAAACGGGTTCATGGCCTATTCCTCATCCGATTTGAAGGCTTGGCAGAATGAAGGTCAGGTCTATTCGGCTAATCAGGAAAAAAGTTGGGGAACAAAGGATTTTTGGGCGCCTGAAGTATATAAAATGCATGGAAAATTCTATATGTTTTATAGTGCGCACTGGAAAGAAAATCCCAACAACGAATTAGAAAACTATAAGATTGGCGTCGCCGTTGCGGACAAAGCTACGGGACCATTTCTCGATATGACGGGTCGGCCGCTTTTTGACCCAGGTTATCCGATTATTGACGCGAACGTATATTTTGCAGAAGATGGTAAATTATATCTCTACTACTCCCGATGCTGTTATAAACATCCGGTAGAATCAGAGATATCGAAGTGGGCCAAAGCGCAAGGCTTGTATCCGGAAATTGAGGAGAGCTGGGTCTACGGCATAGAGCTGGCTGCTGATTTTTCGGGTGTAGTCGGAACACCTACACTGCTTTTACGTCCACCCGTAAAAATGGACGATGCACAAGCCGAATGGGAAAGCCGATCGGTAACCAGCAAAGAGATCAATAGACGCTGGACGGAAGGATCTTATATTTTCAAACACGGGGATTTGTATTATATGATGTATTCGGCCAATCATTTTGCCGGAGAAAATTATGCCGTGGGATATGCCACATCTACGCATCCTTTAGGACCTTTCGTGAAGTCCTCGAATAACCCGATTCTGGAAAAAAATACAGCCAAAGGAGGAGATGTTACAGGAACTGGACATAATAGTGTACTCTTTACTAAAGATGGAAAAATGCTGTGTGTATACCATGGAAGGACGACAAAAACGGGCAAAGAGCGTGTGGTTTTTATCGATGAAATGGTCATTGATCAAGCCGGCACCCTAAAAGTGTTGGGGCCTACAACGCAGTTTGGCCAATAAGCATTGGAAAAATAATTGTATTTTAAACGTTTATTTTTTTATTACATTTGTTGAATAGTAATCGATTAAAACAAATTAATAGCGTATACCAATATGAACAAACAATCAAAGTTGTCTATCTTCATTCTTATGGCCATGCTTGTTGGCAGCTGCCAGCAGGGTACCAATAAAAATAAAGAAGAGATTCAGGAAGCGATTTCGTTGCCCGATGCTGTAGAATTTAGAGATACAATAAAGGGCGAAGAGATATCCCTTTTTACGCTAAAAAATAAAAGAGGTATGGAGGTCGCGCTAACCAATTTTGGAGCACGGATTGTCTCTTTAATTGTATCGGATAAAGATGGCGTTAATCGAGACGTAGTGCTTGGTTTTAACAAGGCTGAGGATTACAATAACCCGGAGGAACCCTATTTCGGTCCTATTGTCGGTCCTTTTGGGAATAGAATAGCCAACGGAAAGTTCAGTTTGGATGGAGTGGAATACACCTTGCCCCAAAACAATGGACCCAACACATTGCATGGCGGTTTGGAAGGGCTTCACTTTGTTGTTTGGCAAGCAAAGCAGCTATCGGATGAAGCTGTGGAATTCACGTGTGTGTTGCCGGATGGCAAAGAAGGCTTCCCGGGGGATAGAGCGTTTAAGGTTATGTATTCGGTAAATGATAATAATGAATTGACGATCGCTTATGAGGCTAAGACCGACAAAAGGACGGTGCTGAACTTGACCAATCATGCTTACTTTAATTTGAATGGAGAGGGTAGCGGTACGATTTTGAATCATCAGCTTCAAATCTTTGCTGACCAAATTACGCCGGTAAATGAGACGCTTATTCCTACAGGTGAGCTGAAAGGTGTAAAGGAAACTGCTTTTGACTTCACAGCATTGAAAGCGATTGGAAAGGATATTGAACAGGATGATGAACAATTGACGTTCGGAAAAGGGTATGATCATAATTTCGTGTTGAATGAAACAAAACACGATGGGTACAACTATGCCTGTCGGTTGATCGGCGATCAGTCGGGGATCGTTATGGATATTTATACCGCAGAACCGGGAATTCAGTTTTACAGCGGCAACTTTATGGCGGATAAGGTAACGTTAAAAAATGGTGCAACGGATAGTTTTAGAACCGGCTTGTGTTTGGAACCGCAGCATTTTCCGGATTCACCGAATCAACCTTCGTTTCCTTCGACTGAAGTAAATCCGGGTGAGGTATATAAAACGACTTCTGTCTATAAGTTTTCTGTGCAATAGAAAAACTCTATATCATAGAAAAGCCCTCTTTATTTCAAATAGAGAGGGCTTTTTTCGTACTCGGAGCGGGAATCGAACCCGCACTCCTTTAACGGGAACAGGATTTTAAGTCCTGCGTGTCTACCAGTTCCACCATCCGAGCAACTGAGCGAAAGACGAGATTCGAACTCGCGACCCCAACCTTGGCAAGGTTGTGCTCTACCAACTGAGCTACTTTCGCTTGAAGTGTTGCAAATATATGTAGAAAAATCAAAAAATGAAATTTTTGATTCCCTTTATGTTTCGATTCTGTGTAATAGGCTCAAATTGTGTAAATTAATTTTTACGTAAGGCACTAATTTGCTTAATATAATGCCTATGGCACCGATTTTGACTATTTTTGTACTTTGGTTATAATTATGAAATTCATGAAGCAGCTTATCCTTGCATTCTTGTTCTTACCACTATGGGTGGTTGGCGATACGTATCCGGAGGTAGTTTTTGATAATAGCTTAGTTTCCGGAAGTTATGCCAAAAGCTATGTCCGTTATACCGGGAACAGCTGGGTTGAAAACGTGAACAAACATCTGCTTGTTTCGGATACCCTCTTTTTTACACCAGGGAATGCCTTGTCCTTAAAATATATTTCAGCTCCCGAGGGCAACTGGACTGTAGATGTCCGTTACAGCCGGCAGAAGTTTTTATATCGTGTTCTCGACTCGGATTTTCTCACTTTCCGACTGCTCGTGAAGTCTCCGGGAACGACTCAGAAAGATTTGCCACAGATATATATTACCCAGCGGCATATTAAAACGGATACGTTAGATCTTGCGAAATACATTACAGATTTCAAACAGGGTACCTGGCTGAAAGTTCGGATCCCCTGTCGGGATTTTAAGGGATTGGACAATGATAAACCCATCAGCGGGATAGCTCTTGTTCAACATGGCAGTTCTGCCGGTACACACCACCTCTTTTTAGATCAGGTGGAATTTTTGCCCAAAGCATATTCTGAAGTCAAGCTCTCATCGCCCGCTGTCTTAACAGCGGTGAACGCATACGATAAAATGGTCCATTTGAAATGGCAGCTCCCCCTTACACCCAGCATTCGATATATTAAAATATACCGTTCCCTCGATGGAAAAGAATATGATCCAGTTGCGATCAAACCCATCTATATGCAATCTTGCTTGGATGATGCACCGACGATTGGTCAAAAATATTTTTATAAAATCACCTGGCTGGACTACAATTATAAGGAGTCTCCGTTTTCCGAAACCAAGGAGGTGCAGACGATGCGCATGGATAACGCAAAGCTATTTGACTTTATCCAGCTTGCACATATCAACTATTTCGTCGAAAACTATGATATCAACAGCGGCATGTATATGCCGTATAGGTTGAAGGAGAAAGCTGTGGTATCGACCAAAGAAACGGGCGGGGCCATCTTGTCACTTCTTATCGCCGCGGAGCGGGAACAACTTTCCAGACAAGCTGTATTTAACCGTATTTCTCGTATCGTCAATTTTTTGTCGAAAGCTCAAAATTACCACGGAGTATTTCCTGCTTATTTTGATGGGCGGAAAGGTGTTCCGGAATATGCCTTTGGCCGGGAAGAATATGATGTTATGGCCACTTCATCCATTATCGAAGCTTTACTTGTCGCAAAACAGTATTTTTCGAAGGATAATGATGAGGAGTATGGTTTGCGAAATAGAATATCGGGCTTATATGATCGTATCAACTGGCAGATGTTGACCATGAAGGACTCGTCCGATATTTTATGTAAGTACATAGCGTTAGACAAGGCTGCTTTTGAAGGCCGGGAGGAACCTGTTGCGGGGCCAAACTATGCGATGAACACATATATGTTGGCTCTGGGATCTTCAACGCATGCTTTGCCGGTGTCGGCTTATACACATTCGGTATATCACTCTTATGATTCAGTGCGGTTTTCCAAGATTGAAGATATCGATATTGATGTATTCGCTGACAGTCTCTCGGTGGACTCTGTCGTTCAAAGCAGGGTGCAGGTTCTTCGACAAATCGATACACTATTACAGGTGTCTATTGTGGACAGTCTGTCTGCTTATGGTGAGAATTTGCTACTGGGGAGTATGAAAGGTAGCTTGTTAGATCTTTATAAACCTTTTTTAACTGTGAAGCCGGAAATCGTTTCCGATTCGGTGTTTCAATGGAAAGATATCCTGACATCCTATGTGCAATTCGTCAAGCGACGGGACAATGAATTGGGCGTAGGTGTAAATCACAGTGATATATGGGGTTTTCACCAATACGGCCGATATGGCGGAGGATATCGAATTAATCCGGTTATTGGCCCTGGGGCTATTATTGTGGATAAACAGGTAGGAGAGCATGCGTTGTTAGCGCTTTATCATAAATTTGGGTCTAACTTGTTTACCGAATACGGCTTCCGGTCGTGGCTCGACCTGCGAAATGACGACGTATCGGATGAATATTTAGCGGTAAACCAAGCTACGCTTGCGGTGCTGATGGAAAATGCGAAAACTGGTTTTATCTGGGATCTTTATGCACAGATACCCGAATTACAATTGGTAAGAAGCAAATTGTTTGCGCAGAAAACAGCAAATAAAGAATAATATGTATATCTTTAAACCTTATTCCATTATCATAAAAATGAACAAAAATATACTGATAGGTGCTATTGCGTTGAGTTTTAATATCGTTGCGTGTAAACAACCTCTTTTGACCGTCAACCCGGGGGCCGTGGTGACGAAAGATGGGACAGATGATGGTTTAAAGAATGTGAAGAGTGAATTCAAGGATGCTTCCAGGACCGATGAGGGGATCAAGTTTACGTTATCGTCTGATTTGCTATTTCCGACGAACTCTTCTTATCTGACAGATGCAGCAAAGGCGCAACTGAGTAAGCTGGCAAAAATTCTAAAAGAGGACAATGGTAAAAAAATACGGGTCGAAGGGCATACAGATGCAACGGGTACCGAGCAATATAACCAATGGTTGTCCGAAAAACGCGCGGCTTCGGTCAAAGTCTATTTAGAAGAGGCTGGTGTCTCGGGTAGTCGTATTACGACGGTAGGTCTCGGCCAAACGAAACCTGTCGCGAGCAATAAGACGCCGGAAGGACGCGAGAAAAACAGAAGGGTAGAAGTGATTATCTTGAATTGAGTTTATAGCTTACCCACAGTATAGCAAGCCAGATCGGGATTAATTCGACGGAAACTTTCAAACCGGTATACCACATCATAACCAATACGCCGAGCAGAAATAACAGGCAGATATAATTGCTCCACGGATATAAAAAGCTGGGGAATAAGGTTTTCGTATGCTTAATCGTTTCATGTTTCTTAAAATAAAGGTGCGTCCAGCTGATCATGATCCAGTTGATAATCAGCGAGGATACAACAAGAGACATCAATATTTCCAAGGCTTTATCGGGGATAATCCGATTGATGATAATGCAGATACCTACGAGCGCTGCAGATACCAGAATAGCGTTGACGGGAGAATAGTTCTTGTTTAATCGCTTTAGAAATTGAGGAGCATTGCCTTGCTCCGCTAAGCCATATAACATCCGAGAGTTGCTGTAGACACAACTGTTATAGACCGACAAGGCCGCTGTAAGGACAATCACATTCAATATATTGGCAATAAGTGCCGTGAAGTAAAATGTTTTGCCCAATAAGGTGAACTGATAACTGTTTAATGTATTGAATACTTCGACAAAAGGGCTGGTCTCTGCGGTAATCGATCGCCATGGCATCAGTGAAAATAAAATAAACAATGCACCTACGTAGAAAATCAATATACGTATCAATACCTGGTTGGTCGCCCTCGGTATGTTTTTTTGTGGGTTTTCCGCTTCTGCCGCGGTAATACCTACTAACTCTAAGCCACCAAAAGAAAACATAATCATCACTAAGGCCGCCAGTAAGCCTTGATATCCACCCTCCTCATTAGTGGATAGCCATCCTTTTGGAAAGAAACCACCATCGTTATAGAGGTTGTCAATACTTGCACGCTCACCTCCTGCACCACTTATCAATAAATACGAGCCGAATAGAATCATCGCAATGATGGCGACAACTTTAATAATGGAAAACCAAAACTCGGTCTCGCCATAGATTTTGACGGACGCCAGATTGATGGCATTAATGACAATAAAGAAGAAGAGGCTGGACACCCAGAGCGGAATCTCCGGCCACCAAAACTGTACATATACACCGATAGCCGTCAATTCTGCCATACTGACGAGCACATACAGTATCCAGTAATTCCATCCAGATGCAAATCCTGCGAAGGAACCCCAATATTTATTCGCAAAAAAACTAAAACTGCCCGATACGGGTTCTTCGACGACCATCTCGCCCAACTGACGCATAATGAAAAAGGCTATAATTCCGGCTATGGCATAGCCAAGGATAACAGAAGGACCGGCCAATATAGCCGCTTTCCCCACACCCAAAAATAAGCCTGTGCCTATAGCGCCACCTAAAGCTATCAATTGGATATGGCGGTTACTTAATCCGCGTTTTAACTTCTTGTCGTCTGTGGATTTGTGCAAAATATTATAGGTTTTTATTTGATTTATTGTGAATAGAAACATGCCCGACACCTAATATCTCGTCCCAATAGGTGCCTGTTCGCCGATGGTAAACAAGAACGACGTAATCATTCCCGGTTATATAAAAAGAATTGGAAAATGCATCGGTAATAACTTGCCCATCGGGAGTTTCTAAAACGTACTCATAGTCGTATAATCCTTGCTTCAGCAAAAGCGTAGTCTCCCATACTCCGGAGCTTTTCTGATAAATCAGCTGGTTTTCAGCTGTCCGCTCGAAATGATTAAAGCCTCCCACGACAAAGATTTTGCCCTGTATCTGCTGGTTGGTCTGGAGTGAAAAGCGGACGTGCGCATAGTCACTCTGCATCTCGGCATCGCCGTAGTCGAGATTTCGGATAAAAAATTTTCCATTCTCATCATAGGTGTCTGCATAAGTTAAGGAACCGTGATCTTCGTCGGTAAATAAGGTTGTATGAACTGCCGTATCTACTGTTAATTCCTTGACCTGTGCGGAAGCTGATTTTGTACTCCGCAAATCGGCGTATCGAAATTCATTGTTTCCTAAAAAATCCAGGGTTTCACTACCGTTGTACTTTATCTCGCCGTTTCCAATAAACATAGGTTGTTTTAAGATCATCTTATTGTCGCTGCGTTGATTTTGAAAAACATGCAATTGCACATCTTGATAGGGATTGTTGATAGTTAAGGCGGAAGTGCGGATGCTGACGTTCAGCTTCTGATTGGTAAGCCGTTTATCGGCTCGTAGTGATGGCGAGATTAAACTTTCTACTTGAATTAAAGGACGCACCACATAAAATTTTCTTGTGATGATCAATCTCTTTTTGTCGGCATCTTCATAGACCTTCAGCAGATAATTGCCTGCAACTTTGGGGGCTATATATTCATTTGGGAAGCTACAGGTATAATGTGTATACGGCTGTAATGTACCTTGAGATGACCGATAATTGTCTATTCTATCTTCATTATAGCCGATAGCATAGTCTAAAGCGTGCAGTCGGCTCGGCGTCCAGTCCGCATCACAATGTTCGATGCTGAAAAAATACGTGCGTACGTCACCACGTAAGTCATCAAAAGAAAGCAAAAGCTGGTCGGGAGTTCCAAGGACATAAATAGGGAGCTGATTTTCTTTTCCTGTCGGATAAAATGTCACACTGCGGATTTGAGGCAAGTAATCCTTGTTGTCGTAAACAAGGGTCTGTTCTGGTGACTGTTCGATGTGTTGCCTTGCTCTTTTCTTCTTTTGGGCTTGAACACTACCCATGAAGAGAAACAGCAAAGAAAATATAAAGAGATGTCGGTGGACGAGAGAAAAAGTCATTTTCTATTTCATTTGAATGATTTTGTCGACGATATACTTTGTATGGCCTCGCCAAGGTAAGACACCGTGATACTCTTTATAATGTAAGTCGAAGAATTTTCCGCTGTTTGTTTCTAACAACCGAAAGATCGAGTCGCTCTCTATGGAAAAAACGAATTCATTGCTCGTGATCGTGCCTGTACGTCCGCTGCCGAACCCTTCCTGAATCAGCTTCCCTTCGTAGGTTTTGAAAAGATTACCCTTTTTTACCGCATAGTTGAGATACCCCGACTTAACACCTTCGCCGAATACAAAATAATACTTGAAATAAATTACTCCTCCAAGTACCAATACAAGTATCAGAAGTACCCAACTAAAAAATGTTTTCACTTTTGAGCGCCTCTTTTGTGTTGAATTTATTTCTTCCATACGCCATGCAATATTTGTTCAACTAAAGATAGGATATTGTTTGGATATCCATTACCTTATCTTTTTAAAAAAAATAAAAAAAGACTAAGGGTTGATCGGCTTTTGGTTGTCTTCTTAATAAAGCAAGTTAAAAAAAGGCACGAAAGCATTATTACTTGTCATTGTGATATGTTAGAAAACAAAGAAAAAAAGTTTGAGCTAATCTTCCGAAAGCATTATAAGGAGCTGCATGGTTATGCCTGCCGAATATTGGGGGATGGGGATATAGCTGAAGAAGCGGTGCAGCAGGTATTCTTCAAGTTGTGGGAAAGAGATTGGGAACGAGATGTCCAAATTTCTTTAAAGGCGTATCTATATCGTTCCATCTATAATCAAAGTCTGAACCTAATGAAACGGAATAAGTTGAAGCAACGTTTTGAAGCCTATCAGATTGTGCATGGAACGACTCAACAGGATATGCCTAATAGTGATATGGAACTCAGAAGACAGTTACGATTAGCATTGGCGCAGTTACCTGAGAAAAGTAGAACTGTTTTTGAAATGAGCCGATTCCAAGAATTGCGTTATCAAGAGATCGCTGATCATCTCAATGTGTCGTTGAAAACGGTAGAGGGGCATATGACAAAGGTGTTAAAGCATTTGCGAATACATTTGGTTGATTACCTAACAATTTTGGTTTTATTATTTATAGACAGGTCATGAAAAAAGAATGGATCGCAAAATATATCAGTGGCCAGGCTACAGCAGAAGAAAACGCTTGTGTCGAACAATGGATCAAAGAAAATGCCCAGCATGAAAAGGAATATTTGGATACAAAGAACATATGGGATATGAGCGGGCAGTGGAAAGATGTGCCTGAGGTAGACATAGATGCCGCGTGGGCTAACTTCATTCGTATACGTGATGAACGCGCAGGGAATAACACATCGATTCTCCGGACATTGATAAGGAAATCAACATGGTGGAACGTAGCTATTGCAATCGGAATTTTAGGTACGCTCTCCGTATGGTGGTTAAACAATTCCTTATCTGAAGAGTTCCGTTTGGAAACCTCAGCACATACGCAGCGTAGTACCCTGCCAGACGGAAGCACAGTTAATTTAAATAAAAACACGACATTACATTATCGTAAAACTTGGTTAGGTAAAGAAAGAGAAGTCTATCTGAAGCGGGGTGAGGCATTCTTCGATGTGAAGAGAGATAAAAGTCAACCCTTTGTGATTGAAAGCGGCAAAACACGTATTACTGTGTTAGGAACAAGCTTCCATGTGCGCCGGGATGCTGAAGAAACGGAAATAATTGTCGCAAGCGGGTCGGTCAAAGTCAATTATGCAAATCAGGAAGTTGTCCTGAAACCTGAGCAGATGATGGTAATTCCCGATACAAGTAAGCTCCGGGTGAAGGTAGATACTGTGCCAGATCATTTATATCGCTATTATATACATCAAGAGTTTGTCTTTGAAAACACACCACTTTCCCGCGTGTTCGATACATTAAAGAAAGCATATGATATTCAATTTGTTATTGATGCGCCAGAGAAAGGTAATCTTCTACTTTCTGCAACTTTCGAGCAACAAACCCTCGCTGAAATATTGGATGTTATTGTGCAAACATTCAATTTAAAAGTCGAGAAAAGAGGAAACAAATATCACATCAAATAGCTGTTATGTCGAAATATAGAATTATCCGAGATCTTAAAATAATTATGTACATCATTCGAAAAGCAAAACTGTTTGTTGCTTTCATCTTCTTGTTCACGTTGCATTTTCAATTGTCTGCTCAGGGGAAACTTGGTAAACATATTCGTATGACTCCATTTGAACAAGTGAGCATTCGGCATATTTTCGGCGCTTTAGAAGAGCAAGGGTTTGCGTTCTCGTATAATAGTTTACTTTTTAACGTCGATAGTCTTGTCTCAACAAAATCCTTTGACGGACTTTGTATAGATTATCTGGAAGAGATTTTGGGGCCAAATTATGGATTCAAGGAAACGAGCTCTCATATTATTATTACGTATGCTCCGCAGCGCATGGATGTGGAAGTGAATATGAATGTCCATGAGACACGTGCTGTTATTTCCGGTTATGTGCGAGATTTACGTACAGAGAAAGCGATAGCTGACGCAAGCATATACGATAAATATGCCTTTAATACATCTACTTTATCGGATAAGAACGGGTATTTTTTATTAGACATCAAAAAGCCCGGTCATACCGTGGCCATCGTATGGAGCAAAGCCAATTATAAGGACACTTCCATGATGATGTTGTTGCCTATTGAAGCGCTAAAGCTTGCTGAGAAAAAGAAGACCGGGTTTTACAGCATGCATGACAGCAAGAAGAGTATTTTTAATAGCTTCTTTGGACGACTTTTCACAGGCTCATCCCAACGTGTCCAAAGTGTGAATTTAGGTGGATTCTTTGCCTATAGTCCTTTTCAGTTGTCGCTAACTCCTGGTTTGAGCACACATGGATCTTTGGAATCACAGGTGGTCAACAATTTTTCGTTAAATATCATTGGAGGTTCTACGGCAGGGGTTGACGGCACCGAGTTAGGAGGTGTATTTAATGTAAACCAATATGATATGCAAGGGATGCAGGTGGCGGGGGTGCTAAATGTAGTAGGAGGGAATGTACATGGCTTACAGATGTCTGGTGGAGGAAATGTCATACTACATAATTTTAGTGGAACACAATTGGGGGGTATTTGGAATACAGCCGACACGCTGAAAAAGGGCTTTCAAGCTGTTGGTGTCGTTAATCGTGTTAACGAGTCTAACGGTACACAGATTGCGGGTACGATGAATATTTCCCGGGGGTATGCGGGTAGTCAGATAGCTGGGGGAATAAATATTGCAAACAAGGTGAAAGGTATACAATTAGCAGGACTCCTAAACATTGCGGACAGTAGCGACTATCCTATCGCAGTTCTCAACCTAATAAAAAAGGGACACAAACAACTATCGTTTCAAGTAGATGACAGTCACTTGTTAAGTACCCAGTTTCGTTCCGGTGGACGTATATTATATAGTTTGATCGGGATTGGTGCATACATCAGTCAACCGGATATGCAGTATGCTACGGAATTTGGATTGGGTGCTCAACTTTTAAACAGGCGTAAATTCGGCTTAGCCACGGAGTTAGTACAGCGAATGAATTTCGATGACCGGATGCATATGCAGGATGCGCAACGCTTTTCTTTACGTATTATTCCAAGCTGGAAAATGACGAAACATTGGCACGTATATGCCGCACCTTCTTTCATCTATTCTGAAGCAACGGCTTCGAAGGCAGTATCGGGAGTACAGTGGAAAGCGTGGGGAAGTGACAGATTTAAAAACACGTTTCATGCTGGAGGTGCTATCGGCTTGTCTTACTTATTTTAAATTAATCGCCAAATACACCCATTAGACTTATTTCATAGCCATAGGTATACAAAAGCGCTCGTATATGCTCTTCATTTTGTTCGGAAGATTCTACCCGTAGCACAGCGTCTTCGTCCTCTAAGTCAATGGTTATGTTTAAAATAGCTGCGAACTTTTGACTTAGACGTCGCTTTATTTCTTGAAAAGTCAATCGGGTATCTATTGAAGTTTTATAAACAAATACGTAATTTTTCATTTTCATACGATACAGTTTTTGGTAAGATTGATAGTATTATGTCAAGATATAAATGATATGCCGAGCTTAATAGTATTTTTCGGGCAGCACGTGTATTTTATTAAGGTAAGCAGGTCGTTTTTTTCGGTGAAGATATTATTGAAGTTACCCTTAAATTAACACCGTTATAAAGATGCAAGTTTATGAAATTTGTTGCAGGAGAAACTTTGCATAAGACAAGAAAATATCTAAACTTCGTGTAGCCGTGCAATAACGAAAAGAGGGATACCTTATTAAAGTATCCCTCAAAAATCTATATCTTGTTTCTTGAATGTTATTCCTTGTCCAGAAATAGGTCAATCCGTTTCAACAGATAATCATAGTGGTCATATTCGGCATCTTTTGCTTTCTTCCGTCTTTTCTCAACCAGTTGTTTTACATTCTTGATTTCAGCCAACATCAGTCGCTCTATCATGAATTGTTTATCCTTGGCTTGCATGTCCGGATATTGGAAATAAAGTGATTCTTCCGAAAGCAATGACGCAGGACCGGTGTGGTCGTGATTGAAGCAACAGGCCTCGGAATGCACGTGACCACTAACGCGTATGCCAGGCTGTGCGAAGCCTCTTGATACTACGCTTACGTCATTCCGGATATTTGAGATGGCGATCAGCCGATCCAAATAAATGGATTGCAATAACTGCTGATAATAAGGTGGTGTAGCTTCCATTTCTTGAAATATACCTTCGCGGAGATCATTCAGCAAATCTTCGGGAGCATAAGCGTCATCGCCGTTCCGTAGGCGATTGTCCATGAGGTAAGCCAGTTTTCCGTTGTTAAGCAACGCGACTTGAAAGGTCGTCTTATACATACGTTCTAAATAAGAAGCCAGCGGGACAATACGTTTGATGCCGTTATCGCTTTTTGTTGTAATTTGCAGGTTTCCTTTTAGTGCTTGCCCGAGCCATATTGGTGCTTCGGCATATTGCTTTAGAATGAAAGCAACAGCTTCCTGCTGGCTTTTCCGGTTCGCATATCGGTACATTTCCTGTCCGTCTCCCTGTACAGGATAATATTGTTCTACGCCTGCAATCAGGGTTCCGACATGTGTAATATAGCGTTCATATTGCCGCAGTACAGCAACAAAACGATCTTCAAGTTTGTCGTATTTCTTACCCGGCTGCGCCAACCATTCGGGCATATGGGTAACAATGTAATGTAAGTTTTTCATACCGTATTCACTTGCCTTGACCAAATCGTCGCCCAAGCTTTCACGTAATGATGTAGGATCAGATGCGTTGATATCCCCCTCGCCAAACCGATAGCGCGGATCGCCGGCATGTTTGGAAATCCAGGCGTGGAGTACGTCGGTTTCTTCTTCTGGATTTTTGGCTTCAGGTATAGGCCGATACCCCCAATGTATGGCATACCTGTCGTAGACACCTAATCGCGGTGGACTCAACGTTACCCCCTTATCTTCCGGTTGGGCGACGTAATTGAACCGCGCATAATCCATGATGGATGGGGTGGTACCGTACTTTTTGGTGAACGTCGGCGAGCGAAGCGAATCTACCGGATAGGCATGCGATGCTGCCATGTTATGCCGAAGACCTAATGCGTGACCGATTTCGTGTGCTGTAACGTAGCGAAGCGCATCGCCCAGTATTTCATCAGACATCTCGACGTTACGTGCCGCAGGATCGTTTGCTGCTGTTTGTGCAAATCGCCAGTCTTCCAACAACTTCAGGATATTGTGATAGATAATGACATCCGATTCCAATATTTCGCCCGAGCGTGGATCAGTTACTGATGGGCCTTTTGCATTGGGAATAGGAGAGGCTGTGTATCGTATAACGGAGTACCGTATATCTTCGGCAAAGAAGTCCGGGTCATTTTTGGGTGCATCTTTGACCACAATAGCGTTCTTAAAACCCGCTGCTTCGAAAGCTGGAAGCCAGTCTTTTACACCCTGACGGATATAGGAACGCCACTTCTCGGGAGTGGATGCATCGATATAGAAAACGATGGGTTTTTGTGGTTCTACCAATTCTCCTGCTTCCATCTTAGTCCTGTCTTCCGGTTGAGGCTCCAGCCGCCAACGTTTGATCAGATACTGCCGGCGCACCGGATTGCTTTCATTGAAGTCGCTATACGAATCCACGAAATAACCAACTCGATCGTCGGCATACCGCCCCATCATCGGTACCGTAGGAAGTAAGACCATAGATCGGTTTACTTCTACGGTATATAAGTTGTCGCCCTCTGTTACCGTAAGTAAACTCTGTACTTCCACATTTTTTTCAAAACTGCGTGCAGAGGTAATATATGAGCGTTTCTCGTCTACTTTATATTTCTTTCCCGGTCTGCCCAACAGCAGTTCGGCGAGCGTTTTTCCAAAGAAGCCGAGTTCGTTGATATAAGGAATATACAGCGGATTGATATCGATAATGGATCCACCTCTTGTTCCTTTACCTTTTGCTTTGATAGGAAAGGAGAGTAGGATAGGGTCTATAGTCTGTAACGCCACAGCATTACGAAATGCAGTGTCTTGTCCAGAGAAGCGATACATATTTCGGGATGTGACTTTCCGGAGTAAGATGTGCTGCTCATTAGGAGATTTTTCCCAGCGCAGCATCAGTCCAGGCTCAGCCCTTTCACCGGCGACCATATTGTCGCCGGTCCCACCGCTCATGGCGACGCGGATGGAAACCATCAACATATCCCGTCCGAGCAGGCTATCGGCGATTTCGAAAAAATATTGATGATCGGCCTGATGAATGACAAATAGCCCCGTATCGGATTTCAAGGTTTTGTTCTTAAAGAAGGCATTAAACGTCTTGATGGGTGCGGGCCTCTCTGCTTTTGTGCTATCCCCTTGTTGACCCGTTTGGGCGTGGGCTGTCCAGCCCATCACGCTTAACATCAAGGTAAATTTGATAATTTTTGAAAAGTTAATATGCATAGTTTCTGATAAGTCTAAATATTTAGAGGTTTAATACCCGTCATTCTGGTCGCCAAAGAGCGGGTTTGCATCGATTTCACCATCGGGTATAGGCAATATATACTGATCTGTCGTCGTCACTTCCGGTTTTACCTCAGATATCTTTCCAAATCGAATAGAGGCAAACCAATCCGATCCGTTTTCAAAACACAGCTCCTTAATGATCTCAGTATATATTTCGTCGAGTAATGCGGTATGGGAAGTTGCTGTTGAAACCGTCGGTGTGTCCCATGCGCGAGACATGATAGCTTCCAATGGCTCTTTCGCGTCATCTAATGGGGCCTCAATTCGAGCCAATCCCTCGGCTTTAATGAGATACATTTCAGCAAGACGGATGAAATAGGTCGGGCTGTAGAAGGCCGTGTTGTTGACCTTCACCATCCCGCCATTCGCCGCATAGGTCGCAGGTTTTCGGGGATCACTTTCCATGAGTGTCTTTAGGAACGGCCCTGCAACGACATGATTGCCTGTGTAGGTGAATCGCTTTCGGTCGGACGCATAGGTTACAGCATCAGTCGCCCGCACGAAAAGTAGTTCCGGTGCATTGAAGCCAGTACTGAAGACCTGGCTGAAAGTCGGACTCAATGACCGCGGCTCCTGTTCGATGACTTCGTTGGCCAACAGTGCAGCCTCCTCGTATTCTCCACGGTACAGCAATACACGTGCTTTGAGGGCTTTGGCTGACCCATTCGAGAAAAATATAGGTGTGGAGAAGTCCGGCGCATTTGCGATAGCGAAGTCGAGATCGTCCAGTATGAGTTGATAAGTCTCCGCCACGCTGCTACGCGCTTTAAGCCGGTTAGTGAAGTCAGTGGGCTCGGTCCGGATGACGACACCGAATTCGCTTTCCAGATCATAAAACTCGCCAAAATAACGTAAAGCATCGAAATGAGCCATAGCCCGTAGTGCCCTGGCCTCACCAATAATGCTGTTTTTTTCTGTTTCTGACAGTTCGGATGTTGGGAGCTGAGTAGTCAGCTGAATGGTCCAGTTGGCATGGTCTACAACTTTGTAAAATGCGCCCCATATATTGGCGACATCGGCAAGATTAGACATTACCGCATTGTCAACAAACTGTTGGCTGAGGAGAAACCCGCCCCGGGTAGCTGTCCCTGTCAACGCAGCGGGTACCATTTCTGTGAACATGTAGTAGTACTGGTCATGCAGCATGGCGTAGGTTCCGTTTAAGAGGTAGCGGGCTCCTTCTGCTGTCTTGGCCACATTTTCCGGGACCAGATTATTAGGCGGGTCCACATCGACCACATTGACCAGCTTTGAGCAGGACATCAGTAACGTGGATATAACGAACAAGTGAATGATATTCTTCATTTTTTTTCTGTTTTTATAATTCTTAAAATCCAGCTTTGATACCAAATGTATACGTTTTTGCGGCGGGGTAACGGCTGTTATCCAACCCTGCACTTACGTCGTTATTGAATAAATTAGTCGTCTCGGGATTTGCACCGGGATATTTGGTAAATGTTAGTAGATTACGTGCACTCGCAAACAACTGTACACGATCCAAAAACCCACTTCTGACTAAGAAGGACTGGGGCAGGCTGTATTCCAGCAGCACATTGTTGAGCCTTAAGAATGAAGCATCGTGTACATAGAAGCTCGAAATGCCCGCATTCCCGTTGGGGTCACCATACACGGCGCGGGGCTGATCGGTAGGACGTTCAGGTGTCCAGCGATTCATGACGATGTCCCATTTGTTTTCTCCGGTTGCCTGTGAGGCAAAGTTGATACTCGTAGCTTGTGTACCCCAACGCAGGTCGTTACCGATAGAATAATTGAACATCGTCGTTAGGCGCACGCCTTTATAGCGGAATGTGCTGGAGAAACCGCCCCAGATATCAGGTGCGGCATTACCGATGACGGTCTGGTCCAATGCCGTGATTTCACCGTCCGGAACACCATTCGGGCCGCTGATGTCTTTAAAAAGGATATCACCCGGTGCTGTCCCGGCAGCTTTGTAGATACCATCCGGCGCACCGGCGTTCAGCTGCTCGAGTTGTTCTGTCGTTTGTATGATGCCATCAGCTACATAGCCCCAGAGTAATCCGATCGGGCTTCCGATCTTTAATATCGATCCCGTATTTGGTGGTGTGATCGTTCCGGTGGTTTCGTTGAGAAAATCATCGTTCAGACTTACCAGTTTATTACGGTTGCGCGTTACATTCAACATCATGTTCCAACCGAAATTCTGACCTCTGATGATGTCTCCTTCTAAGGTCAATTCTAATCCTGTATTTCGGGTTGTGCCCACGTTGGTGACCGTTTGTACGAAGCCGGTAGACCGTGGTACATTCATGAAATAATGTAGATCGGCTGTTGTTTTATTGTAGTAATCGATCACCCCATTTAGGCGATTATTAAACAAAGAGAAGTCCAATCCGACATCGGTCTGTGTGGTCAATTCCCATTTGAGTCGAGAGTTGCCCAGTTGAATATGGGTAACCGCCGGTAATCCACCATATTGCGATGCCTCGAACAGTGATCGCCATTGATATGGGCCAAAGTTTTGTTGGCCGATTACCCCGACACTTGCCCGCAGCTTCAATTCATCAAGGAATGAAATCGAACGCATGAACGGCTCTTGCGATATACGCCAGCCCACAGCACCGGTAGGGAAGAAGGCCCATTGATTACCCGAAGCGAATTTTGATGAAGCGTCGGTACGCCCGGAGGCCATCACAATATAACGGTCTTTTAAGGTGTAGTTGACCCGCCCGAAGTATGAAGCAAGACCGCTCTGTGTCTTATCAGAACGTATCAGGAAATCTGTTGTGGCGCTGGATAAATTGTTAAGGACTTCATCTTGGGGGAAGCCGCGACCCGATGCTTTGAGGTAACCCGTCGCATCACCTTGCCAGGAGGCACCGATTATAGCGTCGAGCGCATGGATCTCCCCAAAACTCTGCGCATAGTTTAATGTATTTTCCCATAGGTGTGAGGTCGATTGTGAGACACTTTCCTGTCCGTAGCCGTTACCCACCATGCCGGTCGAATAATTAAAACCACCTTCGTTGGTATAGCTCGGGTAATAATTGTGCATATCACCCATGTTATAATTCAAGGACAACGCCGTGCGAAACTTGAAATATTTTGCAAACCGGGCCTCTCCAAAGACCGATCCGACAAATAACAGCGTATTGTTTGTGTTCGATATGTTGCTTATTGCGACGGGGTTTGCCTGTGAATAAAAAGGCGAATAGGTATAGCTTCCATCTGGATTATAAATTGGTAAATCCGGTCGGAAGACATATATACGGCTTAATAGACCTTGATGGGGAGAGCCTTGGTCACTTGACGAAAGATTTAACGAGGTACCCACGCGGATAGCATCGGAGACATTCAACGTCAGATTGGTAAGGAAGTTATAGCGTCTGAAGTAAGCGCTTTTAAATGTTCCTTCGTGGCCATTATGACCTGCACTCACGTAGTACTGTAGTGCTTTACCACCTCCCTGGACGGATAAGTTGACATGCTTCGTAAGTGGGTTAGCAATGCTTACTTCCTTTTCCCAGTCCGTATCGGCGGTACCAAAATAGCTCCCGTCTCGGATTTGTTGGATAAAGGGGGCAGTAGATGTGCTGTTATTGGCGGCTTCCATCCATATTTCGCGGAACTGATCTGCATTGAGCGTCGATTCCGTTTGTGCTTTCTGAATCGCTAATGACGAGGTGAAGTTGAATATAGGCTTCTCTGTCAATGATCCATTTTTTGTGGTGATAATCACTACGCCATTGGCGGCACGTGAACCATAAATGGCTGTTGCCGACGCATCTTTCAGTATACTTATCGATTCGATATCGGCTGGATTGAGGTTGTTCAGTGGGCTATTGAGTCCTTGTCTCAGCATTTCTGCATTAAAAGTAGAACCATCGTCAGGGATATTCCCTTCTGTAGTCATCGGTACACCATCCACAACGTACAAAGGTTGGTTTGAGCCCAAGAGGGAAGAAGACCCCCGGATACGGATACGTGTAGCAGCTCCGGGTTGTCCGGTTTCCTGTTGCACCATCACGCCCGCCGCCAGACCTTTTAAGGATTCTTCGAGATTGACTACCGGCGGGAGATCCGCAATCTGTTCCCCTGAAATTGTACTCACCGCGCCTGTAATATTTTTGCGCTGTTGATTGCCATAGGCGATAACAACAGTCTCTTGTAGTTCGTTTGTGTTTTCCTGAAGAATCACATTGATGCGTGTACGTCCATCGATAGGCACTTCTTTAGATATGTAAGCGATATGTGAAAACGCTATAAATTTACCTTCGGTGGGTACCTTGATAGTAAACTCTCCATCGGCATTCGTTCTAACGGTATTAAAATTCAACGATAATTTAAATTTAAACGTTGATTGCTCCTGTTCCGTTGGTTGCTCCTGTTCCGTTGGTTGCTCCTGTTCCGCTACTTTATTTTTAATTATTGTCACGGACACCCCCGGGATGGGATTACCTTTTGTATCGGTAACCCGTCCATTGATCTGTACCTGGGCTTGTGATTGGATTTTTGATTTAGGCTTTTCTTTTACTACCACCGTCCGTTCGAGTATGCTGTAGGTGAAGGGCTGTCCTTTGAAGCACGCATCCAGTACGTCGGTGAGCGGAGCATTCGTCATGTCCAAGCTAACCGGTTTAGCGGATGTCGCGATATTGGTGCCAATGACAAAATCGTAGCCGGTTTGTTGTCGAATAGTCTGAAAGACCTCGGCAAGCTTTGCATTTTTTGTCTTAATACTTACGCGCTGAGCCAAGATTGGCACCGCCCAGGTGTGTAACACCATTGTCAGTATGAGCACGATAGTTACATGAAGTCGCATAAGTAATCTTCTAGTAATAAAATCATTAAAATTCATAATTTTGAACCAGTTGGGTTTTTTCATTTGTTGTAAAAAAATCAGTTGTATTTAGTCGTGTAGCTGTCTTATACAAATAATGGACTTGACCCATCGTAGCCGGGGTGTTAGCGCACCTCGGTTTTTATTTATACAAGACATCGATGTTGGTGTCCTATTACTGCATAACCACAATCCTCCTTTCGTTATGTCCTGCTGTAGGCCCTTCAATTTTAAATTTTACCTGCCCTGTCATCTCTAGAATTTCCAATACAGTAGAAATGTTTTTTGATCTGGAAACTATTCCATATAATCGTATGTTCTTCGGGGCATTTTGGTAGACGACTTCAGCATCATACCAGCGGCCAAGCCTTTTCATGATGGATTCCAAAGGCTCATTGTCAAACATGAAATCTCCGTTCTTCCAGGCCATTGCGGATAGAACGTTTACGGGCTGTTTCGATAGTTTTCCGTCAGCGAACAGACCTTGTTCGCCCGGCGAGAGTGTGACGGATGCGTCCGTCTCGTTGGCACGTAGCTTGACAGTACCTTCGATCAATGTTGTTTTGATTATGGTTTCGTCGGGATAAGCCGAAACATTGAATTGTGTGCCTGTCACCTCAACCTGTTGTCCGCCTACCGTAATCCGAAAAGGCTTGGACGACCGCGCGTCTGCCTTTGCTACATCAAAATAGGCTTCACCTTCAAGTCGAACGAGGCGTTCATTGCCTATAAATCGATTGGGATATTGGAGTGTGGATCCGGCATTGAGCCAAACTTTTGTGCCGTCGGGTAAGGTTACTTGATAGGTGCCTCCCTTTGGTGTACTTAGTGACATAAGGGAAGGCGTATCAGCTGATGGATCGTCTGTATGGTTTGTCACGACTGCACTACCATCGTCGTACATCACCGCATTCCCGACGACGATTCCAGTCTGTGCTTCGTTCAGCTCAATCGTACGGCCATCTGCAAGTGTGAGAGTCGCCTTGTTGCCGCCAGGGAGCAGATCGATCGATTTTTCAGTGGCAGTGCTCAACCTGTCAGCCGGGTTCGTTAAATAGAATAAACTGCCTAGGGCGACGGCGATCGCGATTGTTGCCGCTGCTGCGATAGACCAATATCTGCGACGTTGCCACCATCCAGTACGTATATGTTCTTGTTCGAAAGCGGATAACATTCGACTGCGTAAAGCGAATTGTTCGGCTTCGCTCAGCTGCTCGGTGTAACCCGGGTCTTGCTCAAAGCTGGCGTACCAGGCATTCAACTCCCGTTGTTGCTTGGAGGTTGCGGTTTGCTGCTTAGAGACATCAATTAAAAAACGTAGGCGCTCTTTTTTCATACATATTACAGGTTTACCCCTTTATTAAGATGTATCGTTTCAACCGCCAAAAACCCTTGCTCTGAAAGTGAATATTATTGTAATATGCAGGCTATGAGCAAAATAAAATTTATCGGATAGTTTTTGAAGTAATGCTTTAGTATAACCCGAGCACGATGTAAATGTCCTTCGACAGTTTTTTCGGACAGGTTCAGTCGCTGCGCGATCTCCTTATAGGAGAGCTGCTCGCGTTGTCTTAGAAAGAATACTTCTCGGCACTTCGGAGGCATATGGCTTCCCGCTTCTTCCAACAGGGCTTGCATTTCTTTCTCCTCCAATAACTGGGACGTCTCGGACGTAGAGAGATTGGGCAGGTCTCGAAACCACTCTTCCCGATAGCGTTCACGGACAAGCTGTCTGCGCACTTCGTCGAGTACTTTATATTTGAGTACAGTATGGAGATAACCCGATAGCGATGTGGAGATGACTAACGTTTTTCGAGCTTTATAGAGATGGGCATACACCTCCTGAACGATATCCTCCGCAATCTGCGGATCCTTTAATCGTTTGTAGGCCGCATCCAATAATTCCTGCCAGTAGCGCTCATAGAGTATTTTGAAAGCTGCGTGATTATCTTCAGCAATCTGTTCCAGTAAATGTATATCTGTCCACGGCGGCTTCATGAAGGAATATTCTCTGGTGAAGATGAATTGATAAATGTACTACAAGTTTATGAATAACAATGTGTTAGTACAGTTTGTTTACCTGTGTATTTCTTTTTATGCCTTGACTTCTCGTAGCATGACAGCATAGACGAACAGTCTGGCCGCTTAGGAGACACGGCACAGACATGATTTATCCTCGATCGGTATAATCTAAAAGCGATCTATTTTCTTCAACTCGTCGATGATTTTTTGTTGTGTCTGCGGACCGACAGGCACCAGCGGTAAGCGTACATAATCTTTGCCGAAACCTTTTTGCTGTAGAATATATTTTACGCCGCAAGGATTGCCTTCAACAAAGCAAAGTTCAGTGATATGAAGCAGTTGTGCATGAAGAATACCTGCTTCTGCATAGTTGCCGGCACGACATAGCTTAGCCAGCTGAGCAACCTTTCCAGGAAACGCGTTGCCAACGACCGAGATGATTCCTACTGCTCCTAACGCCATCATGGGTAACGTCACAGGGTCATCGCCTGAGATCAACAGGAAATCGTCGGGTTTATCGCGCATGATTTCAGAAAACTGCATAAAGTTACCCGATGCTTCTTTAATCGCTACGATATTCTTAAAATCCTGAGCCAACCTGACCGCTGTGGCCGGCATGATATTACTTCCCGTCCTTCCGGGGACATTATAAAGGATGATCGGTAAGGTCGATACTTCAGCTATCGCTTTGTAATGTTGATATATCCCTTCCTGTGTAGGCTTGTTGTAGTAGGGCGAGACCGATAGAATAGCACAATATCCTGGTATGTCAAATGCTTGTACTTGACGAACAATCTCCGCAGTATTGTTGCCGCCTATTCCTGCAACTAAAGGAACACGACCTTTTACTTTATCGGTGGTAAACTTCCAAACCTGCTTCCGGTCCTCCTGTGCCAATGTCGCCGTTTCACCCGTAGTGCCTAACGACACGAGGTAATCCACACCTTCTGCAATCTGATATTCGATCAAATCACCTAGTGTGTCAAAATCAATGGATCCATCCGCATGAAAAGGAGTAACCAACGCTACACCTGCCCCTATAAGCTCATTCATCTTTCTTTTATGCTATTTTTTTAATTGTTTCTATTAATCATATGTAATAATTCCTCTTCCGAAATAATAGGAATTTTTAATTTTTCAGCTTTTACACGCTTAGAAGGTCCCATCTTGTCACCTGCCACCAGATAATTCAGTTTTGCTGAAATGCTACTGATCATCTTGCCGCCATGGGATTCGATAAGTGCGGCCAACTCCTCCCGGGAGAAGTCCACAAAAACACCTGAAATAAGGAAAGTCTTATCCGATAGCCCATTCCCCGCCAGGACAATCGTTTTTTCTTCGATCTGAAAATGAAGCCCCGCAACAGCCAGCTTATCCAGTTCCAAAAGATGTTTCTCCTCCCGCAGATAATAAAATACACTTTCGGCGATACGAATGCCGATGTCCTGTACAGCAGCGAGCTCCTCGATGGATGCAAGCTTCATGTTTTCCAGGGATTTAAAATGCTGGGCCAACTTTTTAGCAACCGTTTCGCCGACATGACGTATGCCCAGTGCGAAGAGCACCTTTTCAAAAGGTTTCTCTTTCGACTTTTCAATACCCACCAGCATATTTTCAATAGACTTCTGCCCGAAGCGTTCGATACGGACAAGCTCTTCCCGGCGTTCTTGAAGCGTATATATATCCGATATTTTCGAAATTAATCCCAAAGAATAGAAGGTTTCGATCGTTTCATTACCTAAACCCGCTATATCCATCATTTTGCGTCCTGCAAAATGTTGCAACTTGCCGACAATTTGTGGTCTGCAACCGTATTCATTGGGGCAATAGTGTACCGCTTCTCCTTCTTGTCGAACCAAGGGCGCGCTACATACCGGGCACAGCAACGGATAAACAATGGGTGCCGTATTGCTGGGACGTTTGGTTATATTAACGCCCATGACTTTGGGGATAATCTCGCCACCTTTTTCCACATATACCGTATCGCCGATATGCAGATCCAAGCGTTGAATTTCATTAGCGTTATGCAGCGACGCTCTTTTTACTGTTGTGCCGGCTAAGCTAACCGGTTTTAAGTTGGCGACCGGTGTCACAGCTCCTGTGCGGCCTACTTGATAGGTAATATCTTTGAGTATCGTTTCTGCACGTTCAGCTTTAAACTTAAAAGATGTGGCCCATCGCGGTGATTTGGCGGTGAACCCCAATTCTTCTTGGTAAGCATAGTCGTTGACCTTAATGACAATGCCGTCTATTTCGTAAGAAAGCTGATGTCTTGCGGTATCCCAATACTGTATAAAATCCAATACCTCATCGACGGTATCGCACAAAGTTGTATGCTCACACACCGGAAAGCCCCACGATTGTACAGCGCTCAGACTATCCCAGTGCGTATGAAAAAGCCGGTTTCTGTTATCTGCGTATAAAAAGTAGAGAAAGCAATCCAAGGGTCGTTTGGCCACCTCAGCAGAGTCCTGTAACTTGATCGTTCCGGCGGCAAAGTTTCGCGGATTAGCATAAGTCTGCTCGTCATTTTCCGCCCGTTCTTTGTTGAGCCGCAGGAATGCAGCCTTGTGCATAAATATTTCGCCGCGGATTTCAAAAGTATCCGGATAACCTCCTTGTTTAAGTTGGTGGGGGATACTTCGGATTGTCCGGACATTTTGAGTCACAATATCACCCTGTATACCATCGCCCCGCGTTACCGCTTTTGTCAGCTTTCCTTCGGTATAGGTGAGGGAAATGGAGAGCCCGTCAAACTTGAGCTCACATACATATTGTACGGGTGTACCCACAATTTTTCGGACGCGTTCATCAAAATCCCGTAGCTCTTGTTCGTTGTACGTGTTGCTAAGCGAGAGCATGGGCCAGCGATGTCTTGTCGTCTCAAATTTAGAGGTAATATCACCGCCTACTTTACCTGTAGGCGAGTTAGGATCTTTATAGTCCGGAAAATCGCTTTCCAGCTTTTCAAGCTCCTTTAGCTTGAGATCAAAGTCATAATCCGGAATGACAGAATTCGCCAGAACATAATATTGGTAATTATATTCGTTCAGCTCTTGCGTGAGCTGCGCCATGTGCTCTTGAATATCGCGTGACATCGACAGCGAAATTAAGAAATTTTTAGCCTAATATTAATTAAAATAATTTTATGCCGTTAGCGCTCTTAATAGAAGTCCTTTTCACGTAGTCCCCGATAAGTATGGATCTTATTGATGTAAAAATCCCAGATGATACATTTCTTATACTTTCCGGTTTTATTTTCCGGGGTGCGCGGTTTTTTTCGTTTCGCTGCTGTTCGGAAAAAATGCAAACAGAAACTTTGATGAGCCCGGCTGACTGCCCAGGCATCTCTTCTTTTGCCTTCAAACAGAAAACGGATTATCGCAAAAAGATCTAACCACAACCTACATTGGAGAATGAGAAAGGCCTGTCCAAAAGAAAGGTTCTTTTGCAGCATCATCAGGTTATTTCGAAAGTTGAGGTACGTCTTCCGTGGATTACTGGTTTTCAGCGTACCTCCGCCAACATGATACACCGTACTTTCAAAAGCATAGCCGATTTTATAACCCAGTTTCTTCAACCGCCAACAGAGGTCTACCTCTTCCATATGGGCGAAGAAATCCTCATCAAATCCACCGACTTCCTGCCAAGCGGTCGATTTAATACATAAAGCTGCACCTGATGCCCAGAACACTTCCGCATTCTGATCATATTGCCCTTGATCTTCCTCACAGATGTGGAGTATGCGTCCGCGACAGAAGGGATAACCGAAAGTATCAATTGCGCCGCCCGCAGCACCCGCGTGTTCAAAATGTGTTTTTTGATGATAAGATTTTATCTTCGGTTGTACAGCCGCGTAGCCTTCCTGTTCCATGAGCTGTATCATCGGTTCAATCCAGCCCGGCGTTACCTCCACATCTGAATTTAACAAGATAAAATAGTCGGCCCCAACATGTTCCAGAATTCTGTTGTATCCACCCGCAAAACCGTAGTTGGACGGGTTCTGAATAATCGTGATATTAGGATACGTTTTCCGGACAAAGTCTACTGAATCATCTGTAGATGCATTGTCGCCCAACACAAACTCAATATTCGGATAGGTACTATTGTATACCGATGGTAAGAATTTTTCAAGGAAAAAACGACCATCCCAGTTTAGGATTACAACGGCAACTTTCGGGTATTCTGTCCTCATATCGCTCTTTTCTTTCGCTTCCAACGGTTGTGTGACCATAACCAAAAAGCGGGTTCCTCCCGGATTATTTCTTCGGTAAATTTATTGTGTAGCTTTGTAATTTCGTATTTAGCGTACATTTCTGGGTTTTCTACTAAAGTAGTGAATTTGCAGAAATAATAGCCTCTTTTTTTCTTTCTGCCGATCTGACAGAAGACAACAGGATTTCCGGTCAGTTTTGCTATCCGCTCTGTACCGGTATATACCAAGGCCTCCTGGTTAAGAAAATCCATGAAATAATCGGAATCCTGATAGACAGGGGTTTGATCCGCAACAAACATACTGATATGGGCTTGATTTTTAAGCTTGACAATATGCCGTAAGATCTGTTTCATCGGCACCATTGTTGCGCCGAACCGTGTTCGGATATGGTTGTAAATATCATCAAAATTTTTGTTGTTGAGCGGTTTGTAGATGACGAGTTTTGGGTAAGGTGTCATTAAGGACAACCGATGTATCCCCAATTCCCAGTTGGCATAATGTGCGGTTACACCGATAACTGCTTTGCCGGCGTCGAAATGTCGGGTTACCTCTTCTTCATTGAGCAACTCGATGCGCTGGATGACCTGCTCTTTCGAAATCGTTCGCATTTTGATCGCTTCGACGACAATATCAGGAAGGTAACGATAAAACTTTCGGGCGATTTGACGTATTTCGTTCTGCGTTTTTTCGGGAAAAGACTTTTGCAGATTGGTGTATACAATCTTCTTGCGATATCCGAGTACGTAATAAATAATCACGAACAAAAAATCGGAGATAAGATATAATACCGCGAAGGGCAGTAACGATAAGATCCATATGCATGCAGAAAGAATGCTCTTTTTCATCTATTCCTCAAACTTAGATAAAATGCTGTATTTTTGCGAAAATTTTAAATTAATTTTCATATGCCCACGTCATCTGTTTTGTTCTCTGCGAATTACCTTCCCGCTGTTTCGTGTTTTCATGCTATCCATAAAGAGGAATACCCCCTAAGGTTGGAGAAATACGAACATTACCCGAAGCAGACGTATCGAAACCGAGCTAAGATAGCAACGGCAAATGGTGTGTTGGACCTGATATTACCTGTAGAGCATGGACGCAAGGAACATGTTGCTATGAAAGATATCCGAATCAATTATGATCACGATTGGCAGCGATTACACTGGTTGAGCATACAGACAGCCTACCGGAGTTCGGCTTATTTCGAATATTATGAAGACGACTTCTTTCCGTTCTTTCATAAAAAATATGAGTTTCTTTTCGACTACAATGTCGCGCAGCTGGAATTGATATTGAAAATTTTGAAGATCGACCGTATCCTTACATTTACCGACGGTTATGAGAAAGAACCGGTCGATACTATCGATTACAGAACAGCAATCCACCCTAAAAAGGAGAGTATATATCCCCATGCTAAACCGTATTACCAACTATTTGAAGATAGACACGGGTTTATTCCCGACCTCAGTATAATCGATTTGATTTTTAATCAGGGACCAGGTAGTAAAGCCTATTTGTAGGCTTTTGTCTTTATAAAACAATTAACAGTCCTCTTTGTTAAGTCTGTGTTAATATACAGTATTCAAAAAAGAAAGGTTTTTGTTAAAAAATATATGAGGATCAATGTATTTTATGCTATTATCCTCCTGAATGTAAGCTATAGCTATGCACAGACAGGAGTGGACACCATTCATTATAAGAAAGTATATTATTTTGCTGGCACTGGCTTAGGGATCCCGCTCGGTAAAACGAACGAAGTATTGTCGCCAAAGGTATTTGCGGGCAGTATGGGGGTGGACTTTACCTTACGTAATCCTAAATATTATGTTTATCCGGCTTTATATATGCTGTCCTTTAAGTATAAACAACAGTATAGTGATCCGGATTACAATAAAATCATAGAAGACGGGGGAGCCAGTATCTATATGCTGAGCTTGGCGGCCGGTCGTCGGAAGCAGTATAATCGACTCAATGCTTACATATATGCTGGTCCGACAATAGGATTGGTGAGCGAGCCGCGTGCAGAGGAAGTGGGTGATATTGTTAAAATCCACCATTTGAAATCCATTGCCTTTGGAACAAAAGTCGGCGTAGGTGCCGACTATAAGTTTCCGGGCTTTTTCGTCTGTAGTGAATTCGGTTATATGTATAACTTTAACCGGATACAGGGCAGACCTTTCCAAGCGCTCACGATTATGGTGGGTTTAAAGTCGGATATTACCAAAATAAAGAATAAAGTCGTCGATATCTTGACGCCCATTGTAAGTTCTTCCTCCAGTCCGAATTGATAAATATTAAAAATATCAACGTATTTGATCTTTTGATATTATTAATTTAATATTTCATGTATATTTTTATTAAAATTTTAATAAAAATTCAAAAACATTATGAATTTTGTTTTTATGTTACGTCCTTTGTGGAGTAATTATTTCAGTCATCTTAAAAAAACAAAATCGTATGTGTGGAATTATTGGAGCATTTGATTTAGTTCGGGGAGAACAGCAGATCAGACCACAGGTCTTAGAAATGGCGAAGCGTATTCGCCACCGCGGACCGGACTGGTCCGGAATCTTTAGTTCGCCAAAGGCAATTTTAGCCCACGAACGTTTAGCAATCGTCGATCCGAAATCCGGAAGCCAACCTCTATTTAGCCCGGATGGTAAAGTTGTGTTAGCCGTAAATGGTGAAATATACAATCACCAGGCGCTACGTAATGCTCTTCCACATTATAATTTTACAACACAGTCTGACTCTGAGATTATATTGGCCTTATATCTGGAAAAGGGTACGGCTTTCCTGGAGGACCTCAATGGCATCTTTGCCTTTGCACTGTATGATTCGCGCGATGGGTCTTTCATGGCGGCACGGGACCATATGGGCATTATTCCATTGTACTATGGTTCGGACGAAGCTGGGCAGTTTTTTGTGGCATCCGAACTGAAGTCTTTAGAAGGTTTCTGCTCGCAGATTGAACAGTTTCCTCCGGGGCATTATCTGTATAACAAGGAGGGAAGTCTGCTTCAGAAATGGTATAAGCGCGATTGGGAAGCCTATGACGCTGTGCAGGATGCGGAAACAGATATAGCGGTTTTACGTCAAGCCTTGGAAGATGCTGTTTATCGGCAGTTGATGTCTGATGTGCCTTATGGCGTACTCTTATCGGGCGGGCTCGACTCATCCGTCATCGCAGCAGTAACAAAGAAATTTGCCTCAAAACGTATCGAGACCTCTGGACAAGATGAAGCTTGGTATCCGCAGTTGCATTCTTTTGCTGTCGGTTTAAAAGGGGCACCGGACTTAAAAGCGGCTCAAAAGGCAGCGGAACATATTGGCACGATCCATCATGAGGTCAACTTTACTATCCAGGAAGGTCTGGATGCGATCCGCGACGTCATTTATCATTTGGAAACTTATGATGTAACCACGGTAAGAGCATCGACACCGATGTATCTTTTGGCTCGTGTTATCAAGTCCATGGGCATCAAGATGGTGCTGTCGGGTGAAGGTTCGGACGAACTCTTTGGCGGGTACTTATATTTTCATAAAGCACCTGATGCGAAGGAGTTTCATGAAGAGACGGTCCGCAAGCTGAAAAAGCTGTATCTGTACGACTGTCTACGCGCCAACAAGTCCTTGGCTTCCTGGGGTGTTGAAGGTCGGGTGCCTTTCCTGGATAAGGAATTTATCGATGTGGCGATGCGCTTAAATCCGAAGGATAAGATGATCAAGGAAGGACGGATGGAAAAATGGGTTGTGCGTAAAGCATTTGAAGATTATTTACCGGAAAGTATTGCATGGCGCCAGAAGGAACAATTTTCGGACGGGGTAGGGTATAGCTGGATTGATACCTTAAAAGATCAAGCCGAAAAAATGGTAACGGATGAAGAATTCGCGCAGGCAGCTTCCCGTTTTCCGGTCAACACGCCAAAAAACAAGGAGGAGTATCATTATCGCTCTATTTTTGAAGAACACTTTCCTTCGGAAGCAGCAGCCCGGACCGTACCTTCGGTTAAATCGGTAGCATGTAGCACACCGGAAGCATTGTTATGGGATGCAGCATTCCAAAACATGAATGATCCATCGGGAAGAGCGGTAGCGAACGTGCATCAGGAAAGCTATGAGCAAGCGAAGGTCGAAATGCTAACTTAAAGGCAAAAATGGTATTGCTTTTTTGAAATGGAAGTTTTATCTTTGTTGCAATTCCGAAAAAAGGAGGTCGTATTCTATTCCTGAATAGCTCAGTTGGTTAGAGCATCTGACTGTTAATCAGAGGGTCGCTGGTTCGAGCCCAGCTTCAGGAGCCAAGGTCGCAGAATATTTTTGCGACCTTTTTTGTTATGACCTATTATCTTTACATATTATATTCCGAATCTTCTGACAGATATTATGTTGGTTAGAGTGGATCAAGCAGAATCTTT